>NZ_FCNW02000003.1 GCF_001544475.1 Caballeronia humi | reverse complement strand
GCATCGGAAGAGCAGAGCAGCGGGATCGATCAGGTGGCGCGTGCCGTCACGCAAATGGACGAAGTGACGCAGCAAAACGCGGCACTCGTTGAAGAAGCGGCCGCTGCGGCGCAATCGCTGGAGGATCAGGCCGGGCGTCTGCGTCAGGTGGTTTCCGTGTTCCAACTGAACGAAAGCGGCGCTGCGCCAGTAGCGCCTGCGCGGTCGAAGGCCAGTCCGCGGCCGGTCGCGCGCAAACCCGCCGTCGCCGCGCCCGCCAAGCGCCCGATGATGACGGCGCCGCGCACTGTGGCACCGGCTGCCGCAGCAACAGCATCGGGCGACTGGGAAACCTTCTGATCATCCTGCCCGGATCGCTGTTACAAAGTCGCTGAACGCGCGCCGCGAAAGCCTTTCGCGGCGCGCGTTTGTTTTTGTAACAACCATGACGGCTTCGCACCGCGCCGGTAACTCGTACACTGATGGCACTTGTCCGTCACGCTTACGAGGAACTCCGACATGACCGAATCGACACTCGCCGCGCAACTCGTCCGGGCGCGCGAGCAGCACACGTTGATCGACGAACTCGCCGCCCGCGACATCCCCGCCGACACTGGCGCCGCCTACGCCATCCAGCACGAGGTCTTGCGGCTGCGCAATGCGCAGATCGGCGCGTGGAAGATCGGCGCGCGCACGCCGTCGGCGCCACCCGCTGGGGCACCGATCGAAGCGTCGCTCGTGCATGCATCGCCGGCGCGGCTCGAGATCGCGTCGTTCTTTCGCGTGCTGGTGGAAATGGAGATCGCGTTTCGCTTCGACCGCGCGCTGCCCGCGCGCGCCGAGCCTTACGAGCGCGACGAAGTGCTCGGCGCGATCGGCGGGATGGCGGTGGCGCTCGAAGTCGTCGACAGCCGCTTCGCGCAGTGGCCGAACCTGGCGCCGCTCGCGCAACTCGCCGATGCGCAGAACAACGGCGCGCTGGTGGTCGGCGCCATCGAGCCTTACAACGTGATCGCGCCCGGTTTCGACTTCCTCGCGCCGCGCCTGGAACTGACGCTCGACGGCGTCTCGATCGTGCCCGACACGGGCGGCAATCCCGCGGGCGATCCGCGCGAACTGCTCGTCTGGTTCGTCAATCACTGTTCGCGCATGGGCCTCGCGGTCGAGCCCTTCTGGACCGTTACAACGGGCACCTATACCGGCGCGCACCGGATCGAAGTGCCGGGACTCGTGCACGGCTCGATCGACCGTGTCGGGGAGATAGAACTCGCACTCGTATGAACCAGAAGATGATGCGCAAACCCCACAAACAAATCCGCGACGTTTGGCCGATGGCCCGTAAATCCATATCCATCAAAAGGGTATCGGCATGCAAAGAAGATTCGATGCGCGATATCGAAACGGCAAGTGAAAATTACACACCGCTGGAGCGTAACGTTCGGTGGCACACGATTGAAAAAGGCATTGCCATTGCATTCAGAACGATTGTGTATCGAATGCGACGACGTGGGACACGCGCATGGCAGCACACCACGCCGCCGACTGCCAGGGCAGAGGGTTCGCGATGGCGTCCTGCTGGGGATAACTGTGCTGCTACGAGGTGAAGCGAACAGGCAAGCGGGACTTGCGGCAACACGATAGGGACATCGGGACTGAGGATTGTAGGTGAACGAAAATAATCCTCCAAGCTAGGAATTCTTCGAAGCAAATCACCCACGCAAGTGCGTGAAAAAAAATTCGAAAGGGTTTAGGATGAATTCAAGCGATGTCGTTTCGATTACGCGCTTTGCGCACGGCAACGTTTTCTGACTTCGGCGAGGAGGTAGCATGGATATCTACAGCAGTTTCGCGACGCGCTTCGAAAAAACTCGCGAGGAGGAATTCTCGCTCGAAGAGTACCTCGCGCTCTGCAAAGAAGATCCCGCCACGTACGCAACGTCGGGCGAACGCATGTTGACGGCCATCGGTGAACCCGAGCAGGTCGATACACGACTCGATCCGCGTTTATCGCGTGTGTTTGCGAACAAGGTCATCAAGGTGTATCCGGCATTCCGCGAGTTCTACGGAATGGAGGAAGTGATCGAACACGTCGTGTCGTACTTCCGGCACGCGTCACAGGGTCTCGAGGAAAAGAAGCAGATCCTGTATTTGCTCGGGCCTGTCGGCGGCGGCAAGTCGTCGATCGCGGAGCGCCTGAAGCAACTCATGGAGCGCGTGCCGTTCTACTCGATCAAGGGCTCGCCTGTGAACGAGTCGCCGCTCGGTCTCTTCGACTACGACGAAGACGGTCCCGTGCTTGAAGAGCAGTACGGCATCCCGCGCCGTTATCTCAAGAGCATCCTCAGCCCGTGGGCGGTCAAGCGCCTGCACGAATACAACGGCGACATCCGCAAGTTCCGCGTCGTGCGGCGCTATCCGTCGATTCTTCGGCAGATCGGCATCGCGAAGACGGAACCGGGCGACGAGAACAATCAGGACATCTCGTCCCTCGTTGGCAAGGTGGATATCCGCAAGCTCGAAACCTACTCGCAAGACGACGCCGACGCCTACAGCTACTCCGGCGGCCTGTGTCTCGCGAATCAGGGCCTGCTCGAATTCGTCGAAATGTTCAAGGCGCCGATCAAGGTCCTGCACCCGCTGCTTACCGCGACCCAGGAAGGCAACTTCAAGGGCACGGAGGGCTTCGGCGCGATTCCTTTCGATGGCGTGATCCTCGCTCACTCGAACGAGTCGGAGTGGAAGGCGTTCCGCAACAACAAGAACAACGAGGCACTGCTCGACCGGATCTTCGTCGTGAAGGTGCCGTACTGCCTGCGTTACAGCGAAGAGGTCAAGATCTACGAAAAGCTGCTGCGTAACTCGTCGCTGGCCGAGGCCGTGTGCGCGCCCGGCACGCTCAAGATGATGGCGCAGATGGCGGTGCTCACCCGTCTGCACGAGCCGGAGAACTCCAGCCTCTTCTCGAAGATGCAGGTCTACGACGGCGATAACCTCAAGGACACGGACCCGAAGGCGAAGTCGTATCAGGAGTATCGCGACTTCGCGGGTGTCGACGAAGGCATGACCGGTGTCTCGACGCGGTTCGCGTTCAAGATCCTGTCGCGCGTCTTCAACTTCGATTCGGCGGAAGTCGCCGCCAATCCGGTGCATCTGATGTACGTGCTCGAACAGCAGATCGAACGCGAGCAGTTCCCGCCGGAGACGGAGCAGAAGTATCTGTCGTTCATCAAGGACGTGCTGGCTTCGCGCTATGCCGAGTTCATCGGCAAGGAGATTCAGACCGCGTATCTGGAATCGTATTCGGAGTATGGACAAAACATCTTCGATCGCTACGTGACCTATGCCGACTTCTGGATTCAGGATCAGGAGTTCCGCGATCACGATACCGGCGAGAGCTTCGACCGCGCGGCGCTCAACGCCGAGCTGGAGAAGATCGAGAAGCCGGCGGGCATCAGCAACCCGAAGGACTTCCGCAACGAGATCGTGAATTTCGTGCTGCGGGCGCGGGCGGCGAACGGCGGCAAGAATCCGGCGTGGATCAGCTACGAGAAGCTGCGCGTGGTGATCGAGAAGAAAATGTTCTCGAATACCGAAGAACTTCTGCCCGTCATTTCGTTCAATGCAAAGGGATCGGCGGAAGAACAGCGCAAGCACGAAGACTTCGTCAATCGCATGGTCGCGAAGGGCTACACGCCGAAGCAAGTGCGGCTCCTCTGCGACTGGTATCTGCGCGTGCGCAAGTCTTCCTGACCGAGGGCAAGAGCCAACAGCATGACTGAATCGTGAAACCCTACGTATCAGGTCCGCGTCACGTCGCCAGGATTGCTCGTGCAATCACCGGCGGCGCAGCGCGGGCACCTTGCGAGGCGTGACCGACGGCATCCGCCCACAGGCCACGGCCACATGCGGCGGAAGTCAGCGCAGCGCCTCGCTTCCTCGCCAATAACGCGGGAGACTGGATGTGCTGCACCAAATCATCGACCGCAGGTTAGCCGGTAAGAACAAGAGCATCGCCAACCGCGAACGCTTTCTGCGCCGCGTGAAGAACTACATTCGCCGCGCGGTATCCGACGCGGTGCGCGACCGCAGCATCAAGGACATTCAAAACACCCAGAGCATCACGATCCCGAAGAAGGACATCGCCGAACCGTCGTTCCGGCATGGCCCTGGCGGCAAACGTGAACTCGTCCACCCGGGCAACGCCGACTACATTCGCGGCGACAAGATCCAGCGCCCGCAAGGCGGCGGCGGTGGCGGTGGCAAGACCGCCAGCAACGAAGGCGATGGGCAGGACGACTTCGTCTTCGAGCTGTCGCGCGAAGAATTCATGCAGTACTTCTTCGACGATCTCGAATTGCCCCGGCTCGTCAAAACCCAGTTGCTCGCCGTGCCAACGTGGAAAAACGTCCGCGCGGGATGGGCGGCGGAAGGCACGCCGAACAACATCGACGTGGTGCGCTCACTGCGCAGCGCGCTCGGGCGGCGGATCGCGCTCGGCTCGCCGCTTTTGAGCCAGTTGCACGAGATGGAACGGCAACTGGAAGAACTCAAGGAAGAGAAGGCCGATCCTGACGACATCGCGCGGCTCGAAGCTGACATCGTGATCATGAAGGGCCGCATCACGCGCATCCCGTTCATCGATCCGTTCGACCTGCGCTACGTGAATCGCGTGAAGCAACCGACGCCGTCGAGCAAGGCCGTGATGTTCTGTCTAATGGACGTCTCGGGTTCGATGGACGAGCAGAGGAAGGACCTGTCCAAGCGCTTCTTCATTCTCTTGTACCTGTTCCTGAACCGCAACTACGAGAAGATCGAAGTGGTGTTCATCCGCCACCACACGCGCGCCGAGGAAGTCGACGAAGACACGTTCTTCCATTCGACGGAGAGTGGCGGCACGGTCGTTTCGAGCGCTTTGGAGCTGATGAAGAAGATCATGAACGAGCGCTATTCGCCGACTGAATGGAACATTTACGGCGCACAGGCCTCGGACGGCGACAACTGGACCGACGATTCGCCCAAGTGCCGCAAGCTTCTGTCGGAAGACATCCTGCCCAAAGTACGGTATTTTGCCTATATTCAAGTGGCGCCCGAAGAGCAGAACTTGTGGCTGGAGTACGCTCAACTGGCGCTGACGGCGCCAGAGCTCGCGATGAAAAAAGTCGAATCGGCCGCGGACATCTATCCGGTGTTCCGTGAACTGTTCGAGAAGCAACAGGCGGCTGCATGACGACAAGGCATCTCCACAACGAAGCGCGTGGTTATAACCTGGACGGCATCGCGGACGACCGCTCACCGTCGAAGCTGGAAGCGGAGCAACGGAGCGCGCCCTCGCCGGCGCGGAAGGAAGGCAGCATGAATGTTGCGGAAAAAAGGCCGTTGCCGTGCCCGTCGGACTGGACCTTCGAACTCATCGAGGAATACGACACCGAAATCGCGCGCGTCGCCGAGCGGTACAAGCTGGACGTCTATCCGATCCAGCTCGAACTGATCAGTGCCGAGCAGATGATGGACGCGTACGCGTCGGTCGGGATGCCGGTGAACTATCGGCACTGGTCGTTCGGCAAACATTTTCTATCGACTGAGAAGAGCTATCGGCGCGGGCAGATGGGGCTCGCGTACGAAATCGTCATCAATTCGAATCCATGTATCGCTTACCTCATGGAAGAGAACACGATGACGATGCAGGCGCTCGTCATCGCGCATGCCGCGTACGGGCACAACTCGTTCTTCAAGGGCAACTACCTGTTCCGCCTGTGGACGGACGCGCACGCGATCATCGATTATCTCGTCTACGCGAAGAATTACATCGCGGAGTGCGAGGAGCGTTACGGGCTGGATCACGTCGAGGAACTGCTCGATTCATGCCATGCGCTGATGAATTACGGCGTCGATCGCTATAAGCGGCCGCAGAAGCTGTCGCTGGCGAAGGAAGCCGCGATGCGCCGCGAGCGCGAGGCGTATCTGCAGTCGCAGGTGAATGAACTGTGGCGCACGTTGCCGAAGGGCAAGGCGCAGACCGCCGAGGAAATCGAAAGCCGTTATCCGCCGGAGCCGCAGGAAAACCTGCTTTACTTCGCGGAGAAGAACGCGCCTCTGCTGGAGCCTTGGGAGCGGGAAGTGATCCGCATCGTGCGCAAGGTGGGGCAGTACTTTTATCCGCAGCGTCAGACGCAGGTGATGAACGAAGGCTGGGCTACGTTCTGGCACTACACGCTGCTCAACACGCTCTACAACGAAGGCCGGCTCGAAGACGGCTTCATGATGGAGTTCCTGCATTCGCACAGCAACGTGGTGTATCAGCCACCGGTGACCAAGCCGTATTACAGCGGTATCAATCCTTACGCGCTCGGCTTCTCGATGATGAGCGACATCCGCCGCGTCTGCGAGAACCCGACCGATGAGGATCGCGAGTGGTTCCCCGAACTCGCCGGCAGCGACTGGCTGGAAGCGCTTCACTACGCGATGCGCAACTTCAAGGACGAGAGCTTCATCGCGCAGTATCTGTCACCGCATCTGATCCGCGAGATGCGCCTCTTTTCCATCCTCGACGACGACATGCGCGACGCGCTCGAAGTGTCGGCGATTCATGATGAAAGCGGATATCGGTATGTGCGGCAGGCGCTGTCGCGTCAATACGACATGCATCATCGCGAGCCGAACATCCAGGTGTATTCGGTGAACACGCGCGGTGACCGCAGTCTCACGCTGCGGCATTTCATGACGGACAACCGGCACCTGTCGAACGACAGCGACGAAGTGCTCAAGCACATGGCGCGGCTGTGGCAGTTCGACGTGTATCTGGAAAGCGTCGATGAAAACGGGACGGTGAGGAAGCGTTTCGACTGCAAGTATGTGCCGCGTGAGGCGCGGTAAGTGAGGCGGTTGGCTAAGCAAAGCCCGCGTGAGTCGACGACCACGCGGGCTTTTTAACGTCTGCGAGTGGAAAAATGACAATCATCAGCACCCGCAAAGGAGTTATAATGTATCTACATTATTGTAGATCATCGAGGTGACCGGATGAACTTGCTAGTAGCAAAATGGGGTAACAGTCTCGCCGTGCGTATCCCGGCGGATTACGTGCGCCGAACAGGCATCAAGGAGGGCGATCAGGTGGAGGCGCATCTGACCGCTGACGGCGGGCTGAGTCTTCGCGCAGCGAAGTGGGATCGCAAGGCTTTCGTGCAGGAACTGGAGAAGACGCGCGAGGCTATGCCGATGACCGAGTCAGTCATGGACGAACTACGTCGCGGGGCCCGCTACTGATGGTGTACGTCGATACAAGCGTATTGGTACCGCTTTGCGTGAAGGAACCAAAAACCGCCGCCGTCGTAAGCTGGTATGAGGACTGCAACGATGAACTGGCCTCCGCCGCGTGGTGCGTGACGGAATTTGCCAGCGCACTTGGCATCAAGCAGCGAACAGGACAAATATCGGAAGAGCAGGGGGCCTCGGCGTGGCAAGCGTTCGAGCGTCTGTGCGCTGGCGATTTGCAACTGTTGTCCCTTGAAACCGCGACGTTTCACCGCGCCGCCGTGCTCACGCTGGACGCGACAACCGGCCTCCGTGCGGGCGACGCGCTGCACCTTGCGTGCGCGCTCGAAGCCCGAGCCAAGTCAATGGCGACCCTCGATGACGTGCTTGCTCGCAACGCCAAGCGGCTCCGGATCAAGCCGCTCGCATTCTGACCAGCTCCGACGAATCTACAACTCCGTCCCCGTCTCCTCGCCCTGCGCGAACAAATCCCAGCTCGCCATAAAAAGCGCCGCCACCAGCGGCCCGATCACGAACCCGTTGATGCCAAAGAGCGCCATGCCGCCGAGCGTCGAGATCAGCACGACCCAGTCGGGCATCTTCGTGTCCTTGCCGACGAGAATCGGCCGCAGCACGTTATCGACCAGACCGATCACCACCACGCAGAACACAATCAGGATCACGCCGCGCCAGATATCGCCTGTCAGCAGGAAATAGGCGGCGGCCGGCGCCCACACAAGGGCGGCGCCGATCGCCGGCAAGAGCGACAGGAACGCCATCAGCACGCCCCACAGGAGCGACCCCTGGATGCCGAGAATCCAGAAGATCAGTCCGCCGAGCAGCCCCTGAACCGCCGCCACCGCGATATTGCCTTTCACGGTCGCACGCACGACCGTCGTGAACTTGGCGATCAGATGCATCTTGTGCGCTTCATCGAGCGGCAACGCGCGGCGAATGCGACGGCCAATTTCGCCCCCGTCGCGCAGCAGGAAAAACACGAGGTAGAGCATCACGCCGAAGCTGATCACGAACTGGAACGTGTTCTGCCCGATGCTGAGCGCCTGTTCCGCGACGAACTGGCTGATCTGCGCGGCGCCCGCGGTCAGACGGCGCTGGATGCCGGGGATGTCGTCCAGACCGAAGCGGCCGAGCAGATTCTGCACCGACGACGGCAACGCGTGCACCGCTTGCTGAAAGTAGTGCGTGAAGTTCGGCTGGCCGGACTTGATCTGCGTGTACGCGAGCGTGATTTCCTGCACGAGCGTGCCCGCGACCAGCGCGAGCGGCAGGATCACGATGAGGATGGTGATCGCGAGGGTCGTCAGCGCGGCGAGGTTGCGGCGCTTGCCGAAGCGCACCGTGAGCCACCGCTGCATCGGCTGGAAAAGAATCGCCAGAATCGTGCCCCAGAAGACCGCGCCAAAGAACGGCAGCAGGACCCAGGCGAATGCAACCGTCACAACCAGTAGCAGAAAATGAAAGAAATGCTGATGAACGGAGTTGTTATCCATTATGTCCAGAGAGGTCAGGGCGATGCGGTGGCGGATGCCGTCGCTGCATAGCAAAAAACAGGCCGGGGAATGCTAACACGCGCGTTTTTTGCCTCGATTTGAGCGTGAGGAGTAGCAAACGGTTCGCGTGGCACCACAAACGCGATTAGGGAAAACACACTCGAGTCGACTAAAATCCGACACTTCCGCGCGACGGGCCTTACTACGTTGCCGCTCGTCCAGAACCGTCTTTTCGCCCAAACCAAAATGAATCCAGGAGTCGTCTACGCATTCTCGGCGTTTGCCATCTGGGGACTGTTTCCGTTGTATTTCAAGGCGTTGCATTCGATCGGCGCCGTCGAGATGCTCACGCACCGGATGGCCTGGTCGATGGTGTTCCTGTTCATCGTGCTGACGGTGCGCCGTCAGTGGAGCTGGCTCTGGCCCGTCATGCGCAACCGGCAGCAGCTTGTGCGATTCATCGCGAGCGCGGTGCTCTTGTCGACGAACTGGGGCATCTACATCTGGGCGGTCAACGATGGCCGCATCGTCGAGGCGAGTCTCGGGTACTTCATCAATCCGCTCATCAATGTGCTATTCGGCATGGCGTTCCTGCACGAACGGCTTCGGCCGTTGCAATGGGTATCGGTCGCGATTGCGGGGGCGGGGGTTGCGTGGCTCACGTGGGTGAACGGTGCGCCGCCGTGGATCAGTCTTGCGCTCGCACTGACGTTCGGCGGATATGGATTGCTGCGCAAGACCGCGCATCTCGGGGCGCTCGAAGGGCTCACGCTCGAGACGATGCTGCTTTGTCCGCTTGCGGCGGCCTATCTGCTCTTTCTCGGGATTCACGGGACGAGCGGATTCGGGCATGCATCGGTTGGGGTGCAGATTCTGCTGGTCGCAGCCGGGCCGATTACCGCGATCCCGCTTTTGCTGTTCGCTGCAGGCGCGCGTCGCATCCCGCTTTCGATGCTCGGGCTCATTCAGTACATCACGCCGACGTTGCAGTTGCTGATCGGCGTGATTGTGTACGGGGAGCCGTTCGGGCACGACCGGCTGATCGGATATGGGGCGATCTGGGCGGCGCTGGCGGTTTATTCCATGGAAGGAATCTGGCGTTCGCGCCTGACGACCCCGCGCTCACCGTCCGGAGCCGACGTGCGATGAAAGTCATCCTATTCGGCGCAACAGGTATGGTCGGGCAGGGCGTCCTGCGCGAATGCCTGCTCGACGCGGACGTCACCGAAGTCGTGACGCTCGGCCGCACGGCGACAGGCGTCGCGCACCCGAAGCTGCGCGAAATCGTGCATCGCGACCTGTTCGATTACACGACGCTGGAAAGCGACCTCACCGGTTTCGATGCGTGTTTCTTTTGTCTCGGCGTGTCGTCGTTCCGGATGAGCGAGGCCGAGTACACGCGCCTCACCTACGACATGACGATGGCTGCTGGGCAGACGCTCGCGCGACTCAATCCGCAGATGACTTTCGTCTACGTGACGGGCGCCGGCTGCGACAGCACCGAACAGGGTAGCAGCATGTGGGCGCGCGTGAAGGGCCGCACCGAGAACGCGCTGCAGCGGCTGCCGTTCAAGGCGGCGTTCATGTTCCGCCCCGGCGCGATCGTCCCGATGCACGGCGTGCGCTCGAAAACCGCGCTGTATCAGACGATTTACTCGCTCACGCGCCCCGTATTGCCGCTCCTGCAGCGCATGTTTCCGAACGCGATCGTCACGACCGAGCAAGTCGGGCGCGCGATGCTCGCGGTCGCGAAACGAGGCGCGCCATCGCCTATCCTGGAAAGCCGGGACATCGCGCGGTACTGAGACGACTCAGCGCGGCGCATCGCCCCACCGATACTCGACCGTAGCCTCATCGAGCTTTGCCTTGACCTCAGGATCGAGCACGAGATCGATCGCGGCGAGCGTATCGGAAAGCTGCTCCGCGCGGCTCGCGCCGATGATCGCCGAAGTCACAGCCGGATTCGCCAGCACCCAGGCGAGCGACGTTTTCGCCAGCGTCTCTCCCGTCTGCGCAGCGATCGCCTTCAGCTTCTCGATCGTCTGGAACTCGCGCTCGTGCCAGTAGCGCTGCGTGTACATTTCGCCAGCTTTGCCGACCGTCGCGGTAAAGCGACCTTCGGAAGGCACCGCATCATGCCGATGCTTACCGGTCAGCAACCCACCCGCGAGCGGGTTATAGGGAATCACCGCAAGCTGCTCCTCGGTCGCGAGCGGCAGCAATTCGCGCTCGATCTGCCTGAACAGCAGGTTGTAACGCGGCTGCACCGACACGAAGCGGGACACCCCCAACACATCCGACCGCCCCAGCGCCCGCGCCAGCCGATAAGCCAGAAAGTTCGACACCCCGATATAGCGCGCCTTGCCTTGCCGCACGATGGTATCGAGCGCTTCGAGCGTCTCGTCGAGCGGCGTGTCGCGATCGTCGGAATGCAGTTGATACAGATCGACGTAATCGGTATTCAGCCGCTTGAGCGACGCGTCGATTGCATCGAGCAAGTGCTTGCGCGACGCGCCCTGGTCCCACGCCGATGGCCCCATCTTGCCGACCGCCTTCGTCGCGAGGATATAGCGGTCGCGCTTGCCTTTCAGCCATCGTCCGACGATTTCCTCCGTGCGTCCAGCCACCGATTCAGTGCCGCCGAGCGGATAGACGTTGGCCGTATCGATGAAATTGACGCCTGCGTCGGCGGCCTTGTCCATGATGCTGCGCGACGCGTCTTCTTCTGTCTGCAAGCCGAACGTCATCGTGCCGAGGCACAGGCGCGAAACAGTGAGACCGGTGCTGCCGAATTTTCGATATTGCACGATGAGGCTCCGTAAGCGGTTAGTGACGACGGGTAAGGATAGCCGTCTCGGCGCGAGCCTGCAGGGTCACTGTGCCGTCGCCGGGCGGGGCGCCGGTTGCGGCGCTGCGTCGAGCCTGCGGAACACGAGTGCCGAGAGCAGCGTAATCACGCCCACGCATACGAAGCTCAGCCGGAAGCCGAGCGCGGCCGAGCCGAACTCGCCGTCGAACACTTGCACGAGCCCGCCGCCGATCGACACGCCCATCCCGATCGCGAGCATTTGCACCATCGAGAAGAGGCTGTTGCCGCTGCCCGCGTCCTTGATCGAGAGCCCTTTGAGCGTGACGCTGTTCATCGCCGCGAACTGCATCGAGTTGCACGCGCCGAACACGGCGAGGATCGCGATCTCGATGACGAGCGGCGTCGCAGGCGAAAACGCCGCAAAGCCGACGATCGATGCGCCCACCAGAATCGTGTTCACGAGCAGGAACGTGTCGTAGCCGTAGCGCTTGACGAGCGGCGCGATCCAGCCTTTCGCGATCGTGCCGGCGAACGCGGCGGGCAGCATCATGAGGCCGGAATGCAGCGGGCTGTACCCGAGTTCGAGTTGCATCAAAAGCGGCAGCAAAAACGGCACGGCACTCGATCCGACCCGGCACAGCAGGTTGCCGATCAGCCCGACGCTGAAGTTCGGCTCGCGAAAAAGCGCCAGTTCGAAGAGCGGATTCCTGCGTCGCCGAGCGTGCGGAATATAGGCGAGCGCCGTAACCGCGCTGATCGCGAAGAGACCGACAGCCACCAGTCCGCGATGCTCATGCACCGGACTATCCAGCGCCAGCGAAAACGACACCATGCACAGCGACAGCAAACCGCAGCCGACGAAATCGAACGGCGGCGCATCGGCGATAGCGTCGTCCGGCAGAAAGCGATGCGCGGCAAGAAGCCCGAGCGCGCCGATCGGCACGTTGATGAGGAAGATCCAGTGCCACGAAATCGATTCGACGAACCAGCCGCCGAGTGTCGGTCCCAGAATCGGGCCGACCTGTCCGGCAATCGAGATCACGGCCAGCGCCGAAACGTAAGCCTCGCCCGTCACGCTGCGCAGCACGGCGAGGCGCCCGATCGGCAGCAGCATGGAGCCGCCGATGCCCTGCAAGATCCGCGCGATCACCAGCTGGTTCAGCGTGTGCGCGCCCGCGCAGCACAGCGAGCCGATGACGAACAGCAGAATCGCGACGAAATAGACGCGGCGCGTGCCGAACCGGTCCGCGAGCCAGCCGGAGGCCGGCGTGAGGAGCGCCATCGTCAGCGTGTAGGCGACGACGATCGATTGCATCGCGAGCGGATGCGCGTGGAGGCTGTGGGCGATCGAGGGCAGGGCGGTGTTGACGATCGTGGTATCGAGCGCCTGCATGAAAAAACCGACGGCGACGATCCAGAGAAGGGCCGTGTGGGAGGACTGTCTGGTCATGGGAAGTGTAAAAAGGCGGGGGCGGCGCCTGAAAATGCCATGTGTGAAATATTAGTGACTGTCGAAGCTATCGGGAACCCCTCTAGCCACGTTGACTGCAATCGCCAAATCCGATCACAATTGCCCAATGCTCAATCCCGTCTGGCTAAGCACCTTCGCGACGGTGGCCGCGTCGCACAGCTTCACCGACGCCGGCCGCCAGCTCGGCCTCACGCAGTCGAGCGTGAGCGAGCACATCCGGCGGCTGGAGGAAAGCGTCGGGCGGCGGCTCATGACGCGCGATACCCACTCGCTCGCGCTCACCGCCGACGGCGAGGCGATGCTCGTCCACGCGCGCGTGATCCTGGAAGCGATGTCGCACGCGGAGTCGCAGTTCCGCTCGCCGCGTCTGCGCGGTCGCGTGCGCCTCGGTTCCTCCGACGATCTCGCGCTCGGCCCGCTGCCCAGCGTGCTGGCCGCGTTTCGGAACACGCATCCCGACGTCGAGCTCGAAATCACGATCGGCATGACGGGGCAGCTCTATCAATTGCTCGATGCCGGCGCGATCGATCTGGCGGTCGGCAAGCGGCGTCTCGGCGACGCGCGCGGCACGCGGCTCTTCAGCGGGCGGCTGGAGTGGCTCGCGAAGCCCGGCACCGTGGTCGATCTGGATTCGCCGCTGCCGCTGATCCTCGTCGCCGAGCCGAGCGTGACGCGCGCCGTCGTCCTCGATGCGCTCGCGATGGCCGGCGCGCGCTGGCAGATGGTCTGCACGAGCAGCAGCCACGCGGGCTGCATCGCGGCGGCGCGCGGCGGGCTCGGGCTCACGGTGCGATCGCATTTCCTCGCGGGGCGCGGGCTTGCGGCGCCGGTCAATCGGGCGGCGCTGCCGGATTTGCCGGAGGTCGAATTCATCGCGCTCGGGGCGAAGCATTTGAGCCGGCCCGCCGAGACGTTGCTGCAGCTTTTGCAGGACAGCGACCTGCGAGGCGAATGGGATGGGGAATAGACGGCAATTGCCGGGCGTTTGTCCTTGGCGGGACGCGGATCGAGCGCGTCGCCGATGGCAGGAAAGTGGATGAATGGGCCGGACTGCGCTCGCCGCGCGCATATCGTTAGCAAATTTGCTTCGTTGTGTGTGGGATGGCGTCGAATTTATGCTCTTTCGATACGATTCCAAAGTGGAGAAAGCACATGACAACGACCCAGACGCCGCTTGGCGACGCGCAACTGCTCGAACGCTTCTCGGAGGTGTTCGAGCACATCGCGGCGGGCGCGGTCGAGCGCGAGCAGAAGCGCGAACTCGCGAACGATGCGGTGCGATGGCTCAAGGAGTCGGGTTTCACGGCGCTGCGCGTGCCGCGCGAATACGGCGGCGGCGGCGTGACGCTGCCGCAGTTCTTCCGCCTTCTGACGCGGCTCGGCGAAGCCGATTCGAACCTGCCCCAAATCCTGCGGCTTAACTTCGGCTTCATCGAAATGCGCCTCGAAAGCGACGACGAAGCCGTCCGCCGCCGCTGGCTCACGCGCGTCGCAAAGGGCGAGACGGTCGGCGCGGCGATTTCCGAGCGCACCGGTTCGACGCACAACACGGTCACCGTGACGCGGGACCGCGCGAGCGGCGAGTGGCTGCTGAACGGCGAGAAGTACTACAGCACGGGCGCGCTCTATGCCGACTGGATCAACGTCACCGCGCACGATGGTGAACAGGACGTGCATCTGCTCGTGCGCGGCGACGCGCCGGGCGTCACGCGCCTCGACGACTGGGACGGCTTCGGCCAGCGCTTGACGGCGAGCGGCACGACGCGTTTCGACAACGTTCGCGTCCCCGACGATCAGATCCTGCATCGGTTCAAGGCATCGGAGCCGCGCCGCAATACGCTCGTGACGGCGTTCTATCAGACCGTACACCTCGCGACGCTCGCGGGCATCGCGCGGGCGGTGCTGCGCGATGGCGTCGCGTTCGTGCAGGGACGCACGAGGACGTTCGGCGTGCCGGGGCGCTCGAGCCCGCGCGACAATCCGCTCGTGCATCGCGTGGTCGGGCGGCTGGCGAGCCTCGCGTTCGCGGCGGAGAGCATTGTCGATTCGGTGTCGGCGGCACTGGAGAACGTGCATCGGGCGCGAGTCGAAGGCCGGGCGACGACCGAGGATTACATCGCGCTCGACATCCAGGTCTACAAGGCGCAACAGATCGTGATCGAGCAGGTACTGGAGGCATCGACGCTGCTGTTCGAGGTCGGCGGGGCGAGCGCGACGAGCGAAGCGCGACGCCTCGACAGGCACTGGCGCAACGCGCGGGTGCTTGCGTCGCATAACCCGGCGATCCAGCGCGAGGCGGCGGTCGGCGCGTTTCATCTGAACGGCACGGCGCCGAATGAGCGGTTCAGTCTCGCGCATACGAAGGACGAGGAGGGCGCGCGGAATGTTTCCGGTGCGCGGGCAGCGCATCTGGATGCGGCGTTGGCAGAGAGCGGGCGATAAGCGGCGGCCGTTACCCGAACGGCCGGCGGCTCTCTGGCACCGGGAGGATTCTTCGCGGGCCGTGCCTTCTCAGCCCGCAATGAGAAGCCGCTGTCAGAAATGGGGCACCGTCGATCGGATGACCGGATGGAACCGCTCGGCCAGGGTCGCTGAACCGTAGCGATATTCAATGTCAGTCCCTGGTCGGGACGTACTTCAACACGACGACACGCACCTCCCTCGGCTCGAAAAATTTGCCCGTTGTCACGAACGAGCAGGGCGCAGCGAGTCCCGTTGGGGAAATTCTTCATCGCTCGAATCGTTTCACGCATTTCATCTGCATCGACACCCTCCCTTTACGGTTTGCTGCACGACTCAAGCATATCCAGACGAGTGCGCCGCCGCTATTAGCCGGATGGCCATGTTTGCGGGCAAGAGACCGACTGCGATTCGCAATCGCCAACGCGATCCGTAAGACATAAAGAGAAAACGGCTTACAGATTGCTCCCTTTGAAACTCTTCTTATATATTGAGCGGCATTCCGTCCCCGCCATTCGATAACGCCGCCGCCGAGCGCCGCATACCGTGCACGCGACTTGCGCCAGCACCGTGTACCCAGCGCCCGTCAGCGAACTACAAGTGACCCCCATCGCCGCTTTTTCGCGCCTCGTCTTCGTTTTACTTTTTGCTTGCGCGCTCGCAGCAAGCCAGCCAGCCCGCGCCGCCTCCTATCTCACGAAACACTGCGCCGACCTCGAAGGCAAGACCGTGCCGCCCTCGATCATCGGCTTGCCGACCCGCGGCGCCGTCATCGGGTCTGCATCCGTCGTCAAGGCCGCTGCGCCGGGCAACCGCAACGGCGAATACTGCCGCATCGTCGGCGCGATCAAACCGATTGAGGACAGCACGCCCGACATCCGCTTCGAAGTGAACCTGCCGACCCGCTGGAACGGCCGCGCGCTGCAGATGGGCGGCGGCGGTTATAGCGGCGTCGTCGTGAGCGGCACCGAGCCGATGTCGTTCGCGCCCGACTCGACGCCCCTCGCGCGCGGCTACGCGACCTTCGGCTCCGATTCGGGCCATGTCGGCAACGCGGGACGCGCGGACTTCGCTGCCAACGACGAAGCGATCCTCAACTTCGGCTTCGGTCATCTGAAAAAAACCCACGACGTCGCGCTCGCGCTGATCCAGATGGGCTACGGGCGCGACCCGGAAAAAACCTACTTCGCCGGCGGCTCGACGGGCGGCCGCGAAGGCTTCACGGTGATCGAGCGCTATCCGCGCGACTACGACGGCGTGATCGCCAACGCGCCCGCGATCAACTTCGCGGGCGTCCGGCTGATGGGCGTGGCGGTGGGGCAGGCATCGTATGGAAAACCGGGCGGTTACGTCGGGCTCGCGCAGCAGCGGCGCGTATTCGACACCGTCCTGCACGAATGCGACATGCTCGACAACGCCGCCGACGGCATCGTCAGCAACGTGGAAGCGTGCCGCAAGCTGGAGCCGCAGATCATCGCGGCCGTGCGCTGCGCGAACGGACAGCGGCCTTCACTGCGCGACAGTTGCCTGTCGGACGCGCAGATCGCGACGCTCGACACCTTGCGCGACGGTCTGAACCTGCCGTACATGCTCGCGTTCGGCGTCGATACGTATCCGGGCTACAACGTCTATCAGGGCGTCGATTTCTCGGGCGTGCTCGGTCTCGGCGACTCACCGACGCTCGTGTTCCCGCCGGCCTTCAGCGTCAACGGCTATCTCTTCGCGCAGGGCGACGCGTACGTGAAGCATTTCGTCACGCGCGACCTGTCGTACAACAGCATTGGCTTCGACATCGCGAATCCGGGACGCTACGGGCGGCGGCTGATGGCGCTCTCGGCGGCGGTCGGCGCGATGAACTCGGATCTTTCCCAGTTCATCGCGCGCGGCGGCAAGCTGATCGCCATGCACGGACTCGCCGACGAAGTCATCAGCCCGAACCAGACGATCGCGTTCTACCGGCGGCTCATCGCGCGTTACGGACAGGACGGCGTCGATTCGTTCATGCGCCTCTACATGGTGCCGGGCTTTCAGCACGGCAACGGCGTGTTCATCCCGTCGTGGGACGAACTCGGCGCGCTCGACCGCTGGGTCACGGACGGCATCGCGCCGGAGACGCTCGTCGGCACCGACATCGCGAGCGCGACGAACGGACGCTCGCGGCCGATGTGCCGTTATCCTGCCTATCCGCGCTATGTCGGCAAAGGCAACGTCAACAATGCGGCAAACTTCCGCTGCGTCTATCCGGGACCGTGAGCCCGTCGGCGAGCTAGAACGCACTGGCGTTGCTGCCGCGTGCGACCCGCGGCCAAAGCCTTGCGAGCCAGCGGCCGAGTTGCGTCATGCCGGTGCGCCGGTACGTCGTGAGCGACACTTCGAGCGGCCCCTGCGCATCCGACGACACCCATACGCGCTCGCCGCGCGCAAGACACGCGACATCGCCGGGCAGGAGCCAGTAGTCGTACGGATCGCCTTCGCGCGTAAGCCACACCGAGGCTTCATCGACTCGCAGCTCGGCATCGCGTGCAACGCGCCATGAGAGCGTCTGACGCGGCTGGACGTCGAAATACACGACGGTTCTCGCCCTCGAACCGCGCGCAACGCGGCTTTGCTTTTGGGATTGCTGTGACACTTCGGACATCGCGCTTCTCCAGTTATGAGCCGAGGAAGACGGAGTCGCACGCAAAAAACAAAAGGCCCCGTCTTTCGGCGAGGCCTTCGGAAATCGAATGTGTTTGCTCAGGTGTTGCTAGCGCACGCGTTCTCCCGATGACCCGCCAGTGGCGTTCATTGGGTAATTAATCGGGACGATGGAGAGAAGGCGGCTTGCGTGCATGAGTCAGAGTATGCTGCGGGCGTCGATTCGCTGTCAATAACAAGATAGCGGGTAAGCGCGCGACGGTTGCTGCATCGAACGCTCAGGCTTTATCGGGACAACGCTTAGACTTTCTTCAGGAATGCAGTCTTCAGGACGAGCCCTTTTACTTTCTCGACGTTGCATTCGATCTCTTCGTCGTCATCGGTCAGGCGGATGTTTTTCGCGATGGTGCCGCGCTTGAGCGTCACCGATGTGCCCTTGACCTTCAGGTCCTTGATCAGTTGCACGGAGTCGCCGTTGGCAAGCGGGTTGCCGTTGCTGTCGCGAACGGTTCGCGTGTCGTTGTCGTCGGTATTGCTCATGATCGGGTCCTGTTGCGATGGAAAATGCGCGCCATTATAGAAAAAGGCCCGGAGCATCGATACGCTCCGGGCCTTCGCGACCATCAAGTCATGAACAGACTCACGAGCCGGTATAACCCACCGGCTTCGTCGAGTTGTTCTTCGCGACGTCGGCGTTCGTCGATACCACGTACTGCGGCAGCTCCGTCAGCGTCACCGTCACGACGCCGTTGCTGTACGGCACGCTCGACGGATTGCCCATCGCGTCGATCAGTTGCACCGTGCCGCTCGTGCCCGGCGCATCGACGCTCAACGGGTACGCCTTGCTGTACGTCGTGCTGAAACCGACGCTCGCGTCCCACACCGCGTTGTTGTGCGTCCAGAGCGCGGTGACCACCTTGCCGCCGCTGCCGCGTTGCTGGAACGAGTAGGCGTAGACGCCCGTCGGCGTGTTCTTCACGGGGCCGAGCGTCGTCGTGCCGTCGAGGATGCGCGTCATCGCGGCGACGGTCATCGCGGCCGGCTTCGGGCTGATGTTCGTCGTGCCGAACGCGGCCTGCGGATTGTCGAGATCGAAGAACGTGCCATAGCCCGTCTCGCCCGGGAAGTCCGGCCCGAAGAACACGTAGGTCTGATCCGCGCCTTCGCCGAGCAGGATCAGGTGCGCGCGCGCCACGACCGCGCCGTGCGCGAACAGCACGTTCGACGTCGGATAGCTCGGGTTATAGGTCGTGCCGAGGTCATAGCTGATGCCGGTTTCCGTCACGAAGAGCTTCATGCCCGGCTTGTAGTCGGCGGCCATTTCCGCGCGCAGGTTGCGCATCTCGTTGATCAGCGAGTTCGCGGCATCGGCCGGGTTCGGCTCGGTGTGGCGGCGCTCCGGCGGATGCGACGGCGACGTGCCCGCGTCGTAGTAACCATGGGTCGCGATGCCGTCGATGTAGTTCGCATAGCCGAGCGGCGCGAGTCGCTTCAATCGATCGGTCGTGAGCGACGGGAACGGCTCCGCCGGGCCCATTACGACGGCGTTCGGGTCCTTCGAATGCAGGCCCTGGTAGGCGGCCTTGTAGAGCGCGACGAAGTTCGCGTCCGTATCCTTCCAGAGGATGTACGGCTCCCACGTCACCTGATAGTAGTTGGACTGCTGCGTCGAGTAGTTGCGCGCACGGATCGCCTCGGTTTCAGCGCCGACGCGGCCCAGGTAGTTCGAGAAGTAGTTCAGGTCGACGGGGACGTAGCCGTAATCCGGCGACAGTCCGTGGCCGCTCGCCCAGCCGGGGATGCCGTCGAGGCGCACGAGGCGCATCACCTTGCCAGACGTGTAGAACGGATCGAGATTGTTCGCCGATGCGTTGAACGTGTTGCGCCCGCTCGGCTCCATCACGGACATCTGGCGGTCGTCGATCGTCGACGAGATGCCGAGTGCCGCGAGCGCCGGGCCGTTGCCGTTGAAGCCCTGCATGCCGAAGCGATGCTGTTCCTGATGCGCGTAGCTGGGCGCGGGGAGCGTGCCGGAGAGGTCCGGCAGCACGCCGAACGTCGTGAAGCCGTTCGGCCGCGTGCCCGAGGTCTGGATCATGCCGCCGCCTTTCGCGAGGTTCGCGGTGACGGCGAAGAAACCCGCCATCGTCGACGTGCAGGTGAGGGTGGTCGTCGTCGCCGATGCGGGCACGGCGAAGCTGCCGCTCGCGACCGTCTTGCTGACGGCCGTGGAGATCGTCCAGCGGAGCGTGTCTGCGCTGCCGGCGCGCGTCGTGATCGCGAGCTTGAAGGTGCTGCCGGACGGGTAGAGACGCGTCTTGTCGGCACTGATGGTGTCGGCGGTGATCTTGCCGCTGCCGGACGTTGCCGCCGCCGCCGACGGCGACGCACACGTGATCTTCTGCGGCGTCGCGGCGTTGGCCGTCGCCTTCAGATTGGCGGCATCACCGGATGTGTTTTGCGTGTTGGCCGTCGCGGCGAGATCGGAACTGTCGGAGCCGCCGCAGGCTGTGAGCGCGCCGGCGATGGCGAGCGCAATCGAAGAAAGGAGTAGAGGATGCTTGTTCATCGGATATCGGTTTCGTACGGACTGGCGCCCGGTGACGCTCTCGTGAGACGCGCGTCGAATTTCACAGCAGGCGGGGACCCGATTCGGAGGGACAGGTCGTCAGCCGGCGGCATGGACCGTTCGCAGCGGCGATCAGGCTTGGGAGACAAGCCAGGAAACCGGTAAAGGCAAACGATTGCGGTGCCGCCCGGTAGGACGGCTCGTGATAGAACTTACTTGTGTCGGCCTCGATGCTTGGGGTAAACGAGCAATTTCGACCGTTTTTGTCTGTGCAGACGATTCTGTTCCGGTAAAAAATAACGGAAAAGCGTTGTGGCCGAATGGTACTAAGGAAGCAGGTAACAGTACGTTAAAGGCCGTAACAGGCAGTAACAACAATCGGAAGAATTATTCGTCTTAAGAAAACGTAGAGCCCCGGCATGATTGCTTGACGACCATCTCCGCGCTACCTTGAGGCTCGGTTATAAATTTTTTGGAGGCGCCGTGAGTTATCTGCTTTTGATCGTGGAACCACGCGAACAACGTGGTCTTCGTAGTGAGGAAGAAGGGCGGCGCGTCTACGCGGAAATGCTCGAATTCGCGGGGCAATTGCAAGCGCGCGGCGTGCTCCAGGCGTGCGAATCGCTGGCGTCGGACAAGGAAGGCGTGCGCGTGCAGAAGCGCGGAGGCGAGTCCCGTCTCACCGACGGCCCGTTCGCCGAGGCAAAGGAGATGATCGGCGGATTCTTCCTGCTGGATGTGCAGACGCGGGAGGAAGCGGTCGCGATCGCCGAAGCGTGTCCGGCGGCGCAATGGTGCACTGTCGAGGTACGCAAGGTCGGGCCTTGCTATACGTGATTTTTGTCCGATTCATGTCGATTCGGTGAAACGCCGCTCGTCGTTCAAATAACACCCATCCGAGACCAAAAAATGCATAAGCAAATCTTCGTGAATCTGCCGGTCAGTGATCTCAGGAAGTCGATGACGTTCTTCAAGGCGCTCGGCCTGTCGTTCAATCCGGCGTTCACCAACGATCAGGCGGCGTGCCTCGTCATCGGCGAGAACATTTACGCGATGCTGCTCGTCGAGGACTTTTTCAGGACGTTCACGTCGAAAGAAATCGTCGATGCGAAGCGCAGTATCGAAGTACTCGTGTGCCTGTCGTGCGAGAGCCGCGCTGAAGTCGACGATCTCGTCGCGAAGGCGATCGCGGCGGGCGGCATCGCGCCGCGCGAGCCGCAGGATCATGGCTTCATGTACGCCCACGCCTTCGAGGACGTTGACGGCCATACCTGGGAACTCGTGCACATGGCTCCGGAAGCGGCGTGAGCAGCGACGCGGCAAACCAGGCGACGCACCGCGCGATCGAAGCGGTGTGGCGTATCGAGTCAGCGAAGGTGATCGCGGGCGTCGCGTGGATCGTGCGTGACGTCGCGCTCGCCGAGGAGTTCGCGCAGGACGCGCTCGTCGCGGCACTCGAGCGCTGGAGCGAGGCAGGCGTGCCCGACAACCCGGGAGCGTGGCTCATGACGACAGCGAAGAACCGCGCGTTCGACCGCCTGCGACAGGAGGCGCTCCACGCCCGCAAGCACGAAGAGCTCGGGCGCGAACTCGACGCGCTGGAGAAGCACGTCGTGCCCGATTTCGTCGATTCGCTGGATGCCGCGCGCGAGGACGACATCGGCGATGATTTGCTGCGGCTCGTATTCACGGCGTGCCATCCGGTGCTGTCGATCGATGCGCGCGTCGCGCTGACGCTGCGGCTGATCGGCGGACTCACCACCGATGAAATCGCACGCGCGTTTCTGGTAGCTGAGCCGACGATCGCGCAACGTATCGTGCGGGCGAAGCGCACGCTGTCGGCGGCGCGCGTGCCGTTCGAGGTGCCGAAGGCCGATGCGCGCGCAGCGCGGCTGTCATCGGTGCTCGAAGTGATCTACCTGATTTTCAACGAAGGCTATTCGGCTACCGCCGGCGACGATCTGCTGCGTCCGGCGTTGTGCGAGGACGCGCTGCGGCTCGGGCGGATTCTCGCCGAGCTCGCGCCCGAAGAAAGCGAAGTGCACGGGCTCGTCGCGCTGATGGAGATTCAGGCGTCGAGGATGCGGGCGCGCGTCGACGGGCAAGGGCGGCCGATCCTGCTGCCCGATCAGGACCGCAGTCGCTGGGATCCGCTGCTGATCCGGCGCGGGCTGGCAGCGCTGCGGCGCTCGGAAGCGCTCGGTGGCGCGCGCGGCGCGTACGCGTTGCAGGGGGCGCTCGCGGCGTGTCACGCGCGCGCGCCGAGCGCCGAGGCCACCGACTGGCCGATGATCGTCGCGCTCTATGACGCGTTGGCGCAGGTGGCGCCGTCGCCGGTCGTCGAGCTGAATCGGGCGGTCGCGGTCGGGATGGCGTTTGGGCCGCAGGCGGCGCTCGATATCGTCGATGCGCTCGGGGCCGAGGCGAAGCTCACGAGCTATCACTGGCTGCCGAGCGTGCGCGCAGATCTGCTCGCGAAGCTCGGGCGGCGTGAGGAGGCACGCGAGGAGTTCGAGCGCGCGGCCGGGATGACGCGGAATTCCAGGGAGCGGGATTTCTTGCTTGGGCGTGCGCGGGAGATGGGGTGACGCGGTCGTTCGGATGGGTGCCTTTGATAGCTACATCCACTTTGATAATTTAACATAAGATAAATTATCAATTTTTTATTTGGTGGTTAACTACAATGATCGCTCTCAGGTCGTTGTAGCGCATCCCGTTTAATGTCGCGCCACCACCTCGACTGTTCGTCGGTCAAACCCATCAAACGATCACCGCCCCGCGATCGCTCAACAACCGCCGCAAGATCCCGCGATGACAACGGCGTTCATCCTCGCAATAGCAGCCGACCGAAAAGTTCGACGCCGCCGAAAGCGCGGCTAGCAGGTCCAGCACCTTGCTCGCATCGCCCGCGTTCATCTCCGCGCGGTATTTGCGCTCGAACGCGGACCATTCGGCATCGTCGGCGGCGTTGCGTCCCTGCGGCATCAACTCGGCGCTCGGCGCGAGAATCGGCAGCCATACGTCGTAATAATTGCGCGTGCCGAATTCGGCCTTCGGCACGCCGCGCGGCGGCCGCCGCACGGTGCCGACGCGCAGTCCTTCGTCGGCTGCGCGCTCCGTTCCAAGCTGGACAATGCGAATGCTCATGCGTTGTGGTCCCCGCCACAGCCTCGGAACAGCGCTTCGCGCACAGGACAGAGGTCGACTACTCCGAACCGCCGCGGACGCCCCCGTGTACAAATTCGATCCCCGCGCGACGCGCCCCACGCGCCTGCGCGCGGGAAACGATCGCATCAACCGTATGGCGCGCGGCCGCCTGACGATTTTTCTTCGCGACACGCCCGAGCCGTCGCGCGCTATCGGGATGGAACGCCCAGTAAAGCGCGGCAAACCACCCGACGACCGTCCACCCGAACAGCAAGTTGAACAGCGCCAGCAGCAACACCGACCGGCGTTTTGTGCGGTCGGCGAGGATCGCGGGCAGCAGATACATTGCGATCGCCGCGATGGCTACCAGCATTTCCAGCAAAACTTTCAGCATGTTCGCTCCCTGCGCCGTACAAGCGGCGCGTCATAGGGAAAATCCTAGGCACGGCGAGCGCGTCGATCAATGTCGTTTGCAACAAAAGATTATTTGCGCGCGCGGGGCTCATCCCACAGCGCACTCCTCCCCTCCCACCTCCCGGCCGCCCGATGCCCGCCACCGCGCCGGCGTCACGCCCGTCTGCCGCTTGAAAACCCGCTGAAAAGCCGCGTCCGACTGATACCCCACCGATTCGCCGATTTCCGCCACCGGCGCGCTCGTCTCCACAAGCGCGCGGCCCGCCATCGTCATGCGGACTTCGGTCAGCACGTCGGTGGCCGAGCGGCCGATCGCGTCCTGGAATTGCCGCACGAAGGTCGCCCTCGACATGTTGCAGAGCGCGGCGAACTGATCGAGCGTCCACGGCTCGCCGGGCCGCTCGAACATCGCCGAGAGCGCCGCCTGCAGACGAGGACGCGCGGCGAGCGCGAGCAATCCGTGCGGCGGCTGCGATCCCTCGCTCGCGAAGCGCAGCGTCAGCGCAAACAGCGCCGCCGACAGATGGCCGACCAGGGATTCGCTGCCCGGCCCTTCGTCGGTGGCTTCTTCGCGCATCAGGCCGATCAGCCGGGCGAGCCGCGAGCCACTCGCGGGTTCCGACGAATCCGCCGCCGCGCTCCTCACGACGAGCCGCCCCGGCAAATGGTCGCGCAGCAATCGGTCCGGCATGGCGCCGAGGAGAAACCGGCCGCAGAGGAGATCAGCAGCGTCGCCCGATGCGCCGTTGCCTGCGATCTCGAACGCGGGGCCGGGGCGCTTGACGACCGGAACGGGTGGCTTGCCGCTGCCATCGTGCAGACGATGGGCGCCGCCGCCCGGAAACATCACGATATCGCCGGCGATCAGTGGTTGCGGCGCGCCGTCGGCGTCTTCGAGCACCGCCTCGCCCGACAGGAGGATGTGATAGTGAATCTCGCGCACGCCCGCGACGCCGTGCGTGATCTCCCACGGAGCGCCGAAGTGACAGCGCACGTCGAGTCGTCCGCTGACGGTCATAAGCGACAGAAGCCGGCTCAAAAGGTCCATTTGAATCGCGCGGAGAGGGGACGGAACATACGCTAGCAAACCTTGCCGGGAATGTCAGTCGCCGTCGATGTGCGGCGCGGCACGACTGATGCTGAAGCAAGCTTACGAACCCACAACATGGAGACAGTCATGAAACATATCCCGATCCTTCTCGGCGCCCTCGTCCTCGCCGCGAGCACCAGCGTCTTCGCCCAGAACGACGCGAAAACCCCGCCGTCGCCGCAGCCGGGCGCCCAAGCGGGCAAGGCCGATGCGGGTGCAAACAGCGCGGGCGGCGGCACGCTGATGCAGCAGCGCGAAAAAGGCATGTCGCCGGAAGGGGCGTCGGATGCGGCTGCCGGGAAAGCGACCGGCAAAATGAAACAGTAAGCGGAGCGGCTCACGGCCCGATGAACGCGTCGATCATCCGGCCGAGCTGTCGCGGATACTGGAACATCAGCGCATGCCCGGCGTCATCGACGATGCGCAGCCTCGAACCCGCGATCAGCCGGTTCAGCGCGACTGCGTTGGCGTCGGCGAGGACTTCGTCGTCGGCGCCCGCAATGATCAGCGTCGGCAGCCGCACACGCCTGAGCGCCGTGGCGGCTTCGTCGTCAGCAAACCAGCGCTCCATCGCGCGATGCTGCTGCGCGGTGACGTCGTCGGGGATTCGTGTCTCCTCGTAGCCGGGCGGCGCGAACATGTCGCCGACGAAGCAGCGCACCGCGTCGCTCGTCGCGTTCGACGGGAACAGCACGCCCATGACGTTCGCAAAGGCGTCCGGTCCGCCGCCGCCCGACAGCACCTTGTCGGTTTCGGCCGCGAGCGGCACCGCGTGCGCGCCAGGCGGCGCGGTCGAGAGCAGCACGAGGCGGTCGAAACGGCGATCGGGCATCGTGACGAGTTGCTGCGCGATCATCCCGCCCATCGACCAGCCGACGATCGTCAAACGCCGAAGGTCGAGTGCGGCGATGAGATCGGCGGCATCGTCGGCCATGTCGGGGATGCCGTAATTGACGCCGTAGCGCCCCGCGACGCCCGCCGAGCGCCCCACACCGCGATTGTCAAAAACAATCACTTCGTGATGGCGCGCAAGTTCGCCAAGGAAGTACGCGTTCCACTCGGCGATGCTCGCGCGGTAGCCCGTGATCAACACGACCGGCGTGCCGCGCCCGAAGCGGTAATAGGCGATCGGCCCGTTTCTCCCTTCGACGACGTTTTCCTTCAGCGCCGCCGCGTTGCGGTCGGGCCGCGCCGATTGCTTCCCGCATACCATGCTCTGCCTGAGCGAAACCTGCTCGGCGTTGGCGGCGGGCGCCCCGCACGAGAGCACGATCGACGCGCACACGCAGAAGAGCACCGACGTTTTCATCGCAGACTCCGGGTGATTGTTCTTCAGGACTTCGCAGGCCGCCGCGCGAGAAAGCATCTCATAATAAGCAGTGACCCACATCCAAGGAACCCGACGATGAAACCGACCGCCCTCCTGATCGCCGCCGTCACCGTTCTCCTGAGCGCGTGCACGCAGACCGGTCCGGTCGAGTTATCGCTGGGCGGCGGCGCGCCACCATCGAGTCTCGCCAGCGACAACGCCGATTTCACTGACATGGACCGCACGATGGACGGCTGCAAGCAAGCCGCGAAGAGCGCCGGCGCGGGGCGCTGCACGCAGGTCCGCGCTTACGAGGCGTGCATGAAGACGAAGGGTTACATCACGGTGCTCGGCCCGGAGAATCCGCCCGGCTGCGGCCAGCCCGCGTGGGAGGAAGACGTGCGCAAGTGGCTGCAATGAGCGGCCCGGTCGACTCAAGTCTGCCCGCGCCCTGCCGATAATCCTGACATGAAAAAGAAACGTGTCACCTCTCGGGATATGCACGACGCCTTCGCCGCCGCTGGCGAGACGCTCGCACTGATTTGCCGCCTGCGCGGCATCGATGCCGTCGACCTCGCGCCGAGCGAAGTCGACGCATTCTGGAACATGGCGCTCGACGTCGCAGCGCAGAAGGATCTGGTCCCCGACGAAGCTCGCCGGAACTGACCGCTACGCGCACCCGCTGGTGCAGAAATTGCTGCAAGAGGCCAATATTGTCCGAATGCCGCGCGAATCCCGCGCGGCGCCGATGACGGCCGCCCTGCCGGCCTTCGGCCCGGCGGAGGTCTCATGTGAAAGTCGTGTGGAAGATTCTGGGTCCGAACGTTCAGAACATCGCGAGCCATCCCGGCGCTTTCGTGCTGCAGACGCTGAAGGCGTTCCGCGCCAATCAAGGCATGCTGCTCGCGGGCGCGGTCGCCTATTACGCGCTGCTCTCGATCGTCCCGCTCCTTATCCTGATCGTAATCGCGCTCTCGAACGTCGTCGGGCAACAGACGCTGCTCGATAACCTCGCGCGTCTCCTCGAATGGCTCGTGCCAGGGCAGGCGCGTGCGGTCGTTCGCGAATTGTCTAATTTCCTCGCGCATCGTGCGGTCATCGGCTGGCTTTTGCTGGTTACGATGATTTTCTTCAGTTCGCTCGCGTTTACCGTGCTGGAAAACGCGATGTCGGTGATCTTCGTGCATCGCGTCGCGATCCGGCGTCGGCATTTCCTGCTCTCCGCGCTGCTCCCTTACTGCTACATCCTGTGTCTCGGCATCGGCATGCTGATCGTGACGATCGTCTCGAACGGCCTGCAGGCGATGGGCGACAGCAGCATCGACCTTTTCGGCGAATATGTGTCGCTGAAAGGATTTTCACGCGCGCTGCTCTACCTGCTCGGCCTCGCGGGCGAGATTTTCGTCCTGACGTCGATCTATCTCGTGATGCCGGTCGGGCGGCCGTCGCTGCGGCATGCACTCATCGGCGGCGTCACGGCGGCGCTCTTGTGGGAAATCACGCGGCACGTGCTTGTCTGGTACTTCGCGACGCTCTCGCAGGTGAGCGTCGTCTACGGGTCGCTCACGACGTCGATCGTCGTGCTGTTCAGTCTCGAAGCGCTCGCGACGCTGCTGCTCTTTGGCGCGCAAGTCATCTCGGAATTCGAGCGCTTCGGCACGGCGGTCGATGAAGCCGAGCCGGAGCCGTTTCATACGGGTTGACCGGCCAGGAAATCCACCGGCGTTCGCGTCGCCGACCTACATTGGAAACGTCCCCTTCCATCTCGCCGCCCTCCCCGGCCGCGACGCTCATGCCGCGCACGCGAACCGCCCTGCTGACCACCATCGCGATGTTCGCTTTCGCGGGCAATTCGCTGCTCTGCCGGCTGGCGCTCAAGGGCACGGCCATCGATCCGTCGACGTTTACGCTCGTGCGGATCGTGTCGGCGGCCCTCGTGTTGTGGCTGATCCGCCGCACGCGCGGCGTTGGCGGCGGACTCGGCGGCAACTGGGCGTCGGCGCTTGCGCTGTTCGTGTACGCGGCAGGATTTTCCCTGGCTTACGTGCGCCTCGCGGCTGGAACCGGCGCGCTGCTGCTTTTCGGCGCCGTCCAGGCGACGATGATCGGCTACGGCGTCGTCCACGGCGAGCGAATGCGCGTGCGGCAGTGGATGGGGCTGCTGATCGCGCTGGCAGGGCTCGTGTGGCTCGTGCTGCCGAGGGCGGTCTCCGCGCTGTCGACGCCGGTCGGTGCATCGATGCTGATGCTCGGCGCGGGCGCCGCATGGGGCGTCTACTCGCTGCGAGGACGCAGTGCCGTCGATCCCGTCGCGACGACCGCCGGCAACTTCCTGCGCGCCGTGCCGTTCGCGGTTGCGCTGAGCGTTGCGACGATCGGCAGTGTTTCGCTCGATGGTGCCGGGCTGGCGTATGCGATCGTGTCAGGCGCGGTGACGTCGGGCGCGGGTTATATCGTGTGGTACGCGGCGTTAAAACAACTGAAGGCGTCGAGTGCGGCGTCGGTGCAGTTGAGCGTGCCGGTGATCACGGCGGCTGGCGGAATCGTGCTGCTAGGGGAACCGTTGACGGTGCGGCTCTTGGTCGGTTCGGCGGCCATTCTTGGGGGCGTCGCGCTCGTGATCGCGGGACGGAAGGCGCATTGACAAGCGGCGCGCTTCGTTCAGCGTTGCTTGGTCGGGAACGAAGTTTGCGCTTAATTTGTGCTGAAAGCGTCTAATCCACCACGTTGCGCGGACGATTTGACGAGCCGTGACGTCCGTCCATCAAGGGATACCCGCTGTGCACTTCGCCCAACTGCGCGCCCGGTTGACGGAATATGCATTACAGGCGCCACTTTCTCGTTAAAATCAGTTGAATAAGCTCACATCGGATTCTGTCAGACGAGTCCGGAATGGTTCCGCTTTGCCGTGAAAGCGTGTCTGTGCCCAGACGCCCTCGGCGCATCGACGTCTGACGAACCGTTTCGGAGACGCTGCCATGACACGACACGACATGCCGCCGACCTCCGGCAGAGGTCTGCTGGACGCCGCCGACATCGATTATTCAGACAATGCCCTGCCCGTGCCGCCGCCGCCGCGTTTCGGGCGCCTTGCGCTGTGGATCGTGTCGGCGAGTGCGCTTGCGGTGGGCGTCGCGGGGACGGTTGCGTATCGCGTCTGGTTCGATCACGAGCAGACCGCTTACGTCGAAGCGCTTTCGAGCGCGCGCACGACGCTCGGCATGTCGCAGGCGACGCTGGCGCAGGCTTCGTACGGAACCGTCGACGCACCGCGCGGCGACACGCCGGCCGCTGCCGAAGCCGCCACCCCGGCCGCCCCGATCACGCTCGCCAGCGCAGACACGCCTCCCACGACCGCTCCACTCGTCTTGCCCGCCGCGCCGGGCCGCGCGGGCACACCGGCCGCCGCCGCGAACCGCGCGCAGCAAACGGCGCAGTCGAAGGCGAGCCGCGCCCAGACAACTCAAAACACCGCGCAAAACCATCGCCACCCGACGCCACGCGCCAAGCCGAACGAGAGCCTGTTCGCCCGCATGGGTTCATTTTTCCACCGCGTGAGCTATCGACAGAATGTCAACGGAAGCCAGCGAGACGAATATTCCCGTCCCTGAAGGCCGGCCGGCACTGCGTTTCATGCCACGGCTGCCGGGACCGGCACCGATGGCGGGCGCCGCCCTTCTTTGCCTGTTGATCGGCCTGCTGTTCGTGGCCGTTCAGGTCCGGTCGATTTTCTCGGCGCAATTGCAGCAGGAATACATCGGTCTCGTGCTGGAAGCCGTTGATCGCGCGGAAAGCGCCCGCGATGCCGCGACCACCCTCTCGGCCCCGCCTGCCACGGATGCCTACCGCCGCGCCCGCATCGACCTCTCCGCGCGCCTCGCCACCCTCGATGCCCTCGTGAACGCCAGCCCGCAGCCGGCGCCGCCGCTTCCCAAAGACTCGTTGTTACCCACCGCCAGCCTCACCACCGCGAGCGCGTCGCTCGATTCGACCGCATCCTACTGGCGCGCGCAGCGTGAAAGCGTGAGCGGCGCCATGCGCGAGCGCATTTCGCGCGTCGCGGATACGTTGATCCTGCTTTCAGCGATCATGTTCGGCGTGCTCGTCACCGCGCTCGGCATGTACGCGAAGCGCAACCGGCAACTCGCCGGCATTTCGCACGAATTCGAGCACGCCGCGCTCCACGACGCGATGACGGGCCTGCCGAACCGGCGGCGCCTGTTCGCGGCGCTGGAAGCGACAGCGGCGGCATCGCCGGAAACGGGGCACAAGATCGCCGTGCTCTACATCGACCTCGACGGCTTCAAGCGCGTGAACGATACGCTCGGGCACCGCATCGGCGACGAGTTTCTGATCGCGGTGTCGCGGAGGTTCAGGCAGTCGGTGAGGAACGGGGATGTGGTCGCGCGGATCGGCGGCGACGAGTTCGCCGTACTCGTCGCGCGCTTCGAGACGGACTCGGAACTCGCCGCGATCGCGCAGCGGCTGATCAACTGCGTCGCGCAGACCGACGAACAGATGGGGCTCGGGCTCGTGCGCGCGAGCATCGGGATCGCGAGTTTCCCGGATCGCGTCGACGACTACTGGCGGCTCGTTGCAGCGGCCGATGAAACGATGTACGAGGTCAAGCGCAACGGAAAGGATGGGTTTGCGTTCGCGCAACGCGGCGGGTGAAAGGCGCGGGGCGATCGCACCGATCCCAAAGGGCGTCTTACGCCGCCTGCTCCACGACGCTCTCCGCTTCCCCGCCCAATGCATCGGCGAGATCGACAAAAAGCCGCCCCAATTCCGCCGTCATCAGCACGAAATCCGATTCAAAGCGTTCCTCGTCGTTCTGCGCGGTCGGATCGGCCGCTTCCTTCAGCACGTCGAGCGGACTCACGCGCTTGATCGTCAGCGACGGCGTCAGCACGAACGACACGCGGTCGTTCCACGTCATCGCAAGCCGCATGCACTGCTTGCCGCCTTCGATATGGCGCCGCATGTCGTCGGCGTCGAGCGCGTGGCCGACGTAGCGCACCGTCGCGTTGCCCTCGCCCGTCGAGCGCAGTTCCGTGTCCTGATCGAGCGAGAAGCCGCTCGGCGCATCGCCCGACAGCAGCCATTCCGTCATCGCCGAGACCGGCGAGCGCGTCACGCGCACGCTCGCGAGCGGCAGCCGGTCGATCGATTTCACGAGGAGGCTGCGCACCTCATCGGCGACGGTCGGCGATGCAACGTCGATCACGAGCCAGCCGTTCACCGGATCGATCCACACGCGCGTATCGCGGCGAATGCTGAACGCGCGCGGCAACAGTTCGTCGGTGACCTGCTCCTTCAACTCGCGCAACTGCTTGCGGCCGGGTTTGAAGCCCTGCTGCTCTTCGAGTTCGGCGGCGCGCGCCTTCGTCACCTGATTGACCACCGACGCTGGCAGCAGCTTCTTCTCCGCGCGATAAACAAGCAGCATCTGCCGGTTGGTCGAATAGACGAGTGCGCCGTCATCGCGCGGCGAGGCCCAGCCGTGCGCCTGCATCTCGACAGTGTTCCCCGGCGCGAACGCATGCGGCGCGAGCCATGTTTCGATCTGCGCGGGAGTGACGGCCCAGTGAGCCGGAAGACGATGAAGCTGAAGGTTCTTGAACCACATGGAAGCGCCCCGCGTTTTAAGCAAAGCGCGCCATTCTAACCGAGCATTGCGGGCATCGCGCGTTCAGTTCGCCGCCGCGCGCCGCGCCGGCACGATGCGCCAGCCGAGGTTGACACCGGCCGCCGCGAGCAAAATCAACGCCGCGCCCGCGACCTGCAACCACGCGAGCCGCTGCCCGAACGCGATCCAGTCGACGACGATCGCCACCACCGGATAGATGAACGACAGTGCGCCGGTCATTGCGGTCGGCAGCTTCTGGATCGCGCCGTAGAGCAGAACGTACATGAGCCCCGTGTTCACGACGCCGAGCACGACGAGTTCGATCCACCCGGACGCCACCACCGGCAACTGGTCGAAGCGCACGAAGGGACTGAGCATGATGACGCCGAGCGAAACGTGCAAGAGCGCGATCAGATGCGGCGGCGTGCCCTTAAGGCGCTTCGTCACGATCGACGAGATCGCGTACAGGAATGCCGCGCCGAGCGCGTAGCCGATGCCTTCGAGATACTGCCCGGGCATCGCCAGCACGGCGGGCTCGACGCGCACCACCATCACGAGCCCGGCAAACGCGATGCCGAGCCACGCGATCGTCGATATCGAGACGCGCTCGCGCAGCACGAGCACGCCGAGCGCGACGAGCATGAACGGCTGCGTGTTGTAGACGGTCGTCGCCATCGAGATCGACGCGCGCGAATAGGCCGCGAACAGCAGCAGCCAGTTGCCGACGATCGCGACGCTGCCGAGCGCGACCAAGAGCAGCATGCGCCACGAGAAGAACCGGCGCCGCAGCATGCCGAGCACGGCGCAGGCGGCAAAGAGCGTCGCGCCACCGAACACGCAGCGGAAGAACACGACGTTGAACGGCGTCTGCCCCGAAGAGACGACGAGCCAGCCGATCGTGCCCGACATCAGCATTGCGAGGCTCATTTCAATCGCGCCACGGCGCGTTTCATCGGTGTGCATGATTGGCGTTGATGTCGAGGTTTTGATGAGAACAAGTTTATCGGCGACGAACGCGCCAAACCATGCATAAAATTAGGCGTATCGGCGGATTTGCCTTTCGAAAGAAGCTCACCATGTCGAAAAACCTCACATCGCAACAAGGCCTCGACGACATCGACCGCGAGATGCTTTCCATCCTCGCAGACGACGGCCGCATCGCCATCACGGAACTCGCGCGGCGCGTTGGCCTCTCCGCGCCGAGCACCGCAGAGCGCATGCGGCGGCTCGAAGCGCAGGGCGTGATCGAAGGCTTCGAGGTGCGCATCGCGCCTCGCGCGCTCGGCTACACGCTGCAGGCGATCGTGCGCGTGAAACCGCTGCCCGGGCAGTTGCATCTGGTGGAAGAAGAAATCCGCCGCATCCCGGAATTCGTCGAATGCGACAAGGTGACCGGCGACGATTGCTTCATCTGCCGCCTCTATCTGCGCTCGATCGAACAGCTCGACGCGATCCTCTCGAAAATCACGGAGCGCGCGGAAACGAGCACGGCGATCGTCAAATCGACGCCGGTCGCGCGCCGGCTTCCCCCGCTCAGCTAGGCGGCGCGCGGCTCGGGCGGCCGCCCTACAAACGGCGCGGCAACAGGTCTACACTGGGTGGCGAATCACCAGGAGGAACACCATGCCCGATATCGACGCCAACCGCACCTTCCGCGGGCTTCCCCTGACCGAAGAACAGGATGCCGAAGTCCGCCACTACATCAAGAAGAAAAAGCAGCACGGCGAGCCGTGGGACACGCCGGAATTGCGCGAGATGCTGCGCGACATGCTCGAACCGCCCGGCGACGACGACCTCGCCGCCGACGACTCCGACGACGAAACCCGCGCGGCCTCGGAGCGCGCGTCCGCCTTCATCGACGAAGCGATGGACCCGATCGAGGCCAGCGAGGAATGGCACGCCGCGATGGAAGCTGAAGCCATGAAGGGACCGAAGCGCTGACATTCGCGCCTGATACGAAATCGCCCGCGGAAAACAAAACCGCCGGCGCGCAGGGCCGGCGGCGGGCCGCGTCGCGCGGCCGAGTGAGTACCACCGGGTTGCTAGTGCTTGTGCTTCATCCAGTCGCGCAGTGGATGGGTGTCGAGCCAGCGCGCGTTCGTGGCATGCGGCTCTCCCCTGTGTTCTGCGCGGCGACGCGTCACCAGCACGACGGCGATGCAGAGCACCACCACGATCCCAACTATCAAGCTGATCATCGGCTCAGTCATGGCAGCCTCCTCCGAGGTCAGGGCCATGCTTACATTGTAGGTGAGCCACGGATAATCACCAGCCGCACCTCAGGCGCCTAGACAAATCGCGCCGGCCGCAATCACGCAGCACGCAGTGATGCGCCGAAAGGTCAGCCGCTCGTTGAGAAACATCCGCCCGATCAGCGCCGCGAACACGACGCTCGTCTCCCGCAGGGCGGACACGGCACCCATCGAACCGAACTGCATCGCCCAGATGACGATGCCGTACGCCGCGATCGACACCATTCCGCCACCCGCCGACCGCCCGATGTCGGCGAGCGGCGTCCAGAGCGCCGCGACGCCGCGCACGGAGATGAAAACCAGCGGCATCAGCAAGAAAAACGCGAACATCCACGCCGTATAGCCAGCAGCCGATCCCGCGACGCGCACGCCCATGCCGTCGATCACCGTGTAGACCGCGATCGTCGCGCCGGTGAGGAACGCGGCCGCCGCGCCTTTCGTGGAGACGCGTCCACGTTCGAGCGCAAGCGAAACGATGCCGCAGGAGACAAGCAGGATGCCCGCCATCGGCAGGAGGCCAAGGTGCTCGCGCGCGAAAAGCAAGGCGCCGAGCGCGACGAGCAAGGGTGACGAGCCGCGCGCAATGGGATACGTTTCGCCGAGATCGCCGCTGCGGTACGCATAGACGAGGCTGACGCTGTAGACGATATGCACGAGCCCCGACGCGATGATGTACGGAAACGCGGGCGCGGCGGGCATCGGCAGGAAAGGGATCGCGATGACCGAGACGAGGCCCGTGCAGGTGCTCATCCACGTCATCGAGAGGAAGCGGTCGCGGTTGCCGTGCAGCATGGCATTCCACGTCGCATGCAGGATTGCGGCCAGCAGGACAAAACCGCCTACGTAGGTGAACATGTCGATGCGTCTCGTTGCTGTACCCGATCGCGATGATTGAATTGCTTAAATCACCCTGGGTCAAGCGCTATTTGTTGCGTTGGCACGCTGCAATGGCACATCCGGCGTCCTGACAGAATCCTTGCGCTGAGCGCAACGTCATCCGCGTGTGTGTCCTATAGTGCAGAGACCACTCAGAGCGGAGAACGAACATGGCGACATGGAGACCGGACCCCAGCTTCTACCCCTCACCCCGACTCGCGGCCCAGGCACCGCCCGAACAACTCGCCTACGTCGCAACATTCGATCCCGAGAGGAAGCAACCCGACGCGCTCGCGGTCGTCGACGTCGATCCGCAATCGCCGACTTACACGCAAATCGTCAGCCAGCTGGCGATGCCCAATACCGGCGACGAACTGCATCACTTCGGCTGGAACGCGTGCTCGTCGTGCCTGTGCCCGAACGCGCCGCATCCGCATATGGAGCGGCGCTATCTGATCGTGCCGGGGCTGCGCTCGTCGCGCATCCATATCGTCGATACGAAGCCGGACCCGCGCAACCTGAGCATCGTCAAGACGATCGAGCCGGAAGAATTCGCCGAGAAGACCGGCTATACGCGCCCGCACACCATCCACTGCGGGCCGGGCGGCATCTACGTGACCGCGCTCGGCAATGCCGAAGGCAAAGCGCCGGGCGGCATCGCGCTGCTCGATCAACAGAGCTTCGATCCGCTCGGCCGCTGGGAGGTGGAGCGCGGCCCGCAGCAGCTCGCCTACGACGGCTGGTGGCATCTCGGCTACGACACGGTCGTCACGAGCGAATGGGGCACGCCCGACACGTTCGAGAACGGCCTCGTCCCCGAAATCCTGCTTGGCGGGAAATACGGCCGCAAGCTCCACTTCTGGGACATGACGCGCCGCAAGCACCTGCAGGAAATCGACTTCGGAGACGAATATCAGCTCGTCTTCGAATTGCGCCCCGCGCACGATCCGACCAAGCCCTACGGCTTCGTCAATTGCGTGATCAGCCTGAAGGATCTGTCGTCGTCGATCTGGACGTGGTATCGCGATGGCGACAAATGGGCCGTCAAGAAGATCATCGACATTCCCGCCGAGCCAGCCGATGCCTCCGTGCTCCCGCCGATGCTCAAGGGCTTCGGCGCGGTGCCCCCGCTCGTCTCCGACATCGATCTCTCGATGGACGACCGCTTCCTCTACGTGTCGTGCTGGGGCACGGGCGACCTGCTGCAATACGACGTCTCCGACCCGTTCGCGCCGAAGCTGACGGGCAAGGTGCGTATCGGCGGGATCGTGTCGCGGGAGACGCATCCGGGTGCCACGAACGGCAAGTTGAACGGCGGCCCGCAGATGGTCGAAGTGAGCCGCGACGGCCGGCGCGTCTATTTCACGAACTCACTCTACGGCGCGATCGACGACCAGTTCTACCCGGATGGCATCGACGGCTGGATGGTCAAGCTCGACGCCGATCCGTCGGGCGGCCTGTCCGCCGACAAGAACTTCTTCATCGACTGGCCGAAGGGACGCCGTCCGCATCAGATCCGGCTGCAGGGCGGAGACTGCTCGTCCGATTCGTATTGCTACCCGTAGGCGCTTTTTGATGGAGCCCGGTTCCACCACGATGTGGCTCAGCGCCGCCGGCCTCGGCGCTTTCCACGGCATCAATCCGGCGATGGGCTGGCTCTTCGCCGTCGCGCTCGGGCTCTACGCGCACAGCCGGCGCGTCGTGCTGATCTCGCTCGTGCCGATCGCGATCGGGCACGCGGCGTCGGTTGCGCTCGTGCTCGCGGGCGCGCTCACGCTCGGCTCGCTGATCGATCACGCGTATCTGAATCGCGCGTGCGGCGCGTTGCTGATCGGCTGGGGCGTGTGGAGCGCGGTGCGCGGGCATCGCGGGAAACCGGCGGTCGGGATGCGCACGGGGCTGGCGGGGCTCGCGGTGTGGTCGTTCGTGATGTCGAGCGCGCACGGCGCCGGGTTCATGCTGATTCCGGTGCTGCTGCCGCTGTGCGCGGCGGCGGGACCGGCCGCCGGCTTCTCAGCGACCGCGAAGACGCTGCCGCCCGCCGCGCTCGTGCTCGGCATCCATACGCTCGCGATGCTCGCGGTGATCGGCGCGATCTCGATGATCGTCTACGACCGCGCGGGCGGGCTGGGCTTTCTGCGCACGGGGTGGATCAACATCGATCTCGTATGGAGCGCCGCGCTCGTGCTGTGCGGCGCGGCGCTCATTCTCCTGTGACACGGGCCTGGCCGAACTTCTCCGCGACGATCCTGGCCGCCGACGCGAGCACGTCGTCGCGTGCTTTCGCGTCCTGCTCGCGCTGCGTGAAGTAGATCACGAGGACGATCGGCGGCCTGGCCGGCGGCCACAGCACGGCGATATCGTTCGACGTGCCGTAGTCGCCCGTGCCGGTCTTGTCCGCGACTTGCCAGTCGCGCGGAACACCGGCGCGGATGCGCTTGTCGCCGGTCGTGTTGGCGCGCATCCACGTTTGCAGTTGGTCTCTTTGCGCGATGCCGAGCGCGTTACCCAGCGCGAGCCGCTGTAACGTGAGCGCCATCGCGGCGGGCGTCGTCGTGTCGCGCGGGTCGCCGGGGATCGCCGTGTTGAGTTCGGTTTCCATGCGGTCGAGCCGGAACTCGGTGTCGCCGATGGAGCGCGCATACGCCGTGACATCCGCGGGCGACGCCGAGCAAACGGATCAGCAGGTTCGCCGCCGCGTTGTCGCTGTACTGAAGCGCGGCGGCGCATAGTTCGCCGACCGTCATGCCATCGGCGACGTGTTTGCCCGTGACCGGCGAATTCGCGATGATGTCGCTTTGCCCGTAGCGAATGCGCCGCGCGAGCAGGCCCTCGTCGCGCGCGCTGCGCGTGAGGATCGCCGACGACAGCACTACCTTGAACGTGCTGCAGAACGGAAAGCGCTCGTCCGCGCGATACTCGATGCGGGCGCCGTCGGCGGTGTTCAGCGCGGATACGCCGAGGTGTCCCTTCGAAGCGCTTTCGAGCGCCTTCAGCCGTGACGCGGCCGAGCCATCGGCCGGCGACGACATGCAGGCGCTCGCGAACGGTATCGATACAGCCGCGGCCAGCCACGCGCGGCGAACGGGTGAATGCGTCATCTGTGCTGTTCCTCCTTTGCTTAACAAAGGAGGCAATTCTATGCTGCTCCGCGCAACTGCAGATACAACGCATGCGCAACTGCGACATCCTCCAGCCCGAGCCCGATCGACCGGAAGAACGCGTGCCGCTCGTACGACGGCGCGCCGCACGTCCCGCCCACGAGTTCCGCGAGATCGCCGCGGATCGCATCGGGCGACCAGCCGGTCTGGCTCGCGATGACCATCTCGCCAGCACTCGACGGCGTTGTGCGTCGATAGTCGCAATACACGTCGAACGAAGGCAACGCCGCCGGATCGACTTCGTGCGCCCGCGCGACGTTTGTGCTCACCGACGTGATCAGCGCGGGCTTCGCCAGATCGCCCAGATCGAGAACAGGGGTCCCCGACGATGTGCATAACATCACGACATCGGCATCGCGCACGCACTCGGCGCTCGTCCTTGCGATGCTGACGCGTGGATCGATCGCGCGGATATCGCCCTGACGCGCGGCATCGTTTGCAAGACTCGGCGAATACACGCGGATGGTCTCCCACGCTCTGAACGGCGCGACATGCCGCAGATGCGCGAGCGCCACCGCGCCCGAGCCGATCACCGCCAGCCGCGTGCTGTCCTTCTTCGCCAGATAGTCCACCGCAAGCGCAGTCGTGCCCGCCGTGCGTTCGGTCGTGAGCAGCGCGGCGTCGCACCACATCAGCGGCTGGCCGCTTCGCATCGACATCAGCGCCGTCCACGCGGTGATCACCGGGGCGCCCGGCACCGCGATGTACGGCGAGAGCTTCGCGCCGAACACGTTCTCTTCGGCGAGCACGCCGAGATACGTGATGAAGTCGCCCGCGTCTTGCGGAAACAGCGTGAGCGTCTGCGGCGGCTGGATCGCTGCGCCGCGCGCGAGCGCGCCGAACATGCGTTCCAGCGCGCCGCGCACATCGAGCCCGGGAAGCGCCGCGCGCACCCCTTCCTCACCAACGACGATCGGCGCCGCAGCGCCCCGATTAAGCGATTCGTTCATTTCGAGCCTCCTTCCGATTGATAGACATTTTCGTCCATTCTAGACTTTTATTTTATTTTTAGTCTATATTGCGTTGGCGGCCTCGTCCTTCGTGACCCGCGCCGCAATGATCGGAAAGCGCACTTACAACATACGACACGGTGACAACGATGAACTGGAAAACGATCTGCTTCGCGGGCGCGGCGAGCTTCGCCATCACGCTCGGCGCGGCGCACGCCGACACTCAGCAAGCCCTGCGATTCGGCGTCGAGGCGGCGTATCCGCCGTTCGAGAGCAAGACGCCGTCGGGGCAACTTGAGGGCTTCGACATCGACATCGGCAACGCGGTCTGCCAGCGCATCAAGATGAAATGCGTGTGGGTCGAGAACAGTTTCGACGGTCTGATTCCGGCGCTCCAGGCGCGCAAGTTCGACGTGATCAACTCGGCGATGAACATCACGGACAAGCGAAAGCAAGCCATCGATTTCACGCCGCCCATCTACGTGATGCCGATCCAGCTCGTGGCCAAGCGCGGCTCGAACCTTCAGCCGACTACCGCGAGTCTCAAGGGCAAGTCGGTCGGCGTGTTGCAGGGCTCGACGCAGGAGGATTTCGTGCGCAAGCACTGGGCGAAGGAAGGCGTGCAGATCGTGACGTACCAGAGCCAGGACCAGATTTTCGCGGACCTTAGCGCCGGGCGGCTCGACGGCGGCGTGCAGGAAGTGCAGACCGCCATCGACGGCTTTCTCGCGAAACCCGAGGGCCGCGACTTCGATTTCGCGGGCCCGCCCGTCTCCGATCCTTCGACGCTCGGCGAAGGCACGGGCTTCGGCTTGCGCAAGAACGACGCCGCTTTGAAGGCGAAGATAGCCGCCGCGCTCGACGAGATGAAGAAGGACGGCACGCTCAGCCAGTTGTCGCAGAAATACTTCAAACGCGACATCATTGCGAAGTAACGCTGTTTTTGCAAAGGACGATATGGCAAAGGACGTGATCGTGCTCGGGGCGGGCATCGTCGGCGTGAGCGTGGCGCTGCATCTGCGGCAGCGCGGATTCGACGTCGTGCTCGTCGACCGGCGCGCGCCCGGTGAGGAGACGAGCTTTGGCAACGCGGGGCTGATCGAGGCGTCGTCGGTGGTGCCGTATGCGTTTCCGCGCGACTGGCGCACCGTGCTGCGCTACGCGCGCAACGGCTCGACCGCGCTGCGCTATGACGTGCGCTCGCTGCCCTCATATGCGCGCTGGCTCGCGCGCTTCTGGTGGGAGTCCGCGCCCGTCCGTCTGCAGGCCGCCGCGCGCGACATGCTGCCGCTCATCGGGCGCAGCGTCGCGGAGCACGAGGCGTTCATCGAGCGCGCGGGCCTCGCCGATCTCGTGCGGCCGACGGGATGGCTCGAAGCGTATCGCGCGGCCGACGCATTCGAACGCGAGGCGCTCGATGCGCAACGCATCGCGACGACGCACGGACTGGATGTGCGCATCCTCGATCGTGCGGGGTTGAGTGGCGTGGAGGCGTCGCTTGACGGCGGCTATGCGGGCGCGATCCACTGGACCGATCCGCGCAGTGTGTCCGACCCCGGCGCGCTGACGAAGGGTTACGCGCGGCTATTCGAGCGCGAAGGCGGCCGTATCGTGCGCGGCGATGCGGCGACGCTCGAACAGCGTGGCGCCGCGTGGCGCGTGCAGACGGACGATGGGCCGATCGAAGCCGAAGCGGCCGTCGTCGCGCTCGGGGCGTGGTCGGACCGCGTGCTGCGGCCGCTCGGCTATCGCGTGCCGCTGATGGCAAAGCGCGGTTATCACATGCATTACGCGAGCACGGCGAAGGCGCCGCTGCTGCGGCCTGTGGTCGACATCGAAGGCGGGTATGTCGTTGCGCCGATGCGGCGCGGGCTCAGGCTGACGACGGGTGTCGAGCTCGCCGGACGCGACCGGCCGCCTAATCCGGTGCAACTCGATCTGGCGGAACGCGCGGCACGGCCGGTGTTCGGGCTCGGGCGGCGGCTCGATGACAAACCCTGGCTTGGGCTACGGCCTTGTACGCCGGATATGCGGCCGGTGATCGGGCCGGCGGAGCGGCATCCGGGATTGTGGTTCGCGTTCGGGCACGCGCATCATGGGTTGACGCTCGGGCCGGTGACCGGACGCTTGCTCGCGGAAATGATGACGGGAGAGACGCCGTTTACCGATCCGGCGCCTTATCGGGTGGGGAGGTTCTAAAGGCGTGGCGAGCGTGTGAAGCTCAGTCCCCCTTCGACACCCGCAACTCCCCCGCCGTCCATCCTCCGCCCAGCGCCTTGACGAGCGCAACGCTCGCCGCCATCCGCCTGCGCTCGATGCTCACCGCCGCGCGCTGGTCGTTGAGCACGATCGCCTGCGTCACGACGACGCTCAAATACGTAATCGCGCCGTTCTCATAGCGATTGCCCACCTTGCTCAACGCGCGCTGTGCCGCATCGACGGCTTCGCGCTGCGCATCCAGCGCCCGCCGCAGCACCTGCAACGCAGTGACGTTGTCCTCGACCTGGCCGAACGCCGTGAGCACCGTCTGCCGATAGTCCGCGACGCTTTCGTCGTAGGCGGCGCGCGCCGCGTCGCGGGCCGCCGCGCGTCCGCCGAAGTCGAGCACGGTGAACGCGAGTTGCGGTCCAAGCGACCAGAAGCGGCTCGGCGCCATCAGCCACGAGCTGAAGTTGGTCGCTTCGAGGCCGCCCGTCGCTGCGAGCAGCAAATTCGGAAAGAACGCCGCCGTCGCGACACCCACGCGCGCATTCGCCTCCGCGACGCGTCTTTCCGCCGCCGCGATGTCCGGGCGGCGTTCGAGCAGCGTCGACGGGATGCCGGGCGGCAGCGCATCGAGCGCGGCGCCGGGGTTCGGCACGTTGCCCGCGTTGAGCGGTGGAACGTCGAGCGTGAACGACGACGGTGGCTCGCCGATCAGAATCGCGATCGCGTTGATGAGGCGGCTTTTCGTGGTCTCGAGGTCAATCAGTTGCGCCTGCGTCGACTTCAGTTGCTCCTCGGCCTGCGCGACGTCGGACTCCGCCGCGATGCCGCCCGCGAAGCGGTCCTTCGTCAGCGCGAGCGCTTTCTGGTAAGTCTGCAAGGTCTCGGCGAGCAGCCGCTCTTCCTCCACCGTGCCGCGCAATTCGAAATAGTTGGTCGCGAGTTCGGCCTGCATCGACAGGATCGCGCTTTGAAGGTCGGCGGCGCTCGCCGCTGCTTCCGCGCGCCCGCCTTCGACCGCGCGCGAGATGCGTCCCCACAAGTCCGGTTCCCACGTGATCTGCGCGTTGAGCATGTAGTCGGGCAGCGTCACGCCCGCGCTCGACTTGTACAGCACATTCTCCGATGCCCGCGACTGGTTGAACGCGGCGTTCGCCGTCACGGTCGGGAAATACGCGGCGCGCGACTGCGCAACCGCCGCCTGCGCGCCGCGAAAGCGCGCAGCGGCGGCGGCGACCGTCTGGTTCGCCGACGCGACCTTTTCTTCGAGGGCATTCAGTTGCGGATCGCCGTAGATTTCCCACCACGGCGCCCGCGTTTTGGCGTCAGCGGGTTCGGCGGGCTTCCAGTCTTTCGATGCCTGCGCATCCAGCGACTTGTATGCCGCCGGCACACTCACGTCAGGCCTCACATAGTCCGGCCCGACGACACACCCCGCCAGTGCAAAACTCAAAGCCGATGCCACGGCCAAAGCGCGCATCGCGATCATGACGCCTTGCCCTCCGGCGCCTTGCCGTCCTTCTTGGCGACGCGCACCGCCGTGCCGTCGATGATCGAATCGGGCGGATTCAGGATCACGCGCTCGTCGCCGGTCAGGCCCGATACGATCGACACCCGCGTGCCGTAATCGGTGCCGAGCACGACCGGCAGGAGCTTCACGCGGCCGTTCGCATCGACGGTCGCGGCGCGCACGCCGTCGGGCCGGAACAGCAGCGCGTTGCCCGGCAGCATCAGCCCCGGATTCGCGCTCGTCAGTTTGAAGCGAACCTGTGCATACGCGCCCGCGAGCAGTTCGCCGCCCGGGTTCTTCACTTGCACCTCGACGCGCATCGTCCGCGCGACCGGATCGACGGCGCCCGCCGTACGCACCACCGTGCCTTCGAACTTGCGCTCGCCCTGCTCGGTCAGCAGCAGTTCGGCGGGCAAGCCGACCCGCACGAGCCGCGCATACGCCTGCGGCACGTCGACGAACACGCGCAACGTCGTCGGGTCCTGGATGTGGAACAGCTCGCGCCCGGCCGAGCCGCTGCCCGCGTCGATCAACTGGCCGACATCCGTATTGCGCGCCGTGACGACGCCGTCGAACGGCGCGTAGATCTTCTGGAACGACACGAGCTGCGCGAGCCGCGACACGTTCGCCTGCGACGCGTTGAGCGCGGCCTGTTTGGCGAGCATGTCGCCGTTCTTTTCATCAGTCTCCTGACGGGAAACCGAGTTGTTCTTCTGCATCTGCGCCCAGCGGTCCGCCGTCGTCTTCGCGAGCAGGTAGTTCGCTCGCGCGGTCTGTTCGTCGGCGCGCGCCTGGCGCAACTGGTCGTTGGTTTCGGGCGCATCGATTTCGGCGAGCAACTGGCCCTTCTTCACGTGCTCACCGATATCCACGGTCCAGCGCTTCAGATAGCCGTTCGTGCGCGCGAAGATCGGTGCATCGGAGAACGCGCGGATATCGCCCGCGAGGATCAGGTCCTGCGTGGCCTTCATGCGCGTCGGCGCGATCACTTCAACGGTCTGCACGCTATAGCGATCGACGTCTCGCTCCAGCTCGGCATGCGCCGAACGCCGCGACACGATGCCCTGCACGATCAGCGCGAGCACGACCACCACAACGAGCACGAGCCACAGCCTGTTGCGTCGCGGTTGAATTGGCCGTTGCGTTCCCTGCTCTTCCATTTACGCTCCGAGTTATTCCGTCTGCTGCCGTTGTGGCGGCGGTGAACCTGCGTTCGCTTTCTTCGCGCGCGCTTCGAGCCGCGTGTAGATCATCGAAAACACGACCGGCACGAAGAACAGCGTCGCGAGCGTGCCGACCATCAGCCCGCCGATCACCGCGCGTCCGAGCGGCGCGTTCTGCTCGCCGCCTTCGCCGAGGCCGATCGCCATCGGCACCATGCCGATCATCATCGCGAGCGCGGTCATGAGCACCGGCCGGAAGCGCGTGAAGCCCGCTTCGAGCGCCGAGCGCACCGCGTCGCCATGCTCCTGCAACGCGCTGCGCGCAAAGCTCACGACGAGAATGCTGTTCGCCGTCGCGATGCCGATACACATGATCGCGCCGGTGAGCGCGGGAATCGAAAGCGTGGTGTGTGTGAGGAACAGCATCCAGACGATGCCCGCGAGCGCGCCCGGCAGCGCCGTGATGATGATGAACGGATCGAGCCACGACTGGAAGTTCACGACGATCAGCAGATACACCAGCACGACCGCGAGAATGAGGCCGAACGCGAGACCGTTGAACGACGAGTTCATCGTCTCGACCTGACCGCGGATGCTGATCGACGAACCCTTCGGCAACTGGCCGCGCGCTTCGTCGATGATGCGCTGCACGTCATCCGACACCGCGCCCAGGTCGCGCCGCTCGGTGGTTGCGTAAAGGTTGATGCTCGTCTGCGCGTTGTAGTGATACACGACCGCTTCGCGCGAGCCGCGCGAAAGCTGCGCGAGCGAGCCGAGCAGGTTTGTGCGGCCCGTGGACGACGTCACCGGAATGTTCGCCACCGATTGCAGTGAATCCATGTCGTATTGCGGCGCCGAGGTGATCACGTTGTAGCTCACGCCGTTGGCCGGATTGAGCCAGAAGGTCGGCGTCGTCTGCTGGCTGCCGGAGAGCGTGATCAGCAGATTGTTCGCCACGTCGCGCTGCGTGAAGCCCGCCTGCAACGCCTTCGTTCGATCGACTTCGACGTTGATCGTCGGCAGGTCGGACGGCTGCTGGATGCGCGCATCGACGAGCCCCGGCACGCCGCGTATCTTCGCGAGCAGGCGGTTCGCGAACGCGCGGTTGCCCTGCACGTCGCGCCCCACGATTTCGATGTCGATCGGCGCGGGCACGCCGAAGTTCAGGATCTGGCTGACGATGTCGGCCGGCAGGAACGAGAACGCGACGCCCGGGAACTCGGCGGGCAGCTTCTGGCGCAACTCGTGGATGTAATCGGCGGTCGGCTTGTGGTCTTCGCTCAGGCTGATGAGCACGTCGGCATCGGCGGAACTGATCGCGCCCGTGTTGCTGTACGAGAGGTTGATGCCCGACACCGGCAGGCCGATGTTGTCGATGATCGAATGCACTTCGTTCTTCGGGATCAACTGGCGCACGCGCTGGTCGACGCGATCGGTCAGCGCGGCCGTCTCCTCGATGCGCGTGCCGGTGCGCGTGCGCAAGTGCATCGCGATGACGCCGGCATCGACGGACGGGAAGAAGTCGCGTCCGAGGAACGGCGCGAGCCCGAGCGAGAGCAGGCAGCACAGCAGGAAGATCAGCGCGAAGCGGCCCGGATGCTTCAGTTGCGCTTCGAGAAAGCCGCGATAGCGATGCCGCACCGACTCGAAACGCCGCTCGAACCCGAGATGGATGCGCACGAACGGATTCTTCGAACCCTTCATGCCCTCGACGTCGCCGCCCATGTGCTCGTGGTTGCGCAGCAGGTATTTCGCAAGCGTCGGCACCAGCGTGCGCGAGAAGAAGTACGACGCGAGCATCGCGAACACGACCGCTTCGGCGAGCGGCACGAAGAGGTAATGCGCGACGCCCGTCAGCAGGAACATCGGGATGAATACGATGCAGATGGCAAGCGTCGAGACGAGCGTCGGCACGGCGATCTGCTGCGCGCCGTCGAGAATCGCCTGTTCCAGTTCCTTGCCCTGCTCCAGGTTCTGGCTGATGTTTTCGATGGCGACGGTCGCATCGTCGACGAGGATACCCACCGCGAGCGCGAGGCCGCCGAGCGTCATGATGTTGATTGTCTGGCCGATCGCGGAGAGCATCACGATCGACGTGAGCATGGAAAGCGGGATCGATATCGCGATGATGAGCGTGGCGCGCCAACTGCCGAGGAACAGCAGCACCATCAGCGCCGTCAGGCCCGCCGCGATCACCGCCTCGCGCAGCACGCCCGACACCGACGCGCGCACGAAGAGCGACTGGTCCGCGACCGGCTCGATTTTGAGCGACTCGGGCACGAGGCCTTTCAACGTCGGCAGGAGCGCCTTCACGCGCGACACGATGTCGAGCGTCGACGCGTTGCCGCTCTTGTTGATCGTGAGCAACGATGCGCGCGTGCCGTCGAGGCGCACGATGTTCGTCTGCGGCTGAAAACCATCGCGCACGTGCGCCACGTCCTTGATATAGATCGTGCCGTTCGGGCCGGTGCGGATCGGGATGTCGTTGAGCCCTTCGATCGAGTTCGGGCTCGCGTTCAGGCCCACCGAATATTCGGTCGGACCGATCTTGGTCGTGCCGGTCGGCAAGATCAGGTTCTGCGCGCTGATCGCATTGACGACGTCGGTCGGCGCGAGGTTTTTCGCCTGGAGCTTGCGCGAGTCGATATCGACCATGATCTGGCGCTGCTTGCCGCCGTAAGGCAGCGGCACCGAAGCGCCCTGCACGGTCGCGAGCTGCGTCTTGAGGAAGCTGTTGCCGAAGTCGTAGAGCTGCTGCTCCGTGAGTTCCATCGACGAAAGCGCGAGCCGCAGGATCGGCACCGTCGACGCGTTGTAGCGCAGGATGTTCGGCGGCGTGATGCCGGGCGGCAGCGCGCGGAGCTGCGTCTGCGAGAGCGCCGTGATTTCGGCGATCGCTTCATCGACGTTCGCGTTCGGCTGGAAAAAGATGCGGATCACCGCGATGCCCGGCAGCGACTCCGACTCGATGTGTTCGATGTCGTTCACCGCCACCGAGAGCCCGCGCTCGTAGTTGAGCGTGATGCGCCGTTCCATCTGGTCGGGCGGCAGGCCGTTGTACGACCAGATCACGGAGACGACGGGGATGTCGATGTTAGGAAAGATATCGGTCGGCGTGCGCACGATCACGAGCGGACCGATGATCAGCAACAGCAACGACAGAACGATAAACGTGTACGGGCGCCGGAGCGCGAGTCTGACGATCCACATCGATTTCGCTTGCCCGTATGTTTTCCGTGTCTGACGGTTATTGGATTTTCAACGCTCTATAACATGACACAAAAGAAGCTTACAAAACAAATCGCGCAAACGCTTGCGAGCGTTTGCGCGCGAGATTCCCGCTGAGGAATTAATTCGAAATATTACGCGGCGTTTCTTTTGATCACGCTAATTCGCCGGAATCGTCACGATCGGCGCCTTTGAATCCTGCGTCACCTCCGCGAGCGCCATCAGGTTCTGCACGACCGTAAACGCGTATTTCGAATCGAAGTCGCTGCGCTCGATCCAGTACTCCGACTGTCCGTACAGGATGTTCACGTAGGCATCGGGCGGCGCTTTCCTGCCCGTGCTGACGATGATCGTCGGACGTGTCTCCCCGCCGATCAGTCCGATGGTCGGCTGCGTCGAGCCGCTATTGACCTGCTCGTCGGGCACGTTCACCTGTGCGCCCAGGTCCGTCAGAATGCCGAGCACCGAGCGCGTGACCATCGGAATGTGGTCGCCGCGCTGCGCGGACTGTCCGTAGACGATCTCATAGGTCTTCGTCTTCGGCGAGAGTTTCAGAAGCTTGCGGACGCTCGCGAGATCGGCGGTAGTTTGCTTCGAGGCGCCGCTGGAAGTCGCGCCGATCGTGATGAACACCCGGCCGGTGTGCTTCTCGTCGCGCGATTCGATGTTCAGCTCGCCCGCCAGTTGCAGCCGCCGCAGTACCCGCAGGAGCTGGAAGAACTCCGGCGCGCCCGAGCTGTTCGGGCCGCCGAGCGCGGTGCCGTTCTGCAACCCGCCGATCGACTGCGCAGTGATGCGCAGGAGGAGATCGATCGGCATGCCGCTTTCGGCGAGCGGCATCACGAGTGTCGGCGCGAGCGGACGGATATAGGCGCTTGCGTAGGCTTCGCCTGTCGTCGGAGTGAAGGTGAAGGTCGGGTGGTTTGAGTAGGACACCGCGCCTGTCGCCAGCGCGTAGTTCGGCTGCGAGCCGGAACCGGCGTTGAGCGTGGCGCCGGTGGTGGCATCGAAGGTATAGGCTGCAATGATCTGGCTCACGGTCAGGAACGCGGGGGAATCCGCGAACCTCAATCCGATGATGGCTGCAAGAATTTCACGCTTCTTGGCATCGCCGAGGGCGCGCGCGTAATCGACCTGATCGGCCTTCAGCCGGTTCGGTCCGATCATCGAGCATCCCGCCGAAAGGCACGCCAGGCCGAGCACCGCTATCGAAATTGCTTTCCTTGTCATGGGCCCTCGGGAGTCTGGATCAGTCGGTCAGGCGGACAGGAAGGCCGCCGCGTCGGGGCGGGGGTCGCAAATTTCATTCCTTTGTTGATGTTTTGTTGCGGGGGAAAAGGCGCTTTTGGTCGGCCGTCGACGTTCGCGGGTTCTCGGTGGAGTGATCGGCGGCGGCCGTTTGAGGGTCCATTAACATCTGCGGCGCTTTTGCCGAGAGCCGCCTGTCAAAGGCCGGCTGTCCGGGCCATTGCCGTTCGCCACGCGTGCTGATCGCGCATCCGGCGCGGGAATCTGCGGACGAACGTCCTCCCGCGCTCACCTCGAGCGCGCTTCTGCTACTTCGCCCGATTTCAGTTTGTCGCGCCGGGCGCCTGCGCGGCGTCCGCCTTGGCCGGCGCCTGCCGGTCCTTGATGTACCGGCTCGCGTCCGCGTGCTGGGCGACGAGCGTATCGAGGAGATCCGAGGCGAAACGCGGGCCGTCGTCGCGCGCGAAGGCGGAAGCGGCGAACGAGGATGCAAAAGCCAGCAACGACGCGGTCAGAAGCAGTTTCTTCATGATTCGCTCCATAGGTCACGCAGACTCGGAGACAACCAGACGACTAGGAGGCGTGCATGCGCGCCTCAAGCCCTATTTGATCCCGCCCTCGCTGCGCCGTTCAACCCCAAACCGGCCCGCCGTGATGCACGCCGCACAGAATGATCCCGCCCTCGCTGCGCCGTTCAACCCCAAACCGGCCCGCCGTGATGCACGCCGCACAGAAGCGTGCAAGTCGAGCCTGCCGTTCCGCCCTCGCCTTCTTCCGACGATCTCCAGCTAAAACCGCACCGTCGTGCGCGGCGACCTTGAATCGCGCCACGCCATTACCTATGCCTTACAAAAGACCGATGAAAGACCGCACCCGCACTCATGGAGACAGCCGAAAATGAACTTCGCGATTTTCTTCGACGGCACCTGGAACGAACCCAACGACCGCACCAACGCCTGGCTACTGTTTCAGAAGACGCCGGTGACCGCGCAGCAGAAAACCTGCTACGTGCAAGGCGTCGGCACGCAGGGACAGGGCCTCTTCGCGCTCGCTGACAAGCTGCTCGGCGGCGCATTCGGCGACGGCCTCTCGGACAACATCAAGTCCGCCTACGCATGGCTCTGCCAGCAGTATGAGGACGGCGGGCGCATCTACATCTTCGGCTTCAGCCGCGGCGCCTATTCCGCGCGCAGCCTGGCCGGACTCATCCGCAAATGCGGGCTGATACGCGACGCGGGCGAGGAATCGGTCGCCGAGGCGTACAAACTCTATCGCGACCGTGACCTCGGCCCGAACGACGACCAGGTCGTCGAGTACCGACGCCAGCATTCGCGCGTGGTGGATATCGAGTACGTCGGCGTGTGGGATACGGTCGGCGAACTGGGGATTCCGGTCGGCGGCCTCGCGATTCCTGGCTTTTCCAGCTATTACACATTTCACGACACGACGCTCTCCAGCACGACGAAAGCCGCTTTCCACGCGCTGGCGGCGAACGAATACCGCTCGCTCTACAAGCCGACGCTCTGGACCCTCGGCGCCAACCCGCGCGGCGCCTTGCCGCTGGAGCAGCGCTGGTTCGCGGGCGCGCATGCGAACGTCGGCGGCGGCTACCTCACGCCGCCGCGCAACCCCGAGGACCTGCTGCCGCTGATCCCGGCCGAGTGGCTGCGCCAGAAAGCGGAGGAATGCGGTCTGGAAACCGACGGCCCAGTCGATATCCCCGCCGCCGCGTACACGTCGCCGCTCGTCGATTCCTATGCCGAATTCACCGAGCACCACCCCTTCCTCCAGCAAGTCTGCAACCGGGAGGCGCGCGCGGCGGGCGGCGCGCTGAACGAGACGATCGACCAGAGCCTCCTGATGCGTTTCGACGATCCCGCTTTCCTCGCCGATTTCGGCGAATATCGCGAACAGTTGAGGGCGTTGCCGCTCGGGAAGTAACGCGGACCGTGTTTCTGTGCGATCGCACGCATACGGTCCGATAAATCGCCGCCTAAAATCGGTTTAGCAAACGTTTGCCGACACACGAAACCGGGCCTGAATCGACAGCGAGGTAACTGGCATGGGCGTTCCTTCGTCGCAGGGACTCGCCGCCGGAGCGGACTCCGGCGACGCCGACGGCTACCCCGGCCCGCGCGTCGCGAAAGACGTCGCGAAATGCGAAGGGCTCGTGTCGCACGCGGCGGAAACCGGCACGACGCTCGACAAGGCCGATGTCGACGCCGTGCGCGACGCCCGCCACGCGCTCGACCTGAACAAGTGGAACAACGCCGTCGACGGCAGTTTCTACTCCGCGATGAGCCGCATCGCGGCGGCGGTGCAGTATCCCGGCACGAAGATCGCCGAGGACCTGGATCACTGCCGCGACATGGTTTCCTACGCGGCGCAGAACGGCAAAGTGCTAGACGAAAACGACGTCGGTTCGATGTCCAGGGCGCGCGACGCGCAGTTGAGCCACTCGTGGAATCCGGCGATCGAAGGTGCGTTTTACGCGGCGATGAGCCGCATCGCGCACGCGGTGACGCCGGTCGTCGCGGAAACCGCCGGCGACGATGCGCGTCGCGGCGCGCGCCGCGCGATCCGCATCTACACGCGCTCGGCGATCGCGTTGACGGTGCTCGTCGTGCTGCTGTCTTGCGTGCTCTTCGTGGTGAACCAGATTTCGACCGATATCGCGATCGTCGTGAAGGACAACGACGCCGCCGCGCTCTCGCTGCACAACCAGTTGCAGTCGCACGCGGTCGCGATCACCGAGGCGAAGGTGAAAGGTGTCGACGCGGTGATCGCGTTGCAGAATTCGCAACCGGCGCTCCAGATCAAGCAGGAATTGCAGCAGTTCGCGACCAACAACCGCCAGCTTTTCGCCGACGTGACCCGGATCAGTTCACTCACGACGAGCATGGGGCTGGGCGTCGTGCGCAGCCCCTACAAGCCGCCGTGTCCCGGCGAGAAGTCGGTGCTCAATTTCCCGAGCGCGTACGCGACGTCGCACTCGACCGGGTACATCGTCCGCGAGGAAAAGGACGACTGGCAATGCAATCTGGCGATCGCGCGCGAGGTGCTGGAAATCACGCTGCCGCTGCTCGCGACCCCACGCGCGCAAGCCGGCGACAAGGACCCGCCGCCGCCCGAGGACGCGGTCGCGCAGGGTTTTCAGAAGATCGCGGTGTATCAGGACATCCGCGCGATGGCGCTTTACGTGAACGACATCATTCTGTCGATCGTGGGGGCAGTGACGGGGTTTTTGCTGCCGGTGCTTTACGCATGGCTCGGTGCGTGCGCGGCGATCTTGCGGCAATTGAGCGCCGATTCCGCCGCCAACACGTTCCATCCCGAGCACTCGAAAGTGGCGAACCGTGCGCATGTGACGAGCGCGGTGATCGTCGGAATTTCGATCGGGCTCTTCAGCGAACTGCTGCAGGGCGGCAAGGAAGTGTCGCCGCTCGCCATCGCGTTTATCGCGGGCTACGCGTCTGACAAGTTCTTCTTTTTCGTCGACCGGCTGGTTAGTGCGGTGTTTCCGGCGCGTGCGCCGGACAAGCCGGAGAAGCCCGGCGCGGGTCATGGCAGCGGTGGCGCCGGCCGAACGCCGCATGGAGCGGCATCGAAGCCGACGGGCGGCGATGATGGCACTGCGGCGTCGCGGCGGACGCCCTTGAGTTGATGCGGCCGGTAGCCGAAACGGTGGCGCGCGACTGACACCTGATGCTGCCGGGCCGATGCTTCGCGTGGCGAAACTCGGTGTTCGGAAAGTCCTGCAGACGCCGGGCCACCATGCCTCGCCCTCGCCCGTAGAGAGCTTGCCGTAGCATGTGGGTAACGTCGCACCGTGCACCCGGCGCCGTGGCTATATGGCATGCGACCGGTACGGTTGCATGCTGCCGCCCCCCGTTACGCTTCGTCCAGCGAAAACTCGACGTTCGGAAAGTCCTGCAATCGCCCAGCTACCTCCGCTTCGCCCTCACTCGTGAACAACCCGTCGAGATAGTCGAACGACAGCTTCGGCACGAGCGCTTTTAGCGCAAGCTCCGCGCTCCGCTTCGGCTCGACGACGATATCGTCCACGTCCAGCCGCACGCAGAATTCGCCCGCCTTCGCTTCCATCGCGCCGATGTCGATCACCTTTCCGTCAACGTTCTGCGCCAGCACGCGCTGCTCCACGGCAAACAGCCGGAACGGACGTTCGAGGCGCGGGGCGACGCCTTCCTTTTCACTCGTGGCCATCGTCACTCTCCTGGCTCAACCCGCCTCGCCGACGCCTGCCGGGTCCGGCAGTTCCGGCTTGCCGCGCGTGGGTTCCGGCGGGTCAGGCTCGCCCGTCGATGACTGCTTCTGCTCTTCGCTCAGGCGGCGATCGGCGACATTCGGGTCGCTCGTCGTCTGCTGGGGCGGCGTCGGGCGGTCGGTTTGAGTGTCGTCTTTTGGGTCGGTCATGTCGATGTGTCCCTTCGATGTGGATTGCTGGCACATCATCCGGTAGCACATCGCGCGCCCGCGCCCGCTACTTACCAGACCTCGCGCGCGTCAAGCACGTTCATCGACTCCGATTCCGGCCGGACTTCGCTGACGCGCGTCCAGTCGTCGCGGGAATCGTCGCGCGGTGCCGCGATGAGCGTGGCGTCGAACGCTTTCGTGGCACCACCCTGCATCAAGCTGCTACGGCTGAACCACGCGCTGCTCCACGGATCGGCGACGGCATCGCTGCCGGACGGCATTACCCGCGCCACTGGAAGGATCGGCTGGCTGCGGCCGGACGCGGCGCCCGCCGTTTCCGACGCCGTCACGATCGCCACGCCAGCGACCACGCTATGAAGCTGGGCCGACGCCGCGACGCGTTCGGTCACCCGCGCACCCGTGATGCCCGCTGACGCCGCCCGGCCCGGCAAAGGCGCAAGGCCGAAGCCCGCCGACGCCGCCATTTCACCTGCCGGTACGCCCGAATCGCTCGACGAAGCCGCGCTGCGCGACCATCCGTCATACGCTGGATACGCCGACTCGGCAATCGCCGCCGCCGATGTCCAGTCGTCGAAGATCGGCTGCGGGCGCGGCTCGGCTTTCACCGGCTTCGCGATTGCGGATATCGCCGCATCAGGCATCGCAACAGGTGCGATGCGGCTCGCGACATCGGTCACCGCGACTTGCGGCGCGGACGCCCCACGAACCTTCGCTGAGCTCACGTTGAACCCGCTGCGCGGCGCCGTCCGGCGACGCGCGGCCGACGTACGTTGCACACTCGCCTTCGCTTGAGGACGCGCCTGCCGCTTGACGCGCGGCATCTGATGCGGCTCTTCGATCAGCACGGAATCCATCATCTCCGTTTGATACGGCTCGTCGGCTCTCGGCGACGCATTCTTGACGGTGCCCGTAGCGGCGGAGGCAAGCATCGGCGCGACGCCTGCGAGGATAAGCGTGGCCTGCCGCAGCGACAGAGCCCGAGCGGCTTGCCCGGAAGTGGCTGCGCCCGCAGCGAACATGGCCTGGAGAGGACGAAACGCGAGGCGATGGCGGATGTTCATTTTCGTTGGCATCACTGATTGACCAGCTTCGGAACATAACGGAAGACGCAAAGCATGAATGTCAACAATTGTTAGGAACCCGCTGAGTGACGCCAATTCGGTTTTCGGTCGCGTCGACGCAACAGAAACCGCACGAACGTTTCATTTAAATGAAAACGATTCGCATCTGCCCATATAATCCGGCGCTTTTCCAAGAGCCGCCGCACTACGCAGCGACAGCTCGACCATCGCAACGAACGACTACCATTCCGCTTCAAATCCAGACATGCACGTCTTATCCATTTCGCGCGTTTCACCGATCAGCGCCGCCGCGCGCTTCTCCTTCCTGCTTGCGGCGCTCAGCCTGCCAACGATCGCGGCCGCGCAAGCCGCGCCGGAAAACACCCTCCCCGCCGTCAAGGTCACCGCGAGCGCCGACGCCCTGCTTCCTGGCGACTTCGCGCCCACTTACGCGGGCGGACAGGTCGCGCGCGGCGGACAGTTCGGCATCCTCGGCACCCAGAAATCGATCGACGTGCCGTTCAGCATGTCGAGCTACACGGCGAAGCTGATCGAAGACCAGCAGGCGCGCACGATCGCCGACGTCGTCGAGAACGACCCGGCCGTGCGCACCGCCTTCGGCTTCGGGAATTTCGCGCAGGTATTCGTGATTCGCGGCTTCGCGCTCACCGGCGACGACATCTCGCTCCACGGCCTCTACGGCGTGACGCCGCGCCAGCTCGTCGCGACCGAGGCGATCGAGCGCGTCGACGTCTTCAAGGGCGCGAACGCGTTTCTCGGCGGCGCGTCGCCGACGGGCTCGGCGGTCGGCGGCGGCATCAATCTCGAACTGAAGCGCGCCGACGACAGGCCGCTCACCCGCATCACCGCCGAAACGAGCGGCTCGGGCGAAGTGGGCGCGCATCTCGACGCCGGCCGGCGCTTCGGCAGCGACGGCCAGTTCGGGATCCGCGTGAACACAGCGCTTCGCGGCGGCGAGACGAGCATCGACGACGAACACCGCCAGAGCGGCGTGACTGCCGTCTCGCTCGACTGGCGCGGCGACAAGCTGCGCCTGCACGGCGATTTTCTGTACCAGCGCGAAAAAATCGACGAAGGCCGCTCGGTCGTCTACGTAACCGGGCCGGGCGTGCCGACAGTCCCCCCCGCGACGCACAACTACGCGCAATCGTGGACCTACAGCAATCTGGAGGACACGGTCGGCATCCTGCGCGCGGAGTACGACTTCCTGCCCGCGTGGACGGCGTATGTGTCGGGCGGCGCGCATCACAGCAACGAGCACGGCGATTATTCGTCGCCGAACTACAACGCCGACACGGGCACTACGGCCTATCGCCTGGGCGTGCCGCGCAAATCCGACGCGCTCGCGGCCGAAGCCGGCGTGCGCGGCCATTTCGCGACGGGCCCGGTGACGCATCAGATTGCGGCGGGCGCGGCGTACACGCATATCGAAGACCGCTCGGCCTACGACTTCTCCGGCACCTACCCGACGAGCCTCTACGACACGGCCCAGGTGCCGCGCCCCGCCGCCGTCATCACCGCCGGGGACTTCGCGGACCCGCCCGTCACGGCCCGCACGATGATGAAGAGCGTCGCGGTATCGGACACGCTGGGGTTTCTGAACGACCGCGTGCTCTTCACGATCGGCGCGCGGCATCAGCAGATCCACCAGAACGGCTACTCCAGCGCGACCAGCGCCCTTACCGATTCCTACGACGACTCCGTCACCACGCCGATCTTCGGGCTCGTCGTGAAGCCGTGGCAGAACGTCGCCTTCTACGCGAACCGCTCGGAAGCGCTCGCAAAGGGCGAGACCGCCCCGGCCGATGCGGTCAATGTCGGGCAGACGCTTGCGCCGTATCGGGCGAAACAGGTCGAATTCGGCGTGAAGTACGACACGACACGCATGGGCGCATCGTTCGCGGCGTACCAGATCGAGAAGCCGACCGCCTATACCGACGCCGACACCCGCATCTTCAGCACGAACGGCAATCAGCGGCATCGCGGGCTGGAGGCGTCGGTTTATGGCGAGCCGTATCGCGGCGTGCGGCTGATCGCGGGCGCGTCGCTCATCAAGGCCGAGCAGCTCGACACCAACAACGGCGGCGCGACCGACGGCAACCGCCCGGTCGGCGTGCCGGGGTTTCTCTTCAACCTGGGCGCCGAATACGACGTGCCGATGCTGACCGGCCTCACGCTCACCGCGCGCTACGTCCACACGGGCAAGCAGTATTTGGACGCGGCGAACACGCTGTCGATTTCATCGTGGAACCGTTTCGACCTGGGCGCGCGCTATGCAACCAACGTCGCCGGCCACGGCACGACGCTGCGTGCCAGCGTGCTGAACGTGACGAACAGGGCGTACTGGGGCTCGACGATGGGCGGTTATCTCACGCAAGGCACGCCGCGCACGCTGCTGCTCTCGGTGACGTCGGATTTTTGATTCCACGCGACGCAGGCGAAAAAAAACCGGGCGCCGAGGCGTCCGGTTTTTTCATGCAGCGCCTGAAGAAGGCGCGGCGTCGATCGTCGATCAGAAGCGGTGGATGATACCCACGCCTGCTGCGAACATGCTGCGCGAGGCCGACGGTGCGCTCTGGAAGCCGTCGCCGATCGTTGCGTTGGCCGACGTCTGACGATTCACGCCAGTACCCGACGGCACCGCGAGCGTGTTGCCGTTCGCGCGCTGGAACGCTTCGAGCGCGTACAGGCCCGTGCGCTTGGACAGCGAGTAGTACTGGGACAGGTTGAACTGGTGGTACGACGCGGCGTCGTTGATGCCGTTCGCCTTGCTCGCCCACGTGTAGCTGTAGCCCGCGCCGAAGTCCCACGTCGGCGATGCCTTCCAGTGCAGCACCGTGCCGGCCGTGTTGAAGACGGCTTCGCTGGTGAAGAGCGAGTTCAGGCCCGGGATGTACTGGACGTTCGTGTACGTGAAGGAGACGTCCCACGCGCTGCTGAACGTGTAGCCGCCCGCAACCGCGAAGCGCTGCTGCGCCTGCGCACGCTGATAGCCGGCCGTCACCGCCGACACGCCCGGCTGGCCTGCGCCCGTGGTGCTCGTCGTGTCGTTGATGGTCGTCGAGCTGCCGCTGTAGATGCCGCCGCCGTTCGCCGCGTTGTTGATGCGCGAGAACGCGACCGCCAGGCCGATCGGGCCTTGCGCGTACTGCGCGCCAGCCGACCACGTCGAGCCTTGATAGACGCTGCCCGGCACACCGGCAAACGAGTACGAGCCGCTCACCGTGACGCCGTACAGCTTCGGCGACGTATAGACGACCGAGTTGTTTGCGCGGTAGATCGTGTCGAGGCCGTCCAGATCGCCCGGGTGCGCGCCGAAGTAGCCCGTGAGCCAGTTCGTCGGGCTATACGGCGAGAGCAGCGTGTAGTACGACGTGTACTGACGGCCGGCGGTGAACGTACCGTAGGCGGGGTTCGTCAAGCCGACCCAGGCCTGACGGCCGAACATCGCATTCGTGAACTGCTGGCTGCCGCTGTTGATGTCGAAGCCCGATTCCAACTGGAAGATCGCCTTGTAGCCGCCGCCGAGGTCTTCCGCGCCCTTCAAACCGAAGCGGCTGCCCGCCCAGATGCCCGACGCCATCTTGACGTTCGAGCGGCCCGGATTGGTTTTGGCAAGGTTCGTCGAGCTGCTTTGATAGACGATCGAATCGTCGACGATACCGTACAGCGTCACGCTGCTTTGCGCGAAGGCCGGCGCTGCCGTCAAAGCGGCGCCGGCGATCATCGCGGCCTTGGTTTTCTGATAACGCTTCATTCTTTTCTCCTCTGAACGGTTTTGGCGGATTCTTGGGCGGAGCTGAAAGCGGCACTGTGTACGTCCGTGCAGTTTTGGTCCACTTCGTTACATTTTGTTGCTCGCAAGTTTAAGGGCTTACAGACGGAATGCGGAAGCATCACGAAATGCGAGTGTCGTTTTTTTTCACTGTCTGGTTAACGAGTATTTCCGCCGCCGTCCGGATGGGGCGGGTGGAGTGCTGGCACAGGCTGGGAGGCTTACGGAGCGTGCTCAAAGGCGGCATTGCGTCGCCTTACATCGTGTAAGCAGAGGGGTTGGAAATCGCGCGCCGGAGGTGGGTGCTGGAATGTCGAAATGTTCGACTTTTCAATCGATCAGGCGCCGCTGGATGAACCCGACCTCCAGCGGCGCCCAGACCTTCTTTAAACCATTCCTGCCGACATCACTGACGCTTTGATGCCTCTTTCTTCACTTTCTTCGCTTCCTTCTTTTCCTTGGGCGTCTTGGTCGCGACTTTCTTTTGCGCCTTCTTGGCGTCCTGGGCTTTACTCATGATGGCCTCCTCTTACGATAGAGCTCTCATAGTGCCCGACGCCGCGCGAATTGGCGAGGCTTGACGCTGGCGCTGGGATGAGGGGGAACTTGCTTTGGTTTCGGTCTATACGTACCGCCCCTCCTCGACCCCAGGCGTCAGCGCCTCTCCCACTAATCGATCTTCGCGCGCAACTCGCGCGCCGTCTCAAGCAATCCCTCATATCCGGAGCGCGCATGCGCCGGCAAATCCGGATCGCCAACGAGCGTACCGAGCGTCTCGATGATGCTGTACAGAATGCCCTTCGCCGCGCCCGCGGCCATCCGGCCCGCCGCGACCGAATCATCGACGTGCGCGAGCGCCGCATCGAAATGTTCGAGCTCGGGCTGCGACGTTTCGGGCGTCGTGGTGTCGTCGGCGGATGGGTCAGTCGAGTCGCGTGTCATGGTCGCACCTCCTTCGTGTGGAGCATCCCTTCTGTATAGCGCCGCCGCGCGTTTCGCGCCAGTGGGCCATGCCCGATGCGCGGCGACATGCACGCCTCATGACGCCGAGGGCAGGTCCGTCACCGGCTGGATCAGATGCACGCGTCGGCCGTCGAAGCCATGCGTGGTCGCATCGCGCTCCGGCGCGCCGCGTTCCGTCAAAAGCGCGCGCAATTCGTTGATGACCGGAAACACTTCGTGATTGTGGTCGGCGCCCTGGCGGTCATGCGCTTCCTGCTCGCGCTCGACGATCCACCGATCCTCCTTGAAGATGCGCTCGGTGAACCATACGAGCAACGGCCACGCGGCATCGAGGACAAGCGGTACTTTCGGGCGGCGGATCGACAACAGGCCAAACGTGCGATTGGTGCGCTGCTCGCGATCGAGCGGCACGTAGGCGATCCACAGATCCATCACCATCGTGTCGTCCTTGGTGCGGATCTTGAGCGTCTGGTACGGATAGGCGGTGCGAATCGTCATGACGTCCTTGTGGGCGTCGTCCGGACGGGTGCTGTCGTTGCCCCGCTTCTGCCCGAACACGAGCGCTTCGCCGATCGGCTGCTTGCCTTCCTCGCGCGCGAACGTGTAATCGACTTCGACCCAGTCCTCGCCGCGCCGGCGCCCGAGCGAGCGCGCCTTCATCTGCCCCATCTGCTTGCGGTGCAGAAACTGATGGTTCATGTCCATCAGGTTTTCGTGCATGAACGTGTAGTGACATTTGACCGCGCGGCCGAAGCGGCGCGTCTTGTAGGCCTTGTCGCTCGCGGAGGCAAGTTCGGGGAACCTGGCTTGACCGGCGAGCAGCGGGTCGCCGGTGAACACGAAGACGAGCCCCGCTTCCTCGCGGCACGGATACGAGCGCACGCCGTTCGGCAGCCGCTCGCGGCCGAGATAAGGGACGTCGATGCAGCGGCCGGTGCAGTCGTAGGTCCAGCCGTGATAGCAGCAGCGGATCGATTCGCCATCGACGACGCCCGCGTGCAGCGGCACCTGCCGGTGCGCGCAGCGGTCCTCGAGCGCGAAGACGCGGCCCGAGTCCGTGCGCACGAGGACGATCGGGTCGCCGGCGAAAAAGACGCCGTGCGTCTTGCCACGCTTCACCTCGCGCGACCACGCGAGCGGATACCAATGATCGGGATGGATGTCGACGCGGCGCAGGTCGCGCGGCGTCTGCGACGCGCCTGCGTCGCTGGAACCGGCGTTCTGCTCCGTTTGCTGCGGCAACGCTGCGTGCATGAACGATGCCTCCGTATGAGGAAATCTGTTGGGCCGCGGCCCTCGGGCGCGGCGTGGCGAACGAGCATTCGCAGTCTACACGGCGACGCTGTTTTCGGCTCGAAGTCGATGATCCTTGCGTGAACGGCGGCCTCCGCGGCCTCCTGCTTCGGCACCCTTGCTGTCTGTTCTGCTGAGGCGATGCAATCGACCGTGCCAACGGCCGGTGCGCTCAAGCCAGCCGCTCCGCCAGAAAGTCGATCAGCGCGCGCACCTTCGGCGGTAAAAAGCGGTTCGGCGGATAGAGCAGCCAGACCGGTCCCTGATACGCGCGCGCTTCGAGGGTCCAGTCGTCGAGCACGCGCGTGACGGCGCCCGCCGCGAGCGCGTCGAGGGCGGCAAATTCCGGCAAGCTCGCGATGCCGAGGCCTGCCTGCGCCGCCTCCAGGCGCGCGCCCGCGTGATTCGCGACATAGCGGCCGCGCACCGCCACGCTCGCCGTCTCGCTGCCGCGGCGGAACTGCCAGCGGTTGTCATCGGCGGTTTCGCCTAGCCAGATGCAATCGTGCGTCGCGAGCTCGCGCGGATGCGTGGGCGTGCCGCGCTCGCGCAGATACGCGCCCGACGCGCACAGCACCCAGCGCACGCGTCCGAGCGGTCGCGCCGCGAGCCCCTGCGGCGGGCGCTCCGTCACGCGGATCACGAGATCGAGATCGCTGTCGAGCGGATCGATATCGTGGTCGTCGAAGCGCAACTGGATGTCGACTTCGGGATAAGCCGCGAGAAACGCCGGCACGAGCGGATGAATCACGGATTTCGCATACGCCGACGGCGCGCTCACCGCGACCCGCCCCTGCGCCCTGCCGACGACGCGCCCCGCCGCGTCGACCGCTCCCGACGCGGCCGCCGCCATGTCGCGACAGTACCGATACACCTGCTGGCCCGATTCGGTCACGCGGACCTTGCGCGTCGAGCGTTCGAGGAGGCGCGTGGCGAGCGCGTCCTCGAGACGCTTGATCTGGCGACTGACGGTCGATGGCGTGCTGCCGAGCTGGCGTGCGGCGACCGAGAAGTTGCCGGCATCGACGACGCGCGCGAACACCGCCATGTCGGGCAGCAACGCAAAAAGTTCGGACGGGTTCATTTGTGCGCGAGACGCAAAAAGGTTGTGCACGCGCACCCGATTATCGCGGTTCATACATCATTCGACAATGGCGGCTCGACTCCTTACCGGCCGCGCCATGACAACCGACACCAAGCGTCTGCAACTTCTCTCGGACCTGATGTTGCTCGGGGTCGCCATCGTGTGGGGCAGCAGCTACGGGGTCGTGAAGGAGGCGCTGGCGGTCTATCCCGTGCTCGCTCTCCTTGCGCTGCGCTTCGGCATCACGTTCTGTTTACTGTCGCCGAGTCTGCGACACTTTCGCCGCGCCGATGCCGCCACCGTGCGTGGCGTGCTGACCGTCGGCGTATTGCTCTTCGCGATCTTTCTCGCGGAAACCTTCGGCGTGATGCAGACGCGCGCGGCAAACGCGGCGTTCCTCATCAGCCTGTGCGTCGTGCTGACGCCGATCGTCGAATGGGCGCTGTTGCGGCGGCGGCCGAGCCGTATCGAATGGCTGGCGGTCGCGGTGTCGCTCGCGGGTGCGTGGCTCCTCGCCGGCGACGGCGCGTTCGTCTTCAACTCCGGCGACGCGCTGATCCTTGTGGCGGCCCTGTTGCGCGCGCTCAACGTCTGTGTGACCAAGCGCGTCATGCGCGGCGCGGCAGCCCTGCCCGCGCTGTCGATCACGGCGGTGCAGGCGGGCGTCGTCACGATCGGGAGCGTGGTCGTCGCGCTGGTTTTCGCGCCGGGGCAACTGCGCCACGTGCCCGCGTTCGCCGGACACGGGCTCTTCTGGGGATCGGTGATCTATCTCGTCTGCGCGTGCACGCTGTTCGCGTTCTTCGCGCAGAACTTCGCGATCGGCCGCAGCAGCCCGACGCGCGTGTCCCTGCTGATGGGCAGCGAACCCGCGTTCGGCGCGCTCTTCGCGAGTGTGTGGCTGGGGGAAACGGTGTCGGCTGGCGGCTGGATCGGCGGCGGGATGATCGTCGCGGCATCTCTGATGGCGACGGTGCGGTGGGGGAAGCCGGTCGCGGTCGCGGAGCGCGGCGTCGGCGTGGGGACTTGAGGCTTCTTGGACGGCTTGCCGCGCGACGAAACGCGATGCGCGCGGTGCAAGTCTGAATGCTTTCAGACCATCGAGCGCGATAAGTATCGCCGCGCCGAAACGCGTGAAGCGACGACGCGCTCGATTTGATCAAACAGCTTGCCGCGCGCGACTTGGCGCGGTGCGCGCGGCGCAATTCCGAACGCTTCCTGACCATCGAGCGCGATACGTAACGCCACGCCGAAGCGCGTGAAGCGAACGTGTTCGATTTGATCAACAATTTGCCGCTCGTGACCTGGCACGTTGCGCGCTGCGCAATTTCGGACGCTGTCAGACCGTCGCACCCTTCCGAAACACCAGACTGAAGTTATTCGCCGGCATCGGCACGACTTCCTCCAGCACGAAACCAGCGCCGCGCCCCAGCGCGTCCACCGCTTCCATGTCACGCACGCCCCAGCGCGGGTCGGTTGCGCGGAGTTGCGCATCGAATGCTTCGTTGCTCGGCGCCGTGTGCGCGCCGTCGCGCTTGTACGGGCCATACAGGTAGAGCACACCACCCGCCGCGATCAACCGCCCGGCGCCGTCGAAAAGTGCCTCGGCCGCGTCCCAAGGCGCGATGTGGATCATATTGACGCAGACGATCGCCGCTGCCGATTTCACGCCCCAGTCCGCCGCGCGCACATCGGTTGCGAGCGGCGTCTTCAGGTTCGCAAGCCCTTCGTGAACGCGCCACGCCTCGATGGACGCACGCGAGCCCGCATCCGGATCGCTCGGCTGCCAGTCGATGCCCGGCAGCGCCCTCGCGCAATGCACGGCGTGCTGGCCGGTGCCGCTCGCGATCTCCAGCACGACGCCGCGCTCTGGCAGGACGCGCGCGAGCACGGCGAGGATGGCGTCGCGGTTGCGTTCGGCGGCGGGCGCCTTGCGGCGTACGGCGATGTCGGAATCGGTCATGTGAGCGGCTCCCTTTGATCGATGGATTGCGCCGAGCGTAAGTGCGCGCGACATCACGAGTCAAGCACGCAAGCGCCCACTTGGCGCGAATCGTGCTGACACGCAGCCCGCGCGAGCAAACCTGTATCCTTCAACCTGCGCTTTCGACCTGCACACAGTTCGACGCTTAAGAGCACGCAACCCGCCCGCCGCGCGTTTCACCCGGCAGCCGAGACGGAGCAAGACCATGCAAGAACCCGACAACCGAACGACGCAGGGCCCCGACGAGGACATGATCGCGTTCGCGAGCGAAGTATTTGATGTCGCCCGGCGCGGCGATGCGGTGATGCTCGACGCCCTGCTGTCGAAGGGCCTCCCGCCGAACCTGCGCAACGACCACGGCGACACGCTCGTGATGCTCGCGAGCTATCACGGCCACGCCGACGCGGTGCGCGTGCTCCTCGAACACAAGGCCGATCCCGATCTGCGCAACGATCGTGGCCAGACGCCGATCGCGGGCGCCGCATTCAAGGGCTACCTGCCGGTCATCGAAGTGCTGCTCGCGCACGGCGCGGATGTCGAAGGCGCGTCGCCGGATGGCCGCACGGCGCTGATGATCGCGGCGATGTTCAATCGCGTCGAACTGGTGGAGTATCTGATCGCGCACGGCGCGGACCCCGGGGCGCGCGACGCGAACGGCTTCTCCGCGCGCGATGCCGCTGAAAAGATGGGTGCGCCCGATACCGTCGCGCGGCTCGCCGCGGCAACTGAAGCGCGCCCGAAGCCATTGGGCGACTGAGCGCCCGCAGCGCGCGTTAACTTCTCAATCCGCCCCGGCCATGCAAGCTGCGTCCGGGGCGATCTGACCCAGGCAGGCGGCCCGGACAATGGAGCTTTTGTGATGACTGGCGGTTTCTCGCGTCGAAGTCGAAGTCGAGATGGTTCAGCCCGAGATCTGTCGTTGCCGGCGATGCTGGCGCTTGGCCTCGCTGTGGCGGCGCTCTTTGCCGCGTGGCAGCGCCGCGCCCGGCTGAGTGCCCTCGCCGCGCTCTGCGCGCTGTCGGCGTGCAGTCTCTTGCCGCAGCAGTCGCCTGTGCCGATCGTCGAGCATTCGTACCAGCCGCCGCCGAGCGAAGGTGAAGCCGCCGATGCCGAGGAGCCGTCGTCGGCGGTGGTCGTCGCCGAAGCCGAGCCGGCGTCGCAAACGAAAACGCCGCCTCCGCCAAAACCGAAACGCCGCGTCGTGAAGCCGAAGCCCGTGGTGCCGCCCGCTCCTCCGCCTGTGGAAGAGCCCGAGCCGCCGCCTCCGCCGCAGATCATCTCAACGCGCATTCTCCAGCACGACCAGCTCCACGGCCTGCTCGACAGCGAAGTGCAGCGTCCCGACGGCAAGGTGATCGGCCGGGCAATCGACCTTTTCGTCGACAACGCCGCGAAGCCTAAGCTGATGATGGTGAATCTTGCGGGCTTCCTCGGTGTGGGCGATCGCAAGGTCGTCTTTCCGTGGACGGCGTTCCGCTTCACGCCGGCCGCGAAAACCGCCGCGATCACGCTCGGCGCGCCTCCGCCCGGCATGCCGAAGCCGAAGACCGATGCGGTGCCCAAGCCGCTGCCGGTTAAGGACGTGCCGCCCAACCTCGCACAGCTCGTCGATTCGACCGTTCTCGCGAAAAACGGCGGCCGCATGGGCCGCGTGGTCGACGTGCTGATCGACTCGCAGGCACAGCCGCAGGCGGTCGTGGTCGACCTGAGCGATTCGCTCTCCGGCGACAAGCGACACGTCGCGGCGAACTGGGGCGACTTGCGGCTCGTGACACGCAACAAGGCCCTGCAATTGCAGATGGATTTCACCGACGCGCAACTGAAGGCGTCACCTACTTACGGACCTGAACAACCGATCAAGATCGTTTCTCCCGTCGTGCCCGCGCCGGCTTCCGCCACCGCTGCCGCTTCGGCCCCCGCGTCCGCTGCGTCGTCTTCGTCGGGCGCCGTCGCGACCGGCGCGGTGGCGTCGGGCGCGTCGGGGGTCGCGGGCGTGGTGGGTGCGGCTTCGGCCGCGCGCTCCTCCAGATAACGACAACGAGACCGATCCACAACAATGGTAATTGCACGAAGTCTTCGCGCGCTCGACTGGCTGAACTTCTTCGTCGCCAACGTGCAGACCGGCTTCGGCCCTTTCATCGCGTCCTACCTTTCGGCCAACAAATGGACGCAGGGCGAGATCGGCCTGATGCTCTCCGTCGGCACGATCAGCGCGATGGCGAGCCAGCTGCCGGCGGGCGCGCTCGTCGACGCAATGCGCAACAAGAAGTTCGCCGCCGCCTCCGCGATCATCGCGATCATCGCGAGCGCGCTCTTTCTCGCGGCGAGCCCGACGTTCGTCATGGTCTTCGCCGCCGAAGTGCTGCACGGCTTCGCGAGCTGCATGCTCGTGCCCGCGATGGCGGCGATCTCGTACGCGCTCGTCTCCCGTGCCGATCTCGGCGACCGGCTCGGGCGCAACGCGCGCTGGGCATCGATCGGCAGCGCGCTCACGGCCGCCCTGATGGGCGTGTTCGGCGAGTATTTCTCGCTGCGCTCGGTGTTCTTCCTGACAGCCGCGCTCGCGCTGCCGGCGCTCGTCGCGCTTTCGATGATCCATCACGAGATGGCGCCGAAGCTGCCGCGCGGCAGTCCGAAGGAGAAAAAGCTGACGGAAACCGGCGAGGAGCGCGAGACCCTGCGCGAGATGCTGCAGGACAGGCGCCTCTTGATCTTCGCGGCGTGCATCGTGCTGTTTCACCTCTCGAATGCGGCAATGCTGAATCTCGCCGCCGGCGAAGTCACCGCGCACATGGGCGACAACGTTCAACTCGTGATCGCGGCGTGCATCATCGTGCCGCAGTTCATCGTCGCGGCGCTGTCGCCGTGGGTCGGACGGCAGGCGCAGCGCTGGGGACGACGCCCGGTGCTGATCCTGGGCTTTTGCGCGCTGCCGGTGCGCGCGCTGCTGTTCGCCGGCGTGAGCAGCCCGTATCTGCTCGTGCCGGTGCAGATGCTCGACGGCATCAGCGCGGCCGTGTTCGGCGTGATGCTGCCGCTGATCGCCGCCGACGTCGCCGGTGGCAAGGGCCGCTACAACCTGTGCATCGGCTTCTTCGGGCTGGCGGCGGGCGTCGGGGCGACGCTTTCGACGGCGGCCGCGGGTTTCGCCGCCGACCGCTTCGGCACGTCGATGAGCTTCTTCGGGCTTGCTGCGGCCGGCGCGCTCGCGGCGGCGCTCGTCTGGCTTGCGATGCCTGAAACGCGCGAGGCGGCGCTCACGAAGGAAGCCGAGAAGCCGCCGGTCGAGGCTTGATTTATTTGAGCGGCTTCAGCATGCCGAGCAGCGTCGGGATCAGTTCGCTGACGGTCGGATGGATGTGCATCGCCTGTTGCAGCGTCGTGTAGGGCGCGCCCGCGTTCATGATGTCGACGAACGTATGGATCGCTTCATCGCCTTCGATGCCGTGGATCGCCGCGCCGAGAATCCGCTTCGTCTTCGCGTCGACCATCGCCTTCATGAAGCCGTCCGTCTCGCTGCGTTCGCGCGCGCGGCCCACGCGTGACATCGGCATCCTCGCGATCAGTGCGTCCGCGCCAGCCGCGCGCACTTCGCTCTCGCTCATGCCGACGCGCGCGAACGGCGGATCGACGAATACCGCGTAGGTCATGATCCGTGTATCGACGTTGCGCGTTTCGCCGTCGAGGAGATTCGCCGCGACGACCTCGAAATCGTTGTACGACGTATGCGTGAACGCGCCGCGCCCGTTCACGTCGCCGATCGCCCAGATGCCCTCGACCTTCGTGCGCAACTGGGCGTCGACTTCAATCAGGCCGTGTTTGTCGGTGGCGAGGCCCGCGGCGTCGAGGCCGAGGTCGTCGGTATTGGGCTGTCGGCCGGTCGCGAAGAGCAGATGCGAGGCGTTGAGCGTCGCCTCGTTCAGCGTGATCCGCACGCCCTTCTCCAGCGGCTCGACACGCGTCGGCTCCCCGCCGAAACGGAACTCGACGCCCTCCTTCGCCAGCACGGCCTGAACGCTTTCGGCGAAATCAGCGTCCTCGCGCGCGAGCACGCGCTTGCCGCGCACGAGCACCGTCACGCGGCTGCCGAAACGGCGAAACATCTGCGCGAATTCGAGCGCGATATAGCTCCCGCCGACGATCACCAGATGCTCGGGCACCTCGGTGAGATCGAGCAGCGTCGAGTTGGTCAGATACGAAACGCGCTCGATGCCGTCGATGTCGGGAATCGTCGGGCGCGTGCCGGTGTTGATGAAAACCGTGTCGGCTTGCAGGTCGTGCTGCTGGCCGTCGTTTCCGTCGACGCGGATCGCGTGCAGACCCGTAAAGCGCGCGTGGCCAGTGAAAACCGTCATGTTGGGCGTATCGCGGAGCCATTTTTCGACGCCGTTGCGTGACTGGCCGATCACCTCGTCCTTGCGTGCCTTCACGCGCGCCATGTCGATGCGCACGTCGCCGCCGATCATCACGCCGTACTCCGCCGCATGGCGCGCGACATGCGCGGCGCGCGCGCTCGCGACGTACGTCTTGGTCGGCGTGCAGCCGACGTTCACGCAGGTGCCGCCGAACAGATGCCGCTCGATGACCGCCGTCTTGCGTCCGCTTTGCGCGAGGCGCACGGCGAGCGGCGAGCCGCCTTGTCCGGTGCCGATCACGACGGCGTCGAAATGCTGTGACATGGAAACCTCCCGCGATTGCGTTGCCTTGCGTTGAACGAGGGTCGTCATATCTTACGCGTCGCGCGCGCCGATTGCGTGCACCAAAAGGCGCGACGGGCATGGGCCGTGCTACCTTGATTCATCTTCCGGCCACAGAGAAAGCGCCGGCCATTTCCCCTCTGCAGACAGGTTTCCATGACCGAGACGATGTGGTTTCTCGTCGTTGGCGGTGTACTCATCCTCATGGGGCTTGCCAGTTCGACCTTTAAGCATCTGCCGATCAGTACGGCGATGTGCTACCTCGCGATCGGCTTCGGCTTGGGGCCCGCGGGCGCCGGCCTCCTCTCCCTCGATCTCCTCGCCGATGCCACCGTGCTGCGCCGCATCACCGAAGTCGCGATGCTCGTGTCGCTGTTCGCGATCGGCCTGCGCCTGCGCGTCCCGCCCACCGACCGAATCTGGCTGTTGCCGCTGCGGCTCGGCGTCGTCGCGATGGTGCTGACGGTCGCCGCGCTGACGCTGGTCGGCGTGTATCTGCTCGGCCTGAACTGGGGCCCGTCGCTGCTGCTCGCGGCGATGCTCGCGCCGACCGACCCCGTGCTCGCCCACGACGTGCAAGTCGAGCGTCCCGGCGACATCGACTTGCTGCGCTTTTCGCTGACGGGCGAAGGCGGCCTGAACGACGGCATCGCGCTGCCGTTCGCGCTGCTCGGCGTCGCCGTGTGCAAGTACGAGGCATCACCGGGCGAGGCGCTCTCGTGGGCGTTCACGGGCGAGGCGCTGTGGGGCGTCGCGGGCGCGCTCGCGAGCGGCTGGCTGCTCGGTGATCTCGCCGTGCGGCTCGTTGCGTTCCTGCGCACGCGCCACGGCCAGGCGCTCGGCCCCGAGGGCTTCTATGCGCTCGGGTTGATCGCGCTATCGTACGGCGTCGCCGAATTGCTGCACACGTACGCGTTCCTCGCGGTGTTCGCGGCCGGCCTCGCGATGCGCCGCGTCGAGCAGAAGGCGAGCGGCGACAAGTCGCCGCGCGAGGCAATGGGCACGATCGACGCGGACGACGTCGGTTCGGTTGCCTCCGATCCGGAGCGCGCGCACGCGTTCATGGCGGAACGCGTGCTCGGCTTCACGATCGAACTGGAACGCATCGCGGAGGTGGCGATCATGCTGATCGTCGGGGCGGTGCTCGCGAACTACTGGCAGCCGATGTTGACCTGGCACGCGGTGATCCTGATCGTCGCCCTGTTCGTGGTCGTGCGGCCGGCGGCGGTCGAGGCGTCGCTCGTCGGATCGATGGCGACGGGGCCGCAGCGGCGGCTGATGAGCTGGTTCGGGATACGCGGCGTCGGCTCGTTCTATTACCTGATGTTCGCGCTGGAACACGCGCCGAAAAGCGCCGCCGGACCGCTGATTCCGCTCGTGATCGCGGTGATCGCGGCGTCGGTGATCGTGCACGGCATCTCTTCGACGCCGCTGATGAAGTGGTATCAGCGCGGACGGTCAACCCTATGACACATCTGATTTTCTTCTGCGGCCACGCCGGCACCGGCAAGACGACGCTCGCCAGGCGGCTGGTGCCGCGGCTCATGCGCGCGACTGGCGAACCGTTCTGCATGCTCGACAAGGACACGCTCTACGGCGCCTACAGCGCCGCTGCGATGGGCGCGCTCACCGGCGACCCGAACGATCGCGACAGCCCTCTTTTTTTGCAGCACTTGCGCGATCCCGAGTATCGATCGCTGATCGATACCGCTCGGGAGAACCTCGAACTCGGTGTATCGGCGGCGGTGGTCGCGCCGTTGTCCCGCGAAGTGCGAGACGGGCGGATTTTCGAGCGCGCGTGGCTCGGCATTGGCGATGAGGTGACGCTGCGCGTCGTCTGGGTTCATGTCGATGAAGACGTGGCGCGTGAGCGGATCGTCGCGCGTGGCAATCCGAACGACGCGTACAAGCTCGCACATTGGGACGAGTACAAGTCGCGCCGCTTCGTTCCGAGTGGCGATCAATGCCGCGATTTGCTGATGTTCGATAACTCGGTACCGTCGGACGAAGCTTATGAGGAGTTGCTGAAGCGCCTTCTGTAGCGGCTTGGGTTGAGGAAGCCACGCACTGCGGCACCACCGGCGCCTTGCTCGTATTCGCCAATCGGCACGCTGACCGGAGCCACCCCGCCTGCCTGGCGCACAAAAAAGGCGCCGAAGCGCCTTTTCGTCTCTCAGGTTTTTTGTTTTTACGCTGCCGCGAGCCGCCGCGTCGCTTGGACCACGCTCTCCCCTTCATACAAACGCCCGAAGCGATTGCTCAGGAACGCGTCAAGCGGCACCTGCTCCTGCCGGATGAAACCACTTTGCGGCAAAACGCCCTCGCGGAAAAGGTCGAGTTCCGCGCAGATCGCGCCGGCGGTGGTGATCTGAATCGCGCTCATCGGCACGCCGCAAACGTCCTTCGCGAAAATCTTCCGCGTGAACACGTCCTGCACAAGCTGGCCGCGCCGCATGCCCGTCACCGTCACGAAGATCAGCACGACGTCCTGCGCCGTCGAGGGCACCGCGCGCTTCAGCATCGCCTTCAGGCCGTCGCGATCGGTGGACATGCGCAGATCGTCGAGCAGGAATTTCATCAGGTCGCGATGGCCCGGATAGCGCACCGACTTGTAGTCGAGCGTCTCGACCTTGCCCGCGAGCGTCTCGCACAGCGTGCCGAGCCCGCCCGACGTGTTGAATGCCTCGTATTCGGTGCCGTCGAGCGAGAAATGCTCGACGCCTTCGAGCGGCTGAACCCATTGCGTGCGACCGTCGCGGATCGCTTCGCACGGCTGGCAGTACTCGTTGATCAGGCCGTCGATGCTCCACGTCAGGTTGTATTTCAGCGCGTTGGTCGGAAACTCCGGCAGCGCGCCGACGCGCATTTTCACTTCGCGTACGTCGTCGAGGCGCTTCGCCAGATCGTGCGCGACGATGCCGATGAAACCCGGTGCGAGGCCGCACTGCGGCATGAACGCCTGCTGCGAGTCGTCGGCAATCGCGCGGATCGCGTGGGTCGCGCGCACGTCTTCGGTCAGGTCGAAATAGTGGACGCGCGCCGCTTTCGCCGCCGACGCCACGTTGATCGCGAGGTAGTACGGCAGCGCGTTGACAAGCGCGTCGAAGCCTTGCAGCGCCTGGCGCAAGGCGGCGGTATCGGCGGAATCGACGCGGCGCGTCTCGATGCCCTGCTCGTCGAGCAGCGCGAGCGCGGCGGTATCGCGGTCGAACGCGACGACTTCGAAATCGCCCGTTTCACGCAGCAGGTGGGCGATGCTTTGACCGATCAAGCCGGCGCCTATCAGGGCTACTTTCATTCTTCTCTCCTTATGCAGTCAGGGCGTCAATGTCCTTCTTACACAAGTTTAGAAGCGCATGAATATTGATCCTAGACACAAAATGATGCGTATCGACGATGGTTTTCGTCGTTTCGACTAGACTGTGATACAAATCGTCGAAATCTATCCGCCGCGGTCGATTTTGCGCGCGAGAATGATCGACGTCGTCGTGCGCTCGACGCCTTCCAGCGCGCCGATTTCATCGAGCAGATCGTTCAGGCGATCGGGGGAATCGGCGCGTAGCCAGGCGACGTAGTCGAACTCGCCGCTCACCGCGCAAAGAAGCTGGATCTCGGGCATTTTCGCGAAGCGTTTCTGGACATCGCGGCCGTACTTCGGCGCGAGCTTGATGCCGACGTAAGCCTGGATGCTCGCGTCGAGCACGTCCTGACCGAGGCGCACGCCGTAGCCCGCAATGACGTTGTTCTTCTCGAGCCGCGCGATGCGCGCGATGACGGTCGTGCGCGCGACGCCAAGCTGGCGCGCCAGATTCGCCACGCTCTCACGCGCGTTCGTTTGCAGGAGCGCGACGAGGTTGCGATCGATGTCGTCGAGTTGATCGAGGCGCGGCGGTCTCATGCAGAGGTGGTCCGGGGCGGGTTTCAGGTTCGCGCATTATTAACACATGGCCAAACCGCCGTCATCCGGGCATCGAGTCCGATGCCTACGATCCGCTCAAAGAACGCTCTCGCTCAATTCGACCATCACGACTTCGCCGCGCTCCTGCGAGCGGCCGGTGAAGTCGATGCCCGATCGCTCCATGATCTTGCGGATCTCCTGCGGGACGCGCTCGCTCACGCTGGCGGCGACGATTGGCCGGTCGACGTTGCTCAGGAACTGGCGGATTCCCGGCGCGGGCCAGAAGACGAACACGTTCAGCGGATACGACATTCTGGCGTCGGAGGCGCGGTGCGCGGTGATGTGCAGTCCGACGGTCGGCGCGACGTGCATCAGGCGCGGCATCACATGAAAGTCGCGCCCGAAGCTGGAACTGACGCTTTTGACGAGGAACGGCAGGCATTTGTCCCCGAACACCCGGTTTTCTGCTTTGCTCAGCGCCATGTCGGTCTCCCGTTCTTCGAATGCTTTTGGCAGGAATCGCACGGTGAGCGTAGTGCCGATGTGGGGAGCGTTGTGTGGCGCGGGCCACATCGCGGGCCAAATTGGCGGAGGCTGGCGGCTCGTGGCGTGATCAAGTGGAAGCGCCGTCGCGAATCAGGCGTCTGATGATATCGATCATGCGGGGATCGTCGGGCTCGCCGGATTGGCACCATGTCCAGTAGGCGTTCATGTCATCCGTGAACGACGGCATCGCCCGCGCCTTGCGTATCACGTCGAGCGATCCGATCAACGCGCTGCCCCGGGCGATTAGCTCGTGGATATCGGGGTCATTCGCGGGAGAATAAGTTTCGCGGGGCATGCCGGTTTTGACGGCAGCGTTTGTCGAAACTTGAGAGCGCGGTTTCGCGCCTTCTGCTTAATCCGTGTGGGTTTCTGCGCTTTTGTGCAAAGAGTTTTCAAGTGGCAACTTGGCATAGGCGTCTCGCAAAGGCGCGCCAGCCTTGACGGTTCGAGACCGATTCGCTTTTGCCTTACCGCGCGGCCTATTCCAAAGCCGCCGCCGGGCACACACAAGCTCGATCGACAAATAGTACGATTCTTAAAATAAGTCGTTCAAGTTCACTTAAAGGCAAAACCGCGCAGCCCGCGTGACTCTTTCAAAGAAGGCGCATGAAAGCCATTCCCCAGCCAAAGACCGAACAAATCGTGGAGAGAATCAACGCTCTCCAGACGGCCTCGCCCGATTGCATCGATGCCGTCGACGGTGACGCCGCTCGTTCGCGAGTGGCGCGCGATCAAGCGGGAAATCGACGCTCTTATGACCGTCGATGCGTGCTCCGCCTGGGAGCTCGCAGGCGCGTGGAAGGGGCTGACGGGCGATTTTGATGGCACGGAAGAGGCATTCAGGAATAGCGTCGCGCTGGGGAACACCGGCACGAACGAAGTGAACTGGATGATCAATCGCTTGAACCTCGGCAAGTTCCAGGCGGGTCAGGACATCTATGCTCGAGTCGGCGCGCCGGAGCTTGGTCAGTTCACGCTGGCGCTTCGGGAAGGATTTGCGGCTGGCGCAATCGCTCAGGCGGCCCGCTTCATTGCGCGAGCCGAAGAAATGCAGATCGAATGGGACATGGAGGAAGCGGACGATCTCCTGCAAGCGCACGCGATTTTGCTCGACGCTGGCATTCCGGACGAACAGATCGCGAGTCAACTCGATGTCGCTGGCACAGTGCTTCGCCGTCTTCGGATCCGCCCGATCATCGTGCCTCTCGCCACCTCCGCTGATGGTTTGTTCCATGGCGTGACGTATTCGCTGACCGTTCCTGTCCCGGCACTCGAAGCATTTGAGATGAACGTCGAACTCGCCGAAGCGGAAAATCAGGCGGGTATCAAGAAGGATGTCGCCTTCGATGTGGTCTTCGAGGAGGTCCGGGTATGAGCGCGACACCGAGAGAACTTGCCGCCCACGAAGCCGAATTGTTGAAAACTGCCGAGTCGGAACCTCACTACCGGGCGGTCTGCAGTCGCTCGTACTACGCGGCGTTTCATGCCGCGAGGGCTTTTCATCATCGCTTCCCGTGCCGGCTCTCGTCGGAAAGGCAAGCGGTAGTCATGAGCAGTTGATAGCGCAGCTGGCGAACCCGCAGTGCAGCAGGCAGAACAGGAAGTTCCTAACGTCTCAGGCGATCAGCAAAAGGCTTCGGCCGCTGTTCGACGCACGAGTCAAGGCCGACTATCACATCGATGTCGAGATCGATCGCGGATTGGCCGCCCACGCAGTAACCGGCGCGGACACGATACTCAGAATGACCGAATAGCATCACGCGCCTGCTCGTGCGATCACGCTTCGCCTTGCGAGACTTTTTCACCCGCCGACGCTGTTTCCGTTGGCTTCACACCGCGTGCGAAAAGCGGCGGCGACACCCGATTCAACACGATATATCAGCTGGGAAAAATGCCGAACTGGCTTGAGAAAGAAACTTTGGGGTGGCTGATGGGACTCGAACCCACGACGACAGGAATCACAATCCTGGACTCTACCAACTGAGCTACAGCCACCACTGACAACCTGATTTACTGCTCTCGGGCTTACCAAGAACTGGCTTGCCGATCGAGAAGCGAGATTATACGAATAAAGATTCCGTTTGCCTAGCCCCCGCGGGAAGCGATTCGTCAATCAGCCTTCGGCTAGTTCGACTGCTTCGCGCAGATGCGTGCGCGCCTCGTCGAAGATGGAGAGATCGCCGGTTGCGAGACGCTTGCTGTCCGACAGCACCCGGCGCCAGCCACGTGCCCCCGCGACGCCCCGATAAAGCCCCAGCGCATGCCGCGTGATCGCGCCGAGGTACGTGCCGCGCGCAAGCTCTGCGCGCGCGTAGTCGATCAGGCTGGCCTCGATCTCCTCGCGCGTCGCGACCGGCGACTGTCCGCCGTAAAAGCGCGAATCGACGCCCGCGAGCACGAACGGATTGTGATAAGCCTCGCGGCCGAGCATCACACCATCGACGTGTTTCAGGTGCTCTTCCACCTCGTCGAGCGTCTTGATGCCGCCGTTGATCAAAATTTCGAGCTGCGGAAAATCGTGTTTCAGCCGATACGCATACTCATATTTCAGCGGCGGAATCTCGCGATTCTCCTTCGGGCTCAGGCCCTTCAGGATCGCGTTTCGCGCGTGCACGATGAACACCTCGCAGCCCGCCTCCGCCACCGTGCCCACGAAATCGCGCACGAACTCGTAGTCCTCGACCGCATCGACGCCGATGCGGTGTTTCACCGTCACGGGAATCGCGACGGCGTCGCGCATCGCCTTCACGCAATCGGCGACGAGTTGCGGCTCGTTCATCAGGCACGCGCCGAACGCGCCGCGCTGCACCCGCTCGGACGGGCAGCCGCAATTCAGGTTGATCTCGTCGTAGCCCCACTGCTCGCCGAGTTTCGCGCTCTTCGCGAGGTCGGCGGGTTCGCTGCCGCCCAGTTGCAGCGCGACAGGCGCCTCGGCGGGCGTGAACGCGAGATGCCGCGCGACGTCGCCGAAGAGGAGCGCGCCGGTCGTCACCATTTCGGTGTAGAGCCACGTATCGCGGGAAAGCAGGCGGTGAAACGACCGGCAATGGCGGTCGGTCCAGTCCATCATCGGGGCGACGGACACGCGGCGCGGGCTGGGTTTGGAAGCTGCTGACATGGAACGCGGATTCGATTGCGTGGGGCGCCACGCCGGTGCGGCAAAAAAGGCGCCGAATCCCTAATTTTACAGGATGAGCACAAATTCGTTCGTGAGGCGGGCGAACGCCTGATCTCCGGATTCGAACGGCTAGTGAGTCGTCCAAGATCATTCAGTGGGGGCGCCCGGTTTCGTGGCGTAGCCGCCGTCGCGCGGGCAACAACGACGAACTTCCACATCAATCGCCGAGTGGGCCGTTCAAAACGTTCGGGAAAAAGTGCGGGAATTTTGAGACGTCGGCGCCCGCGCAGGGCGCGCGGTTTCGTGGCACGGCCGAAGCCGCGCAACCAGCAACAATGAACTTCCACATCAACTGCTCATTGAGCCGTTCAAGTCGTTCGGGAGAAAATGTGGACCTTCCTGGCATGAGCACGGCAGAAGCCGCGCGACCCGCAAGAACGAATTCCCGCATCGAATGCTGAGTGGGTGATTCAAATCGTTCAGCGGTTTGGCCTCGGCGTTTTTCGAAAACATTCGGGCGTCGTCACGGAATGCAGACGGAAAGCCCTCGGTGCGCAAGCGCCCAAATCTCCCCGCCCCGCTTCAGTCACACAAAATGCTTACCAAGCGGATGCCAAGCCGCCCGCCATCCGAGGGACACATCATGAAAACGCTCGCCGCCCTGCTCTTCTGCGCCGTCTCGACCGCCTTCGCGCAACAAAAACCGCCAGCCGACGCCGCCTCGATGGTCAAGCCGCCGGCTGCCGCGGGCGCCAGCACGGTTCGCCCCGACAATCCCAACAATTCGGACAACATGCCGATGAAGCGTCCGACGCCGCCGCCCAACAGTGATCGCATGATCCACAGCAACCCGGCGAGCGACGCCATCGCCAAATAGGGCGAAATAAAGCGCGTTAAAGCCGCGCGATTGACACCTCCGTCGATTTCACGAGCGCCACCACTTCCGAGCCGACCTTGAGCTCGAGTTCGTCGACGGAGCGCGTCGTGATGACGGACGTGACGATGCCGAACGGCGTATCGACGTCGACTTCCGACACCACCGACCCGCGAATGATTTCCTTGACCTTGCCCTTGAACTGATTGCGCACGTTGATCGCGGTGATGCCCATTGTGAGTCTCCAGAGTGGTGAATCGATCGTCAGACTTGTGAGAGATGTCAAACGGCCCAGCGGACCGCAAGCGGATGTGAATCGCGCGACGGCTCCACGCCCGGCGTCGTCCCGAGGACGCGCGTCAAAACCGCTTCCTCAAGCGCGGCAAACCCCGCCGATGCACGCGAGCGCGGCCGGGCAAGGTCGATCGCAGCATCGAATGAAATGCGGCCTTCCTCAATCAGCACGATGCGGTCGCCGAGCACCACCGCCTCCTGCACGTCGTGCGTGACGAGAAGCGCCGTGAACCGATGCTCGCGCCACAAACGCTCGATCAGCGCGTGCATTTCAATTCGCGTCAGAGCGTCGAGCGCGCCGAGCGGCTCGTCGAGCAGCAGCAGATCCGGCCGATGCACGAGCGCGCGAGCCAGCGCGACACGCTGCCGCTGTCCGCCGGAAAGCTGCGCCGGCCAGTCGCCTTCGCGCTCGCTCAAGCCCACTTCGGCGAGCACGGCGCGGGCATCGTCGCGTGCCGAGCGCGGCAGGCCGAGCATCACGTTCTGCAACACCGTCTTCCATGGCAAAAGCCGCGCGTCCTGGAACATGATGCGGGTCTGGAGCGCACTACCCTCGCGCGCCGCGTGCCGCGTGAGCGTGCCGCCGCTCGTCGCTTCGAGTCCCGCGATCAGCCGCAGCAACGTGGATTTCCCGCAGCCGCTGCGTCCGACGATCGAGACGAAACTGCCCCGCTCGATCGCAAAATCGAAGTCCGAAAGCACGGACCGGTCGCCGTAATGCTTGTCGACGTTGCGCAGCTCGATTGCGAGATCGGCACGGCCTGGCCCCGCTGGCTGAGCCTCGCGAAAGAGCGGTGCGCGGGCGCCGGGGATACCAGCGAACGCCGTCGAGGGAGTGATCGCGTTCATCGCTTCGCTCCTTTGTGTTGATAAGCCGGATGCCAGCGCAGCGTCACACGCTCGATGCCCTTCGCGAGCATGTCGGCGAGCTTGCCGAGCAGCGCGTAAAGCAGGATGCCGACGACCACCACATCCGTTTGCAAAAATTCGCGCGCGTTCATCGTCATGTAGCCGATGCCCGACTGCGCGGAAATCGTCTCCGCGACGATTAGCATCACCCACATCAGCCCGAGCGCGAACCGCACGCCGACGAGAATCGACGGCAGCGCGCCGGGCAAGATCACATCGCGATACAGCGCGAAGCCCGACAAACCGTAGCTGCGCGCCATCTCGATAAGATTCGCATCGACGGAACGAATACCGTGGAACGTGTTCACGTACACCGGAAAAAACACGCCGAACGAGACCAGGAACAGCTTCGCCTCCTCGCCGATGCCGAACCACAGGATCACGAGCGGGATCATCGCGAGCGCGGGGATGTTGCGGATCATCTGGATCGTCGAATCGAGCGCGGTCTCGGCGGGCCGGAAAAGCCCCGTCGCCAGTCCGAGCACGAAGCCGATGCCGCCGCCTACCGCGAACCCCGTCACCGCGCGCAACGAGCTGACCTTGACGTTCGCCCACATGTCGCCGGAAAGCACGAGCGACCACGCCGCTTTTACGACCGCAAGCGGCTCCGGCAACACGCGCGCCGACAATCCGCCCGTGCGCGCGGCGAGTTCCCACGCGATGAACACCGCGAACGGCACGAGCCACGGCGCGGCTTGCGCGAGGAAGCGCCGGAAGAACTGGCCGCCGTCCGCGGACTGCGCGGCGCGCTCGGAGGCGCCCGGCTGGGCGATATCGATATGGGACACGTTCGATGCTCCTCGCTGTCAGCTTTGCGACGCGCGCGGCAAATACGAATTGCCGACGATCTCGCCGAACGGCCCCGACAGCGGCCCAGATACGCGCTCCTTCTGCTCGCGCGGCAAAAGCGGAAAGACGAGTTCGGCGAAGCGGTACGACTCCTCCAGATGCGGATAGCCCGACAAAATGAAGGTATCGATGCCGAGCGCCGCGTATTCCTTCATCAGCCCCGCGACCTGCTCCGGATTGCCGACGAGCGCCGTGCCCGCCCCGCCGCGCACGAGCCCGACGCCCGCCCACAGGTGGGGATAGACCTCAAGCTTGTCGCGCTGGCCGCCGTGCAGCGCCGCCATGCGCCGCTGGCCTTCGGAATCCATCTTCGCGAAAGTGGCCTGCGCACGCTGGATGGTGTCGTCGTCGAGCTTGCTGATGAGCTTGTCGGCGTCGGCCCAGGCTTCCTCCTCGGTTTCGCGCACGATCACATGCAGGCGAATACCGAACTTGATGTCGCGGCCCTTCTCTTTCGCACGCTTTTTGATGTCGGCGAGTTTCTTCTCGACGTCGGCGGGCGGTTCGCCCCACGTGAGATATGTGTCGATGTGATCGCCGACAATCTCATGCGCCGCCGGCGACGATCCCCCGAACCACAGCGGCGGATGCGCCTTCTGCACCGGCGGATAGAGCACCTTGCCGCCCTTTGACGTGAGGTGCTTGCCTTCGAAATCGATCGAATCGTTCGTGTGCGACGTTTCCAGTAACTGACGCCAGATGTGCAGGAACTCGTCAGTGACTTCGTAGCGCGTGTCGTGATCGAGGAAGACGCCGTCACCTTCCAGTTCCGCCTGGTCGCCGCCTGTCACGACGTTGATCAGCAGCCGCCCGCCGGAGAGCCGGTCGAAGGTGGACGCCATGCGGGCCGACAACCCCGGCGACGACAGCCCCGGCCGGATCGCGACGAGGAACTTGAGGCGTTTGGTCGCCGGAATCAGGCTCGACGCGACAACCCAGGCGTCCTCGCAGGAACGGCCGGTCGGCAGCAGGACGCCTTCGTAGCCGAGCGTGTCGGCGGCGACGGCGATCTGGCGGAAATAATCGGCGTCGGCGGCGCGCGCGCCTTGCGTCGTGCCGAGATAGCGGCTGTCGCCGTGGGTTGGAATGAACCAGAAGACATTCATCGGAAAACTCCTGCGAGACGATCTGTATGGAAATGGCGTGCAGCGGCGCCGCCGGACGATACGTTCAGCGGGCCCCAGAAGATTCTTAAATAACGGTCAGGTCGCGCAGCGTACGAGTCCAGCAAGCGCGGGCGCCTGCGCAACGGCCGCCTTCGAGCGCCATTCGCGCAACTGCGCCTGTTCGCCGAGCGCGTGGGCAAGCGCATCGGCCGAGGCGATCACGCGCTGCGCGGTCTCTGCGTGCACGCTGTAGCCGGTGTCGCTCTTCGGCATGTCGGCGTCGGAGGCGAACACATTCGTCAGATGATGCCGCGCCCCGAGCGACGACAGCACGGGCTTCAACGCGTAATCGAGCGCAAGCAGATGCGCGAGCGAGCCGCCCGTTGCGATCGGCAGGACGATCTTGCCGGCCAGGCCTGTCTGCGGCAGCAAATCGAGCAGCGTTTTGATGAGGCCGCTGTAGGACGCCTTGTAGAGCGGCGTCGCGATCACCACGGCCTGCGCGTGTTCGATCAACTCCAGCGCCTCGCGGATAGCCGGATGCGCGAAGTCGGCGTGCATCAGCGCGGCGGGCGGCAACGCGCGGGCATCGATGCGTCGCACCGTCAGTCCGCGCGAGCGCAGCGCGCTTTCGGCAAGCGAGAGCAGCCAGGTGCTGCGCGACTGAACGGCAGGACTTCCGGAGATCGACACTACATAGGACATCGGTGCTGTTTTCCTTGTGCTCGCGCTTGATGTGCCGAGGCTGCGCGTTTTACGTGAGACGGCCGCTCCGTCTCGCTCTGGAAACAGTCTATGGATGCGACTTGTCGATTAGAACGATTTTTTCCAGCTTAGGTTTTCCACTTTCGTGATTAGGCCGACGCTGGAGCAGCCATGCGCCGACGCGTTTTCCACCGCTTTTTACAGACAGGCGCCCTCTATAATGGCGCTCATCTTAAAAATGCGGCGGCTAGCGCCCTACGCGGTCCATTCAATGCAAAAAGTCATACTGCCGTTCGTTTCGGGTTTTCTCGCCGCCCTGTTTTTCCGCGAATCGACTCTCGCACTGCTGCATGCCGCCGGTCTCTTCGAGCCGGCCGGCTTCTCCACCGACCCGTTCCTGCCGCTCGGCATCCCGACGTTCCTCGCGAACGCGCTCTGGAGCTCGGTGTTTGGGATTCTGATGGCGTGGCTTTTGCGCGTCTCGCCCGAGCGGCACGCGCCGTGGGTGGGCGCGCTCGTGTTCGGCGGCATCGTGCTGACGGCGGCGAGCGTGTTCGTGGTCGATCCGGCGCGCGGCATCTGGCCGAGCGGCAACATGCTGCCGCGCCTCGCGCTCGGTTTCGTGACCAACGCGATGTGGGGGTGGGGCGCGCTCGTGTTCATGCGCGCCTTCATGGCGGGTCACGCGGAGGGGTGAGGCGCTTGGGGTGGGGTGGGTTGAGGTTTAAACCGTTTGATGCACTTAGGCCTCTATGGAGCTTGCTTTGTTTTCGGTCTATTAGCTCTGCCCCTGTCCGGGGCGGGACTCACTTTCTTTGCTGCTGCAAAGAAAGTAAGCAAAGAAAGCAGCTTCCAACCGCCAAAGCTAACAATCCACCACTAGCGTTTGATTGGGATTGGCGCTGGAGAGTAAGTGTCGCCCTCACGATGGAACCGGGCTTGGCTCGCGGACCCACTGTGGCAACGCGCACTTCCTCTGAGTGGTATGCGCTCCGTTTGGCTCCGTCCTCGCTTCGCTCCGACGTCGGGCTCACACGTGGGGTTCGCAAGAGTCATCTTGTGCTTGCACTCCTCTTGCCTTAATTCCTTGCGCCCTCCCCGATGCACCCCGCGTCTGAGCGCGAAGCGCGAGGACGGATGTATGACTGCTGCACCTGTCCGTTGTAACGCGAGTTGACACAGTGGGTCCGCTAGCCAAGCCTCGTTCCGCCGTGAGGGCGACACTTACTCTCCAGCGCCAATTCGTTCTTATGCGAGTGATGGACCGTTAGCACTGGCGGTTGAAAGCTGCTTTCTTTGCTTACTTTCTTTGCAGCAGCAAAGAAAGTGAGTCCCGCCCCGGACAGGGGCAGAGCTAATAGACCGCAAAGAAACCAAGTTCCATCGAAGCGCATCAACATCAAACGGCGTTAACAACCCCACCCCAGCGCCAGCGCCAGCGCCCCCCCCCCGCCGGTTAATCCTTCAGCAGCTTGAGCGGATGATGCTCACGCGTCCACGGGCTATCGAACATCCGCTTCACCCCGTCGCGCGTCACGTCCTCGATGCGCGGCACTTTCCACACCGGCTGGTTGTCCTTGTCGACGATGCGCGCGCGGATGCCTTCCACCACGTCGCCGTGCTCGAAAATGTTGTGCGTGAGGTCGAGATCGCGCCGCAGCGTGTCGGCCATCGTCGAGAGCTTCGCGCGATCAACGAGTTCCAGCGCGATTTCGATCGACAGCGGCGAGCGCTCGCGCAATTCGGCGATCGTTTGCGCGGCCCAGTCGGCCGAGACGCCACCGTCCGCTTCTTTCTGCAGCGACGCCAGGATCGCCCCGCCGTCGCCGGTCGCGAAGTGCTTGTCAATCTGTGCGCGCGCGGCGGCGAGCGGGCTCGCGTCCGGCGTGGGCGTCACCTTGTGTTTCACGCACGCGGCTTCGATGAAACGCACCACGTCGACGGCGTCGTTCAGGCGCTCGCGCTTGAGCGATTCGATCAGCTCGGGCAACGCGGCGTCGTCGAGGTAGGCATCGGCGAGACGCGCGTAGAGCGCATCGGCGGCGCCGATCGTCGCGCCCGTCGCCGCCATGTAACGCCCGATCGCGCCCGGCGCGCGCGCAAGAAACCAGCTCGCGCCGACGTCCGGAAAGAGCCCGATGCGCGTTTCCGGCATCGCCATCTTCGTCGACCCGGTCACGATGCGCAGGCCGCCCGTGTGATGCGCGCCCTGCGAAATGCCGACGCCGCCGCCCATCACGACGCCGTTCGTCACCGCGATATAAGGCTTCGAATAGGTGAAAACGGTGTGGTTGAGGCGGTATTCGTCGGTGAAGAACTTGTCGATGGCCGCGCGCTCCCCCTCCTTCGCCAATTCATACAGATAGCGGATGTCGCCGCCCGCGCAGAACGCGCGCGGGTGCGGGCTGTACACCACGACGGCGCGGATCGCGTGATCGTGGCGCCAGTCGCCAAGGGCGTTGCGGATCGCGTGAAGCATGCCTGTCGTCAGTGCGTTCAACGCCTGCGGCCGGTCGAGCGCGATGAAGCCCAGGCCGTTGGCGGTTTCGATGCGGATGTCTTCGGTTCTCATCGGTGGATAGGGGTCTGTTCGGGTTTCACGCCACGGACTGAAAACGCGGTTTCGGCGGTTTCAGCGTCGTGGCCGAACCACGCGTCAAGCGAGAGCTCGGCGAGCGTTTCGGCCGGCGCTGCATCGAGCGCTTCAGGCAGCGCGGCGTGCGTGGAATGACTGGAAACGGGTAAATGCTGCAAATAAGCCGAGCGCGCGAGCGCCAGCGCGACGATGCCGTGCAGGTTCGCCCACAGCGCCTCCGCGCAGGCGGCCGCCGGCGCACGCGCAGGCGTGCGGCCCGCCGCGCGCAGTTCGACGAAGGCATCGGTCATCAGAGAGAGCGCCGCGGCGGCGCTCGGGAAATCGGGGGTATCGGCGGGGCTCGACGGCTCCATGAACATCAGACGATACGTCTCGCCATGTTCGAGCCCGAATTCGACGTAGGCGCGTCCCATCGCTTTCAGACGCGCGGCGGGATCGACGATCGTCGAGTGCGGCGCAAAGGCCGCGAAAAGCTGCGTGTGGCCCTCAGCGCGCAATGCCTGCGCGATATCGGCGCGGCTCTTGAAATGCAGGTACAAGGCGGCAGGCGAATAGTCGATCGCCTCCGCGATCTTTCGCATGGAAAGCGCGGCGAAACCCTCGCGCCCGACGATGTCGCGCGACGCATCCAGGATGCGTTCGCGTACCGCCTGCCGCTGCTCGGTCCGTCGTTCCTGGATTCCCATGCGGATCACTCTCGAAAGTGAGTCCGGGCTGACGGTCGTTCAGCCCGGCCGAACGCTCAGACAATCAGACGGTCGTTCAGCCCGGCCGAACGCTCAGACAATCATCTTGCGTTCTTCGTCGGCTGCTTGCGTGGCGCCGTGAAGCGGTTCTTCCGGATCGCTCGTGATGGCGGATGCCACCACGATGCAAACCGCCAGGAACAACAAACCGACCGCCGCCCAGATCAGCCAGAAAGCGCTGAACTCGACGAGCGAACTCATCAAGGTATGAAACATGACAACCCCCGCGCGATTTTTATATTTGAGCTTCCGGCCGCCAAGCGAATCCCGGCCAGCAAGCGGCGTGCCGCGCCAATCGCATTTTCGCGGCGCACTGTTCTTGAATGGTAATCGCAAATTAAGCCGCGCGTTGAGACGGTGCGAGGGTTTTGCTAAAGGATTTCTGAAGTCGGAACGTCGAGGAAGGAACGGCTTACACAGCGGTGTAATCGTTGCCTATGCGACGACCTTTCCGGGAGGAAAGTGGCCGCTCTTCAAAAGCACGGGCGAGCCGTTGCTCACGCGCAGGTGTTCGCGTGCGACCGCTTCGATGCGCGGACGGCCGGCATCGAACGCGCGGATCCAACCGTCGCTGTCGCAGCTCCGTGTATCGAAGTGATCTTCGAGCGCCTCGACGGAGATCGCGCACGGCACGCGCTCTCCGTCGACGAGCGCGGCGAAGACGATCGTCAGGTTGGAACCGTGGTAATCGGGAGCGTCCGGGGGAAACTGAATGACCATGATCGCCTCGTGACTCGGCGCGGATACGACTACGCCGCATGGGAATTGGCGCATATGGTACTCGCCAGCGCGCGGCGCGGTCTACCTGTTATGCCTCGACCGGCACCGCTGGGACATCGACCACGAAGAGCGACGTCGCCGTCGGATCGGCGTAGTCGAAACGCAGATGCCGGCTCATTTCGCGCACGCGGTGGCACATGGCGCGGCGGGCGTCGTCGGTGAATTCGGGGCCGGCGCGCAGCAATTGGGGATCGAAGCGGTAATGCACGCCCCACGCGACGTTGCCCGGATGATTCGCGACACCGCTCGTACGCCAGCTCATGAAGAGCGACGGCGCCTGTTCAGTGCCGACTTCGCTCACATCCGCGTTGCTCGGAAAGAGATCGAGCAGACATTGCGCGATGTCCTGCAAGAGCGGGTGACGAACGTGCAGTTGCCGCATCAGGAAGACGGCAACAGCCGGTCGATATACGCGCGCGCGGCTTTTTCGACGTGCGCGAGCGCCTCGTCGACGGTGGCGAAACGCTGTTCGCTGCCGAGATCGATGAGCGCCTCGAAACGGTGGACATCGTCGGGGCCGTGTTGCGCCACGCTCACCGAGCCGACGTAGATCGGGGTTTCGTCGCCTTTGCCTTGCTGGCCGTGCGGCTGGATGAGACGCGCCGACGCGCTGATGTAATAGCCCCGGTACGGGCCACTCACTCGTTCTGCCATGACATTTTCCTTATGTATGCTTCGCTGATCCCGTCAATCGGCAAATATTTCTTGAAATAGCGTACATATTGCCGATCAACGCCCTTTCATGCCTTTCTGCTGGCAACCCGCAAACCGCGCGCCCGCGCTAACAACCGCTTACGGGTCGCGTAAGGCGCGTGTGGGAAAATACGGCCTTTCCGCACCGATCATCCACGAGGTACACATGAAGGAATTCGCGCGGCGCATGCGCCGCACATCGTCGAGGCTGCCGCTTTGCGCCTCTTTGCTCCTGGCTGCCGGCCTTGCAGCTTGCGCGTCGTCGAACAACGCGTCGCTCATCAATTTGCCCGACGGCCAGACCGGCTACGCCATCAACTGCAGCGGCGCCGATGCCGGATCGAGCTGGGGAAGCTGCTACGTGCTCGCGGGCCGCGCGTGCGGCGCGACGGGCTACGACATCGTGTCGAAGGACAACGAGGAAGGCGGCCCGACGGGCGGCGGCATCACCAACGTGATTTCCGCCAACGTCAAGAATCGCTCGATGGTCGTACGCTGCAAGTAAGCGCTTGATTATGTCGATCGAAGGAGGCGCTTATGGTTTCAATGCGCGCTCACCTTCGAGAACACGTTCAGCACCACCACTCCCGCGACGATCAGGCCCATGCCGAGCACAGCCGGTAAATCGGGCACCTGCTTGAAAAGAAACGCGGCGACGGCCGTGATCAGCACGATCCCCGCGCCCGACCAGACCGCATAGACGATGCCGACCGGCAGCGAGCGCAGCGTGAGCGACAACAAATAGAACGACAGCCCGTAGCCCGCGACGACGATCAGCGACGGCACGAGCCGCGTGAATCCATCCGACGCGCGCAACGCGGACGTCGCCACGACCTCGGCGACGATCGCCACCGCGAGCAACCCATACGCGAGCGAGCGCATGCGGCCTATTCCCGCGAAAGCGCGAGCGCGCCGAAATCCATGCCGAGCACGGCGCTGAGCGCCTCGACGACCATCTGATGATCGTCGCGCTGCGGCAGCCCCGACACCGCCACCGAACCGATCACGCCGACGCGCGCCACGGTCAACGGGAAAGCGCCGCCGTGCGAGGCGTAATCGGCGGCGGAGAGGCCGTATTTGTCGGTGAGCGTCGTGCCCTGCTGCTGGAGCTGGAGACCGATCGCGTAGGAACTGCACCGGAAATGCTCGACCGTGCGCGACTTGCGCTCGATCCACGACGCATTGTTCGGCGTCGTGCCATCGAGCGCGGCGAAGAAAAGATGCCGGCCGAACGTGCGCACGTCGATCGCGACGGCCGCGCCGCGCGCATAGGCCATCTCGCGCAATTGCGAGCCGATTTGCCAGGCGCGGTCGCAGTCAAACTGCGGGAAGACAAGGCTCTTCTCCTGGTGGGCGATGGCGTGGAGGTCGTGGGGGATGTCCATGATGTCCAGTCGATATTCAATTGACGGTGATTGACAGAGCGCTGGCCGTCGTACGCCCGCGCCTGTAGCCACATATTTTGACATGGCCACGAAAGCCGGCAAGCCGTAAATCCACGCGGACTTGCCTTGGAACGACTTCCAGTGCCGTCCCGATAGTTTCATGTGCAGGGCGCGTTTGTACCCTGCCGGTCAAGAACCATCGGATTCCGAACCACCGCGAAGCGCGATTAGTGTCGAAGGGCGCCTCACAGGGCCAGTGGGAACAGCAAGCCTCATGAACCAGCCCGATCAACAGGCTTGAGTGTCAGCCTGACGTTATCGGCGGGAAATGCCTTCTCGCTTGCCGTGCGTGGACCAGCACGCTCTCTTCCTCGACTCTGACGGCGGTGCGATCTTATTGCTCGTGAGCGCGGCCTCGGCGATCCGGGGAACACCCCTTCAAAAACGCAAGTTCTCTCGATATCCCATGAGATGTCGAAGCGACGCTCAACTGCCATCTCACTGCAATCTTGAAAAGCTTGCGGTGGACGTTGCGCCGCGCTATAATCTTTTCTTCGACGGACGCGGGGTGGAGCAGTCTGGCAGCTCGTCGGGCTCATAACCCGAAGGTCGTAGGTTCAAATCCTACCCCCGCAACCAAGCAAGATTTCAAGACAAAAAGCCCGGCTCAATTGAGTCGGGCTTTTTGTCTTTTGCTTGTCGTGACATGCGTCGATCCATCGCGTGTGCTCATCAAGCAGCACTTGCCTTGCGTGGCATAATCGGCCGCTGGTTCTGCACACGGTGTCCCACGCGTTCATGCGCAGCGTTCTGATACGGAAGATCGGCGGTATCGTCGGATTGCTTGCGATCCTCCTGACGACGCTCGTCCCCGCCGCATCGCAGATGATCGAACGCGGTCGCATCGAGTCGACGCTGGCGTCGTTCTGTTCCGCCGGTGTCTCCTCGAACCCGAAGCAGACACCAGACGATCACGCCGCACATTGGCAAGCGTGCGGTTATTGCAGCTTCACCGCGCATACGCCGTTCATGGCGCCGCCGAAGCACACGCAGCGCGCGGCATCGATCGAAGGTTCCGCGCGCATTGCTACGGGACGCGTCGCCACGACGCCCTACGCCCCGATCCTCGCCGCCAAGCCTCGCGCTCCGCCCTCCTTCGCCTGAATCCGCACCATGCGCTGCGTCGAGCAGGCGCTCTACAAACCTCGTATCAGGCGAGAACACATATCATGAAAACGGAAGTCATTCGCGGCGCACTGGCCGCGAGCCTCTTTGTCGCCGCGCCGTTCGCTTTTGCGCACGCCGTGCCGAAGCATCAAGTCCCCGCTGCCGACTCCACCGTCAGCGCGCCGCACGAAGTCGCGATCGATTTCGGCGAGGCGCTCGAACCGTCGTTCAGCAAGCTCGACGTCACCGATGCCGCCGGCAAGCCCGTCACCGCAGCGAAATCCGCCGTGGATGCCAGCGACAAGAAGCATATGAGCGTCGCGCTCGGCGATCTCGCGCCGGGCACGTATCGCGTGAACTGGACGGCCGTCGCCGCCGACGGCCATCGCACGCAGGGCCATTACAACTTCAAGGTCAAGTGAGGTCAGCATGAAAAAGATCATCGTCCTCGCCGGTGCGCTGCTCGGCGCGCCGTTCGCTCACGCTGCAACGCTCGCAGTCAGTGACTGCTGGATTCGTTCGATGCCGCCGAACCTGCCGTCGTCGGGATACTTCGTGGTGTCGAACGGCGGCGACAAGGCCGCGTCGCTCGTCGGGGCCGAGACGCCCGCGTTCGGCATGGCGATGCTGCACAAGTCAGAGAGCAGCGGCACGACGGCGACGATGTCGCACGTCGAGTCCGCCGAGGTGCCCGCGCACGGCACGTTGCGCTTTGCGCCGAAGGGCTATCACCTGATGCTCGAAGACGCGCCCAAGCCCCTCGTGATCGGCTCGACGGTGCCGCTCACGCTCTCCTTCGCCGATCACTCGACGGTCAACACGACCTGCACGGTCAAGCCGGCCTCCGCGCTCGGCAAGTAATAAAAAACGCGCCGCAGTTCAAAGTTGCGGCGCGTTTTTTTTCGTCGGCAAACGGGAGGATCAGTGCTTGCTGAACAGATCCATGATTTGCTTCCGCTCATCCGAATCGACGTTCGGCGCCTGCATCCCGCCCGGTCCGACGCCGCCTGAAGTCGTCGTCACCGCGCCCGCCGGATCGGCCGCATCCATGCCGATGCTCGCGATAAAACCGCTGCCCGGCAGCCGGTCCGCGTAGAACAACTCGCCGTCGAAGTTACTGATGCCGTCGGGCTTCGGCATCGGCTGCTGCGCCACGCCCTTGAGGGCGCGTCCCATGAAATCGACCCAGATCGGCAACGCGAGCTGCGCGCCGAATTCCTTGCTGCCGAGCGTCTTCGGCTGGTCGTAGCCCATCCACGCAACCGTGACGAGCGAGCGCTGATAGCCCGCGAACCAGCCGTCCTTCGCGTCGTTGGTCGTGCCGGTCTTGCCCTGCAGGTCGTTGCGCTTGAGCACGTTGGTGCCTGACCCGGTGCCCGAGGTCGCGACCGTATGCAGCAGGCTGTTCATCATGTAAGCGTTGCGCGGATCGAGCGTCTGCGGCGCGTTGCGGCCCGCGGTCAGCGGATCGGTGCGCGAGATCACGGTGCCGCGCGCATCGGCGACTTCGGCGATCAGGTACGGATTGATGCGATAGCCGCCGTTCGCGAACACCGAATACGCGCCACTTAGCTGCAACGGCGTCACGAGCCCCGCGCCGAGCGCGAGCGGCAGGTACGGCGGCGTTTTGTCGACGTCGAAGCCGAAATTCTTCGTGACGAAGTCCTGCGCGTACTGCGTGCCGATGTACGACAGGATGCGGATCGACACAAGATTCTTCGAGCGTTGCAGGCCGGTACGCATCGACATCGGCCCGTCGGGCTGGTCGTCGTCCTTCGGCTCCCAGGCCTGGCCGCCGGGGGTCGTCGGCGGGAAATAGAGCGGCGCGTCGTTGATGATGGTCGCGGGTCCCAGACCTTTGTCGATAGCGGCCGAATAGATGAACGGCTTGAAGCTCGAACCCGGCTGGCGCCACGCCTGCGTGACGTGGTTGAACTTGTTCTTGTTGAAATCGAAGCCGCCGACGAGCGCGCGGATCGCCCCGTCCTGCGGCACGAGCGACACGAGCGCGCCTTCCACCTGCGGCAACTGCGTGATCTGCCAGTTGTCTTTCGCGTCCTTGGCGAGCCGCACGATCGAACCGACCTTGATGCGCAACGCCGCCGACGCATTGTTGCGCAGCCCCGGCGCGGCGAAGCGCAGGCCGTCGCCGGAAATATTCACCGGATCGCCGCCGACGAACTCCGCCGTCACCTGCTTCGCGCTGATGGCCGTGACAACGGCGGCAACGAGATCGCCGTTGTCCGGATGACCGACTAGCGCGTCTTCGATTGCCTGATCGCGGTCGTCGGCGTCTTTCGGCAGGTTCACGAAGCCTTCTGGCCCGCGATAGCCGTGCCGCCGCTCGTAATCCATGATGCCCTTGCGCACGGCGCGATAGGCGGCGTCCTGATCGGCGGAATCGATGGTCGTCGTGACCGTGAGGCCGCGCGTGTAGGTCTCTTCCTTGTACTGCGCGTACATCATCTGGCGCACCATTTCCGCGACGTATTCGGCATGCACGCCGTACTCCGTCCCGGACGACTTCGTGTGCAGTTCCTCCGCGACCGCCTGCTGATACTGCTCGGGCGTGATGTATTTCAGGTCGAGCATGCGCTTCAGGATGTATTGCTGGCGGATCTTCGCGCGCTTCGGGTTCACGACCGGGTTATACGCCGACGGCGCCTTCGGCAAGCCCGCGAGCATCGCTGCCTCGGCGAGCGTGATGTCCTTCAGGTCCTTGCCGAAATAGACGCGCGCCGCAGCCGAAAAGCCATAGGCGCGCTCGCCCAGATAGATCTGGTTCATGTACAGCTCGAGAATCTGGTCCTTCGTCAGCGCCTTCTCGATCTTGTACGCAAGCATCATTTCGTAGATCTTGCGCGTGTAGGTCTTCTCACTCGACAGGAAGAAGTTGCGCGCGACCTGCATCGTGATCGTGCTCGCGCCCTGCGAGGCGCCGCCGTGCATCACGTCCGTGACGCCCGCGCGCAGGATGCCGAGGAAATCGACGCCGCCGTGATCGTAGAAGCGATAGTCCTCGATCGCGAGCACGGCTTTCTTCATCGAGTCGGGGATGTCCTGGAAGCGCGCGAGGCTGCGACGCTCCTCGCCGAACTCACCGATCAGCACGTGATCGGCCGTATAGACGCGCAGCGGCACTTTCGGCCGATAGTCGGTGATCACGGTGAGCGACGGTAAATTCGGCCCCATCACGACGAGCGCATAGCCGACGATCAGCGCACCGAGCACCGCGCCGATCGCGAAGAGACCGGCGATCCACTTCACGACGGCTCCGGCGAACGAGCGCCGCTTGGGCTCGTCGCGGCCGCGGCGGTCATTGCGATCGTTTCTGTCATTGCGGTCATTGCGGTCGTTGCGATCCTTGGAATCGCCGGGGCCGATGTAATGGCGGACGTCGCGCGAGGGGTTCGAGGGGTTCGGTCGTTTGATGATTGGCATTGACTTCGATGGTTCGGCGCCCTGCGGGGCGCGTAATGCTTGGCACTCGAGGCTTGCGCCCCGCGCTTCGCGTAGCGGCGGGCCGCGCGAGCGAGAAATGACAGTGAAGGCGCGCGGTAGTCCATTGATAGACAGCGCGAGGCGCCATGAGTGCGGCCGGAGACTTATATCGAGCGCGGTTCGGCCCACGCGCAGGGTAACAGCGCATTTTAAAGAATTCGAGCGATGATCTACCGGAAGCGTCCGATTTTTTTGTAAGCAATTGACTTCCCCGGTGCGCCCGCGCGCGAACGAGTTACTCACACATTCTGTTGAACACGCTGTGGACAACCGTATGAGAAAATGCCCAAGTCATTGAGCGCGCGCGACTTTCGCCTCGTGACGCGATTTCGTCACAGAACCGGCGTCCCACCACGCAGTGGCGCAAAACGATATGATGGATGCGCCGTTTAGCGGTCGAACGAACGCGTGCGGCGCCGCCCCTTGCGGTAACTTTGTCTCATCGCTTCTTTGCAATCGCCTTACTGTTTGCGAGCCGCTCATGTCTACCAAACCCAGCGAACGCATCGTTGTTTTCGTGACACCCGCGCAAAAACTCGCCATCAGCAACACGGCCGATGGCCTCGGCATCAGCGTGAGCGAGCTCATGCGGCGGGCCGTGCTGAACTTCAACGCGACGAGCGAGCAGATCAAGGTCGCCGGTATCGTCGACCGGTTGCGGGCGCCCAAAACCCCCGATGCACTCAACGTCGCGTTGCGTCACGTCGCGGAAAAAGCGGCCGCGCGCGAGGCGAAGGCGGCAGCCGTCAACGCGGCGGTCAATGCGGCGGCCGCGCAGAAGGCTGCAGCGCTCGCCAAGCCTCCCAAAGCCGAATCCACACCGGAATCCGACGAATCCACCGAACCCGGCGACACCGACGCAGGCGCATCGATTACCGGCGGTCATTCAAAGTAATTCGAGGCCCCTGTCATCCGCGTGTCACGGCGCGAACCGGGCAGAAACCGCCACCGCAGCCGCCGATGCCACCGCCGTGGCGAACGCGCCCCACGCGATATCGACGATGACGATCGTCGTGCTCCAGCCCTTGAGCGTCGCGAGGTTGGTGAGGTCGTAGGTTGCGTAGGCGATCGCGCCGAACAGCACGCCGTTGATCAGAGCGCGCGCCGCGCTCGATTCAGCGATGCCCGGCATCACGCAGAAGTAGGTCATCGCGCCGATGTACAGCACATAGAATACCGCCGCCGCGCCGAAGTTCGGCCGCTCGAGCAGGAGCGCCCCGATCTCGCGCTGATAAAGACCACGTCCGATCACCCCGAGCCAGAGCCCGTCGAGCACGAGAAACACGACGGCCGCGACCGCGAACGCAACGACGAGCACCTTCGACATGATTGTTCCGCTGATTGTGTTGTCACGATGGCAAGGGCCGTCCGCCGTTACATTCCTTAACGCTGGAGCGGCGTCGGGTTAAGACCCGCTTAAGCCGCATCGTGCTCTAATAGAAGACGCAAGATAGCCGGCAAAAGCGTGAAATATTGAAGCTCATGCTTGCAATTCGCGCGCCCGGCCCGAATTTACGTGGCGCGTCAGGAATACGCGCCGCACGAACGGTTCGCCATCACGCAACACGCGAACGTCCGCCTTCATCAAGGAGAAACACATGTCGCTATTGGATTCCATCACGCGTACCGTCAAGGGCCTGTTGAACGACGCCGCCGACACCATGCAGGACCCGTCGCGCGATTCACGCCAGATCGTGCGCGAGCTCGACGACAGCATCGCCAAGGCGGAAAACGCGCTGATCGAAATCGAGGCGCAGGTCGCGACGCAGCAAAGCAAGCGCGACGTCGCCGCCGAGAAAGCGAAGAAGTACGAAGACGGCGCAAGGCGAGCGCTGCAATCGGGCGACGAAGGCCTGGCGCGTGAAGCGCTCGCTGCACAAGCCAACGCCGAAACCGAACGCGACGCGCTCGCGGGCGAACTGGCTACACTCGTGCCGTCGGTCGATCATCTGAAGCAACAGATCACCGACATGCGTCAGCGCCGCAACGACCTCAACGCACGCTCCAACATCCTGCAGGCGAAGCAGCAGATCGCGCAGGCCAAGGACGTCGCGGCGACGGCGCTCGGCGGCATCGGCGGGAAGAATCTGTCCGAGGATTTTCAGAAGCTGGAAGACAAGGTGCAACTCGCGAACGCCCGCTCGGACGCGCGGCTCAATTCCGCCGACCAGAAGTCCGGCAAGGCGCTCGACGACAAACTTGCTGAACTCCATCGCGGCCCGTCCGTCGAGGACCGGCTCGAAGCGCTGAAGAAGCAGTTGAACACGCCTGCGCAGTAACCGCAGTAACCGCAGTAACCTTACCGGTGCGACGCGCGGCGAACTTCCGGGCTTGCCGCGCGTCGCACGGGAATGTGTCATCGATTGGAGACGGGCGTTTATCGCGTCCGGTCCGCATCATGAAAAAACTTTTGACGGCTCTCGCGGCGTCGCTGCTGCTGGTTACGTCGGCCGCGTTTGCCGTGCCGAGCGCCCAGCAGATCGAACAGGCGATGACGCAGGGCAACTGGCAGAAAGCCGATGCCGGCCTGACCGAGGTCCTGCAGGCGCATCCGGATAACGCGCATGCGCACTATCTGTACGCGCAGGTGCTCGATCGCGAGGGCCGCTACGACGAAGCCCTCGCCCACTTGCGGCAGGCGAAATCGCTCGATCCGCAACTCAAGTTCACCGACCCGATGCGTTTCGCCGCGACGGAAGCGCGCATTCGCGGCGACGCGAATCGCGCGGGCGTCGTCGCGAACGTGCCCGGCGGGCAGCAGGCGAACACCGGCAGCGTCGCGCAGAAGCCGTTCAATCCGGCGCCGGCGCCCGTGCAGGAGAAGCACGGCGTATCGCCGGTTGCATGGATCGGCATCGTGCTCTTGTTCGGCGCGATCGCGCTCGTGTTGCGCTGGGGCCTGAAGCGCGCCCGCGAGAAAGACGACGGCCGCGCCACGGACGATCGTCGCGCGCAACTGAAACGCGCAACGGAATTGCTCAACGAAGTGCGCACGCTCAAGCTCGACGTGCGGCTTTCGACCGCGCCGGGGCATGAGGCGTTGTTGAAGGAAGTCGAAGGTGTCGAGGAGCAGTTGCGAGAGATGGTCGAGGGGCTCTCGAATGCCAGGAATCCGGTCGCGCCCTATCAGGTCGACGATCTTGCGAACCGCGTCGAAAGTTTGAAGGCGCGGTCAGAAGGCCGGGTCGATCCGAACGCGGCGCCCGCCCCGCGTGAAGCCGATTCCGTGTACGCGCAGGAAGCCGAGCGCTTTGGGCGCAACCCTCAGGGGCAGTATCAGCAAGCGCCTTATCCGCAACAACAGCCGCAGCAGCCCTATCCCCAACAGCCGTATCCGCAGCAGCAACCGCCTGTGATCATCCAGCAGGGCGGCGGTTTCGGAGGCGGCATGGGTGGCCTGCTCACTGGCGTGCTGCTCGGTCAAGTGCTTTCGCATGGGCGCGGCGGTCCGATGTCCGAACGTGATACGCCTTCTGCCGATAATCCGTTCGGAGCAGGCGGCGCCGCTGGCAGTGGAATCGACAACGGCACGGGCGGCCTCGACCTCGGCAATGGCTCGAACGACTGGAACGACGGCAGCGGTGGCGGCGGTCTCGACCTCGGCAGCAACAACGACGATAGCTGGCGCGATACATAAGGGCGCTTCTGGCCTCGGAGCGCTCAAATCGAACCCCGTCGTGAAACCGACGGGGTTTTATTTTTCTATCGCCCGCACACAGGCTCTACTCGTGCCGAGATGCTCAGGCTTCGGTAATGGTCCAATCGAATCGTTTGCCGGAGACGATGCCCGTCGAGCGCACGCGTTATCGAGGCGACGATCGCACATCAAGCTGAGTTACTTCGCGAATATCGGCGGCATTGGGGACTGCGGGTACGGGCCCGGCGTCGTGCAGCGGCTCATCGCCATGCACGGCATGTTCATCCGTACAAACGGCTGCGTGACGGCGCGCGTCGGACTTCTGGAGCAATCCGGCGCTCACCCGCCGCCGAGAAAACGCAGCAGCGCCCACAGAAACTTGAAGAACGCGACGATGAACTCCCACACGCGCTCGAGCTGATCCCAACACGCGACGCGTGCTATCGCGTCGAAAATCATGTCGCTTCGATGAAGCGGGCGCGGTGTGGCGAGTTCGTTTCGTTCATCGTCCGGATGGCGGTTGTGGGAAAGGGAGACGGACCCGCATCATACAGGGCCCGTATCCGCCCTCCCTCCCCTCAGCCCTTCGGCGCATCGCCTTCCGGTTCCACTTCGTCCGTCAGCGCTTCTTCCAGGCGCTTGAAGATGCGCTTGGTCGCGCCGCGCGCATGCAGCGCGAAGAGCAGCAACGAGCGCCCCGTCACCTGATACACCGCGCCTGAATCGAAATCTTCGAGTTCTTCGCGGATCGGCGCGTTCGTATCGATGAGGCAGCTCCACTGGTCGCTGCCCGGCACTTCCGGCAGTGTGAAATCGACGACATCGTGATGGGCGTTCACCACCACGAGCAGCGTCGCGTCCGATGCTGGCCGGCGGATGCCCGTCGCCTGCGCGCGGCCGTCGATCACGAGGCCGAAGCAGCGCATCGACGGATCGTCCCATTGCTCGGGCATCAGTTCGTCGCCGGACGGACTCAGCCACTTCACGTCGGCGACCTGCAAATCTTCGTGATACTCGCCGGTCAAAAAGCGCCCGCGACGCAGCACTGGAAGCGTGTGCCGCAGCGTCGTCAGCTTGCGCATGAATTCGATCAGCGCGCGGCCGTCATCGTCGATCCCTTCCCAGTCGACCCAGCTTATCTCGTTATCCTGGCAATACGCGTTGTTGTTGCCCTGCTGCGTGCGGCCGAACTCGTCGCCCGCAAGGACCATCGGCGTGCCTTGCGAGAACAGCAGGGTCGCGAGCATGTTGCGCTTCTGACGCTCGCGCAACGTGCGAATTTCGGGATCGTCGGTGGAACCCTCGGCGCCGCAGTTCCACGACTTGTTGTCCGAATGGCCGTCCTTGCCATCCTCGCCGTTGGCGTCGTTGTGCTTGTCGTTGTACGAGACGAGGTCGTTCAGCGTGAAGCCGTCGTGCGCGGTGATGAAGTTCACGCTCGCCCACGGACGACGCCCGCGATGGTTGAACTTGTCGCCGGAACCGGTGATGCGCGTCGCGAGTTCGGCCGCGACGCCGTCGTCGCCCTTCCAGAATTCGCGGACGGTGTCGCGGTACCGGTCGTTCCATTCGGCCCAGCCGGGCGGGAAGCCGCCCACTTGATAGCCGCCCGGGCCGCAATCCCACGGTTCGGCGATCAGCTTGACGCTCGAGAGAATCGGGTCCTGCCGGCAACTGTCGAGGAAACCGCCGCCTTCATCGAAACCGTACGGCTCGCGGCCGAGGATCGTCGCGAGGTCGAAACGGAAGCCGTCGACGTTCATTTCCGTCACCCAGTAGCGCAGGCTGTCCGTGACCATCTGCAAAACGCGCGGATGCGACAGGTTCAGCGTGTTGCCGGTGCCGGTATCGTTGATGTAATAGCGGTTTTCCTCGGGCATCAGACGATAGTACGAGGCGTTGTCGATGCCGCGGAACGACAGCGTCGGTCCGCGCTCGTTGCCTTCGGCCGTGTGGTTGTAGACGACGTCGAGGATCACTTCGAGCCCCGCTTCGTGCAGCCGGTCGACCATTTCCTTGAACTCGGCGACCACACCCGGGCCGCGCGCGAAAAAGCGCGGATCGGCAGCGAAAAAGCCGATCGTGTTGTAGCCCCAGTAGTTGGTGAGGCCTTTATCAGTGAGATGGCTGTCGTTGACGAATGCGTGGATCGGCATCAGTTCGACCGAGGTCACGCCAAGACTCTTGATGTGCTCGATGACTTCCTTTTGTCCCAAACCCTCGAACGTGCCGCGCATGTGCTCGGGCACGGCTGGATGGCGCTTCGTGTAACCACGCACGTGGGTTTCGTAGAAGATCGTGCGTTCCCAGGGCACGCGCACGCGCGTCGGGTGGGTCCACTGGAACGTCTGGTCGACGACCTGGCACTTCTGCATGAAGGGCGCGCTGTCGCGTTCGTCGAAGGTGAGATCGTCGCCGTCGGCGTTGAGCGTGTAGCCGAAAACGGCCGGGTCCCACGTCAACTCGCCGACGTGCGCCTTCGCGTACGGGTCGAGGAGCAGCTTGTTCGGGTTGAAGCGATGGCCGGCTTCGGGCTCGTACGGGCCGTGCACGCGATAGCCGTACACCGTGCCCGGCTTCAGCCCGCGGACGTAGACGTGCCACACTTCATCGGTGTATTCCGGGAGTTCGATGCGTTCGATTTCCTTCTCACCTTTTTCGTCGAAAAGGCACAGTTCGACTTTGGTCCCGTTAGCGGAAAAGAGCGCGAAATTGACGCCTTCGCCGTCCCAGGTGGCGCCGAGCGGAAACGGCGAACCTTCGGCAATACGGATATCGTTCGGCATGTAGTGGTGGTTCTCGGTGATGGTAATGCGCCGTGCTTCTCTTGCGAAGCGCGGCAGCGAAAGCGGGCATGAGCATTCGCTGCGGCGATGTAAAGCCGCGCGCGGACTCTGGCCGTCGATATAAGCAGGTTGTATGCCCGAAGGCGGGCGCGCGTCAGCGCGTTGCTCTCAGCGCGCCTATCGCATGCGTGGTCAGGCCCGGTGTAAAACGTACAGGTCGAATGAAGCGACGAGCCAGCCGCAGCAAGCCAAAAATCCTTAACGCGTCAAAAACCGCGCGCGTCGTGGGGACCGATTAGCTATCATGACTCTGCTCCACCCGCGGACGCAATGAGGAGGAATATTCGTCCGCTTAAACTTTGGCATCAGCTTTGCTGCCCGTTTGCGCCAATCGTCGCGAACTTTTTACTGGAGGAAGCCGCGCATGAGCATGATTCAGGAATTCAAGAATTTCGCCCTGAAGGGCAACGTCATGGACCTGGCCGTCGGTGTGATCATCGGTGGCGCGTTCTCGACCATCGTGAACTCCATCGTCAAGGATCTGATCATGCCGGTCGTCGGGCTCGCGACAGGCGGGCTCGACTTCTCGAACCTGTTCGTCAAGCTCGGGCCCATACCGGAGACGTTCAAGGGCAATATCGGCTCGTATAAAGACCTGCAGACGGCTGGCGTCGCCGTGTTCGGCTACGGCTCGTTCATCACGGTCCTGATCAACTTCATCATCCTGGCGTTCATCATTTTCCTGATGGTCAAGTTCATCAATAACTTGCGCAAGCCCAACGAAACGGCACCCGCTGCGACGCCCGAAGACGTGCTGCTGCTGCGCGAGATCCGCGATTCGCTGAAGAATTCACCGCGTCTCTGAGATTCGCCCGTACGCACCGCCTGTGTGCGCATCTCATCCGACCCGCGCTCCGTCGCGGGTTTTTTGCATTGGCAGGCGATTCGGCGAGGCTAATTCGTATGCGCTGCAGCTTTTTTCTTCGAGATTTTTCGTCGCACGCGGAATTGCGGGACTATTATTGAGACTGATGCCAAGCGAGCCGCCGCAGGTCTTCGGCACGATTCGTGCGCGCCGCGCATCGTCCGGCGGACGGTTAGCCGGCGATGTGCAGCGCCCCACCGAATCGCGGTGAACCGACCACTTCGATGTGCTATAAAAGATCGACGTGCCAAGATCAAAGTCCGGCCCGCAAGACGGGAGTGGCCGCATGAGGACGCTGCGTTTCTTGCAATTCTTTTTCAGGCGAATTTTTATGTCCTTCCCGAAAAAGCGTAAACGCGTGAAGGTCGACGGGGACGAGTCGTTCCTGGCGGTCCTTCGACATTTCAAGGCGTTCGGCCAGCTCGACACCAAGATCGCGCGCGCCCGCGCGCAGGACGAGCCGGTTCTCTATGCGCACGTCCTGCCCGGTCTCGATGTCCTGCTATGCAGCGTGCGCGGCGCCCAGCCGCCCTACCCGGCGACCGAGGAACTGCATCGCCGCTGCATCGAGTCGATCACGAACGCGCTCGAACAGCCGCTCGACGGACTCGAGAACGGCGGTTACTGGTACGAGGCGAACGGCTTCGGTTTCCTCGTGTTCGCGAGCCGCGCCCGCACGCAGATCCTGAGCGAATTCGGCGCGACGGTCTCGGCGCGCACGCGTCGCGGCACACGCCGGCAGGACGCAGGCGACGCCGCGTCGCGACCGCTGCGCTGATCTTCAATGCCCGGGCATCCTCTGCCCGGGCGATCCCAATCCCTCGATCACCGGCTGCGCCTTCATGGCAGCAGCAGCGAAACGCGTCAGTGTCTTTCCGACTTTCGGCGCTGCCCCTTCATGTCCTTTAATTGATTGCACCCACGCTCGCGCGCCGAACCGTGGCGCATGTCTTGCTGCAACATCGTGGCAAATCGAAAGCCACGTCAATCCGCCTCAATCCAAGGAGAACATCATGTCGGAACACGTATACAAGATGATCGAACTTACCGGCTCGTCGACGCAGTCAAGCGATGACGCCGTGCGTGTCGCGCTGACCAAGGCGTCCAAGACGCTGCGCAACATGCACTGGTTCGAAGTGGTAGAGACCCGCGGGCACATCGAGGAAGGCAAAGTCCTGCACTGGCAGGTCACGTTGAAGGTCGGGCTGCGCCTGGAAGAGTGACGCCCATAGCTTCAAACAGAAAGGCCGCACTTCCTGCGAAGTGCGGCCTTTCCTTTTGGCAAAAATGCGACTCGCGTAAAACCTTACTTCGGCAGCGACCCGTCCACGCCTTCCACATACCAGTTGATGCGCTGCAATTCCGGATCGGTCAGCGTCTTGCCCGCCGCGACCTTCTCCGCGCCCGCCTGATCCTTGATCGGCCCGGTGAACACGTCCCACTTGCCGCCGTGCAGTTCGTCACGCTTCGCCGCGACGGCCTGCATCGCCTTCGCGGGAATCGCGCCGCTGTTCAGGTCCTCGAGATCGACCGCCTTCTGCGGCATGCCGAGCCACACCGGATCGTTCTTCCACTTGCCGTCCAGAACCTGCTGGATCACTTCGTTGTAGTACACGCCCCAGTGCGCGACAACCGAGCCCAGATGCGCGCTCGGGCCGAACTTTTTCATGTTCGAATCCCAGCCGAACGCGAACACCTTCTTTTCGGCGGCCGTCGCGAGCGTCGCGTTCGAATCGGTGTTTTGCAGCAGCACGTCGGCGCCCTGGCCGATCAGCGTTTCCGCCGCCTGCTTTTCCTTGCCCGGATCGAACCAGCTATTGATCCAGATGACCTTCGTATGGATCTTCGGATTCACGGAACGCGCGCCCATCGTGTACGCGTTGATGTTGCGGATCACCTCGGGAATCGGCACCGATGCCACGAAGCCGAGCGTGTTCGTCTTCGTCACGTAACCCGCGGCGACGCCCGCCAGATACGCGCCCTGGTACATCCGCACGTCGTACGTGCCGAAGTTCTTGGCCTTTTTGAAGCCGGTCGCGGTCAGGAAGATCGTGTCGGGAAAGTCCTTCGCGACCTTTAACTGAAAGTCCTGATAGCCGAAGCTCGTCCCGAAGATGACCTTGTTGCCCTTGTTCGCGAGATCGCGGAACACGCGCTCCGAATCCGCCGATTCCGGCACGTTCTCCACGCGCGTGATCTTGACCTTGTTGCCGAATTTCGCTTCCGCTTCCTTGCTGCCCACGTCGTGGGCGAAGGTCCAGCCCGCGTCGCCCGGGTTGCCCAGATAGACGAACGCGATGCCCGGTGCGTCCGCCGCCCGGGCGCTCGCTGCCGCGAGCGTCGCGGACAGCGCGACCGCGGTACCCGCAGCCGTCAGCGCGTTCAGCCATGATTTTTTCATTGTGATTCTCCTGGTCGATGTTGTGAAAAGCGAAATCGTCTGTCAGTTTGTTGTGTCAAAAATGGGAACGGAACCCGTACGCCGCGCCGTGCAGCCGATGTACAACACCGCGCGCAGTCCAGCCTTCAGCTCGCCGCGAAGAACGGCTTGCCGAGCGAGGCCGGCGCATTCAGCTTGATCGTGTTCGGATTGCGCGAGATCAGCACGAGCACGACGATCGTCGCGATGTAAGGCAGCATCGCGAGGAACTGCGTCGGGACCGGCACGCCGATCGCCTGCGCGTAGAACTGCAGCGCCATCACCGCGCCGAAGAGCAGCGCGCCGATCATCAGCCGCCCCGGCCGCCACGTCGCGAACACGACGAGCGCGAGCGCGATCCAGCCGCGGCCCGAGGTCAGTTGCTCCTGCCAGATGTGCAGGTAGACGATCGAGTAATAGCCGCCGCCGATGCCCGCCATCGCGCCACCGAAGAGCGTCGCGCCGTAGCGCACGCCGACTACCGGAAAACCGACCGAATGCGCGACTGCCGGCGACTCCCCGACCGAGCGCAGCACGAGCCCGGCGCGCGTGCGGTACAGGAACCATCCGATCACGCCGAACATGACGAACGCGAGATAGCCGAGTGGTGTGAGCGAGAAGAACGCGGGGCCGACGACCGGAATCGACGAGAGGCCCGGAATCGGCATCGCCTCGATCGACGCGCGCACCGCCGCCGATGTATAGGGCTTCCCGATATACGCCGAAAAGCCGATGCCGAAGATCGTGAGCGAAAGCCCCGTCGCGACCTGGTTCGCGAGCATCGTGATCGTGAGAAAGCCGAAGAGGAGCGACATCGCCATCCCCGCGAGCAGCGACGCGCCGATCCCGAGCCACGGATTGCCTGTGATCGCCGTGACGGCGTAGCCCGAGACGGCGCCCATCAGCATCATCCCTTCGACGCCGAGGTTCAGCACGCCCGACTTCTCCGCGACGAGTTCGCCCGCGCCCGCGTACATCAGCGGAATCGCCGCGATGACGGCGCTGGTGGCGAGGTTGCCGGCCTGATTGATGTCCATATTGTTCGAGCCTCGCGAGGAATCTTAAGAATCAGGAATGCGCCGCGTGATGCACCGTCCGGCGCCGCACGCGATAGTTGACGAAGAGATCGCAGCCGAGCAGGCAGAACAGCAGCAGGCCCTGGAACACGCCCGCCAGCGCTTGCGGAAGCTGGAGCGACGTCTGCACTGCTTCGCCGCCGAGATAGAGGAGCGCCATCAGGAGACTGGCTAGCACGATCCCGATCGGATGCAGCCGTCCGACAAACACGACGATGATCGCCGTGAAGCCGTATCCCGGCGACCAGCCGGCCTGCAACTGTCCGATCGGCCCGGCGACTTCGCCCATGCCGGCCAGGCCCGCGAGCGCGCCAGAGAGCAGAAGCGACGTCCAGATGGTTTTCTTGTCCGAGAACCCCGCGTAGCGCGCCGCGAGCGGCGCGAGACCGCCGACGTTCATCCGGTAGCCCGCGAAACTTTTGCGCATGAAGATCCAGACGAGCGGAATCGCGATCGCCGTCAGGAACACCGACGCGTTGATCCGCGTGCCCTTCAGCCACGCCCAGTGCCAGTCGCCGTATAGACGCGGGAAGAGCGCGTCATCGACGAACATCGCCGAGATCGGGAAGTTCATGCCCTCGGGATCGCGCCACGGGCCGCTCACCAGATAGATGAGCAACTGCGTCGCGACGTAGGTGAGCATCAGGCTCGTGAGGATTTCATTCGTGTTGAAGCGGCTCTTGAGGAGCGCCGGGATCGCCGCCCACGCCATGCCGCCCGCGACGCCGCCCGCCATCATCAGCGGCAGCGTCCACCAGCCGGAGGTGTCGCCCAGGTGGATCGCGATCCCGCCCGCGACGATCCCGCCGAGCAGCATTTGCCCTTCCGCGCCGATATTCCACACGTTCGCGCGATAGCCGACCGCGAGCCCGAGCCCGATCAGGCACAGCGGCGACGCCTTCAGCACGAGCTCCGACCAGCCGTTCACGTTGGAAAGCGGCTCGACGAAGAACGCGTGCATCGCGCGCAACGGGTCCTGCCCGACGAGGCTGAAAATCAGAAAACCGATGACGAGCGTCGCGACCGCCGCGACGGCCGGAACGGCAAGCTGCATCGCGCGGGACGGGCTCGGGCGCGCTTCGAGTCGGTAGGGAAAGATCATCGGGGTTATTTGTTGATTGAGTCGATGGCGGCGGGCTCGGCGCGCTTGCCGTCGAAGAGGCCCGCCATGAAAAGGCCGATTTCTTCGGCATTCGTATCGCCGGTCGCGCGCACGGGAGAGAGCTTGCCGCGCGCGAGCACGGCGAGGCGGTCGCAGATGTCGAAGAGCTCTTCCAGTTCCTCCGAAATCACGAGGATCGCGACGCCGCGCGCCGCGAGGTCGAGCAACTGCTGGCGGATGAACGCGGCCGCGCCGACGTCGACACCCCAGGTCGGTTGCGCGACGACGAGCACCTTCGGCTCCTGCAAAATCTCGCGTCCGACGATGAACTTCTGCAAGTTGCCGCCCGAGAGGCTTTGCGCGAGCGCCGTGTTGCCGCCACAGCGCACGTCGAACGACTGGATGCAGCGGTCGGCGAACGCGCGCACGGCCTTCGCGTTGATCCAGCCGCCCTTCACCATGCTTTCGCGATGCGCGGTCAGCAAGCCGTTCTCCGCGAGCGACATCGCCGGCACCGCGCCGCGTCCGAGCCGCTCTTCCGGCACGAAGGCGAAGCCGAGCGAGCGGCGCGCGCCCGCCGACAAACGCGCAGCAGGCTTGCCGCAGATCGAGACGGCATCGGCAGCGACGTGCCGGTCGCGGATTTCACCCGACAGCGACGCCAGCAACTCCGCCTGCCCGTTGCCCGAGACGCCCGCGATCCCGAAGATTTCGCCGGCCTTGACCTCGAACGAGACGTTTTCGAGCGATGTGCCGAACGGGTCGGGACTCGCCACCGACAGGTTCTTCACAACGAGCCGTGCATCGCCCGGCGTATGCGCGCGGCGCGTGTAGCCGGGCAGCGAATGGCCGACCATCAACTGCGCGAGCGACGCGTGCGTCTCCTTGCGCGGATCGACGTTGCCCGTCACGCGACCACCGCGCATCACGGTCGCGGTCTCGCAGAGCGCCTGGATTTCGTCGAGCTTGTGGCTGATGTAGAGAATGCTGCAGCCCTCCGACGCAAGCCGTCGAAGCACCGTAAAAAGCTTCTTGACCGCTTGCGGCGTGAGCACCGAAGTCGGCTCGTCCATGATCAGCAGGCGCGGGTTCTGCAAGAGACACCGCACGATCTCCACGCGCTGCCGCTCGCCGACAGTCAGGCTGTGGACGTGCCGCTGCGGATCGACGTCGAGCCCGTAGTCCGCCGACACCTCGCGGATGCGCTTCGCCAGCGTCTTCAGATCGAACTTGTCGTCGAGCGCGAGCGCGATGTTTTCACCGACGGTCAGCGTCTCGAACAGCGAAAAGTGCTGGAACACCATGCCGATACCGAGCTTGCGCGCAGCCGCCGGGCTGCTGATCTCGACTAACTCGCCTCCCCAGCGGATCTCGCCCTGGTCCGGCCGCACGGCACCGTAGATGATCTTCATCAGCGTCGACTTGCCCGCGCCGTTCTCGCCGAGCACCGCGTGGATTTCGCCGGGCGCGACGATAAGCGTGACGTCGTCGTTCGCCTTGACAGCCGGGTATTGCTTGCTGATGCCGGAAAGCGACAGGCGCGGCGGCGGATTGGAGGTGAAAGTAGCGTCGCCCATGAGATCAGTGAGTGCGCAAAGCCGTAAGTCGAAAGGCCGGAAAGCCCGAGAGCCGCAAGAGGCAAACCGGACCGCGGGCAGAAGATACCGAATTCAAGGCGTTCCGTCGATCACTCAAAAAAGCCGCCGACGCCTCGCCGAGCCAGCCTTTGCGGGTATGCCCACCTTGACGCAATCGTTGAGACATATTAAAAATGATATGGTCCACACAGTCGTCGATCAGCCAGAACATATACCGGAGATAACATGAGTCAGCAGCGCGAGGCGATCGATACTTACTTATTGCGCGTCTTGCACACCTTGCTGATGGAGCGCAGCGTCACGCGCGCGGCCGTCAAGCTCAATCAGTCCCAACCGGCCATCAGCGCGGCGCTCAGGCGTCTGCGCGACATCACCGGCGACCCGCTCCTCGTGCGCGGCAAGTCCGGCATGGTCCCCACCGAATACGGCCTGCGCCTGCTCGAACCAACGCAGAACGCACTGCGCGAAATCGAGCGCATCAAGGTTCAGCAACACAACTTCGAACCGTCGACCTCCGTGCGGTGCTATCGCATCGGCTGTCCGGATTACCTCAACGTGCTCTTCGTGCCGACGGTCGTCGAGCGGTTTCGCATCGCCGCGCCCAACGCCACGCTCGAATTTCATTCGCTCGGCCCCGCCTTCGACTATGAACTCGCGCTGGAGGACGGCAAGCTCGATATCGTCGTCGGCAACTGGCCGGAACCGCCGGAGCAACTGCATCTGTCGAACCTTTTCGTCGACAAGATCGTGTGTCTCGTTTCCAACACGCATCCGTTCGCGAAGCGCGGCGGGCTCACGCTCGACCAGTATCTGAACGCGCCGCATCTCGCGCCGACGCCCTATTCCGTCGGCCAGCGCGGTGCGATCGACGTGCATCTGGCGCGCGAGCGGCTGAAGCGCCATGTGGTCGTCACGCTGCCGTACTTCAATCTTGCGCCGTACGTGCTGATCAAGTCCGATCTCGTCTTCACGACAACGCGCCTTTTCGCGGACCACTACGCGCGCTTCCTGCCGCTCGCCGTGGTGCCGGCGCCGCTCGACTTCCCGCCGATGCAGTACTACCAGCTCTGGCACGAGCGCTGCCATTACTCCGACGAAGTGCGTTGGCTGCGCGGGCTCGTCGGGGAAGCGACGCGCTCGCTCATCGACCAGCCTTGATTCTCTTCGATACGGCCGGTGCAGTTGCGCCGGCCGCTTGCTCCTCGATTTAAGCCGCGTTAGCCAGTTCCCCCGCCAGCCGGTTGTGCCGCTCGACGAGCGCGCCGAGTTCGAGCGTCGTCAACCGCCCTTCCCGCACGACCACCTTCCCATCGATTACGCTCGTCGACACCTGCGACGGCGCGCAGAACACGAGCGCCGCGACCGGATCGTGCAGCGCGCCCGCGAACCCGTGCTGCGACAGGTCGAACGACACGAAATCGGCCGCCATGCCGGGTGCGAGCGCGCCGATGTCGTCGCGACCAAGCACTTTGGCGCCGCCGAGCGTCGCGATTTCGAGCGCTTCGCGCGCGGTCATCGCGTCCGGACCGAAGCCGACGCGCTGCAGCAACAGCGCCTGGCGCACCTCCGCGACCATCTGCGCGCCGTCGTTCGACGCCGAGCCATCGACGCCGATGCCCACCGGCACGCCCGCATCGCGCATCGCGCGGACCGGCGCGATGCCGGAGGCGAGCCGCATGTTCGAGCACGGACAATGCGCGACACCGGTCCCGGTGCGGGCGAACAGGTCGATGCCCGCGCGATCCAGTTGCACACAGTGCGCATGCCACACGTCGTGGCCGACCCAGCCGAGGTCCTCGGCATATTCGGCGGGCGTCATGCCGAACTTCTCGCGGCTGTACGCGACGTCGTTCACGTTTTCGGCAAGGTGGGTGTGCATCGACACGCCGTACTGCCGCGCGAGCACCGCCGAATCGCGCATCAGCTCGCGGCTCACCGAAAACGGCGAGCACGGCGCAACGACCACGCGCAGCATCGCGTAGCGGCCTTCGTCGTTGTAGGTCTCGATCAGGCGCTGCGTGTCTTTCAGGATCGCGTCTTCCTTCTCGACGACCGAATCCGGCGGCAGCCCACCGTCCTTCTGCCCGACGCTCATGCTGCCGCGCGCCGCGTGGAACCGCATGCCGATCTCGCGCGCGGCCGCGATGCTGTCGTCGAGGCGGCTGCCGTTCGGATAAATGTAGAGATGATCGCTCGACGTCGTGCAGCCCGAGAGCAGCAGTTCCGCCATCGCGGTCTGCGTCGAGACGGCGATCATCTCGGGCGTCAGGTTCGCCCAGATCTTGTACAGGTTCGTCAGCCAGCCGAACAACTCGGCGTTCTGCGCGGCGGGAATCGCGCGCGTCAGGCTCTGATACATATGGTGATGCGTGTTGACGAGGCCCGGAATCACCAGATGGCCGCGCAGGTCAAGCACTTCGTCGGCGGTAGCGGGCAGTTCGTGCGTCGGGCCGACCGCGACGATGCGATTGCCTTCCGCGTAGAGGCCACCGTCGGCGATCTCGCGGCGAGTGCCGTCCATCGTGACGAGCACCTGCGCATTCTTGACGAGCAGCGTTCGTGAGCGTTGTTGTTGTTCCATACCGTCGATCTCCGTTTTTGCGTAGGTAAGGGGAAGAAAAATCCCGGTTACCCAGCGTCGATCGCCGTCTTCGGGACGCGCAGCCGCACTGCGCGAGGCCTCAATGTCGGTAGCCAAAATCCCGCTGGCAATGCGAACGCCGCCATAGTCGCCTTCAGGTCCCCAATATATTCGCGAATTTTGGCGCGGGTAGCATCGCCCGGTAGCCGTGTACGTTTGAAGCGCGTAGAGAACGCATCGACCACGCGTGCGGCTTACGCGCCGCTGTCATGTGCTGGGGATTATCTTTCCTATCGCGGACGCACGGCGGCGCGCAAGTTTCTAAAATGATGTACACGGCGCGCATCTGATCACGCCGACGGGTATGTAGCCACTCACGTGGAGCCTCGATCCGCCGCTGCCGCACAGGTACTGGATCGATGCGCAGCCGTTCATCGCACAACACAAGGAACATGCGAATGGGCAAGCTCACAACCCATGTGCTCGACACCGCGCACGGCCGTCCCGGCGCCGGCATCAAGGTCGAACTCTTTGCGCTCTCGGGAGAAACCCGCCGCGCGCTCAAAACCACGCTCACCAACGACGACGGCCGCTGCGACTCGCCGCTGCTGGAAGGCGACGCGCTCGTCACCGGCGAATACGAACTCGTGTTCCACGCGGGCGACTATTTCGCGGCCATCGGCGTGAAGGTGCCGGAACCGCGTTTCGTCGATCGGGTCGCGCTGCGATTTGGTGTCGCGGATTCGGGCTCGCACTATCACGTGCCGTTGCTTGTCTCGCCTTGGGCTTACAGCACGTATCGCGGTAGTTGAGACGGATCGAGCATCGCACCAGACCAGTACATCGCGCCTGTCCCCATGCAACGAAGGTTGCAACCATAGCGACGATGTGCGCATAACGAATCGGTAGTGGAGGAGAACATGGAAGGTTTTGTCACCGACTGGCTCAATCTCGTATTGCGCTGTCTGCACGTCGTCGTTGCCATTGCGTGGATCGGCGAGTCGTTTTACTTCGTCGCCCTCGACAACAGTCTGAAACCGCCGCAGGACCCGAATGCCCGCAAACGCGGCGTTTTCGGCGATTTCTGGCACGTGCACGGCGGCGGTTTTTATCACATGCAGAAGTACTCCGTCGCGCCGCAGGACATGCCGGAAAGCCTGCACTGGTCGTTCTGGCCGTCCTACACCACGTGGATGTCCGGCTTCGGCCTCTTCTTCGTGCTGTATCTGCTCGCCCCAAGCACGTACCTCATCGACAAGAACGTGCTCGACATGGGACCGGTGGTAGCGGTGTCGTCGGCGCTCGGCTTCCTGATGGCAGGCTGGATCGTCTACGACTCGCTGTGCCGCACGCTTGGCAACAACGACAAGCTGCTCGGCATCTGCGTGGGCATCTACGTCGTGGTCGCGGCGTGGCTCGCGTGCCACATCTTCGCGGGACGCGCGGCGTATCTGATTTCGGGCGCCATGCTTGCAACGATCATGTCGGCCAACGTGTTCTTCGTCATCATTCCGGGACAACGCAAGATGGTCGCGGCGATGCTGAAGGGCGAGACGCCAAACGCGATCTACGGCAAGCGGGGCAAGCAGCGCTCGGTGCACAACACGTATTTCACGCTGCCGGTGGTGTTCGCGATGCTGTCGAACCACTACGCGATGACTTACACGCACAAGTACAACTGGCTGATTCTGTTGCTCATCATGCTGGCTGGCGCGCTGATCCGGCAGTTCTTCGTGATGCGCCATCGCGGCCAGCAGTTGTGGTATCTGCCGGTGGCCGGTCTCGTTCTCGTGCTCGGCGCGTTCAGCTGGACGATGCCGAAACCCTCGCCCGCGCAGGTTCAAGTGGCCGGCGCCCCCGCGATCAAGGTCGCCGACATCGCGCCGATCATCCAGCAGCGTTGCGCATCGTGCCACTCCGCGCATCCGACGATGATGGGCAGCGCCCCGGCCGGCGTGATGCTCGATACGCCCGACGAGATTTCGCAGAACGCGCAGCGCGTGCATCAGCAGGCGGTGACGCTGAAGGCGATGCCGCTCGGCAACGTCACGCAGATGACCGATGCGGAGCGCCAGAAGATCGCCGCGTGGTTCGATGGCGGCGCGGTGAAGTAAGCTGCTTTTTACGCTCGAAAGCAAAGAGGCCATGAATGCGAATTCATGGCCTCTTTTTTTGTGCGTACGGTGATTACTTCTTCCGCCAGTAATCAGCCCGCATCATCTCGAACCACGTACCGTCGTCCATCAGGATGAACGACGTGAGCGTGCGGTGATCGTCATCGATCAGTTCGATCACGTCCTTGTACTTCGTGTACTTGCCGGGCTCCGTGAAAACCGGGCCTTCGGTGTTGAGCGTGAGCACTTTTTCGTCGGCATCGAGCGCGCCCTCGTAAATCCACATGTGCGTCATGATCGACGCCACGAAGTTGCCGACGTATTCCTTGATCTGCGGATCGTAGCCGATCGTCATGACCGACGTCATGACGTTGCCGTCCTTCATTTCGCCGCGCCCCTCGCACAGCACCCACAGGCCGCCGAGCGAGCGCACGTGTTCGGTGGTTTCCCACGTGTCGGGTGTGGCGCCGGGCTCGCACATTGCCTCGCCCTTCGAGGTCCAGTCGCCGCACAGCTTCATCAGCCAGGCGTGTTCTGTCTGCGGTTCCGTCATCATCGTGATCTCCTTGAGCCGGGCGCCGTGCGGTTTTTGTAGTCTGCACCCAACCAGTTCGCGCCGCGAATCGGCGCTTAGAAAGCCGATTGTAATACTGTCGGACGACGTAATCCGGCACGCGGATTCAGCGATCACTACATATGACAAAAAAGGACCAGTCGCCTGGTCCTTTTCATTGTTGCCGCGTTGTGCTTCGCAGTGTCAGCGCATTGCTTCTTCAGTCAGCCACAGCGATTCGCGCAGATCCTGCTCGTTGAGATTCAACCCATCGCCACCACGATCGACGACGATGAAATCGCTCACGTCATCGAGCGCGATCAGCGGATGATGCCAGACGCCCTTCGCGTAGTTCACGCCCTGCCATCCCTTCGTCACAAAGGCGCGGATCGCGCCTTCATCCAGATCGCCCGCTGGCGCCACGACCACCAGATAAGGCTTGTCGTTGAGCGGCACGAACGCCTGGCTGCCGAGCGGATGCCGTTCGAGCATCTTCACTTCGAACGGCAGCACGCGCGGCTCGCCGCGAAAAAGGTTCACGAGCGGCCGGCCGTTTTCACTTTCGACGTCGATATTCGCGAGATCGTGAAAACGGATCGTCGTGCCGAGGTTGATCGGGATCTGCTTCGCGCCATCGAGCTCGATGACGTCGCCAAAAGGCTTGAACGCAGCACGCGTCAACGGTTCGATAGCGAGCTTTTTCATGCGAGCGTTCCGAAAAGACGCAGACGCGAGACGCCGCCGTCCGGGATGATGTTGAAGCGCACGTGCGTCACGGGCCCGAGCGCCGCCAGTTCCGATTCGAAGAAATGCTGCTTGTCCATCTGCAGCTTCTGCTCGCCGAGCAGCACCGGCCAGAACATCGCCTGCGTGATGAGCGAGCTGTCGGTGCCGCCCGTCACGTGCGCCGCCTGCAGCGAGCAGCGATCCGGATAGTTACCCTTGAAGTGCGCGGTATCGACTTCGATTTTCTTGATGATGCCCGGCTGCGCGAGCGCGACGATACACCAGTCGTTGCCCGGCTCGCGGCGGCGGCGCGTTTCCCAGCCGTCGCCCATGTTCACGCCGCGGCCCGGCATCAGGAGCGTCGAGGCGAGCCCGAAGTGCTGGTTGTTCGTATTGACGAGGTACGCGCCGTTTTCCATCGCGGCGAGGTCGAACAGTTCGCTCTTGCTCGCGGTGCTCCAGTCGAGCTGCGGCTGGCCGTACACCCGCAGACGCGCGATGCCGCCGTCCGGATAGATGTTCACGCGCAGATGCGTGACCGGCTGCTCGACGTTGACGTCGAGATAGTGATGAGTGTTGCCCTGAAGCGTGGTCGACGGGACGATTTCGGTCCATTTAGTCGACTGGTTCGGTGCCGCGCCATCGGCGACATGCGCGCCTTCGATCGATGCCGCCGGCGGGAAGTTGCCGGTGAAGTGGCTCGTGTCGAGGTCGATACCCTTGATCACGCCCGGGCGCGCCAGCTTGATGACGCACCAGTCGTAGCCGGTCGAGCGCTTGCGGCGCGTTTCCCAGCCGTCCATCCACTTGCCGTGGTCGTCGAACTTGCCGGGGATGAATACCGCCGGCTCCGGGTTCAACATGCGCTCTTTCGGCGCGAAGAAGTCGTCGCTCGCCTCGAGCGCCTGCGCGCCGAGACGCGGGTCCGCGAGGTTCACATAACGGCGCGTGAATTCGGGCGCGTTGGGATCGAGTGTCGGGATTGCCATTGTCTTCGTCCTTGTACTTTCTGCGGTGAAAAACGGATTCAGGCGCTGATCAGGTCATCGAGCCTGAAGCGTGCGATCCGGTAGATCTGATCGAGACTGGTGCGAAGCTCGTCGGCGCGGCTGTGATTCACGCGCGCCTCGAAGTTCGCGATGATGCCGTGGCGGTCGTAACCGCGCACGGCGAGGATGAACGGGAAGCCGAACTTCTCGCGATACGCGGCGTTGAGCGCCTGCAAGCGGTCGAATTCTTCCTGCGTGCAGAGGTTCAGGCCCGCGCCGCTTTGCTCGCGAGTCGATTCCTCGGTGAGTTCGCCGCGCACCGCCGCCTTGCCTGCAAGTTCCGGGTGAGCATTGATGAGCGCGAGTTGCCGCTCTTCGCCCGCCGCTTCCACCGCGCCCGACATCATGACGTGCAAGGCATCGACGCTCGCGAACGGCCGATGCGATGCTGCCGCTTCAGCCACCCACGGCGAGTGCTCGAAGATGCCCGAGAGCACGGTCACGAACGTTTCTTCGGGCAGTGCGTTGAGTTGATCGAGTGTGTAATGCATCGCCTTCATGCCGTCGTCCCGTTGGTTTGTTTGCCGCCTTCGTAAGGGTGATGTTCGCGCCAGTGCCGCGCGATATCCACGCGACGCGTCACCCACACGCGGTCATGTTTTTCGATGTGATCGAGAAAACGCTGCAGCCCGCGAAAACGCCCCGGGCGTCCGAGCAGGCGGCAATGCATGCCGATGGAGAGCATCTTCGGCGCTTCGTCGCCTTCTTCGTAGAGGACGTCGAACGCATCGCGCAGATAGGTGAAGAAATGCTCGCCCGTGTTGAAACCCTGCGGCGTCGCGAAACGCATGTCGTTGGTGTCGAGCGTGTACGGCACGATCAGTTGCGGGCTATTGGCGCCACCGGATACTTCGACGTCCATCCAGAACGGCAGGTCGTCGCCGTAGTTGTCGGAGTCGTAGAGGAAGCCGCCGTGTTCCGCCACCAGCCGGTGCGTATTGGGACTGTCACGGCCGGTGTACCAGCCGAGCGGCCGCGCGCCCGTCACGCGTTCGATCGCTTCCATGCCGAGGCGCATGTGCTCCGCCTCGCGCTCCGGCGACATGTCCTGGTAATGAATCCACCGATAACCATGACACGCGATCTCATGCCCCAGTTCGACGAACGCCCGTGCGAGTTCGGGGTGCCGCTCGATCGCCATGCCGACGCCGAACACCGTGAGCGGCATATTGCGCTTCTCGAACTCGCGCAGGATGCGCCAGACGCCCGCGCGCGATCCGTATTCGTAGATCGACTCCATGCTCATGTGACGCGACGGATAGGACGCCGCGCCGACGATCTCCGACAAAAACTGCTCCGAGCCCGGATCGCCATGGAGCACGCAGTTTTCGCCGCCCTCCTCGTAGTTCAGGACGAATTGCACGGCGACGCGTGCGCGTCCCGGCCAGTTCGCCTGTACCGGGTGGCGGCCGTAGCCGATCAGGTCGCGCGGATAGTTCGGATCGTTGGGCATAGCGATGACAAGGTTGAAAACGGACGGTGGATCGATGGTCCAGTGTAGCGAAAACACCCCGGTGCGCCCATACGGCGGCGCAGATAATGCGGGTCACTTGCGGTGTATGTGGCTCTCTCTCGGGCTGTAGTCGGCGAGTACGCCGTCGTAGCGTTTTGGGAGCGGGCGCGCGAAATCGCCGCGTTTGGACGTGTGCAGCTTCAGCGCGATGAGCGCCTCGGCCCATTTCACAGCGGCCGTCACGCCTTCCACGACCGGCGCGCCGATCGCATCCTCGACTTCGTGGCAGAACTCCGCCATGCCCGCGCAGCCCAGCACGATCGCATCCGACCCGTCCTCGTCGAGCGCGCGGCGGCATTCGTCGATGATGATGTTGCGCGCCGCCGACCCCGGCACGTCGAGATCGAGCACGGCGACGTCGGTTGCCCGCACGTTCTTGCAGAAGCGCGTCATGCCGTAGCGCTCCGCCAGATGCCACGCCATGCCGCAAGTGCGGGCCAAGGTCGTCACGACCGAAAAGCCCGGCGCGATCACGCTCGCCGCGTGCATCGCCGCTTCCGCGATGCCGATCACCGGTCCGCGCGCCAGTTCGCGCGCCGCGTAGAGCGCGGGGTCGCCGAAGCACGCGATCACGTAGCCGTCGAAACCCTCGCGCTCGCCCGACTCGATCTCCGCCAGCAACCCGAGCGAAGCGATCGCCTCGTCGTAATAGCCTTCGATCGACGGCGGCCCCATCGTCGGGCTCACCGCGACGATTTCCGTGCCGGGCGATGCCACTTCTTTCGCGCAACGCCCCATCGATTCGGTCATGCGCTGCGTCGTGTTGGGGTTGATCAGTTTGATTCGCATGGTCCTGCTCCTTCGGATTTCGTTTTCTGCAACGCCGGCACCGCTCGTGTGCACGCATGAGGCCGGCGTCGTGTATCGCTAAAGCTTAGTTCGAAGCCTTCTTGTCTGCCAGGAACCAGTAGAAAACCGCGGCGAGGCCCGCGCCGATGAACCACGAGAAGTTCGCAGCCCCTTCGAGCGCGGGAATCATCACACAGAGCACCGCGATCAGCGCCGCCGGCAACAATGCCGCGACCGCACGGCGGTTCACGCCCTTCGTGTACCAGTAGCGACCCGTTTCCGACACCGTGTACAGATCGTCCACCACGAGCTTGCCGCGCTTGACCAGGAAGAAGTCGACGATCAGGACGCCGTAGAGCGGTCCGATGAAGCTGCCGAGCACGTCGAGCGTGTAGTGGATCACCGCCGGGTTGTTGAACAGGTTCCACGGCGTGATGAAGATCGATGCCACCGCCGCCATCATCCCGCCCATGCGCCAGCTGATGTGACGCGGCGCGACGTTCGAGAAGTCGAAGGCCGGCGACACGAAGTTCGCCACGATGTTGATGCCGATCGTCGCGATGGTGAAGGTCAGCGCGCCGAGGATCACGGCCGTCGGGTGATCGATGCGGCCCACGGTTTCAACCGGGTCGGTGATCAGCTGGCCGAACACCGGCAGCGTCGCGGCGGTCGTGATGACGGTGACGAGCGAGAACGCCAGGAAGTTGACCGGCAGGCCCCAGAAGTTGCCGCGCTTCACGCTGCGATAGCTCTTGCAGTAGCGGGAGAAGTCGCCGAAGTTGAGCATCGGGCCGGAGAAGTACGAGACGACCAGCGAGATCGCGGTGATCATGACCGGCACGACTTCCATGCCGTGGTACTTCACGCCGCCGAGATTGAGGCCAATGTTCTGCAGGCCGGCGCGCCAAACCATGTAGCCCGCGAGCATGAACATCACGACATACACAGCGGGGCCGGCGAAGTCGATGAACTTCTTGATCATCTCCATGCCGCGCCAGAACACCACGGCTTGCAGCACCCACAGCAGCATGAAGCCCGCCCAGCCGAGCGCCGACAAGCCGACGAAGCCGTGCTTGTGAACGTCCGCGTAGGGCATCCACTGCGGGACGAACTTGAGCACGACGATCACGAGCGCGCTCGAAGCAAGAAACGTCTGGATTCCGTACCATGCGACCGCGATCAACCCGCGCAGCACGGCGGGAATGTTCGCGCCGAGCACGCCGAAGGTCGCGCGGCACGCGACCGGATACGGCACGCCGGCTTGCTGGCTCGGCTTCGCGATCAGGTTGCAGAGCGCGTTCACGAGCCCGATGCCGATCAAAAGCGACACCAGCACCTGCCAGCTCGTGAGACCGAGCGCGAAGAGACTGCCCGCGAACACATAGCCGCCGACACTGTGCACGTCGGACATCCAGAACGCGAAGATGTTGTACGCGCCCCAGGTCTGTTGCTTGAGCGGCGCGAGGTCTTCGTTATAGAGACGATCGCTGTAGCCGGCGGGCATATGCGAATCGTGGGTGGATGCTTCGCCGTCGTACGGTGGCAGCGAGGATTCGCTGGACGTAGCACTGAACTGGGCCATGACTTCTCCTTCGATGAGAAAGGCAGATGGGTGATGAAATTCGACCAATGCGCGGCTCGACGCGGGGTGCGCCGATTCGGATACCCTGGTTTTTTTACGCGCAGTACTTTCGGACTTGCGAGACTCTCCTGGCGGTGTATCGACGGGCCATGCTGCTGACCAGCCCTCGGTACGACGCCCGGACGGCTTTCATTTCGCGCTTAGGCTTAAGCGCCCTGTTCAGGGATGCCGATGCTGCGTCTTATGCGCGCAATCGGCTGAGTGTCTTGCTTCGTGTCTTGCTTACGTGCCCTCTGGCGGGGCACGGTCTCCATCTGATCTTCGATCGGTGCCGGTCCTGGCCGGCTTTCCGTTACTGCGTCTGCTGCGCGTCGCTCAACGCTCGGCAGGCTTTGCAAATACTTCGCGCAGATCGACCGCGCCACGCGCCGGCCGCTCCAGCATCTTCAATTCGACATCCCGCAGATGCCGCGACATCAGTTCGGTGGCCTTCGGGGCATCGCCGGCATCGAGTGCGACGAGGATTTCTTCATGATCCTCGAACGAGCACGAGCTTTTGCCGAGCGATTCATACAGCGCCGAAATCAGCGTCGAACGCGCGACCAGACCAGACAGGCATTCGCACAGCACCGAGTTCCCCGTCAACGACGCAAGCTCCGTGTGGAACTCGCCCGAGAGCCTGATCCACGACGAAAAATCGTGGCTCTCGAAGGCGCGGCGTTCGCGTCCGATGGTCGCGCCGATCGACTTCAGGCGCCGCGTGCCGTGTCCGCTGCAGATCCGTTCGACCACCGCCATTTCGATGATCCGGCGCATCTCGAACACTTCATGCACTTCCTGCAGCGACGGACTCGCGACGAACGCGCCGCGATTCGGCTCCAGATCGACGAGCCGCTCGCCCGCCAGTTGCGCGAGCGCTTGCCGCACCGTGCCCCGCTTCACCTCGAACACTTCGCAGAGTTGCGCTTCGGTCAGCTTCGCGCCGGGCGCGAGACGATGCTCGAGGATCGCGGCGCGGATGTTCTCGGCGATCGACTCGGGATTCGCATTGGCACTGACGACGACGGCGGCAATCGGTTTCGGGTCGGACATGATGTGCTCACTCGCATGTTGTACATCTTAGAAGCGACATAAAGATTGTCAACAATTCAATTTAGGAATTGTCGGCAATCGTGTTTGGAATGAAGTTTGGCCGACTTGCAAGCCAATGCTGACGGGCCTCCGCGCCTATTTCTAACTATTTTGTCATCATTGATTGCACTTTTTTGTCGACAATGAGGTTCGTACGGGTGACTTGCGGGTTAACTCGGAGAGAGATAATTTGGACCGTTAGTTGCGTGAATGAGTTTGTAAAAAGCGCCTCGACCGGGCGCCAAGAAAATCAGGAAAGTTACGCGAGATGCGGATAATCGCTCAGCTTCATCGTGAAGCCCTGGGGACGCGCGACGAGATGCGCCGTCGCGCCGAACGGCAGTGTCAGAAGGTTCTCGACGTGCCCGAACTGCAGCCCCGTCACGACCGGAATCCCGATCACAGCGCGCACCTGCTCCAGCATGGCATCGAGGGAATAGCCATTGTCGTAGTCCGAGAGCCGTCCGCCCGAGAATTCGCCCATCACAAGCGCCTGCTGGCGCCCGAGCACGCCCGACTGGTGCAACTGATAAATCATCCGTTCGATACGGAACGGATGCTCGTTCACGTCCTCGATGAACAGGATGCCCCCCTCCACCGGCGGCATGTACGGCGTGCCGACCAGCGACGCGAGAATCGCGAGATTGCCGCCCCACAGCATGCCGGTTGCATCGACGGATTGCTGCTGCGGCGTGTTACCCGTCACGGTGAACGCCGGGCGCGTGATCGCGGTCCAGAAGTTCTGCATCGTGAACGTGCTCGGATGTTCGGCGCCGAAGTCACCGGCGAACATCGGGCCGCCGAAGCTCTTCAGACCGGCGCGCGCGTAGAGCGCGCACTGGATCGCGGTGAAATCGCTATGGCCGACGATCGCGATCGGGCGGTCTCCCAGGCGCCGCTGCAGGCCGTCGAAGTCGAGGCCGTGCAGGATGCGCGACGCGCCGTAGCCGCCGCGCACCGCAAGCACGATGTCAGGCAGGCGCCGCGCGGGGTCGGCGAGGCGGTTCAGGTCGGCGGCGCGCTCGCTGTCGGTGCCGCCGAAGCGCTGGAAGCGCCGCTGCGTCGCGTGCAAATTTTCCAGCCGATGCCCCTGCGCCCGCAGCCGATGCAGTCCCCGCTCGACGGCCGCGGGATCGTGCGGATAGCCGGAAGGCGCGACGAAATCGATGGTGCGGGGCTTGACGATCATGGAGTATCTGAAGAGGTCGGGAGAGTGAACGCCGCTTCACGCGCGCGGCGGGCGTCGCGTTCCTCGCGTGCGAGTTGCCGGCGTTCGGCGAAGAAATTGCGCAGCGCGTGGCCGCAATCGTCGGCAAGTACGCCGCCGACGACCGTCGTGTGGTGATTCAGCCGCTCGTTGGCGAAGACGTCGACGACGCTGCCGCACGCGCCCGTCTTCGGGTCCGGCGCGCCGAACACCACCCGCGAAATGCGGGCATGCATGATCGCGCCCGCGCACATGAGGCACGGTTCGAGCGTGACGTAGAGCTCGCAGCCGGGCAGCCGGTAGTTTTCGAGCGCCCGCGAGGCCGCGCGCAGCGCGACCATTTCCGCATGCGCCGACGGATCGTGCCCGCCGATCGGATGATTGAACCCCGTCGCGATGACTTCGTCGCCGCGCACCAGCACCGCGCCGACCGGCACTTCGCCCGCCGCGCGCGCCTCATTCGCCGCTTCTTGAGCCAGCGCCATGAAATAGCGGTCGCGTTCGTCGGACGGTGGCTCGCTCACTTCGGCTGCTCCGCGGCGCGGTTTTGCGCGCGCTCGGAGAGCCGCTCGGCGATGCGCCGACGATATTCGTGCGGCACCGTGGACCCGCCGCGCAGCGATTCGAGCGCCATGTCGAGCGCGAGCATCTTCGCTTGCAGACGGCAGCGCGCCGCCGGATCGGTGACCTTGTCGAACTCTTCCTGCAGGTCGCGCAGCGCCCGCAATTGCTCGACGGCCGGCGGCACGAAACCGGCGTTTTTCAGGATTCGGTTCGCGACGCGAACTTCTTCGGGCACGAGGGCGTCGTCGTCGAACTGGAGCGGCGCGCCCGCGCCGGGCAAATCGTCGAATTCGCCGCGCGCGGCGGCAGCGCTGATCCGCTGTTCGACTAAGGCATCTAGCAGTTTCATCGGGGATTACGATCGGCCTACGGACACAAGGCCCGGCCGGTCTTTCGCAATATCGTTAGGTTGGCCGCTCGGGGCCGGAACACTGTCCGCGACGCGTGTCGCAAAATGCAGGACGGCATCGGAAATCAAGCCAGCCATTCTATCAGCGAGTTCCGAAAACGATTTCTTCCAAACGCACGAGCGTTCGAAGCGAGTTCCGTTTATGCAACAGGCACAAAATTCCGCTTCATAACGCCGCATCGACGCCGATCACCTCGGCTACTTTTCGCTTGTAGCCCTCCGTCGCGAGCAGCAGGCTGCGCGTGTATTCGTGCTTCACGTCGCGCGCGCGGACGGCATCGATCGAAAGCTGCTCGACCACTTCGCCGTTGCGCATCACGGCGATCCGCTGGCAGAGAAACCCGACGACCGCGAGATTGTGGCTCACGAGGATCATCGTCAGCTTGCGTTCGCGATGCAGCCGCCGCAGCAGGTTCAAAATCTCCGCCTGCACGGAGACATCGAGCGCGGAGGTCGGTTCGTCGAGCAGCAGCACGCGCGGCTCGACGATCAGCGCCCGCGCGATCGACACCCGCTGCCGTTGCCCACCCGACAACTGGTGCGCATAGCGAAAGCGAAACGCCGGCCCGAGCCCGACTTCGCGCAACCCGTTCAGGATGCGCTCGTCCTCGTCGCCGATGCCGTTGATCGCGAGCGGCTCGCGCAGCGTCTGATCGACGGTGAAGCGCGGATGCAGCGAGCCGTACGGGTCCTGGAACACCATCTGCACGTCGCGGCGGAACGCGCGGTCGATTTTGCTGCCGAGCGAGTGCGTCGCGACCTGCATCGCGCCGCCGGCGAGCGGCACGAGACCGGTGAGCGCGCGCAGGATCGTCGACTTGCCCGACCCCGATTCGCCGACGAGCCCGAAGACCTCGCCTTCATCGACATGGAAAGACGCGTCGCGCACCGCGTCCGCGTAGCCTGTCTTGGTCTTGAAGCGGATATGTGCGTTCAGGACGTCGATCATTGCGCGGCTCCTTCGGCGTCAGTGAGCCATGACGCGTCGCGACGCAACGTCGGCAGTTCTTCTGGCGGATCGGTCAGCGGCGGATTGGCCGCGAGCAGTCCGCGCGTGTACGGATGCTGCGCGTGCTGGAGATCGCGCGCGGCGCACGTTTCGACCACGCGCCCGCCGACCATGACGACGACGCGGTCGCAGAACGACATCACGAGCGGCAAATCGTGGCTGATGAAAATGAGCCCCGTATCGTGCTTTTCGATCATTTCGTCGAGAACGGCGAGCACCTGGATCGACACGAGCACGTCGAGCGCGGAGGTCGGCTCGTCGGCAATGAGCAGGCGCGGCCCCGCCGACACCATCATCGCGATCATCACGCGCTGCCCCATGCCGCCCGATAGCTCGTGCGGATACGCATCGGCGACGCGCTCCGGATTGCGGATATGCACCGCCGCCAGCGCCGCGACGATCCGCTCGCGCATCGCCCGAGCGCCCAGCTTCGGCTCGTGGCGCCGGAACGCTTCGCGCATCTGCTGCGCGACCGTCATCACCGGATTGAGCGAGTACTTCGGGTCCTGCAGGATCATGCTCATCTGCGTGCCGCACAGGCGCCGCCGCTCCTTCGGACGCAACGCGAGGAGGTCGGTGCCTTCGAAGCGCAGCGCATCGGCCGACCATTGCGCCGACGGCGGCAAGAGCCCGAGCAGCGCGCGCCCCGTGAGCGACTTGCCCGACCCCGATTCGCCGACGATACCGAGCCGCTCTCCCCTTTGCACCGTCAGCGAAATACCGCGCACGGCGTCGGCGAGCGTGCCGTCGTGGGCTGGGAAGCCGATCCGCAGGTTCTCGATCTCGCACAGCGGCGGATTCGATGACGTTTGCATGTCAGCCTCCGTGGCGGGGATCGAAAACGTCGCGCAGACCGTCGCCGAGCAGGTTGAACGCGAGGCTCACGAAGAGGATCGCGAGGCCGGGGATCGTCGCGACCCACCACGCGTCGAGCAACACATTGCGGCCCGAGGCAACCATGTAGCCCCATTCGGGACTCGGCGGCTGCGCGCCCAGGCCGAGAAAGCCGAGCCCCGCGACGGCGAGGATGATGCCGGCCATGTCGAGCGTCGCGCGCACCAGCACCGACGACGAACAGAGCGGCACGATATAGCGCAACAATATCCGCATCGACGACGCGCCCTGCAACCGCGCCACGTGGATGAAGTCCGCCTGCACGAGCCGCAGCGTTTCGGCGCGCGCGAGCCGCGCGTACGGCGGCCACGCGGTGATGGAGATCGCGATGACCGCGTTGAACACGCCCGGCCCGAGCGCCGCCGCGAAAGCGAGCGCGAGCACGATCTTCGGGAACGCGAGCGCAACATCCGTGAGACGCATCAGCACCGTATCGACGAAACCGCCGCAAAAGCCCGACGTCGTGCCGATCAGCAAGCCCACGGGCACCACCAGCACGACGACGAGCATCGCGATGCTCAACGTGAGCCGCGAGCCATGCACGAGCCGCGAGAGTATGTCGCGGCCGAGCTGGTCGGTGCCGAACCAGTGCGCGGCAGAACCCGGCGGCATCAGGCGATCGGAAAGCGTTTGCTGCAGCGGGTCTTGCGTCACGATCATCGGACCGACGGCCGCCACCGCGATCAGCAGCACGAGAATCGCCAGGCCGAACATGCTGAGCGGATTACTCGAAAAGCGCCGCCAGCGGCGATACGCGCGGCCGAGCGCCGCTTGTCTGCGTGACGCGGGAGTATCGGTGAGAAGCCACGCCTTGAGATGCCCGCGCTGCTTGCTCATGGGCCAGTCCTGGGTCGAATCATCGGTTGATTGAGGCATGGGCATCTGTCGTCAGCGCGTCCGAGGATCGAACACGCGATAGAGCGCATCGGTCAGCAGGTTCAGCGTGATGAAGGTCGCGCCGATCACGAGCGTGCTGCCGAGCACGGCGTTCATGTCGGCATTGAGCAGCGCGCCCGTCAGATACGAGCCGATGCCGGGCCACGCGAACACGATCTCCGTCAGCACCGAGCCTTCGAGCAGGTAACTGTACGCGAGCGCGATCACCGTCAGAAGCGGCACCGCGATGTTGCCGAACGCATGCCGCCAGATCACGCGGCGCTCGGTGAGGCCCTTCGCGCGCGCGGTCGTCACGTATTCCTGACTCAACTGGTCGAGCATGAACGAGCGCGTCATGCGGCTCAGGTACGCGATCGAATAAAACGCGAGGATGCCCGCCGGCAGCACGATGTGCGAGAACGCGTTGGCGAACACGTCCCACTCGCCCGCGATCAGCGAATCGACGAGCAGGCTGCCGGTGCGCGTATCCACCATGCCGTCGTACATCGGATCTATGCGGCCCGGTCCGGAAACCCAGTGCAAGCGCGCGTAGAACAGCAAAAGGCCCATCAGCGCGAGCCAGAACACCGGCACCGAACTGCCGATCAGGCCGACGAAGCGCGCGACGTGATCGATCCACCGGTTGTGGCGCACCGCCGCGATCACGCCGAGCGGCACACCGATCCCAACGCCGACGATGATCGACAGCGTCGCGAGTTCGAGCGTCGCTGGGAAGACGCGGCGGATGTCGTCGATGACCGGATTCGCCGTCAGGAGCGATACGCCGAGCTGGCCGTGCAGCACGTCACGCGAGTAGATCAGGAATTGCTCGATGAGCGGCTTGTCGAGGCCGAGCCGCAGGCGCGCGGCGGCGTATGCCGTCTCCGATGCGCGATCGCCAAGGATCGCGAGCACCGGATCGATCGGAATCTTGCGGCCGATGAAGAACGTGATTGCGAGCAAGCCCGTGAACGTGATCAGGAGCATCGCGACCCAGCGCGCAAGCACCAGTATCCAGCGCACGCCGCGCCGCCGCTCCGAAAGCGCGCGGATGCGGTCGAAGGTCGAAAGCGGCGTCGACACTTATTGCTTCTTCAGGTCGCGATACGAAACGAGGTCGTTGATCGGCCCGACTTCGAGACCCGTCACGCCCGGCCGCGCGGCCACCTGCGACACCTTCTCGAACATGATCACGAAGGGCGACTTCGCGAGCATTTCCTTTTGCATCGCCTGATACATCTGCGCGCGCTTCGTCGTCGACGATTCCGCGAGCGCCGCGAGCGTCTCCTTCGTGAGCGCGGGGATGTCCCACGAGTTGCGCCATGCGAGCATCTTGTAGCTCGACTTGTCGGAATTGTCGGGGTTCCACGCGAAGCCCTGCGCATTGCTATGCGGATCGATGTAATCCGCCGACCATTCGCCGATGTAGATATCGTGCTGACGCGCGCGATAGCGGCCGAGCGTCTGCTTGTTGTCGCTCGGCATCAGTTGGACCTTGATGTTGCCGAGCGCGAGGTTCGCCTGCACCGCCTGCGCGATCTCGCTATACGGATAGTCGTTACGCACGTCCATCTTGACGGTGAAGCCATCGGCGAGACCGGCCTTCGCGAGCAGCGCCTTCGCCTTCGCGACGTCCTGGTGATACGGGTTCGTGTTCAGCGCGCCGAGGAAGCCTTCGGGCAGGAAGGTCTGATGCACCTTGTAGGTCGTGCGGATCACGTTCTTCTGGATGCCCTGATAGTCGATGAGCCACTTCATCGCTTCCTGTACTTCCGGCTTCGCGAGATTCGGGTTCTTGTTGTTCAGGCCGAGGTACATCAGCGTTGCCTGCGGCACCGACGTGACCTTGATCTTGCCCGCCTTCGAGAGCGTGTCGAGGTCGTCGGGGCTCAGGTCGCGTGCGACGTCAATGTCGCCGTTCTCGATCATCAGGCGCTGGCTCGCCGCTTCCGTCACGTGACGCAGCACGATGCGCTTCATCGCGAGCGGCAGGCGATAGCCGTCGAAGCGCTGCAGCACGATCGATTCGTTCGCGCTCCACTTGACGAGCTTGTAGGCGCCCGAGCCGGCTTCGTTCGTCTTCAGCCACTCGTTGCCGAAATCGTTGTCCTTCTGATGCGACTCCGCGAGCTTGCGATCGATCACCGACGCCGGCCACGCGCCGAGCACATTCAGCACGAAGGTCGGCGCGTACTTCTGGTCGGTGGTGATCGAGACAGTGGTGTCGTCGATTTTCCTGACGTTCTGCAGCGCGTTGGCCTTCGTCAGGCCGATGCCCGCGAGCACGGCCGCCGCGCCCTTGTCGAGGAGCGCCGTGCGCTGGATCGACCACGCGACGTCATCGGCGGTGAGCGGGTTGCCGGAATGGAACTTGAGGCCCGGGCGGATCTTGAAGGTGAACGTGAGGCCGTCGGGACTGACCGTCCACGATTGCGCAACGTCGCCATTGAATTTCGACGGGTCCTTCAGATCGACACGCACCAGACGATCGTAGGTGTTCGCGACGTATTCCTCGGGGACGAGTTCGTAGATTTCGCCGGGGTCGAGGGTGGTGAATTCGTCGAGGAGCGTGGCCATGACGAACATGTCTTTGGGGGTTGCTGCCTGTGTCTGGCCTGACGTCAGGGTGAGTGTCAGCGTGGAGGCGACGGCGAGTGCTGCAAGTGTTGCGAATGTGTTGCGCAAAACCAGTTTCATATCGCGTTCCGTTTTTTTTGGGGTGTCGTGGTTGCTTGCGTATTTACATCAGGCGCAGCGGGCCGCTTTCGCTGTTGTCGATCACCGGACGTTCGCGCGATCCCGGCAGCTCGTAATGCCACCACTCGCTCGCGATGTGCGTGAACCCCGCGCCGTGCATCACGCCGAGCAGCAGCGTGCGGTTCTTCTGGACTTGCTCGGGCAAGCCAGGGTGGAAGTGCTCGGAGGCGGCGACCATCGCGTCGAAACCCGTCCCCATGTCGAGTTCAGCGCCGTTCGCATCGACGAGCGTCAGGTCGATCGCCGTGCCCCGGCTGTGGTTCGAGCCGCGACCCAGCTCGGCGATGAAAGTCGGATCGGGGAGGAAATCCCAGAGGACCTGCTGAGCCTGCGGCGGGCGGTAAGCATCGAAGATTTTGAGCGTCATGCCGATGGTTTGCGCGATCTCCACGGCCTTGCGCAAGGCAGATTCGGCAGGTTCGAGCAGAAGGCAATGCGCGGCCTTGTAGATCGGCTTGCCTGTGAAATTGCGATCGGTCGCGTAAGCGAGGTCGATCTGGACGTGGTGGGTCTGGGGGGTGATTTCCAGGAGGCGGGGATGGGTCATGTCGTACTGCTGCGGGTGAGTTGCGTGAGCGCGAAATGCGGCACGGCGCGGGGCGCAATGACCGCGGCGATACGCCTGTCGCGCGACGGTGATCCGGTGATGGGTGCTGCTGGTGTCTTCGCGGGGGAAGTCGGCATCGGCGCGTCGGTCGTTTGTCGTCCGTTATTTTGATGGCAAATATTAGACCGAGCCAAAATTGTGCAGGCAGCTAATAAAACTTATTGAATCGACCGTTGTGATTGATAACGGCACTGATCGCAATCAGTCGATGAGTGGCCAGCGTGCAAGCGGCACATACTGCGACCGGCCAAGCAGACTCCGCACGAGGACGAATTCGCGCGCGATCCAGGAGATCGGATCGACGGCTTGTTCGGGCAGATGGTGCTCGTCGTAGAGCAAGGTCACGTGCGGCGTGTAGTGCGTATTCGACTTGATCGCAAGCCCGGTGGCTTGCAGTTCGACGACTAGAGCCGCGTGAAGGTCGAGCAGTCCGGTGTCTATGGCATCCGGGGCTGCGCGCAGAACGAAAGGACTTTTGCTTCGTCTACCGGGAAAACTCGAAGCGCGATCGAACATGACGCCAACCGGCGGCAGCATGATTTTTGATGCGGCAGCGCATGCTATCGCCACCAGGTCTTCCGGTACGCCCGCAAACGCCCCCAGATGATGCAAGGTGACGTGAAATCGATCAGGAGCGGCGGGCTTGCCCTTCAAGCCGTACTCGGCGCGTAAGCGCTCGGCGAGCCGCGACAGCCGCTCGGCGGCCGCGGCGTCGGGGTAGATGGCGAAGAAGAGGGAGTCGGTTAGTGCCGGCATTGCGCCTTTACGCGCGGTTCAGAGGCAAACAGACAGCCCCCTCACTCCCACTCGATCGTAGCCGGCGGTTTCCCCGAAATGTCGTAAACCACCCGATTAACGCCCCTAACCTCATTAATAATCCGGTTCGAAACATGCCCGAGCAGTTCATGAGGCAGATGCGCCCAATGCGCCGTCATGAAATCGAGCGTCTGTACAGCCCGCAGCGCGACGACATATTCATAAGTCCGCCCATCGCCCATCACCCCGACGCTCTTCACCGGCAAAAACACCGCAAACGCCTGACTCGTGAGGTCATACCAGGACTTCCCCGTTTCCTTATCTATCGTAGTGCGCAGAGTCTCGATAAAAATCGCATCCGCGCGACGCAGCAGGTCAGCAAACTCCCGCTTCACCTCACCGAGAATCCGCACGCCGAGCCCTGGCCCCGGGAACGGATGCCGATACACCATCGCCGGCGGTAGCCCAAGCTTCACGCCGAGCTCACGCACCTCATCCTTGAACAATTCACGCAGCGGTTCCAGCAGCTTCAGGTTCAACGTCTCCGGCAACCCGCCGACGTTGTGATGGCTCTTGATCGTATGCGCGCCCTTCTTTCCCTTGCCCGCCGATTCGATCACGTCCGGATAAATCGTCCCCTGCGCGAGCCACTTCGCATCCTTCAACTTGTTCGCCTCGGCCTGAAACACCTCGACGAACTCCGCGCCGATAATCTTGCGCTTCGCCTCGGGATCGGTCACGCCCGCGAGCTTCGACAAGAACACCGTGCTCGCATCGACGTGGATCACCTTCACGCCGAGGTGATCGGCAAAAGTCGTCATGACCTGCTCGGCCTCGTTCTGGCGTAAAAGACCGTGATCGACGAACACGCACGTCAGTTGATCACCAATCGCGCGGTGCAAGAGCGCCGCCGCTACCGACGAATCCACGCCGCCCGACAAACCCAGAATCACATGCTCGTCGCCGACTTGCGCACGAATCTTCTCGACGGCTTCGTCGATGTAGTGCCCCATTTCCCAATCGGGCGTCGCGCCGCACAGTTCCAGCACGAAGCGATCGAGCATCGCGCGCCCCTGCACAGTGTGCGTGACTTCCGGATGCCATTGGAGGCCGTAGAAGCGGCGCTCGTCGTCCGCCATCGCGGCGATCGGGCACGACGGCGTCGATGCCATCAGCCTGAACCCGGCCGGCATGTCAGCCACCTTGTCACCGTGGCTCATCCACACCTTCAGCATGCCGTGACCGGAGTCGTCCTTGAAATCCTCGATGTCGTTCAGAAAGCCCGTGTGGTTGTGCGCGCGCACTTCGGCATAGCCAAACTCGCGCAGCTTGCCAAGCTCGACCTTGCCGCCGAGCTGATCGGCCATCGTCTGCATCCCGTAGCAGATGCCGAGCACCGGCACGCCGAGATCGAACACGATCTGCGGGGCGCGCGGGGAGCCCGCTTCCGTGACCGAATTCGGTCCGCCCGACAGAATAATGCCCTTGGGCGCGAACTCGCGGATGAACGCCTCGTCGACGTCGTACGGATGGATTTCCGAGTAGACATGCGATTCGCGGATGCGTCGCGCGATCAACTGGGTGACTTGAGAGCCGAAATCGAGGATCAGGATTTTGTCGTGCATGGCAGCGGCCAAAGGCGAAGTAAACGGTTGCGGTGATGGGGGCGCGGGGTCGGCGTCATCGCGACGTCCGGCTCCCGCCAAAAAATCGACGGCCGGCGCGAAGGCCGACCGCTGGAGTACAGGTCGTGACGAAACGCCCGGTTCGGTTGAGGCGCGCTTCGCTCATGCGGCTTTCATCGCGTATCGGGACGCAGCGGGTCAGGCGTAAGACGCGGTTCGGTCCGCTCGCCCGTCACGGGGTCGATGGTTCTGCCGGTAGCGGGATCGATGGTGCGGGCAATCGTCGGCTCGATCGTGCGGCCGGTCACGGGGTCGATCGTGCGGCCGGTGACCGGGTCGATGCTGCGGCCGGTCGCCGGATCGATCGCCGTGGCTGCCGGCGCTCGCGCTGCGGGCCGCGTTCCGACATCCAGCGCCTCGCCCGCGACAGGCTCGCCAGCCAGCGGATCGACGCGACGGCCAGCGGGTGCCGTAGCCGTAGCAGGCGCAGGCGTCGCGCGGACATCTTCACGCTTCACCGCCGCGCGCTTTTCAGCACGATCCGCCGCCACCGCGCCTGCCGCCTGCGCCCGCTCGCGTCGACGCACCGCGCCCGCGAGCCGCACGCTGCCAAGCCCGAGGATCAGCAGGATCACGCCCGTCAGCGCAGAGACCACCTGCCCGAAGCCGGCGAGCTCCGGGGTCCGAAGCCCGAGCAGCCACACGAGCATGACCACGCCCGACAGCCATTCGACATGCCCCGAAACCCTTGCGCCCGTCACCGTCAACGCGCCGTTGACGGCCGCGTGAAACGACAGCCACGCCAATCCGACAAGCGCGATACCGAACAGTTGCCCGGCGAACGCAGGCTGCACCTGAACGAGTTGCAGCGCGCTGTACAACGCAGCCCAGGGCGTCAGCAGGAACAGCACGCCGAACGCGAGAAAAATCAGGGCATTGACGACGAGTACGGCTCGCAGCAACGGTTTCATGGTTTAGTCCACGTGATAGTTGGGCGCTTCCTTGGTGATCTGGACGTCGTGGACGTGCGATTCGCGCATGCCCGCCGCCGTGATCTGCACGAACTCGGCCTTGTCGTGCATCTCCAGAATCGTGCGGCAGCCGCAGTAGCCCATGCTCGCCCGCACGCCGCCAACCACCTGGAACAGGATCGCGTTGACCGAGCCCTTGTAGGCGACGCGGCCTTCGATGCCTTCCGGCACGAGTTTGTCGATGTTCGCCGAGTTGTCCTGGAAGTAGCGATCGGCGGCGCCGTCCTTCATGGCGCCGACCGAGCCCATGCCGCGATACGCCTTGTACTGGCGGCCCTGGAACAGGAACACGTCGCCGGGCGATTCTTCCGTGCCCGCGAGCATGCTGCCCATCATGACGGCGTTCGCGCCGGCGGCGAGCGCCTTCGCGACGTCGCCGGAGAAGCGCACGCCGCCGTCGGAGATCACCGGCACGCCGCTGCCCTTCAACGCTTCCGACACGTTCGACACCGCCGTGATCTGCGGCACGCCGACGCCCGCGACGATCCGCGTCGTGCAGATCGAGCCCGGGCCGATGCCGACCTTCACGCCGTCCGCGCCGTACTCGACGAGCGCCTTCGCCGCTTCGGCCGTCGCGATATTGCCGCCGATCACTTCGATGTGCGGATACTTCTGCTTGACCCAGCGCACGCGTTCCAGCACGCCCTGGCTGTGGCCGTGCGCGGTATCGACGACGATCACGTCGACGCCCGCCGCCGCCAGCAGTTCGACGCGCTCTTCGTTATCAGCGCCGACGCCCACCGCCGCGCCGACCCGCAGCTTGCCGTGCTCGTCCTTACAGGCGTCCGGGTGTTCGGTCTGCTTGGTGATGTCCTTGACCGTCATGAGGCCGCGCAGCTCGAACGCGTCGTTCACGACCAGCACGCGCTCCAGCCGGTGGCTGTGCATCAGCGCCTTCGCTTCGGCGAGCGGCGTGCCTTCCTTGACCGTCACGAGGCGCTCGCGCGGCGTCATGATGTTGCGCACCGGTTCGTCCATGCGTTCTTCGAAGCGCAGGTCGCGATTGGTGACGATGCCGATCAGCTTCGGCCCCTCGACGACCGGAAAGCCCGAAATGCCGTGCTGCTGCGTCAGCGCGATGACATCGCGCACGCGCATTTGTGGCGGCACGGTGATCGGATCACGCACGACGCCCGACTCGAAGCGCTTCACTTTCGCGACTTCGCGAGCCTGTTCCGCAGCGGTGAGGTTCTTGTGGACGATGCCGACGCCGCCCATCTGGGCCATCGCGATGGCGAGGCGCCCTTCGGTGACGGTGTCCATGGCGGCGGACACGAGGGGCATGTTGAGGGAAATCTTGCGGGTCAGCTGGGACTTAAGGGTGGTGTCGCGCGGGAGAACGTTGGAAAACGCGGGCACGAGGAGCACGTCATCGAACGTGAGTGCTTTCTGGATCAGACGCATGGCAAATCCTATGGGCGCAAAAGCAGATTATACCGATAGTTCCCCGGTTTTTCACTGACCGAACATTGGCTTACGTGAATCCGTCGCAATTTCCGGGCCCATTTTCGACCGTCATTTCGCTTTTCTTTTCGCGTCGTTTTCGGGTGATTTTCGGTTTGGCCTTCCGCGCTATCGGCCCGCGCGCGGGGTCGAAACCGGCATCGGAGTGCAGCTTTCGACAAGACAAACCGCCCCCGCCCCGTGCTACTCTGCGCGCCTTCAAGAGCCAGGGAATGGAGCAAAACGATGCAGCGCGGTGTGGCATATGGGGTGATGGCAGGGGCAATCTGGGGCTTCATTTTTCTCGCGCCGCGACTGCTGCCCGATTTTTCGCCGCTGCTCCTGAGCAGCGGCCGGTACGTGATGTACGGACTCGTCTCGCTCGCGTTCGCGCTGCCGTTCGCGCGCAGGCTCGCCGCGAAACTCACGCGCGCGGACCTCATCGCGCTCGTCAAGCTGGCGCTGGTCGGCAACCTGCTCTACTACATGCTCCTCGCCACCGCCGTGCAGATGGTGGGCGTCGCGCCCTCCTCGCTGATCGTCGGGATCTTGCCCGTCACTGTGACGCTCGCCGGGCGGCGCGATCATGGCGCGATCGACTTGAAGCGCCTGTTCTGGCCGCTCGTGATGGTGATCGCGGGCATCGCGTGCATCAACATCGACGTTTTCAGCGACGCCGGCGGCAACGCCACCAGCGTCATGACGAAGCTCGGCGGCCTCGCGTGCGCGGTGGGCGCGCTCCTCTCGTGGACGTGGTACGCGGTCGTCAACGCACGCTACCTGCAGGCGAACACCCATTTCGACGGCAACGAGTGGTCGATCCTCTGGGGCATCGTGACGGGCGTGCTGGGCGGCGCGCTGTGGCTCGTCGTGCTGACGCTGCCAGCAGGCACCGTGCAGGCGAGCGTGCCGGCCGCGCGCTGGCAGATGTTCTGGATCGTAAGCTTCGCGCTCGCGCTCGGCGGCTCGTGGCTCGGCAACACGCTCTGGAATGCGGCGTCCAAGCGCCTGCCGCTGACGCTCTCGGGACAGATGATCGCGTTCGAAACGCTTTTCGCGCTGCTTTACGCGTTTGTCTACGACGAACGACTCCCGCGCGTACCCGAAGTTTTGGCGATCGTGCTGCTGCTGGGAGGCGTGAGCTGGTCGGTGCGTCAGCACGCGGTGGCGCGGCCGTCTACACGGGCGGAACTGGAAACGCCGGCGCACTGAAGGCATTCAATGCGCCGGGCAACGCTCAAATCTCGATCTTCGTGCCCAGTTCAACCACGCGATTGGCCGGGATGCTGAAGAAATCGGTCGGCTTGGCGGCGTTCTGGTGCATCCACGCGAACACGCGTTCGCGCCACACCGACATGCCCGGCAACTCCGTCGGCACGACCGTTTCGCGCGCCATGAAGAACGACGTATCCATCAGCTCGAAGGTCATGGCGTGCGTGCGGCTGATCTGCTCGAGCACGGCCTTCACGTCGGGCGTCTCATTGAAGCCGTAGGCGGCCTTCACGAGAAAAAGCCCGCCACTGATGTCCTTCACGTCGAGCCGTTCTGAATCGTCGACGTACGGAATGTCGCGCGTGACGAAATTCAGGAAAATCGTCCGCTCGTGCAACACCTTGTTGTGCTTCAGGTTGTGCAGGAGGCTGACGGGCACGAGCGAATCGCTGCCCGTGAGGTAGATCGCCGTCCCCGACACGCGATGCGGCGGGTGCGCGAGCAGCCCCTGCAGGAACGGCATCAGCGGGATGCCGTCGGCGGCGGTGCGGTCCTTCACGATCATGCGGCCCTTGTACCACGTCATCAGCAGGAAGAAGAGCGCCCCGCCGATGCACAGCGGCAGCCAGCCGCCCTGCTCGATCTTCAGCAAACTCGCGCCGAAAAAGCCGAGATCGACGAGGAAAAACACGCTGATGATCCCCGTCACGACCGCCTTGTTCCAGCCCCAGAGCTTGGTCATGACGACTGAGGCGAGCATCGTCGTGACGATCATCGTCGCGGTGACGGCGAGGCCGTACGCGGCGGCGAGGTTTTCCGAACTCTTGAAGCCGATCACGATGCACAGGATGATGAACAGCAGCATCCAGTTGACGAGCGGAATGTAGATCTGCCCGATCGCGAGCTCGGACGTGTGCAGGATCTTCATGCGCGGCACGTAGCCAAGCTGGATCGCCTGGCTCGTCAGCGAATAGGCGCCGGAAATGACCGCCTGCGACGCGATCACCGTCGCGATTGTCGAAAGGATGACGAGCGGCAGCAGCGCCCAGTCCGGTGCGAGCAGGAAGAACGGGCTTACGCGCGCCTCCGGCGAGTGCATCAGAAGCGCGCCCTGGCCGAAATAGTTGAGAAGCAACGACGGCATCACGAAGCAATACCAGCCGAGGCGGATCGGCTTCGCGCCGAAGTGGCCCATGTCGGCGTAGAGCGCTTCGGCGCCCGTCAGCACGAGCACGACCGAGCCGAGCACGATGTACGCCTGCAGCACGTGCTGCTGCATGAACGAAAACGCGTAGTACGGGTTCAGCGCAATGATGACGCGCGGTTCGAGCACGATGTGATACACGCCGAGCACGGCGAGCGTCGCGAACCACAGCACCATGATCGGGCCGAACAGCCGGCCTACGACCGCCGTGCCGCGCCGCTGGATCCAGAAGAGCATGATGAGGATGACGATCGTGATCGGCAGCACGTAGGGCGCCAGGTGCGGCGTCGAGATCGTGAGCCCCTCCACCGCCGAGAGCACCGACATTGCAGGGGTGATCACGGCGTCGCCGTAGAACATGCACGCGCCGAAGATGCCGAGCATCATCAGGATGCCGGACATGCGCCCGGTATTGCTGAAGGTGCGCAACGCGAGCGTCATGAGCGCGAGCACGCCGCCTTCGCCGTTGTTGTCGGCGCGCATGACGAAGAGCACGTACTTGATCGCGACCACGATGACGATCGCCCAGAAGAGCAGGGAGATGACGCCGAGGATGGAGGCATCGGTCAATTCGATGCCGTGCGACGTGCTGAACGCCTCTTTCAGCGCATACAGCGGACTCGTGCCGATATCGCCGAACACGATGCCGATGGCGGCAAGCGCCAGCGTCGGGAGAGGCTGCTTGCGCTCTTGCGCGTGAGTCAGATTGGTCATAAACGCGAGGTATCCGTTTGAGGCGGAAAAAACGAACGCCATTCTAACGTTGCAGGCAAACCGCCGGTTCCCTGTTGTCCGAGCACCACGCGAGGCGGGATGGCGCAGTTTAGCATTGCGTTGAAATGGCGACGGTGCATCGGCGCGGTGCTTCTTGAACGCGCCATGACTTTCAGTGCACAAAGAAAACGCCGTTCGGCCATGCCCGAAGGCATGAGCGAACGGCGTCGAGCCCGGCTCGTTCGGTGATGCGTGTCAGCCGCGGCCGTTCTGCATGCCGCGCTTGATCCATGCGCCGAGATTGTGCGGACGCACCGTATCCCACTCCTCGAACGGTTGATGAATCCACGGATTCGTTTCCAGAAACTGAACGTGATAGTCGGGCTTCACGTTCGAGCACGCCTTGTACCAGAGCACCGCCGAGCGCACCGCCGTGACCGCCGGATAGCGTTCCTTCAGATGCTCCTGCACGCGCGCGAGCGTGACGCCCGAGTCGACCAGATCGTCGACGAGCAGCACGTTGCCGCTCAGATCGCCGCGCGTCATCGTGATGTACTGCGCGATGTCGAGCGCACCCTGCTCCGTGCCGGCGGCCTCGCGGTACGAACTCGTCGAGAGGATCGCGAGCGGCAGGTCGTAGATGCGCGAGAGCTGGTCGCCGACGCGGAGGCCGCCGCGCGCGAGGCACAGGATGTTGTCGAACTTCCAGCCGGACTCGTGCACGCGCAAGGCGAGCAGTTCGATCAACCGGTGATATTCATCCCAGCCGACCCAGAGGTTCTTGTCGTCGTTGCGCGGGTCCGTCATCGCGATCATGGTAAGACTCTTTCAAATGCGTACTGCGGTTATATACGAAATGTGGCCGCTCAGTGCGGCCACATTTTTTTGAAGCGATCGGTTCAGGCGAGCCGCTTGAGCCGCTTGCGCCGATTACGCGCGCTCAGACCTTGAACGGATGGCGCAGCAGGATGGTTTCGTCACGGTCGGGACCGGTCGAGACCATGTCGATCGGCACGCCGGCCACTTCCTGCACGCGCGTCAGATAGGCGCGCGCGTTTTCCGGCAGGCCGTCCCATTGCGTGATGCCGATCGTGCTTTCCTTCCAGCCGCCGAACGTCTCATAGACCGGCTCGCAACGCTCCACTTCCGACGCGCCGCGCGGCAGGATATCGACAGTCTTGCCATCGAGCTTGTAGCCGACGCACAGCTTAACTTCCTCGAGGCCGTCGAGCACGTCGAGCTTCGTCATGCACAGGCCCGAGATACCGTTGATCTGGATTGAGCGGCGCAGCGCAGCGGCATCGAGCCAGCCGGTGCGGCGCGGACGGCCCGTCACCGAACCGAATTCCTTGCCGACGGTAGCGAGCGTCAAGCCAACCTGCTCCTGGCGTTCGGCGTTATCGGCGTCGTACAGCTCGCTCGGGAATGGACCGGCGCCCACGCGCGTGCAATACGCCTTCGTGATGCCGAGAATGTAGTTCAGCTTCTGCGGACCAACGCCCGCGCCCGCCGTCGCCGCGCCCGCGACGCAATTGCTCGACGTGACGTACGGATAAGTGCCGTGATCGATGTCGAGCAGCGTGCCTTGCGCGCCTTCGAACAACAAGTTGCGGCCGGCGTGGTTCTCGTCGTAGAGACGGCGTGAGACGTCGGTGACCATCGGCGCGAGGCGATCCGCGTAGCCGAGCATCGTGTCGAGCGTTTCCTGATAGTCGACCGCAGCCGCGCCCAGGTATTGCGTGAGCACGAAATTGTGGAAGTCGAGCGTTTCGCGCAGGCGTTCGGCGAACACCGGAGCGTCGAACAGATCCTGCACGCGCAACCCGCGACGGCCGACCTTGTCCTCGTAAGCCGGGCCGATGCCCCGCCCCGTCGTGCCGATCTTGCTCGCGCCGCGGCGCGCTTCACGCGCCTGGTCGATCGCGACGTGATACGGCAGGATCAGCGTGGCCGCTTCGGAGATGAACAGGCGCTTCTGGACGTCGATTCCCGCCGCTTCCAGTTCGCCGATTTCCTTGAAGAGCGCTTCCGGCGACAACACGACGCCATTGCCGATGTAACAGGCCGTGCCCGCGCGCATGATGCCCGAGGGAATCAGGCGCAAGATGGTTTTCTTGCCGCCGATGATGAGCGTGTGACCCGCATTGTGACCGCCCTGGAAGCGCACGACGCCCTGGGCGTGGTCCGTCAGCCAGTCTACGATCTTGCCTTTGCCCTCATCACCCCACTGGGTGCCCACCACGACGACGTTGCGCCCGGGGTTCACATTCACTGCACTGGCAGACATGTTGATTCGTTAGCTGGTTAAAAACGCATTTTACCTATGTTCGCGGAAGGTTCCGAGTTTTTCGGGACTTTCGTGAACCCGTGTCGATCGGAAACGCCTGAAAAAGTCGTTGCCGATCAAAGGTCTGGCATTTGGCTGCTTACTTTCGTGCGTCCACGGTCCACGTGCCGTCACGCTCGACGAGCACACGATCGAACGCGAATTCGTCGAGATCGTGGTCGTGGCCCGGGAGCGCCTGGATCACCACTTCGCCCTTGTCGCGCAAAGCCGCGACGGCCGCGCGCAGCGGCTCGTCGTGCTTCCACGGTGCGAGGATCGCACTGCCGCGTGCATCAACCGGGGAAATACGCGCGACTTCGCGCAGGTCCAGCGAAAAGCCCGTCGCCGGACGCGCACGGCCGTACGCAAGACCGACGTCGTCATAACGGCCGCCGCGCGCGACCGCGTTGGGCACGCCGTCGACGTAGGCCGAGAACATCACGCCGCTGTGATACGCGTAGCCGCGCAGATCGGCCAGGTCGATCATCAGTTCCGCGCCGTTCGCTTGCGATGCAAGGAATGCGAGATCATCGAGCGCGCGGGAGATCACAGGCAGGTTCGGCAGACGGCCGCGCGCCGTGTCGAGCACCGACGCATCGCCATACAGTGACGGCAGCGCGCGCAACGCCTCGCGCGGCACCTGCCCGAGATGAGCGGTGAGTTCATTCAGGCGCGGCACGTCCTTGCTGGCGAGCGCATCGAAAAGCGCTTCACCCAGCGATGCCGCCGCCGGTTCCAGTTCGAGCAGCGCGGCAAGCACCCCCGCGTGGCACAAATCGAGACGCACCTTCGTCAATCCCGCCAGATGCAGCGAATCGAGCATCAGCGTCTGAATTTCGAGATCGGCTTCGAGGCCCGCGTGGCCGTAGATTTCCGCGCCGATCTGGATCTGCTCGCGCGTCGCGTGCAGGCCGCGCGGACGCGTATGCAGCACGTTGCCCGCGTAGCAAAGGCGCGTCACGCCCTGGCGGTTCAGCAGATGGGCGTCGATCCGCGACACCTGCGGCGTGATGTCCGCGCGCAGGCCGAGCGTGCGGCCCGAGAGCTGATCGACGAGCTTGAAGGTGCGGAGGTTGAGGTCGCTGCCGCCGCTCGTCAGAAGCGACTCGATGTATTCGAGCATCGGCGGCATCACGAGCTCGTAGCCGTACGAGCGGAAGCGGTCGAGCAGCCGCCGGCGCAGCTCTTCGATCTTGCGGGCCTCCGACGGCAGCACGTCGGCAATATTCTCGGGAAGTAACCAGGTCGACATCGAAACGATTCCTACGGGGTGTTTGAGCGACCTTCGGGCGCTCGTGTAAAGACAGAAGGCGCGCGAAGCGCCTCAGGTCGCGATCAGGAGGAGGATGAGTCCGAGCCCCATCGCGATCAGGCCGCCGATGCGGATGTGGTTCGTCGGCCGCTCGGCGATGCGGCGGAATGTGTCACGCCATGCCGTCGGGAACACGAACGGGAACATCCCTTCGATGATCAGCATCAGCGCAAGCGCAAGCAGTAACGTCGCGGCCATATCCATTCGAATGAAGGTGCCGGAGCGTTCGCTCAGGCACGCGCACAATCAGCGCTTGAGCGCGGGAGCCACATCCGCGAGGCCGCCGTTCGGGCCGCGCATGAAGCGGAAGAAGTCGCTGCTCGAGTCGAGCACCATCACGTCGCCCGGCTTGAACGTCTTCTTGTACGCTTCGAGGCTCTGATAGAACTGGTAGAACTGCGGATCGCGTCCGTAGGCATCGGCGGCGATCGCGGCGGCCTGGCTGTCGCCCTCGCCCTTGATCGTCTGCGCCTGACTGTACGCTTCCGCGAGCGTCGCCTGCTGCTGGCGGTCCGCGTCGGCCTTGATCTTGTCCGCTTCGGCCGTGCCCTTCGCGCGCTCGTCGGCGGCGGCCTGCTGGCGTGCCGCGATCATGCGCTTGTAGACCGAATCGGCGACGGCCGGCGGAAAGTCGATGCGCGTGAGCTGCAGATCCACCAGATCGACGCCGAACGCCGACGCGGACTGCTCGATCGACTTCTGCGCCTCGCTTGCGATTGCCTGCTGCTCGGCGAGCGCGTCGTTGAGCGAGCGCTTCGTGAACGCGCTCGCGAGCGCCGTGCGAGCAAGCGCGGTCAGACGTTCCTGCGCGCTCTGTGTGTTCTTCTCGTTGCTTTCGAACAGCTTGAGCGGATCGGTCACGCGATACTTGATGACCGTGTTGACCAGCACTTCGCTTTTATCGGACGTCGTGAAACGGTCCGAGCCGGTTTCGTCGATGGTAAGCGTGCGGGTGTCGATCAGCGTGGCCGTCTGGAACGGCGGCGGCAGCTTGAAATGGAGGCCGGGGCCGTAGAGTTTCGGATTACCTTCGCCGTGCGCCGACACGACGGCGGCATGCCGCTCGTCGACGACGAAGATCATCGACGAACCGATGAACAGCACGATGACGACGGCCACGACGAGCGCAATGATTCGATTCATGATCGCGCTCCTTATTGCAGGTCGTCTTGACGGGTACGCGAACGGAACGCGTCGCGCGAGCGCAGCGGATCGTTCGCACCGCTCTGGCTGGCGCCGCTCGCCGCGCTTGCAGGCGTCGCAGCCGATGCCGGTGTCGACGCCGCCGTTGCTGCCGCGCCTGAAGCCGGGGCCGGAGCCGCGGTCGCCGCCGCGCCACTGCCCGGCGGCTCGCTGACGGCGGCCTCGCCCGGACGATGACGCGCCGCTTCGGCGATCTTGTCGAGCGGCAGATACAGCACGTTGTTGCCCGCCTTGCTGTCGACGAACACCTTCGTCGCGCGCGAATAAATCTGCTGCATCGTGTCCAGGTACATGCGTTGACGAATCAATGCCGGAGCCTTCGAATATTCTGCGTAGACCTGCTTAAAGCGCTCGGCATCGCCTTGCGCCTGCGTCACCACGCGATTGCTGTACGCGGTGGCCTCGTCGATCGTGCGTGCCGCGTCGGACTTCGCGCGCGGCAGAAGTTGCGCCGCATAGGCGCGCGCGGTATCGCGGGCGCGCTCGTTGTCCTGGCGCACCTTCGCCGCTTCCTCGAACGCCGCCTGCACCTGCGCGGGCACCTGCACGCTTTGCAGCGTGACGCCCGTCACCTGGAGGCCGGTCTTGTACGCGTCGAGCGAGCGCTGGATCGTGTCGATAAGACGCGCGCGCAGCGATTCGCGATCGTTGTAGAGAAGGTCGTCCGTCGGCTCCGCGCCGGCGATTTCGCGGATCGCGGCCTGGCCGGCCTGCGTCACGCTCTGATCGGGATCGAGATTGCGGAAGAGATAGTCGGTCGGCGACTTGATCTGATACTGGACGGCGAACCGCACGTCGACGATATCGGCGTCGTGCGTGAGGAGCGACGCGTCGCGCACGTTCGCCTGCGTGAGCGCGTTGTTGCGCCCCACTTCCACCGAGCGGATCTGTGCGGTGTTGACGATTTCATGCGACTGAAACGGATAGGGCAGACGCCAATGGATGCCCTGGTCGGCCGTGCCCTTGTACTTGCCGAACTGCGACACGACGCCGACATGTCCATCCTGTACAACGAACACGCCGCTGCCGAGATAGATCGCGATCAGAACGCCGACGACGATCCCGAAGCCGATCTTCGCGCCCCGGCCATTGTCCGCGCGCGGCGCGCCGTTGCCGGGTTTCTTGCCGAAGAGACCGGCCAGACGCTTGTTGAAGTCGCGCCACATTTCATCGAGATCGGGCGGGCCGTCGCCTTCCTTGCCGTTGGGACGCTTCGGCTCCTGCGGACGCTTCTGATCGTTCTTGGTGCCACCATTGCCGTCGCCCCGCCCCCAGCGCGGGTCGTCAATCGAAAAGACGGCATGCGAATGCTGCCGGTTACTCCGCTCGTTGTAGTCGTTCACTCGGTGATTCACCATTAGACAGCCGGGTCAATGCAGATCGGAACAGCTTCAGTGCCCGTGCTCGGGGACCTTGCGGTCGTCGTGTTCGTTCGGTTCGCTGGCTGGCCGGTGGTCTTCCGGCAGCGCGGCTTCGTCGTACGACGAGGATTGCGTTGATTCGGGTGATTCAGCAGATTCCGCAGGTTCGGTGAACTCGGGAACCGCGTTGAGTTCACTGGAATCCGATGCAGCGATTTCGGCGATGGCAGCGCGCAGCGCGTCGAGACCTTGCCCCGTGCGTGCGCTCAAAAAGACGCGCGAAATATTACCATACTCGTCCCTTTCAACCGCGTCGCCGCGGGCCGCCAGTTCAGGCACCGCGTCGATCTTGTTGAAGACGAGAATCTGCGGAATCGTGTCCGCGCCGATGCCGCGCAGCACCTCGTTCACCTGATCGATCTGATCGAGGCGCACGGCGCTCGATGCATCGACGACGTGCAGCAACAAGTCCGCGTGGATGGTTTCCTCGAGCGTCGCGCGAAACGCCGCGACCAGTTGGTGCGGCAACTCGCGAATGAACCCGACCGTATCCGACACGACCACGTGCCCCGCTTCCTCGCCGAGGAACACGCGGCGGGAGGTGGTATCGAGCGTGGCGAAGAGCTGGTCGGCGGCGTAGGCCTGCGCCTTGGTCAGCGCGTTGAAAAGCGTCGACTTGCCCGCGTTCGTATAGCCCACGAGCGACACCGACATCGTCCGGTTGCGCACGCGCTGGCGGCGCTGCGTGCCGTGCTGGCGGCGCAGCTTTTCGAGCCGCGCCTTGAGCGCCTTGATGCGCTCGCCGATGAGGCGCCGGTCGGTTTCGAGCTGCGTTTCGCCCGGGCCGCGCAGCCCGATACCGCCCTTTTGACGCTCGAGGTGAGTCCAGGCGCGGATGAGCCGTGTCGACAGATACTGGAGCTGCGCGAGTTCGACCTGCAGCTTGCCTTCGTGGCTGCGGGCGCGCTGCGCAAAAATATCGAGGATCAGGCTGGTGCGATCGACGACACGCCGGTTCAGCGCGCCTTCCAGATTGCGCTGCTGCGCGGGCGCGAGGGCGTGATTGAAAATGACGAGTTCGACGTCGTTCGCTTCGCACGCGAGGCGCAACTCTTCGACCTTGCCGCTGCCGACGAACATCTTGGCATCGGGGCTCGAACGGCGGCCGGTAAGCGTGACAGCGGGATTGGCGCCCGCACTTTGTGCGAGCAGGCTGAGTTCTTCAAGACTGGCTTCGAAATCGATTTTGCCGAAGTCGATGCCGACAAGCGCTGCGTTGATCAAATTGAGGTATTGGTTTTGAAGCGACCGGCGAGTAACTTTTTATCGACGTTGGATCACCGGCCGCGACTTGGTTTAGGACGATTCAGCGTCCGGGTGGAAATTCACCGGACGGGCCGGCACGACCGTGGAAATGGCGTGCTTGTAGACCATCTGGGTAACCGTATTGCGGAGCAACACGACGTACTGGTCGAACGATTCGATGTTCCCTTGAAGCTTGATGCCGTTGACCAAATAGATCGACACCGGCACGTGCTCTTTACGCAGTGCGTTCAAAAACGGGTCTTGTAACAATTGCCCTTTGTTGCTCATAGCAAACTCCGTGTTTTTTTGCAGGTTGAACGTAATTGTGGGGGAAGAAAAAGAGATCCGCCAACAATCGCTACACTATAGCCGATTTTCTTTTCCGCACCAGCGCCTCCACAGGGGCCAAACGCTTGGTGCGCGCGGGACTCAGCCTTTGTCCGCGTAAGGGTTCGTGCTCGAGCGGAACTCTATGCGCAATGGAGTCCCGGCCAGCCCGAAAGTTTCTCGGAAGCGCCCTTCGAGGTACCTTTTATAGGTGTCCGTGATCGCGTCGAGCGCGTTGCCGTGCACGACGATGATCGGCGGATTCTGCCCACCCTGGTGCGCATAACGCAGCTTCGGACGCACCGGACCGCGCCGGCGCGGCTGCTGGAATTCCACGGCGTCGATCAGCGCGCGCGTCAGCTTCGGCGTCGGCAATTTGGCCATCGCGGCGGCGTAGGCGTCGTCGACCGATTTCATCAACTGGCCGATGCCCGTCTTCTCCAGCGCCGACACGTAATGGAACTTGGCGAAATCCAGGAACTTGAGCTTGCGCGTGAGATCACCCTTGGTCCGCTCGCGCGTGTGCGAATCGAGCCCGTCCCACTTGTTCACGCCGACCACCAGCGCCCGTCCCTGCTCGACCACGAAACCCGCGATATGCGCATCCTGTTCCGAGATGTCCTGCTGGGCATCGAGCAGCAAGATGACGACGTTCGCGTCCGAAATCGACTGCAGCGTCTTCACCACCGAAAACTTCTCGATCGCCTCGAACACCTTGCCGCGCCGACGCAGACCCGCCGTGTCGATCAGAGTGTATTTGCGGCCTTGTCGCTCAAAATCAACATAGATCGAATCGCGCGTCGTGCCGGGCATGTCGAACGCGATCACGCGCTCCTCGCCGATCAGCGCGTTCACGAGCGTCGATTTGCCAACGTTCGGCCGCCCTACGATCGCGATCTTCACGCCGTGCTTCGCCTTTTCGTCGTCGTCCTCTTCCGGCTGGCCGGCGTAGGCGATTTCGAGCGCGTCGCCGATCATTTCGTTGACGCCATCGCCGTGCGCGGCCGAGATCGCGCGCGGGTCACCGAGACCTAGCTCGTAGAAATCGTTCGCGACGGCGCTGTACTTCATGCCCTCCGCCTTGTTCACGACGAGAAAGAGCGGACGGCCGGTCTTGCGCAGATAGTCGGCGATCGCCTTGTCCTGCGGCGCCAGGCCGTTGCGTCCATCAACGATGAACACGACCACGTCCGCTTCCTCCACCGCCTGACGCGTCTGGCGCGCCATTTCGTGCAGGATGCCGTCCTTCGCGACGGGCTCGAAGCCGCCCGTATCGACGACGAGATACGGCCGGTCGCCCACGCGGCCCTCGCCGTAGTGGCGGTCGCGCGTGAGACCGGGCAAGTCGGCGACGAGCGCGTCACGCGAGCGCGTCAAGCGGTTGAAAAGAGTCGATTTCCCCACATTGGGGCGCCCCACGAGGGCAATAACGGGTTTCATCAGATGTTGTTCACAGTTGAACGCAAGGCGGCCGACACCGGCGCACGGAACGCCAAGGCCACGGAAACGCCGCGGAAAAGCCTGCGTTTGTCGAAAATTAGCATGGATTCGGCATGCGGCACGTCGGAGTGCTTCGCATGCAAGAGACTTGCCTCGGCGGTGGCGCCGATTTGCGGCGGCTTTTCGTCTGCCGCCTGGCTTCATTTCACGAGTGTGCGCTCATGCTTTGCGCCTCGCTTCTACTTCTGTTCGATGCTGCAGTGTTCGGCCCGTCGACCGGTGGCGCGAATCTCGCGCCGATAAAGCACGCGAGCCGGCAGCGCCGGCTCGCAGATCAGGTCACTTCGACAAATCAGCGGGGACGGAATCCGTACAGGTCGCCGTCATGCGTCTGCACGACGAGCGTGTCGCCCGCGAGCACCGGCGCCGCGGTGATCGCGCTGCCATCCGTCTTCGCGCGGCCGATCAGTTCGCCGCTGCTGGCTTCGAGGAAGTGCACATAGCCTTCGAAGTCGCCGACGACGACCGCGCGTCCCAGGATATAAGGCACGCTGACCTGACGGTTCTTCAGCTTGTCGCTTTTCCAGAGTGGCGTGCCGTCCGACGCGCGAAACGCGTTCACCACCGACCAGTCGTCGCCGGCTGCGACGACTTGCGCGTCCTGCGCCAGGCCGCTGTCGCTCGAAAACGCTTTTTCCCAGACGGGACGGCCGGAATTCGCATCGAAACAACCGAGGCGACCCTGGAAGGTCACCGCGCAAGTCTGCGCGCCGACGAGCGACGGCGCGCCGGTCACGTCGTTGATGCGCTCGACTTCGGTCACGCCTTTCGGGAACGAGACGGGCGCTTGCCAGTAGGCGTCGCCGGTCTGGATGTTGATCGCCGCGAACGTGCCGCCGGGAAAGCCCGCGAGCACGGCCTGATTGCCCGCGAATGTCATGCCGGCCGCGACGCGCAGGTTCAGCGGAACCGCGCGGACCTGGAAGGTCCACTTCTGCTCGCCAGTCTGCGCGTTGAATGCGATGACCTTGCCATCGATCGTGCGCACTATCACGAGATCGTTGCCGACGAGCGGCGGCGACACGAGTTCGCCCGGCGCGACGGCGGTCCACAACTGCTTGCCGTCCGGTCCGAGCACGTAGACCGAGCCCTTGAGCCCGCCGACGGCGGTCAACGTACCGTCGCTGCCGACGCCCGCCGACAGATCGTCCTTCAGCTTCGTGCGCCATACGTCCTGGCCAGTCTTCGCATCGATCTTCGCGACCGTGCCGTTGACGCCGGCGGCATACACCGCGTCGCCGACGGCGACAGGCATGAACAGATAGCGGCCGGCCTTGCCGACGCTCGCCTTCCACACCTGCCCGACTTCGAGAACGGGCTTGATTTCCACGAGCGGCGTCGGAACGCGCCGTTCGTCCTTGGCGGATGAGCACGCGGCCAGCAAGGCAGTCATCGCACAGGCAAGCGGCAGGGCGTAGCGTTTCAGAAGGGTCATCGGTGGACGCAATTGGAGATTGAACATTCGATTGATCGGCGTGCGCCGCGGGCGCGCTTTTCAGCGACGGGCCCGGCGGCTGGCAACGGTGCGGAGGCGGCGGGACTCAACCGCCGAGCGCGTCCAGCTTGAACTGGACCAGTTGACGCGCGGAAGTGTCGCTTTGCGGCAGCGTGTCGAGCGCCACCTTATAGGCGGCGCGGGCGTCCTCGCGCTTGCCCTGCGCCGCGAGCAAATCGCCACGACGATCCGACACGACGCCCTTGAACGCATCGAGCGGCGCGTCGGCGAGCACTTTCAGGCCGGCGTCGTAGGATTTTTCGTCTAGCAACAGGAGCGAGAGACGCAGCTTCGCGATCTGCTTGTACTCGTCGTCCTTCGCATGGTCGACGGCCCATTGCAATTGCGCCTTCGCGGCCGCGCTATCGCCGGCCGTGTAGAGTGCCTTCGCGGCGGCGAGCGCCGTCATCTGCGCATAGGCCGTGCGGCCGAACTTGTCCTCCATGTCGCCGGCGACACGTGCGATCTTCGCCTTGTCGTTCGCAGTGACCGCCTGCTGGACCTGATCGTAAAGCACAGCCGCTTCCGCCGCCTGCCGGCGCTGCCAATAGTTCCAGCCGTTAAAGCCCGCCGCGACCACGAGCACGGCGAGGACGATCCATGTCGTCGCGTTGCCCCACTTGGCCCACCAGTGCTTCAGATTTTCCAGTGATTCTTGTTCGTCGTGATAGCTCATTGCCCAACCATTCCTTCTATGCCTTATTTATTGCGCGCACCGTGCCGAATCCTCTCGATCCGGCACTGCGCGCACGGTCGCTGCCTAAAATTTAATCAGCGCCGTCGGCGGCGGATGCAACCATCGCATTGATTAGAAATTCGGTCAAGTTTTCCAGCGGAACAGTCGATTGCTCGTTCTTCTGGCCTTCCCGTTCGATCGCCCGCAGCGGCTTGACGCCCGCCGTGCCCTGCGCGAGTTCGTCCTCGCCGAGGATCACGGCGAATGCCGCGCCGCTCGCATCGGCTTTTTTCATCTGCGACTTGAAGCTTGCCGGCGCCCCGTCCGGGCTGCAATGCAGGATGACGTCGAGGCCGGTGTCGCGCAGACGCTCGGCGATGATGAACGCCTGTTCCGCCGCCGCCTCGCCCTGGTGCACGACGTAGACGTCGGTGCCTTCGTCCTCCGGTACGAGCTTTTCTTCCTTCAACAGTTCCAGAATCCGCTCGACGCCCATCGCCCAGCCGCACGCTTTCGTCGGCTTGCCACCGAGTTGCTCGATCAGCGGATCGTAGCGGCCGCCGCCGGCCACTGTGCCCTGAGCGCCGAGTTTGTCGGTGACCCACTCGAAGACGGTCAGGTTGTAATAGTCGAGGCCGCGCACGAGACGCGGATTGATCTTGAACGGAATATTGTTAGCCTTCAGGAGACGCTGTACGCCTTCGAAGTGCGTGCGCGATTCCTCGCCGAGAAAATCGACGAGCTTCGGCGCGTTCTGCGCAATTTCCTGCAGCGCGGGATTCTTCGTGTCCAGCACGCGCAACGGATTCGTATAGAGACGGCGCTTCGCTTCCTCGTCGAGCAATTCGACGTGCTTTTCGAGATACGCGATCAGTTCCTGGCGATGCGCTGCGCGCTCATCGGCCTGGCCGAGCGAATTAAGCTCGAGGCGAATGCCGGTAAGGCCCAGGTCGTCCCAAAGACGCTGGCACATCATGATGATTTCGGCGTCGGCATCGGGCCCTGCGAAGCCGAGCGCTTCCACGCCAACCTGATGGAACTGCCGATACCGCCCGCGCTGCGGACGCTCGTGGCGGAACATCGGTCCGACGTACCACAAGCGCTTCGGGCCGTCGTACAGCAGGTTGTGCTCGATCGTCGCGCGCACGACCGCCGCCGTGTTCTCCGGGCGCATTGTGAGATGCTCGCCGTTGAGCGCGTCGGTGAAGCTGTACATTTCCTTCTCGACGATGTCCGTCACTTCGCCGATGCCACGCGTAAAAAGCTGCGTGTGCTCGATGATCGGCGTACGAATGTTCTGATAACCGTACGAGCGCAGCATCGACTTGACGGTCGATTCGAAGAAGTCCCACAACGCGGCATCCTGCGGGAGGATGTCGTTCATGCCCTTCACGCCGCTCAGTTTTTCGAGCCGTTTCTTCTGTTCTGTCATCTGTCTTTAGAGTGATGCCGCGGCCGTTTCTTCGCGCTTGCCATAGGTGCGCGCGACGTACTCGCTCACGATTTGCTGGAATTCCTGGGCGATATGCTCGCCGCGCAGCGTCTTGACCTTCACACCGTCGATGAAGACGGGCGCCGCCGGATTCTCGCCCGAACCCGGCAGGCTGATGCCGATATTCGCCTGCTTCGACTCGCCCGGCCCGTTCACAATGCAGCCCATCACCGCGACGTGCATCTTCTCGACGCCCGGGTATTGATCGCGCCATACCGGCATTTCGTTGCGCAGATACGTCTGGATCTGCGAGGCGAGTTCCTGGAACAGCGTGCTCGTCGTGCGGCCGCAGCCGGGGCAGGCGATGACCATCGGCGTGAAGGAGCGCAGACCCATCGTCTGCAAAATCTCCTGGCCGACGACGACTTCGCCCGTGCGCGCGCCGCCCGGTTCCGGCGTCAGCGAAATACGGATCGTGTCACCGATGCCTTCCTGCAACAGCACGGAAAGCGCAGCGGTCGACGCGACGATGCCCTTCGATCCCATGCCCGCCTCGGTCAGCCCGAGGTGCAGCGCGAAGCTGCAGCGCTTCGCCAGTTCGCGATACACGGCGATCAGGTCCTGCACGCCGCTCACCTTGCACGACAGGATGATCTTGTCGCGCCCGAGACCGAGTTCGACCGCGCGTTCCGCCGACCCGATCGCCGACTGGATCAGCGCCTCGTACATCACGCTCTGGGCGTCCCAGGGCGTGGCGCGCGCGGCGTTTTCGTCCATCATGCGCGCGAGCAGGTCCTGGTCGAGACTGCCCCAGTTCACGCCAATGCGCACCGCCTTGTCATAGCGCGCGGCGGCTTCGATCATCTGCGCGAACTGCGTGTCGCGCTTCGCGCCTTGCCCGACGTTGCCCGGATTGATCCGGTACTTCGACAGCGCCTCGGCACACGCGGGAAAATCGCGCAGCAGCAAGTGGCCGTTGTAATGAAAATCGCCGACGAGCGGCACGCTCACGCCCATCCGGTCGAGCTGCTCGCGCACGTGCGGCACGGCCGCCGCCGCTTCCGGAGTGTTCACCGTGATGCGTACCAGTTCGGAGCCGGCTTGCGCCAGCTCCTTCACCTGAATCGCGGTGCCGATGGCGTCGGCGGTGTCGGTATTGGTCATCGACTGAACGCGCACGGGTGCATCGCCACCGATCGTCACGAGCTGGCCGCCCCAGCGGACATCGACGCCGTGCGACGGGCGGCGCTTGAGCGGCCCGCCGAACACCGGTTCGGTCGAACAAATCTTGCTGCTGATCAGGGATTGAGCTTCGGATTGCATCGAAAAAACCCTCTTGCGCCGCCTCCTGAGGTGACGCTTCTGTGGAACCCTCAAACCGACGCCGCCGGGGTAGCCGGCGGCGCTCTCTATTCATGCCGCGGTGCGTGCCGAATTGGCCTCAGGGCACGGAGAACCGCGCGACGTTGCCTTTGGCGTTGGCGTACTTGGCGGGATCGACCGGTTCGTCGTCGAGCGTGAGTGATTCCATGCCCGCCTGATTGCCGATCGTCACCTTGAAAGGCGCCTCGCCTTCGACGCGCTGGACGTTGCCACCGTGCACGAGACCAGAGAATACTTCCTTGCCGTCTTTCTGGCGCACGCTGAACCAGCTGTCCGCCTTCACTTTCAGTTCGAGCGCGCTCGACCCGGAGCCTGCGACGGCCGGCGCAGAGGCCGATGCAACAGCCGGAGCGGTCGCTAGCGGCACGGTTGCCGGCGCGGCCGCACCGCTTGCGGGCTGCATCGCCAAGATCGCCGACGATGAAGCCGGCAGCGCATTGGTCCCGAGCGGATGCGGCATCGGCTGCATACCCGCGGTGGCTGCAGCATCGGTCGAGGAAGCTTCGCCGGTATTGGCCGCCGCCATCTCGTCGGGAGTCGCGACCGACGACGCCGCGCCCGCCCCGTTGTTGCCCGATACCGCCGTGCCGTTGGCGCTCGCCTTCAGGCGTGCAAGCCAGCCGGCCGAATCGCCGCCCGTGTGCCACATCGCGAGCGCGATCATCGCGACGATCACCGCCGCTATACCCCAGAGCCACGAACGGCGGCGCCCGGCGGTGTTGAGCGGCACGGACACGCGTGCCCGCGGCAAACCGCCGCCGGCCGACGCCGGCAACGAAAGATTCTGCTCCACCGGACCATTCGCGCGGCGCATCGCCTGCGTGAACGGCGCCGGATCCGCGCCGAGCATCTTCGCGTAGCTGCGCACGATGCCCGCCGCGAACGTGCGGTCGGGCAAGTGGCTCAGGTCGCCGGCTTCGAGCGCGCGTACCTTTTGCGGCGACACTTTCAATCGCGCCGATACATCGTCGATCGACCAGCCTTTCGCCGTGCGCAACTGCGCCAGCCGCGCGCCGACCGCGACGATCGATTCCAAGCTCCCCGCCTGATTTCCGCTCGGCGCCGTCGTGCCGGCCAACGCTTCGCCATCCGGAAAGCTACCGGACGGACCGCCGGAATGACTGCCGTCGTGACTTCCAAACGGCGCCGGGTGCTGCGGCTCACTCATGCCAAATTCCTCGCATCGATTCTTTTATTTGACGCTGCAAAGCGTCGGGTTGCACGACTATTTGTGCACGATACAACCCTGCTGCCCGTCGCAGACCGCTTTATAACAAAATGTGCGGCTTTCCGCGCCGCATCCGATCGCTTGCTTCGTTTTTCTTTGTTTTCTGCGCCAAAAACACGTGGATTCGTTAAAAACGAGCGTCCGCCGCTTTCGGGCAGATTTCAGACCGCCCGCACTTCGATCACTTTCGACTGCCGGCCCATGCGCTCGGCGAGTCGCGTGCGGTCCTGCACCGCGCCAGCGAGTTGCCCGCAGGCGGCATCGATGTCGTCGCCGCGGGTCTTGCGCACCGTCGTCACGATGCCCGCGTCCATCAGCACCTGTGCGAAACGCTTGATCTGATCGTTGCGCGAACGGGTGAGGCCCGATTCCGGGAACGGATTGAATGGAATCAAGTTGAACTTGCACGGCACGTCACGCGTGACGGCGAGCAATTCGCGCGCGTGCGCTTCGCTGTCGTTGACGCCGTCGAGCATGCAGTATTCGAACGTGATGAAGTCGCGCGGCGCCACCTTCAGGTAACGCTGGCACGCCGCCATCAGCTCGCGCAAAGGATACTTCTTGTTCAGCGGCACGAGCATGTCGCGCAGCGGATCATTCGGCGCGTGCAGCGAGACGGCGAGCGCCACCGGCAGATCAGCCGCGAGACGGTCCATCATCGGCACGACGCCGGACGTCGACAGCGTCACGCGCCGGCGCGACAGGCCGTAGGCGTTGTCGTCGAGCATCAGGCGCATCGCGGGGACCACGGCGTCGTAATTGAGCAGCGGTTCGCCCATGCCCATCATCACGACGTTAGTCACGACGCGTTCGCCCTTGCCCGGCCCGCCGACTTCGCGTCCGAGCGACTTGCGCAGCGCGAATTCAGCCATCCGCAACTGCCCGATGATCTCGCCCGTGCTGAGATTTCGCGAAAAGCCCTGCTTGCCCGTCGAGCAAAAGCGGCAGTTCACGGCGCAGCCAGCCTGCGACGAAACGCACAGCGTGCCGCGATGTTCCTCGGGGATGAAAACCGTCTCGACTGCGTTGCTGTTGCCTACGTCGATCAGCCACTTGCGCGTGCCGTCGCTGGAAACGTGATCGCGGACGATTTCAGGCATCGCCATATTGGCGCGGCCTTTCAATTTTTCGCGCAGGGATTTTGCCAGGTCCGTCATGCCGTCGAAGTCGTCGGCGCCGTACTGGTGGATCCAGCGCTGCAACTGCTTGGCGCGAAACGGCTTTTCCCCAAGGCTGCCGCAATATGCCACGAGCCCGGCGGCGTCGAGATCGAGAAGGTTGACGGTAGAGCTGCTCGTCATATCGAATTCTGCCATTTCTGTCTTGTGCGAATTCCGGGCAGGTCGCCCGGGCCGTTCGCGCCAGTTCCTGCTTGCATCCAGTGTGCCCCCGCGCGATGCGGAGGCCAAACGCAATTAGCGCGAGTAAACGTTCACTTCCGGGAAGAAGAACGCGATTTCCTGGCGCGCCGTTTCCGGAGCGTCCGAGCCGTGTACGGCGTTCGCGTCGATGCTGTCGGCGAAATCCGCGCGGATCGTTCCCTTGTCGGCCTTCTTCGGGTCCGTCGCGCCCATCAGGTCACGGTTCTGCGCAATTGCGTTCTCGCCTTCCAGCGCCTGAATCATCACCGGGCCGGAGATCATGAATTCGACCAGGTCCTTGAAGAACGGGCGTGCAGCGTGCACGGCGTAGAACTTTTCCGCGTCAGCGCGCGACAGGTGAACCATGCGAGCCGCAACAACCTTGAGGCCAGCGTTTTCGAAACGGCTGTAGATTTGGCCGATAACGTTCTTTGCCACTGCGTCCGGCTTGATAATCGACAGGGTGCGCTCGATCGCCATGAAAAACTCCCAAAAAATGAACGGGTTACGAATTTAAATGAATCGACAATTGTAGCACGAAGACAGGTATGATTGCGATTGAAACCTTACGGATTCGTAAGGGTCGAACCAGTCGTCGCAGATGGTGTCGGCTGTGATGCGGCACTATTGAATTCAGTGCAAGATAGACGCATATACGTGCCGCACGCGACTGGCGCGTAGAGAAAACAGAAGCGCCGGCACGTCATACTCACCGTTGTTACGGATGTCTTGTTTTCAGACTCAAGGCAAAGGCAAGGAGAAACCATGAACGAATCACCCTACAGTTTTGGCCGCAATGGCAGCGTCACGTCGGTCGAGACGCGCAATCGCGTGCTGCGCAATACCTACTGGCTGCTCGCGCTATCGATGGTGCCGACGGTCCTCGGCGCCTGGATCGGCGTCGCGACGGGCTTTTCGCTTTTCGCCGCCACCAGCCCGACGATGAGTTTCATCGCGTTCCTGGCTATCGCGTTCGGCTTCATGTTCGCCATCGAGAAAACGAAGGACAGCGGCATCGGCGTCGTCGTGCTGCTCGGCTTCACGTTCTTCATGGGCCTGATGCTCTCGCGCCTTTTGAGCTTCATCCTCGGGTTTTCGAACGGGCCGCAGCTCATCATGATGGCGTTCGGTGGCACCGGCGTGATCTTCGCCGCGATGGCGACCATCGCCACGGTCAGCAAGCGCGACTTCTCGGGCCTCGGCAAGTGGTTGTTCATGGGCGTGATGGTGATCCTGCTCGCCGCTTTCGCGAACATCTTCCTGCAATTGCCGGCCCTGATGCTCACGATCTCCGTGCTCGCGATCGTCATTTTCTCGGCTTACATGCTGTTCGACGTGCAGCGCGTGGTGAACGGCGGCGAGACGAACTACATCAGCGCCACGCTCGCGATTTATCTCGATCTGTATAACGTCTTTACGAACCTGCTGGCGCTGCTCGGCATCTTCGGCGGCAATCGCAACTGATCGCGGTCGCCTGAAATACGAAACCGGCCCTCGCGGGCCGGTTTTTTTTCGTCTACGGAAAGCGTTGTGGCTTCAATCACGCTCGAAAAGCGCGATCGATTCGACGTGCGACGTGTGCGGAAACATGTTCACGACGCCCGCGCCCTTCATCCGGTAGCCTGCTTCGTGGACGAGCAAACCGGCGTCGCGGGCAAGGGTCGACGGGCTGCACGACACGTAAACGATCCGCTTCGGCAGCGGGCCGTCACCACTCTGTGCGATGTCCGCGAGCGCCTTCGCCACCGCCAGCGCGCCTTCGCGCGGCGGATCGATCAGGAACTTGTCGAAGGCGCCGAGCGCGCGCAGGTCGTCGGCGGTGACTTCAAACAGGTTGCGGCACGCGAATGACGTATGCGCATCGACGCCATTCGCCTTCGCGTTTTCCAGCGCGCGCGTCGTGAGCACTTCGCTGCCCTCGATTCCGACCACTTCGCGCGACACCCGCGCGAGCGGCAAGGTGAAATTGCCGATGCCGCAAAAAAGATCGAGCACACGATCCGTCTTCGATACTGCCAGCAGGCTCAGCGCGCGACTCACCAGCACGCGGTTGATCTGGTGGTTCACCTGCGTGAAATCCGTCGGCTTGAACGGCATGCGGATCGCGAATTCCGGCAGCGTGTAGGCGAGCTGCTGGTCGAGCGGATAGAACGGATAAACCGTGTCCGGACCCTTCGGCTGGAGCCAGAACTGGACGCCGTGTTCGTCAGCGAAGTCGCGCAGGAGCGCCTCGTCGGTTTCAGTCAGCGGTTCGAGGAGTCGCAGCACGAGCGCCGTCACGTCCGATCCGACCGCGAGCTCGATCTGCGGCATGCGATCACGGATCGACAGCCCCGTCACCAAGTGCCGCAGCGGCACGAGCATCGCGGAAACGTGCGGCGGCAGGACTTCGCAACTCGTCATGTCGGCGACGAAGCTGCTTTTCCTCTCGTGGAAACCGACCAGCACGCCGCCCTTCTTCTCCACATACCGCACCGTCAGCCGCGCGCGATACCGGTAACCCCACGACGGCCCGTGTATCGGCCGGAACATCGTTTCGGCGCGCAGTTTGCTCAAATGTTGCAGATTGTCTTCGAGCACGCGCTGCTTGACGGCGATTTGCGCGCGCACGTCGAGATGCTGCATCGAGCAGCCGCCGCATGTGCCGAAAAATTTACATTTTGGCTTCGTGCGGATCACGCTTTCGCGCAGCACCTTGACGACCTGCGCCTGCTCGAAGCTCGGCTTCTTGCGATAGCTGGAGTACGTCACGCGCTCGCCGGGCAGCGCGCCTTCGACAAAAATGACCTTGCCCGGCTCGCCGTCTTCATTGACCGTTCGGCCGACGCCGCGTGCGTCCATATCGAGCGATTCGATCTCGATTTCGGGCGCGACGAACGACGGATCGACGACGACTGACTTGGCCGGCGCGGCGCGGCGGCGATGCGAGGATTTTCGAGCGGATTCAGACACCTGCGGACTTCCTGACTGACGTGGCAAATGCGAGATTGTAGTCGAACGTCGCAGCCTTACTTCCCGAACGCGGCCAGATATTGCGCCCAGTGCGGCGATGGTTCGAGCGCGAGCGCGTTCTTCACGAAGTTGATTTCGTCGGCGTATTCGTCCGCCGAGAAGCCGCCGCGCATCAGCTGGAAGCGGCAGTACATCAGGTACGTGTTGACGACGTCCGTCTCGCAATAGGCGCGGATCTCGTCGATGCGGCCGTCGCAGTACGCCTCCCACACCTTGCCGCCGTCCATGCCGAGCTTGCCGGGGAAGCCGCACAGTTTGGCGAGGGCGTCGAGCGGCGCGTTCGCGCGCGCCTGATACATCGCGAGGACGTCCATCAGATCGGTGTGGCGGGTGTGGTATCGGCTCAGGTAGTTGTTGAACTTGAATTCGCGGTCGTCCTGGCCGGAATCCCAGTAGCGCGACGCCGCGACGCCATGCACCAGCGCACGATAGTTGAGCACGGGCAGGTCGAACCCGCCGCCGTTCCACGAGACCAGTTGCGGCGTGTACTTTTCGATCACGCGAAAAAACGACTGGATCAGCGCCGCCTCGGAATCTTGCGGCGTGCCGAGAGAGCGCACGCGAAAGCCGTTGTTGTCGCGAAACACGCACGAAATCGCAGCGATGCGTTGCAGATGGTGCGGCAGGAAATCGTTGCCGACGCGCTCGCGGCGTGCCGCGAACGCGAATTCGGCGACTTCTGCGTCGGACAGGTCGGACGGCAGATCTTCGAGACGGCGAATACCGTCGACATCGGGAATCGTCTCGATGTCGAAAACGAGGATGGGAGTCATGAATCCTAGAGCACGGCGTCCTTGCGAACGCCGTTGGAAGCGAAAAAGCGCTTGAGCCGCACGAGCGCCTCTTGCTGGATCTGGCGCACCCGCTCGCGCGTGAGGCCCATTTCATCGGCGAGTTCCTCGAGCGTCGCGGGCTCGATGTGGTTCAGCCCGAAGCGCCGTTCGATCACGTGCCGGTGCTTGTCCGACAGGCGCGAGAGCCACAGGCGCGTCAACGTCTCGAGTTCGCGATGCTGTACTTCGGCGTCGGGCGACTGGCTCTGGTCGTCGGAGAGCAGATCGAGCAGGCTCGAACCCGGATCGAGGTCGAGCGGCGCATCGAGCGAGGCGGTATGTTCATTGAGCGCGAGGATATCGGTGACTTCCTCGGGCGTCTTGCCGGTGAGGTAGGCGATATCGTCGATGCTCGCGTCGCGTCGGTCGGGCGCGATCGCCGTGTTCGAGTTGGCGGAATTTTTTTCCAGGTGGCGCTTCGCGCGCAAAACCTGATTCAGCTCGCGGATCACGTGCACCGGCAGGCGCACCGTGCGCGCCTGATTCATGATCGCGCGCTCGATGCTCTGGCGAATCCACCAGGTGGCATAAGTCGAAAAACGGAAACCGCGCGTCGGATCGAATTTTTCGATGGCGTGCATCAGGCCGAGATTGCCCTCCTCGATTAAATCGAGAAGCGGAACCCCGCGATTCAGATAACCCTTCGCGATACTCACGACGAGCCGCAAATTACGCTCGATCATCACCTGCCGCGCTTCGAATTCGCCCGCTTTTGCAAGCCGCGAATAGCGCTGCTCTTCCTCGACAGTCAAAAGCGGCTTGACGCTGATTCGATTCAGATAATGCTGGATAGTGTCGGCGGTGAGCTCGGCTTGCAGAATCGAACGGAAATCGTCGGCATCGGGAACGTTATCGTTTGCGACATCACCCGAATCCTTCGATCGTATCTCGCCTTCCTCGTCGGATGGGTCGATTTCGACGTCCACCGCATCGGCGTCGTCTTCGTCGTGGGTCGAAGCACCGTCTTCCACCGACACTTGCATGGGTCGGCTGATCGTCTCAGTCTCGGCTTGCGGTAGGCGGCGCTTCGTTTTAGGCATGATGGTTTCGCTTTTTATTGCGGCGGCAAGTACTTCAGCGGGTCGACAGGTTTGCCCTGACGGCGAACTTCAAAATGCAGCATCACGCGGTCGGAATCGCTATTCCCCATCTCGGCGATTTTTTGACCTTTTGTTACTGCGTCACCCTCTTTTACCATCAAAGCGCGGTTATGTGCATATGCCGTGAGAAAAGTCGCATCGTGCTTGATGATTATGAGGTTGCCGTATCCGCGCAGACCGTTGCCCGAGTACACGACCCGGCCATCCGCCGACGCATTGATCGCATCTCCCGCCACGCCGCCGATGTTCAAGCCCTTGTTCTTGGCATCGTCGAACGTGCCGAGAATCGGGCCGCGCACCGGCCAGATGAACGCCGGCTGCGCAGCGGGTGCGGTGGCAGTGCCGCTGTCAACGCCTGCTCCGATTCCTGCGCCAGCGGCCGCGCCCGGCGCCACGCCCATCCCCGACGACGAACCGTACACCGGCGGCTGCGCCGTCGTGCCGGTCGTCACGCCTGGCTGCTGGGCACCGCCAGGCGGCGTGCCGAGCGGCTGTGCCTGCACCCCGCCGCCCACGATCGGCGCGGTGGCAACGCCCGGCGTCGTCGCGGCGAGATTCGCGCCCGGAGGCGCCACGCGCACGAGTTGACCGACTTCGATCTGGTTCGGGTTCGTCAGGTTGTTCCATGACGCGATATCCCGATAATTCTGACCGTTTTCCAGTGCGATCCGATATAGGGTGTCGCCCGGTTTCACGCGGATATAACCGGGCGGCGGCGGGCCGTTCTGCGCCGCGGCCTGCGCGGCGGCGTCCGTGCTGATCGCCCCGCCCGTGCGGTCGACGACCGGCGCCTGATCCATCCGCGTCGCACAGGCCGCCAGGGCGGACAGCGCGAGGATACACAAACCGCGCTGGACCGCCGTCGGGCGGGCGCTCGCGCTCCTTACTCGCCAAGCACGCAACATACTCATCGGTGTCAAATCACTCCGGATTTTAAGGGTACAAAGAAAACACGATCGAGCTGCGACTCGCGCCATTGCGTGGCCGACACGCGCTCGACGAGCGTCAGCACTTGCGACTGCGCGCTCTGCGAGCCGACCGGCGCGACGAGCCTGCCGCCGATCGCCAGTTGCTCGAGCAGCGCCTGCGGCACGTCGAGCCCCGCGCACGCGATGACGATCGCATCGAACGGCGCCGCCGCCGGCAGGCCGAGCCGGCCGTCGCCGTAATGCAGGCGAATGTTCGGCACGCGCAGTGGCCGCAGGTTGAGCTTCGCGCGCTCAGATAGTGGACGCACCCGCTCGATCGAATACACGTCGGCGGCGACCAGCGAGAGAACCGCCGCCTGATAGCCGCAGCCGGTGCCGATCTCCAGCACTTTCGTGAGTGTCCGGCCCGCCGCGACGAGTTCGATCATGCGCGCGACCACCGACGGTTTCGAGATGGTCTGATGATGGCCGATCGGCAGCGCCGCGTCTTCATAAGCCTGCGCGGCGAGTCCGGGATCGACGAACATATGGCGCGGCACGACAGACATCGCGTTCAACACGCGCGCGTCGGTGATGCCGTTCGCGCGCAGCCGTTCGACCATGCGTTCGCGAACCCGTTCCGAGGTCAGCGCATGCGTCGTGTTCAGCGCGACATTTGGAGCGCCACGCTTGACGCTAACGTTTGATTCACGATGCTCGTTTTGACGCGGCGCCGCGCGCAATGCGCCGGGCAGCGGCTTCGTCACGGGACTCGGGACCAGACTCGCCGAACGCGTCACGACCGGCTTGGCCGGTTTGACCACGGCGGCGTTCGCGTCGGCGGCTTTGAGCGGCGTACTGCGCGAGACTGTCGATCCGACGCCCGGCACCGAGTGCAACGCGGCGCCCGCCGGCTTCGCGCGCGCCTGATCCGCGCGGGCAACCGGCTTGCGCGGCTCGCGCACGAGATCGGCGAGCGCCAGCGGAAAGCGCTTCGCGCGCTCGTCCGTCATGAGCGATGGCTCCCGGCCAGCGCCCACTCGCGTGTTTCGGTGAGCCGCCTCGTGTGAGTCAGATCGAGTTGCAGCGGCGTGATCGACACATGGCCGTTCGCGACTGCGTGGAAATCGGTACCTTCGCTGGCATCGAGCGCATCGCCCGACGGGCCGATCCAGTAGATCGGATTGCCGCGCGGATCGGTCTGCCGGATCACCGGCTGCGACGGATGACGCTTGCCGAGCCGCGTCACCTGCCAGTCGCCCAGTTGCTCGTAGGGCAGGCTCGGGATGTTGACGTTCAAGAGCGGATGCCCGGGCATCGGGTGCTCGAGAAAATGCGCGACGATTTCAGCCGCGACGCGGGCCGCTGAATCAAGATGCAGCCAGTCGCGGCCGACGAGCGAAAACGCGATCGCCGGGATGCCGAACATGAAGCCTTCGGTGGCGGCCGCGACGGTGCCGGAATACAGCGTATCCTCGCCGACGTTCTGGCCGTTGTTGATGCCCGAGACGACGAGGTCCGGCTGCTCTTCGAGCATGCCGGTGAGCGCGATGTGGACGGAATCGGTGGGCGTGCCGTTCACGTAGTTGAAGCCGTTCGCCGCCTGATGGATCGTGAGCGGGCGCGAGAGCGTGAGCGAGTTCGAGGCGCCGCTGCAGTTCTGCTCGGGCGCCATCACCGTGACGTCGCCGAGCGGCACCATGGCCTCGTACAGGACGTTGAGGCCGCGCGCCAGATAACCGTCGTCGTTGCTGAGTAGGATTCGCATCCGACGATTGTAACCGAGGAAAGATGGCACGCGAACGACTGGGCAAGCGCCTTGCAAGCCCTCTGCTCTACACTTGCGCTATTCATTTGGGAGACGACATGCGCGCCGTTCGATGCACCCGCCACGGACCCCCGGAGACGCTTTCCATCGAGACCTTGCCCGACCTGCATCCCGCGTCGGGCGAAGTCGTCATCGACGTGAAAGCGGCGAGCGTCAACTTCCCCGACGTCCTCATCATCCAGAACAAATATCAGTTCAAACCGCCTCTACCGTTCACGCCCGGCGCGGAGTTGGCCGGAATCGTTCGCGAAACCGGTGCGGGCGTGACGCGCTTCAAGCCAGGAATGCGCGTCGCGGCCTACACCGCGCACGGCGCGTTCGCCGAGCAGGCGCTCGCGCGCGAGGACGCGTGCATCGCGCTCCCCGACGACGTCGATCTCGCGAGCGCCGCCGCCTTCACGCTCGCGTACGGCACGTCGTATCACGCGCTCGCAGATCGTGCGGCGCTCGTGGCCGGCGAGACGCTGCTCGTGCTCGGCGCGGCGGGCGGCGTCGGGCTCGCGGCGGTGCAGATCGGCAAGGCGCTCGGCGCGCGGGTGATCGCGGCGGCATCGAGCGCGCAGAAGCTCGCGGTCTGTACCGCAAACGGCGCGGACGCGACGATCGACTACTCGCGCGAGGATCTGCGCGAGCGCATCAAGGCGCTGACCGACGGGCGCGGCCCCGACGTGATCTTCGATCCGGTCGGCGGCGAATATGCCGAACCGGCGTTTCGCAGCATCGCGTGGCGCGGACGCTATCTCGTCGTCGGGTTCGCGAACGGTGAGATCCCGAAGCTGCCGTTCAACCTGCCGCTACTGAAAGGCGCGAGCATCGTCGGCGTGTTCTGGGGCGATCACATGAAGCGCGAAGCCGAACTCGGCGCGGCGGGCTTCGAGCGCATGGTCGGCTGGATCAGGGAGGGCAAGCTCAAGCCGCACGTATCGAAGCGCTATACGCTCGACGAAACGCCCCAGGCGCTCGACGACATGGCGCAGCGCCGCGTGACGGGAAAAGTGGTCATCGAGCCGTGATCCGCTGAAAAAAATGGCGCGCCTGAACGAAGGTGCGCCATTTTTTTTTGTGCATCGCGGGGAATTACAGCTTCTCCGTCTCCCCCGTTTCAGGCTGCCACTTCATCAGCCGCCGCTCGACCAGTGCGACGATACCGTCCAGCACCAGCGCGAACGCCGTCAGCACGAGAATGCCGGCGAACACGGTATTGATGTCGAACGTGCCTTCAGCCTGCAGGATCAAATAGCCCACACCGCGCGCCGATCCAAGATACTCGCCCACCACCGAGCCGACGAACGCCAGTCCCACCGACGTATGCAGGCTCGAAAACACCCAGCTCGTCGCGCTCGGCAAATAGACGTGCCGCAACAATTGTTTGCGATTTGCGCCGAGCATGCGCGCGTTCGCGAGCACGACCGGGCTCACTTCCTTCACGCCCTGATAGACGTTGAAGAACACGATGAAAAACACGAGCGTCACGCCGAGCGCCACCTTCGACCAGATGCCCAGGCCGAACCACACCGCGAAAATCGGCGCCAGGATCACGCGCGGCATCGAGTTGGCGGCCTTGATGTACGGATCGAGCAGCGCGCTCATCAGCGGCGCGAGCGCGAGCCACAAGCCGACGCCGAGTCCCAGCACCGTGCCAATCGTGAACGCGAGCACGGTTTCGATCAGCGTCACCCAGAGGTGGACGTAGATTTCGCCGGTCGTGAACCATTCCCAGATGCGCAGAAGGACCTTCTGCGGCTCGCCGAAGAAGAACGCGGCCTTGCTGTTGTCGTCGAAATAGAAAGCGGGGAGCAGCGTCGGGCTCGTCAGCACATACCAGAGCAGGAAGCACATGACGAGCAGCAGCCATTGCCAAAGCACCAGATTTGCGCGATTCGGGCGCAATTTGTTCCACATGATTGTCGTTCGGCCTCGGATTAGACGGCGGTAAGCTGCTGCTGATAGCCCTTCAGCACCTCTTCGCGCAGCACGCCCCAGATTTGCGCATGCAATTCGACGAAGCGCGGATGCGAGCGAATCTCGGCGACATCGCGCGGACGAGGCAGATCGATCGTGAATTCGCCGATCGGATGCGTGCCCGGCCCCGCCGACAGCACGACCACGCGATCCGACATCGAAATCGCTTCGTCCAGGTCGTGCGTGATGAAGAGCACGGCCTTGCGCTTGGCCGCCCACAAGTCGAGCAGCTCGTTTTCCATCAGTTGGCGCGTCTGGATGTCGAGCGCGGAGAACGGCTCGTCCATCAGGATGATGTCAGGATCGAGGATCAGCGTCTGCGCCATGCCGACGCGCTTTCTCATGCCGCCCGATAGCTGGTGCGGATAGCGGTCACCGAAGCCGCCAAGGCCTACGCGTTTCAGCCACTCCTCGCCGCGTTCGCGCGCCTCGTTTTTCGGCACGCCGCGAAACGCGAGGCCGGCGGTGACGTTATCGATTGCCGAGCGCCACGGCATCAGCGCTTCGGCCTGGAACATATAGCCCGCGCGCCGGTTGATGCCAGCGAGCGGTTCGCCGAACACCGTCACCTCGCCCGACGACGGCTGCAACAGCCCCGCGCCGATGTTGAGCAACGTGGACTTGCCGCAGCCCGTCGGACCGACCACCGAGACGAACTCGCCCGGCGCGATGCGCAGCGTCGTCTGGCTGACGGCGGTGTAGCGGGCGTTGCGGTCGTCGCGCGACGTGAACGTGCACGTGATGTTTTCGAGCGCGAGCGCGTAGGAAGACGTGAGCGCCATCGCTTAGGCCTTCACGCTCGCCAGGGCCTTCTTGACGAAGTCGTTCGTCCACGTTTTCGACAGATCGATCGGCTTGCCCTTCACGGTCTGATCGAACGCCTGCAAGGTTTTCAGCGAAGTCGCGGGACCGTCGGCGGGCATCAGGCCGTCTGGCGACAAGGCTTCTTTCACGTGCTGCCACGAGTCGAGATAGAGCGCGCGGTCGCCGAGCAGATAACCTTCCGGCACGGTCGCGATCAGCTCGGAACCCGATGCCGTCTGCAGCCACTTCAGCGCGCGGACCATCGCGTTGGTGAGCGCCTGCGTCGTGTTCGGGTTCTTGTTGATGAAACTCTGCGACGCGTACAGACACCCCGCCGGCATGTTGCCGCCGAAGACGTTCTTCGTATCGGCGAGCGTACGCGTATCGGAGATGATGCGGATATCGCCCGAGCGCTCCAGCTTGGTCATCACGGGATCGAGGTTCGCGATCGCGTCGATCTGGCCGGATTGCAGCGCGGCAATCGCGCCGGCGCCCGCGCCCACGCCGATGAACGCGACGTCGCTCGCGGTCAGCCCCGCCTTCGCGAGCACGTAGCTCGCCATGATCGACGTCGACGAACCGGGCGCCGTCACGCCGATCTTCTTGCCCTTCAGATCGGCGACGGTCTTGTAGTTCGGCATCGCCTTCTTCGATACCGCGAACACGATCTGCGGCGCGCGCCCTTGCAGCACGAATTCGCGAAACATCTGGCCCTTCGCCTGCAAGAGCAGCGTGTGCTCGAATGCGCCCGACACGACATCGGCGCTACCGCCGACCGCCGCCTGCAGCGCCTTCGCGCCGCCGGCGAAATCGGAGATCTCGACTTCGAGCCCTTCGTCCTTGAAGTAATTGCGGCGCTCGGCGATGGTGAGCGGCAGGTAATAGAACAGGTTCTTGCCGCCGACCGCGACGGCCACTTTCGACTGCTCCGGCTTCGCCTGCGCGAATGCGAGCGGCGCGCCCGACACTACTCCGCCTGCGAGCACGGCACCGCTCGCAATGAACGTTCTGCGTTTCATCGACTTCTGTCTCCGATTCTCGTGGTCTTGTTGTTGTGCTCTGGTCCGCCGCGGCTAGATCACCCTGGCCGCGCGCAGCCTCGCGATATCGTCAGGATCATACCCGAGCGATTGAAGGACTTCATCCGTGTGTTCACCCAGTTGCGGCCCGAGCCAGCGCGTTTCGCCGGGCGTCTCCGAGAGCTTGGGCGTGACGTTCGGCAGCGTGATCTCGCGGCCGTCCTGCCACGGAAAACGCTGCAGCATCTGGCGCGCGAGGTACTGCGGGTCGGTAAACATGTCGGCGACGCTGTAGATGCGGCCCGCCGGTACGTCGGCGGCGTTGAGCACCGCGAGCGCCTCGTCGATGCTGCGCGGCGCGAGCCACGCGCCGATCGCTGCGTCGATTTCCTGCGTGCGCGGCACGCGGCCGTCGTTCGACGCGAGCGCGGGATCGTTCGCGAGATCGTCGCGTTCGATGGCGTTCATCAGGCGCTTGAAGATCGGATCGCTGTTGCCGCCGATCACGACGCTGCCGTCGCGGCACGGATACGTGTTCGACGGCACGATGCCCGGCAGCGACGCGCCCGTGCGCTCGCGCACGAGGCCGTACACGCCGTACTCCGGCACGACGCTTTCCATCATGTTGAAGACAGCTTCGTAGAGCGCGACGTCGACCACCTGGCCGCGTCCGCCGTTCACCTGCTTGTGATGCAGCGCCATCAGCGCGCCGATCACACCGTGCAGCGCCGCGATCGAATCGCCGATCGAGATGCCAATGCGCGGCGGCGGCAAGTCGGGATAACCGGTGATGTGCCGCAAGCCGCCCATCGATTCCGCGATCGCGCCGAAGCCCGGCCGGTCGCGATACGGACCTGTCTGCCCATAGCCGGACAGGCGCACCATGACGAGCCCTGGGTTTTCCGCCGACAAGACCTCGTAGCCGAGCCCGAGCTTTTCGAGCAACCCCGGCCGAAAGTTCTCGACGACGATATCGGCTTCCTTCGCGAGCCGCCGCACGATCTCCTTGCCCTCTTCGGCCTTGAGATTCACGGTCACGGATTTCTTGTTGCGCGCCTGCACGGCCCACCAGAGCGACGTCCCGCCGACTTCCGGATAGAGCTTGCGCCATTTGCGCAGCGGATCGCCGCCGTTCGGGTCTTCGACCTTGATGACGTCGGCGCCGAATTCGCCCATGAAGCGCGCGGCGAACGGCCCGGCGATCAGCGTGCCGAGTTCCAGCACCTTGACGCCGGCGAGCGGCCCGGTCGATGCGGTCATGTTGTCTCCTGTGTCGACCAGAGTTGGCGCTTCAGCGCCTTACTCTGGTCCCATGCAACGCGGTCGACCAGAGTTGGCGCTTCAGCGCTTACTCTGGTCCCATGCAACGCGGTCGACCAGAGTTGGCGCTTCAGCGCTTACTCTGGTCCCATGCAACGCGGTCGACCAGAGTTGGCGCTTCAGCGCTTACTCTGGTCCCATGCAACGCGGTCGACCAGAGTTGGCGCTTCAGCGCTTACTCTGGTCCCATGCAACGCGGTCGACCAGAGTTGGCGCTTCAGCGCTTACTCTGGTCCCATGCAACGCGGTCGACCAGAGTTGGCGCTTCAGCGCTTACTCTGGTCCCATGCAACGCGGTCGACCAGAGTTGGCGCTTCAGCGCTTACTCTGGTCCCATGCAACGCGGTCGACCAGAGTTGGCGCTTCAGCGCTTACTCTGGTCCCATGCAACGCGGTCGACCAGAGTTGGCGCTTCAGCGCCTTACTCTGGTCCCATGCAACGCGGTCGACCAGAGTTGGCGCTTCAGCGCCTTACTCTGGTCCCATGCAACGCGGTCGACCAGAGTTGGCGCTTCAGCGCCTTACTCTGGTCCCATGCAACGCGGTCGACCAGAGTTGGCGCTTCAGCGCCTTACTCTGGTCCCATGCAACGCGGTCGACCAGAGTTGGCGCTTTAGCGCTTACTCTGGCCCCATGCGCTTACTCTCGCCCCATACAGATTTTTTCTGGGCCGCGCTTCAAAGCGGAATATCGAGCGCCTTGAAGCGCGGCGTGCCGTCGTCGAGCGTGCCGTTGAACATCTCGGCCGGACGCACCCACAAGCCGCGTTCATGCGGCCACAGATGTTCGTAGACGATCATCGGCTCCTCGGTTTCGGAATGCCGCGCCACACCGATCACACGATACAGGCCGCCTTTGTAGTGCCGATGCGTGGCGAGCGCCTTTGCTTCTTCTTCAGTCATTCGACCAGTCCTATACAGAGCGCCGGTCCAGCATCGCGCGCGCGATCGTCCCGGCATCGACGTATTCGAGTTCGCCACCCACCGGCACGCCTCGCGCAAGACGCGTCACCGTCAATCCCTTCGACTTGAGCGTCTGGGCCAGATAGTGCGCGGTCGCCTCGCCTTCGTTCGTGAAGTTCGTCGCGAGGACGACTTCCTGCACGATGCCATCGTTCGCGCGACTGATCAGCCGGTCGAAGTGAATCTCTTTCGGGCCGATGCCGTCGAGCGGACTCAGATGCCCCATCAGCACAAAATAGAGCCCGCGATAGGTGAGCGTCTGTTCGAGCATGATCTGGTCGGCGGGCGTTTCGACGACGCACAGGAGCGCCGGATCGCGCTCGGGATCGCTGCACACTTCGCAGATCTGCGCCTCGGTGAACGTGTTGCACTTCTCGCAGTGCTTCAGGTTTTCGGTAGCGAACATGAGCGATCGCCCGAGCTTTTCCGCACCCGGGCGATCGTGCTGCATCAGGTGATAGGCCATGCGCTGCGCCGACTTCGGACCGACGCCCGGCAGCACGCGCAGCGCTTCGACGAGCGCCGACAACGCGGAAGGTTGTTTCATGTGTTCCTGCGATGGACGCGCGACGCGCCCTTAAAACGGCATCTTGAAGCCCGGCGGCATCGGCATGCCGGCTGTCATGCCGCCCATCTTTTCCTGAGTGGTGGCTTCGGCCTTGCGGACTGCGTCGTTGAAGGCGGCGGCGACGAGGTCTTCAAGCATGTCCTTGTCGTCGGCGAGCAGGCTCGGGTCGATCTGCACGCGGCGCACGTCGTTCTTGCAGGTCATCGTCACCTTGACGAGGCCCGCGCCCGACTGCCCTTCCACCTCGATCAGCGCGAGCTGGTCCTGCATCTTCTTCATGTTTTCCTGCATCTGCTGGGCCTGCTTCATCAGCCCGGCGAGTTGGTTCTTCATCATGATGTGGCTCCTTGCTTGGATCGGGGTAATGCGGATCAGTGACGGACGCGTCCGGTTGCACGTTGCGTATTGCTTGCCAGCGCGTATCTCGAAAAACTTCGCGCGCGACGCTTTTAGCCTCATCGGCGAGCGTCGTTCGAATAATCTTTTTGCCGGCGCTGTCGATCAGAGCTATCGCTGTCGGCGAGGGCTTGCGCTGCGCCGCTTTCTCTGGCTCACGCGCTTGCTCAGATTCCATGCGCCTTACTCTGGTCGCAGGCCCGCTGCGAGCGGCTTGATCGAACCCTGGACGATGCTCGCGCCAAAGTCGCGGATCAGCGACTGCACGAACGGATCCTGCGTGATTTCCTGCTCGGCTTCCTGCTGGCGTTTTGCGCGGGCGGCGGCATCGACGGCGGCGGCCGTGCGGCGCGCCGGCCCGACCGTGACATTCACTTCGAACGCGCGGCCGAGTTTTTCGGCAAGCGCTGCCTTCAGTTTAGCGACTTGCGCTGCCTCAGCGTATTGCGGCACAGGCACGCTGAGCGCGATCGACGCGGCGTCGCAGGCGGTCAGTTCGCTATTGAAGGCAAGCTGGTAGGCGATGCCCTTCAACGGCAAGTCGACGGCGAGCGACGGCCAGTCGCCCGCGACGCCGATCGCATCGAGCGGCACGGCTGCGGGAAGCGGACGCGGGTCGGGTTTCGAGGTTGCTTTCGCCGGCGCGGCGTTGAACTGAAGGTCGTCGGGGCCGCTGTCGAACGCGGGGACGAAGTTGTCGTCGGGCGGCATGAAGTACGCGTCCTCCGACGATGCCGGCATATAGTCGTCCGGCGGCATGTCTTCCCACGGCGGCACGGCGGAGCTGGCGCTGAGTTTAGGCGTGGCTTCGGTGGCGGGCTTCGGGGTGGCTTCGACGGTTGCGGCGGGCGCGCGACGCGGCGTCGGGACCTGCACAGCGGGCGCGGCGCGCTTCGGCGACGCCGCGACGGGTTTCGGCACAGGCGGCGCGCCTCGCGTTCCCCGATCCGACGACACGCGCATTCCCGCGCTGCGCAACACGTCGAGCGCGGCGCTTGCGCCGGTGGCGGCGCGGGGTTTGTCGGCGGGTGTCGGGGTATCGCGTGCGGAATCGGTGGCGGCTTGCCGCGCGGCTGCGGCGACGGGCGATGCGGATACGTCGGGAGATTGCTGCGCGGAGTCGGTGGGCGAGCGCGGTGCGTTTGTTAGCGATGCTGCGTCGAAATCGGTCGCAACATCGCTCTCGCGTGCTGACGCGGCGGCTTCGCCCGACTCGGTGCTTTCGGTCGTCGGCGGTTCTGCCCATGCTGCGGCATCGGGATTCGACGCCGCTCCTTCGAACGCCCGCGATTCATTTTGCGCGGAAGCGTTCGTTGCACCTCCGGACGTTACTGCGTCGTCCCAAGGCGCCAATTCCTCATGCGAAGCGACATTCGGGTGCGTGGGCGTCGCACCTTTTTGCGTTGCTGTGCTTGCAGGCGTACTCGTTCCTGCCGATGCAGCAATGTTCAGAGGCGTCGTCGCGCGTTCGGAGATCGCCACGTTTTCCGGAATAGCTGACCCTGCCGATGCAGCGGCGATCTGAGACTTCGGCGCGCCAGGAGAAGGCTGTGCAGCAGCATCCGGACGCTCAAGCATCGCGCCTTCGGGCGCACCCGATTCTGCCGATGCGAAGCTGTTCCGGGACTTTGGTTCACGCCGAGACGCCTGTGCGGGCATCGCGCCTTCAGACGCAGCCAATTCTGCCAACGCGGCATTGTCCTGAGACTTCGGCTCACGCCGAGACGCCTGTGCGGGCATCGCGCCTTCAGACGCAGCCAGTCCTGCCGATGCGGCGTCGTTCGAACGCTTGAGCATCGCGTTATCGGAGGTTGCCGCCCCGCCCGCGGCATTCAAATGCTTCAACACAGCGTTCTCACGAACGCCTGCATCAGCAGAACGCGGCGAGTCGACGTGCGCAGCGGCGCTCCGCGTAGTACTTGCCTCTTGCTCAAACGCTTCGACCATCGCCGCCGATTCCCGCGAGCTCGATGACTGCGCGTGCGTTGGCGTCGAAGAGACGGTCGCCGCAACAGCACGCGCACCGCTCGACTCACTCTCACCCGACACCAGCGCACGCGAACCCGCAACCGCCACGCCGGCGACCGCCTTGCGCGCAACCTCGGCGCCCGACGACGGCCCATTCACCACGACACCACCGCCGCCGCCCGGCCCACCCGCCGGTTCGAACGCGAGCATGCGCAACAGGGTCATGGTGAAGCCAGCATACTCATCAGGCGCGAGGCCCAACTCACTGCGCCCGACCGTCGCGATCTGATAGAACAATTGCACCTGTTCCGCCGAAAGCGCCTCGGCAAACCGCCGAACATCCTCCGCCTCGGGCCATTCATCCAGCACCGATGCCGGCGCGAACTGCGCCCACGCGATCCGGTGCAGCAATCCCGCAAGATCCTGCAGCGCGGTCGAAAACGACAGACTGCGCAACGCCATCTCATCAGCCACAGACAGTACGCCTTCGCCATCCCCTGCCGCGAGCGCCTCCAGCAGGCGGATCAGATAACTTTGATCGAGCGCACCGAGCATGCCGCGCACGGCTTCCTCGGTGACCTGATTGGCCGAATAGGCGATCGCCTGATCGGTGAGCGAGAGCGCGTCGCGCATGCTGCCGTCCGCTGCGCGCGACAAAAGCCGCAGCGCCTGCGACTCGAACGGAATATGTTCCTCGCCGAGGATGTGTTCGAGATGCGAGACGATGTGGCCCGCCGGCATCTGCTTCAGATTGAATTGCAGACAGCGCGAGAGCACCGTGACCGGAATTTTCTGCGGATCGGTGGTGGCGAGAATGAACTTGACATGCGATGGCGGCTCTTCGAGCGTCTTCAGCATCGCGTTGAACGCGTGGTTCGTGAGCATGTGCACTTCGTCGATCATGTAGACCTTGAAGCGCGCATCGACCGGCGAGTAGACGGCGCGTTCGAGCAGCGCCGCCATCTCGTCGACCCCGCGATTGCTTGCCGCATCCATCTCGACGTAATCGACGAAACGCCCCTCGTCGATTTCCCGGCACGCACGGCACACGCCGCACGGCGTGGAGGTCACGCCCGTTTCACAGTTGAGCGCCTTCGCGAAGATGCGCGAGAGCGTCGTCTTGCCGACGCCGCGCGTGCCTGTAAACAGATAGGCGTGATGCAGGCGGCCGCCGTCGAGTGCGTGCGTGAGCGCACGAACGACGTGCTCCTGGCCGACGAGCGACGCGAACGATTTCGGCCGCCATTTGCGTGCGAGAACTTGATAGGTCATGCCGAAATTGTATCAGCAACGTCCTATCGCAAAACAGCCGCAAAGGCGATGCAAACGAGCGCCGGAACAATGAAAAACGAGGGAGAAAAACAGAGAAAAAGCGGAAGGTGACGAGCCCGACCCTCGGCACTGGCGGAAAACGGCTGTGGCTGCTTCGTTCCCGACCTGACCAGGTTGACCGCGCCGCCATGCGAGGAGGCCCGTCACGACGAATTGTATCACCGGGCGCAGCACAGCGCGACCCTGAAGCGCCAATCATTGCCGGCGACGAGCCGAAAAACGCTACGGCAACACGCCTCTTGCGCTTCGTGTTTCCGCCCTCAGATGGTCCCTATCAGCACCCGGCAACGGATAGCAAAGTAGGCTAAGATGCCACTTGAATCACCCGTACAGCCCGGCCGGCAACGGTTTGGCGCTTGCGGTACGCGAGCGGTTTCAGCCGCAGCGCAACGAAGAACTTTTCCTGTTTTGGTGTATCGTGGCGAGCATTCAAACGCGGGCCTCGAATCGATAGAGGTATTCAGATAATGAGCGAATCAATCAAGCATATCAGCGACGCATCGTTCGAACAGGACGTCGTCAAGTCGGATAAACCAGTCCTGCTCGATTTCTGGGCGGAATGGTGCGGTCCGTGCAAGATGATTGCCCCGATCCTCGACGAAGTCGCGAAGGATTACGGCGATCGCCTGCAGATCGCGAAGATCAATGTCGACGAGCATCAGTCGACGCCGGTCAAGTTCGGCGTGCGCGGCATCCCCACGCTGATCCTGTTCAAGAACGGCGCTGTCGCCGCGCAGAAGGTCGGCGCATTGTCGAAGTCGCAGCTCACCGCGTTCCTCGATAGCAACCTGTAACACGTCACACCGCAAGAGAAGAGCGCTGCAAAGGCGCTCTCCTCTTAATGCGCACACAAAACGTGCACCAGCGTGCACGAGCCAATGTTGTGAAGCGACAACATGCGCGCGAAACCCGCGTCGCAGCGCCACCCGGGCCCTGTCCGGCGTGTGCTATGCTAGAATCACAAGACTTCAAGACGTACAAGTCCTAGAGCGGTTCCGCTCACCTCTTCTCCCCAATCTTTCTGTCGCACCTCTCTCCCTGGCGGGAAATCCGTATGCATTTATCCGAGCTCAAGTCTCAGCACGTGTCAGCACTGATCGAAATGGCCAATGGCCTCGAGATCGAAAACGCAAACCGCCTGCGCAAGCAGGAATTGATGTTTGCGATTCTCAAGAAGCGCGCCAAGACAGGCGACACGATTTTCGGCGACGGCACGCTAGAAGTCCTTCCCGACGGCTTCGGCTTCCTGCGCTCGCCCGAGACCTCGTATCTCGCGAGTACGGACGACATCTATATCAGCCCGTCGCAGATTCGCCGTTTCAATCTGCACACCGGCGACACCATCGAAGGCGAAGTGCGCACGCCGAAAGACGGCGAACGCTATTTCGCGCTGGTCAAGGTGGACAAGGTCAACGGGCAGCCGCCCGAGGCCTCGAAGCACAAGATCATGTTCGAGAACCTGACGCCGCTGCATCCGAACAAGCCGCTGCCGCTCGAACGCGAAATGCGCGGCGAGGAAAACGTCACCGGCCGGATCATCGACATGATCTCGCCGATCGGCAAGGGCCAGCGCGGCTTGCTCGTCGCGTCGCCGAAGTCGGGCAAGACGGTGATGCTCCAGCACATCGCGCATGCCATCAAGTCGAACCATCCGGACATCGTGCTCTTCGTGTTGCTCATCGACGAGCGGCCGGAAGAAGTGACGGAAATGCAGCGCTCGGTGGCCGGCGAAGTGATCGCCTCGACCTTCGACGAACCCGCTGCGCGCCACGTGCAAGTCGCGGAAATGGTGATCGAGAAGGCAAAGCGCCTCGTCGAAATGAAGCACGACGTCGTGATTCTGCTCGACTCCATCACGCGTCTCGCGCGCGCCTACAACACGGTCGTGCCGGCGTCGGGCAAGGTGCTGACGGGCGGTGTCGATGCGAACGCGCTGCAGCGTCCGAAGCGGTTTTTCGGCGCCGCGCGCAATATCGAGGAAGGTGGTTCGCTCACCATCATCGGTACGGCGCTGATCGAAACCGGCAGCCGCATGGACGACGTGATCTACGAAGAGTTCAAGGGCACCGGCAACATGGAAGTGCACCTGGAAAGGCGTCTGGCTGAAAAGCGCGTCTATCCGTCGATCAATCTGAACAAGTCGGGCACGCGTCGCGAAGAGTTGCTGATCAAGCCGGATCTGCTGCAAAAGGTCTGGGTGCTGCGCAAGTTCATCCACGACATGGACGAAGTCGAAGCGATGGAATTCCTGCTCGACAAAATCCGCCAGACGAAGAGCAATTCCGAGTTTTTCGATCTGATGCGCCGCGGCGGAAGCTGATTCTCGCTCCCGCATCATGGCTGCACCGAAACCGCCTCCGGGCGGTTTTTTTCGTCGGTAGCATGCGCTGGCGCCAACCTGTACGTGAACGTACAGGTTGATCTATAATCCGTCGCATGGCCGATGAATCCACCCCACTTCTGACCGTCCGCGACGCCGCCGGGCGTCTCGGCGTCACGCCGCGCACGCTGAAGTATTACGAGGAGCGCGGCCTCGTTACGCCGAGCCGAAGCGTGGGCCGCTATCGTCTGTACGATGAAAGCGATCTCGAACGGTTCGGGCGGATTCTGCGTTTGCGATCGCTGGGGTTTTCGCTGCACGGCATCGTCGAGATGTTGAAGCGGCCGCTCGAATCGACTGAAACGGGGCGCAAACGCTACTCCGACGAATCGCTCGACGAAATCCGCAGCGGCCTGCAGCAACAGCTCGACGCGCTCGATACGCGCATCGAAGCGGTGCGCCGCGAGCTAAAAGAAGCGCAAACGGTGCGCGCCGAACTGCGGCGCGATCTGGACTACGTCGAAGCGCGCCTCGCCGGCCAGCCCGCCGACCAACTGCTGGAACAGCGCAAGAAAGCGGTCACGGCGGCAAAAAAAACGTCAAAAGCAAAGCCCGAAGGCGCATGAACTCGCCTGCCCTCGCCGCCGGGCGTCTGCGCGCCGACTTCTTCCCGTGGGTGCTGGCGCTTGCGACCGGCCTCGACTACTTCGACAACGCCATCTTCTCTTTCTTCGCGAGCTATATCGCGGGCGGCGTGAACGCGTCGCCGGATGAGCTCGTGTGGTCGTCGAGCGCGTATGCGGTCGCGGCCGTGCTCGGCATTCTCCAACAGCAATGGTGGGTCGAGCGGCTCGGTCACCGGCGCTATATCGCCGGCTGCCTGCTTCTCTACGCGGCGGGCGCGACGATGTCAGCGTTGAGCGACTCGTCGCTGCAACTGATGTTCGCGCGCGGTTTCCAGGGCTATTTTATCGGCCCGATGATGGGCGCCTGCCGCATCCTGATTCAGATCAGCCTCGCGCCGCAGCAGCGCGCGAGCGCCCTGCGCGCGTTTCTCGGCATGATCATCCTGAGCAGCGCGCTCGCCCCGCTCGCTGGCGGCCTGCTGATTTCACACTTCGACTGGCGCGCGATCTTCCTCTCCACCGCGCCCGTCGGCGCCGCGTTCGCGGTGTTCGCGTTCCTCGTCCTGCCCGATTCCGGCAACGTGCAGCCCGAGGCGCGCGGAGAGTCGCATTTCTGGCCGTATCTGCTGTTCGCGTTCGCGCAGGGCGCGCTGCAAATCGTGATGCAGCAGGTCCGCTTCCAGCTTTTCAGCGCCTCGCCGATGCTGATCCTGCTAACGGTTGCCGGCATCGTTGCCCTCGCCTGGTTCATCTGGCACCAGTGGCATCATCCGTCGCCGCTCGTGCGGCTGCACGCGCTGCGTGAGCGCACGTTCCAGGTCGGGCTCCTGCTCTATATGTTCTATTACTACGAGTCGACGGGCTTCAGCTACCTGATCTCGCGCTTTCTCGAACAAGGCCTGAGCTATCCGGTAGAGAACGCGGGACGGCTCGTCGGCGTGACGTCGCTGATCTCGGGAACCGCGCTTTTCGCCTATTTTCGCTATGCGCAGCTCCTGCCGCGCAAGAAGTGGATCATCGTGCCGGGGTTCGCAATCGCGGCGCTCGTCGCGTGGATGATGACTCGCATGTCGCCCGCGGTCGGCCAGTCGGCGCTGATCCTGCCGATGCTGCTGCGCGGCTTGCTGCTGCTTTTTATCGTGCTGCCGGTCGCGAACCTGACGTTTCGCATCTTCGCGATCGAAGAGTTCACGCACGGCTATCGGCTGAAGAACATCGTGCGGCAACTGACGATTTCGTTCGCGACCGCTTCGGTGATCATCGTCGAGCAGCATCGGCAGGCGGTGCACCAGACGCGCCTCGTCGAGTGGACAAATCCGTACAATCCGGTGTTCCAGCAAACGCTCGCAGCGTTGTCGAACGGTTTCGCCGCCGCCGGCCGCAGCGCCGCCGAAGCGCACTCGCTCGCGCTCGTCAGCGTGAGCCGGATGGTGGCGCAGCAGGCGAACTTCCTGGCGTCGCTGGACGGTTTCTACTTCCTGATGGGCGTCGCGCTCGTCGGCGGCATTTTCGCGTGCTGGCAAAAACAGATCGACTGAACGATGCCCAATCTCTTTTCCCGCTGGTTCGGCGCGCAACGCCGCGAGCGCGCGCTGCGCAAATACGCGATCGACGACGCCCTCTGGCAAAGCACGCTCGACGCGCTGCCGTTTTTCGGCCATCTAGATGCTGCCGAACTCGCCCGTCTGCGCGAGGACGCGAGCCTTTTCATTGCGCAGAAGGAATTTTCGACCGCCCACGACCTGCAACTGACCGACGCGATGATCGTCTCGATTGCCGCGCAGGCTTGTCTGCCGGTGCTGAACCTGAGTCTCGACCTGTATCGCGGCTGGGTCGGCGTGATCGTCTATCCGGGGGAATTCGTGATCCGGAAGACGGTGGAGGACGAGGACGGCGTCGTCCACGAGGTGGAGCAGGACGCGAGCGGCGAAGCGTGGGAAGGCGGGCCGGTCGTGCTGTCGTGGGAAGACGCGCAGATGACCGACGGCGCGGAGGCGTACAACGTCGTGATCCACGAGTTCGCGCACAAGATCGACATGCTGAACGGCGAAGCTGACGGCCATCCGCCGCTCTTCCGGCGCTGGCACGCGCCGCTCGACGCGCAGGCATGGTCCAACGTCTTCGATCACGCCTATGACCACTTCTGCGCGCAGGTCGACGCGGTGCCGGACCGCCGCTGGAGCCGTTTCGAGCGCGATTCGCTGATCGATCCCTACGCGGCGGAGCATCCGTCGGAGTTTTTCGCGGTGTGCAGCGAGGCGCTCTTCGTCACGCCGCATGCGTTCGAGGCGGCGTATCCGGAGTTGTACCGGCTATTAGCACGTTATTACCGGCAGGACCCGGCGGGCGTGGGCGCGCTGGCCGGGCGTCATGAGTAAGGAAGCGCCCCGAAAACCTGCCAAACGACTGATTTTCTGGCATAATCGCCGTTTTTCGACCTCAGGCAAGTGACTCGCGCTTGAAAGGCCAGCTTCTGAATAGTTCGGAAGCCCCGAGCGGGTTGGCTACCGTCAGATACCCAGGAAAGACCATGAAAGAAGGCATTCACCCGAATTACCGCGAAGTCCTGTTCATCGACATGTCGAACGACTTCAAGTTCGTGACGCGTTCCACCATCAACACGCGCGAAACCGCCGAGTTCGAAGGCAAGACGTACCCGCTCGCGAAGATCGAAGTGTCGTCGGAGTCGCATCCGTTCTACACCGGTCAGCAAAAGATCATGGACACGGCCGGCCGCGTCGAGAAGTTCAACAAGAAGTTCGCAGCGTTTTCGTCGAAGAAGTAAGACGGCAAACGTCTGAAGCATCTCGGATATCGGCGCCAGTCGCCCATATCCGCAAAAAAAAGGGCAGCTTACGCTGCCCTTTTTTTGTCGCCGACGTTCAAGGAACGTCACAGGTTGTTGCCGCTCGTTACATCGGTTGCGCCCTGGCTCTGACGCACCGCGCGGCGCGCGTCTACAATGCCGCATGCTTTTTGGTTCGCGCGCGGCATCGACTTCGCGCGGCAGCGGTGACACCCGAAAGCCCGCCAGCCTCCCCATCCTCTCTCACCTTTTCGCATGCGATCTGTCGTCCGCCTGACCGCCTCCGCCACCAGCGCCCTGCCGCGCTGGCTGCTGCTCGCCATCTGTATCGTCTATGCGTCGTTCGGTCTTTTCGGCCGCGATCCGTGGAAGAACGAGGACGCGGCGGGCTTCGGCGTGATGTGGACGATGGCAAACGGTGACGCCAAGGACTGGCTGCTGCCGAATCTCGTCGGCAAGGCGCTGACCGGCGACGGCCCGCTGATGTACTGGCTCGGCGCGCTATCGATCCGCGTGCTGAGTCCGTGGGTCGATGCGAGCAATGCGTCGCGCGTCGTGACGGGCCTGCTCTTCTGTCTCGCCTGCGCGTTCGTCTGGTATACGGCCTACCTCCTCGGCCGGCGCGACGAAGCGCAGCCGTTCAAATACGCGTTCGGCGGCGAGCCGGAACCGCGCGACTACGGCCGCACGCTCGCCGACGGCGCGCTCCTGATCCTGCTCGCCTGCTTCGGTCTCGCCGAGCGCGGCCACGAAACCTCCCCGCTCCTCGCGCAATTCACCGGCAGCGCGATGCTCGTCTACGGCCTCGTGCGCAGCATCGACAAACCCGTGCAAGGCGCGCTGATCTGGGGTGCGGCGATCGGCGTGGTGGGCTTGTCGAGCAGCCCGGTGCTCGTTTTCGCTCTCCTCATCTGCACGCTCGCGATGACGATCATCGTGCGTCAGGTGCGGCCGTTGCCGCTCGTGATCATGGGGCTGCCAGTCGCGATCGTGCTGATCGGCGCGTGGGTGCTGGCGACGCTGCACTATTATCCCGACGACGGCGAATGGTGGCTGCGCCAGTGGTGGCGCAACAGTTTTCACACGTTCACGGGACCGCCGACCGAAGTTCTCGGCTACGCGATGAAGAACCTGCCGCTCTTCACGTGGCCCGCGTGGCCGCTCGCGATCTGGACGTTCGTGAGCTGGAGCGGCCAGCGGCGCTCGCCGCACGTGGCCGTGCCGCTCTCGGTGATCGGGCCGCTGCTCGTGCTGGTCGTTTTACAAAGCCGCGAGACGAACCGGCTCTTCATGCTGTTGCTGCCGCCGCTCTCGGTGCTCGCGACTTTCGCTTTGCCGACGCTCAAGCGCGGCGCGATCAACGCCATCGACTGGTTCGCGATGTTGAGCTTCACGATCCTCGGCACGTTCGTATGGCTCGTCTGGACGGCCGGCATGATCGGCTGGCCGGCGCCGCTCGCGCGCAATCTCGCGCGCCTGGCGCCCGGCTTCGCGCCGGAGTTCAAGATCCTGTCATTCGTGTGCGCGGTGGCGGTCACGGTCTGCTGGTTCCTGCTAGCACGCTGGCGTCTCGCGCGCCATCCGAAAGTGCTCTGGCGCAGCGTCGTGCTGTCCAGCGCCGGAACCACGCTGATGTGGGTGCTGCTGATGACACTGTGGCTGCCGGTCGTGAACTACAGCCGCACGTATCGCGACGTCGCCGAGCGCATCGCCGATCATCTTCCGCCCGACTACACCTGCATCTCGCCGGTGCGTCTCGGCGACGCGCAGATCGCCACCTTCGCCTATTTCGGCGGCATGCACTTCGCGTTCGACGAAGACTGCGACGTAATCCTGCGGCAGGATCGCAACGATTTCGGCGAGCCGTCGTCGATGTCGGCGTTCGAGTGGAAGCTCGTCTGGGAAGGCCGGCGCGTCGCCGACCGCGACGAGCGCTTCCGCCTCTACGTGCGCATCGAACGTCCGACGCCGCCCATCAAGCGGCCGCGTCCGAAGACGCTGCGCCGGCCTTGAATCGATGACGCAGCCGTTGCACGCAATGCTCGCCGACGTCCGCAGGATCGCGTCGCTCGCGTGGCCGGTGCTGATCGGCCAGTTGGCCATCATCGCGTTCGGCGTGATCGATACCGCGATGGTCGGCCGCTTTTCCGCCACGGATCTCGCCGCGCTCGGGCTCGGGTCGTCGGTGTATATCTCGATCTATATCGGGCTGACGGGCATTCTGGTCGCGCTGCAGCCGATCGCCGGGCAGCTTTTCGGCGCGGCGCGCGAGAAGGAGATCGGCGAGGAAGTGCGGCAGGCGCTCTGGCTCGCCGCCGCGCTCGCCGCGATCGGCTTCGTGCTGCTCTATTTTCCCGAACCGCTGCTCGGCCTCGCCGACGCGCCGCCCGCGCTGCACGAGCGCACGGTGCAATATCTGCGGATCGTGTCGTTCGGGCTGCCGGCGAGCCTTGTGTTTCGCGTCTACAGTTCGCTTACGAACGCGGTCGGCAAGCCCCGGCTCGTGATGTTTCTGCAAGTCGGCGCGCTGATCGTCAAGTTTCCGCTCAATACCTGGTTCATCTTCGGCGGCTTCGGCGTGCCGGCGCTCGGCGGCCCCGGCTGCGCGCTCGCGAGCACGCTCATCAACTGGATGCTGGCGATCGTCGGGATGACGGTGCTCGTGAAGTTCGAGTTCTTCCGGCCGTTCGAGATCTTCACGCGCTTTTGCTGGCCGGTCTGGAAGCGACAGGCGGCGCTCCTGAAACTCGGCATTCCGATGGGGTTGTCGTACCTGATCGAAGTGACGTCGTACACGTTCATGGCGCTTTTCATCTCGCGCTTCGGCACGACGTCGCTTGCCGGCCATCAGATCGCCGGCAATCTTGGCGCGGTACTCTACATGACGCCGCTTTCGATCGGCATCGCTTCGTCGACGCTCGTCTCGCAGGCGCTCGGCGCGCAACGTTTCGATGACGCCGCGTCGCTCTCGCGTCACGGCATCGCGCTCGCGACGCTGATCGCGTGTGTCTACGGTGCGCTCGTGCTGGCGCTGCGGCCACACCTCATCGCTGCCTACACGCCGGATCAGGCGGTGATCGCGGCAGCGATGCCGCTCGTGCTGATCATCGTGTTCTACCACCTCTTCGACGCGCTGCAGATTTCGACCGCGTTCGTGCTGCGCGCCTACAAAGTGACGCTCGTGCCGACCGTGATCTATGCCGTCGCGCTGTGGGGCATCGGGCTGGGCGGCGGCTATCTGCTCGGCTTCGACGTCGGCGGCGCGGTGCCGATGTGGCTTCAGGGCGCGCGCGGCTTCTGGGTCGCGAATACGGCAAGCCTCGGCGTGGCGGGCGTCGGACTCTATATGTACTGGCGCAAGGTCAGTACGCGGCACGTTCCAGTTGGGGCAGAGCGCGCGCATAACGCGTAAAACTGCCATCGAACGCAACCTTCGGGCAAAAACCTGCCGCCACATGCACGCTGGTTGAAAGAAATGCGTAGGGCTCCGGTAGAATCGGCGGCGTCTGCCGATCTGGAGTCAAGCGCGAATGAGCCGCGTCAAAGCAAAACAACAATGGATTCTGGCCGCGATGGCCCTGTTCACCGCCGTTGTCTTCGGCGCCGCGATCGAGCGCGCTGACGCCGCTCGCGCCGTCAGCGTGTCACCGCAGGGCAAGGTCGCGCAGGTGCGTCAGGTCGTCGTCAAATTCGACGAAGCGATGATCGCGTTCGGCAGTCCGGGCGCGCAGGCACCGGCCAAGGTGAGCTGCAAGGGTGCGTCGGTGGCGGGCACGGCGCGCTGGATCAACGAAAAAACCTGGGCCTACGATTTCATGGCCGACCTCCCGCCGGGCGTCCAGTGCGCGGTCGATTTCAACGACGGCTTGAAGTCCTCCGCTGGCAACGCGGTCACGGGCAAGCGCAGTTTCACGTTCGAGACGGGCGGCCCGTTCGTCACGCGCGTGATGCCGGGTGGCGGCGAAATCGAGGAAGATCAGGTGTTCGTGTTGCGGCTGAACGGCCCGGCGACCGAGGCCTCGGTGCTCGCGAACGTGTGGTGCGAATCGAGCGGGCTCGGCAACCGGATTCCCGTCAAGACACTCGATGCCGCCGCGCGCGCCGCGCTGCTCAAGCACTTCCGGCTCGACCAAGAAAGCGACCGCGTGCTGACGCTTGCCTGCCAGCAGACCCTCCCCTCCGCTACGAAGATGCAACTCGTGTACGGCGCGGGCGTAGCGGGCCCGGGCGGCATCGCGAACGATGTCGAAAAGCGCTTCGACTTCACCGTGCGCGAGCCCTTCACCGCGAGTTTTTCGTGCGAGCGCGAGAACGAGAAAGCGCCGTGCACGCCGCTCAGGCCATTGCGCCTGCGCTTCAGCGCGCCGGTCAGCCGCGCGGATGCCGCGAAGATCGTGCTGCACGGCCCCGGCGGCAACGTCGCGCCGCACTTCGACGACGACAAGAGCACGGAAGTCGAAGGCATCGAGTTCGCAGCGCCGCTGCCCGAGCGTGCGGATTTGTCGATCGCACTGCCCGCGAACCTGTCCGATACGAGCGGCCGCAAGCTCGCCAACGCCGACCTGTTCCCGCTCAAGACCGCGACCGCGCCAATGCCGCCGCTTGCGAAATTTTCGTCGTCGACGTTCGGCATCATCGAGCGCTTCGCCGAGCCGAACATGCCCGCGATGCTGCCCGTCACGCTGCGTCACGTCGAAGCCGATCTACATGTGCAGGGCTTGAACGCGGGCCCGTCGCGCGTGACGAAGCTAAAAGTCGATGCCGACGACGAAATCCGCCGCTGGATGCGCATCGTCGACCGCTTCGACGGCACGTCGATGTCGCGCACCGAGATCGAAGCGACGCTGCCGCAAGCGCTAGCGAACGGCATCGCGCCGGTGTACACCCCCACCAGCACCGCGAAGGACCCGCAGATCGACGTGCGTTCCCTATCGCTGCTGACGAAGCAGCCGGGCGTCGAAGCGCTCACGCTTCCCGCCGCCGATCCGAAGTCGCTCAGGCCGTTCGAGGTCGTCGGCATTCCGCTGGCGAAGCCCGGTTTCTATGTCGTCGAACTGGCGTCGCCCGCGCTCGGCAGTTCGCTCCTCGGCAAGCCCCAGGCGATGTACGTGCGCACGTCGGTGCTCGTGACCAACCTCGGCGTGCACTTCAAGCAGGGCCGCGAAAACAGCGTCGTCTGGGTGACGGCGCTCGACAGCGGCAAGCCCGTGCCCAACGCGCAAGTGCGCGTGACCGACTGCAACGGCGAGCAACTCGCGCTCGGCAAGACCGACGCGAGCGGCCTCGTCACGATCAGCAAGCCGCTCGCGCCGCTCAGCCAGTGCGATGAGCATAGCTTCAGCTACAACGGCTTCTTCGTGTCGGCGCGCGTCGACGATCCCGCCACCGGCCCCGACATGGCGTTCGTGCGCTCGGACTGGAATCGCGGCATCGAGTCGTGGCGCTTCAACGTGCCGACCGACATGGCCCTCGACCAGACGACGCGCGCGCATACCGTCTTCGACCGGACGCTCGTGCGCGCGGGCGAAACAGTGTCGATGAAACATCTGATGCGGGTCGAGACGCTCGGCGGATTCAGGTTTCCGGACCACTATCCGTCGCGCATGACGATCCGCCACGAAGGCAGCGGGCAGACGTATCGCCTGCCGCTCGTCTGGGCCGCCGATCACAGCGCTGACTCCACGTTCCCCGTGCCCACGGCGGCGAAACTCGGCGAATACAGCGTGTCGCTCGACGACGGTTCGGCTTCGAGCAACGACGAGGGATCGTCGGGGTCGTCGTTCTATGCGGGGAGCTTTCGCGTCGAGGAGTTCCGGCTGCCGGTGTTCAAGGGCTCTATCGCCGTACGTGATTCGAAAACGGGTGCGCTCGTCGCGGCGAACGAAGCGCCGGTCGCGGTGCAGATCGAATACGTGTCGGGCGGGCCGGCGTCGAACCTGCCGGTGAAAGTGTCGGCGCTGCTGCGCGACGCGTCGCCCGCGTTCGCGTCGCAATACGAGGCGTTCAGTTTTACGCCGTATCGAAAGCCCGCCGACAACGGCGCGAGCGCGGCGTCGGACGATGAGGAAAGCACGCAGGAAGACGCATCGAAGGCGCTGCTCGTCGCCGATAAAGTGGCCGTCTCGCTCGATCGCAACGGCGCGGGCGCAGTGACGCTCAAGCCGCTGCCCGCCGTCGAGGCGCCGAAGCGCCTCGCGCTGGAAGCGACCTTCGCCGACCCAAACGGCGAAATCCAGACGATTCGCGGCGACGCCACGCTCTGGCCCGCCGCTGTCGCGGCCGGCATCAAGGCGGGGCACTGGGTCTCGGTCGGCAACGCGGTGCCGGTGCAGGCGCTCGCCGTCGACCTGCAGGGCAAGCCGCGAGCGGGCGTCGCGCTGGAAGTGCGCGCCGTTGCGCGGACGATGTCGAGTTCGCGCAAGCGCATGGTCGGCGGCTTCTACGCCTACGACAACCACACGGAAACCAAGGACCTCGGCACGCTTTGCAGCGGCAAGAGCGACGACCACGGTCTCCTCTCCTGCGACGCCAAATTGAAGGAAGCGGGCAACATCGACCTGATCGCCGTCGCGAAAGACGGCGACGGGCGCGCCGCCAGCGCCACCACTTCGGTGTGGGTTACGCGCGAGGACGAACTGTGGTTCGGCGGTGAAAACACCGACCGCATCGACATCCTTCCGGAAAAAGCCAGCTACGAAGCGGGCGAAACGGCGCGTTTCCAGGTGCGCATGCCGTTCCGGTACGCGACAGCGCTCGTCGCGGTGGAACGCGAGGGCGTGGTCGAGACGCGAGTCATCGAACTGAACGGCAAGGACCCGACCGTCGAGCTGAAAGTGCAGGAATCGTGGGGGCCGAACGTGTATGTGTCGGTGCTCGCGCTGCGCGGACGGATTCACGAAGTGCCGTGGTATTCGTTCTTTACGTGGGGCTGGAAGGCGCCCGTCGAATGGGCGCGCGCGTTCTGGTACGAAGGCCGCCAGTACGAAGCGCCGACGCCGCTCGTCGATCTGTCGAAGCCGGCGTTCCGCTACGGCCTCGCGGAGATCAAGGTCGGCACGGCGGCGCACCGGCTCGCCGTGACGGTGAACCCCGACGCGAAGTCATATGCGGTGCGCTCGAAGGCGCACGTGAAGGTGCGCGTGGCGCTGCCCGGCGGCAAACCCGCGCCAGCGGGCACGCAGATCGCGCTCGCCGCCGTCGATGAAGCCCTGCTCGAACTGATGCCGAACCGAAGCTGGGACGTGCTCGACGCCATGCTGCAACGGCGTGCGTATGGCGTCGAGACATCGACGGCGCAGATGGAGATCGTCGGGCGGCGCCATTTCGGGCGCAAGGCGGTGCCGGCGGGCGGCGGCGGCGGACACGGCGCGACGCGCGAACTCTTCGACACGCTCCTGCTCTGGAATCCGCGCGTGACGCTCGATGCAAACGGCGAAGCGTCCGTCGACGTGCCGCTCAACGACGCGCTGACGAGCTTTCGGATCGTCGCGATCGCGACCGTCGGCGCGGGGCAGTTCGGCAGCGGCAGCGCGTCGATCCGCAGCACGCAGGACTTGCAGCTGATCTCGGGACTGCCCCCGCTCGTGCGTGTCGGCGATGCGTTCCGCGCGCAGTTCACGCTGCGCAACACGACCCCGCGCAAGATGACCGTCGTCGTGACGCCGCGCGTGCCGACGCTCGATCTGCCCGCGCAGACCGTCGAGCTTGCGGCGGATTCGTCGCAGGAAATCGCGTGGAACGTGACGACACCCGATGCGATCGGCGCGGCGGCTTCCGCTTCGTTGACGTGGGAAGTAAGCGCAGCGGAGCAAGGCGGCGCGAAGGCGAGCGACAGCGTCAAGCTGACCCAGCGCGTGACGGCCGCGATCCCCGTGACGGTCCAGCAGGCGACGATCGCGCAAGTCGACGGCACGCTCACCCTGCCTGTCGCCCCGCCCGCCGATGCCGTGGCATCGGGCGACGGCGTGCTGCGCGGCGGTGTCGCGGTGTCCTTGCAGCCGAAGCTTGCCGACGGCCTGCCCGGCGTGCGCCGCTGGTTCGAGCGCTATCCGTACTCGTGCCTGGAGCAGCAGAGTTCGCGCGCGCTCGGTCTCGCCGATGCCGCGCAATGGCAAACGGTGCTCGCACGCATGCCGTCGTATCTGGACCGCGACGGCCTCGCGAACTACTTCCCGCCCGCCGACGACGAAAAGCCCACCGGCAGCCCGACGCTGTCGGCGTATCTGCTTGCGGCATCCGACGAGGCGTCGAAGGCGGACCGTCGCTTCGCTCTCCCCGACGAGACGAGAAACAAGCTCGCGGCGGGGCTCGTGAATTTCGTCGAAGGGAAGATAAAGCGCGACTTCTGGGCCCCGCGTCAGGATCTCGACTTGCGCAAGCTTGCGGCGCTCGAAGCGCTGTCGAGGTTCGGCATGGCGCAGCCGCGCATGCTCGGCTCGATCACCGTCACGCCGAACCAGTGGCCGACCTCGGCGCTGCTCGACTACTACGCGATCCTCTCGCGCGTCGATGGCATCCCGGGCCGCGACGACAAGCGCGCGCAAGTCGAGCAGATCCTGCGGGCGCGGCTCACGTATCAGGGCACGCGCCTCACCTTCTCGACCGAACGCGACGACGACCTCTACTGGCTCATGACCGGCACCGAATCGAACGCGGCGCGCACGGCGCTTCTTTTCGCCGACGCGCCCGGCTGGAAAGACGAAATGCCGCGTCTCGTCGGCGGATTGCTGGCGTTGCAGAAGAACGGCGCCTGGCAGACGACGACCGCGAACCTCTGGGGCACGCTCGCCGTCGAGCGCTTCTCGCGCGTGTTCGAAAGCACGCCGGTCAGCGGGCAGACGAAGGTGCAGCTTGGGTCAAGTGAACAGACGATAACGCCGCCTGCCAGCGCGACGCTGCCTTGGTCGAACGGCACGCTCACGGTTACGCAGCAAGGCACGGGCAAGCCGTGGGCGACGATCGAAAGTCTCGCGGCCGTTGCGTTGAAGGCGCCGTTCGCGTCGGGCTACCGGATCACGAAGACCGTCACGCCCATCGATCCGGCCGTCAGGGGCGTGCTCACGCGCGGTGACATCGTGCGCGTGCGGCTCGATATCGACGCGCAGAGTGACATGACATGGGTCGTCGTCAACGATCCGATTCCCGCCGGCGCGACGATCCTTGGCTCCGGGCTCGGCCGCGATTCGGAGGCCGCGACCGAAGGCGAGCAGCAGCAGCGAGGCGCGTGGCCGGCGTTCGTCGAGCGCGGTTTCGACGGCTATCGCGCGTATTACGACTATCTGCCGAAGGGCAAGCTGCAGGTCGAATACACCGTGCGGCTCAATAACGCCGGCACGTTCGGCCTGCCTCCGACGCGCGTCGAAGCGCTCTACGCGCCCTCGACGTTCGGCGCGACGCCGAACGCGCCGGTCGTCGTCAAGCCACTCGCTGCGAAGTGACGCGATGAAACGCGCCGCCGCCCGCCTCGTTGTCGTCATCGGATGCCTGCTGGCGCTTCCCGCGCACGCGTGGCCGACGTTCGACGAAGTCCGCGGCAACTGGCGCAGCTCCGACTGGGTCCTGCTCGATCGCGACGGCGAGCCGCTGCAGCGCGTGCGCATCGACAGGACGGCGCGGCGCGGCGACTGGGTCGCGCTCGCCGACATCTCGCCGGCCTTGCGGCAGGCGATCGTCGTATCGGAGGACAAGCGCTTCTACGAGCACGGCGGCGTCGACTGGCGCGGCGCGGCGGCGGCTGCGTGGGGCAATCTGTGGAACACGCGCACGCGCGGCGCATCGACGGTGACGATGCAGCTCACCACGCTCATCGACGACGAAGGCAAGCGGCCGGGCCGGCGCTCCGTCGGTGAAAAGGCGCAGCAGACGGTCGGCGCGCTGTGGCTCGATCATGCGTGGCGCAAGGATCAGATTCTTGAGGCTTATCTGAACCTCGTGCCGTTTCGCGGGGAAATCGTCGGGTTGTCCGCGCTCTCGCAGACGCTCTTCGGCAAGGCGCCTTCCGGGCTGAACGAACGCGAGGCCGCGCTCGCCGCGGCGCTCGTGCGCGCGCCGAACGCGCCGTATGCGAAGGTGGCAGCGCGCGCGTGTGCGATCCTGCGCGACATGCGTGCGGCTGAGGGCTGCGCGAACCTCGACGCCTACGTCCAGTTGGCGCTCACGCGCACGACATCGGCGCCCGCGCTTTCGTCCGACTACGACGCGCTCGCACCGCATTTCGCGCGGCGCATCGCGGGCGAGGCGCATCCAGCGGCGGGCGCGCGCGTTCGATCGACGCTCGATGCACGCCTGCAACGCTACGCCCGCGACACGCTCGCGCGCACGCTCACCGAACTCAATTCGCGCGCCGCGCCGCGCAACGTGCACGACGGCGCGGCGATCGTCATCGACAACAAGACGGGCGACGTGCTCGCGTGGGTCGGATCGGCGGGCGGTTTCTCGAATGCGCCCGAAGTCGATGCGGTGCTCGCCGCACGCCAGGCCGGATCGACGCTCAAGCCGTTCTTATATGCACAGGCGATCGATGAGAAACGTCTGACCTCCGCGACCCTTCTCGACGACGCTCCGCTCGACCTCGCGACCGGCGGCGGCCTCTACATTCCCCAGAACTACGATCACGATTTCAAGGGCTGGGTGAGCGTGCGCACGGCGCTTGGGTCGTCGCTGAACGTGCCGGCCGTGCGCGCGCTCGTGATGGTCACGCCGCATCGCTTCGCGAAGACGCTCGTCGCGCTCGGGCTGCCGTTGTCGCAAACCGGCGACTACTATGGCTTCAGCCTCGCGCTCGGCAGCGCCGACGTGACGCTGCTCTCGCTCACCAACGCGTATCGGGCGCTCGCCAACGGCGGCGTCGCAAATCCGACGCGCGATCTCCTGACGCACGCGCCGCCGCCTGCCAGCACGCGCGTATTCAGCCCCGAAGCGAGCTTCATCGTCACCGACATCCTCGCCGACAACAACGCGCGCACCCGCACCTTCGGCTTCGACAGCGTCCTCGCGACACGCTTTTTCAGCGCGGTGAAGACGGGCACGAGCAAGGACATGCGCGACAACTGGGCGATCGGCTATTCGTCGCGCTATACCGTCGGCGTGTGGGTCGGCAATGCGGACGGCGCGCCGATGTGGGACGTCTCCGGCGTTACCGGCGCCGCGCCGGTGTGGGCCGCGTTGATCAATTACCTGCATCGCCGCGTGCCGAGCCGGGCCGCGAGCGCGCCTGCGGGCGTCGTGAAAACGCGCATCGCGTATGAGGATCACATCGAACCGTCGCGCGACGACTGGTTCGTGCGCGGCTCGGAAATGCCGCGGATCGCGCTGTCGTCGGCGGCGCTCGCGGGCGCGTCGAATCGCGGCGCGGCGAAGATCGGCGCGCCCACCGACGGCACCATCTTCGCGCTCGACCCGGACATTCCTGCGGCCTCGCAGCGCGTGTGGTTCGAAAGCGCGGGCGGTCCGGCGCAGCAAAACGCATGGCAACTCGATGGCAAGACGCTCGGCCGCGCGCCGCGCATCGCGTGGCTGCCGTGGCCGGGACGTCATACGCTCGAACTCGTCGATTCGAAAGGCGTCGTGCTCGACAAGGTCGGTTTCGAAGTGCGCGGCGCGTTCGCCAAAGCGCCGGTTGCGGCGGCACCGCTGCGCGATCCTTCACAATCCGCCAATTTGCCGTCGAAACCGGCGCAATGACGCCGTGACGACCATCGGGATCACGAAACGTCGCGGGCATCGGTACAAACGCGGTCATCCGGCGGGGTGCCACAACGTTAATTATTGTGAGGCCGCGCATTGCCACCGACATGGCGGGGCAAAATGCGGCCCAATATCGTCCGGGACGGTTTTTATCCTATGCTTAACGGCACCGATCGAACCTGATCGACTCCGCCCGACCGACTTTTCAATCTAGCTCTCTTCCGGAGTGCCTGTCATGCTGAAAAAGCTGCTGATGCTGTGCGTTGCGCTTATGCTGTCGGTTGGAGCCGCGTTCGCGGCCGTCGATGTCAACACCGCCGACCAGGCCGCGCTCGAGGCCGTCAAGGGCCTGGGGCCGGTGAAATCGAAGGCGATCATCGACGAACGTACGAAAAACGGCCCGTACAAGGACGCCGACGACCTCGCCACCCGCGTCAAGGGCCTCGGCACGAAATCGGTGACGAATCTCGAGGCGGAAGGTCTGACCGTCGGCGGTTCTTCTGCTCCGCCGAGCGGCAAGCCGGCCGCGCGTCCGAGCACGTCGTCGGGCAAATCGTCGACAGCGCCTGCGGCTACCACGGCGACGACTGCTGCGCCCGCTCCCGCTTCGACGCCGAAGGCTACGAAGGCATCGAAGAAGGACAAAGCCAGCGCTTCGGCCGATGCGGCATCGGGCACGGCGGCGGCGCCTGCAACGACGACGGCAGCCTCGGGCACGAAGGCGACCAAGGCATCGAAGAAAGCCGCTGCTGCGGGAGCCGCATCGGCATCCGGCGCAAGCGACACGAAGCCGGCCAAGTCGAAGAAGAAAGACAAGGCCGCAAGCAGCGCGGCGGCGAGCCAGTAAGCCAACGTCTGCTGCTCGACTGGAACCAATCGGCGAACCGCGACTCGATAACGGGTGCGCGGATTCGCGAAGCCGGATCGTTCAATCGGCGCGCAGTCACCGCACAGGTTACTCGCAGCAGTACCTTTTTCGTCGCCCGCGTGCGGACGGCGCATCCCGCCCTGGCCTCGTTTGCGGCACGCACGCGGCGCCACGGCGGCATCCAACCCGCATCATTCGTAGTGAGACAGCCATGAGCCTACTCGATTCCCTTGCATCCTCCCTCGGCAAATCGTCGCCTGAAGGCGGCGGCGGCTCCTCCAATCTGATCGCTGTCGCGATGGAGTTCATCAACAATCAGCCAGGCGGCCTGAGCGGACTGATCCAGCGTTTCCACGAACACGGCGCGGGCGACATCATTTCCTCATGGATCGGCACTGGCGAGAACAAGCCGATCGCCCCCGACACGATCACGAACGTGCTCGGCTCCGAGCAGGTCGGCGCGCTGGCGCAAAAGGCGGGTGTCTCGGGTGATCAACTGTCGGGGATGCTGGCGGCGGTGCTGCCGAATCTCGTCGACCGCGCGACGCCCAACGGCGAAGTCCCCGCGGAAGGCAAGCTCGATCTGACCGGCGTGCTGGGCTCGCTCGGCGGACTGGGCGGTCTGTTCGGCAAGAGCGAAGGCGACAAGAACACTTAAGGCGTTTTTAACGGATCAACGCCGCTGGCGCTTCTCGCGTCGGCGGCGTTTTCGTTTGTGCGTTTGACTCCGATTCGCTTGCTAGAGCGAAGGGGTTTGTCGGCGTTTCCACCTTTGCTCTTATTCTTAGTCAAACCGTGCTCGCAATATTGGCCGGCGCTTGCTTCAGATTTGTCCTCGTTCACACCGCTCGCACGCAAACCATGAGCGGTGTTCACGCGCTCGCGATAGGCCTCCTTCCCGCCTCTACTTCTCCAGCCTGCGCACCATATCCGCGATGATCGTGTGGCGGATCACGCGCAGGCAGGTCAACTCGCCGCCGAGCGTCGCGGCGAGCGCGGGCCGCGCCGCCAGCAACGCGGCGTTCTCCTCTTCAACCTGCGCATACAAATCCGCCGCCGCCTTCGCGATGCCGCTGACGAGCGCATCCAGCAGGCGCACCGCCGTTTTTTTCGCGATGCCGAGCACGTCTGCGGCGCGCAGCATTAGCGCGCGGTCGAAGTCGGCGTAGTGGCGCGCATCGAGCAGGTCCCACGCGAACGACGCCCTGCCCGGCCAGTCGCTCTTCTGATACGACGGCGTGCCATACGCGGCCACGCTCAGCAGGTCGTAGAACGGCGCGAGCTGGATGCCATCACAGCGCCGTAGTGCGCCAGCAGCGCGAAGGCATCGGCTTCATTGCGGATCGCGGCGTCGCGCGCGAGCAGCGTGCGCTGGCCTTCCTCGGGCAGCAGGTTGTCGAAGTACCACTGGACGGGGCGACGCGTGCTGCCGTCGCGCACCATTTCGCCATCCAGCGGAAGCGCGGGGCTCAATGCGTAGCCGTCGCCGCGCTCGCGCCATGACGGGAGGTAGGTGAACGACCAGATGTCGTCGTCGGCGTTGAGCGTGCCGACTTCGACGGCATTGATGCTCGCGACCAGATTGCGGTGTGCCGCGACGGTTTCCGGCCGCTCACTCATCCAATTTCTCCCGCACAGCCTTGCGCTTCTCTGCCCGCTCGACGCGCACTCGACGCTTGATCTCCTCACTCGCGAAGAGTTCGCCGGCGGCATCGGGGATATCGACGCTCACGCGCACGCCCAGCCCTTCGAGCACCTGGAAAAGCTTGCCCCAGTGGACGCTTTCGGCGCCCTTTTCGACTTTGCCGAGAAAACTCTCGCTCACTCCGATGCTGCCCGCGGCATCGTCTTGCCGAAGGCGCTGGGCCTTGCGCGCGGCGCGCACCGCGACGCCGATGTCATGGGCATCCACAAGTTCGATCTTCATGTGCGAAATCCTTTTGATCGTAGAGATACTAGCATCGTGCGAATGAGGTCGACACTTATCCGTTCGATCTAATAGATTTTTCCCCATTGAAGTCTATGGGTTATCAAAATCCGTGCAATCAAAAGGAACCCTGCGGCACGCGACGTGCCTGTATTCAAATCCATGCGACCGCAAATAAAAAAAAAAGGGCGCCGGATTTCTCCGCCGCCCTCTCGCAAACACCAAACGCCTCAGCGCTTAATGCACGACGCGATCGAACACGAACTTCCCTTCCCGTATATCGACTGGAATCACGTCCTTCGGTCCGAACTTGCCCGCCAGAATCAGCTTCGCCACCGGATTCTCGATTTCCTGCTGGATCGCGCGCTTCAGTGGCCGCGCCCCGAAATGCGGGTCGTAGCCGACCTTGCCGATCTGCTCCAGCGCCGAATCCGACACGTCCAACTGCATATCCAGCTTCGCCAACCGGTCATGCAACCGCTGCAACTGAATCCGCGCAATCGACTGGATATTGCTGCGATCCAGCGAGTGGAACACGACGACATCGTCGATCCGGTTCAGGAATTCCGGCCGGAAATGCAGCTTGACCTCTTCCCACACCGCGTCCTTCACGGCGTTGTGCGGCTCACCAACCATCGACTGGATCACCTGCGACCCGAGATTCGACGTCATCACGATCACCGTGTTCTTGAAGTCGACGGTGCGCCCCTGTCCGTCTGTCATGCGGCCGTCGTCGAGCACTTGCAGCAGGACGTTGAACACGTCCGGATGCGCCTTCTCGATTTCGTCGAGCAGGATCACGCTGTAGGGCTTGCGCCGCACCGCCTCGGTCAGATACCCGCCTTCCTCATAGCCGACGTAGCCCGGCGGCGCGCCGATCAGCCGCGCGACGCTGTGCTTCTCCATGAACTCGCTCATGTCGATGCGGATCAGGTGATCCTCCGAATCGAACAGGAACGCCGCCAGCGCCTTGCACAGCTCGGTCTTGCCGACGCCCGTCGGCCCGAGGAACAGGAACGAGCCGTACGGCCGGTTCGGGTCCGAGAGACCGGCGCGCGAGCGGCGGATCGCATCGGCGACCGCGCCGATCGCTTCATCCTGGCCGACCACGCGCTCATGCAGCTTGCCTTCGATCTGCAACAACTTTTCACGCTCGCCCTGCATCATCCGCGAGACAGGGATACCGGTCGACCGCGACACGACTTCCGCGATTTCCTCCGCGCCGACCTGCGTGCGCAGGAGCCGCGGCCGCGTCGGATTGCTCTGCTCGGTCGCCTCGGCCTGCGTGACCTGCTTCAGACGCGCTTCGAGCTCAGGCAACTTGCCGTACTGCAATTCAGCGACCTTTTCGAGCTTGCCTTCGCGCTGCAAACGCGTGATATCCGCGCGCACCTTCTCGATTTCTTCCTTCAACTGCGCGCTGCCCTGCACCGCGGCCTTCTCGGCGGTCCAGATTTCCTCAAGATCGGAATATTCGCGGTTCAGCCGGTCGATTTCCTCTTCGATCAGTTGCAATCGCTTTTGCGACGCCTCGTCCTTCTCCTTCTTCACCGCTTCGCGCTCGATCTTCAACTGGATCAAACGACGGTCGAGCCGGTCCATCTCCTCGGGCTTCGAGTCGATTTCCATCTTGATTTTCGAGGCCGCTTCATCGATCAGGTCGATGGCCTTGTCGGGCAGAAAACGGTCGGTGATGTAGCGATGCGACAGTTCCGCCGCCGCGACGATCGCCGGATCGGTGATATCGACGCCGTGATGCAGCTCGTACTTTTCCTGCAAGCCGCGCAGGATCGCGATGGTCGCTTCCACCGTCGGCTCGTCGACCAGCACCTTCTGGAAGCGCCGCTCAAGCGCCGCGTCCTTCTCGATGTACTTGCGGTACTCGTCGAGCGTCGTCGCGCCGACGCAATGCAGCTCGCCGCGCGAGAGCGCCGGCTTCAGCATGTTGCCCGCGTCCATCGCGCCTTCGGCCTTGCCCGCGCCGACCATCGTGTGGATTTCGTCGATGAAGACGATGGTCTGCCCCTCGTCCTTCGCGATGTCGTGCAGCACGGCCTTCAGGCGCTCTTCGAACTCGCCGCGATACTTCGCGCCCGCGAGCAGCGCGGCCATGTCGAGCGACAGCACGCGTTTGTTCTTAAGCGTTTCCGGCACTTCGCCGTTGACGATACGCTGCGCGAGACCCTCGACGATCGCCGTCTTGCCGACGCCCGGCTCGCCGATCAGCACCGGATTGTTCTTGGTGCGGCGCTGGAGAATCTGGATCGCGCGGCGGATTTCGTCGTCGCGGCCAATCACGGGGTCGAGCTTGCCCGCACGGGCGCGCTCCGTCAGGTCGACGGTGTACTTCTTGAGCGCCTCGCGCTGGCTCTCGGCGTCCTGGCTATTCACTTGCGCGCCGCCGCGCACCGCGTTGATCGCGGCCTCGACCGCCTTCCTCGTCAGGCCGTGCTGTTTCGCGATGCGGCCGGTTTCGCCCTTGTCGTCCGCGACGGCGAGCAGGTACATCTCGCTCGCGATGTACGTGTCGTTAAGCTTTTGCGCCTCTTTGTCGGCGCTGTTGAGCAGGCCCGCGAGCTCGCGGCTCACCTGCACATTGCCGTCGGTGCCCCGGACTTGCGGCAAACGGGTGATTGCGTCATTGAGCGCGGTTTGCAGCGCCTGCACCTGCACGCCGGCATGCGACAAGAGCGAGCGCGCCGAGCCGTCCTGCTGCGCGATCAGCGCGGCAAGCAGATGGACCGGTTCGATGTATTGATTGTCATGCCCGACGGCGAGACTCTGCGCGTCGGAGAGTGCTTCCTGAAACTTCGTGGTTAGCTTGTCGATTCTCATTATTGAGACCTCCAAATCGGAATGTGTTCAAAATGAGGTGTTTCTCCGCGCTTTCAAGCATAAATTTGCGCACCACGCGCATTTTTTCTGATTTCGGCGCGGGACGCGTTGACGGGCGGGCACCCGCGCTAAAAACGTCAGCTCAATGAGCCGTCGCAAAACCGCTGCCAGCCGACGGCACGAATCGTACGATGCCGAGCAGCGTCGCCAGTTCATTTGCAGGCTCCGACAGTTCGCCGACGGTGTGTTTGTCGAGCTCGGCGAGGAAGGCGTCGCGCGCGGCGGCGAACACGCCTTTCAGACGGCAATGCGGCTGGATCACGCAATGGCGGTGGGCTTCGTCGTCGCCGGCAAAGCAGCCGACGATCACGAAATCGTTTTCCGTCTTGCGCACGACTTCGCCGATCGTCAACCCGGCCGATCGCTCATTCAGCTTCAACCCGCCGTTGCGACCACGCACGGTCTCGATCCAGCCGAGTTCACCGAGCCGTTGGACGACCTTCATCAGATGGTTCTTGGAAATGCCGTAGGCATCCGAGATTTCCTGGATTGTCGTGAGCCCTTCGGGACGAATCGCCAAGTACAGCATGACGCGCAGCGAGTAATCGGTGTAGTCGGTGAGTCGCATGATTTGCTTCAGTGCACGCGCTCGATGGCGCATCGTTGATATTAATTAGACGGAGAAGCGTGGAGTTAAACGATTTCGATGATCGAAACCGCTCGGCGCAAAGGGACAACTACCGCGCCGGCCTCGACGGCGGATAACATCTGCTACCGACACTCCGCCATACAAGCCGATATTGTGCGACAGATCGTTACACGCCGTCAGCAAAACCGACGCGCGGCCGTCCGCCTTGAGAACACACTGGCCCCATCATGAATCAGGAAACATTGCACGAAAGCGCGACACCGCGTCACGCCGAAGCGGACGAAGCCAACGTCCGCGCGCTTGTCGAGGCGTTCTATCACCGCGTTGACGACGATCCGCTGCTCGGGCCGATCTTTACGCGCGAGTTGACGGGCCGCTGGGACGAGCATCTCGCCAAGATGACGACGTTCTGGTCGAGCCTCGTGCTGGGCTCGAAGCAATATCGAGGGAATGTGCAGGAAGCGCATCGGCCGCTCGGGGATATCGAACCGCAGCACTTCGCGCGCTGGCTTTCGCTGTTTTTGAATACCGTCGAGGCGCGCTATGAGCCTGCCGCGGCCGTGCTCTTCATGGAGCCAGCGCTGCGCATCGCGCAAAGTCTGCAGTTGAGCAAATTCGGATGGGATTACAAGATTCCGGATGAGCAGATCGACCTGCTCGCGGCGTTGAAACGGCTGCGCACCGGCAAGGACGAGCCCGAACTCCCTGCGCGGGCCGATGGTGAACCCTTTCCGGCGAAATTCGTCGGCAAAGGGACGGAGCGGCCGGGATAACCGCTCAACCGCCCCATCGTTTGAGCGCGGAATCGTCGGATTCGCGCGCATCGACCCAGCGCTCGCCCGCCTCGGTCTTTTCCTTCTTCCAGAACGGCGCCTGCGTCTTCAGATAATCCATCACGAACGCGCAGGATTCGAAAGCCTCCGCGCGATGCATCGCCGTGGTCGCGACCATCACGATCTGATCGAGCGGCTTCAACACGCCCACGCGATGCACGATCAGCACGTCCGACCCCGGCCAGCGCTCGCGGGCCTGCCGCGCGATCGCTTCGAGCGACTTTTCGGTCATGCCCGGGTAGTGCTCGAGCTCCATCGTCGCGACGGCGCTGCCTTCGTTCAGATCGCGCACCGTCCCGACGAAGCACGCCACCGCGCCGACCTTCGGGTTCTCTGCGCGCAACGCGGCGACTTCGGTGCTGATATCGAAATCGGCTTCCTGGACTCGGACGGTCGTCATGTCAGCCGCCCGTGACCGGCGGGAAGAACGCGACTTCGCAGCCTTCGGTGATGCGCTGCGACGGGTCCGTCATCACGTGATTGCACGCCATGCGCAGCGACCGCCCTTCCGCGAGCGTCTCGGCCCACGTGCCGCCGCGCGTGCGCAGCCAGGCGCGCACGTCGCCGACGTTCACGATGCCGTCCGGCACCTCGACGCTCTCGTTCGCCACGCCAAGCGCTTCACGCACGCTCGCGAAAAACCTCAATTCCACTTTCATCGTTTCCTCGTTCTTTCCTTTAGCGCATCAGTTCCGAAAACGGAATGAAGCGCACGATTTCGCCCGCGACGATCGCGTGATTCGGCGGATTGTCGATGAGGCCGTCGCCCCAGACGGTCGAAGTCAGCACGGCCGAGCTTTGATTTTCGAAGATGTCGAGCCCGCCCGCGTCGTTCACGCGCGCGCGCAGGAATTCGTTACGGCGATCGCCTTTTTTCTGCGTGAAATCAGCGCGCATCGAAAAGACGCGTGGCGCGACTTCTTCGACACCCGCCAGCCGCAGGATGAACGGCCGGACGAACAGCAGGAACGTGCAGAAACTCGACACCGGATTTCCGGGCAGGCCTATAAAAAAAGCCTCGCCTTCATCGCCGCGACGCACCGCGCCGAACGCGAGCGGCTTGCCCGGTTTCATCGCGATCTGCCACATCGAGATGCGCCCTTCCGCCTCGACAGCTGGTTTCACGTGATCCTCCTCGCCGACCGATACACCTCCGCACGTCAGAATCAGGTCGTGCTCGCGCGCGGCCCGGCGCAGCGTATCGCGGGTGGCATCGAGCCGGTCGGGAACGATGCCGAGATCGGTCACTTCGCAGCCGAGTTTCGCGAGCAGCGCGCGCAACGTGAAGCGGTTCGAGTTGTAGATCGCGCCTTCGCGCAGCGGCTCGCCGGGCATCGTCAGTTCGTCGCCGGTGAAGAAAACGGCGACGCGCGTTTTCTTGACGACGTCGAGCGCCGCGCAGCCCACCGATGCCGCAAGTCCGAGCGCCTGCGGCGTCAGGCGCGTGCCGGCGGGAAGGATCACCGAGCCGCGGCGGATGTCGGCGCCTTGGGGCGTGATCCACTCCCCGGCCACGGGCGGCTGCGCGAAGGCGACGCGGCCGTCCTCGGTGGCGTTCGCCATTTCCTGCATGACGACGGCGTCGGCCCCCGGCGGCACGGTCGCACCGGTGAAAACGCGCGCGGCCGTGCCCGCGGCGAGCGGCGCGGCGACGTGGCCGGCCGGGACGCGCTGCGAGACGCTCAAGGCGACGGGCTGGCCTTCCGACGCGCCCGCCAGATCGGCCGCGCGCACAGCGTAGCCGTCCATCGAACTGGTGTGCATCGGCGGGACGTCGAGCGGCGAGACGACATCGGCGGCGAGGACGCGGCCGAGGGCATCGAGCGTATCGATCGTTTCGACGCCCTCGACTCGTCGCGCGGCGGCAAGCAGGATCGCGAGCGCTTCGGCAGTGGCGAGCATTGGGGGGCGCGTGGCGGGGATCGTGGACATGGAGGCGGTGCCTGGTGGTGATTCGAATATTGTAACGAGAAGCGGTGAAGACGCGTCGGGGCGGTGCACGGGGCTGGTGCGTTGAAACCTATGGCGCCGCGCCAACACCGGCGAGTGTGTCAACCATGTCCTCGCACGGGCTGGATACGAATCGCTGGTCGCAAGGCAACTCGCGCTTTTCCCGTCTGCGCGCAAAAAAAATCGCTTCGAACAAGCCGTGGGCGGACGCAAATAACGACCGCCTCGCCGCCACCGAACCCGACATGCCGCCGCGAAAGAGAACCCCCTCCGGTGATACACTCCCACGACACTTTCCCTCTCCTCGTCTATGAAATTCTGTTCCGTCTGCGGCCACGAAGTCGGCCTGAGCATCCCGCCCGGCGACAACCGCGAACGATTCGTGTGCGGCAACTGCGGCACCGTCCACTATCAGAATCCGCGCAACGTCGTCGGCACGGTGCCGGTCTGGGACGACAAGGTGCTGCTCTGCCGCCGCGCGATCGAACCGCGCTACGGCTACTGGACGCTGCCCGCCGGTTTCATGGAGATGGACGAGACGACGAGCGAAGGCGCCGCCCGCGAAACGCTCGAGGAAGCCGGCGCGCGCGTCGAAATCCAGAGCCTTTTCACGTTGCTCAACGTCCCGCACGTGCATCAGGTGCATCTGTTCTATCTCGCGCGCCTGCTCGACATCGACGTCGACGCCGGCGAGGAGAGCCTCGAAGTGAAGCTCTTCGATGAAAGCGAAATTCCGTGGGACGAAATCGCGTTCCCGACCGTCGGCCAGACGCTGCGCTTTTTCTTCGCCGACCGCGCCGCCGGCACCTACACGCTGCATACCGGCGACATCTTCCGCACCCTGCGCGACGGCTGACGGAGTCGCCCATGGTTCCGTGGCTCGCCTCCGACGATCCGTTTCCGCCCGTCGAGCGCGCGCTCGGCGCGACGAGCGGCGCGCCCGGCCTCCTCGCCGCGAGCGCCGACCTGCTGCCGTCGCGTCTCATCGACGCCTATCGGCGCGGCATCTTTCCGTGGTATTCGGACGGCCAGCCCGTGCTGTGGTGGAGTCCCGACCCGCGCATGGTCCTCGTTCCCGCTGAATTCAAGGTTTCCGATTCATTTCGCAAGACGCTAAAGCGCGTGCTGCGCGATCCGGCGTGGGAAGTGCGCGTCGACGACGACTTCGCCGCCGTCATGCGCGCGTGCGCAGAAACGCCGCGCGAAGGCCAGCGCGGGACCTGGATCACCGCCGATATCGTCGATGCCTACTCGACGCTGCATCGCGCGGGCGACGCGCACAGTATCGAAACGTGGTTCGACGGCGAGCGCGTCGGCGGCTTGTATGGGGTGTCGTTCGGGAAGATGTTCTTCGGCGAATCGATGTTCGCGCACAAGAGCGACGCCTCGAAAATCGCGCTGGCGGCGCTCGTCGGACACTTGCGCCAGCATAAAATTGAGATGATAGACTGTCAGCAGAACACGTCGCATCTGGCGTCGCTGGGCGGCCGCGAGATTCCGCGCAAGGGTTTCGTTACGCACTTGCGCCGCGCTGTCGCCGAATCGCCGATCCCCTGGCACTTCGACAAATCCGTCCTCCTCGACGTGCTGGCGCGCTGAAATGCGCGTCATCCAGATGACCAGATCCGACGCATTGACTCGATGACCGCCGCGTGACGAAACCTGTTCGCGCCACGTCCGGGACCGAGAGAAGACGCCTGCGAGAGCCGCCAACGTGACTCACCCCAACGAGCTGCCGCTGTCACCGCTTTCCGCGCTGCAATTCTATGCAACAGCGCCCTACCCTTGCAGTTATCTGGAAGGGCGCGTCGCACGCTCGCAAGTCGCCACGCCCAGTCATCTCATCAACTCCGACGTCTATACCGAACTCGTCAAGGCCGGTTTCCGGCGCTCGGGCGTCTTCACGTACCGCCCCTATTGCGACGGCTGCCGAGCTTGCGTGCCGGTGCGCGTGCCGGTCGCGCGCTTCATGCCGAATCGTACCCAGCGGCGCGTGTGGAAGCAGCACGGCGCGCTGGTCGCGAGCGTCGCGCCGCTTCACTACGACGAAGAGCATTACGCGCTCTACATGCGCTACCAGTCGGCGCGGCACGCGGGTGGCGGCATGGACCGCGACAGCCGCGACCAGTACGAACAGTTCCTCCTGCAAAGCCGCATCAATTCGCGTCTCGTCGAATTCCGCGAACCGCCGCATCCTGGCCATCCGGACCAGCCCGGCGAATTGCGGATGATCAGCATGATCGACATCCTCGGCGACGGGCTTTCTTCGGTCTATACGTTCTTCGAACCTGGGCTGTCGCACACGAGCTTCGGCACTTACAACATCCTCTGGCAGATCGAGCAGGCGAAGAGCCTCGATTTGCCGCATGTCTACCTCGGCTACTGGATTCGCGAAAGCGACAAGATGGCGTACAAGGCGAATTTCCGCCCGCTTGAAGGACTCATCGACGGCAACTGGTCGCTCCTCGATCCCGCGACGATGCATTCCGCCGGCACGCCGCCGATGCCCGGCAAGATGCCGCGCGGCGAGCACGAACCGCGCTGACGAACGCGCTTTCCGGGCGCTTTCGACCGCTTTCGCCCAAAAGCACGCCTCGAAAATCGTCCGATTCCGATTCCCAAGGGCGCTCCGCCCAAAGCCGCTAAAATAGCGGGTCTCAATTTCTGGCCGTCGCCGGCTCATTCCCACGTGTTCAGTTCTCTCTATCCGCTCGCGCGCGCCCGTCTCTTTCGCATGGACGCCGAAGACGCCCACCACCTGACGCTGCGCATGCTCGGGGCCGCCGGTCGCACTGGACTCGCCGGCATGCTCGCGAAGCAATTGCCCGATTCGCCGCGAACCGTCATGGGCCTGAGCTTTCGCAATCCGGTCGGGCTGGCGGCGGGTCTCGACAAGGACGGCGCGTGCATCGACGGCCTCGGGGCACTGGGCTTCGGCTTCATCGAAGTGGGAACGGTCACGCCGCGCGCTCAACCGGGCAATCCGCGTCCGCGCATCTTCCGTCTGCCGGAGGCGGAGGCGCTCATCAACCGGATGGGCTTCAACAACGGCGGCGTCGATCAGTTTGTCGCGAACGTGCAGGCCGCGCGCTATCGCGGGGTACTGGGGCTCAACATCGGCAAGAACGCCGATACGCCGATCGAGCGCGCCGCCGACGATTACCTCTATTGCCTCGAACGCGTCTATCCGTTCGCGAGCTACGTGACGATCAACATTTCGTCGCCGAATACGAAGAACCTGCGGCAACTGCAAGGCGCGGGCGAGCTCGATGCGCTCCTCGGCGCGCTGAAAGACAAGCAGCAGCGCCTCTTCGACATGCACGGCAAACTCGTGCCGCTCGCGCTCAAAATCGCGCCCGATCTCGACGACGAGCAGATCAAGGAGATCGCGGGCACGCTGTTGCGCCACCAGATCGACGGCGTGATTGCGACGAATACCACGCTCTCGCGTACCGCCGTGACGGGTTTGCCGCATGGAGACGAAACCGGCGGCCTGTCAGGCAAGCCGGTCTTCGAGGCGTCGAACAACGTCATCCGCAAGCTGCGCGCGGAAGTCGGGACGGAGGTGCCAATTATCGGCGTCGGCGGGATTTTTTCGGGCGCCGATGCCCGCGCGAAGCTCGCGGCGGGCGCCTCGCTCGTTCAGATCTACACGGGGCTGATCTACAAAGGGCCGGCGCTCGTGACCGAATGCGTCGAGGCGCTTGCGTAATATAGAAATAGACAAACGATCTTTAGATATCGATTGCATTTTGACTATGATCGCCGCATTTGCAGCGTTCGACGCCTTACAGAACCCAACCAAGAGGTCATCAACACAATGAAACTGTCACTGCTCAAGAAAGTGCTCGTCGCCGGCTTGATCGGCGCATCGCTGTCGGCGGTTGCGCACGCCGAGGATCTGCTCGACACGGTCAAGCAGCGCGGCACGCTGCGCGTCGGTCTCGAAGGCACCTTCCCGCCGTTCAACTCGAAGTCGCCGCAAGGTGAGCTCGTCGGCTTCGACGTCGATATCGCGAAAGCCGTCGCCACCAAGCTCGGCGTGAAGCCGGAATTCGTCACGACGGAATGGAGCGGCATCATCGCGGGCCTGCAGGCAGGCAAGTTCGACGTGATCGTGAATCAGGTCGGCATCACCGATGCGCGCAAGCAAACGCTCGATTTTTCGCCGGCGTACACGTACTCGAACGCACAGCTGATCCAGCGCAAGGACGATTCGCGCGAGTTCAAGTCGCTTGAGGAACTGAAGGGCAAGAAGCTCGGCGTCGGTCTTGGCACGAACTATATGGACATGGCGAAGGCCGTTCAGGGCATCGACGTGAAGACGTATCCGGGCGCGCCTGAATATCTGCGAGACCTGGCCGCGGGCCGGCTCGACGCAGCGTTGAACGACCGTCTGATGCTCGCGTACCTGATGAAGAACTCGCAGCTGCCGCTGCGCACGGGCGCGAACGTCGGTGCGGGCAATCCGTCGGGAATTCCGTTCAAGAAGGGCAATCCGAAGTTCCAGAAGGCCATCGACGACGCAATGACCCAGCTCGAAGCGGACGGTACGTTCAAGAAGATCTCGGAGAAATGGTTCGGGATCGACGTGACGAAGCCCGCCAAGTAAGCCAGTCGCGCTCAAGCACAGGCGACAAGAGGGCGGCATCCGCTGGCGATGCCGCCCTTCTCTTTTTTGCGCCCGGTTTATGATGTGCGCTTTCTCGCGTGGCACCCTTCAAGGCTAACGTTACCCCTACATGTCCACGACATCCCTGCTCGTCCAATCCGCCCCGGTCCTCGTGCAAGGCGCCCTGCTGACGATCAAGTTCGCCGTCTACTCGATGTTCTTCGGGCTGATCGCAGCCGTCGTGCTGGCGCTGATGGGCATCAGCCGCAATCGCGCACTTAACCTGATCGGGCGCTGCTATGTGAGCGTGATGCGCGGCACGCCGCTTCTCGTGCAGATTTTCGTGATCTATTACGGGTTGCCAAGCCTCGGTATTTCGCTCGAACCGACGCCTGCGGGGGTGATCGCATTGTCGGCGAACGTGGCGGCGTATCTGTCGGAGAGCATGCGCGGCGCGATTCTCGGCGTGCATAGCGGACAGTGGCTTGCAGCGTACAGTCTCGGTCTCTCGCGCACGCAGACGCTGCGCTACATCATCGCGCCGCAAGCGTTGAGGATCGCGGTGCCCAGCCTGTCGAACAGTCTGATCAGCCTGATCAAGGACACGTCGCTCGTGTCGGTGATCACCGTGACGGAGTTGCTGCGCAGCGCGCAGGAAGTCATCGCGGCGACATATCAGCCGTTGCCGTTGTATCTCGCGGCGGCGTTCGTCTACTGGGTGTTGTGCAGCATTCTTGAATTCGTCCAGCGGAGATTCGAGCGCAGGCTCGCGCTGCCCGGGCGGCATTGAACGATTGATCGCGCCCTTTGCCCGTTAAAAAGCCGCTCGACGAATTCGTCAAGCGGCTTTTTTGCTTCAGGACGCTGGAAATACCTTAGCGCGTCGCCGTCAGCGAGAACGCGCTGGAACGCTGCGGCGTCACGCCGACGAAGGTCAGTTGCCCGTTGATCACCGTAGCCTCGATCGGCATCGCCACGTTGATGCCCGCCGAGCACGCGCTGCTCGTGAAGAGAAGCGAGCCGTCGAGCACGTGCTTGCCCGTCGCGCGCGGTTTGACGGTGCCGGTGAACGTGCAGGCGCCCTGCGAGCCGGTCAGCGTGCCGTCGGCGGCGAACGTGACGGACGCCGACGTCGTGACGGTCGCCGGGTTGGTCCAGTTGCCGAGCACGTCGGCGACGGTGAGCGGCGTGTCGTAGACCGTGTTGTAGTTACCGTTGAAGATCAGCGGCTCGGTGATCGGCGTCGTGTTGATGTTGGTCGTCGCGCTGAGCGAGGTCTTCCCGATGAAGCTGCCGTTCATCACGCCGGCCATCAGCGCACCGGAGTTCGACAGCGCGACCGTCGCCGGATCGTTGAATGCGCCGTCCTTCGCCGTGATGATGCCCTCGGTCATCCATACGAAATTGCCGCTCGACGTGTAGACGCTGAAGTACTGCCCGTTTTCGAGAACGAGCGTCTGGGCGGCGAGCCCTGTCGTCGTCGCGCCGTTCCAGATGCCTTCGGGCAGCGTATTCGTCGATTTCGGCACGCAGTTCTTTTCGAGCGCGGCGCCGCCCGTGCAGACCTGGTCATCGGAACCGCTCCCGCCGCACGCGGCGAGGACGGGCAGGACCAACAGCATGAGTTTCGACAGGATTTTCATAGGAGGCATGGATTCGACGTTGGCTTCGCGAGCTTTCAAATTGTGGAGCGCCGCCGTTCCTCAACGAACGCGGCGCCGGTACGCGGAGTTAACGGCGAAAGGTGCGCGGACTTTAATCCGTCTCGAAAGGAAAGCGCAGGCCCAGGTCGCGGCGGGCGGCATCGGTGATCGCGATCATGCGCATCGAGGTCGCGTGCGGCATCACGGGGCTTTCGATCGCACCGGCGCGCAGCAGCTCGCAGAAATGCGCGGTCTCGTAGTTGAGCCCGCCGCCTTCGAAGGGCGCGTCCAGTTCGACCTTGCGGCCGTCGATATAGGTGACGGTCGCGCGCGCCGGATTCCACCAGTTCTCGTGGATCGTCACGGTGCCGCCAGTGCCAGCGATCAGCGCGTCGCCGCGGCCTTGCAGGTCGAGTCCGCAGAAAAGTTGCGAGATGCCGCGCTCGTGGCGCACGTTCAGGCTCGCGAATGTATCGACGCCCGTCGCGCCGATTCGTCCGATCGTCTGCACGTCGAGCGCTTCGCCGAGCCAGTCGACCGCGAGAAACGCCTCGTAGATGCCGATGTCGAGCAGTGCGCCGCCGCCGATGTCCTTCGAGAACGACGGGTGCGTCCCGGGCACGTTCGCTATCGAGCAGCCCGCGCGCACGAGCCCGATCTCGCCGATCGGGTCAGTGGCGAGATGCGCGCGCAACTGCGCGTAGAGCGGATAGAACGGCGGCTTCATCGCTTCCATGAAGAGCAGCTTCGCGGCGCGCGCGGTGTCGATCATCTGCTGCAAGGTGCGCGCGTTCACGGCTGCGGGCTTTTCGCACAGCACCGACTTGCCGGCGGCGAACGCCCGCAGCGCGTATTCGGGATGGCTGTCCTGATGCGTCGCGATGTAGAGCGCATCGACTTCGCCGATCAGGGCGTCGAGGGAATCGAAGGCGCGTGCGCGCAACGGCGTGGCCAGCGTCGCGGCGCTTTCAATGCGCCGCGACCACACGCCCGCCAGCACGGCGCCCGGCACGTGGGCGAGGCCATCGGCGAAACGCCGCGCAATGCGTCCCGCGCCGATGATGCCCCAGCGGATCGTGGTGGTGGTGTTGCTCATCTGCTGGCCTCCGGGTGGGTTAAAGCGGTCGCGGCATTGTGCCTCACGCTCACAGGACACCGGCAAGCACAAAAACAAAAAACCGGGGCAAGCCCCGGTTCGCTCTGACGACACCCGTCCATCCGCGCCTTAAATTCCCGCAGCCTCTCCGACCACCGGCGGATTTTCGCCGCTTCGTTCCAGCGAAAACGCGCGCCCCACTTCCTCGGCGGCCAGATCGATCAGCGCACGCGTCGCGCGCTCGGCGCCCGAAGCGTCCTTCGCCTCGATCGCCTCGACCACCTTGCGCTGCGCCGCGAGCGTGGCTTCGCGCACGGCCTCGATGCCGTCGACGATCGGATTCACCGTCACCAGCGCGCCGCGCACGATCGCGGTCATCTGGCGGAAAAACTGGTTGCCGCTCGCCGCGACGATGCGCGTGTGCAGCGCCTCGTCGGCCGCCTGGTATTCCGGCTCGCCGACGGTCAGGCGGGCGAGCGCATCGAACGCGTCGCGGATGCCGGCCACTTCGTCCGGCATTGCGCGAGCGGCCGCGAGCGCGGCGGCGCGCGGCTCGATCAGCATGCGGAATTCGATTACATCGCGAAGAAACGTCTGATCGGGCTTGGCACGAAAGCGCCAGCTCACAACGTCTTCATCGATCAGCCGCCAGTCGCTCATCGGACGAATGCGCGTGCCGGTCTTCGGCCTCACGTCGAGCATGTGGCGGGCCAGCAGCATGCTGAGCGCCTCGCGCATGACGGTGCGGCTGACGTCGAATTCCTTGGACAGAATGTCCTGTGGCGGCAGTATCGCGCCATATTTTTGCTCGACGATGCCGGAGACGAGTCCGTCCATCACCTTCGCCACCAGCGATCGCTCTTTGTTTTCATCCATCACGCTTCTCCCCTTGCGCCTGACCGTAGCTGTATGCCTCTCGCGCATCGCTTCGCGCTTTCCTCATTTGCGAAGGGCACGGCGTTCCGAACGGGCATTCGCCGTGCTTGATACGTTGCGTCTTCGCTGCATCGAAAACCAGTTGGGAAAGTCCTGACAGGGTATTCCCTCTCGATTTCGCGCCAACAGCGGTCGTCCGCACATATCGCGACGCGCTCTTTGTGTATCCACTGCCCTTTTTCATCCAGCGACCTGCGTTTCGGCGCGGCCATGCATTACGGAATCGCGCCTGCCATGCTTTGTCGGACGAATGACCGCGTTTCATCCGCACACGCGCCGCCGTTCGTCAGTGAACCTGAAGAACGACGGCGTGAGTTTTTCCGCTTGCGCGGCGACCAGCCGATTATTTCGGTAATCGAACCGGTCCTGAATGTCATATATCCATTTGAACAAGCATATTGCAGCCGTTCTGTGCGGGTCCGAACGTTGCCGGGTGCTGAAGTCGGTATTGTCTGAGCACCTCGTCCGCCCGGCGCGTACATGGTTCAGCGGTGCAACATCGAAAACTGCGATCGGGAAGATCGGCGCGAAGGAGGCACTGCGGCGCGCGGGCCGGTAAATATGCCGGTTGGCGTCATAGCGCGCCGTCGGGGGCGCGTCGCGTGCCGCGCGCTTCCTGCCTGCGTTCCATCGATGCGCGCTCCGAAAGCGCGCGCTGGTAGACCGCCATATACTCGCGCGCGACGCGTTCCACCGAAAACACCTCGAGGTTGCACTTCGCGCGCGCCGCGAGTTGCACGCGCGCGTGCGTGTCCATCAGGAGCCAGCGCAACTTCATCGCAAGCTGGTCCGGCTCTTCGGGTGGCACGAGCACGCCGGCCGAGCCGCCATCGAGTATTTCGGGGATGCCGCCGACCCGCGTGCCGACGATCGCGCAGCCCGCCTCCCGCGCTTCGCTCAACACGAGCGGGCACGCATCGACGTGCGATGCGAGCGCGAAGACATCGGCCTCTGCGAGATACGGGCGCGGGTCCGCGACGAAGCCCAAAAAATGCACGACGTCCGCGATACCGAGTTGCGCTGCGAGCTCTTCCATCGAATAGCGGTCGGGGCCGTCGCCGGCGAGGTACAGATGCGGCTGCGGCAGGAATTCGCGTTCCTCGAGCGCCTCTTCGTGCACTTGCGCAAACGCTTGCAGCAGGTCGGCGATCCCCTTGCGCCGATACATCCCCGCGACGCACAGCACGTTCGGGTGCTTCAGTCGCACCGGTTTCGCGGGCGGCCGGCAGATGAGACGCGGCGCATCGACGGCGCCGTTGCGCACGACCGAAAGCCGTTCGCGCAGCATGCCGCCTTCGATCAGGCTCTCCGCCACCGACTCGCTCACCGCGACCATGTGATCACCGCAGCGCACGAGCGACGGGCTCTTCTGAGCCTCCTGATGCACGGTCGTAACGAGCGCGAAGCGCCGCCGCATGCCGGCAAAACGCGAGACGAGCGCGCCGGTCATCATGTGCGCGTGGACGATGTCGGGATCGAAACGGTCGATGAGACGATTGAAGCCCGCGACCATCGACGGCACGCGCCACGGTTGCCGCGACTGTTGCAGGAGCACGTGATTGATGCCGTGACGCCGCAAGAGCGGCTCGAAGCCGCCGCCCGATGACGCCACGACCACGTCGTGCCCCAAACGTGCCTGTACGCAGGCCAGGTCGACCATCATGTTGACGGTGCCGTTGCCGATGGTCTGCGCATGATTGGCGAGGTGGACGATTTTCATGTGGGGCCGGACGGAACGGCACGAAGCGTCAAGAATCCTCGTTGCTTCGCACCGGTCAGAGAAGTTCGAAGGTGTCCCGATATGCCGCGGCCTGCGCTTTCATCAGGCTCGCGGTATCGCGCAACAGGCGGCTCTTTCTCGTCAGACCGATGTACGGCATGCCGTGTTCGAGGAACGGCCCTTCGGTCTTGCGGAATCCGAACGCCTCGTAGAAACCGCGCAGGCTCACCGGCGCCGAGAGCCGTACGCCGCGTCCCGGCCAGCGTTCCGCGGCAACCGCGAGCACGCGCTCGATCAGCGCTTCGGCGGTGCCGTCGCCGCGCCGCAGCGGGCTCGTCAGGATCTTGTCGACGACCACTTCGGGATCCTCGGCATCGCCTTCGTGAATGCGTGCGTAGGCGAGCACCGGCATCGGCCGCGTGATGTCGTCGGTTGCGAAAACGTGAATGCCGGATTCGTCGCGGCCGTCGGCATCGAGATGCACGTGCGATTGTTCGACGACGAACACGGCACTGCGCGCACGCAGAATCAGATACAGCTCACGCGCCGATAATTGTTCGAAGTCCAGCGTTTTCCAGTTCATCAAGGTCTCCATGCTGCCGGCGACGAGCCCGCTTTGCGACGATGACACGGTACGTCCGTAACTCCCGCCTTTCAGTGCGCCATCGCACCGACGCCTGCCTCTGCGGATTCGTTAAATAAGCCTTACCGCACATGGCTTCGCGGCATTCCGTCCGATGTGTGGTTCGTCCGACGTAACGATCATCGATCGATGGTGCATCGTGCTTCCGTATGACGAACATCCTTAAACGAAGCGCCATTCGCCAAGCATCCGCCATGCGCGAATTGCCTCGCGCAACGCTCACCCTTCATGGGAAAATCCGCATGATCACCGCCACCGATGCAGGCATCGCGCGCACGACGCGCGGTCGCTACGACATCGTCCACACGCCGGTTCGCCACGAGGTCACTGCATGAGCGCGTTCCATGTCACGGGCGTCGACTCCGGTGCGAGCCGTTCGCGCGTGATCAGTCTCGATCCGTTGCAGATGCGCGCGCGCCGCCATCACGCGCATGCGCTGCATCGCGGCGAACGCATCTGGCACGACACCGACAGCCACGCCGACTTGTGGATCGAATTGCTGCACGGCTATGGCTTCGAACCACGCGCAATGCTTGCCTTCGCGGTCACGCAGGATTTCGAAGACGATCAGTTCACGCTCCCGCGCCCCCCGCTCGACGACATCGAAAAGCTCTACGGCTTGCAGGTGCAGGAACTGTCGATCCTCGATTCGCTGGAAGAGCGCGCGCTCACCCAGACACGCCGCGCCAATACGGTGCTGATTGAAGTGGACGCGTTCTGGCTGCCCGACACGCGCTCGATCTCATATCGCCGCGCGCATGCGAAGACGACGATCGGCATCGACGTGATCGAGCCGGACGCGCGGCGCCTCGGCTACTTTCACAACACGGGCTATCACCTGCTCGACGGCGACGATTACGATCACGTGCTGCATACCGCTCTCGAAACCAATGGCGCGGCGGAGATCTTTCCGCACGTCGAGTTCGTGAAGCGCGCGCGGCCGTCGCTGACGGGCACGGCTCTCGCCGAGATCGCCGCGGATATTCTCTGCGCCCATCTTCTTCGGCGCCCGGAGCACAACCCGGTGACGCGCTGGCGCGCGGCGTTCGCAGGCCACGTCGAGACGATGCTCGAACGCGGCGAAGCCTACGCGGGCCATTACGCGTTCAACGTGATGCGACAGCTTGGTTCGAACTTCGAATTCCTCGGACAATACCTGCGCTGGATGCGCAAGCAAGGGTTCGACATTCCGACGGCCGCGCCGGTCGCCGCGCAAAAGATCGCGAGCGAATCGATGGTGCTGCAATGTCGCCTCGCGCGTTCGCTGTCGCGCGGACGGCGCGATCACTGCGAGGCATCCTTCGACCTGCTTGAAGAAGCCTACGAACGCGTCGTGCCCGTGCTCGCGGCAATCGTCTGCTGAATGAGCATTTGTATCATCGACGCGCTTTGCGTACGACGAAAACACGCGGGCATGTCGGCAAGTGAAACATTTCCGTGCACGCCCGTCGAGAAGGAAGAATTCGATCGCACGGGCAGCGCCGCACCGCGCACACGTTTTGGAATCGTGGCGGTTCGGGCGTCATGGACCGCGATGTTGCACCACCGCGCCCGCCCTTTTCCCATCAAGGCGCGAAGGGATTACCTGAAGCGCTTTGGCGACGTGACCCGACCGGCGCATGTGTCCCACGCAACGTTTCCCGCAGAGCGCGCACGAGACGAGAACTGCCTGCTTGTCACCCGGCGAGCCCAGTGCCACGGCGGTCCGGCCGTTGCGCAGACGATTCACCCCGCGTTCGCTTCGTTAATGCACGAAGTTCATGGAACACGGATGAATCATTTTTCAAAGTCCCTACAAATGGAGATGGGGCCAAGGAGGGATGAACCCCGGTGAGGCTTATCGGACGGGGGACAAAACCTGGAAAGCCCGTCCGGCGCCCTTTTCACATACGAAAGGGGGGATGCCACTCATCGATTCTTTAGACCACCGATGTTCATAACTGAAACAAAAACGCTTCGTTGCGCTGCCGCACACAAGGCCTGTTTCAGGTGAGCCCATGATGGCATTGCTGTTGCCTCGATTGGCACGGTCCTCGCTAAAAGAGACTCGCAGCCAAGGTGCGACGCAAACAACCTCTAATAACAAGCGAAGTCGGGCTGCTACGGGGCTGGCGATGATTGTTTCGGACCGGGGTAACAAGAGAAGTCCTCGAGACCTTCACCGCCAGAAAAAAATAGTGAAGCGCACTGCGCGAAGTTACGAGAGAAAAAATCATGCTGACCCTCCAGTCCGACCTGCATGGAAATCATCTGTTGGGCGCGCTTCCGGCGCACGAATGGCAAGCCCTCACGCCGCATCTCGAACTCGTCCAGCTTCGTACCGAACAACTGCTGTGTGATTCGGGTCAGCGCATCCACCACGTTTATTTCCCCACCACCGCGATCATCTCGCTCCTGCACACGATGGAAGACGGCGGTTCCGTCGAAATCGCCGCAGTCGGCCGCGAAGGCATGACAGGCGTGCCGGTCCTGACCGGCGGCGAAACCATGCCGACGCGCGTGCAGGTCCAGTGCCCCGGCTTCGCCTACCGCATGAGCGCGCAGGCACTGCGCGAGCAGTTCGGCCGCTCGGACTTCCTGCGCCGCCTGATGCTGCTCTACATGCAAGCGCTCCTCACGCAAGTCGCGCAGACTGCGGCCTGCAATCGCCATCACTCGCTCAACAAGCAGCTTTGCCGTTGGCTGCTGATCGAGATCGACCGCACGGCATCGAATGAATTGCAGGTGACGCAGCAACTCATCGCGGACATGCTCGGTGTGCGCCGCGAAGGCGTGACCGAAGCGGCCGGCAAGCTGCACGACGCGGGCCTCATCCATCACAGCCGCGGCTGCATCAAGGTCGTCGACCGTGCGGGGCTCGAAGCGCGCGCCTGCGAATGCTACGGCCTGGTCAAGCGCGAATTCGATCGCCTGCTGCCGCGCCTGCGCGCCACCGAAACCACGCATCCCGCGACGAGCGACGAACACTAAGCAGAAAGCGGCCAGCGCGGAGCGAGACCATGACGTTCGACCGGACGCTTCGCTCGCTCGATGTCGCGTTCATCGTCGCGGGCGGGTTGATCGCCCACTCGATGCGCTTCTCGCCATCGATGGATTTCAGTGACACCGAAATCCTCCTGATCGCGTTCAACTGTGTACTCGCACTGCTGCTCTTTCCGACCTTCGGCGTGTACGAAACCTGGCGCGGCAAGGCGCTTGCCGCGATGCTCGCGCGCGTCACGCTCGCGTGGATGGCGGTCGTCGCGACGGGGCTATTGCTTGCCTTCACGCTGCATCGGATGGATGCGGTGTCGCGCCTCTGGTTCGCCTATTCGACGCTCATTTCGGGCGCGCTGATCGTCTTGTCCAAGTGCGTCATGCACGTCGCATTGCGCGTGATGCGAAGCCGCGGTTTCAATCAGCGAACGGTCGCAATCGTCGGCGCGCAGGGCTTCGCGCGAACGCTGCTTGCCCATCTGAGCCGCACGCCGGGGCAAGGCTTCACGCCCGTGTGCCTGCTCGATACGAGCGGCGACGAAGCGCTGCACGCGAGCGGCATCGGCCATCCGCGTGCGGGACGCCTGCCCGTGCTGAATGACTTCGACGAATTCGTCGCGAAAGTGCGCGCCGAAGGCATCAACGAAGTGTGGCTCGCGCTGCCGCTGTCGGAGGAGCACACGATCTTTCGCTTCGTCCACGCGCTGCGCCACGACTTCGTCGACCTGCGCCTGATTCCCGATACGCGCAGTATGTCGCTCTTCAATCATTCGATGACCGCCGTCGCCGGCCTGCCGTCGATCAACCTCACGACCTCGCCCATCAACGCGCTGCAGATGTGGCCGAAGATGCTGTTCGACCGCTGTTTCGCGACGGCCGCACTGGTTGCCCTCGCGCCCTTGCTGGTTGCCATCGCGATCGCGATCAAGACGACGTCGAAGGGGCCGGTGCTCTTCACGCAAAGGCGCAAGGGCGCCGACGGACGGCCGTTTCGCATCTACAAGTTCCGCTCGATGGCGATGCACGCGGAGCACGCCGGCCACATCACGCAGGCGACGCGCAACGATCCGCGCGTGACGAAGGTCGGCGCATTTCTGCGGCGCACGAGCCTCGATGAGCTGCCGCAATTCCTGAACGTGTTGTTCGGCGACATGTCGGTGGTGGGTCCGCGACCGCATGCGATCGAACACGACGATCTGTACAAGGATCTCGTCTACGGCTACATGTTCCGGTATCGGATCAAGCCGGGTATCACCGGCTGGGCGCAGGTGAACGGCTATCGCGGGGCGACGACGAAGGTCGAGAAGATGGAAAGCCGCGTGAAGTTCGACCTTTTCTATATTCACAACTGGTCGTTCTGGTTCGACATCAAGATCGTCGCGATCACGATGCTCAAGGGTTTCATCAACCGCAACGCGTATTGAAGCTTCTGAAACGCGAAAGGCCCGGCAGATCGTTGCCGGGCCTTTCGCTTTGTGTCATCGCCGGGGGACTTCGCGGCCTACGGCCTGTACGCCCAACCGGATTTCGTAGAGCGCCGCAAGCATCGATACATAGGCGCGCTCCACCGCCGCCTCCTCCGCCGACATGCCCTTGCACGTCTCCCCGCCCATGATGATCCCAAGGCTGAGCGCGTAACTGGCGGCGAACGCCGCCGGCGACGGCTCCTGCAACTTCATGCGTTCGTAGGCGCTGTTGAGGGCGTATCGGAGATCGGATTGCATCGATGTGGGCTCATGAGTGTTGATGGTGCTGAACGCCGAACGGCTGACGTTCGAGCGCGGCCTGCATCCTATCGGCGGCGCCACCATGGCTCTAAAGGCATCGCCCCAAAATCTCCCGACCTTCATTCAGCAATTACGATACCTGGTTCTTCAGACCCATCCTTTCTCGCGCGCTTCATTCGCAGATGCGCAGCCGCGCGACAAACCGCGTGCCTTTCTCCTCCGAAGACGTGACGTCCAGCACGCCGCCATGCGCCTCGACAATCTGCGAGCAGATGTACAGGCCGATGCCGAGCCCGCCGCCCGGTTTGCTGGTCGCGGGACGCCAATAGGGTTCGAAAACCTTATGCAGGTCGTCCTTGGCGATCGGCTGGCCGCCGTTCGTCACTGAAACCACGACACAGTCGTCCTCTATCCACGCGTCCACCTTCACCGGCTCATCGCGCGCGCCGTATGCAAGCGCATTGCCGAGCAGGTTCGACAGCAGTTGCTGCAAGCGTCCGCGGTCGCACACGACGCGCTGCCCGATCCCGATGCTTTCCAGCACCGTGCGCCCCGGATTCGCATCGCGCAATTCGGCGACGACGTCGCACAGCGCGGAACGCAGATCGTCCTCGGGCGCGAGCGTCACGTAGAGGCCCGAACCCATCCGGGCGCGCGCGAAATCCATGACGTCGTCGATCAGGCGCGCCATGCGGCGCGTCGTCGCCTGAAGACGGCGGCCGATCGAAATCGTCTCTGGTTCCTTGCTGCGCCGCTGAAGCACTTCCGCGCTCGCGCTCACCGCTGCGAGCGGATTGCGCAGGTCGTGGCCTAGCACCGCGATGAACTGTTCGCGAAGCTCCGCCGTCGCGCGCTCGTTGAGCAAAGCCGATTCGGTCGCGTGCTGGCGCCCTTCGCTGTCGAGTTGCAGCGCGATCAGTTCGGCGAAGAGGGTGAACATCGTCACCGTGCGCGGATCGGAGACGACGCGCGGACGCGGATCGATCGCGCACAGGTTGCCGAAGTACTCGCCGTTCGGCAGCACGATCGGCACCGAGATGTAGCTCTCGATGTTGTAGAGGCGCGGCGTGTGATGGTCGCGATAGACGGGGTCGAGGCTCGCGTGATCGATCACGATGGGCCTGCGCGCCGCGCGGGCTTCGATGCAGAGCGTCGTGCTGACGTCGAGCTGGCCGCCGGCTTTGAGACCGAACTGGATGTCGTCCTGCACCGCGCAGGCCGTCCAGTTGCCTTCGGTCACGCGGGCGACCGCAGCGAACCCCAATCCCGTGTTCTTGCAGATGACGCGCAGCATCGACGGGACCGCGCTGATGCGGCTGATCGCCTCGACGTCGCGCGCGATGGCTTGTTCGCTGTCGTTGTTGGGCAAGGGCGGTTCCGAATAGTAGTCCGGTCATGCTACCGCAGCTTCCCGCATTGTCTAAGTGTTTCGATGCCGCTGCTATCTCGCAGCGTACGTCTGCGTACGTTCGCGCACATCCGTGCCGGTGGACAAAAAAAGAACGCGCGAGAGGCGACCGCCTTTCGCGCGTGGTTCAGTCGGCGAGGCTATTTTTTATGACGGGATGTAGTCGATCCGTTCGACGCCCGTGTCCGTGCCGAGCAGGCACAGATTCGCGCCGCGCGCGGCAAACAGGCCGACCGTCACGACGCCCGGCCACGCATTGATCTGCGCTTCCAGCGCGCGCGGATCGGTGATCCGCAGCCCCTTCACGTCGATGATCTCGTTGCCGTTGTCGGTGATGAACGGCAGGCCGTCCTTCTGCACGCGCACGATCGGTACGCCGCCGAGTGCCGTCACGCGCCGTCCGATTGCAGTGCGCGCCATCGGCACGACTTCGATCGGCAGCGGAAAGCCGCCCATCACCGGCACGCGCTTGCTCGCATCGGCGATGCAGACGAACACGTCCGACACCGACGCCACGATCTTCTCGCGCGTGAGCGCCCCGCCGCCGCCTTTGATCATCGCGCCGCTGGCGTCGATTTCGTCGGCGCCGTCGACGTACACCGGTAGCGAATCGATCTCATTCAGGTCGAACACCTTGAAGCCGTGCGATTCGAGCCGCGCGGAGGTCGCGAGCGAACTCGACACCGCGCCGCGATAGCGGGCCTTCGATTGCGCGATTGCATCAATGAAACAATTTGCCGTCGAGCCGGTGCCGACGCCGATCACCGAGCCTTCGGGCACGGTCGCGTTGACGTAGTCGGCTGCGGCCCGGCCGACGAGTTGCTTGAGTTCGTCTTGAGTCATGGGAGTGGGGGCTGCGAGAAGGGAAACCGGAATTTTAACGGAGCTTGCCGGGCATGCTCCGTCGGTCACGCTAACACGCGGAAAAAGCCCAGAGGATCGTGCGAGCGCGCCACCGACACGATGAACGCGAACGTCGCGATCGCGAGCACGCCGGACACGGCGCGCGCGGTTTTCGTGCGGCCGCGTTTGAGCGCGAACGTGCCGAGCATGATGTACACGACCAGCCCCGCGACCTTCGCCGACAGCCATGGCGCGTTCGCCTCGAAGCCAACGATCAAGACGAGCAGGATGGCGCTCACCAAGAGCAGGGTATCGATGATGTGTGGCGCGATCTTCGTCGCGCGTTTGTGCAAGAGCGGCGCGTCGCGCAGCATCCAGAGCCAGCGCAGAAAGAATCCCGCGATGCTCAAGCCCGCGCAGGTCATGTGCAGGGCGCGCAGCGGGAAGTAGAAGTCGGTCATCCGGATCGCTCAGCGCAAGTATTTGTCGAGCAGCGCGGCGGCGATCGCATCGCTTTCGGCGTCGGGCCGGCCCGCATAGTCGCCCGGTCGAAAGTGCATCTGGAACGCGGCGAAGACGTTGCGCGTCCTGTCGTCGAGGACGCCGTCTGTTGCGACTTCGTAGCCGTAGCGCCTGAGTTTTTCCTGCAGCGCTTTCACATCGGCGGGCGATTTCGGATCGCGGCCCGCGAGATGGCGCGCGATGTCCGCATCGTCCGGCCATGCGCCGACGCCCGCCGCGTACAACGCGCGCCACGGAAAGAGCGGACCCGGATCGATCTTGCGTTGCGGCGCGATGTCGCTATGACCGACGACGCGCGTCGGCGGGATCGCGTAACGCGTGACGATGTCCTTCGCGAGCCGCACGAGCGCGTCGACTTGCGCTGCGGGATACGGCTGCCACCGGCGGCCTTGCGGGGTATCGACGGGACCGAGGTTCACGTTCTCGATACCGATCGACGCAGCGTTCAGCTCCGTCGTGCCCTGCCATTCGCTGACGCCCGCGTGCCATGCGCGTTTTTCTTCGGGCACGAGTCGGTAGATCACCGGCTCGCCGTGCTCGATGGCGGGCGCATCCGGCACGACGTAATGCGCGCTGACGTTCGGGCCCGTGAGGACCTCGAGCGAGCCCGCTTCATCGATTTCGGTGTAGTGCATCACGAGGAAACGCACGCGCGAATCGACGCTCGTCGCGTGATGACGCGTGTCGGCGATGTAGGTGCCGCGGTCGATTCGTGTCACGGTGCAGGCGGAGAGAAGTGCGCAGACGAGCGCGACGGCGATGAACCTCATCGATGCGTTATTTCTTCACCGACCGCTGGCGCACCGCCTCGAACAGACACACGCCGCTCGCGACCGAAACGTTCAAACTCTCGACGGAACCCGCCATCGGAATGTTCATGATTTCGTCGCAGGTTTCGCGTGTGAGGCGCCGCATGCCCTCGCCTTCCGCGCCGACGACGATCGCAATCGGCCCGTCGAGCTTCGTCTCATAGAGACTCGTCGTCGCCTCGCCCGCCGTGCCGACCACCCACACGCCCGCGTCCTTCAATTCACGCATCGCGCGCGCGAGATTCGTCACCGTGATGTACGGCACGGTTTCAGCCGCGCCGCTCGCGACTTTCGCGGCCGTCGCGTTCAGGCCCGCCGAGCGGTCGCGCGGCGCGATCACGGCGTGCGCGCCGGCGGCATCCGCGACGCGCAGGCACGCGCCGAGGTTATGCGGATCGGTGACGCCGTCGAGCACGAGCAGAAGCGGCGTGCCGGACACGCCGTCGAGCAGTTCCGCGAGGTTCTGCGCGAGCGGCATGTCGTGCGCGCGCGCGACCACGCCCTGATGCCCGACGTTGCCCGCGAGACCCCAGAGACGCGATTCGTCGGCGGCGATCAGACGCACGCCCGCTTCCTTCGCCGAGCGCAGGAAATCCTGCATACGGCGATCCTTGCGCGTGGGGTCGTACAGCACCTCCTCGATCGTCGATGCATCCGCCCTGAGGCGCGCGGTCACCGCGTGAAAACCGTAAAGAACCTTGAGACGTGACATGACTGGCAAACCTTGAATGAGAAAACCAAAACGCGGCCCGATGCGCCTTCACGCATCGGGCCGCGCATTTTTTGAATGACGCGCGCCGCCGGAACAGCCCAGCGATAAGCGTCTAGCGCTTCTTGCGAGCCGCCTTTGGCGCCGCGCCGCGCTTTTTAGCGACGCCGGTGTCCTTCGCGGTAGCGGCGAGCGGCGATGCGCCCCGCTTGCTGCCGCCGCGACGCCGCGTGCTCGGCGTTTCATCGGCGGCGAACGAGCGCACGCGCGGTCCGGCGGTCGCGCCAATACCCGCATGTTCCGGCACGTTCGGCGCGATGCGTCCCGAAGGCGGCTTTACCGGCGTATCGCGCACGAGCCGGAAGTCGATCTTGCGCGAATCCAGGTCGACGCGGCTCACCTGCACGCGCACGCGATCCGACATCCGGTAGCGGATGCCCGTGCGCTCGCCGCGCAACTCGTTCTTGACCTCGTCGTACTGAAAGTAGTCGGAGCCGAGTTCGGTCACGTGCACGAGCCCTTCGATGAACAGCGAATCGAGCTGCACGAAGATGCCAAACGACGTCACGCCGTTCACCATGCCGCCGTATTCCTCGCCGAGCTTGTCGCGCATGAAGTAGCACTTGAGCCAGGCTTCGACGTCGCGCGAGGCTTCGTCGGCGCGCCGCTCGTTCGACGAGCAGTGCAGCCCCAGTTCTTCCCAGATCGCGACATTGTTGCGTGAACGGCCGCGCGATTCGTCGTCGGATTTCTGCATTTCGCGCGCGGCTTTTGTCAGGCCCGTGCTGAGCGAAATGTGATGGCCGATGTCCGGCTGATACTTCTTGCCCTGCAAGATCGCGTAGATCGCGCGGTGCGTAAGCAGGTCGGGATAGCGGCGGATCGGGCTCGTGAAGTGCGCGTACGCCTCGTACGCGAGCCCGAAGTGCCCGATGTTGTCCGGACTGTAGACGGCCTGCTGCATCGAGCGCAGTACCATCGATTGCAGCATCTGCGCGTCGGGCCGGTCGCGGACTTGCGCCATCAGCGCGGCGTAGTCGCTCGCGTGGGGCTTTTCACCGCCGGTAAGCGTCAGGCCGACGCCACGCAGGAACGCCCGCAGGTTTTCGAGCTTTTCAGGCGTCGGGCCCGCATGCACGCGATACAGCCCCGCATGCTTGTGGCGCTTGAGGAAGTCGGCGGCGCAGACGTTCGCGGCCAGCATGCACTCCTCGATCAGCCGGTGCGCGTCGTTGCGATGGCGCGGCACGATCTGCTCGATCTTGCCCTGCGCGTTGCAGACGATGTACGTCTCGGTTGTGTCGAAATCGATCGCGCCGCGCTTCTGGCGCGCCGCGTGCAGCGACTTGTAGACGCCGTACAGGTTCTGCAGATGCGGCAGCAGGTCGGCGCGGCGGGCTGCTTCCGGGCCCTTCGTGTTGGTCAGCACGGCCGCGACTTCGGTGTAGGTGAGGCGCGCCGCCGAGTGCATCACGCCGGGGTAGAACTGATACGCCTTGATCTCGCCGCGCGACGTGATGACCATGTCGCACACGAGCACGCAACGGTCTACTTGCGGATTCAGCGAACACAACCCGTTCGACAGCTTCTCCGGCAGCATCGGTATCACGCGACGCGGGAAATAGACCGAGGTGCTGCGATCGAGCGCATCGACGTCGAGCGCCTCGTTCGGGCGCACGTAATGCGAGACGTCCGCGATCGCCACCAGCAGGCGAAAACCCGTGCCGCGGCCGACTGTCATCGGTTCGCAATAGACGGCGTCGTCGAAGTCGCGGGCGTCCTCGCCGTCGATCGTGACGAGCGGCACGTCGCGCAGATCCACGCGATGCCGGATATCGACCGGGCGCACTTCGTCCGGCAGCTTCGATGCGACGGCGAGCGCAGCGTCGCTAAACTCGTGCGGCACGCCGTACTTGCGCACCGCGATCTCGATTTCCATGCCCGGATCGTCGATATCGCCGATCACTTCGGCCACGCGGCCGAGCGGCTGCGAATGGCGGCTCGGGAAATCGGTGAGATCGACCGACACCACCTGCCCGACCTTCGCCTTCTTCGGGTTCTGCGTGATGAGGATGTCGTGGCCGATGCGCTTGTCTTCCGGCACGAGAATGAGCGCACCGTTCTCGTTGATGAGCCGGCCGATGATGCGCTTGTTCGCGCGGTCCGTGACCTCGACGATGTGCCCTTCCGGCCGCCCGCGCCGGTCATAGCCGACGATGCGCGCGAGCACGCGGTCGTTGTGCATCACCTTTTGCATTTCGCCGTTGGGCAGGAAGAGATCGTCCTGGCCGTCGTCGCGAATCAGGAAGCCGAAACCGTCGCGATGGCCCTGGACGCGGCCCGCAACGAAATTCGACGGATGAGTGAGCTGATAGTGACCGCGCTTGTCGAGCCGGATCTGCCCGTCGCGCTCCATGGCGCCCAGTCGCTTGAAAAATCCTTCGCGCTCCTGGCGCTTGATCGACAGCGCCTCGGCGATGTCGTTCGCGGCGAGCGGCGTTTCGCTCGTGCGCAACGCGCCGAGAATTTCTTCGCGGCTCGGAATCGGATACGGATATTTGCTCAAGGGCTTGTCGATGATTTCTTCTCGTTGGACTGGCGTCGCGGTTCAGATGGTTCGAACGGTTCGCGAATGGTTCAGATCATTCCGATAGCCGCCGCGCGCGGGTTATGTCTGCGGATCATTCTAACACCCGTCATCGTGGCCTCAAGGCGCGCGCGGACGGCCGTGAAGCCCGCTGCGCCTGCCTCGCGGCGGGATGGCCGAGGGAATCTCAAAAAACTTGACAGCTTGATTGGGCCCGATATAATTGCGTTCTTTGCTGCATACGCACCCTTGGCCCAGGTGGCGGAATTGGTAGACGCACCAGGTTCAGGTCCTGGCGGTGGCAACACCGTGGAGGTTCGAGTCCTCTCTTGGGCACCAAATGTTTCGAAAGAGCCACCTTCGGGTGGCTCTTTCATTTGTGCAGCGCATCGGAGTGGTGATGCGCGTGGATTGAAACAAACAAACGATTGACGCCGTTGTACAACCCGCTACAATAGCGGGCTTGCTGTACCCCTTGGCCCAGGTGGCGGAATTGGTAGACGCACTAGGTTCAGGTCCTAGCGGTGGCAACACCGTGGAGGTTCGAGTCCTCTCCTGGGCACCAAGGTCCATTCAGCAGCATGCAGCAAACAATCAACCCCACAGAACTTGAGTTCGTGGGGTTTTTTGTTTCAGTCGTCATTTTCGATTCAATTTACTTTCATTTCTGTTATTGATCTGGCATTGCCGAATCGAATATGAATTAATCCTGTATCGATTATCCAAAGTTAATCCCGCTTCACCGCCCTCCCCGAGCGATTTATTAAACACCGGCGTACACTCCTTCGTGCCCGCCTTGACGGGCGTCCCTCTGCGGCCGGTCCGCTATAGGTTTGCCGGCTGCATCGCTATTCGATTAAATCAATCGATGGAGACCCGCGCAATGAGCTGGACGCGAGAACAGAGAAACGTGACGTTTGCCGCTTATCTCGGCTGGACACTCGACGCATTCGATTTCTTCCTGATGGTTTTCGTATTGAAGGACATCGCCACCGAATTCAATACAAAAATCCCCTCTGTGGCGTTTGGAATCACGCTGACGCTCGCGATGCGTCCCATCGGCGCGCTGATCTTCGGGCGTCTCGCGGACAAATTCGGCCGCCGTCCGACGCTGATGATCAACATCGCGTGTTACTCGCTGCTCGAACTGCTCTCTGGCCTCTCGCCGAATCTCATGACGCTACTCGTTTTGCGCGCGCTCTTCGGCATCGCGATGGGCGGCGAGTGGGGCGTCGGCTCCGCGCTCACAATGGAAACCGTCCCGCCGAAATCGCGCGGTTTTGTGTCGGGGCTCTTGCAGGCAGGCTATCCGACCGGCTATCTGCTCGCGTCGATCGTGTTCGGGGTGCTGTATCAATATGTCGGGTGGCGCGGGATGTTTTTCATCGGCGTCGCGCCCGCGCTGCTCGTCCTCTACGTGCGCGCGCACGTGCCCGAATCGCCGGCGTTCAAGGCCATGGAAAAGCGCCCGCGTACGGGGCTCGTCAAGACGCTGAAGCAGAACTGGCAGTTGTCCGTCTACTCGATCGTGCTGATGACCGCGTTCAACTTCTTCTCGCACGGCACGCAGGATCTTTACCCGACATTCCTGCGCGAGCAGCATCATTTCGAACCGCACACGGTTTCGCTGATCACGATCACGCTGAATATCGGCGCGATTGTCGGCGGGCTGTTTTTCGGGTCGATGTCGGAAAGTATCGGGCGGCGGTGGGCGATTTTCATCGCGTCGCTGATTGCGCTGCCGGTGTTGCCGCTGTGGGCGTTCTCGAGCGGGCCGGTGGCGCTCGCGGCCGGGGCGTTTCTGATGCAGATATCGGTGCAAGGCGCGTGGGGCGTGATTCCGGTGCATCTGAACGAGATTTCACCCGATGAGATCCGCGCGACATTTCCGGGGCTGGTTTATCAGTTGGGGAATTTGCTGGCATCGGTGAACGCGACGATGCAGGCGTCGATCGCGGTGGGGCATGGCGACAACTATGGGATGGCGATGGCGATCGTTGCGGGGACGGTGTCAGTGGTCATCGCCGCACTCATTCTGTTCAGCCGGGAGCGGCGCGGTGTGGATATGACGCAGTCGGCGCGGGAGGTGGCGGCGATTACTTAGCGGCGCTCTCGACTCTCGCCAGACCGGCTGTTGCACTTGTCGACCAGATCAAATCGCTTTCTTTCAAGGCAAGAGAATTCAAATTTGACGATGAAGTCGCGACCAAAGAAGAATCCGATGCCGCGAAATACGTGGGTCAAAGCTTTCCTCAATCTGTGACTTCAAAGGGCTCGGTAACGGGCCCTTCCGCTTTCTGCGTTTTTTCCGACGGCCGCCTCTAGACTTCGGGAACATCCCCTGCTGCACCTCCTGACCTGTTCTGTAGTAGAACAAGAAAACACTGCCAAGGGGGAATCACATGACAGCAGGCTTCGTCATCGCGTTCGTCGTCGTGAGCAGCGCGCTAATCTTCATCCAAGCGAACGCCATTCTATGGCTCGCGTGGGCGGTCATCTGGGTAGCCACCGGCTGCTTCACCGGCATCATAGGCCCGCTCGCAACAACGCTCCTCGCCCTCCTCTTCATCGCGCCAGCCCTCGTGCTGACGATCAAGCCCCTACGCCGCACGCTCCTGAGCCAGCGCGCACTGAGCCAGTTCCGCAAGATGCTCCCGCAGATGTCCCCGACCGAGCGCGATGCCATCGAAGCCGGCACGGTCTGGTGGGACGCCGCCCTCTTCTCCGGCCGTCCGCATTGGGACTCGCTACTTGCCCACGGCCCGGCCAGGCTGTCGCAAGAAGAACAGCACTTCATCGACAACGAATGCACACGCCTCTGCGACCTCGCCAACGACTGGGACACCACCACCGTCTGGCAGGACCTCTCGCCGGAGACATGGGCCTATGTCAAGGACAACGGCTTTCTCGGCATGATCATCCCGAAGCAGTACGGCGGCCGCGCGTTCTCCGCCTACGCCCACTCGCAAGTGATCATGAAGCTCGCGACCCGCTGCTCCGCCGCGGCTGTTTCGGTGATGGTGCCGAACTCGCTCGGCCCCGCCGAATTACTGATGCACTACGGCACCGAAGAGCAGAAGAACCACTACCTCCCGCGCCTCGCGCGCGGCGAGGAAATCCCCTGCTTCGCGCTGACGAGCCCCTACGCCGGGTCGGACGCCGCCGCGATTCCCGACGTCGGCATCGTCTGCCGGGGCATGCATGAAGGCCGCGAGACGCTCGGCTTTCGCGTCACGTGGAACAAGCGCTACATCACGCTCGGCCCGATCGCGACGGTGCTCGGCCTGGCCTTCCGGGCGCTCGACCCCGACCACCTGCTCGGTACGGAAGACGAAGCCGGCATCACCTGCGCGCTGATCCCGACGAGCCACCCCGGCGTGAACATCGGACGACGCCACTGGCCGCTCAACGCCGTGTTCCAGAACGGCCCAAACTGGGGCCGCGACGTCTTCGTCCCGATCGACTGGGTGATCGGCGGCCGCGCGCAGGTCGGCAACGGCTGGCGCATGCTGATGGAATGCCTCGCGGCGGGCCGGGCGATCTCGCTGCCGTCGTCGAATGTCGGGATGGCGAAGCTCGCCGTGCGCGGCACCGGCGCCTACGCGGCTGTGCGCCGGCAGTTCCGCACGGCCGTGGGCCGCTTCGAAGGCGTGCAGGAAGCGCTCGGGCGCATGGGCGGCAACCTCTACGTGATGGACGCGGCCCGCAAGCTCTCCGCGCAAGCGGTCGATCTCGGCGAGAAGCCGTCCGTCATCTCCGCGATCGCGAAGTACCACATCACCGAACGCGCGCGGAAGGTGATCAACGACGGCATGGACGTCGTCGCGGGCAAGGGAATCTGCATGGGACCGTCGAATTTCCTCGCGCGCGCCTATCAGCAGGTTCCTATCTCGATCACCGTCGAAGGTGCGAACATTCTTACGCGCTGTCTGATCATCTTCGGACAAGGTGCGATCCGCTGCCATCCGTACGTGCTGAAGGAAATGGCCGCGACGCGCGAGCCCGACGCCGCCCGCGCCCTCGCCGATTTCGATGCCGCGTTTTTCGGTCACGCGAGCTTCGTGGCGTCGAACGCGATGCGCAGTGTCGTGTTCGCTTTCGGCGGCGCGCGCCTGATCCCGAAACCGAGCCGCGCCGATCCGCGTCTCGCGCCGTACTATCGCGCGGCGACGCGGCTCTCGTCCGCGTTCGCGCTGCTCGCCGACATTTCGATGCTCGCGCTCGGCGGCGATCTGAAGCGTCGCGAGCGGCTGTCGGCGCGGCTCGGTGACGTGCTCTCACAGCTCTACCTGATCTCGGCGACGCTCAAGCGTTTCGAGGACGACGGCCGTCCGGAGCGCGACCTGCCGCTCGTCGCCTGGGGCGTCGAGGATGCGCTGCAGCAGGCGCACGCCGCGATCGACGGTGTCCTCGACAATTATCCGAACCGCGCGATCGCTGTCCTCGTGCGGATGCTCGCGTTCCCGTTCGGCACGCTGCGCCGCGTGCCGCGCGATGCGCTCGCGAGTTCCATCGCCGATCTGATGCAGACACCCGGCGACGCCCGCGAGCGCCTGATCGCCGATTCCTACGCGCCGACCTCCGACATCGACCCGCTCGGTTACGCCGAGCTGATTCTCGCGCTGAACCCGCGCTTCACGGAAATCGAGCGCAAGTTGCGGCACGCGGTGAAATCAGGCGAACTGGAGGCGATCCCGCAGAGCCTGCCCGATCTTGACGCGTGGGCGATCGACGCCGAACAGCGCGGCTTCATCGATGCCGCCGACCGCCAGGTGCTCGCCGACTACGCGCGATACGGCGCGGAAGTGCTGAAGGTCGATGACTTCCCCGCCGATTTCGGTATGCTCGAAGCATTGCAGAAGCGCAAAGCCGCGCTCGAGCGGGAACCGGAAGAGGTGATTGCCTGAGATCATGAGAGACCGCTATCTCGACTTCGTGAATTCATCGTTCGGGGCGGGCGTCGCCCGGTCCATCGGCTTGCCGCGGCCCGAGGTGCTGCGCCGTCATCGCGCGGACCGGCCCGAGTTCGGCGGGATGGCCGCGATCGGCGCGGGGCCGTCGCCGGCGCTTTTCGACGCGCTGATCGACGTGCTGCAGTCGGTCGGCATGACGGGCGTCGCGCACGAAAGCGCGCGCGGCTGGCTGCCGCTCGCCAACGAGCACGGCGCGATGAGCGGACGCTTCGAGCCGCAGGCGCCCGACGCGAACGCGAGCGACCGCGTCGAGGCGCTGATCTTCGACGGCACAGGCATCGCCGACAGCACGGAACTCACGAAGCTCTACGGCTTTTTCCACGACGGCATCCGTTCGGTGGCGAAGAGCGGACGGATCATCGTGCTCGGACGGCCGCCCGAGACGTGCGGGAGCCCGCACGCGTGGACCGCGCAGCGCGCGCTGGAAGGCATGGCGCGCTCGCTCGGCAAGGAGGCGCGCCACGGCATCACGTCGAATCTGCTGCAGGTGGCCGAAGGTGCCAGCTTCGAAGGCGCGTTGCGGTTCTTTTTGTCGCCGCGCTCGGCTTATGTGTCGGGGCAAGTCGTGCGAATCGAGGCCGCGCCCTTCGTCAAACCCGCCGACTGGTCGAAACCTCTTAGCGGCAAGCGAGCCATCGTGACGGGCGCGGCGCGCGGGATCGGCGCATCGATCGCCGCCGTGCTGGCCGCGCTCGGCGCGCACGTGATCGGCCTGGACGTGCCCGCCGCCAAGGACGCGCTCGACCAGACGATGCTCGGCATCGAGGACGCGTCGCCGTCGGGTGGCGTCCACGCTGCGCTGCTCGCCGACATCGGTGCGCCCGAAGCGCCCGCTGAGCTCGCGGCGGCGCTTGACGCACTGGGCGGTATCGACATCGTCGTGCACAACGCCGGCATCACGCGCGACCGGACCATCGCGAAAATGACGCAGGCTGCCTGGGACAGCGTGATCGACATCAACCTGTCCGCACAGGAGCGCATCGACGACGTCCTGCTCGCGCAGAACGTGCTGCACGACTGCGGGCGGATCATCGGCGTGTCGTCGATCAGCGGGATCGCCGGGAACCTCGGTCAGACGAACTACGCAACCTCGAAGGCGGGCGTGATCGGGCGCGTCGCGAGCATGGAGCGCGTGCTGCAGCCACGCGGCATCACGATCAACGCGGTCGCGCCGGGCTTCATCGAAACGCAGATGACCGCGCGCATTCCGCTTGGCATCCGCGAGGCCGGGCGCCGCATGAATTCGATGAGCCAGGGCGGCCAGCCGGTCGATGTCGCCGAAACGATCGGGTGGCTCGCGAGTCCGGCGTCGGCCGGCATCAGCGGACAGTTGGTGCGCGTATGCGGCCAGAGCCTGATCGGAGCCTGACGATGCAGGCTCCCCCGATCCAGCGGGCGCGCACGATCGTCGTCGATGCGCTGCCGCCGCCGGCGAAGCTCTACGGGCGCGCGTTGCCGGGGCTCTTGAAGCGTCCGCATGCGTCGGCGGAAGTGCCGGCGCTGCGGCTCGTGCGGCCCGATGTGGCGCTCGATCCCGAGCAGATCGGCCGCTATGCGCGCGTGTGCGGTTTCATCCCCGAGCACGGCGTGCCGGTCACTTTCCCGCACGTGCTCGCGTTCCCGCTGCACCTGATGCTGCTTACCGATCCGTCGTTTCCGTGGCCCGCCGTCGGGCTCGTGCATCTGGCGAACACGGTCTGGCTGCGGCGGGCGTTGTCCGTCGGGCAGAATCTGCGGATCGAGGTGGAGAGCGGTCCGCTCGTCGCGCACGAAAAGGGGCAGGCGTTCACGCTGCATACGCGCATCTACCGGCGCGGCGAAGCGGTCTGGGATGGCGACAGCGTTTACTTGAAGCGCACCGCGCGCGGACAGCCGACGAACGCGCCGCCCGCCGAAGCGCGTCCGCCCGCACCGCTGCTGGCTCGCGAAGCCCGCTGGCAGCTTCCGGCGCAGCTCGGCCGCGACTATGCGAAGGCGTCCGGCGACTTCAACCCGATCCATCTGCACACATTGAGCGCCAAGGCGTTCGGTTTTCCGCGCGCCATCGCCCACGGGATGTGGACGCTCGGCCGCTCGCTCGCGGCGCTCCAGCCGTCGAAGACGCTCGCCGCCGCGCGTGCTCACGGCGACTTCAAGCTGCCGATCTTCCTGCCCGGAGAAACCACGCTGTGGAGCGCGGCGCCTTCGCCCACCCAGCGCGACTTCGAAGTCCGCGACCTGGCCGGCGACAAACCGCATCTTCGCGGACAGTTCGAATGGGAATTGAAATGACCGCCTCCGCCCTTCCCGCCGTGCGCCGCGTCGCGATCGTCGGCAGCAACCGGATTCCGTTCTCGCGCTCGAACACGGCGTACGCGACGGCATCGAACCAGGACATGCTGAGCTTCACGCTGCAGGCGCTCATCGACCGCTACGACCTGCACGGCGTGCGGCTCGGCGAAGTCGCGGCGGGCGCGGTCATCAAGCATTCGCGCGACTTCAACCTGACGCGCGAGGCGCTCCTCTCGACCACCCTCGCGAAGGAAACGCCCGCCTACGACGTCCAGCAGGCGTGCGGCACCGGGCTCGAAGCGGTGATCCTCGTCGCGAACAAGATCGCGCTCGGGCAGATCGACGCGGGCATCGCGGGCGGCGTCGATACGACGTCCGATGCGCCCATCGGCGTGAACGAGCGCATGCGCAAGATCCTGCTGGAGGCGAATCGCGGACGCTCGGCCGGACAGCGCATCGGCGCCCTCGCGAAGCTGCGCCCCGGCATGCTCTTCAAGCCGACGCTGCCGCGCAACGCCGAACCGCGCACGGGCCTTTCGATGGGCGAACACTGCGAACTGATGGCGAAGCGCTGGAAAATTTCCCGCGAGGCGCAAGACGCGCTCGCGTACGAGAGCCATCGCAAGCTCGCGGCGGCTTACGATCGCGGCTGGTTCAACGACCTGATGACGCCGTACAAGGGTCTCTCGCGCGACAACAACCTGCGCCCCGACATCACGCTCGACCAGCTCACGGCGCTCAAGCCCGTCTTCGACCGCGACGCCGGCACGCTCACCGCCGGCAATTCGACGCCGCTCACCGACGGCGCGTCGGTCGTGCTGCTCGCCTCAGAGGAATGGGCGATCGCGCGCAACCTGCCCGTGCTGGCGTACCTGAGCTTTTCGGAAACGGCCGCCGTCGATTACATCGACAAGAAGGAAGGCCTGCTGATGGCGCCCGCCTACGCCGTGCCGCGCATGCTGGCGCGCGCGTCGCTGACACTCGATGCTTTCAACTTCTACGAAATCCACGAAGCGTTCGCCGCGCAAGTGCTGTGCACGCTCGCCGCCTGGGAAGACGACGAATACTGCCGCACGCAGCTCGGCCTCGCCGGGCCGCTCGGCTCGATCGACCGGGCGCGGCTGAACGTCAACGGCGGCTCGCTCGCCACGGGCCACCCGTTCGCGGCGACCGGCGGCCGGATCGTCGGCAACCTGGCGAAGATGCTCGCGAAGGCGCCCGCCCGTGCCGACGGCCAGCCGCCGCGCGGCCTGATCTCGATCTGCGCGGCGGGCGGCCAGGGCGTCGTCGCAATTCTGGAACGCGCGGTAATCTGACCGCACGCTGTCAGCGGAACGTTAGGCGCGCATCGCGACTCGAACAACAACGCGGCGTCAAGGGAGACCGCAGATGAATCCGCTAGACGTACCGCCCATGCCGGGCGCGTCCGACTCGCACAGCACCGACGGGATCTGGTACGCGTCGTATCCGCCGGGCGTGCCGCACGACATCGACTTGTCGCGTTACCGGTCGCTCGTGCATTTCTTCGACGAATGCGTCGAGACGTACCGCGAGCGCGTCGCATACGTGAGCGTCGGGGCCGAACTCACGTTCGAGGCACTCGGCAAGAAGGCGCACGCGTTCGCTGCTTATCTGCAGGGCATCGGCGTGAAGCCCGGCGACCGCGTCGCGCTGATGATGCCCAACACGTTCCAGTATCCCGTCACGCTCTTCGGCACGCTGTGCGCGGGCGCGATCGTCGTCAACGTCAATCCGCTCTATACCGCGCGCGAACTCGCGCATCAGCTTAAGGACAGCGGCGCGCAGACGATCGTCGTCTTCGAAACCTTCGCGAAGACGCTGCAGGACGCGCTGCCGGGCACGAAGGTGAAGCACGTCGTCGTGACGGCGCTCGGCGATCTGCTTTCCGACGGCCTCAACCTGAAGGGCCACGCGCTGAACTTCGTGCTGCGGCATGTGAAGAAGGGGGTGCCCGCGTACGATTTGCCGCAAGCAGTGCCGCTGCGCGATGCCCTGGCCGAAGGCAAGCGGCGCAGGCTCGAACCGGTGCGGAGCGGTCACGGCGACATCGCGTTCCTGCAATACACCGGCGGCACGACGGGCGTCGCGAAAGGCGCGATGCTCACGCACCGAAATGTGATCGCGAATCTGCTGCAGGCGAAGGCCTGGGCCGAGGAGCAGTTGAAAGGCGACATCGCGACCGTACTCACGCCGCTGCCGCTTTATCACATCTATTCGCTGACGGTGAACGCGCTGATTTTCCTGGGCATCGGCGGGCGCAACATCCTGATCGCGAATCCGCGCGACACGAAAACGATGATGCGCGTCCTACGAAACGAGACATTCACCTGCATCACCGCGCTCAACACGCTCTACTGCGCGTTCCTCGACAACGAAGCGTTCCGCAGCCGCGACTTCTCGAAGCTCAGGCTTGCGATGGCGGGCGGCATGGCGACGCAGAAAGCCGTCGCGGAACGGTTTCGCGAAGTAACCGGGCAGCCGATCGTCGAAGGTTACGGGCTCACCGAATGCTCGCCGATCGTCGCGATGACGCCGGTCACCGTCGGTCAGCAGCAGGAATTCGACGGCTCGGTCGGCGTGCCGGCGCCCGCCACGCTCGTGCGCATGCGCCGCGACGACGGCGCGTGGGCCGCCATCGACGAACCGGGCGAGTTGTGCGTAAAGGGCCCGCAAGTGATGAACGGCTACTGGAACCGCCCCGACGAGACGGCGAAAGTGATCGATGCAAACGGCTGGCTCGCGACCGGCGACATCGCCGTGATGAACGCGCGCGGCTTCATCCGTCTGATCGACCGCAAGAAGGACATGATCATCGTGTCCGGCTTCAACGTGTATCCGAACGAGATCGAGGACGTCCTCGCGATGCATCCGAAAGTGCGCTCGGTCGCGGCGCTCGGCGTGCCCGACCCGGTCACCGGTGAGCGCGTAAAGGTCTTCATCGTGCCGCGCGATAAATCGCTGACCGAGGAAGAAGTGATCGCATTCAGCCGTTTACATCTGACGGGTTACAAGCGCCCCGCCGCCGTCGAATTCCGCGACACGTTGCCGCAGACGACGATCGGCAAGATCTTGCGCCGCGAACTGCGCGACGCCGAAATCGCCAAATCGAAGGTCTAGATCACGGAGACTCCCTTCATGCCGGATGCGCGACTCAGGCGATCGCTGGCCTCAGCCGTTCTGCTCGCCTGCGTTTGCGTCGGGTGGTCCGCGGCATCGGCGCAGACCGCCGCCGACGCGCTGCCGACGGCCGCCGCCACCTCCGCCGCCGGCGCGGCGCTCACGGCCGAAAAACCGTCGCCGCCGACCGTCGCGCCGTCGCAAGCGGGCAAACTGCCGCTTGACGAGCAAGTCCGCTGGCTCTCGCGCGCCGCCCGCAGCGGCCTGCTCGCGAGCATGGGCGACGCGGACCTCGTCGCGCTCTTCGAATCGCTCGATCCGCTCACGCTGCCGCACTATCTGAAGCAGGGACCGAACGGCTACCCGTCGTATGAATTCACGCTCGTGCGGCGTGAGCGCATCCGCGGCGTCTGGCCAGACCGCCCCGACCACATGCTCGTGCGCCTCACGCGCGAGCCGCTGCGCATCTACGCGCGGTGGCTGCCCGACGGCGCGCACGCAGGCCAGGAACTGATCTACGACGACTCGACGCGCCCCGACCAGGTCTACGGCCATCTCGGCGGGCTGCTTGGCGTCGTGCCGCTGTGGGCGTCGCTGCACGGGCCGCTCGCGCGGGCGCAGTCGAATCATTCGGTGCGCGATCTGGGCGTCGAATACATCACGCGGCAGTTTCTCGCCGAGGGCCGGAAGTTCGCCGAGGCGGGCGTCACGCGCGCGAGCCGCATCGAGGTGAAGACGATCGAAGGCGCGCGGGTCGTCGCGTTCACTTACGAGACGCCGACCGGCCAACCCGAGTTCTACGCGAAGAAGGAGATTCTGGGACTCGATCTGGAGCGGCCGTGGTTCCGCTCGGTGGAATCGTTCGACAACGACGGCAATATCTTCGAAAGCATCGTGTTCCAGAACGTGGTGCCGAAGACTTTCGACGACCAGACGTTCGACCCGCGCAATCCCGACTATCGGTTCTGACACGAAGGCGTCGCGGGTCGTGACATATGCTGAAACACCGGCCCGGATTGATTTAAGTTTCGCCTAAGAATCGGCCGATACATTGCCCGCACTCCACCGAAAACGCCGCGGCCGCCGCCGCCCACATCGCCATGTGAATAGAGGAGTTCGCTCATGAACCTCCGGCCAAAATCGGCTCCCGTCCGAGCCATCAAGCGCCTGCTCAGTCATCACGAAATCGCCACGCTGCTGCTTTTGTGGCACGGGCCGATCAACGCCATCGCCGCGACGCCCGATGTCGCTTCGCTCCAGGAATATGGGTATGTCGAAACGGTGTCGCAGGACGCCGGCGAGAAAACCGTGCGTCTTACCGAGGACGGCAACGCGATCTTGCGCGGGCTCGGCGTGAAGTAAGCGCGACGGCGCGGGAGGCTGCGATCTCTGCAATAATCGGTCGGCTCAGGCCAATTCGATTGCAACTACGTTGCACGGATTCAGAGTAAGCCCGAACTCTGATCGACAGGAGAGATCCACGATGTCCGCACGACCCATTGTTCAACGTGTTCTGCTCACCAACGACGACGGCATCGACGCCCCCGGCCTCGCCGTCCTCGAAGCCGTCGCGGCGGAACTTGCCGAGGAAGTCTGGGTCATCGCGCCCGAACACGACCAGAGCGGCACCTCGCATTCGATCAGCCTGCATTCTCCATTGCGCGTAAGCCGTCAGGGCGAGCGGCGTTTCGGCGTACAAGGCACTCCCGGCGACTGCGTCGTGATGGCCGCGCGCCATCTGATGAAGGACGCGCCGCCTGCGCTCGTGCTCTCGGGGATCAACCGCGGCGCGAACCTCGGCGTCGAGACGATGTTCTCCGGCACCGTCGGCGCGGCGATGACGGGCCTCCTGCTCGGCTTGCCGTCGATCGCGCTTTCGCAGGCTTTCACCGATCGCGAAAACGTCCGCTGGGACACGGCGCGCACGCTCGCGCCGGGCGTGATCCGCCAGTTGCTCGACATCTCCCACGACGCACCGACGTGCCTCAATGTCAATTTCCCCGACTGCGACGCCTCGGCCGCCGGCCCGCTTACGCCGACGAATCAGGGCGTCGGTCTGGTCGAAGGCATCGACGTGCTGAGCGAGACCGATCCGCGAGGCCTGCCGTATCACTGGCTGCGCTTCCAGCGCGGGCCGCGCGCCAATGCGCCGGATAGTGAGACGGCGGTGGTCGCATCGGGACGCGTCTCGGTAACACCGCTGCACTTCGATCGCACCGACGACCGCACCTTCGCGACGCTCACAGCGGCGCTTGAGCACCGAAGCTGAGCGAGTTCGTCAAATTGGCCTAGAGCCCATCCTACAAAACGATGCCGGCGCATTAACGTATGCTGTCCGGCCAGGACGCGCGGATTCTCTATGGCACCACACCAACGCCGCGCGCCAGAGATGCGTTTTCGCAAAGGAGAAAGCATGACCCGTTTCATCGGAAGCGCTTTGGCGCGCATGACGATCGCGTCGGCGCTTTTCGTATCGGCGACGATCGCCGCAGCGCAGTCGAACTCGCCCGCGGGCCTGTGGCAAACCATCGACGACAACACCGGCCAGGCGAAGGCGCTCGTGCAGATCATCGACGACGGCGGCGGCAATCTGTCGGGCAAGATCATTCAGGGACTCGGCGAGCACGACAAGCCGGAGCGCCGCTGCACGGCCTGCACCGATTCGCGCAAGGACCAGTTGATCAAGGGCATGACGATCATCACCGGGATGAAGCCCAGCGGCAGCGACTGGGAAGGCGGCCAGATTCTCGATCCGGAGAGCGGCAAGCTCTACAAGTGCAAGATGCGTCTCGAGGATGGCGGGCAGAAACTGGTGGTGCGGGGGTATATCGGCGTGGCGCTTTTGGGGCGCTCGCAGACGTGGGTGCGTCAGCAGTGACTGATCAGCCGCAAACATGAAAAAACCGGCCAAAGACGTTCGTCTTTGGCCGGTTCTATCCGCTGAACGCAGATACCGATACCGATGCGGCGAATCTCAAGCCGCGCGGCGCACGATATCCGGCACGAAACGCGGCGGCACGATACCCGGCGCGGCGGGCACGATCTCGTGGACCTGTGCTGCGCCTTCCATCGCGACCTCGGGGACGCTGCCCGGCACGCGCATGCGCGAGCTCATCAGCGAATAGAGGCTCTCGCCCGCCGGTCCGAACAACTGGACCATCACGCGTGACAACACACCTGAGTCATGCCACGCCTTAAAGCGCCGGTGGCACGTCTGATACGACGGATACTTGCGCGGCAACGTGGACCACGACGCGCCGCTGTACATTACCCACAAGACGCCATTGAGCACGGCACGCGTGTTCGCCAACGGCCGCCCACGCAACTCGGCGCGGGGACGCAATTCGGGAAGCAGCGCTGCGACCATCTGCCATTCTTCATCGGTCATGTCGCGATAGGGCTTCATGATCATCTCCATACACAATTAGGTGTGTACGGAAGATACCGACCGCGCCAAAGCGTCGGTATCAGATACGTCCGAATCTTGAAATTGAGCCGGAGCCTTTTGCCAATTGGCCCGCCCGGTATTTTTGATACTCGTATTCAGGTAAGCGAAGTGTCGACGATGCGTCGCGGCGTCTCCAGATACTCCTTCGACTGCATCTCGACGATGCGCGAAACCGTCCGCGCGAACTCGTTCGCCATCGGCCCTTCGACGTATAGCTGCTCCGCCGGCACCGCCGCCGACATCAGGAGCTTCACCTTGTGATCGTAGAAGACGTCGATGAGCCAGGTGAAGCGGCGCGCCTCCGATGCCATGCGCGGCGACATCTGCGGCACGTCCGAGAGGATCACCGCGTGAAAGCGGCTCGCGAGCTCCAGATAGTCATTCTGTGAGCGCGGGCCGCCGCAGAGCGTCGCGAAGTCGAACCAGACGACGCCGTCGGCCTTACGCAGCGCCTTCAGTTCGCGCTTTTCGATATGCAGCAGCGGGCTTTCATCAGGGACGGCGGCGAGTTTCGCGAAATCGGCGCGCAATGCCTGGTCCGACGCGGCGCCGAGCGGCGTGTGATACGCCGTCACCTGCGAAAGCGTGCGCTTGCGGTAATCCGTCCCGGCATCGACGTTGAGGACATCCAGATTGACTTTGATCAGCTCGATCGCGGGCAGCAATCGGTCTCGGTGCAGGCCCTCAGGATAGAGCGTGTCGGGATGGTAATTGGACGTCATCACGAACTGCACGCCGTTGTTGAACAGCCGGTCGAGCAGCCGGTAAAGAATCATCGCGTCGGCGATATCGGAGACGTGGAATTCGTCGAAACAGATCAGCCGATAGCGCTTCGCAATGCGCCGCGCGAGTTCGTCGAGCGGATCGGCCTGGCCTTTCAGTTCTTCCAGCTCACGATGCACCTCGCGCATGAACTCGTGGAAATGCAGGCGCGTCTTTCTCTGCACCGGCACGACCGCGAAAAAGCTGTCCATCAAAAAACTCTTGCCGCGTCCTACACCGCCCCACAGGTACACGCCGCGCGGCAGATCCGGACGCACGAGAAACTTCTTCAGCGCGTTCGACCGGCGCGCCTTGTACGCGGTCCATTCGTCGAAGCAGCGCTGCAGGCGTTCGACCGCCACGAGCTGCGCCTCGTCCGACTGGTAACCGCGCGTCTGTAGTTCGTGTTCGTAATATTCGTTGACGTTCATGATGCCGCGATGTGGCCCGCAAGTGACCTGTGGATATGACGAAGGCGAGCGGGATGACTCCCGCCCGCCTTCGTCGTGGTGCTGCTCGGGTGCTGCCGGCGTTACATGTTGAGCGCGCGTTTGTCGACGGCGAGCGCCGCTTCACGCATCACTTCCGACAGCGACGGGTGCGGATGGCAAATGCGGCCGATGTCTTCCGACGCCGCCTTGAACTCCATCGCGACGACGGCTTCGGCGATCAGATCCGACGCGTCCGCCGCGATGATGTGCACGCCGAGAATCTCGTCGGTCTTGGCGTCGGCGATCATCTTGACGAAACCTTCCGCCTTGTTGATGCCGAGCGCGCGGCCGTTGGCCATCATCGGGAACTGGCCCGACTTGATCTCGCGCCCTTCGGCCTTCAACTGCTGCTCGGTCTTGCCGACCCACGCGATTTCCGGCTCGGTGTAGATCACCCACGGAATGCAGTTGTAGTCGATATGCGGCTTCTGGCCGTCGATGATCTCGGCCACCAGCACGCCCTCGTCTTCCGCCTTGTGCGCGAGCATCGGGCCGCGCACGACGTCGCCGATCGCGTACACGTTCGGCACGCTGGTCGCGCAATGATCGTCGACGGGGATGAAACCGCGCTCGTCCGCCTTCAGGCCGATCGCTTCCAGACCGAGGTTGTCGGTGTTCGGCACGCGGCCGATCGACACGATCAAACGGTCCGCTTCGAGCGTCTGCGCGTTGCCGTCCTTGTCGGTGTAGGCGAGCGAGACGCTGTTGTCTGTCGTCTTCACTTCGCCGATCTTCACGCCGAGGTGGATGTCGAGGCCCTGCTTCTTGAACTGCTTCGCGGCTTCTTTCGCGAGCGCGTCGTCGCACGCGCCGAGGAACGCCGGCAGCGCTTCGAGAACGGTCACGTCCGACCCGAGACGGCGCCACACCGAGCCGAGTTCCAGGCCGATCACGCCCGCGCCGATCACGGCGAGCTTCTTCGGCACAGCGTCGAACAAGAGCGCGCCTTCGTTGTCCGCAACGATTCGGTTGTCGACCGGAATGTTCGGCAGATGGCGCGCCTTCGAACCCGTCGCGATGATCACGTTCTTCGCGGTCACGGTTTCAGTCTCACCCTCGCCCGACACTTCGATCTGCACGCCGGCGTCGGTCTTGCCGGTGAACTTGCCGTGGCCCTTGAGCCACGTGATCTTGTTCTTGCGGAACAGAAACTCGATCCCCTTCGTCATCTTCTCGACGATGCCTTCCTTGCGCGCGAGCATTTTCGTGACGTCGAGCTTCACGTTCGACACGCTGATGCCGTGGTCGCCGAGATGCTTCGTCGCGTTCTCGAATTCCTCGGACGACGCAAGCAGCGCCTTCGACGGAATGCAGCCCACGTTCAGGCACGTGCCGCCGAGCTTCAGCGCGCCGGCCGGGTTCTTCCACTTTTCGATACACGCAACCGATTTACCGAGCTGCGCTGCGCGGATCGCCGCAATATAGCCGCCGGGGCCGGCGCCGATCACGACGACGTCAAATTCCTTGGACATGACTTTCCTTCTTTTGTTGGCGTCGCGGTGCGCGCGAGCCTATCGCGCGCACCGTGCGTCCTTGAATGTTTTTTACAGATCGAGCAGCAGGCGGGCCGGATCTTCCAGCGCGTCCTTCATCGCGACGAGCGACAGCACGGCTTCGCGGCCGTCGATGATCCGGTGGTCATAAGACAGCGCCAGATAGTTCATCGGACGGATCACGATCTGGCCGTTTTCGACCACGGCGCGTTCCTTCGTCGCGTGCACGCCGAGAATCGCGGACTGCGGCGGGTTGATGATCGGCGTCGAGAGCATCGAGCCGAACACGCCGCCGTTCGAGATGGAGAACGTGCCGCCCGTCATTTCCTCGATCGACAGCTTGCCGTCCTTCGCCTTCTGGCCGAATTCGGCGATCTTCTTCTCGATGTCGGCGAGGCTCATCTGGTCGGCGTTGCGCAGGATCGGCACCACCAGACCACGCGGCGAACCAACCGCGATACCGATGTCGAAGTAGCCGTGATAAACGATGTCGTTACCGTCGATCGACGCGTTGACAAGCGGGAACTTCTTCAGCGCGTGGACGGCGGCCTTCACGAAAAACGACATGAAGCCGAGCTTCACGCCATGTTCCTTCTCGAAGCGGTCCTTGTACTTGTTGCGCAGGTCCATGACCGGCGCCATGTTGACTTCGTTGAACGTCGTCAGGATGGCGTTGGTCTGCTGCGATTCGAGCAGACGCTCGGCGATCCGCGCACGCAGGCGCGACATGGGCACGCGCTGCTCCGGGCGGTCCTTCAGCCACTGGTCGGCGGAAGTCGGCGCCTTCACGTCCGGCAGCGCCGGCTTGGCAGCCTTCGCAGCCGGTGCGGGCGCGGGTTTCGCGGCGGGCGCGCTCGTGGCCGGGACGGCCGGTGCGCCTTGCGTCGCGGCGAGCGCGTCGCCCTTCGTGATGCGGCCGTCGCGGCCCGAACCCGATATCTGATCGTTCGACAGGCCCTTCTCGGCCAGGATCTTGCCCGCGGCCGGCGATGCGGCGCTGCTCGAACCCGAGGCCTGCGCGGCTTGCGCGGCCGGTGCGGCTTCTGCCGCGACCGGCGCCGGTTTCACTTCGGCGTCGCCCGCTGCGGCGACGGCCGCAGGCGCTTCGCCCGCTTTCGCTTCCGTGTCGATTTTCGCGATGATTTCGTCGGCGACGACGATGTCGCCATCATGCTTGATCACTTGCGCGAGCACGCCGGCGGACGGTGCCGGCACTTCCAGCACGACCTTGTCGGTTTCGATTTCGATGAGGATTTCGTCTTGCGCGACGGCTTCACCGGGCTTCTTCTTCCACTGCAGCATGGTGGCTTCCGAAACCGATTCGGAAAGCTGGGGAACCTTGACTTCTACGATAGCCATTCTGAATTGTCCTAATACGTGTCTTGTGAGAACGAACTCCGTGGCTGCTGCGCGCATCGATCGATTGCGAGCGCCGCAGTGCGGCCACACGAGCGGATCGGGAAGTTTGTCTAAAACCGCCCGATCCTTTACGCCTTCTGCTTACTTCGCGATCGTCTGCGCGCCTTTGAGGCGGCCGAACGCGCCTTCGACCAGCGCCTTCTGCTGCTCGTAGTGCTTCGCGTAGTAACCGACCGCCGGCGACGCCGAAGCCGGACGTCCGCTGTAAGCCAGCTTCTGACCTTCCTTCATGCCGTCGCGCAGATGGTGCTCGACATAGAACCAGGCGCCCTGGTTCTGCGGTTCGTCCTGCACCCAGACCACTTCGGCCGCGTTTTCGTACTTCTTGAGTTCCGCGTCGAACTGCTTGTGAGCGAACGGATACAACTGCTCGATACGCACGATCGCAACATCGTTCGACTTCGACTCGCGACGATGCGCGACGAGGTCGTAGTACACGCGGCCCGAGCACACCAGCGCGCGCTTGACCTTCTTCGGCTCGATGGCGTCGTCCACTTCGCCGATCACCGGCTGGAACGAACCCTTCGCGAGTTCCGACAAATCCGACACCGCTTCCTTGTGACGCAGGAGCGACTTCGGCGTCGCGATGATCAGCGGCTTCCTGAACAAGCGGATCATCTGGCGGCGCAGCAGGTGGAAGATCTGCGCCGGCGTGGTCGGCTGGACCACTTGCATGTTGTGGTCCGCGCACAGTTGCAGGAAGCGCTCGATACGCGCCGACGAGTGCTCCGGGCCCTGGCCTTCATAGCCGTGCGGCAGCAGCATCGTAAGACCCGAGACACGGCCCCACTTCACTTCGCCCGACGAGATGAACTGGTCGATCACGACCTGCGCACCGTTCACGAAGTCGCCGAACTGCGCTTCCCACGCGACGAGCGTATTCGGCTCGGCCGTCGAATAGCCGTACTCGAAGCCGAGCACTGCTTCTTCCGACAACACCGAGTCGATCACCGTGAACTTCGCCTGACCGTCGGCGATGTTCTGCAGCGGGATGTACGTGCCGTCGTTCCAGCGTTCACGGTTCTGGTCATGCAGAACGGCGTGGCGGTGCGTGAACGTGCCGCGGCCCGAATCCTGGCCCGTCAGACGCACGGCATAACCCGATGCCACGAGCGACGCGTAGGCCAGATGCTCGCCCATGCCCCAGTCGAGCTTCGACTCGCCCCGACCCATCGCGCGGCGATCGTTGATCACGCGCTCGACGAGCGGATGCAGCTTGAAGTTGTCGGGGATCGTCGTGATGCGGTCGGCGAGGCGCTTCAGCTCCGCGAGCGGGACGGCCGTATCGGCGGCGTCGGTCCACTTGCGGTTCAGGAACGGCACCCAGTCCACCGCGTACTTGCTCTTGAAGTTCGAGAGCACCGGATCAATGGTGTGATGGCCTTCGTCCATCGCCTGACGGTACGCCTTGACGTAGTTGTCGGCGTCGGCCGCCGTGATCACGCCTTGCTGCACGAGCTTTTCCGCGTACAGCGCGCGGGTGCCCGGGTGCTTCGCAATCGTCTTGTACATCAGCGGCTGCGTGACGGCCGGCGTGTCCTGCTCGTTGTGGCCGAGCTTGCGGAAGCAGATGATGTCGACCACGACATCCTTGTGGAACTGCATCCGGAAGTCGATGGCGAGCTGCGTGGCGAGCACGACCGCTTCGGGATCGTCGCCGTTCACGTGCAGCACCGGCGCCTCGATCATCTTCGCCACGTCCGAGCAATACAGCGTCGAGCGCGAATCGCGCGGGTCCGACGTCGTGAAGCCGATCTGGTTGTTGATGACGATGTGCAGCGTGCCGTGCGTGCCGTAGCCGCGTGTTTGCGCGAGGTTCAGCGTTTCCATTACCACGCCCTGGCCCGCGAAGGCCGCGTCGCCGTGGATCTGGACCGGCAGCACTTGCATGCCGTTTTCGTCGCCGCGACGGTCCATGCGCGCCTTTGACGACCCTTCGACCACCGGGTTGACGATTTCGAGGTGCGACGGATTGAACGCGAGCGAGAGATGCACCGGACCACCATCGGTCGAGACGTCCGACGAGAAGCCCTTGTGATACTTGACGTCGCCGGCCGGCAGGTCGTCGACGTGCTTGCCTTCGAATTCGGCGAAGAGGTCGGCCGGCATCTTGCCGAGCGTGTTCACGAGAACGTTCAGGCGCCCGCGGTGAGCCATGCCGATGATGATTTCCTGCACGCCCGCCGCGCCCGCGTGACGCACGACCTCGTCCATCGAGGCGATGAAGCTCTCGCCGCCCTCCAGCGAGAAGCGCTTCTGGCCGACGTACTTGGTGTGAAGGAAGCGCTCCAGCCCTTCCGACGCCGTCAGGCGCTGGAGGATGTGCTTTTTCTTCTCGTTCGAGAAATTCGGCGTCGAGCGGATCGATTCGAGGCGTTCCTTCCACCAGCGCTTCTGCTCCGGATCGCTGATGTACATGAATTCAGCGCCGAGCGTGCCGCAATACGTGTCGCGCAACGCCTTGACGATCTCCCGCAGCGACGCCTGCTCGAAGCCAAAGTACAGGTTCTGCGCATGGAACGTCTGATCCATGTCCGACTCGGTGAAGTCGTAGAACGCGGGTTCGAGTTCGGGGATGTGCGGACGTTCGCGGCGCTTGAGCGGATCGAGATTCGCCCATTGCGAGCCGAGGAACCGGTACGCGCCGATCAGGGATTGAACGTAGACTTGTTTTCGCGCGGTGGCGAGGTCGCCCGTGCTTTCGCGCGGGATGAAGGCGTTGGCCTTCGCGCGCTGTGCGAACGATTCGACGATCGGGCCATGGGCCACGTCGTTGTGGTTCGTGCCATCGGAGGCCGGCACGTTCTGCAACGCGTCGAAATAATCACGCCAGGTGTCCGGAACGGACGCGGGATTATCCAGGTAGGCTTCGTACAGTTCTTCGACGTACGGAGCATTGCCGCCGAACAGATAAGAGTTCAGCTGGAATTGCTTCATCATTTTTACGCTCACCTTTCTTCGAGTTTCTCGAGAAATAGCGGGTTAAGAAACCTTCCGCGACACGGCCTGACCGTTTGGCGGATTGCGCGAATCAAGTCTGCTTGGAAGGACCTAAAAAGCGGCAAAACATCTGACTAGCATAGCACACAACACATAGTCGATATAGCCGATGGTCGCACCTCACGCCCTGTCGCAACGAGCATGTGCGGGCGTTCGCTGAATAAAACAAGAGTGCTTTGCAGCGCTTCAGCCAACGAAAAAGCCGCCCGAAGGCGGCTTGGTAAACACTATTAGCGAGGCTGTCGAACTTAGTCGACGGCGCCTTCGCGGCTCGCGCGGCGGCGCTCGTGTTCCTTCAGATGACGCTTGCGCAGACGGATCGATTGCGGCGTCACTTCGACGAGTTCGTCGTCATCGATGAATTCGACCGCGTATTCCAGCGACATCTGGATCGGCGGCACGAGGCGCACGGCTTCGTCGGTGCCCGACGAACGCACGTTGGTCAACTGCTTGCCCTTGATCGGGTTCACGACGAGGTCGTTGTCGCGGCTGTGAATGCCGATGATCATGCCTTCGTACAGTGCATCGCCCGGCGACACGAACATGCGGCCGCGATCCTGCAACTTCCACAGCGCGTAGGCGACGGCCGCGCCGTCGTCCTGCGAAATCAGCACGCCGTTGCGGCGCTCGCCGACCGCGCCTTCCTTGACCGGCGCGTAGGAATCGAACGTGTGGCTCATCAGGCCCGTACCGCGCGTGAGCGTCAGGAACTCGCCCTGAAAGCCAATCAGGCCACGTGCCGCGATCTTGTATTCAAGACGCGTGCGACCGCGGCCGTCCGACGCCATGTCGAGCATTTCGCCCTTGCGGCGGCCCAGTTCTTCCATCACGCCGCCCTGGTGCGCATCTTCCATGTCGACGGTCAGGTTTTCGTACGGCTCGTGCTTCACGCCGTCGACCTCATGCATCACCACGCGCGGACGCGACACCGCAAGCTCATAGCCTTCACGGCGCATGTTTTCCACGAGAATCGTCAGGTGCAATTCACCGCGGCCCGCCACTTCGAACGTGGTTTCGTCGCCGGTTTCCTTCACACGCAGCGCGACGTTGTGATTCAGTTCCTTCATCAGACGATCGCGGATCTGGCGGCTCGTCACGAACTTGCCTTCACGACCCGCGAGCGGCGACGAATTCACGAGGAAGTTCATCGTGAGCGTCGGTTCGTCGACGGTGATCATCGGTAGCGCTTCCGGCGCTTCCGGTGCGCAAATCGTAACGCCGATGCCGATTTCATCGATACCGTTGATCAAAACGATGTCGCCCGCCTGCGCTTCCTCGACCTGCACGCGCTCGAGGCCACGGAACGACAGCACCTGGTTGATCTTGCGGTTGATGATCGCGCCGTCCGGGCCCGAACGCACGGCGACCGCCATGCCCGGGCGGATACGCCCGCGCGCGACGCGCCCGACGCCGATCCGGCCGACGTAGGTCGAATAGTCGAGCGAGGTGATTTGCAGTTGCAGCGGCGCGTCCGGATCCGACGGGCGGACCGGCACGTGTTCCAGGATCGCTTCGAAGAGCGGGCGCATCGTGCCTTCGCGCACTTCGGGGTTCAGGTCGGCATAGCCATTCAGGCCCGACGCGTAGACGATCGGGAAATCGAGCTGTTCTTCGGTGGCGCCAAGCTTGTCGAAGAGATCGAACGTCTGGTTGATCACCCAGTCGATACGCGCGCCCGGGCGGTCCACCTTGTTGATCACGACGATCGGCTTCAAACCAAGCGCCAGCGCCTTTTTGGTCACGAAGCGCGTTTGCGGCATCGGGCCTTCGACGGCATCGACGAGCAACAGCACCGAGTCGACCATCGAGAGCACGCGCTCCACTTCACCGCCGAAGTCCGCGTGTCCGGGCGTGTCGACGATGTTGATGTGCGTGCCTTCGTATTCCACCGCGCAGTTCTTCGCAAGAATCGTGATGCCACGTTCCTTTTCGATGTCGTTCGAGTCCATGACGCGTTCGACGACCGCCTGGTTTTCCCGGAACGTGCCGGACTGGCGGAGAAGCTGGTCGACGAGCGTGGTCTTGCCGTGGTCGACGTGGGCAATGATGGCGATGTTGCGGAGGGCGCGAGTCATAGGATCTGTGCAGTTGGGCGCCGTCGGTGCGAGCTTCGACGAGTTTCGAAGGTGCTCGCGCTATCCGTAGTCGCTCGCTCGGGGACTCAAGCAAGAACGTCTCGATGTCTGAATCGAGCACTCGGCGCAATGGGAACCCGAAAGTATAGCACGCAGATATGTCTGCTTCTCAGCGCATTTGACAATAGGACATAACCCGAAAGCCGCGCGACCGTTGTCGATTTTCGTCAAAGCACATCCCGGGCCACTTTTAAGCGTCTCCATAAACTTCTTGCTCCGCCCTAAGAGCAATCCTATAATCCTGCCTAGTCAACTATTGCAACCGCATGAGAATCCATGAGCGACGCTCTTAATCCTCCGCCGCGAATCGCGGACTACCAACTCGGCGAGAGCGTCGGCTATCTGATGAGCCGGGTCCGCTCGACGATGTGGAACATGGTCACGCAACACACGACCGCCGAGCTCGGCATCACCAGCACACAGGCGAGCATCGTGTTCATGCTCGCGTCTGGACAAGGCCTCACCGCCGCCGATCTTGCCCGCGAATACGGCATCGATGCGAGCGCCGTCACGCGGCTGATTGACCGGCTGGAGAAGCGTGGCCTGCTTTCGCGTGTGCGCAGCGAGGAAGACCGGCGCGTGGTGCGGCTCGGACTCACGCCCGAAGGCTTCGCGCTCGCCGAGAAGATTCCGGCTATCTTCATTCGCGTCATGGACAAACTCCTGATGGGCTTCACGCCCGAGGAAGTCGGCTTTCTCAAGAGCATGCTGCGGCGCGTACTGATGAATTCAGGCGATCCGGGTTGCGCGACGCTTGCCAATTCAGCCCTCGCCTCCGCCGGAAAGCAGCCAGGGTCACCGTTGCGCTGACAATAAACTTTCGTCATGAAACTGAAAGAAATTGATTGCACCGTCCATCATCCAGTCAAAAACTAAGAGTCGAGCGATGAAACTACTTTCCTCGTCCGCGCCCCGCGTCACGAAAAGCGCGCTCGCCTTGGCAGTCGCGGCGCTCGCGCTCGCCGGCTGCGCGAATTATTCCGGCATCGGCAGCGACAAGACGCTCGCCGCGCCCGAGAACTTCGAGAGCACCCAGAGCCTGCCGACCCAGGGCGGCACGTGGCCCAAACTCGACTGGGCCGCGCAGTTCGGCGACCCGCAACTGCCGCAACTGATCGACGAGGCGCTCGCGGGCAGTCCGTCGATCGCGCAGGCGCAGGCGCGCATCGCGAAGGCGTCTTCTTACATCGAGACGTCGCGCTCGGCGCTCTATCCGAAGGTCACCGGCCAGTATTCGTGGACGCGCGAGCTCTATTCGGCGAATGCCCTCTTCCCGCCGCCCTACGGCGGCACGTGGTACAGCGAGAACAATGCGCTCGTCAGCGCGTCGTGGGAGCTTGATCTGTGGGGCAAGAACAAGTCGCGACTCGCGATGGCCGTCTCGCAGGAAAAAGCCGCCGAAGCCGACATGCAGCAGGCGCGCGTGACGCTCGCCGCATCGGTTGCGCGGACCTATAACCAGCTGGCGCTGCTCTACGCGCTGCGCGACGTGGCCCAGCGCGAGATCGCGAACCGCAACGACGTCGGCCGCATCACGAACGGGCGCGTCACCGCCGGGCTCGACACGAACGTCGAGCGCCGCACGGCCGAAGGCAACGTCGCGACGAGCCAGTCGAACCTGACCGAACTCGACGGCCAGATTACCGGCGTGCGCTATCAGCTCGGCGCGCTGCTCGGCAAGGGGCCGGATCGCGGCCTGCAGATCGCGAAGCCGGTCGCGAATCCGAAGATCGACGTCGCGCTGCCGGACAACGTGCCCGCCGATCTCGTCTCGCGCCGTCCGGACATCGTCGCCGCGCGCTGGCAGGTCGAATCCGCGACGCACAACATCAAGGAAGCGAAGGCCGAGTTCTTCCCGGACATCAACCTCGCCGCCGCGTTCGGCTTCGATGCGTTCGGCTGGAGCAAATTTCTCACGGCAAGCAGCCGTCAGATCCAGGCCGGTCCGGCGATCCACCTGCCGATCTTCGACGCCGGTTATCTCCGCTCGCAGTTGAAGGGCCGCTACGCTGACTTCGAGCTGGATGTCGCGAACTACAACCAGACGCTGATCAATGCGCTGAACGATGTCGCCACGCAAGTCGCCGCGATCCGCTCGCTCGACAAGCAGACGGTCGACGCCGAGCGCGCGCTCGACGCCGCCACCCACGCCTACGAACTCGCCGTGATCCGCTACAAGGCGGGCTTGTCGCCGCAGTTGCAGGTGTTGTCGGCGGACGAAAACCGGCTCGCGAACGAGCAGACCGTGACGAACCTCAGGATGCGGCGCCGCGACCTGCAGATCGCGCTCATCAAGGCGCTCGGCGGCGGTTTCGACGCCACCGACACGAATCTCGCCATCGACGGCAGCGGCCAGACGCATGCGGCGGCCAGCCCCGCCCCGGCGAACTAAGAACAGAATCGAAAAACAGCATCGAACAGGACAGGAACGGAGCCATCCATGAGCGACCCCCAACAAACCGCCGCCGCGCCGGCGCCGAAGACCAACACGACCAAGCGCCGCACGCTGATGACGCTGATCGTGCTCGTCATCATCATCGCCGCCGTCGCGTACGGGCTGTATTACTTCCTGGTCGCGCGCTTTCACGAAAGCACCGATGACGCCTACGTCAACGGCAACGTCGTGCAGATCACGCCGCAAGTGGTTGGCACGGTGACATCCGTCAACGCCGACGACACGCAGACGGTCAAGGTCGGCGATCCGCTCGTCGTGCTCGATCCGGCGGATTCGAAAGTCGCGCTCGATCAGGCCGAGGCGAATCTCGCGCAGACGGTGCGCCAGGTCCGCACGCTCTTCGTCAACGACAACCAGTATGAAGCGCAAGTCGCGCTGCGCCGCTCGGACCTGTCGCGCGCGCAGGACGATCTGCGCCGCCGCATGACGATCGCGCAGACGGGCGCCGTGTCGCAGGAAGAAATTTCGCACGCGCGCGACGCCGTGCGCAGCGCGCAGGCCGGGCTCGACGCCGCCCAGCAGGAACTCGCGTCGAACCGCTCGCTGACCGCCAACACGACGATCGCGGGCCATCCGAACGTGCTCGCCGCCGCCGCCAAGGTGCGCGACGCCTACATCAACTACGCGCGCAACACGCTGCCGGCGCCGGTGACGGGCTATGTGGCGAAGCGTTCGGTGCAGGTCGGCCAGCGCGTGGCGCCGGGCAATCCGCTGATGGCGATCGTGCCGCTCAACGCCGTCTGGGTCGACGCCAACTTCAAGGAAGTGCAGTTGAAGCACATGCGCATCGGCCAGCCGGTTGAATTGACGGCTGATCTCTACGGCTCGGGCGTCGTTTTCCACGGCAAGGTGATCGGCTTCTCGGCGGGCACGGGCTCGGCGTTTTCGCTGCTGCCGGCGCAAAACGCCACCGGCAACTGGATCAAGGTCGTGCAGCGTCTGCCGGTGCGCGTCGCGCTCGATCCGAAGGAACTGGAGCAGCATCCGCTGCGCATCGGCCTCTCGATGAACGCCGACGTCACGATCAAGAGCGAAGAAGGCGGCCAGCTCGGCACCGCGCCGAACACGGTCTACCAGACGAATGTCTTCGACAAATATGGCGATCAGGCCGATGCGGAAATTGCCCGCATCATCCAGCAGAACGCCGGCTCGGGCGGCGGCGCGCAGAGTTCGGTGTCGCGCGGCAACGCGAAGCCCGCTGCAGCGAAGCTGATGTAAGCGCCGGGTCCGTTCAATGTCTCAGGCAAACGTGGTTCATCCGCCGCTCGAAGGCGCGAAACTCGTGATCGGCACGATCGCCGTTTCGCTCGCGGTGTTCATGAACGTCCTCGACACGTCGATCGCCAACGTCTCGATTCCATCGATTTCGGGCGACCTCGGCGTGGCGTCCGACCAGGGCACGTGGGTCATCACGTCGTTCGCGGTCGCCAATGCGATCTCCGTGCCGCTCACCGGCTGGCTCACGCAGCGCTTTGGGCAGGTGCGCCTGTTCATGTCGTCGATCGTGCTGTTCGTCATCGCGTCGTGGCTGTGCGGGCTCGCGCCGACGCTGCCGTTCCTGCTCGCCGCGCGCGTGTTTCAGGGCGCGGTCGCCGGTCCGATGATCCCGCTCTCGCAGACGCTCTTGCTCGCGAGCTACCCGCGCGCGAAGGCGCCGATGGCGCTCTCGATGTGGTCGATGACCACGCTGATCGCGCCGGTCGCAGGACCTATTCTCGGCGGCTGGATCTCGGACAACATCGCGTGGCCGTGGATTTTCTACGTCAACATTCCAGTCGGGATCGCGGCCGCCATTGCGACGTTTGCGATCTTCCGCGATCGTGATTCGGCGATTCGCAAGGCGCCGATCGACACGGTCGGCCTGGCGCTGCTCGTGATCTGGGTCGGCTCGCTGCAGATCATGCTCGACAAGGGAAAGGACCTCGACTGGTTCAATTCGACGACGATCATCGTCCTCACGCTGATCGCGGTGATCGCGCTGGCGTTCTTCATCGTGTGGGAGCTGACGGCGGAGCATCCGGTCGTCGATCTGTCGCTGTTCAAACTCCGCAATTTCACCGGCGGGACGATCGCGCTCTCGATCGGCTACGGCCTGTACTTCGGCAATCTCGTGCTCCTGCCGCTGTGGCTGCAAACCGACATCGGCTATACGGCCACCGACGCCGGGCTCGTGATGGCGCCGGTCGGCGTGTTCGCGATTTTGCTGTCACCCGTGACGGGCAAATTCCTGCCGCGTACCGATCCGCGCAAGATCGCGACGGCGGCGTTCCTCGTGTTCGCGCTCTGCTTCTGGATGCGCTCGCGCTACACGACGGGCGTCGACACCTACTCGCTGATGATGCCGACACTGATTCAAGGCATTGGCATGGCCGGGTTCTTCATTCCGCTCGTGTCGATCACGCTGTCCGGCCTGCCGGGGCATCGGATTCCGGCGGCGTCGGGTTTGTCGAATTTTGTGCGGATCATGTGCGGCGGCATCGGCACGTCGATTTTTTCGACCGCGTGGGAGCATCGCTCGATCGTCCATCACACGCAACTGGTCGAGCAGGCGAACGCGTACAACCCGGTTTTCTCGAATTCAATTTCGCAAATGGGCGCCGCGGGGTTCGATCAGTCGCAAGCTTATGGACTCTTCAACAGCATGGCGACACAGCAGGCGGCGCAACTCGGCGTGAATGATCTGTTCTATTTGTCGGCGGGGATTTTCGTCGCGCTGATCGGATTGATCTGGATCACGAAGCCCGAACGCTCGGGCGGCGGAGACTCGGCGGCGGCGGCATCGGCGGCGCATTGAGTTTTTTGTCGCGTAGATGTGAAAAAGCCCGGAACCGTGTCTGCGGTTCCGGGCTTTTTGTCTCGCCGATCTCAGTTCGCGGTTACCACCAGTCGTTCCGGCGCCAGCACGCCTTCGCCCGCTTTTGCGACGCCGAGCAGCTTCGCGCCATCCTCCGCGTAGACGCGCACGCGACCGTCGTCAAGCGGTTGCGCCGACACTTCCGCAAGCTTCAGCCGCTGCCCGTGCAAAAAGCGACGCGTGGCGTCGGCATCGAGATGCACGGCGGGAAAAGTCGAGAGCAACGCGTCGACGGGCTGAATCCAGCCGTCGCGCTCGGCCTCCGGCGCATCCGACAGCGCATCGAGCGTCACCGCGTGCGCGAGCGTCAGCGCGCCGACACCCGTGCGCCGCAGCGCCACGAGATGCGCCCCGCAACCCAGCGCCTCGCCGATATCCTCCGCCAGCGTGCGCACGTAGGTGCCCTTGCTGCACGTCACGCGAAACGTCACGAGCGGCAGCGCACACGCGATCAGGTCGAGCGCGTGGATCGTCACCTGCCGCCCATCGCGCTCGACCGTCTGACCAGCGCGCGCGTATTCGTAGAGTGGCTTGCCGTCGCGCTTCAAAGCGGAATACATCGGTGGAACCTGCGTGATCTCGCCGCGAAAATTCGCCATTGCCGCTAGAACCTGCGCTTCGTCGCACGTCACCTCGCGCGTGTCGATCGCTTCGCCTTCGGCGTCGCCCGTCGTCGTGCGGATGCCGAGGCGCATCGTCGCCTCATACGTCTTGTCGGCTTCGAGCAGATCCTGCGAAAACTTCGTCGCCTCGCCGAAGCAAAGCGGCAGCAAGCCGGTCGCGAGCGGATCGAGCGTGCCCGTATGCCCCGCCTTCTTCGCCAGATACAGCCGCTTCGCGCGAATCAACGCGTCATTGCTCGACAGCCCGAGCGGCTTGTCCAGCAGCAAAACGCCGTCGAGCGCGCGGCGCGGAATCTTCGGACGAGCAGAACCAGTCATCGATCAGGCGCCTTCCTCGTCGTCCTTCGCGCGCGTCGCGTTGGCTTCGTCGATCAGCTTCGACATTTCGACCGCGCGCTCGATCGTCTGGTCGTAATGGAAATGCAGCGTCGGCACCGTGTGGATGTGCAAGCGCTTGAACAACTGGTTATGCAGATGCCCGGCCGCGTGATTCAGACCGTCCTGCGTCTGCTGCGGATCGCCCGTCAGCGTCGTGAAATAGACTTTCGCGTGCGCATAATCCGGCGTCAGCTCGACGCTCTGGATCGTCACCATCCCGACACGCGGGTCCTTCACCTCGCGCATCAGCTCGGACAAATCGCGCTGGATCTGATCCGCGATCTGCACATTTCGATTCGGGGATGTACGTTTCTTGGCCATGATGTGTTCCTTTTATTGCCGTGCCCGCGCCCATAAAAAAAGCGGAGCGGACCTTGAGGCCCGCTCCGCCTTGACTCTACGGCGGGCAATCTTACAGCGTACGCGCCACTTCGGTGACTTCGAACACTTCGAACTGGTCGCCTTCGACGATGTCGTTGAAATTCTTCACCGACATGCCGCACTCGAAGCCCTGACGCACTTCCTTCACGTCGTCCTTGAAGCGCTTGAGCGAGTCGAGTTCGCCGGTGTGGATCACGACGTTGTTGCGGATCACGCGCACTGAAGAGCTGCGCTTCACCACACCGTCGGTCACCATACAACCCGCGATCAGGCCGACCTTCGGCACGCGGATCACCTGACGCACTTCGACCATGCCGGTCACGACTTCGCGCTTCTCCGGCGACAACATGCCGGACATCGCCGCCTTCACTTCATCCACTGCGTCATAGATGATGTTGTAGTAACGAATGTCGATGCCGTTGTTCTCGGCGACCTTGCGCGCCTGGGCATCCGCACGCGTGTTGAAGCCGATGATGACCGCCTTCGACGCCGTTGCCAGATTGACGTCCGACTCGCTGATCGCGCCGACCGCGCTGTGCACGATCTGCACGCGCACTTCGTTGGTCGAGAGCTTCTGCAGCGACTGCACGAGCGCTTCCTGCGAACCCTGCACGTCGGCCTTGACGATGAGCGGCAGGTTCTGCACTTCGCCTTCGCCCATCTGCTCGAGCATGTTTTCGAGCTTCGCGGCCTGCTGCTTCGCGAGCTTCACGTCGCGGAACTTGCCCTGACGGAACAAGGCGATTTCGCGTGCCTTGCGCTCGTCCGGCAGCACGATAACCTCCTCGCCCGCGCCCGGCACTTCCGACAGACCTTGAATCTCGACCGGAATCGACGGACCCGCCGATTTCGTCGGCTTGCCGGTTTCGTCGAGCATCGCACGGACGCGACCGTAGGCGCTGCCCGCGAGCACGACGTCGCCGCGATTGAGCGTCCCCGACTGAACCAGGATCGTTGCAACCGGACCCTTGCCCTTGTCGAGCTTCGCTTCGATCACGAGACCCTTGGCCGGCGCTTCGACCGGTGCCGTCAGTTCCAGGACTTCGGCCTGGAGCGAGACGTTTTCCAGCAGATCGTCGATACCCTGACCCGTTTTCGCCGACACTTCGACGAACGGCGAATCGCCACCGTATTCTTCCGGCACGACGCCTTCCGCGACGAGTTCCTGCTTCACGCGTTCGGAATGCGCATCCGGCTTGTCGATCTTGTTGATCGCGACGACGATCGGCACGCCGCCCGCCTTCGCGTGAGCGATCGCTTCCTTCGTCTGCGGCATGACGCCGTCGTCGGCTGCGACCACGAGAATCACGATGTCAGTCGCCTTGGCACCGCGCGCACGCATGGCCGTGAAGGCCTCGTGGCCCGGCGTGTCGAGGAACGTGATGACGCCGCGCGGCGTCTCGACGTGATACGCGCCGATGTGCTGCGTGATCCCGCCCGCTTCGCCCGCCGCCACTTTCGCGCGCCGGATGTAATCGAGCAGCGACGTCTTGCCGTGGTCGACGTGACCCATGACCGTGACAACCGGCGGACGCGGCAGGCGTTCGCCCACTTCTTCCTGCGTTTCGCCTTCGGAGAGCAGCGCTTCCGGATCGTCCAGCTTCGCCGCGACCGCACGGTGCCCGAGTTCTTCGACGACGATCATCGCCGTTTCCTGATCGAGCACCTGGTTGATCGTGACCATCTGGCCGAGCTTCATCATGACCTTGATGACTTCCGACGCCTTCACTGACATCTTGTGCGCCAGATCGGCGACCGAGACGGTTTCCGGCACGTGCACTTCACGCACGATGGGCTCGGTCGGCGCCTGGAACGTGGTCTGGTCCTGATGCTTGCCGCGACCCTTCGGACCGCCGCGCCAGCCTCGATCGACGCCGCCGCTCGTGTCGCCGCGCGTCTTGATGCCGCGGCGCTTGGCTGCGTCGTCCTGCCAGCCGCCCTTGCCGCCCGCCTTCTTCTTGTCGGGCGACGACGGTGCCGCCGGTGCCGGCGCGCCTGCCGCCGGCTTCTTGGCTGCTGCCGGACGCGCGGACACCGAGCCTTCCGGCTTGGCCGGCTTGTGCAGCGTGCCCTTCGCCTCGGCGGCCTTCGCCGCTTCGGCCGGCTTGGCGGCAACAGGCGCCGGCTCGGCCGGTTTTGCCTGCTGCGCCTTGCGCGGCGTGTTCATCATTTCGCGGATCGCGCGTGCTTCGGCCTCGGCCGCCGCGCGACGCTTCGCGATCTGTTCCTGCTCGGCGCGCGCCTTTTCAGTCGCGGCGCGTGCGGCGTCCTCCGCCTTCTTGGCGGCTTCCCGTTGAGCGGCGCGCTCGGCAGCGGCCTTCTCTTCGTTTTGCTGCGCGGCGGTGTCGACCTTCGCGGGTTCCTCGGCCGGCTTCTCAGCCTTGGCTTCGGCGCGCTGTTCCTGACGAACCGCCGACGCCGCGCGCGACACTTCCGCCGCTTCCTTCACGGCGGCGGCGCGCTTCGCGGCTTCCTCTTCGGCGCGACGACGCTCGGCTTCCGCCGCGTCCTCGCGTGCGCGGCGCTCCGCCTCTTCACGCTCGAGGCGTTCCTGGCGTTCCTTGAGCTCCTGCGCTTCCTTCTCGAGCAGTTCGGCCGCGTGCCGCGCTTCTTCCTCGCGACGCTGCAATTCGGCTTCGTCGACTTCGTCCTCGACCTGGGCCTGCGCCTCGACGACCTGTTCCGCGCCTTGTTCGTCACGCTTCACGAAGACACGCTTCTTGCGCACCTCGACCTGAATGGTGCGAGCTTTACCCGTAGAGTCGGATTGCTTGATCTCCGACGTATGCCGGCGGGTCAGAGTGATCTTGCGTTTGTCAGCGTCGGTGGAACCGTGCGACTTGCGCAAATGATCGAGCAGACGCGCTTTGTCCGTTTCGGACAAATCGTCGTCAGCGCTCGCTTTCTGAACGCCAGCCGCCTGCAACTGCTCGAGCAGTACGCCTGCAGGCATTTTGAGTTCCGCGGCAAATTGGGCTACGTTGTTACTCGCCATTCATTCCTCGTTATGCAAGGACAATTTCCTTGCTGTTAGATCGGGTCATGCGGCCGAACTGGCCGCGATATATCAGTGCGCCATGGTCATTTCTCACTGGAACCAGTGTTCACGTGCTTTCATGATCAACGCCTTAGCGGCATCCTCTTCCATGCCGGTCATGTCGACCAGCTCATCCACAGCCAGCTCCGCGAGTTCGTCGCGCGTCTGGATCTGGTTTTCTGCAAGTTTCGAAAACAATTCGTCGCTCATGCCCTCGAGACTCTTCAAGTCGAGTGCGACACCTTCGACTTTCTCTTCGTTGGCGATGGCCATCGTCAGAAGCGCGTCACGCGAGCGATTGCGCAGTTCGTGAACCGTGTCTTCGTCGAAGGCTTCGATTTCGAGCATTTCGTTGAGCGGCACATACGCGATCTCTTCGAGGCTCGTGAACCCCTCGTCGATCAGGATGTCGGCCACTTCTTCATCGACGTCGAGACGCGCCATGAACAGGCCGCGCAACGTGCCGCGCTCCTCGTTCTGCTTCAACGCGGATTCATCCGGCGTCATGATGTTGATCTGCCAGCCGGTCAATTCGCTGGCAAGTCGCACGTTCTGGCCGCTGCGGCCGATGGCGACCGCAAGTTCGTTCTCGTCCACGACGACGTCCATCGAATGCTTTTCTTCATCGACGACAATCGACTGTACGGCAGCCGGCGCGAGGGCGCCGATCACGAACTGGGCGGGGTCTTCTGACCATAGCACGATGTCGACGTTCTCGCCACCGAGCTCGTTTCGCACCGCCTGCACGCGCGAACCGCGGATGCCGACGCAGGTGCCGATCGGGTCGATCCGCTTGTCATAAGCGATCACGCCGATTTTCGCGCGCACGCCAGGATCACGCGCGGCCGCCTTGATTTCGAGCAGACCCTGCTCGATTTCAGGCACTTCCATCTCGAACAGTTTCATCAGGAACTCGGGCGCCGTGCGCGAGAGTTCGATCTGCGGGCCGCGCGCCGTGCGGTCGACCTTCGCGATGTAGGCGCGCACTCGGTCGCCGACGCGCAGGTTTTCCTTCGGAATCAACTGGTCGCGGCGCAAAAGCGCTTCGACACGACCCGATTCGACGATGAAATTACCCTTGTCCAGACGCTTGACCGAGCCGGTCATGATCTTTTCGCCGCGCTCGAGGAAGTCGTTCAGGATCTGCTCGCGCTCGGCGTCGCGAACCTTCTGAAGAATGACCTGCTTGGCCGCCTGCGCGCCAATGCGGCCGAATTCGATCGACGGAATCGGTTGCTCGATGAAATCGTCGATTTCGGCGTCCGGTTTGTCTTCCTTTGCTTCGAACAACAGGATTTCCTGATCCGGCTCCTGCAGGCCCGCCTCGTCCGGCACGACACGCCAGCGGCGGAAGGTTTCGTGCTCGCCGCTTTCACGATCGATCGCGACGCGGATATCGACATCTTCCTCGAACAGCTTCTTCGTTGCCGAAGCAAGCGCAGCTTCGAGCGCTGCGTACACCACGTCCTTGTTGACGTTCTTTTCGCGCGCCAGCGCATCCGCCAGCATCAAAACTTCGCGACTCATTGTTTGCGGCTCCTAAAGTCAACCTTGGGGACGAGACGTGCTTTATCGAGGTCTGCGAGCGTGAAATCGAGCATCGCGGCGCCGTCCTTCCCTTCAAATTCCAAACCGATCGTGTCGCCGTTCGGCGCATGCACGATGCCCCGGTACGACTTGCGCCCGTCCAGCGGCTTTTTCAACGTGATGACGGCTTCGCTGCCCGCGAAGCGTTCGAAATCCGCCAGTTTCTTGAGCGGACGATCGAGACCCGGCGAAGACACTTCGAGCCGGTCGTAATCGATGTTTTCGACTTCGAGCAGATACTGAAGCTGGCGCGTGACTTTCTCGCAGTCTTCGATGGCGATTCCGGCGGGCTGGTCGATAGAGACGCGCAACATGCCGCCTCCCGAACGCTCGAGATCGACAAGCTCGTAGCCGAGGCCCGAGACCGTGGTTTCTATCAATTCCGTCAGTTGCACAGTGACTCCAAGGTGTTCGCGCGCACTCCACGCCGAAACACCTGCGGGCTGCGCCTTGAGCCGGCGCGCACTTGTTGCCCCAAGATGCCGAACCGATTGGCCAAAAAAAAATGGGCGCAACGCCCAAATTCTTTTTACCGAGGTCGCATCCGGGCGGCGAAACAAAACTGCGTGCCCAGCGACTTTGTGATTTTAGCCATTTTTCGGGATAAACGCAAACGGACTAGGCCGGACGGCGGCAGGTTTGCATCCATTTCGATGCTGTTTCGCTGCTGTTTGCGCCGGGTTGGCGGGGCAATCGCCTGTAGCGCGCTTTATCGGCGCTATTGAAAAGGGGCACGTTGACGTGCCCCTTTTCTTGAGTTCCAACAGGCTGGATCAGCGTCCGCGCGTGCGATTGCGCGGCGTTGCCGGACGCGGACCACGGCCCGCGCCGCCCGTGTTGCCCGGCTTGCCTTGCGGGCCGCCCTGAGCGCCCTGCCGGCCACCCGTGCGAGCACCGCCCGCTCCCGGTGCGCGCTTGCCGCCACCGCCCGCGCCTGCTCCGGCGCCTTGCAATCCGCCTTGCGCGCGGCCGCCACGCGGACCTGCGCCCGGACGGCCACCATTCGCACGATTGCCATTCGGCTCGCCGCCCGCGCGATTGCCGTTCGGTTCGCGACCACCGCCGCCGCTGCCGCCGCGTGCGCCGTAACCACCGCCGCTCGCGCCGCCGAAGCCACCGGCCGAACCCGCGCCGAAACCGCCCGCCGCGCCGCGCCGCCCGCCCGGACCGCCGCGCGCCGGTGTCTGCGTCTGCGTCATGCGCAGATGCGAACTCAATACAGGCTCACGCGTGATGACACCCATCGACGTCTGCATCGGATCGGGTTGCACGCGTTGCGGCGTGTTGCGGCCGCCCCGCTCCTCGACCGGCGCCTTCAGCCCGACCGATTCCATCAGGCTGCGCACCTCGTTGTCCTCGAGTTCTTCCCAGCGGCCGCGTTTCAGGCCCTTCGGCAGCGCGATCGGGCCGTGGCGAGTGCGGATCAGCCGGCTGACCATCAACCCCGCCGCCTCGAACATCCGGCGCACCTCGCGATTGCGCCCTTCGGCGAGCGCGACGTGATACCAGTGATTCGTGCCTTCGCCGCCGCCGTCCTTGATGCGCAGAAAGTTCGCCGGGCCGTCGTCGAGTTCGACGCCGCTCAGGAGCTTCTGCCGCATGCCTTCCGCCAGTTCGCCGACCACGCGCACCGCGTACTCACGCTCGACGCTGTAGCGCGGATGCATGAAGCGGTTCGCCAGATCGCCGGAGGTGGTGAGCAACAGCAGGCCTTCGGTGTTGAAGTCCAGCCGGCCGACGGCGAGCCATTTCGCCGTTTTCATCGGCGGCAGCTTGTCGAACACCGACGGGCGGCCTTCCGGATCGGCGTGGCTCACGATTTCGCCAGTCGGCTTGTGGTACAGCAGGATGCGCGGCGGCTTGCTCGAGAGCTTGCGCTTGACCGGCTTGCCATTGATGCGGACCTGGTCGGTCGGCATGATGCGCTGGCCTATATGCGCCGGCTCGCCGTTCACCGACACCCGACCCGCGATGATCAGCTCTTCCATGTCGCGGCGCGAGCCCATGCCCGCCTCGGCGAGCACCTTGTGGAGCTTCGGCGCGTCGTCGTCCGGTTCCAGTACGCGCTTTTGCTGCGGAGCGTTGCGCCCGCGACGCAGCATCGGCGCGCGCACGCCGCCCGTGCCGTTGTCGGCATCGAAAGCAGGCGATGTCACGTACGCGAACACGTCGTCAACGGCGGCGGACGCTGCGCTCGGCACCGGCGCCGCCGCGGCGTCGTCGCGCTTGCCGCGCTTTTGCTGCGCGTTTTGGGCACGCCCGCGACCGCCCTCCTTCGGCTCCCTCGGCTCGCGCGGCGCACGTGCGGCCGCCTCACGACCCGCGCCCGCTTCGCGCTTGGCCGCGCCGCTCTTCGGCGTGCGCGCGCTTGCGTCCTTGCGCGGCATGCGCACCTGCGCGGCGACGACGCCATCCGGCGGCGCCTCCGTCACGACGCCCGCTTCCGGCGCGCCTTCGTCGCCCTTCGTTTTCGCGACGGCGCGGCGCCGTGCGATCAGGCTGCGCGGCCCGCGACGCAAACCGCGACGCGGACGATCGTCGCCCTCGGCGGAATCGTCGGTGCGCGCGCGCTCGCCGGCGTCGGACGGGTCTTGTGCGTCCGTGGCACGAACGGGGCGCTCGGATTCGGGCGAATCGCTGTCGTGGGAATGTGTCAAAACAACCTCAAATGTGTCGAGTCGCGCGCCCGTCGCGGGCGCGCCAAAAATCCGCTGATCGTCTCGGCTGATCGTGTGAACTGATCTTTATGGACAGCCGGATCAGGGTCCGTGCAATTGCATCAGGCGCGGCGTGCTTCCCGTTCGTCGGAATCGTCGTCGGTCAGCGTGTTTGCGTCCGGTACGGGGGTATCGCGATCGATCGGATGCGCTTCGTCCGCCTGCACCGGGGTCGATCCGGACGCGTGCTGCGCCGGATCGGTCGGGGGTACTGCTTGAATCGGGGCGCCGGTTTCGGCGGTTTCGGGCTCTTCGCTGGACGGTGCCTCGTCCTGCTGCGCGGCTCCATCGACCGAGGCAGGCCGCGTGCCCACATCGAATGCGCCTTCCCCGTGGACTTCGTTCTGCACGCTGTGTTCCCCGGCCGCGTCGAAATCGCTGGAAACCTGCGCCGGCGTGTCTTCCATCGACGCCGCCGCATCGCCGACCGGGAACTCGATCGAATGCTGCGCCAGCAGCGCTGCCTCGAACTGCGCCGACGGGTTATCGAGCGCGGGCAGTTCGTCGAGCGCGGTCAGGCCGAGGTCGTCGAGAAACTGCTTGGTCGTCGCGTAGAGCGCCGGGCGTCCCGGGACGTCACGATGACCGATCACCTCGATCCAGCTTCGGTCTTCGAGTTGCTTCACAACCTGCGTGTTCACGGTGACGCCGCGAATCTCTTCGATATCGCCCCGTGTCACCGGTTGCCGATACGCAATGATCGCGAGCGTTTCGAGAACGGCGCGCGAATATTTGGGCGGCTTTTCGGGGTGCAGCCGATCGAGATAACCCCGCATTGCGGGCTTGCTTTGAAAACGCCATCCCGACGCCAGCGCCACCAGTTCAACGCCGCGCCCCGACCAGTCTTGCTTCAGGCCTTCGAGCAGCGTGCGAACGGTGTCTGCCGAAATATCGTCGGCGAAGAGCTTGCGCAACTCGCCGAGCTTCAGCGGTTCCTGCGCACAGATCAAAGCAGTCTCGAGGACGATCTTCGCCTCTTGGGTATTCATGCAGCTAGGTCAGACCCTGTATGGTCAATGAACTGGATCAATCGGAATCGAGCGGGCCTTAAGACCCGGGCAAACGCTGCGGACGATGAAACTGGACGCGGAATTTCAAAACGCGCTCGCCCGAATTTGATCGGTCATATTGATTGGGAGCACGCACCGGGGGGAACCGAATCGAGCGAACCGGCCAGTGCGACGAGAACATCGCGATACTTCTGGCGGATCACCGGGCCATCCCAGCCGGACGAAAAGCGCGCTTTGCAAGGCGCAAGCGCGTGACTGAGCGCCATATTACGCAAAAAGAACCAGTGCGTAAAGGTGAAACATTTCGACGTTCGATTGCTCACGTCGGACAGCCTGGCGGCTTTTATTCGCTTGATTCGCCGTCCAGTGAGCGATTTATCGCGACGCCAGAAACGCGCGTAGACGCTCGACACCGACGTCCAGCCGCGCCGGGTCGCATGCGTAGCACCAGCGTACGAAACCTTCGCCTTCTGAACCGAACGCGCTGCCGGGAGCGAGCCCGAGGCCCGCTTCGCGCACCAGCGCCTTGCACAGTTCCAGGCTGTGCTCGGCGCCGGGCAGCGAGAAGAACAGATACATGGCACCGAGCGGCGCGCGCACGTCTACGCCCGAAATCGACTGCAGCGCTAAGACGAGGTGATCCCGGCTCGCGTGCAAATCGGCGACGAGCGACCGCGTGAACGCCTCGCCCTCCCGCACCGCTACGACGCCCGCCTGCTGCACGAACGACGGCGCGCACGACGTGTTGTACTCGACGAGCTTGCCCAGATCGTCCATCAGCGCGGCCGGCGCGACGAGCCAGCCGAGACGCCAGCCCGTCATCAGCCACGCCTTCGAGAACGAATTCACCGCGATCACGCGTTCTTCGCGCGTCGCGAGATCGAGAAACGACGGCGCGACGCGGCCGTCAGCGCCGTAATAGAGCCGCTCGTAGACCTCGTCGGCGACGATCCAGATGCCGTGCTGGCGGCAATGCGCCAGAACAGTGCGCTGTTCGTCGCGCGTCATGGTCCAGCCCGTCGGATTGTTCGGCGAGTTGATCATCAGCATCCGCGTGGCCGGCGTGAGCGCGGCGAGCAGGCGCTCGACGTCGAGCATCCAGCCGTCGGCGCCATACGTCAGCGCTACGGTGTCGACGTGCGCGCCCAGGATCTTCGGAATCTCGACGAGGTTCGGCCAGAGCGGCGTGACCGCGACCACCCGATCGCCCGCGCCCGCCACCAGTTGCGCCGCCAGCATCAGCGCGTTCACGCCGGCGCTCGTCACGGCGACGTGGCCGGGCGCAGTCGGTCCGTGCAATTCGCCGACGTAGCCGGCGAGCGCTTCGCGCAGTGGCGCGATGCCGAGGTTGTGCGTGTAGAAAGTGGCGCCATCGGCGAGCGCGCGACTTGCGGCGTCACGGATGAACTGCGGCGTCACGCGGTCGGATTCGCCGAACCAGAACGGGAGGACATCGGGAATGCCGAAGCCGGCGTTCGCCACCTCGCGGATCTGCGATGGGCGCAGGCCACGCACGGCATCTCGTGCGTTCGGCGCATGGCCGCGTTCGCTGCCCGTCAGTGCCCCCAGTTCCGCCGATACCGCTCCCGCCGATTCACTCATTGCCCGCCCCGTCGATAAAAAGGGAAGTCTAACGTGCAAGCGATTTTTGCGAGACGCCTGGACATCGGCGCCCCGCACATCGCGAACGTTCATGATCAAAGCCGATTTTAGGAACGCAGCAAGCACCGCCGAGGTTTCGCTGCGGTGCAACAAAAGCGTCCGGACGCACGCTGTGTGGGCCTCTTGCACAGGATTGGTGATTGTCCCGATTTCGCGAACACTGCATTTCGGGTCTGATACTGGCCATGCTGGCATCGCGCCAGCCTACTGCCATGTGGGTTTCCCGGTGTTTGCTACTCACATGGCACGGTTCTCGCATTTCATTGCGCACAGGGTTGGGATCGACTGCGGTCAGAAAGCAAATCGTCCGCCGCAGCGGTTTCCAGCCTGCCTGGGTATTCGTTCTTCGGATTCCGACCAGAGTGCGCGGCGCGGGGCAGCGCACCGGGGTTAGCTTCGCTGAGGTGAAACATGATGCTGTTCGACGATTTGAGAGATAACGAGTGGGCGCTGGTTGAAGCCCTTTTCTGCGCGGAACCGGCACGCAGCGAACGCCGCGGCCGTCCGCGCGTCGAAGCGCGCGCGGTGGTGAACGCCGTGCTGTGGGTCCTTTCGACCGGTGAAGGCTGGTCGAAACTGCCGGGCCGCTATCCGTCGCCTCCGACGTGCCGTCGCCGGTTCGACGAGTGGCAAGCCGATGGCACCCTGGCCGAGATCGTAAAGCGCCTCGGCAGCAATGGTCGCGAAGTGTCGCTGCGCGGCCGCATCGGATCGACCGCCGCGAAGCCGCCGGCGCCGCCGAGCCGCGATCGTCTGCGTGGCGCGTTCTGGACCAATCCGGAATCGTGGCGCGCACCGGCCAAGATGGCCTGAGCGACAACTCTTCAGCACGATACAGTCGCCAAAAAGTTTTGGGGCGCTGTATCGCGAGGCTTCACCCCTTCGAGGTTTCGTCCGGACTCCGTGCCGGGTGAATCCTCGACGACTTCCCAACTTCCGTTACCGCACGATGCGAGCAATCGCAGTCGATAGCTTCGTCGCGCGCTGTTTCTTGAACGAAACAACTCCTTACCATTATTTACAGCGCTATCGCGCGCACAGGCATAAGTTGGTTAGCTGACAAACAGGCTTCAATCGAAACCTGGAGGGAGCTCACCATGAAACCAATGTCACGGCTCGCGTGCGGCGTTGGCGTTTCATTGCTATGTGGAGCGGCCATTGCGCAGGCGCAGTTGCAGCCCGCCGACCTGAGCGTGCAGGCCAGCGCTCGGTCGGTCGTGCCGACCCAGCAGGACCTATCGCGTGCGAGGGATTTCAGCCCGCCCGCGCCGCGTGGCGACTTGCGCGGCGATATCGCGAGCAACGCGCATACGCGTCCTGAGCCGGATCGCGGGAATCACGGGCGGCATCGTTGAGACGGTTCGAGGACTTTGGATTCACTCCGACGAATCGATGGGGAACCACTGCCGAGTCTGGCCGGTCCCATCAAATGCCATGAGCACAGCGTGGCAGCAGTAAGATCCGGTATGCCCGTATCCTCGTGATACGGGCTTTTTTTCGCCCTGCTCTTTCGCTACGCCGGCATTGGAGGCGACAGCGCAACCTTCGGTCCAGGAGCCGAAACCTGTCGCTGCGCGGTACGGGTGGCTGCGGTTCGCCCGTGTCGAATGCACTAAAGGGGAAGCACGCGCCTCCCGACTGAAACGCCCGATCCGACGCGTCAGACGCGGGCTTCGAGCACCGGCTCGTGCGTGGCCATCGCGTAAGGCTGGTTGCGATGCAGATCCCAATCCATCGATCGTTCGTCGCGTGCGAGGCGGTTGAATTCGAGCTTGCCGAGTTCGGTGACGACCGCGATGTCGACGGGCGCATGGAACCCTGGCGCCGGTGCCACGGTGCGCTGGCGTACGAGCTCCAGCATGCCGAGCGCACGCAGATGATCGAAAACGTTGGGGCGTTTCGCCCACGGGACCTGGCGATACTGAGCTCGCCGGAGCGCTTCGAGTACGGCTTCGTTAGAATACGTGGTCATTTCGTTCTTTCTTCCTGTGCAGCCATGACGGCACCGCGCGTAAGCAGTCAGAAGACTGCCGGCGGCACCGACTAAACGCGGCATGCCCCGCCGGTTCCCATGCCGCCTAGCGGCCCAGGACCGGAACTCGCAGCCGCCGCTTGCGCTAGGTGCTGCTTTTTATTTCAAGCCCCCGTTACAGGCGTGCTGATCACACGCTTTTCCCCGCTCACGCTGGCGCGTTCAAAAGAATGCGCCGTCGCTGCGGATTGTCTCGAAAACTCTACGTTACCCCAATCAAATTGGTTCTATTCACTTTATTGCTGCTTTTTTTTGCGTTATTTGTGGTTTGGCGACGTAAGCGACGCGTAATCGCAATCGTCTGTTTCTTGCTTTTCTGGTCGCTCGGAGCGGGCTGGACGTCATCGCCCATTCTCGACTACGTCCAGTACGGCTTCGACCGGTCGATGCAGCCGGACTTCGCGCCGCGCACGATCATCGTGCTTCTCGGCGGCGGCACCGATCGCGACCGCGAATCGCGCCTCGTGCCCAAGCGCGATTCGATCCAGCGCATCGATGCGGCCGCCGAGTTGTATCGCGAGTGCCGGCGTACGGGCGCTGCGTGCCGGGTCATCGTGAGCGGCGGCGATCCGCAGCACCACGGCGAGGCCGAAGCCGACAACTACGCGCCCTATCTGCTCGCGCGCGGCGTCGGCGCGGCCGATCTCGCGCTCGAGAACCGCAGTCTCGATACGTATCAGAACGCACGCAATGTTGCCGCCCTTGTGCGTCCGGAGCGTGACGAAACCGTAATCGTCGTGACATCGTCGTATCACATGGCGCGTGTCATGCTCGCATTCGAGGCGTTCGGCTTCGCGCCGCAGGCCTTCGTGTCCAACGTGTGGACGGCGAAACGGACGCTCTTTCCCAGTATTGACGGATTCAAGACCGCTGAAATCGCGGTCCACGAGGCGGTCGGGATCATGCGCTTTCATGTGTATCGATGGCTGCATCTATACTGAATTGTCGAAGCGCCGCATCGACGCGCGTTCGATGCCTTTCATCTCTAATTAATAAGGACTAGAAACCGGCGGGCGCCATCGGTAAGATCACGCGCTCAGTCATCGACTGACGGGAAAAGGACGTTCGAAACGTGTTGCGATTCGCGGATTTCGTCGACGCCGCCGGCCTAGCTGGAGCGGATTTTGCTCAGACATAAGCGATGTTCAACCGGCGATGTCACACCGTTTAGGACAGGCTGTTCCCGGGTTCGACCTTTACTAGGAGGAAACAATGAAGAAAATCTCCCTCGCTGTTCTGTTGTCCCTGAGCGCGGTCGCGACGGGCGCGTTCGCGCAGGCCGATCAAGGCGTGACGATGAGCACCGATCCCGCCAAGATCTCCGACATCGAAATGCGTGCGCAGAATCTGCAATCGAAGCAGGCTGACATGGAAAAGATGCCCGCTGCGCCGGCACACAAGTCCGGTCATCATAAAAAGGGCTCGAAGCAAATGGCGCCGGCGCAGTAATCGCCGACAGCCGAGGCATTCTCAGAATATGAAGCCGGAAGCCGCGCCACGCGCGAGGTTTCCGGCTTTTTCATTTGGCGCTTTCATGACACGCGCGGCGGTATGCTACATTGCGCATCGACAAATTTTGACCCCGCTTGATATCCCTTTTTACACGTTTCAAACAGCGAACGCACGCAGGTGCGGAGGACAGCATGAGCAATATCCAGCTCGATATTGAATGGACGGAAGCCGCGTCACGCAAGATCGAAAAACTGATGCCGCGCAGCGCGAACAAGGACGCCTATCTCGCGCTCCCGCCCGTCGAATGCCTGCCGATGGAAGGCGACGTGCTCTTTCTCGGGCCGGAGGGCAAGCAGCAACCGTTTATCGTCGCCGAGCGGCAGTATCACCACGAAGGCGACGCCGACTGGACCATCATCCTGATTCTCGACGTCCCGCACGAAACGCACTGACGTTTATAACTTCGCCACGACGTGAATCTCGCCGTGCTCGACGAGATCCGGCGCGTTGCGGCGATGCACTTCGATATGCGGCGCGCGGCCGTGCTCTTCGAGCGCGGCTTCACTCTCCCAACGTTCGAAGAACACGAAACGCCGCGGCTCCTTCAGATCGCGATGCAAATCGTACTGCAAGGCGCCCCGTTCCTTCAGCGTCGGCGCAACGAGACCCTGCAACGCCTCCTTCAGCTTCTCCTCCTGGCCCGGCTTCGCGACGAACGTGGCGACAACGGCGATTTCCGACATGAGCGTTTTCCTCGAATGAAAGAGGGTCAAGGATAACTGCGCCGCGGATTGTTCGCCGAACGCGATCGCTTGACCCACGCGGCTATCGGCGAAGCAAAGAAAAAGCCCGCGTTTCTTCGAAACGCGGGCTAAAACCGTCGCCCTACGAGGATAGGCGACGGGGCCACCGGCGCCCGCGCAAACGCGCGGACTCGTGTCCGGGAAGGGGCTCGCAGCGCCCGTGCAAGTGGTGTATTTCAGTCAGTGCTGATGCGTGGAGCGTGCGGAAGGCATGCCATGAGCACACTTTACTTGCCAAGCCATCGTTCCTTGTAAGCTTTCCCGCACACAACTCGTAGAAAGGTCACTCGGTTATCGAGAGCCTTCTGCTGCCCGGTTCCGGCCGAAAAAAAACCCGCCTTGGCGTGAGGCGGGTTTTCATGTCAGCCCAATCGGCTGGATTGGATTCAGCTGATCTGATCGGCGAGCAATGCCATGATCTGGCGCGCTTGCGGCGAGGAATCGACCTGGCCCTTGTCATCGACGATCGACACGCGCGTTTGCTGCTCCGTGATCGCGCGGACGTTGACCGCGTACTGCTTCGCGACCTTTTCCTTCTTGCCGTGGAACACCTGGCTCCAGAAGCCCTGCTCCACCGACGTCATGTCCTTCGGATCCACATAGCGCACGAAATAGATTCCCTTCGCGCGATCTCGGTCGTCGACCGTGAAGTTGCTGCGATCAAGCGCGATGCCCACGCGCAGCCACGCGCGGTCATACGCTTCGGGCAGCGTCAGTTCCGCCGACGACGCCTCGGGCACGGTGTCGTTCTGAAGCGCCGTCTGGCTCGACAGTTTGACGTTCTGCGCTGCTGTAGTCGCTGCCGCCGCGTTGCCGGCCTTGGGCGCCGAGCCCGTGGAAGCCGCCTTGTCGGCGAGGAGCGTGTCGAGCGGCGCGCCCGACGCCTGACGCGAATCAGCCAGCGCGAGCGACGCCATCAAACGCCTCAGGTATTCGCTTTCGAGCGCGGGATCGTTCGGGCGGGCTTGCCACTGGCTCGAATCGTTGTTGACGCCCGTGAGCGCCTCGCGCAGGCCCTTCTGGCTCACGAACACGTACGTTCCGCCGTTCGGCGAAACTTCGAGGCGCGTGCGGTACTTGTTGCGCTCGGCGGTGACATAGGAGTTGCCGGTCGCCTTCGAGAGCGTATTGCGGATCAGGCCGTCGGAAATCTGCGGATGCGTTTCGTTCCAGTCGGTTTCCATCACGCCCTTGTCGCGCGAATCGACGACGAGCAGGAAACCCTGCTCCTGCCAGAAACGGCGGATTTGCGGCCAGACCTGCTCAGGCGACTTGTTGTCGACGACGAGCCAGCGCTCCGTGCCGTCACGCTGGATATGCATGCCGGAAACCGGCGGAACCACGGTGGGCGTACTCGGGGCAGCTTTCTGGACTTGCTGCAGGTCCGACAGCGTGGCCTGGCCGCCCTGCGGCGGCAAGGAGCGCTGATCGGAAACTTCATCGATCAGGTTCGGCGGAACGGCAAGCGACGCCTGCTTCGAGCGTGAATCACTCTTGTAGTTGATCGCGGTGGGGGACGACGTACCGCATCCGGCCACGAAGCCGGCCGCCATCAGAAGTGCTGCCAACCGCTTGGTCACACGAAAATCTGTCATGTTTGGGAAGTCCTTCCGCTACGCCACGGTGTTTTCCGTGGATCAACCCAGTATTTTACCGGTCCCACGCGCCACCGTGCAAAAAGAGCACCGGTTCGGTGCTGGCTCGGCGCGCGCGTGGATGTTTCCTTGCTGATTCGCCGCCCTCCTCCGCGCGATAAATCACACTTTCACCGGACAACCCGCACCCGCTGTTGTCCGATCCGAGATGCCCGCTTTGTCTCGAAATAATCTCCGGTCGCTTGGCTCGCGACAATTAATGACATTTCTCTCTGGTTGCTCAGATCCTTCTTAATCCAACAAGTCCTTGTTTACTAAGCATTATTAAGTAATCAAAAAGACTTCTCAAAAAACCCCTCAAAGCGATCCACCATCGCGCGGCTTCTGCTTCTCGCAATCCTAAAATTGCATCTCAAAAATAAGAATTACCTTGAGAACGGAGAAAGACCATGACACGCATCAGAACTCCTCACTGCTATCGGGCGATCGCGCTATGCGCGTCGATCTTGGGCGGCACCGCATACGCACAACTCGGCTCGACGATCGTCAAGCCCTCCGATCCTTCGCATGCGGCGGTCATGCAGCACACGCAAAACGGTCAGCTTTCGTTCCAGGAATCGATCGACGCCAACGGTATCTGCGTGCGCCAGTACGTGAGTTCTGCCGGCGACGTCTACGCGGTGAGCTGGCACGGCCCCGCGATGCCCGACGTCGAGGTGCTGCTCGGAAGCCACTACGCGCGATATCGGAACAGCGCCAGCACGTCGCAAGCCGACAACGGCCTGCACGCGTCGCGGGTGTCGCAAGGCGATCTGGTTGTCGAAAGCGGAGTGCGGCTGCGGGAATTCATCGGCCGCGCGTGGCTGACGAGCGCGATGCCTGCCGGCGCCATAGCCTCGGACATCGAATAGGAGCGGCGCCATGCAATTTCATCGACGATTCCTGCTCGCAGCCGCAATTCTTTCGACCGTCATGCTTTCCGGATGCGGCGGAGGCGGCGGAAGTGATGGCAGCAACAGCACGGCACCGGCAAGCGCGGCGCCCGCATCCAGCCCCACCGCCGCGTCCGCCAGCCAACCAGCGCCGCCCGCCCCACCGCCCGACAACACCGTCGCGCAATCGACCACGCCGAACGTCCAGCCGATCCGCGTTTCGAAACTCGTGACCAATACGCGCAACATCCTGATGACGAGCGTCACCGTGTGCGTGCCCGGCACCGACGATTGCCAGATCATCGACAACATCCAGGTCGATACCGGCTCGCAGGGCCTGCGCATCCTTGCGTCGGCGCTCGCCCCGCTCGCGCTGCCGGCCGTCACGACCTCCGACGGCTCGAACGCCGCGCAATGCACGGTGTTCGGCTCGGGCTACACCTGGGGCGCGGTGCGCACCGCCGACATCAAGCTCGCCGGGCACGTCGCCCGCGCGACGTCGATTCAGGCGATCGCCGATCCGGCCGTGCCCGCCGCCGCCGCGGATTGCACGAAGTCGGGCCTGCCCATGCTCTCCGTCGACCGGCTGCGCAGCAACGGCATCCTCGGCGTCGGCCCGTTCAGCGCTGATTGCGGCGGCGCCTGCGCGAGCGCCGCGCTGCCGCGCTGGTACTACGCGTGCGCATCGGGGAACTGCACCGCGAGCACGCTGCCCGTCGTGCAACAGGTGACGAACCCGGTCGCGCGCTTCCCCGCCGACAACAACGGCGTGCTTATCGAACTGCCCGCCGTGCCGGACGGCGGCGCATCGTCAGTGGCCGGGACAATGACGTTCGGCATCGGCTCGCAGTCGAACAACCTGCTCGGCGATGCCACCGTGCTCAAGGGCAGCGCGCTTTCCGGCTTTGTAAGCACGAACTTCGACGGCAGCACGTTCTCGACGAGCTTCATCGACAGCGGATCGAACGGGCTCTTCTTCCCGTCGAAAGACCTGAAGACGTGCGGCTTCTGGTATTGCCCGCCGTCGCCGACGAGCCTTACCGCGACGCTGCGCTCGGCGAGCGGCGTGACGCGCGACGTGAGCTTCGCCGTCTCGACATCGACGACGCTCTTCGCCAGCGGCAACAACGCATTTTCGAACCTCGCGGGGCCGGTCGGCAATTACTTCGACTGGGGTTTGCCGTTCTTCTACGGACGGCGCGTGTTCACAGCGTTCGAGGGCCGCGTGACGCCTGCGGGCAAGGGCCCGTACTACGCGTTTTAGCCGGGACGGCCGGCGATCAGGCCGGCGCGGCGGCCCGATCGCCGAAGCGCCTACTCGTCCGAGTCGATCCGCTCACCCTTGCGCGCGAAACGCAACTCGACACGGCGGTCGCCCGCGAGGCAATCAGCGAGCGCGCGATGGTTCTTCATCGTGCACTGTGCTCCCGGCGATGCCGGCCCGTGACCGTGCGCCTGAATCCGCACCTTGACGCCATGACTCTGAAGATAGCGCTGCAGGCTCGTGGCGCGCCGCTGCGACAAAGCGCGGTTGTACGACGCGCTGCCCAGCCGGTCGGTATAGCCTGCGATGGAGACGCTCGTCACGTCGCCCGCGCGTTTGAGGTCGTCGATCACGGCGTCGAGCTTCGAGCGGCCGCCGTCGGTGATCGCCGCGATGTCTCCGCGATCGAATAGGAACAGCGCATCCGTCGACAGCGTGACCATAGGCGGCAGTGGAGGAGGCGGAGGTGGTGGTGCGACAGGCGGCGGCGCCTGCGGCACGCCGCACGTAGCGAGATGTTGCTGCGCCTCGGTCATCGCATCCTCGACGCCCATGACCTTCCGCTGCGACGCATCGAAGTTGCGCGCCCACGCGTCGTGCCCCGGTGAATGACAGCTGGGAAATGGCTCTGGCTCAAACCTCTTTAGCTGCCGAACACGTAGCCGATGCCCACGCGAATGATGGTGCTGTTGCTCCCGACGACGACACGCCCGAGTTGAAGTTGAAGTTGCCTTTCTCATCCAGCGCGACACGCCGATCCCAAGCGCCGCCTGTCCGCGATGCGCGGCGACACCCGCGTTCAACGCCGTGCGTCCCGGCAAGTAAGGCGTCACCACGTTGAGCGCCGATGCCGCCGCGATGCCCTTGCGCGTGTTGCGGTCCAGATCTCGGATCTGGCTATCGGTGTTGTTGAAGCGCTCGTCGGTGTCGCCGGATCACTCGCGGAGATTTGATTACGAATAGTGGCCTGCGGTCGATACCCGCGCGGCGCCGGCTCAGTCGCCCTCGACGCGCCCGCGTCCCGCCTTGATCGCGCCGCGCCGCACCTTGCCTTCGACGCGCCGAACCTGCGACGCGCGCGTCGGCTTCGTTGCGACGCGCGTGCGCCGCGTGACGCTGACGCTTCGCACCAGTTCGTCGAGGCGCGCGAGCGCGGCGGCGCGGTTCATGTCCTGCGTGCGATGTTCCTGCGCCTTGATGACGATGACGCCATCGCGCGTGACGCGGCTGTCGGAGAGCGCGAGCAGGCGCATCTTGATCGTCTCGGGCAGCGACGAAGCGCGGATATCAAAGCGCAGATGGATCGCGCTCGACACCTTGTTGACGTTTTGCCCGCCCGCGCCTTGGGCGCGCACCGCCGTCAGTTCGACTTCGTTCGGCGGGATCTCATAGCTGTGTGTCATGGGTGGGGCTCCGCTCGGCAAACCCTGCGTATGGCGAGCGCTTGATCCAGCGAGCCGGGCGCGCTTGCGCCGCTTGCGCGACGAGCCCTGACTCGCATCACGCCGGCATGACAAACCCCCAGTGCCAATGAGCAGGACGTCATCGCCAGGCACCCTGCGCCCACGATTTGCACCATGCCAGCATGCGACGCGTCTGGCCGTGACCCCGGCATCATCGCCCGTCCCCCGCAATCTTCGCGATCCGTGCCGCGAGTCCCGAATCGCGCCGCGTCGGCGTCGCGACCGCTTGCGCGAAAATCCCCGGCGAGCCGATCACGTCGATGCGTTTCTTCGCCCGCGTGATCGCCGTGTAGACGAGTTCGCGCGACAGCACGCGATTGAACGTCGCCGGTAAGACGAGCGCCGCGTGGTCGAACTCCGAGCCTTGCGATTTGTGGACCGTGAGCGCGAACGCGGTGTCGTGGGGCGGCAGCGCGGCGGGCGAGACGTAGCGCAGCGTCGCGTCGGCCATCCGGAACGCGACGCGCAGCGCGCCGTCAGCGGCGCTGGGCATCGCGATGCCGATGTCGCCGTTGAAGAGGCCGAGCGCGTAGTCGTTGCGCGTGACGATCACCGGCCGCCCCGCGAACCACTGCGCGCCGAGCGCGAGCGCGGCGCCCGAACGCTCTCGGACCTTCGCCGCGATGCGCGCGTTGATCTCGTCGACACCGCGCGCGCCTTCGCGCGTCGCGCACAGCACGCGGAAACGGTTAAGCGCGTCGAAGAGCGCGGCCGGGTCCGACGCGCCGTCGAGCGCGGCGGCCAGCGCGTCGGCGTAGGGCGCGAAACCGGCGGTGAGGCGCGCGAGTGTGCGGTCGGAGAGCACCGGCGCGCTGTCGTCGATCAGGATGGCGGCGTGTGAGCCGCTTTCGGCGGCATGCGATGCGCGCGGCAAACCGGGCTCGGGCATCGCCAGCGGCGCGCTATGTCCGACACGTTCCGTGCTCTCTCCGGCCTCATAAGCCGCTCGCGGCAAACCCCGCCCCGCGCGTTCCCCTTCCCCTCGTGGATCGAGCACATGAAGCACTTCCAGCACCCCTTGCGGCGACCCACGCCGGATCGCGATCGACAGCCGCCCGATATCCGAATCCAGCCCGAAGCGATAGTTCCGCTCCAGCCAGACGACGCAATCGGTCAGCGGATTGCCTCGCCCTTCGTCCTCCATCACCGGATGCCACGGCTCGGGTTCCGTTTCGTGCAATGCGACGTAGCCTTCATCGATCAACAGGTAATCGGAATCGGCTTCTTGCGCATCCAGAGCGGATGCGGCCGCCTCACGCGGCAACGCCGCCACGAACCGCGCTGGCGCAACGGACAACCCCGCCGCGACCCTTGCCGCGCCCTCGTCGCTGAACACGGGCCGCGCGCTCAGTTCCGCGAACACCGCGCCCGCTTCGACCGCAGCCAGCTGGTCCTTGTCGCCGAGCATCACGAGCCGCGCGTCGGGCGCGACCGCTTCGAGCAGATGCGCGGCGAGTGCGACGTCGATCATCGACGCTTCATCGACGACGATCACGTCATAGGGCAGCGGATTGTCGCGATGATGACGAAAACGACCATTGATCTGGGTGCCGAGCAGCCGCTGCAGCGTGAACGACGTGCGCGGCAAGCGTGCCGCAAGCTCTGCCGGCAGCAGAACCGCCCGCTCGATCAGCGCTTCCTGCATGCGCTGCGCGGCCTTGCCGGTGGGCGCCGCGAGCGCGATGCGCAAGTTCGGGTTCTCGTCGAGCAGGCAGGCCAGCACGCCCACTACCGTCGTCGTCTTGCCTGTGCCGGGGCCGCCGCTCACGATCGTCAGCCGCCCGGAAAGCGCAACGAGTGCCGCGACGCGCTGCCAGTCGATATCGTCGTCCTGAGGCGGCCCGAAAAAGCGCGCGATGCGGGGACCGAGCGCTGTGGTCGCCGTCACGGCCGCAGGCGCGTGTCCTGATCGCGCGACGAGCGCCTGTGCCAGACGCCGCTCGTAATCGAAGTAACGCGCGAGATAGATGCGCTGCCCTTCGTCGATGACGAGCGGCAGCAAGTCGGCCGCGGCGCCCTGGCCGTCGCAGGCGACGCCGCTCGCGAGCAATGCCGCCCGCGCCGCCGCGACGCTCTCGCCGTAACGCTGCGCGAGCGCAACGAGCGACACGCACACGTGCCCCTGCGCCGTCGCGCGGCTGACCGCGAACGCAGCGCGCTCGGCCCACCGCGCGCCGTGCGGATCGGTGCCCACGCGCCGGGCAAGCGCGCCGATCCTGCGCGCGAAGCCTTCGGCAAGCGCGATGCCGTCGTCGGCGGAGATGGCGGCGGAAGTAGCGCGCGAGTTCATGCCGCTCCTCCCGACATCAACCGGTCGAGCGCCTCGACGAGTTCGCGCGCCGGGAGCGCGGCGTGCACGCCGGCCGAACGCTCCCCGTCGAGCCAGCCGGGCCGCACGCCGCGCACGAAAAGATACAAGTAGCCGCCGATGTGCGTCTCGTACGCGTAGCTCGCGAGCCGCGAGCGCAAGTAACGATGCAGCGCGACCACGTAAAACAGCGCCTGCAGGTGATAAGCGTGTGAAGCCATCGCTTCGTCGAGCGAGGCGGCGTCGTAGTCGGCGGGGGTATCGCCTAAATGATTCGACTTCCAGTCGATGATCCAGAAGCGCCCGTCGTGTTCGACGATCATGTCGATGAATCCTTTGACGAAGCCGCGCAGCGTGCCCGCCTCCAGCGCGACGTCGGGAAAACCGTGCGCGGCGAGCAGACGCCGCAGTGCCGTGAAATCGAGCGCCTGCGCCGGGAACAGGAATTCCAGCTCGTTCATGCGGCGCTTCGGCCCGATCGATGCAAGCCGCATGCCGGGGACGAGTTCGGTCGCGACCGTGTCGGCGATGAGGCGCGCCATCATCGACGGCAAATGTCGCCCGATGGCTTCGGGCGCTGGCGTGGGATGCTCGCGCAACGCCCGGTCGATCGCCTTAGGCCACGTCTCGGGCGCGGTGAAATCCGCAAGCTCGTACATCCGGTGCAGCAATTCGCCCGCCGCCGGGCCGCGTGGGAATGCGAGGATGTCATCGTCGGCGAGGACGGTTTTTTCGCGCGGCGGCTCGGCGCCCGCCTGCAGCGCGTCGATCGCATCGACGAGTTCGTCGTGATCGGGACGCGCGTCGGCGGGCTGCGGCTGGTTCGATTCGTCGCGCGCGCCCGCCGCGATCAACGAACTGAAGCTCGCCATCCGCCAGCGGTCGCGCAGCAAGCGCCGGCTCGTGCGCGCGGCCAGTGCGTGTTCCGAGCCGCGCGGGTTCACGAGCGGCTCGCGCGCCTCGATCACGGGCAGCGGCTCCAGCGTGATCGATCCGTTCGACTGCGTCGCGAGCGCCTGCCAGCCGGCAAGCACGTCCGTTTCTTCTGGCGGCTCCGTGATCCACGCGCCGAACTCGTGCCCCTTCCCCGCGACGAGCCAGTTCAGCACGCTGCGGCGCGCCTCCTTCGTCGAATGCTTGCCGACGAGATAGACGCCGCCGACCACATAGCAGCGATACACCGCGCGCGTGAGCGCCACGTAGACGAGCCGCGCGCGCTCCGCCGCCGCCTCCCGCGCGATGCTCGCCTTCGCGCGCTTTTCCGCTTCTTCGTCGATGCCGTAGTGGAGCACGGCATCGCCCGCGTCGTCGTGATACTCCTTCGCGTCCGGCAGTCCCGACGACGGCGGCTCGCGCAACGATCCGTCGTTCAGAAACGGACAGAACACGACCGCGTACTCCAGCCCCTTCGACTTGTGCACGGTCACGATCTGCACGAGATTGCGATCCGATTCGAGGCGCAACTGCGCTTCGTCGGCGGTGCCTTCCTCGGCGCGCTGGGCCGCGAGCCAGCGCAACGTCGGCGCGATGCCCGGCTGCGCCGCGCCGCGCGCCTGCAACAGCTCGGCGAGGTGATTGACGTTGGTGAGCCGGCGCTCGCCATCGACGCCCGCGACGAGCCGTTCCGCGATGCGCAACTCGCGCGCGAGCGTGCGCCACATCACCGCGAAGCCGCGTTCGTGCCACAGCGTCCGATAGCGCGAAAAACGCTCAACCCAGCTCATCGCGTCGCTTGCGGCATCGGCAGAATCGGCGTGTTCGAGGCGCCAGAGCGCGGCGGCATCGAGCCCGAGCCAGTCGGTCGCGAGCGCCGCGCGCAGGCGCCGCAAGTCGCCGGGCGTATCGATGGCGGCGAGCACGCGCTCGATCTGCTCGGCGTCGAGCGTGCCGAACACCGATGCCTGCGCCAGTTCCACACTGCCGACGCCCCACGCCGCCAGCACGCGCTTCACGAGGCTGCCCTGCTTGTGCGTCTGCACGAGCACGGCGATGCGTCCGGGCGAAAGCGGTTCGTCGCCGATCGTCACCTCGCCTTTCTGCGCGCCGCGCAAAAGCCGCACGATTTCGGCGGCGCATGCTTCGGCGGCGTCGCGTTGCGCACGGTTCTTGGCCAGCACCGAGTCGCCCTGCGGCAGCATCCACACGCAGAAGTCGGCGGTATCGGACCAGGCTGCAACCGGCGTGTTGTCGACGAACGGTGGCCGCTTGCGCGTACCCGCGCGAACCGGCTGGTAGTCGAGCCCTTCCAGGATGAAGGCGCCCGGATTCGCGCTGAACACGCGATTGCAGGCATCGATGATCGGCGCCGTCGAGCGTTGGTTCACCGCGAGCGTGTAACGCGCCGAAGCCGCCTCGCGCGCCGCCAGATACGTGTGCAGATCGGCGGCGCGGAAGCTGTAGATCGCCTGCTTCGGGTCGCCGACGAGGAAGAGCGGACCGGCCGGCGCGAACACTCGGTTGAAGATCGCGAACTGCAGCGGATCGGTGTCCTGGAACTCGTCGATGAGCGCGGCCGGATAGCGCGCGCGCAAAGCATCCGCAAGCCACGCGTGCTTCGTCAGCGCGTGGTACAGGTTCGAGAGCAGATCGTTGAACGACACGACGCGCCGCGTGCGCTTCCTCGCCGCGAGTTCACCCGGCGCGTAGTCGAGCCATTCGCGCACGATGTCGAGCCACAACGCGCGCTGCGCCGCCTCGGCCGCCTGCGCGGCGGCGGCGAGCGAATCGGCGTGATCGAAGAACGCGTGCTCCGGCGGCTCGTGCCTGACCTTCGTGCCTTTCTTCAGCGCCGTCGCGGTGAGCTTGAGCGCCTCTTGCGGCGGGGGCGCGTAGCAGTCGGCGTTCGCGAAATACTCGCCCCACGCCTTGATCGCGGCTTCGATCAGCGCGCGCTTGTGCGTCGTCTTGCTCAGCTTCGCCTCGGCCTCCAGCAGCAGGTTCGCGATGCCGTCGCGCTCCGCGTGCCACAGCGCGCACGCGGTATCGAAGATGGCTTGCGCGTCCGCCGATGCCACCGCTTCCAGATCGCCCCAGCGCAGCGCAGCGAGCGGCTTCTTCAGGCGTCGCGCGAGTTGCGCATCGAGCGAGCCCGGTCCCGCGCCCTTCGCCACCAGCCACGACGCGAACGAGCGCTCGCGCGCCGCCGCCGGCTCGACGCGCTCGCGCCAGAAATCGGCGGCGAGTTCGAAGCGTAGCGCGCTGTCGTCGGCTTCCATCTCCAGCGCGAACGGCATCGCGGCGGCAAACGGCGCCTCCTGCAGCGCGCGCTGGCAGAACGCGTGGATCGTGTGGATCGCGGCCTGGTCGAACGTATGCAGCGCGATGTGGATGCGCTTCAACGCCTCGTCGTGATGCACTTCGGCGAGCGTCGTCTCGAAAAGGCGTTCGATGAACGGATCACCCGAGGCATCGCCGTTCTCGATCGCGTGCGCAAGTTCGGCCAGACGCGCGCGAATGCGCTCGTGCAATTCGGCGGTCGCGGCCTTCGTGAAGGTGACGACGAGAATCTGGTCGGCGGCGAGCTTCTTTTCGAGCAGCAGGCGCACGTAGAGCGCACAGATGTTCCACGTCTTGCCCGTTCCCGCCGATGCCTCGATCTGGTTCACGCCGTCGAGCGGGCAGGCGAAGACGTCGAGTTCTTCAACGTTCAGATGCAGGGCGCCGTTCATGCGTCGCTCCGCAGGTGCAGGATCAGCGGCTCGAACACGAGTTTCGCGAGCGTCGCAAAGGTTTCGTCGAGCGTCAGGCTCGTGCCGCGAAACGCGATGCGCAGCGCGGCGTCGTCGGACTCGCTGCGCGTGCGATCCGAGAGCCACGCGCCCTCGGCCTTCGAGTCGCCCTCGGTCATCTTGAGCCACGCGCTCTTCGGGAAAAACCGCAGCGGCATGCGGCGCCCCGCGCGATAAAGCGCGGCGAGTGTGGCGAGATGGCTCAAGGGATCGTCGACAGGCGTCAACTCGAAATTCGACGACTTCGCGCCGCGTCCGTGCCACACGGTGCGGCGCGGGCCGTCGGGCAGCGCCGCGCAGTAGGCGAGATGCGCGAGCCACGCCGAAAGGTGATCGCGCGCACGCGGCGCGTCGTATCGGTAGATCACCTGTCCTTGCGGAGTCAGCAGATTCAGCGTGCCGCGCAGTTGCAGGTGTTGCGTCGCGTCCCGGGCGAGCGCCTCGTCATGCGCGCCGAAAAGCGCGACGCCCCCCGTGTCGGGCCAGCGCGGCGCGATATCGAGCGTGAACGGCAGGCGCGTCGTGCCCTCCTCCGTCGCGGTGCGCACGCGGTTTGCCAGATGATGCAGCGCGTGCAGTTCCTGCGATTGCCAGACGCCGCCCGTCGCGCCGCCCGGCATCTCGGGACTCGCCCTCGCGACGCGCCGCGCCCGCTCGCGCGCGGCGCTCTCGTCGTCATCGGTCATGTCGAGGAGCGCCGGCAGCACGCGCTCAGCGAGCGCATCGCGACCGCTGAAGTCGAGCTCGAACGGCTCGGTGTCGCCGAGTTCGCTCTCGGCGTCGAAGAGCGCGATGCCCAGCCGGTCGCGCAAAAGCGCGCGCGCAGGATGCCGCCAGAAGCGCACGAAATCGTCGAAGGCGACGGGCTCAGCTTCCTCCTCGGCGGGCAGCGGCTCGGCAAAAAACGTCACCGCCGGTTCCGGTCGACCGAGCGCCAGTGTGCGCGCGAGTTCGGCGCGCTCCGGCTCGTAAGTGAAAAGCGGCGCGCCAGGCTCGAAGTACTCGGGCGCGAACGGCTGCAACGGATGTTCGAAGACGAAGCGAGCGCGTTGTTCGGCCACTTCGCCCGGCGAGGCATGCGCGCCCGCCGCCGATTCCGCCAGATAGTCGAGCAGTTCGTCGATCAGCGCGGCGGGCGGGAGCGCGGCGTTGTCGCGGATGCTGCGGCCGGTGTAGGCGATCAGCAGCCGGTCGCGCGCGGAAAGCAACAGGTCGAGAAAGAGATTGCGCTCGTCGTCGCGGCGCTGGCGGTCGCCGAGCTTGCCGAACTTCGCCATCAGGTCGAATTCGTCGGCGCGCGCGAGGCTCGGCAGCATGCCGTCATCCATGCCGAGCAGGCAGACGACGCGATACGGCAGCCCGCGCAAGCTCGTGAGCGACGAAAACGTCACGCCGCCCCACGGCACGCCGCCGCGCGCGGGGTCGTCGAGGGCGTCGGTAAACGCGGTGCGCAGCACGGCGGCCGCAACTTCCGCTTCGCCCGCGCCTTCGCTCATCGCGACGATCAGCGCGTCGAGCGTGCCGCGCACGTCCGCGACCGAATCGCTGAACGCAAGGCCCGGGTGGAAGAAGCGTTCGAGCGAGTCGAGCATCAACTCGCCCCACGCGCGCGGCGTGCGCGGCGTCGAGACGCGCTCGGCGAAGGCATCGATGTCGTCGATGAAACGCGTCAGGCGCCCGAGCAGTTCGGCGTCCGAGCCGTTCGCGCCTTCGACCGGCAGCCACTCGTCGACGGGCGCGCCGCCATCAGGCAGCGCGTAGCCGAGAAAGAGGCGCGTGAGGGCGTCGGAGAACGTGTGGCGCGCGCTCGGCACGTACTCCGCCGACACCTCGGCCGGCGTGAGGCCGCGCCGCGCGCCCGCCGCCGCGAGCCACGCCTGCGCGGTTTCGAGCGCGGCGGCATCGATGCCGTAGCGCGCCGCGATCGCATCGACGCGCAGCCATTCGATCAGATCCGGCGCGCCGACGCTGCGTTCCGGCAATGCAAGCCAGTCGAGCAGCACGCGCGCGACCGGGTTCGCCTGCGATGGCGGCAAGCCTGTGATCCGGTACGGAATCCGCCGCCGATCGTTCGCGACGCCCGCGGGCGCCGTGCCGAACACGCCGTCGATCAGCGGACCGGCCGCCGCGAGATCCGGAAACGCGACCAGCACGTCCGACGGCTCCAGCCCTTCGATCGAATCGAACCAGCCGAGCAGGCGGTCGTGCAGCACTTCGAGCTGCCGCGAGAGACTGTGGCACGCATGCACTTCGATGCCTGTTTCATCGACGTCGCCGTCATCGACGGGATCGCTCAGTTCGAGGATCGCGTTCTGCACGCGCGCGAGCCACGTCGGCGCGGGGTTCGGCTCGAAAACGCTCGCCTCGCGAGACGCCGCGCTCTCCGTCAATTCGTGCAGCATGTGCAGTTGCGCCTGCGTCTGCCGTCCCCACTCGGCGAGCAGCGGATTGCCGACCTCCTGATAGTCGAGCTCGCCCTTCATCTCCAGTTGCTCGACGCGCGCGACGCTCACGATGTCGAACCAGAACTCCTGACACGGATTGATCGCGTAGATGCGCACGTCGATCCAGCGCGACAGCTCGCGCAAGAGCGCGATGTGCAGCGGCGGCATGGTCGGCAGCGCGAACACGCTGATGCGCCCGGGCCACTCGGCGCGCATTACGGCATCGAGATCGAGCTTCGACGACTCCGCGAGAAAGCGATACGCAGGCGGCGTCGGGTCGTAGCCGGTTTCATCGGCGCCAGCGGTCAGGTCGGCCAGCAGCGCACGCCACAACTCGGCCTGCCAGCGCTCGTCCTCGCGCTGAATCTCGCTTGCGCCTTGCAGACGCGGCCCGCGCAGATCGATTTCGCCCGCGCCTGGCGTCGCCAGGATCGAGCCGCCGTGCTGCCACTGCGTGAGCCACTCGGGGCGATACGTCAAATAGTGGTCGAAGACCGTCGCGATGCGGCGCGCGAGTTCGTAGCGCATCGAATCGTCGGCGGCGTGGAGATAGGACGCGAGCCGCGCTTTATCCTCGAAAAACGCCCCCGACGACGGCTCCGACAGCAGCCGGTAGCAGCGCCACGCAAGCCGGTCCGGCGCGAACGGCGAATGCACGGGCACGGTCATCACGCGCCCGATCTGCGCCCAGAGCCACTGCGCGAGATAGCCGAACTCCACGTTCGCGCAGATGCCGAAGCGCTCGGCCACATCGAGCTCGAGGCGCCGCCGCACGGCCGCGCTCGGCACGATCACCGGCTGGCTCGCGAACGGATCGCCGTTTTGCATCGAGAACGCGGCGAGGTCGTCGAAAAGCGCCTGCGACAGCGTTTCGTGGCGATTCGAATAGAACAGTTCGAGCATGGAGCCTGGAGCGGATTGCGCTGAGATTGCAGCGTTGGATCGGACGTTTCCGAATTGATGCGACAGCATAACAAAGGCCGAACGCGCGCAGAACCTGTCCGATCGGACGAGGTCAGAACCGTCTCCGGTTGCGTTAGACTCGAAGCCACTTTTGGGCGAGCCGGTCGCCGGAAGCGCCCGTTACACGAAAAAAGCAGCAAACAGGAAGTCGATGCCCTACTCGATCGAAATCAGGAAATTCATCTACAGCCAGTACTTTTTCGGCGGCCTGCGCATTGCCTTCGGCGTTTCGCTTCCGGCCGTCCTGATGCTGATCGTTTTTCACAATCGTGAACTCGGCTTCACGATCGCGACGGGGGCGCTCGGCGCGTGCGTCGTCGACATGCCCGGCCCGCTCAAGTACAAGCACAACGAGATGCTCGCGTGCACGGTGATCGGCTTCGTCGCCGCGCTGGCGACCGGCATCGCCACGGCCCACGTGCTCGCGCTGTGGATCACGGTGCTCTCGCTCACGTTCGTGCTGTCGCTCGTGGTGGTCTACGGCAACCGCTGGCCGCAGATCAGCTTCGCGACACTCTTCATGATGATCGTGACGCTGGAAGAACACTTCACGCCGATGCAGGCGCTCGTCAACGCGTCGTGGATTCTGCTCGGCGGCCTCTGGTACACCTACTGGGCGACGCTCATCAGCCACTGGCAGGTGTACCGGATCGAGCAGCAGGCGCTCGCCGAGAGCATCTTCAGTTGCGCGGAATACCTGATGGCGCGCGCGGATTTCTACGATCCCGACGCCGATCTCGACGAGTGTTATCGAAAGCTGATTGAAAAGCAGATCGCGGCGGTCGAGCGGCAGGACGCCGCGCGCGACATCGTCCTGCGCAATCTGCCGAAGCTGCAGAAAGGCAAGCTCCAGCCACGGCGCGCGAAGCTCTTCAATCTGTTCGTCAACGTGGTCGATCTGCACGAGTTCTTCGTCGGCGCGCATACCGACTACCCGCTCGTGCGCAACACGTTCGGCGGCTCGGACCTGCTGATCTTTTATCGCGATCTGATGCGCAAGGCCGCCGTCGATCTCGAGGAAATCGGCCTCGCCGTGCTGCAAAACCAGCCCGCTCGCTCGCGAATCAGTGTGAAGGCAGAACTTCGCGCGATCGAATACGAGCTCGAGTTGATGCGCAAGCACGCCCTGCCTGACAAGAATCCGGAAGCCTACGCGGCGGTCGCGGCGGTGTTCCGGCGGCTCTGGAGCGCGACGCGCCTCATTGACAGGATGCGCCGCCACACGCGCAGTGACGTCGACGTGACGGAGACCGAGATGAAGATCGACCACGCGATTTCGCGTTTCATTTCGAGCCGCCGCGTGCCGTTCATGCAGATCTTCTCGAACCTGACGATGGCATCGCCCAGCTTCCGGCACGCGCTGCGCGTGACGATCGCAGTCGGCGTGGGCTATTGGCTTGGGCGCATTTTGCCGCTCACCAACGCCTATTGGATCGTGATGACGACCGTCATCATCCTGAAGCCGGGCTATTCGCTCACCAAGCAGCGCAACACGCAGCGGATCATCGGTACGGCGATCGGCTGCGCGGCGAGCGTCGCGCTGATCCTGTTCGTGAAGGAGCCGCATCTGCTTCTGATCGTCATGTTCGCGTCGATGGTGATGAGCTACAGCCTGCTGCTTTTCAATTACACGGCGAGCGTCGTGTTCACGTCGGCGTTCGTGCTCCTGATGTTCCACTTGCTCGCGCCGGGGAGCTTGAGCCTGATCGGCGAGCGGGCGATCGATACGGTGGTCGGGTCTGCACTCGCGATCGCCGCGAGCCATCTGTTCCCGTACTGGGAGTACCGGCTGATGGGCAAGCTCGTCAACGACATGATCGCCGCGATGCGCAGCTATCTCGAAGCGAGCTGGTGGTGGAATGCGAAGCCGTCGGGTGGGCGTGGCGAGAAGGCCGAGGCGGGCGTCGGACGGGCCGCGCAGGCGCTTGCCGAAACGCAATCGGGCGCCGCCGTGTTCGCGGACAGCAATGCGGGCGCGGCCGTTCTTGCCGCGCCCGAGGGCCAGGCGGGCGACGTCGCCGTCGCCGCGCCGCCGCGCGTTGCGGAAAGCGCCGCGGCCGCCCAGGAAACGCCCGCGATGAAGACAGCCAACGCCACGGCGGCGAAACTGTCATCGGTGAGCGTCGGGGAAAGCACGGCTGCTGCGACGGGCGCGGGGGCATCGGCGGCGGCGACGGTCGCGGCAACGGCGCTCGATCGCGATTACCGCTACCGCTTTGCGCGCAAGAATGTGCATATCGCGTTTGCGAATCTCGGGCAGGCGTTCCAGCGGATGATGCTCGAGCCGAAGGCGCAGCAGAGGTTCGTCGCGGAACTCAACGATCTGCTCGTGCAGAGTCACGTCCTCGCCTCGCAGATCACGGCGGCCGCGCCGCTGTTGCAGTCGCTCGCGAACGTCGAGGGCTTTGCAAATGATCCGGTGCAGCGAGGACTCGGCGTCGTCCGGGAGAATCTGGCGCAGGCGCAGGCAGGCGTCGCGCCGCCCGACGATCACGGCGAGCAAGTGAAGCAACTCAGGCGCGATCTCGATGCGATGGTGGTCGCGGCCGAACGTGCCGAGAAGATGCCGAGCGATGCTGTTCACGATCTGAAGCTGCTCGCGCATCAATGCAAGCAGATGCTTGCCGCGTCGAACCTGATTCGCAAGGACGCGAGTTTGATCCGGCTGCCGGCGTAGGCTTGAGCGTTATTGCGAAGCGCCGATCACAGGCGTCGCCCGCTTCACATCACTCGCCGCCGATGGCTGCGCGTTCTGCCGCTCGAACTCGCGCTTCTCGCGGATCGCGTTGAAGAGCAACGTCCCGAGCACCAGCAGCACGACCACGACGATGAACACGCTGATCGCGCGCGTCGGGTTTTTCTTGGGGCGTCGGGGCATGCGGCGGTCATCTGACATGAAGGAGGCTCGGGCGTGGCGCGTGGGAAGAAGGCGCCATGTTACCCGGGCTGGGTTTCAGATGGATTGCTATGTCTTAACGGCCGAGGTCGGCTAAAGGCGGCGGCCGAACCGGCAACGCCGTCGAATATTTGATCTGCTCCATCGCGAAACTGGAACTCACGTCATAAAGCGGCACGGCGCGAATCAGCTCTTTATAGACGCGGTCGTAATCGTCGATATCTGACACCACGACCCGCAGCAGGTAGTCCGTCTCCCCGCTCATCCGGTACACCTCGACCACTTCAGGAATGTCGCGCACCGCGCGCGTGAAATCCTCCGCCCACGACTGCGTGTGCTGATTCGTGCGCACCGCGACGAACACCGTCGTCCCGACGCCGAGCTTTCTCGGATCGCAGAGCGCCACCTGCGCGCGGATCACGCCGGTCTCCTTCAGGCGCTGCACGCGTTTCCAGCACGGCGTCTGCGAGAGATTGACGCGCTGCGCGAGTTCCGCGATCGGCATCGTGACGTCGGTCTGCAGCAGTTCGAGCAGCTTGCGATCGATGAGGTCCATTCCCATACCGCCCACCTGATAGGAAATTATTCTATTTTTGGATGATTGCACGGAATTATATGGAAACTATTTCCGGATGCAAATGGGTATAAATGGATCTACGACGCAACGACAAAAACGAACCCGAATCATGATCCGCGATGCCCTTTCCCTCCAGGCGCTGACACGCTTGTCAAGCGAACTCGATGCCGCCCTCGCCGCTCCCGCCGACTTCCCGCAACGTATCCGCGCGGCTCTGCTCGCGGCATCGCAGGATAGGCAACTCCTGTCGCCTGCTCAGCGAACCAGCGACCCGCAAACCTACACGCGCCATCTACTCGCTGCCGATCCGCACGGCCGCTACGCCATCGCCGCGCTCGTCTGGGAGCCGGGCCAGGCGAGCCCCGTCCACGGCCACCAGACGTGGTGCGCCTACGCGGTGATCGAAGGCACGCTCGCCGAAACGCTCTTCCGCTGGGACCCGGCCACGAATCGCGCGATCGAAACGCGCCGCCATGCCCGCGAGCCGGGCGCCGTGTCGTACGTCGGCGCGGGACGGGGCGCGATCCATCAGTTGGGCAACCCGCCGGATTCGGGCCGGCGCGCGATGTCGCTGCACGTCTACGGCGTAGCGGCCGCGCAAATCGCAACGCACGTCAACGATCTCGTCGCCGTCTGATTCAGGCCGTCAGCCCTTGCCCGGCTCGGTCGCCGTCGGAATCTGCGGTGGAATCTGCACCGACTGGTCCGTCGGCGGCGGCGCGGGCCGCGGTTCGTGCGACACGTCGCGCGCCTTCGACACCGCGCTCTTCACCGCCGGCGACAACGGCTCCGGCTGCGGCGGCGCCTCCACCGGTTCCACCGCCGCAGCCGCGCGCGCCGATTCAAGCTCCTCCAGCACGTCGAACTCGTGTTCTTCGGAATGCGGCGCGGCGAAAACCGTCTTTTCGCGCGACATCTGCACCTGCATCTGCGGCACGGGCACGTCCATGCCGACCTCGTCCATCTTGCGCTTGATGCGCACGTTGAACGCCCGCGCGACACTCCACTGCTGCAGCGGTCGCGTCTTGATCTGCCCCTTCACGACCATCCAGTTCGGATCGAACCGGTCAAGCCCCCACACCTCGATCGGCCCAAGCATCTCGCGCCGGTAGCGGAAATCGGCCATCAGCTCGGCGCCGACTTCGCGAATCATCTGCGTGACCTTGTCGACGTCCGCCGAGAACGGCACACGCACCTCGAACACGGCATAAGCAAAATCGCGCGACAGATTTTTAACGATCTTGATCTGCGAGAACGGGATCGCGTGGATCGCGCCCTGCCCGTCGCGCAGGCGCACGGTGCGGATCGTCAGGCTCTCGACGGTGCCCGCGTGGCCGCCGTCGACCTCGATCGAATCGCCGACGGAAATCGTGTCCTCGATGATGATGAAAAGCCCCGTGATCAGATCGGCGACGAGCGACTGCGCGCCGAAACCGACCGCAAGGCCGATCACGCCCGCGCCGGCGAGCAGCGGCGTCACGTTCAGCCCGAGATTCGCGGCCGTCACGATGCCCGCGATCACCAGCAGCGCGACGAACACGACGTTGCGCACGAGCGGCAGCATCGTGCGGGCGCGCATGCTCGGCCCGCGCGACTTGCCGCGCGCGGCGTTCGGGTTGAGCGCTTCCTGGATCGCGGTATCGATCAGGATCCAGATCAGCCATACGATGAAGAACGTCATGATGATCGCGCTCACGGCGTGCGTGATGCCGCGGGCCGCGACGCTTTCCTCGGCGAGCTTCGCAAGCGAAAGACCCCAGAAGCGCGACGCCCCCTCGAAGAACGCGAGCCAGATGCCGAGCACGAACAGCGTGCCGACGAATTTCACGAGCCGCCGCACGTACGCCGATTGCCGGCGCGGCCGGTGCGCCTTCGGGCGCGTCATGCGCACGACGACCGCCGAGAGGAAGAACGCCACGACAAGCAGTCCGGCCGTCGCGATTGCCATCTGCAAGACGTTTTCCGACGTACCGATGCCGGCGAGCGTCGCGACCACCGACGCGCCCGCGAGCAGCAGCATCGGCACCTGCCACAGCGACGCGACGAACTCAAAGGTTTCCGTCGCCGCGCGCCGGCTGTGGCGCAATTCGTACGAGCGGCTGCGGATCAGGTGCGCGACCGGCCGCTGGAACGCGAGCGCGAAATACGCGGTCAGTACGGCCGCGCCCATGTTCGCGACCGTCGAGATCAGCGCCGCGAGATTCGTGCCGAGTTGCTGGGCGACGTCGTAGTTCGAGGCGGCATCGCCGAGGGCGCCGAGCGTGCCGATCAGGAACAGCAGGCGCCGCGCGTGATGGATCAGGATATCGACCGCGACGCGCCGGTGCGCCGAGCCGAACAGCGAAAACATGATCAGACAGATAGACGAAAATATCGCGCCCGCGACGATCGCGTAGGCGGTGACCATCGCGAGCGTGCGTCCGAGCGACTGCGGCATGATGCGCGCGAACGTGAGCGCGGCGAGGAACGCGACGAGGTACGGCGCCACGCGGCGGAGCGCGAAGAGAAGCAGCTCGCGCGTCGTCGGGTTCGGGCGCAGATGCGCCTCGATGCCGAAGCGCGCGTGAATGCGGCGCTGGATGTACAGCAGCAGGTACGCGCACGCGCCCCAGCCGGCGAACGTCAGGAAGAAATTGAGCGCCGTGCGGCCGAACGACTCGCGGCTGTGGCTCGTCACGATCGTGAAGAGTTCGTTGCCGGCGGCGTTGAAGCGGCCGCCCCAGTAGGCGAAGGGCGTCTTGCCGCGCTTGATGTCGGCCTCGACGTTCGTCAGCACCGACGCGATGGCGCCGAGCAGCCCCGCGTTCTGAGCGATCGCCGCCACCGCCGACGATGCCGCCGTCTGCGTGGCGCTCGCGCTCGCGGCGGCGGGCGCGCTGGCGCCGTCGCTCGCGGGTACTGCGGTGGCGGCCGGAGCTTGCGACACCGCCGCTTCGGCCTCGCGCTTCGCGTCGCGCAGTTTTTTCAGTTGCGCGACGAGCGCGGTGCGTTGCTTGTCGCTGTCGAGCGTGGTGATGATGCTGTCGAGCGAACGGACCATCTCGGCATCATCGACGGCGGGCGTGGAGGCAGCGGCCGGCGCGGACGCGGGTGCAGGCGGCGTGAGCAGTTCCTGGAACGTGGGCAGCGCGAGGGTCGGGCCGGCGGCATGGGCGGCGGGCGCGAGGAAAGCGGCGAACAGCAGAATCGCCGCGCGGCCACGCATGCGGCGGGCGACGGCGGCCGCAAAAGTCGAAAACAGGATCGCGACGATCGCCAGAGTGCTTGATTGCATAGCGGTCAGTGGAATCCGAAAGACCGCCAGTTTAGCCCTTCAGCCCCCGCCGACGCGCCGCGCGGACGTAACCGAATGTTATGCGCCTTCCGTCTGATAATTCATCAAAACACGCTGCAAGTCGTTGATTACTTGTCCATATCGGTACGGGTCTCGCTCGATTCCGCAGCCGACGACGCGCTCGCGCCCTGATTTCCCATGCCATCCTTCGCCGACCATTGCTGGAGCTTTTTACCGGCGGTTTCGAGCCCGGCACCCGTCGAACTGGCTGCGTTTGCGATCGCCGCGTTGGTCGCGCTCGCCGCGCCTTCGAAATTCGCGCGCGCCGTTTCGGCGACGCCGCTCGCCGACACGCTGGGCAACGTGCCCGCCTTGTCGAGATTATCTTGCGCGGCTTGCTTCGCGGCATCGACGTGCTGGCCGACGTAGCTCGCCGCCTGGTCAAACTTCTGGTTCGTCTGGCTCGCGAGGTTGTTGAGCGCGCTCGCGGCCTGTCCGGCCGTGGCGTCGTGCTTTTCACACGCGGCGAGCACGGCCAGCGCCGCGAGCGCGATCGCGATTCGTTTCAAGGGTTGGTTCTGCATCGTCGGGCCCATCCACATTAGGCGTGCGCGGGATTCCGCGCACGGTTCAGACCGGATCGCCGCGCCGGGCGCCAAGCAATCCGCTAATCTCAAAAACGCCCAAATGATACGTGATGTGCTCGATGAGCCTCGTTTCAGCGACGCGAAACTGTCAGAGCGGCGCGTGTAGACTCGTCGGTGGCTCGACTCGTCCGGCGCAGCCGGACTTCCACAAAACGGAGGTTATCGATGGCAGCAAAGAAGATTCTCTTCCTCACCGGCGATTTTGCCGAGGACTATGAAACGATGGTGCCGTTCCAGGCGCTGCAGGCGATCGGCCACAAGGTCGACGCCGTCTGCCCCGGCAAGAAGAGCGGCGAGCGCATCAAGACCGCGATCCACGATTTCGAAGGCGACCAGACTTACACCGAGAAGCCCGGCCACCTGTTCGCGCTCAATGCCACCTTCGACGAAATCGATCCGGCCAGCTACGACGCTCTCGCCATCGCCGGTGGCCGGGCGCCGGAATACCTGCGGCTGAACGATCGCGTGCTCGACATCGTGCGCCACTTCGCCGAGGCCAAAAAGCCGATCGCGGCCGTCTGCCACGCGGCGCAACTGCTCGCGGCGGCGGGCGTGATCGAAGGGCGGCGCATTTCGGCCTATCCGGCTTGCGCGCCGGAAGTGCGGCTCGCGGGCGGTGAATACGCCGATATCCCTGTCGATTCCGCGATCACCGACGGCCATTTCGTCACGGCGCCGGCATGGCCCGCGCATCCGGACTGGCTGAGGCAGTTCGTGGCGCTGCTCGGCACGCGCATCGAGTTATAGGAATGTGAACGGCGCGGGCGGCGGCGAGTCGCGTGGATAAGTGCCCACGCGGGTCGCCGCCGCTTTAATCCGTCACAATCTTTAAGACGTTTCCAGTTATCCCGACGCGGCGGGATTCGTATAGTCGCGGGTCAAATCCCGCCCTATACCAGAAATCCCGTCATGACCCTGATGAACCTCGTCGTCGCGCTCGTCGCCGCAGTGATCCTTTTCGAACCCTTCACGCGCGCGCCCGTCTCGCGCTCGATGCGCTTTTCCGCGCGCCGCAGCCGCGCGCGACGCTCGTACTTGCAGGCGGGCGTCGCGTTCACGGCCGCGATGATGGTCGCGACGAGTCACCCCGCTCCTCAGCATATTTCGCCGATGCTCGTGTTCGGCGTCGCGGCTGCCTTGATTCTCGCGAGCGTCTACTGGATGGTGCGCGGCAAGCGCCTGATGAAACCGCTGCGGATGTTCGCGGAACGACGCTAAGGCGTCGAACGGGGCGGTTGCCCCTTCTATCCCCCTCCCCTCAAGACGCAGCGCCGAGTGCACCCGGCGCTGCGTCTGTCTTGTTTTCGCGCTGCTGCAATCGGCTGCGGAATTCCTGAGCAACGCCCGCCCCCGCCCTTTGCACCGCCAAGTGAAATTCCACCTTGCGCGCGAACGATCGGCCGCCCATTATCAATTTGCAAGAAACTGCGACAGAACCGCCTTCCGCCTGGGGACTAACCAGCGATTCGGGCGGGACGAGCACGAACGACGGCATCCCTGAGCGCACCACACACGGCTGATGTCGGCGAAAAAACCATCCGATAACAGGAGGCGAGATGTGGCAACAGGTGTATGACCCACTCGGAAGTCCCGTTCTATCGACGCTCGCCGCCGCCCTGCCCGTCGCGGTGCTCCTCATCTCGCTCGCGGCTTTTCATGTGCGGGCGCACGTCGCGGCGCTGGCGGCCGTCGGCGTCGCGATTCTCGTCGCGGTGTTCGTGTTCGGCATGCCGGGCGCGATGGCCGGCAAGGCGGTCGGGCTCGGCTTCGCGTCCGGCCTCTTTCCGATCGGCTGGATCGTGCTCAACATCATCTTCCTGCACCGCCTGACCACGCTGAACGGCTCGTTCCAGGTACTGCAGTCGAGCATCGGACGCATCACCGAAGATCGGCGGCTTCAGGTCCTGCTCGTCGCGTTCAGCTTCGGCGCGTTCTTCGAAGGCGCCGCCGGCTTCGGAACGCCCGTCGCCGTGACGGGCGCGATCCTGATCGGGCTCGGCTTCTCGCCGCTCGCGGCGTCCGGCCTCGCGCTGATCGCGAACACGGCGCCGGTCGCGTTCGGCGCGCTGGGGGCGCCGATCATCGGATTGTCGGCGGTGACGGGCATCGACCAGTTGACGCTCTCCGCGATGATCGGCAGGCAATTGCCGCTCTTCTCCGTCATCGTGCCGTTCTGGGTGGTGTGGGCGTTCGCGGGCTGGCGCGGCATGCTGGAAATCTGGCCGGCCGCGCTCGTCGCGGGGGTCAGCTTCGCGGTACCGCAGTTCCTGGTGTCGAACTATCACGGACCGTGGCTCGTCGACGTGATTTCCGCGCTGATCTCGATGGCGAGCCTCGCCGGCTTCCTCAAGGTGTGGTCGCCGAAAAGCGTCTGGACGACGACCAAGCTCCACCGTCGCGCCGACGATTCGACCGTCGCGACCAACGCGGACATTCCTCCACGGGAGACGCAGCAGGCGCCGTCCGCCGGCGGCGCGCGGCCGTCGGTAATGAAAGCGTGGATGCCGTGGATCATCCTGACGGTCTTCGTCTTCGCGTGGGGCACGCCGCAGTTCCGCAAGGCCGCCGACGCCCTTTGGTCCCTCAAATACGCGATTCCCGGCCTCGACAAGCTGGTGGTCCGCATGCCTCCCGTGGTGCCCGAACCGGTGCACGAAGCGGCCGTTTTCTCGTTCAACATTTTGTCGATGGCGGGCACCGGGATTCTGGTATCGGCGATCGTCGGCGGGTTGTTGATGGGCTACTCAATACCGCGGCTCATCAAGGAGTTCTTCAACACGATCGTCACGGTACGGCTGTCGCTGATCACGATCTGCGCGATGTTCGCGATCGGCTTCCTCACGCGCTACTCCGGCGTGGACAGCACGCTCGGGCTCGCATTCGCCCACACCGGCGTGTTCTATCCGCTCTTCGGGACGATGCTCGGCTGGATGGGTGTCGCGCTGACAGGCTCCGATACGTCGTCGAACGTGCTGTTCGGCGGCTTGCAGAAGACCACCGCGATGCAACTCGGGCTCTCGCCCGTATTGATGGCGGCGGCCAACAGCTCGGGCGGCGTGATGGGCAAGATGATCGACGCGCAGTCGATCGTCGTGGCGTCGACCGCAACCAAATGGTACGGACACGAGGGCGACATCCTGCGCTTCGTGTTCTTCCACTCGCTGGCGCTGGCGATTCTCGTCGGACTTTTCGTCACGCTGCAGGCCTACGTCTATCCGTTCACCGCGATGGTGATTCACTGACGTTGCCGGACGACGCGCCTGTTTGTTGACGGCGCCGTCTTTGGCGCGTTGATAGAATCCGGCTATGGAGTGGCTCCCGGGCGCTCAGCGCGCGGCCCCATGCGCAAATTTCTCCCGCGCCGCAAAACAGACAAAAAAAAGGCGCTGCGTTGCCGCAGCGCCTTAAAAGTTCTAGCCATTCCGAGGGCCGTGCTAGAACCTGAGAGCCTGTATCCGAAGCGGACCGTCCAGCGGGAAATCGTCGCGCGGTCGTGCTTTCGAAATCGGGTTCCATTTTTTATGTTATCGCTGCCTAAGTCAAGCAAAATTTCGTGACTTGGGCATCTGCCCAACATGCTTACTGGAAAGTGCGAAAGTGGAAAAGTGTCGCGGCATCTGCACCTTTTCGTAAGGCTTGCATGCCCTGCAAAGTTGAAAAAAAGAGTTCGCGTATCATCCAAGCTTCAAGCCCCAAACAAAACGATGTTTTAAAAAAACAATGAACAAACCCGAGAGCCGACCCTCCGGTCGGGAAAAAGGCAAGGAAAGAGATGGCGAGGAAGTCACTGCGCTCGCGCGCGGACTGGATGTCCTGCGCCGCATCGCCGGCGCCGATGCGCCGGTAAGCAATCGCGAGCTGACCGAATGGACCGGCATCCCCAAACCAACCGTCTCGCGAATTACCGCGACGCTCGTCAACACGGGGCTGCTGTTCCGGCTGCCAGACAGCGAGCGCTTCGTGCTGACCGCTTCCGTGCTGGAACTGAGCAACGGGTTCCTGCGTAACTTCGATATCCGCGCCCGCGCGCGGCCGTTTCTCATCGAGCTCGCCGAGTTGACGGGCCTGAGCGTCCATCTCGCAGTGCGCGACCGGCTGGAGATGGTCGTGATCGATGCCATCCGGCCGCGCTCCGCCGTGCTTGTGTCGCGTCTGGAAGTGGGCGGACGGATCGATCTGTGCCGGACCGCCGTGGGCCGCGCGTATCTGTCAGTGCTGCCGGCCGCCGAGCGGCAGACGCTGATTGCAAGCGTCCAGACCGCAGCCGGCGACGACTGGCCGAGCATCATCGGCGGCTTGCAGACCGGACTCGACGCCGTGCGCACGCTCGGCTTCGCGATCTCGACCGGCGAATGGCACCACGGGCTGAACGCGGTCGCGGCGGGCTTCGTCGGACCGTCGGGACAGCGCTACGCCGTGAACTGCGGTGGCGCGGCGCATCAGTGCCCGCGCGATACGCTGATCGAAACCGTCGCGCCGGCGCTGCTCGGCTACGTCGACAAGATCGTCCACGAGATCGGCGGGACACCGTCTGCGCGCCTCGCCGAATAGTTGGTCTTTGCCACGCGGCGTCATCGCATGAAAACGCGTGATGCGCCGCGTGATGCATGCGGAGCGCCTGTAATCCTGCGCGCCGCCGCACCGCGCACGATGTAACACTCGTAATCATCCGAAAGAAAGATAGCTGGACTGTTACGAAGGGCGGGACGTAGCATCATGCTTCGCGGGCCCGGGCCCCGGCTTTCAAAGCTTTCCAGACGAAGACCTCCCGGGTTTCGCGCGGGAAAATCAACATCGATCGAATTCGCCGGCGCCTCGCGTCCACGGGCGCCCGACCGCCCTCCGCGCCCCGAACGACATCACCGAAACACGCAAGCCACCACACGATGGACGACCAGAAAAATTCTCCGACGCAAACGCCAACGCCGCCGCCGCGCACGACCGACCCCTCGCTTTCCGCCACTTCTCCCCGCCCCGCGCGGCGCCGCTTCGGATGGCTGATCGTCGCGCTGCTGATCATCGGCGGGGCGCTCGCGTGGTGGCATCCGTGGAGCCGCAACGATCCAGCGAAGGCGCAGCAGGCGGGATCGTCGACTGGGGGCGGGCGGCGCGGCGGCGCGAATCAGGCGAACCAGCCGCAGCCGGTGCATGTGGCTACCGTCAAGACGGGCGAGATGCCCGTCGTCATCAATTCGCTCGGCACGGTGACGCCGCTCGCGAACGTGACCGTGAAGACGCAGCTGAACGGCATCCTCGTCGATGTCGCGTTCAAGGAAGGCCAGATGGTCAAGAAGGGCGACCTGCTCGCGCAGATCGACCCGCGCCCCTATGAAATCTCGCTGCGCAACGCGCAAGGCACGCTCGCGAAGGACCAGGCGCTGCTGCAAACCGCGCGGCTCGACTTGCAGCGCTATCAGACGCTGCTGTCACAAGATTCGATCGCGAAGCAGCAGGTCGATACGCAGGCATCGCTCGTCAAGCAATATGAAGGCGCGGTGAAATCGGACCAGGCGAACGTCGATACCTACAAGCTCGATCTGACCTACGCGCGCATTACGGCGCCGGTGTCGGGGCGCGTCGGGCTGCGGCAGGTCGATCCGGGCAATTACGTCACCACGGGCGATACGAACGGTGTCGTCGTGATTACGCAATTGCAGCCGATCAGCGTGATCTTCACGACCTCCGAGGACAATCTCACCGCGATCATGAAGCCGATGCGCGCGGGCGTGAAGATGTCGGTGACGGCCTACGACCGCGCCAATACCACGTCGCTCGAAGCCGGCTATCTCGAAACGGTGGACAACCAGATCGACACGACGACCGGCACTGTCAAGCTGCGCGCGACCTTCGCGAACCATCAGAACATACTGTTCCCGAATCAGTTCGTGAACACGAAGCTGCTCGTCGATGTCATCAAGAACGCGACGATCGCGCCGACTTCGGCGGTGCTGAACGGCTCGTCGGGCGCGTTCGTTTATGTGGTGAAGCCGGACAACACGGTGACCGTGCGCAACGTGAAAATCGGCCCGGTCGATGGCGAGCGCACCAGCATCAAGACCGGTCTGCAAGCGGGCGAGCGCGTGGTGATCGACGGTTCGGACCGGCTGAAGGAAGGCGCGAAGATCACGATCCCCGCCGATAAGCCGACCGGTGCTTCGGGTGCTTCAAGTGCTTCCGCTGCGGTTCCGGCATCGGCTGCTTCGGGCGCCTCGGGCGCGCATCACGCCGGCCGCCGTCATCAGCAGTCGCAGCCATGAACGGCCGGGCACGTAGAGCATGAATCCCTCACGCCTTTTTATCCTGCGCCCGGTCGGCACGGCGCTCCTGATGGCGGCGATCATGCTGGTCGGGCTCGTCGCGCTGCGTTTCCTGCCGCTCTCCGCGCTGCCTGCCGTCGATTACCCGACCATCCAGGTCCAGACGTTTTATCCCGGCGCCTCGCCCGACGTCATGACGTCGTCCGTCACCGCGCCGCTCGAAAAGCAGTTCGGCCAGATGGCGAGCCTGAACCAGATGTCGTCGCAGAGTTCGGCGGGCGCATCGGTCATCACGCTGCAGTTCAGCCTCGACTTGCCGCTAGATATCGCCGAGCAGGAAGTGCAGGCCGCGATCAACGCGGCGGGCAACCTGCTGCCGTCCGACCTGCCCGCCCCGCCGATCTACGCGAAGGTCAATCCCGCCGACGCGCCAATCATCACGCTCGCGATCAGTTCGAAGACGCTGCCCTTGACGCAAGTCCAGGACCTCGCCGACACGCGTCTTGCGCAGAAAATCTCGCAGGTAGCAGGCGTCGGCCTCGTGTCGGTGAGCGGCGGCAATCGCCCCGCCGTGCGGATTCAGGCGAACACGCGCGCGCTTGCGTCGTATGGGCTCAACATCGACGACCTGCGCACCACGATCTCGAATCTCAACGTCAACACGCCGAAGGGCAGTTTCGACGGCCCCACCCGCTCCTACACGATCAACGCGAACGACCAGTTGACCGACGCCGCGGCCTACCAGAGCGCGGTGGTCGCGTACAAGAACGGCCGGCCGGTGATGCTGACCGATGTCGCGACGATCGTCGAAGGGCCGGAGAACACGAAGCTCGGCGCGTGGGTCGATTCGACGCCCGCGATCATTTTGAACGTGCAGCGCCAGCCCGGCGCGAACGTGATCCAGGTGGTCGACGGCATCAAGAAGATCCTGCCGCAGTTGCAGCAGGCGCTGCCGGCCGCGCTCGACGTGCGCATCGTCACCGACCGCACGACCACGATCCGCGCGTCCGTGCGCGACGTGCAGTTCGAGCTGGCGCTCTCCGTGGTGCTCGTCGTGCTTGTGATTTACCTGTTCCTCGCGAATGTCTGGGCGACGCTGATTCCGAGCTTGTCGGTGCCGCTATCGCTCGTCGGCACGCTCGCCGTGATGTACCTGTGCGGCTTCTCGCTCGACAACCTCTCGCTGATGGCGCTGACGATCGCGACCGGCTTCGTCGTCGACGATGCCATTGTGATGATCGAGAACATCGCGCGCTACGTCGAGGAAGGCGATCCGCCGCTCGAGGCTGCGCTGAAGGGCTCGAAGCAGATCGGCTTCACGATCATCTCGCTGACGGTTTCGCTGATCGCGGTGCTGATCCCGCTGCTCTTCATGGGCGACGTGGTCGGCCGGCTCTTTCACGAGTTCGCGATCACGCTTGCCGTGACGATCGTGATTTCGGCGGTCGTCTCGCTCACGCTCGTGCCGATGCTCTGCGCGAAGCTCCTGCGCCACACGCCGCCGAAGGAAAGCAAGCGCTTCGAGGCGCGCGCGCACCAGTTCATCGACTACGTGATCGGGCGCTATGCCGTCGCGCTGACGTGGGTGCTGGAGCGCCAGCGCGCAACGCTTTTCGTCGCGGTGCTGACGCTTTTCCTCACGGCGCTCCTGTACGTGGTGATTCCGAAGGGCTTCTTCCCGACGCAGGACACGGGCGTCATCCAGGCAATCACGCAGGCGCCGCAGGCCGCCTCGTATCAGGCGGTGGCCGAGCAGCAGCAGGCGCTCGCCGCGCAGATCCTGAAGAATCCGGATGTCGAAAGTCTCACGTCGTTCATCGGCGTCGACGGCACGAATATCACGTTGAACAGCGGCCGCATGCTGATCAACCTGACGCCGCGCGACGACCGCAGCAGCACGTCGAGCGACGTGATCCGCGCGTTGCAGAACGAGGTCGCTAATATTCCCGGCATCCGGCTCTACATGCAGCCGGTGCAGGACCTGACGATCGATTCCACCGTCAGCCCGACGCAATACCAGTTCATGCTGACCGACCCGAACGCGGCGGAATTCGCCGAGTGGGTGCCGAAGCTCGTCGAGCGCCTGCAGCACGCGCCCGAACTCGCCGATGTCGCGACGGATTTGCAGGCGAACGGCCAGTCCGTGTACGTGGAGATCGACCGGGCGACGGCCGCGCGCTTCGGCATTACGCCCGCCACGGTCGACAATGCGCTCTACGACGCGTTCGGCCAGCGGATCATCTCGACGATCTTCACACAGTCGAACCAGTATCGCGTGATTCTCGAAGCCGAACCGAGCGACGCGCACTACAGCGAGACGCTCAACGGCATCTACCTGCCTTCGTCCACCGCGTCGAGCGGACAGGTGCCGCTCTCGGCCATCGCCAAGTTCCACGAGCGCGCGGCGCCCCTGCTCGTCACGCACCTGGGCCAGTTCCCGGCGACGACCGTCTCGTTCAACCTCGCGCCCGGCGCCTCGCTCGGCGCGGCCGTAAAGGCAATCGACAAGGCGAAGCAGGAAGTCGGCCTGCCCGCGGCGTTCCAGATCCGGTTCCAGGGCGCGGCGCTCGCGTTCCAGGCGTCGCTGTCGAACGAGCTGTTCCTGATCCTCGCCGCGATCGTCACGATGTACATCGTGCTCGGCGTGCTATACGAGAGCTTCATTCACCCGATCACGATTCTTTCCACGTTGCCGTCAGCAGGCGTCGGCGCGCTGCTCTCGCTGATGATCACCGGGCACGATCTCGACATCATCGGGATCATCGGCATCGTGCTGTTGATCGGCATCGTGAAGAAGAACGCGATCATGATGATCGACTTCGCGCTCGAAGCCGAGCGCGAAGAAGGGAAGTCGCCGCGCGACGCGATTTTCCAGGCGTGTCTGCTGCGCTTCCGCCCGATCCTGATGACGACGCTCGCCGCCCTCCTCGGCGCGCTGCCGCTGATGATCGGCTGGGGCGCAGGGTCTGAACTGCGCCATCCGCTGGGGATCGCGATCGTTGGCGGGCTGATCGTCTCGCAGTTGCTGACGCTCTTCACGACGCCGGTGATCTACCTCGCATTCGATTCGCTCGGCCGCCGCGTGCGGGAGCGCTTTAATCGCGGGGCGCCGCCGCGTCCGGTCAGCGAAGCGGAGTGACGCGATGAACCTCTCGCGCCCCTTCATCGCCCGCCCCGTCGCGACGACCCTGCTTGCGATCGGCGTCGCGCTCGCCGGCATGTTCGCGTTCGTGAAGCTGCCGGTCGCGCCCTTGCCGCAAGTCGATTTCCCGACGATCTCCGTGCAGGCTAGCCTTCCCGGCGCGAGCCCCGAGACCGTCGCGACGAGCGTCGCGAGTCCGCTGGAACGCCATCTCGGTTCGATCGCCGACGTCACCGAAATGACGTCGCAGAGCGCGGTCGGCTCGACGCGCATTACGCTTCAATTCGGCCTGAACCGCGACATCGACGGCGCCGCGCGCGACGTGCAGGCCGCGATCAACGCCGCGCGCGCCGACCTGCCGGCGTCGCTCAAGAGCAATCCTACGTACCACAAGGTCAATCCCGCCGACGCGCCGATCCTCGTGCTCGCGCTCTCGTCGCCGACGCGCACGGCCGGCTCGCTCTACGACTCGGCCGCGACCGTGCTCCAGCAGACGCTTTCGACCGTGCCGGGCGTCGGCGAAGTCGACGTGAGCGGCTCCGCGAATCCGGCCGTGCGCGTCGAGCTGGAGCCGGGCGCGCTGTTTCACTACGGCATCGGGCTGGAAGACGTGCGCGCCGCGCTCGCTTCGGCGAACGCGAACAGCCCGAAAGGCGCGATCGAGTTCAAGGGCACGCGCTTTCAGCTCTACACCAACGATCAGGCGAGCAAGGCGGATCAATACCGCGATCTGGTGGTCGCGTACCGCAACGGCTCGGCAGTGCGGCTCTCGGACGTGGGCGAAGTCGTCGATTCGGTTGAGGACTTGCGCAATCTCGGCCTCATCAACGGCAAGCGCGCCGTGCTCGTGATCCTGTATCGCCAGCCGGGCGCGAACATCATCGAGACGATCGATCGCGTGAAGTCGATGCTGCCGCAGTTGCAGGCCGCGCTTCCGCGCGACGTCGAGATCACGCCGACCGCCGACCGCTCGACCACGATCCGCGCCTCGCTGCACGATACCGAGCTCACGCTCGCGATCGCGGTCGCGCTCGTCGTGATGGTCGTGTTCCTCTTCCTGCGCAACTGGCGCGCGACGCTCATTCCAAGCGTGGCCGTGCCGATCTCGATCATCGGCACGTTCGCGGCGATGTACCTCCTCGGCTTCTCGCTCGACAACCTCTCGTTGATGGCGCTGACGATCGCGACCGGCTTCGTCGTCGACGACGCGATCGTCGTGCTCGAAAACATCACGCGTCATATCGAGAACGGCGTGCCACGCATGAAGGCCGCCATTCTCGGCGCGAAGGAAGTCGGATTCACGGTGCTGTCGATCAGCGTGTCGCTCGTCGCCGTGTTCCTGCCGATCCTGCTGATGGGCGGCATCGTCGGGCGACTGTTTCGCGAGTTCGCGCTGACGCTGTCGCTCGCGATCGCCGTCTCGCTGGCGGTCTCGCTGACCGTCACGCCGATGATGTGCGCGCGCCTTTTACAGGAGCCGCACGAGTTGCAAAAGCCGGGGCGCGTCGGCGCGTGGCTCGAGCGCCAGTTCGACCGGATGCAGCGCGGCTACGCGCGCACGCTTGGCTGGGCGCTCGCGCATCCGCGGCTGATTCTCGTCGTGCTGCTCGCGACGATCGGACTCAACGTCTATCTGTACATCATCGTGCCGAAAGGATTTTTCCCGCAACAGGATACGGGGCGCATCGTCGGCGGGATTCAGGCTGACCAGAGCACGTCGTTCCAGGCGATGAAGGTGAAATTCGCCGAAATGATGCGCATCGTGCAGGCCGATCCCGCCGTGGACAGCGTCGCGGGCTTCACCGGCGGGCGGCAGACCAATTCGGGCTTCATGTTCGTGTCGCTCAAGCCGAAGAGCGTGCGCGGCGACTCGGCGGATACCGTGATCCAGCGCCTGCGCAAACCGCTCGCGGACGTGGCCGGCGCGCGCACGTTCCTGCAGGCCGTGCAGGATATTCGCGTGGGCGGGCGGCAGTCGAACGCGCAATATCAGTTCACGATGCTCTCCGATTCCACCGCCGATCTCTACAAATGGGGACCGCTCCTCACCGAGGCGCTGCAACGCCGCTCCGAACTCACCGACGTCAACTCCGACCAGCAGCAAGGCGGCCTGGAAGCGATGGTCACGTTCGACCGCGCGACCGCCGCGCGCTTCAACATCAAGCCCGCACAGATCGACAACACGCTCTACGACGCGTTCGGCCAGCGCCAGGTATCGACGATCTACAACGCGCTGTCGCAGTACCACGTCGTGATGGAGGTCGCGCCGAAGTACTGGCAGGACCCGGAGATGCTCAAGCAGATCTACGTCAGCACGTCGGGCGGAACGGCGAGCGGCGCGGCATCGACGAATTCGACCACCACGTCGAACTCGACTGCCGCGACCGCCTCCACCACCGGCACCACGACCGATACCGCCACGCAGCTTTCGCTCGACTCCGTGCGCAACTCCGCGACCAACTCGATCGCGGCGAGCGGCAAGTCGGGATCGTCATCGGGCGCGGCGGTATCGACGTCGAAGGAAACGATGATCCCGCTCTCCGCGATCGCGAAGTTCGGGCCGGGCAATACGCCGCTGTCGGTGAATCATCAGAGCCAGTTCGTCGCCTCGACGATTTCGTTCAATTTGCCGCCCGGCAAGTCGCTGTCCGATGCGACCGCCGCGATCTACGAGACGATGGCGACCATCGGCGTGCCGAGCACGATCCACGGCAGTTTCCAGGGCACGGCGCAGGCGTTCCAGCAGTCGATGAACGACCAGCCGCTGCTGATTCTCGCCGCGCTGGCGGCGGTGTACATCGTGCTCGGCATTTTGTACGAGAGCTACATCCATCCGATCACGATTCTTTCGACGCTGCCTTCGGCTGGCGTGGGCGCGCTGCTCGCGCTGCTGCTCTTCAAGACCGAGTTCAGCATCATCGCGATGATCGCGGTGATCTTGCTGATCGGCATCGTGAAGAAGAACGCGATCATGATGGTCGATTTCGCGATCGAGGCGTCGCGGCACGGAGCGACGACCTCGCGCGAGGCGATCGAGCAGGCGTGTCTGCTGCGTTTCCGGCCGATCATGATGACGACTGCCGCCGCGTTGCTGGGCGCGCTGCCGCTCGCATTCGGCACGGGCGAAGGGTCGGAGATGCGCGCGCCGCTGGGGATCGCGATCGTCGGCGGGTTGATCGTGAGCCAGATGCTGACGCTTTATACGACGCCGGTGGTTTATCTTTATATGGACCGGTTTCGGGTGCGGGCGGAGGAGCGGCGGGCGCGTAAAGGCGGGGGCACACAAACGGCAAGCGCGACGGAGTAATAGTCCGGACAGCAGGATTCGAAAAAATCGCTTAACGTTTAGACACTCCAACCTCACAAGGAGCGTTTTCAATGAAAGTCCTGCTGATCGGCGCGCACGGCCGTACGGGCCGCCACATCGCGCGGCAGTTGCAACATGAAGGCATTGCGTTCAAGGCACTGTTGCGCAAATCCGCGCACAAACCCGAATTCGCCGCGCTCGGCGCCGAGATCGTGCTCGGCGATCTCACGCACGATTTTTCGCACGCCTTCGACGACATCACGCACGTCATCTACGCCGCCGGATCGGCGGAAACGGAGGGCGTGAACGAGGAGCGCGCGATCGATCGCGACGCCGTCGAGCGCACCGCCGATTACGCAAAGCGCAGGCGCGTACAGCAACTCGTCGTGATCAGCGCGATCTCGGCGTACTGGCCCGAGGCAAATCCGCTGGCGCTGAAGCATTACGCGAAAATGAAGCGCGAAAGCGACGACTACGTGCAAAAGCGCGGCGTGCCGTATGTGATCCTGCGGCCGGGTCCGCTGTCGGATGAAGCGGCCAGCGGGACGATCGCGTTGGCGAGCGAGCGTTCGGCGAATGTGCCTGCGGTGTCGCGCGAAGATGTGGCGCGGATCGCGGTCGAAAGCGTGAAGCGCAGGGTGAAAGATAAAGTGGTCGGGTTTATCGGCGGGGACGCGGCGATCGATGACGTGTTGGATGAACTCGAAGCGCTAGCCAGCTAGGACGCCCCCACCAACCGATACCCCACCCCCGTCTCCGTCACGATATGCTCGGGTTGCGCGGCATCGCGCTCGAGCTTCTGCCGTAAATGCGCCATATAAATGCGCAGGTAGTGGTTACTGTCCACATGCGACGGCCCCCATACCTCGCGCAGCAATTGCCGATGCGTCAGCACGCGCCCCGCGTCCCGCACGAGCGTCGAGAGCAGACGATATTCGATCGGCGTCAGATGCACGGGCGCGCCGTCGCGCGTCACTTGCCGCAGCCCAAGATCGACCACCACCGCTCCAAACGAGACCCGCGGCGATTCGCTCCCCGCCGCCTGATTCCGCCGTCGCAGATGCGCACGAATCCGCGCCATCAGCTCCGACACCCCGAACGGCTTGGTCAGGTAATCGTCGGCGCCGGCATCGAGCGCGGCGACCTTCTCTTCTTCCTGCGTGCGCGCCGACAGCACGATCACCGGCAACTCGGTCCAGCTTCGCAATTCGCGAATCACGTCGATGCCGTCGGTATCCGGCAATCCCAGATCGACGATCACGAGATCGGGCTTGCGCGTCGCCGCCTCGACGAGCCCCTGCTTGCCCGTCTCCGCTTCGTGCACCGCAATGCCCTCCGCTTCGAGCGAGACGCGCACGAAGCGTCGGATCTGCTTTTCGTCTTCGATCAGGACGACGGTAACGGTCGGCTCAGTCATGTCGTGGTCTTCGATACGGGCGGTTCAAGCACCGCCGGGTCTTCTTCGAGAGCCGGCGCGGGCGGCGGCGCATCGACGGGCAGCGTGAACCAGAAGCGCGCGCCTTCGACACGCCCTCCTTCGTCCGCCCGGTTGGCCGCGCCGATTGTACCGCCGTGCGCCTCGACGATCGCGCGGCAAATCGAGAGTCCGAGCCCGATCCCCGGTTGTGCCGATTCCTTCTCGCCGCGCGTGAACGTCTCGAACACGCGATCGACCATCGCGGGCGGCAGGCCCGGGCCGGTATCGTCGATCGTCACGCGCACGAACGGCTTGCCGTCGATATCGATACGCTCCGCGCCGATCGCAAGCCGCGCATCGGCGGGCGTGTATTTCGACGCGTTCTCCAGCAGGTTGGACAGTAGCCGCTCCATCAGCACGGCGTCGAGCTGCACGAGCGGCAAATCGGCGGGAAGGTGCACGTCGACCGCGCGATTGCCGAGCATTCGCCGGCACGCCCGAAGCGCGGCGCCGACCGTTTCCTCTAGCAGCGTCCACTGCCGGTTCAGCCGCAAACCGCCCGCCTGCAGCCGCGCCATGTCGAGCACGTTGGCGACGATGCTCGTCATGCGCAACGATTCGTCGTGGATCGCTTCGATCAGCTCGGCGTTCGCGGGCGAGCGCACATCGCCGTTCGATTGACCGAGCATCGAAGCGAAGCCGACTATCGCCGTCAGCGGCGTGCGCAAGTCGTGCGACACCGCCGACAACAGCGAATTGCGCAGCCGCTCGGACTCCATGCTGACGAGCGCATCGCGGGCGATATCGACGTAATGCACGCGCTCCAGCGCAAGCGCGATCTGCGCGGCGAACGTGTCGAGCATGCGTTTTTGCTCGGGCACGTCGAGTTCGGCCGGATCGCGAGTCAACACGGCCAGCACGCCGCGCGTGCGCATCGGCGCCCTGAGCGGCAAGTAGAGCGCCGCGGCGGCAGGCAGCGTGTCGGTGCCGCGCCCCGCTGGTTTTTGCTGGTCGTAGACCCACTGGGCGACGTCCGTGTCGAGCGCCTTGGCATCGAGCAAAAACGTGGCGCTATCGGCGGCGGTCGTATCGAGCTTCTGACGCACCTTGTCGGCGCTGTCGGGCAGGAGCATCGCGACCTGCGCGCGGAACACTTCGCTCACATGCCGCATGCCGATGCCGACGATCTGCTCGGTCGCGAGCGCCGCGCCCAGTTCGCCTGCCATCGCGTACATCGCGCTCGTGCGCCGCTCGCGCTTCTCGGCGACGCGCGCCTCGCGCCGCAGGCTCGACGTGAGATGGCTGATCACGAGCGACGTCAGCAGCATGCCGGCGAAGGTCAGCACGTATTGCGTATCCGACACCGACAGCGACATGCGCGGCGGCACGAAGAAGAAATCGAACGCGGCGACGGAGAGGAACGACAGCATCACGCCGGGACCGCGCCCGAGCCGCACGGCGGTGAACACGACGCCGAGCAGGTACAGCATCACGAGGTTCGCGAGATCGAGGCGATCGCTGACGGCGCTCGCGATGAGCGTCGCCGTCGCGCAAATCGCGACCGCGTACGCATACGCTCTCGGCGGCGAGCGCTGCTCGCGCGCCGCCGAAAGCGCGTCGCGCCAGGCGCTCGCGGCGGCATCCGGTGAGTCGGCGGGTGCGTGGCGCGCGCCCTCTCGTGCGCGGATCAAGGTGAGATCGAGGTCGCCGGCGCGCTCGGCGAGGCGCTCGCTGAACGGCCGCCGGACCAGCCGCGCAAGCCCGCGCCGCGCCGAAGTCCCCGCGACCAGCTTCGATACGTTGCGCGCCTGCGCATAGCCGATCAGCGTCGCGACGGCATCGTCGCCTGCGAGCGTCACCGTTTCCGCGCCGAGTTCGGTGGCGAATTTAAGCGCCTGCATCGTGCGTTCGCGGCGCGCATCCGGCAGCTTCTGCAGACGCGGCGTTTCGACGTAGGCCGCGATCCAGTCGGCCGTGAGGCTCGCGGCGAGACGCGCGGCGGCACGCACGAGCGCGGGCGCATCGCTGCCGGGACCGACGCACACCAGAAGCCGCTCGCGCGCCTGCCAGATGTGCGCGATCGAACGATCCGCTCGATACTCCCGCATCTGCGCATCGACACGATCGGCCGTGCGTCTGAGCGCCAGCTCGCGCAGCGCGATCAGGTTGCCCTTGCGAAAGAAATTGTGGACCGCGCGCTCGGCCTGCTGCGGCATGTAGACCTTGCCCTGGCCGAGGCGCTCGAGCAGTTCTTCGGGCGGCAAGTCGACGAGCGTCACTTCGTCGGCGCTGTCGAGCACGCGGTCGGGCACCGTCTCGAACACGCGGATGCCGGTAATCTGGCCGACCACGTCATTCAAACTTTCAAGATGCTGGACGTTGACCGTCGTATAGACATCGATGCCCGCGTCGATCAGTTCGTACACGTCCTGCCAGCGCTTCAGATGGCGCGCGCCGGGCACGTTCGAATGCGCGAGTTCGTCGACGAGGATGAGTTGCGGATGACGCGCGAGCGCCGCGTCGAGATCGAATTCGGTCAGCGTGCGCTCGCGATAGCCGATCGTCGCGCGCGGCAGCACGTCGAGCCCTTCGAGCAGCGCCGCCGTTTCGCTGCGTCCATGCGTCTCCACGATGCCGACGACCACGTCGTCGCCTTCGTCGAGACGGCGGCGCGCGGCCTGCAGCATCGCGTAGGTCTTGCCCACGCCCGCCGACGCGCCGAAGAAAATCTTCATGCGTCCGCGCTGGCGCTGCTCTTCCTCGCGTTGCAGTTTGTCGAGCAGTTGGTCGGGGTCGGGGCGGCTCATGGTCGGTCGGTCGCGGGGCCGAAGCGGCCGCCTGGTGATTCAACTTCGCGGCTGCGCTTCGTCGAGCGCCAGGGCTTAGGAGCGTCCACATATACACCAATTGAGACGGCGTCTGGATTCGCCGCGGCATTCTGCCCTGGGACCGTTTCTCGAATGGCGTCAAGTGGCAGGACGTTGACGGCGCAGGCTGCTACCCCGGCTTTGTCAGTTGGGCATGCAAATCCTATGCTGTTCGAGTCGGACATCGCTTTACGAAGTCCAGTGAAATCTTCCAGCCTCATGTCAAGGACGGGGATAGAGTCGTCCAGCAGATAAACGAACTGCACCGCAATTGGTTCGCGGGTTAGTCGTAGCGGCGCAAAAAAATGCCCACGACGTAGCTCATGGGCATTTCACGTAGCGAATTATGAAAACGGCGCCCGCTGCGCTTTCTGAGTATCAAACCTCAAGGCAGCAAAACCGTCGACCCCGTCGTCTTCCGCCCTTCGAGATCCGCATGCGCCCGCGCCGCTTCCTGAAGCGAATACTTCTGCCGAACGTTGGTTTTGACCTTCCCCGAGCCCACCACCTCGAACAACTCCGCCGCCATCGCATCCAGATCGCTGCGTTTCGCGATATAGCTGAACAACGTCGGCCGGGTAAAGTACAACGACCCGCGCCCGGCGAATTCCGACGAATCAATAGGCGGCAGCGGCCCCGACGAATTCCCAAAGCTCACAAAGAGCCCCAGCGGCGCCAGACAATCGAGCGACGCCGTATACGTATCCTTCCCGATCGAATCGTAGACCACTGGAACGCCCGCGCCGTTGGTGATCTCGCGCACGCGCTTCGTGAAGTTATCGCGCGTATAGACGATCGGGTAATCGCAGCCGTGCGCCTTTGCCAACTCGGCCTTCTCGTCCGAACCGACCGTACCGATCACCGTCGCGCCCAGCGCTTTCGCCCACTGGCACGCGAGCAAGCCGACGCCGCCCGCCGCCGCGTGGATCAACACCGTATCGCCCGCTTTCACGCGATACGTGCGCCGCAGCAGATACTGCGCGGTGAGCCCTTGCAGCATGATCGACGCGGCATCTTCATAGTCGATCGAATCGGGCAGCGCGACGACGTAATCCGCCGACATCACCCGCTCCTCCGCATACGCGCCCGGTGGCCGCGATGCATACGCCACGCGATCGCCCGGCTTGAATTGCGAAACGCCCTCGCCGACCGCCGTCACTTCGCCCGCGCCTTCCATGCCGAGGCCGCCGGGCAGCGGCATCGGATAAAGCCCGTTGCGGAAATACACGTCGATGAAATTCAGGCCCACCGCGTGATGCTTCACTCGAATCTCGCCCTTGCCCGGCTCGCCGACCTCCACGTCGACCCACTTCATCACTTCCGGGCCTCCGGTTTTGTCGAATCGAATCGCTTTTGTCATGGGACTCTCCGTTCGTTGTCTGATTGGCCGGTCACGCCGCGCGCGAAAAGCGCAGCTTGAGCTCGTCGAGGATCATGCGCGCCGTCGAGATGTTCGTCGCGCACGGGATGTTGTGCACGTCGCAGGCGCGCACGAGCGCGTTGATGTCGGGTTCGTGCGGCTGGGGCGTCATCGGGTCGCGCAGGAAGATCACGACGTCCACGCGCCCTTCCGCCAGTTCCGCGCCGATCTGCAAGTCGCCGCCGTGCGGGCCCGAGAGCTTGCGCTCAACCTCCAGCCCGTGCGCCGCCGCGATCCGCGAACCGGTCGTGCCGGTCGCGAGCAACTGGCATTGCGCGAGCGTATCGACGTATTCGCCCGCCAGCGCGACGATGTCGTCCTTCTTCATGTCGTGCGCGATCAAAGCGACGCGTGTGCTCATGAGGGTGTATCTCCTGTTTATGTTTATCGAGCGGGCCCGTTAGTACGTGCCCGGATAAGCCCCGCCGTCGATCAGCCAGTTCTGCCCGATCACGTACCCGGCGTGCACGCTGCACAGGAACGCACAGGCACGGCCGAATTCGTCGGCCGTGCCGAAGCGTCCGGCGGGCAGGCTTTTCACGCGGCGCGCACGCGCTTCCTCTAGCGTGATGTTCTCCGCCTTCGCCTGCGCCACGAGCGTGACCGCGATGCGATCCGTATCGAATGCGCCCGGCAGCAGGTTATTGATTGTGACGCCGGTCGAAGCAACCCTGCGAGCGACGCCCGCAACAAAGCCCGTCAGCCCTGAGCGCGCCCCGTTCGACAAACCGAGCACGTCGATCGGCGCCTTCACCGACGAACTCGTGATGTTCACGATCCGCCCGAACCCGCGGTCGATCATGCCGTCGATGGTCCGCTTGATCAGCTCGATCGGCGTGAGCATGTTGGCGTCGAGCGCCCTGATCCAATCGTCGTGCGAGAACTGGCGGAAATCGCCCGACGGCGGCCCGCCCGCATTGTTCACGAGGATGTCCGGCGACGGACACGGCGCGAGCGCCGCCGCGTGGCCTTCGGGCGTGGTGATGTCGCACGCGACCGCCGTCACGTCGACGCCGAACTTCGCGCGGATGTCGGCGGCAGTGGCTTCGAGCGTCTCCTTCGTGCGGGCGGTGATCACGAGATTGACGCCCTCGGCGGCGAGCGCTTCGGCGCAGCCGCGCCCGAGTCCCTTGCTGGCGGCGCAAACCAGGGCCGTGCGCCCCGCGATTCCCATATCCATCGTTGCTCCTTTCGGTTGACTTGTGGCGAGATGTCGATGCCGGGACGGACCCGTTCGCGCAATTCTAGAAGAATCGGGGCGCGGACGTTGGACGCATCCTCGACGCGTTGGCAGCCGTTCGTCGAATCTTGCCAATGGTCCATCCCAATTTCGGTAAACTGGCGGGATCGCCTAAGCGCGACGCATGTGCGCTCCAGGCGTCGACAGCATCACGGCATCGCAAGGCACGAGCGCCGTCGGCCGAACCTCACTTCCAGCAGCGCCTCGCGCGCGAATCCCATGAAACAGGACAGCCGTTTTCCGAATCTCTTCATCCTCGATCACCCGCTGATCCAGCACAAGCTCACCCACATGCGCGACAAGGACACGTCCACGCGCACGTTCCGCGAGTTGCTGCGCGAAATCACGCTGCTGATGGGCTATGAAATCACCCGCAACCTGCCGCTCACGACCAAACGCGTGGAAACGCCGCTCGTCGAGATCGACGCGCCGGTCATCGCCGGCAAAAAGCTCGCGATCGTGCCGGTGCTGCGCGCGGGCATCGGCATGTCGGACGGGCTGCTCGATCTCGTGCCGTCGGCGCGGGTCGGCCACATCGGCGTGTATCGCGACGACGACCATCGCCCGGTCGAGTATCTCGTGCGCCTGCCGCCGGACCTGGAGGAGCGCGTCTTCATCCTGTGCGATCCGATGGTCGCGACGGGCTATTCGGCGGTGCACGCCGTCGACGTGATGAAGCGGCGCAAGGTGCACGGCGAAAACATCATCTTCGTGGCGCTGGTCGCGGCGCCCGAAGGCGTGAAAGTTTTCTCCGATGCACACCCGGACGTGAAGCTGTACGTGGCGTCGCTGGATTCGCATCTGAACGACCATGCTTATATCGTCCCCGGCCTGGGCGACGCCGGCGACCGGCTGTTCGGCACCCGCAACTGAAGCTGGCCGAGGCTCATCCGCACGCGGGACGATTCCCAAATGTCCCGCGAATACCCCGCTTTCCGGCGTTTTCCGATTGTCCGCAGCCGTTTTTCGCGGCTGGCGGCGCCTTTCGGCATCGGGCGCCGTGATAAAATTTCCTTCTGCTCAATCTCGCGGCCGCAGGCGTTCCGCACAGGTATCAGTCCTGCCGGAAACGCCGCCAACCAAGCGGGAAGCAGCACCGCCGAGGCAAAAGCGGGCAAAACCCAGGCAAAAAGCACGCATCGATCGTCGCTTGCCCAAGCCGGTCGCATCAGCCGGTCGCATCAGCCGGGCGGACACATTGAAACAAGGCGCGCGGTTCATCGACCCTGCGCGCGGGACGGAGAAAAGGTAATGGCGGGTCATTCGAAATGGGCCAACATCAAGCATAAAAAAGCAGCGGCCGATGCGAAGCGCGGCAAGGTCTGGACGCGTCTCATCAAGGAAATCCAGGTCGCGGCCCGCATGGGCGGCGGCGACGCCGACACGAACCCGCGCCTGCGGCTCGCCGTCGACAAGGCGTACGACGCCAACATGCCGAAGGACAACATCAACCGCGCGATCCAGCGCGGCACCGGCGGCGTCGACGGCGCGAACTACGAGGAAATCCGCTATGAAGGCTATGGCATCGGCGGCGCGGCGATCATCGTCGACACGATGACGGACAACCGCACGCGCACGGTGGCGGAAGTGCGGCACGCCTTCTCGAAGTTCGGCGGCAATATGGGCACGGATGGCTCGGTGTCGTTCATGTTCGATCACGTCGGCCAGTTCCTGTTCGCGCCCGGCACGCCGGAAGACAAGCTGATGGACGCGGCGCTCGAAGCGGGCGCGGACGACGTCGTGACGAACGACGACGGCAGCATCGAAGTGATCTGCCCGGCGAACGATTTCCCGAAGGTGAAAAGCGCGCTGGAAGGCGCCGGCTTCAAGGCGGAACTCGCCGAAGTCACGATGAAGCCGCAGACGGAAGTCGAATTCAGCGGCGACGAAGCGGCGAAAATGCAAAAACTGCTCGATGCGCTCGAAAATCTCGACGACGTGCAGGAAGTCTATACAAACGCGGCGATCAACGACGCGTAATGGCGCTTGCGCGCGCATGGAACGGGTTTCGCTTGTCCGAACTGACCCGGATCGCGTGAGACGGAAATTGTTGCCGGAAGGTGCGTGACGCCGCAGACACTCGCGCGAGCCGCCTTCTCAATTAACCTTGTTCCAGCACCAACGGCAGCAACCCGCACCGTCGACTCGCGCGACGCCGCCACTGGCTTTTTAAGTATTTCGGGGATTCAAATGAAGTTACTCGTCGTCGGTTCCGGCGGTCGCGAACATGCTCTCGCCTGGAAGCTCGCGCAGTCGCCGCGCGTCCAGATCGTCTACGTGGCGCCCGGCAACGGCGGCACCGCGCAGGACGAGCGCCTGCGCAACATCGACATCACCGATCCGGCCGCCCTCGCGGATTTCGTCGAGGCCGAGCACGTGTCGCTGACGGTCGTCGGCCCCGAAGCGCCGCTCGCGGCGGGCATCGTCAACCTGTTCCGCTCGCGCGGCCTGAAGATATTCGGCCCGACGAAGGAAGCCGCGCAGCTCGAAAGCTCGAAGGATTTCGCGAAGGCGTTCATGAAGCGCCACCACATCCCGACCGCCGAGTACGAAACCTTCACCGATGCCGCCGCCGCCCACGCGTATCTCGACGCAAAAGGCGCGCCGATCGTCATCAAGGCCGACGGGCTCGCGGCCGGCAAGGGCGTGGTCGTCGCGACGTCGCTGGAAGAAGCGCACGCGGCCGTCGATTCGATGCTGGCGGACAACAAGCTCGGCGACGCCGGCGCACGCGTCGTGATCGAGGAGTTCCTGGAAGGCGAGGAAGCGAGCTTCATCGTGATGGTCGACGGCAAGCACGTACTGGCGCTGGCGTCGAGTCAGGACCACAAGCGCCTGCTCGACGGCGACCGCGGCCCGAACACCGGCGGCATGGGCGCCTACTCGCCCGCGCCGATCGTCACGCCGCAACTGCACGCGCGCGTGATGCGCGAAATCATCCTGCCGACGGTGCGCGGCATGGAAAGCGAAGGCATCCGCTATACCGGTTTCCTGTACGCCGGCCTGATGATCGACGCGCACGGCAACCCGAAAACGCTCGAATTCAACTGCCGCATGGGCGACCCGGAGACGCAGCCGATCATGGCGCGCCTGAAGGGCGATTTCTCGAAAGTGGTCGAACTGGCGATCGCCGGGACGCTCGACGGCGCGGAGCTAGAGTGGGACCGTCGTACGGCGCTCGGCGTCGTGCTCGCTGCGCACAATTACCCGGAGACGCCGCGAAAAGGCGACCGCATCAGCGGCATTCCGGCCGAAACCGCCAGCGCCGTGACCTTCCACGCGGGAACGACGCTCGCGGAGGGCAAGCTGACGACCAACGGCGGCCGGGTGCTGTGTGTCGTCGGATTGTCGGATTCGGTGCGCGGCGCCCAATCCGTGGTCTACGATACAGTGAACCAGATTTCCTTCGACGGCATGCAGTATCGCCGCGACATCGGTTATCGCGCGGTCAACCGCAAGCAGGCCGATCGCCACGGCTGAACGGACCGGTGGACGAGGCAACACTGCGCTGCCGGACCTTCGCGTCCGGCAGCGCGTTTTTAAGGGAACGCTTTAAAACCGCGCGCCCGTATCACGCAACGCAGCAACGATGACCGACACGACTCCCGACGTACAAGCTGTCCGCACTTACCTCACCGGCCTGCAGGCGCAGATCGCCTCGACGCTCGGCGACTTCGACGGCGCCGCGTTCGCCACGGATACATGGCAGCGCGGCCCCGAAGAGCGCCTGCGCGGCGGCGGCTGCACGCGGATTCTCGAAGGCGGCGCGTTTTTCGAGCGCGGCGGCATCGGCTTTTCGGACGTGTCGGGCGACGCGCTGCCGCCTTCCGCGAGCGCCGCGCGGCCGCAACTCGCTGGACGCGGCTTCGAAGCGCTCGGCGTCTCGCTCGTGATGCATCCGCGCAATCCGCACTGCCCGACCGTGCACATGAACGTGCGCCTTTTAATGGCGACGAAGGAAGGCGAAGCGCCGCTCTTCTGGTTCGGCGGCGGCATGGATTTGACGCCCTGCTATGGCTACGAAGAAGACGCGCAACATTTCCACCGCGTCTGCCGCGACGCGCTGGCGCCGTTCGGCGCCGATCTGTATCCGCGCTTCAAGACGTGGTGCGACGAGTATTTCTATCTGAAGCACCGCGACGAACGGCGCGGCATCGGCGGAATTTTCTTCGACGATTACGCGGAGCCCGGCTTCGAGCGCTCGTTCGCGATGATGAAAAGCGTCGGCGACGCGTTTCTGAAGGCGTATCTGCCGATCATCGAGCGCCGCCGCGACACGCCGTACACTGAAGCGGAGCGCGAATTTCAGGCGTACCGGCGCGGCCGTTACGTCGAATTCAATCTGGTTTTCGATCGCGGCACGCATTTTGGGCTGCAAAGTGGCGGACGCACCGAATCGATCCTGATGTCGATGCCGCCTGTCGCTAACTGGCGCTACAACTGGCAGCCGGAGCCGGGCACGCCGGAAGCGCGGCTATATACCGATTTCCTCGTGCCGCGGGATTGGGTGTAATGCGCTCGTGGCGCTTGTGCTTCAGGACGCCTACCCGACAAAGGATCGACCACTGAATTCGAATCGACTCTCTGCGCGACGCGTCGGCCTGCTCGGCGGCACGTTCGACCCGATCCACGACGGACACCTCGCGCTCGCGGCGCGTTTCGTCGACTTGCTGCAACTGACCGAACTCGTGCTTCTGCCAGCCGGCCAGCCGTGGCAAAAAAAGGACGTCTCGGCGCCGCAGCACCGGCTCGCGATGACGCGCGCGGCGGCGGCGTCGATGCGCTTCGAGGACGTCGAGGTGATCGTCGCCACCGATGAAGTCGAGCGCGACGGCCCGACCTACACCGTCGATACGCTCGCAAGCTGGCGCGAGCGTGAAGGCGCGGACGCGTCGCTCGCGCTTCTGATCGGCGCCGACCAGCTCGTGCATCTCGATTCCTGGCACGACTGGAAACGCCTTTTCGACTTCGCGCACGTCTGCGTGGAAACACGGCCCGGCTTCGACGTATCGACCGTGCCGGAAGCGGTGGCGGCCGAAGTCGCCGCGCGCCGCGCGCCGCCGTCCGTGTTGCAGTCGACGCCGCACGGCGGCTTTCTGATCGACGAGACGCTGGCGGTGCAAGTCTCGGCGACCGGCATCCGCGAAGCCGTGCGGGCGATGAGCCGCTCCTCACTCCAGTCCCACCCGGCGGACCACCCTGACGCGAGAAGCCAGGTCCCGCCCGCCGTGTGGGACTATATTGTTCAACATCATCTGTATCAACGGTAACTATGGAAATTCAAAAACTTCAACGCGCGATCATCGACGGTCTCGAAGACGTCAAGGCGCAGGACATCAAGGTGTTCAACACGACGCACCTGACCGCCCTCTTCGACCGTGTGATCGTCGCGAGCGGCACCTCGAACCGGCAGACCAAGGCACTCGCGAACAGCGTACGCGAGAAGGTCAAGGGACAGGGCGGCGACGTCGTGAGCACCGAGGGCGAAGAGGTCGGCGAATGGGTGCTGGTCGATTGCGGCGACGCCGTCGTGCACATCCTGCAACCCGCGCTGCGCCAGTACTACAACCTCGAAGAGGTCTGGGGCGACAAGCCGGTGCGCGTCAAGCTGCAGACCCAGAACACGTTTGGCGGCGCGCGCGCGAGCGAGCCTCTGGACGACGACGAGGACGACGCACCCGCCGCCCGGCCGGCCCGCAAGACGACGCGCCGCTAAGCCGCGTCCTCACGCGGCGCGCGTCATGAGACTGCATATCCTCGCGGTCGGACACAAGATGCCCGACTGGATCACGAGCGGCTTCGACGAATACGCGAAGCGCATGCCGCCGGAACTGCGCATCGAACTGCGCGAGATCAAGCCGGAGCAGCGCTCGTCGGGGCGCAATGCCGAGAGCGTGATGGCGGCCGAGCGGCAGCGCATCGAAGCCGCGCTGCCGAAGAACGCTCGCGTGATCGCGCTCGACGAACGCGGCCGCGACTGGACCACGATGCAGCTCGCCGGCGCCCTGCCCGGCTGGCAGCAGGACGGACGCGACGTCGCGTTCGTGATCGGCGGCGCGGACGGACTCGATCCCAACGTGAAGGCGCGCGCCGAAGTGCTGCTGCGCGTGTCGAGCCTCACGCTGCCGCACGGCATGGTCCGCGTGCTGCTCGCCGAACAGCTTTACCGCGCGTGGAGCATCACGCAGAATCATCCCTATCATCGCGCCTGAGATCACGCCAGAGACCCGACCTTCTCCCGTCGAAAGCGATCCTCGCGCCTCCCTTCCGAGACCCGCTTTCCTAATGACGACTTCTTCGCCGCTTCATCCCTTCGTGTATCTCGCGTCGCAGAGCCCGCGACGGCAGGAGCTGCTGCAACAGCTCGGCGTGCGCTTCGAGTTGCTGTTGCCGCGTCCGGGCGAAGACGCCGAAGCGCTCGAAGCCGAGCTTCCGGGCGAAGCGCCCGATGCCTACGTGCTGCGCGTCTGCGCGTTGAAGGCCGAGGCCGCGCACACGCGACGCGTAAGCGGTCATCACGCGGCCGCGCCGATCCTCGTCGCCGATACCACCGTTACCGTCGATGGCGCCATCATGGGCAAGCCCGCCGATGCCGCCGAAGCCGTCGCGATGCTCGAACGCCTGGCCGCGCGCGAGCATGAAGTGCTGACGGCGCTTGCCGTCGTCGATGCCGAGGGCGCGCTGCTGCCGCCCGCCTTGTCGCGCTCGAAAGTGCGCTTCGGCGCCGTCGATCGTGCTGCGTTGCAGCGTTACGCCGCGACGGGCGAGCCGCTCGGCAAGGCCGGCGCGTACGGCATCCAGGGACGGGCGGCCGAGTTCATCGAGCGGATCGAGGGGTCCTATTCGGGTATCATGGGTCTGCCCCTTTTCGAAACCGCAGCACTCTTGCGCGTGGCGCGCGTCGACTTCTAAAACAGGCCATGAACGAAGAAATCCTGATCAACGTCACACCGCAGGAAACCCGCGTCGCACTCGTTCAGCAAGTCGCCGTGCAGGAGCTTCACGTCGAACGCACGCTTTCGCGCGGGCGCGTCGGCAACGTCTATCTCGGCAAGGTCGTGCGCGTGTTGCCGGGCATGCAGTCCGCGTTCATCGACATCGGCCTCGAACGCGCCGCCTTCCTCCATGTCGCCGATATCTGGCATCCGCGCATTCCGGGCGTCTCGCATTCCAACACGCCGCATACGCCGATCGAGAAGATCGTGTTCGAAGGGCAGTCGCTGATGGTGCAGGTCGTGAAGGACCCGATCGGCACGAAGGGCGCGCGGCTGTCCACTCAGGTGAGCATCGCGGGACGTACGCTGGTGTATTTGCCGCAGGAACCACATATCGGGATTTCGCAGAAAATCGAGAGCGAGGCCGAGCGCGAAGCCGTTCGCGCGCGGCTCACCGCCGTGCTGCCCGCCGACGAGAAAGGCGGCTACATCGTGCGCACGATCGCCGAGGACGCGACGAGCGAAGAACTCGCCGCCGATGTCGCGTATCTGCGCAAGACATGGGCGACGATCGTCGCTCAGGCGCAGCGCGTGCCTCCGACCACGCTGCTTTATCAGGACCTGAACCTCGCGCAACGCGTGCTGCGCGATTTCGTCAACGATGAAACCACGCGCATTCAGGTCGATTCGCGCGAGACGTACCAGATGCTCGCCGACTTCGCCGCCGAGTTCACGCCAGCGGTGGCGTCACGCGTGCATCACTACACGGGCGAGCGGCCGCTCTTCGATTTGTACAACATCGAGGCGGAGATTCAGCGGGCGCTGTCGCGGCGTGTCGATCTGAAATCGGGCGGCTATCTGATGATCGACCAGACCGAAGCGATGACGACCATCGACGTCAATACGGGCGGCTACGTCGGGGCACGCAATTTCGACGATACGATCTTCAAGACAAATCTCGAAGCCGCGCACACGATCGCGCGGCAATTGCGGCTGCGCAATCTGGGCGGGATCATCATCATCGATTTCATCGATATGGAGAACGTCGAGCATCGCGATCAGGTGCTGGGCGAGTTGAAGAAGGCGCTGTCGCGGGACCGCACGCGGGTGACCGTGAATGGGTTCTCGCAGCTCGGGCTCGTGGAGATGACGAGAAAGCGCACGCGCGAATCGCTCGCGCATGTGCTGTGCGAACCGTGTCCGGTGTGCGAGGGCAAGGGGCAGGTGAAGACGCCGCGCACCGTGTGCTACGACGTGCTGCGCGAGATCATGCGGGAGTCGCGGCAGTTCAATCCGCGCGAGTTTCGCGTGGTGGCGTCACAGCAGGTGATTGACCTGTTTCTTGAGGAAGAATCGCAGCATCTGGCGATGCTGATGGATTTCATCGGGAAGCCGGTTTCGCTGCAGGTGGAGTCGAATCTGAGTCAGGAACAGTACGATATTGTGTTGATGTAGTTTGGCGCGCGCCTAAATAGCCGCGCCTCGCCCACTCACCCCCTCGATCGCCGCCAAAGCCTCTTCCACCGAAGGCGGCCGCCCGTCATCCCCGATCGACCGCACCACCCCGGGAATCTCCACGCCGAAGTGCGGCCGCGACGTCGCGGTGAAGATCATCACCGTCGGCTTGCGCAGCGCGGTGGCAAGATGCACGAGCCCCGTATCCGTTCCGACGACGAGCGCCGCCAGCTCCACATGCTGCGCGATCTCCTGAATCGACAGCTTCGGCAGCACCCTCGCGCCTTCCAGCCCTTGCGCGATCGCCTCCGCTTCACGCAATTCCCCCTCCGAGCCCCACGGAATCAGCGGCGTAATCCCACGCTCCAGAAGCGAGCGCCCCACCGCGGTCCAGTTGGCCGTCGGCCACTTCTTCTCATCCTTCGACGTCGCGTGAAACAGCAGCGCAAACGGCATGTCCTTCACCGCCTCGGGCTTCGCGGCTGGCTTCGGAATTGAGAAGACGGTAGGCGGGACGGCCTCGATCGAATAGCCGAACGTCTCGCTGAGCGTGCGGCGCATGCCTTCCCACGCGTTGGCATCGTTGCGCGGCGCGAATCGATGCGTGTAGGCGAACGCGGCGCCGCGCTCGCCCAGATTCACCGCCGAATAGCCGAAGCGGCGCTTCGAACGCGTCAAAAAGGAAATGATCGCACTCTTGTAGACGCCGTGAAGGTCCAGCACGGCGTCGTAACGCTCCTGCCGCAGATCCGAAATCGATGACCAGATCGCCGACAGATCGCCCAGGCTGCGCATCTTCTTGAAGCGTCGAAGCGGCGCGCACAACACGCGCGCGACGCCCGGGTTCCAGCGCGGAATGTCGGCGAAGGCGTCGTCGACGGCCCAGTCGATCGTCACGCCAGGAAACGCCCGATGCAGGTCGCCCACGACCGACTGCGCATGTATCACATCACCGAGCGAGGTGACCTTCACCACCAAAATTCGCTTCATTCTGCTGCCACGTTACGGGCGTGAGCCGCCCGGTTGATCAAAAGACGCCTCACGCCGCCTGCTGCTGATACTGAATCCGGTGCAGATGCGCGTAGAGCCCGTCGTGCTGTAGCAGCTCGGCGTGACTGCCCTGCTCGGCAATACGCCCCGCCTCCATCACGAGGATGCGGTCCGCGCGCTCGATGGTCGACAGCCGGTGCGCGATCACAAGCGTCGTGCGCCCCTTCATCAGCGTTTCGAGCGCGGACTGCACGTGGCGCTCGGATTCGGAATCGAGCGCGGAAGTCGCTTCGTCGAGGATCAGGATCGGCGCGTCCTTGTAGATCGCGCGCGCGATGGCGAGCCGCTGGCGCTGCCCGCCCGACAACCGCATGCCATTGCCGCCGACGAGCGTATCGACGCCGTCGGGCATCGCCGCGACGACATCCGCGAGATTCGCCGCCACGAGCGCCGCCTGCACGCGGTCGCGATCGGGCGTCGTGCCGTACGCGACGTTCGCCGCGATCGTGTCGTTGAAGAGCACGACGTCCTGGCTCACCATCGCGAGCTGGCTGCGCACGTCGTGCAGACTGTATTCGGTGAGCGGCACGCCGTCGATGAGCACTTCGCCCTGCGTCGGATCGAAGAAGCGCGGCAGCAGGTTGACGAGCGTCGTCTTGCCGCTGCCCGACGGTCCCGCGAGCGCCACCATCTCGCCCGGCGCGACCTTGAACGACACGCGATCGAGCGTCGGCCGGTCGGGCGAGCCGTAGCTGAACGACACCTCGCGGAACTCGACGTGACCCTTCGCGCGTTCGAGCGGACGGCCGCCGCCTTCCGGCTCGGCGGGTTCGTCGATCAGGCCGAAGATGAGTTCCGCCGCCGTCATGCCGCGCTGCATCGGCTGGTTGATGTCGATCAGGTGCTTGAGCGGCGAGATCACGAGCAGCATGGACGTGACGAACGCGACGAAGCCGCCGACCGTCGTCTGGTCGCTCGCCGATTGCACGACCGCTATCGTGATCACGATGGCGAGCGCGATCGACGCGAGAAACTGCGTGAGCGGCTGCGCGAGGCCGCCGGAGACCTGCATGCGCATCGAATAGCCGCGCAGGCGGTGGCTCATTTCGTTGAAACGGCCCATTTCGTAGGGCTCGCCGTTGTTCACCTTGACGACCTTGTAGCCGCCCACCGTCTCCTCGACGATGTACGACAGCTCGTTCGTGAGCATCTGATGCTCGCGGTTCAGGCGCCGCAGACGCCGGTTGATCTTCGACACGAGCCACCCGATGCCCGGCAGGATCACCGCGACGATGAGCGTCAGGCGCCAGTTGAGGATGAACAGATAGCCGAGCAGGAACACGACCGTGAGCGAATCGCGCACCAGCGTGACGATGACGCTGGAAAGCACCTGCAGGATCTGGTTGACCTCGAACACGATCGCGTTGATGACCGTGCTCGCCGTCTCGCGCTGGAAGAAGCCCGCGCTCGTGTGGATCATGCGTTCGAACATCTTGAGCCGCAGTTGCAGCAGGATCTTGTTCGACACGTACGAGAGCAGATACCCCGACGCATATTGCGCGACCCCGCGCACGACCGACAGCCCGATCACCGCCGCCGGTACGACCCAGATGGCCTTGTCGCTGCCCTTCGCGCCGAAGCCGTGGTCGAGCAGCGGCTTGAGCAGCATCGGAATGCCGGCCTCGCTCGCGGCGACGAAACCCATCGCGATGAGGCCGAGGATCACGATGCCCATCAGCGGCTTGATGTAGGGCCACAAGCGCCTCATCACGGCCGTAGGCGACGTGGTCTGGCCCGTGCCGATGGTCTTGCTCAGTGTCTGCTTCTCGCTCAAGTCATTCCTCTGTCGGTGCAGTGTGCGCGGCCAGGCGCCGCGCACATCCAGGCCGCGTGCGGCAACAATCCGCCATTGTAATCCGGTGCCGTGCGCCGGCTCATCAGGCAGCGCGGCGCTTCCCGGCAAGTCTCACGGCCCGGCGCGCGGCTTTGGCGGCGGCACGCGTCCGGCCAGCCGTTCGCCACGTCCCAACAGGAGGCCCGCGAAGCACCAGAAGGCAAGCGCGGTGGTCTGCCACATGAAGTCATCCGTGAAATTCTTCGCGACCATGCCACCGACGAGCGCAATGCCCGCCGCGCTCACCCACGGCACCGCGTGGCGCACCCGCCAGAACCGCACGACCAGCGCGCCGAGCAGCGCCAGTTCCAGCACCACGCCGATGATGCCCGTCTCCAGCCACGTATTCATGAACAGGTTGTGGGCGTGCGTGAGCGCCTGCGGCTCGGCGGCGAGCAGGCTCGGCGGAATCTGCGACTTGTACGCCTGCCCCGGCAGCGACTTGCCGAAGCCGACGCCCGTCCACGCGTGCGGCTCGCCCGCATGGCCGTAGAAGGCCCAGAGCCGCGGCCGCGTATCGGCGGACATGCTGTCGCGAATGCCTGTGAGGAACGAGGGCATCGGAATGTGCTCGCCATCGATCGTGATCGCATGCGGCGTATTCGGCGGCGGCGCGTGGGCGTAGCGCATGCGCGAACTCAGTTCGAGCGTGCCGATCGCCGCCGCGCCGATGATCGCCAGCGTCACCGCCGCAAGCACCATGTGGCGGCGATAGAGCGGAAAAAGCGCGATCGCGAGCGTCACGCAGGCGGCTGGCCAGAAGAAGCGGTTGAGCGTCGCGAGTCCGATGAAGAGCGCGAGGAGCACCCCGCTCACGCCCATCCAGCGCCAGCGCCGCTCGATCATGAGGCCGGTGAAGAGCGGCATCGCGAAGACGGCGATCGTGCTCGTGTGCCCGACGCGGTTGTAGTAATGCAACAGGAAGGTATCAGCCGTGGGCGGCTGGAGCTTGCCCCAATAAATGATGCTCGTCACCGCGACCAGCACGCACGCGACCCAGTGCACGGCGACGATGCGCTGTGGCCGTTCGAGCTGTGTCCCGACGAGCCAGAAGCCCAGGAACGAGACGAGCGGATAGAGCACTTCGTCGAGCCACGCGTGCATGCTCTCGTGCGGCAACGCCGACCACGATACCGACGCTAGCGACCACGCGCCCCAGCAGAAGATCGGCAGGACCAGCGGCCAGCGATACGCCGGCGGCCGCGCAAGCGAGCAGGCCGCCGCGAGCGTGCCGACGCCGAGCCAGCCGAGCGCGATGTTCTCGAGCGCCGTCATGTGGGCGAATCCCACGACGAACATGATCAGCGGACACGCCGCAAGGAGTACGCGCTCCACCCGCATGCACGCTTTTGTCATTGCACTCCCGTCAGGGCGGTCTGCAACGCGTTGCAGACCGCTTCAAGCGAAATCAGGCCCATGCAGTCCGCGTGATCGCCGCGCCACGCCACGCAGGTGGTCTCATTGCGGTCGCAGCGGCGCACCCACGCTACGTGCCGCCTGAAAATATAGGGCTCGTCGCGGCACGACATGTCCGCGATGGTAACCGGCACGAAGGGCGCCGCGCTCCAGTATTCGCCCGCGCCGTGGATCAGCGCGTTGCCGGGGCCGAACAGCGTGATCGTCGGCACGTCGATCAGGCGGCCGAGGTGCGCCACGCCCGTATCCGGGCAGACAATCGCCTTCGAGCCGGCATAGAGATGCCACAGCTCGCCGAGCCCCACGCGCCCCGCGAAGTTCAGATAGCGCGCGTCCGGATCGATCGCGCGGATCAGGTCGACCTCTTTCGGGCCGCCGCTCCACACCGGCTCGAAACCCTGCGACTCGACGAACGCCGCGAGCGCGCGCCAGCGCTCGTCCGGCCAGCGCTTGACCTCGGTGCTCGCGCCCGGATGCAGCACGACGTAGGGCCGCGTCAGCGCGGCGAGTTCGGGCAGGTCGGCGTGTGCGGGCGCGGGCCAGTCGCCCGGGCGATAACGCGGCGGCGGCGGGCCATCGACGAGTTCGGTCGCGAGATCCGCCCATGCCGCCGGCTCGGCGGGATACGGCCGGCCTTCGTCGAGCGGCCAGTTCTTCCATGCGGGAACGTCGCCCGCATGGCCGACGATCCAGCGGCAACCCGCCGCCAGCGCGAGCCACGCGTGCCGGTTGTCGCCCGCGACGATGCCGAGGTCGTACGGACCCGACGCGATGATCGCGCTGACGGTGGCGACGTCGCGCGGATCGAAGGGGATCACGTCGATGTCGAACGGACGGCCTGCGTAGAGCGGGATGATCGGCTTCGGACACGCCAGCACGATGCGCGCGCGCGGATATTGCCCGCGCAGCTTTGCAACGAGCGGCGTGAGCAGCAGCGTGTCGCCGAGCAAGAGATGATGAGCGATCAGGATGCGCTGCGGTTGCACCGGCTTGCGGCGCCACGGTTTGAGCGCAAGCCGGGGGAGCGCGCGGGCAATGATGCGAATGCGCCCGGGGAGTCGGCTCATGTTTCCTGAAATTCGATGGATGGACGGCGCGTTCGCGCCCGGCGCACGGCGGCCGCTGCGCCGAGTCCTTCGCTCGCCGGTTTGCCCGCGAGCGGAACGCGCCTGAGGCCGCGAGGTCCATGATCTTTTAGATAGTGCACAATGCCGATCGATTTCCAGTTGCGTTAGACGAGCAGTTCTTTTGATTATCTCGTTGATTCAAGATCTGGCATTGCAGAAGCACTTTCAGACCGCTAAAGACGAAATACTAGCCTCGCACCGGTTGTCCGGGATTGTGCACCGGTCGAGCGTGAGAAAGCGTAAGGAAGCGTGAGAAAACGTGCGGCCAATACAGAGAAGAGCAGCGGGTCTCGTGCGGGGAAGCGGCATACTGACGATCCTCTCCTCTTTCCCAACCTCGGCGACCGTGCACGACAACGAATGACGGAAGAACTTTCGATCGCGCTTCACCTTGTTATTTTCCATCGCTATTTTTGAACAATTATAACAACGCGCACGCCTTATTCGACCACGTTCCATGACCCAGCCTACCCTCGGCATCGCCATCATCACGTATAACGCGGCGGCCCGGCTCGCGCAGTGCCTGTCGGCCGTTTCGTTCGCCGACGAGATCGTCGTGATCGACGGCGGCAGCACCGATGCGACCGCCGGCATCGCCGAGGCGCATCGCGCGCGCGTGATCGAAGCGCGCGGCTGGCCGGGCTTCGGCCCGCAGAAAAACCGCGCGCTCGACGCGCTTTCCACCGACTGGGTGCTCTCCATCGACGCCGACGAAGTCGTCACGCCTGAACTGGCCGCATCGATTCGCGCAGCGATCACGGACCCGCGCGCCGACGTCTATTCGGTCGATCGGCTGTCTAGCTTCTGCGGCGTGTGGGTGCGGCACAGCGGCTGGTATCCGGACTGGATCCCGCGCCTCTTCAAACGCGGCACGGCGCGCTTTTCCGACGATCTCGTGCACGAGCGCCTCGTAATATCGACGGGAAAGCCGGTCGCGCGGCTCGAAGGCCGGCTCATGCACTACTCGTACGAGGATTTCGAGACGGTGTTGCGCAAGCTCGACGCCTATTCGAGCGCCGGCGCCGAACAGCGCCACGCGGCAGGCAAGCGCGGCAGCTTCAGCATCGCGGTGACGCGCGGCGCGTGGGCGTTCCTGCGGACGTACTTCCTGCGGCGCGGCTTTCTCGACGGCCGCACCGGCTTCATGATCGCGGTCTTCAACGCTCAAACGGTCTATTACCGTTTCCTGAAGCTCGCGCAACTGAACTCACCGCATTGAAGCGTCAGCGGCTCGCGTGGATGTCGTTCGCGAGAGCGAGCAGCTCCGCGACGTGCACGGAGACGTCCGCGTCGTAGAGAATTGCCTCGCGCGATACAGGTTCGCGCGAACGGGGCGTCTGAACCGCCTGCTCGACGACGCGGCGCAAATCGGCGGCGTCGCCGGGGCGGAAAATGTGCTTCGCGTAGTCAGCGATCGCGTCGCAGCAGCCGATGCTCTGCGGAAAGATCACCGGCGTGCCGCACATCACCGATTCCACTCCGACGAGCCCGAACGGCTCGTAGGTCGAGGCGAGGATCGTGAAATCGGCGGCGCGGTAGCAGTCCTCGATGTTTTTCGCGTAGCCGATATAGCGCACGCACGCCGACAGCTTGTCCGGCGCGCGCCCCGCGACGGCGACGACCACCGGCAGCGTCGTGCCGGCCAGCGCCTTTTCGATCAGCGGCAAGCCTTTTCGCACATGGCTGCTCGACGGAAACAGCAGCACGATTTCGTCGTCGGCGAAATTGAACTGCTTGCGCAGTTGCGCGCGCGTCGGAGCATCGACGGGGGAAAAGCGCCGGCTGTCCACCGGCGGATACAGCACGCGAATTTTCCGGTCGTCGATGCCGTAGAGCGTGCGCAGTTCGTCGCGCATCAGCTTCGAATGCGCGACGATCACACGCGCGTCCCGATACTGGCGCTTCTCCAGCGCGACCTGCCGGCGATCCGACTGCTTTTCGCGCCGCCCGGTGGCCTTCAGAAAGCCGATATGCGTGCCGCCGCAAATCGCGATCTCCGACGATTCCACCCGATTGCAGCCGATCAGCACGTCCACCTGCGCCTTGCGGCGCGCGCGCCTGAGCGCCCAGGAGAACCACGCGTCGCGAAATTTACCGGGCAGCAAGCCGACCTTGATCCGGTGCGCCTCGACAAGCTGCGCCTCTGGCAAGGACGCGTCGATTTTGCGCGCGAAGAACGCGGGCTTGCGGCTGCCCGTGAAGCCGGCTTCCGCAAGGCCGCGCACGAGGTCCATCGCGTAGCGTTCGAGGCCGCCGCTCAAGCGCAGCGCGTTGGCGGAGATGCCGAGTCGCATCAATAGACGATCTCGATCGAGCTGCCGGCGAATTCGCCGCGCAGCGCCGTGATGAGATCGTCGGTGGGCTTGACGCGCCAGGCATCGCCGAGTCGCACTTCGCCTTCGGCGTGCTCGCTGCGATACACGATGCTCACGTTCAGGCCGCTCGGAATGTGCACCGGCTGGCGCTGTCCCCGGCCGAAGTCGCGCTCCCCGCGCTGGCCGCCGCGCGAGGGCATCGGCGCGGGGGCACTCGCCGGTTCGTCGGGCCCGGCGCAATGCGCTTCGAGCACGCGTTTCAGGCGCAGCGCGTCGGCGTTGCCGTTCATTTCGAGCTTCACCGCCTGCGCATAACGGCTGCGCGCGCGTTCGAGATCCATCGCCGATTCGACCGTGAAGCGAATCCCGCCCGTGAACGCGTCGTTGCGCGCCTGGCCTTGCACGACGAGCAGCTCGTCTTCCTTGAAGAGCGCCTTGTTGGCCTCGAACTGCTCGTTGAAGACGGTGACTTCGCACTGGCCGGTGCCGTCGTCGAGATTGACGATCAGCATCTTGCCGCGCTGGGTCATCTGCGTGCGCATCATCGTGATGACGCCCGCAACGAGCTTGTCGCGCCCTTCCTTCAGTTCGCCGATCTTCTGGCGCACGAAGCGGCGCACTTCGGACTTGTAGGCGTCGAACAAATGGCCCGACAGGTAGAAGCCGAGCGCTGTCTTTTCTTCCTGCAGGCGCTTCTTGTCAGACCACGCGGGTTCGTCGACGAGTTCGTGGCCCTGCTGCGGATGGTCGCCCATATCGAAGAGACCGGCCTGCATCGCGTTGGCGGCGGCCTGATCGGCGGCTTCCATCGCGAGCGGAACGGACGCGATCAGTTGCGCGCGGTTCTCGTGCAGCGCGTCGAACGCGCCGGCGCGGATCAATGCCTCGACCGTGCGGCGGTTCACGACGCGCCGGTCGACGCGCATGCAGAAATCGAAGAGATCGGTGAAAGGCGCTTCCTCGCGCACGCGCAGGATTTCTTCGATCGCGTTCTGGCCGCTGCCCTTCACGGCACCGAGGCCGTAGCGAATGGTTTTCGAGCGCTTGCCGTCGGCTTCCGCGACCGGCTCGAAGCGATACGCCGACTGGTTGATGTTCGGCGGCAACACCGACATGCCGTTGTTCAGGCAGTCCTCGAACAGGATCTTGACCTTGTCGGTGTCGTCCATTGCGAGCGACATGTTGGCCGCCATGAATTCGGCCGGATGGTGCGCCTTGAGCCACGCCGTGTAGTAGGCCAACAGCGCGTAGGCGGCCGCGTGCGACTTGTTGAAGCCGTAGCCCGCGAACTTTTCCATCAAGTCGAAGATTTCGTCTGCTTTCGTCGCCGTCAAACCGTTGACCGCCGCGCCCTGCCGGAACAGCTCGCGATGCTGCGCCATCTCCTCGGCCTTCTTCTTGCCCATCGCGCGGCGCAGCAAGTCGGCGCCACCGAGCGAATAGCCGCCGATGATCTGCGCCATCTGCATCACCTGCTCCTGGTAGACCATGATGCCGTAGGTCTCTTTCAGGACGGGTTCGACGCGCGGGTCTGGATATTCGACTATCTCGCGCCCGTGCTTGCGCGCGCAGAAGCTCGGAATCAGGTCCATCGGACCCGGCCGGTACAGCGCCACGAGCGCGATGATGTCCTCGAAGCGGTCAGGCTGCGCGTCCTTCAGCATGCCCTGCATGCCGCGGCTTTCAAGCTGGAACACGGCGACGGTGTTCGCTTTCTTGAGGATGCTGAACGAAGCGGGATCGTCGAGCGGAACCTGCGCGAGATTCCAGTTTTCCTTCGACGGATCGAGCCGGCGGATATAGCGCTCCGCCCAATCCAGGATGGTGAGCGTGGTCAGACCCAAAAAGTCGAACTTGACGAGGCCGACGGCTTCGACGTCGTCCTTGTCGTACTGGCTGACGACGCCGCCGTCCTCGCCCTGCGTGTAGAGCGGACAGAAATCCGTGAGCTTGCCGGGCGCGATCAAGACACCGCCCGCGTGCATGCCGACGTTGCGCGTCAGGCCCTCGACACGCTGCGCGAGCTCCAGCAACTGATGCACTTCGTCTTCGTTGTCGAAACGCTCCTGCAGCGCGGGCTCTTCCTTCATCGCGTCGGCGATGGTGACGTGCTTGCCCGGCTTGAACGGAATCAGCTTCGCGATGCCGTCGGTGAACATGTAGCCGAGATCGAGCACCCGGCCGATGTCGCGCACCGCCGCCTTCGCCGCCATCGTGCCGAAGGTGGCGATCTGCGAGACGGCGTCCGCGCCGTACTTCTGCTTCACGTATTGAATGACGCGGTCGCGTCCTTCCTGACAGAAGTCGATGTCGAAGTCGGGCATCGACACGCGTTCCGGGTTCAGGAAACGTTCGAACAGCAGGTTGTAGCGCAGCGGATCGAGATCGGTAATGCCGAGCGCGTACGCGACGAGCGAACCCGCGCCCGAGCCCCGCCCCGGGCCGACCGGCACGCCATTGTTCTTCGCCCACATGATGAAGTCGGCGACGATCAGGAAGTAGCCCGGAAAGCCCATCTTGATGATGGTGTTGCATTCGAAATCGAGCCGCGCGTAATAGGTTTCACGCTGTTTCTCGCGTTCGGCTTCGTCCGGATAGAGCTGTTCCAGGCGCACTTCGAGACCGTCCTTCGACAACTGCACGAGGTAGTCGTCGAGCGACATGCCGTCGGGCGTCGGGAAGAGCGGCAGCTTCGGCTTGCCGAGTTCGAGCGTGAGATTGCAGCGCTTGGCGATCTCGACCGTATTCGCGATCGCCGACGGAATATCCGCGAACAGCGCGCACATCTCGTCCTGTGTGCGGAAAAACTGGTCCGTCGTGAAACGCTTCTGGCGACGCGGATTCGCGAGAATGTCGCCTTCCGAGATGCACACGCGCGCTTCGTGCGCGGTGAAATCGTCGGGCGTCATGTATTGCAGCGGATGCGTGGCGACGACCGGCAGCTTCAGCTTCGCCGCGAGCGCGACCGCCTGTTGGATGTACGTCTCCGCGCCCGGCTGCCCGGCACGCTGCAATTCGATGTAGAACGCGTTCGGAAAAAGCTTCGCCCAGCGCTCGGCGTTGCGTTGCGCGGCCTGGTCGTTGCCGGCGGCGAACGCCATGCCGATATCGCCCTGCTGCGCGCCGGAAATCGCGAGCAGGCCCTCGGCTAGGCCGCCTTCCAGCCATTCGAATTCGACTTCCGCGCGCCCACGATACTGATTGGTGAGCCACGCGCGACTCAGCAACTCGCACAAATTGAGATAACCGACCTTGTCGCGCACGAGCAAAACGAGGCGCGACGGTTTGTCGCGATCGGCCGGATTCGTGATCCAGACGTCACAGCCGGCGATGGGTTTGACCCCTTTGCCGCGCGCTTCCTTGTAGAAGCGCACGAGACCGAACGCGTTGCCGAGATCGGTGAGCGCGAGCGCGCCCTGACCATCTTTGGCAGCGGCTTTGACGACGTCGTCCAGACGCACGATGCCATCGGCAATCGAGAACTCGGAGTGGACGCGGAGATGAACGAAGCGGGGATCTGACATGGGCGATATTGTACATGCCCCTCTTCGCGAAATTCCCGCTCGCGCCCGCGTTGGCCGATCGGACAAGGCCGCGCTTTGTCTTGAAAATGGCCGGAGAAGCAAGCACCACGGGGTGCGGCGAATAGGCCGATCGGCCGATCCGGGCACCTGAGCGGTTTGCGGGATAATACGGGTTTCGCGAGCCGCCGGACTGTCTGGCTTCGCCGGTTTTCACAGCAACCTACATGAATATCCTCAACCTTTCCGCCTACAAATTCGTGACCATCGACGACTGCCCCGCGTGGCGGCCGCTCGTCACCGAGCGCTGTGCCGCGCTCGGCCTGAAGGGCACGATCCTGCTGGCCCCGGAGGGCATCAACCTGTTTGTCGCGGGCGGAATAGAAAACGTCCGCGCGTTCATCGACTACATTCGCGGCGATGCCCTCTTCGAAGGCAAGTTCGCCGATCTGCAGTTCAAGGAAAGTGTTTCCGAAAAGCAGCCGTTTCGACGGATGCTGGTGAAGCTCAAGCGCGAAATCATCACGATGAAGAAGCCCGCGATCCGGCCCGAACTCGGCCGCGCGCCTTTCGTCGACGCGCCGACGCTAAAAAGCTGGCTTGATCGCGGCCATGACGACGAAGGCCGCCCCGTCGTCATGCTGGATACGCGCAACGCGTTCGAAGTCGACGTCGGCACGTTCGACAACGCGCTTGACTACCGCATCACGAAATTCAGCGAGTTTCCGGAGATGATCGAGCAGAATCGCGCCGATCTGGAAGGCAAGACGGTCGTGTCGTTCTGCACCGGCGGGATTCGCTGCGAAAAAGCGGCGATCCATATGAAGGAAGTCGGCATCGATCACGTGTATCAGCTCGAAGGCGGCATCCTGAAATACTTCGAGGAAGTCGGCGGCGCGCATTACGACGGCGAGTGCTTCGTGTTCGACTATCGCACGGCGCTGAACCCGAACCTCGAGCCGACGGCGACGTCGCAATGCTTCGGCTGCCGGGCGGTGGTGAGCGTGGAGGATCAGAAGTCCGAGTTCTATGTGCCCGGCAAGACGTGCCCGGCGTGTCATCCGGACGCTCGCGGGGAGTCACGCGCGGCGTGAGCGGCTATCGCGGACGATTCGCGCCCTCGCCCACCGGGCCGCTGCACATCGGCTCGCTCGTGAGCGCGCTGGCAAGCTGGCTCGACGCGCGGGCGCATCGGGGCGCGTGGATCGTGCGGATCGAAGACGTCGATGGTCCGCGCACCGTGCCCGGCGCCGCCGACGACATTCTCGCGACGCTCGCGCGCTTTCACATGCACTCGGACGAACCACCCGCGTGGCAGAGCCAACGCGACGAGGCCTACGAAGCGGCGTTCGGACGCTTGCAGGCGGCAGGCTTCGTTTATCCCTGCGGCTGCACGCGCCGCGAAATTGCCGATTCCCTTCTGAATACGCACATGCGGCACGCGACGCTCGCGTATCCGGGCACTTGCCGCGATGGTCTGCACGGCCGCGCGCCGCGCGCTTGGCGGCTGCGCGTGCCCAATGGCGTGGCGGCGCGCGTGAGTTTTGTGGATCGCTGGCAGGGCGCGCAGTCGCAGGATCTGGCGACCGAAGTCGGCGATTTCGTGCTCAAGCGCGCCGATGGACAGTGGGCGTATCAACTGGCGGTCGTCGCCGATGATGCGGAGGCTGGCATTACGCATGTCGTGCGGGGCGCCGATCTGCTCGATTCCACCGCGCGGCAGATTTATCTGCAGCAGCGTCTCGGCGTGGCGACGCCCGCGTATCTGCATGTGCCGCTCGTCACGAACGACGACGGCGAGAAGCTCAGCAAGCAAACGGGCGCTACGGCGCTGAATCTCGACGATCCGCTCGCGACGATTTCCGACGCGGCGCGATATCTGGGGATCGGAGCGGTCGCGGTTCGCACGCTCGATGAGTTTTATTCGGTCGCGACGGGTGAATGGGCGAAGCGGTTCTGTCCGTAGCCGATGGAGGCGTCCGGAACAGACCGCCGCTGCATTTCGCAAACGCGTCTTCGCATTGACGCGAGAGCGAACTCGCTGACGGGCTATCTGATGACCTGGCAAAACAAAAGCCCCGCTACTCATTGAAGTAACGGGGCTTTTTGACTGGCTCTGGCGGAGAGACGGGGATTCGAACCCCGGATAGGTTTTACCCTATACACGCTTTCCAGGCGTGCGACTTAAACCGCTCATCCATCTCTCCGGCAAGACGCGGATTATAGCAAAAACTCCCTCGCCCCTGCCACCCCCTCGCTACGGGTGCCGGATGTAGTCCACGAGCGCCCGCGTATAGGCGTCGGGCTTGCGGTCGAAGAGACTCACCGCGATCGTCGCGACGAATCCGGCCGGCACGCCGAACACGCCCGAGCTGATCGGCTCGATGCCGAACCAGCGCGGCCCGACGAACCCCGTCATCTGCGTAAAGAACGGATAAGTCGACACGATGTAGTAGACGCACACGACCAGCCCCGACACCATCCCCGCCACCGCGCCGTGCTTGGTCGTGCGCTTCCAGAACACGCCCAGCACGAGCACCGGAAACAGACTCGACGCCGCCAGCGAAAACGCCGCCCCCACCAGAAACAGGATGTTCCCCGTATTCAGCGAGGCCACATAAGACGCGAACAGCGCCACGCCAAGCAACAGGATCTTCGAGATCGTCACGCGCCGCTGGCTCGTCGCGGTCTTGTCGACCATGCAGTAGTAGACATCGTGCGAAAGCGCGTTGGCGATGGTGAGCAGCAGACCATCGGCGGTCGAGAGCGCCGCCGCCAGCGCGCCCGCCGCGATCAGCCCCGAGATCACGTACGGCAAGCCGGCGATCTCCGGCGCCGCCAGCACCACCATGTCCGGCTGCATCTGGATACCCGCCCAGCGCACGATGCCGTCGCCGTTCACGTCGCTGATGCGGATCAGGTACGGCTCGACCTTGCGCCACTGCATCACCCATTGCGGCAGATCGGCGAATCGATGGCCGACGAGCCCCGTCAACATTTCGTGCTTGATCAGCACCGCGAGCACCGGCACCGTCAGATAGAACAGCGCAACGAAAAACAGCGTCCAGCCGACCGAGCGCCGCGCCGATGCGACGGACGTCGTCGTGTTATAGCGCGTGAGGATGTGCGGCAGGCTCGCCGTCCCGAGCGACAGGCACAGCAGCAATGACAGGAAGTTGCGCTGATGCACGCGCCGGCTCTCTTCATCGAGGGCGGGGTTCGAGGATGGCGTCGACGGGAACGCCTCGGTCATCGGCACCGGTGCGGCGACGCGTTCGGTGAGTGCATCGCGGGCGCGCGTCCACTTCGCGAAGGCATCGGCGGGATCTTTCGGGAACGCGGCCAGTTCGCGCTCGTGCGCGGTGATCTCGCGCAACGGCCCGTTATGTCGACGCAGTTCCGCGATCTCATGAACGAGCCGCGCGTACTCGCTGTAGTACGACTGCGGCAACGTATCGATTTGTTCCTGGACCTCCGCGGCCTGACGCCGGTAGTCGTTGCGCACGCGCGCTTCGTCGGGCGACGCGGCCACTTCCCGCTCAAGCGCCTCGACGCGCTCCATCACGCGTCCGTAGTTCAGTTGCGGCAGCCAGCCGAGCCCTTCGCGATGCGCGATCATCGAGACTGGAATCAGCATTGCGCTGATGAGGATGATGTACTGCGCGACCTGCGTCCACGTCACAGCGCGCATGCCGCCGAGAAACGAGCACACGAGAATGCCCGCGAGCCCGCAGAAGATGCCGATCGCGAAATCAATGCCGATGAAGCGCGACGCGATCAGTCCGATGCCCTGAATCTGCGCGACGAGGTACACGAACGAGCAGAGGATCGCGGCCAGCGCGGCGAGCCCGCGCACGGTGTTGCTTGAAAAGCGCGTGCCGAGGAAGTCGGGGATCGTGTAGCGCGCGAGCTTGCGCACGTACGGCGCGAGCAGGAACGCGACGAGGCAGTAGCCGCTCGTCCAGCCCATCACGTAGGCGAGGCCGTCGTAGCCGGTCGCGTAGATCGAGCCAGCCAGACCGATGAACGACGCCGCCGAGAGCCAGTCAGCGGCTGTCGCCATGCCGTTGAATGCGGACGGCACGCGCCGCCCGGCGACGTAATACTCGACTAGATCGGATGTGCGCGAGAGCAGCCCGATCACCGCGTAGACCGCGATCGGCACGAACAGGAACACGTACCCGATCCACATGCCCGGCCCCGTCACGCGTTCGATGCGCTCCATCACGTAGATGAAAAGAAAGAAGCCTAGCGTGTAGAGCGCGTACGAAAGGATCAGGCGATGGGTGAGTTTCATCGGTCGCCGGCTTCGCTCGTTCTGGACTCGCGCAAGAGCCGCGCGTCGGCGAACTGCATCAGCACGATGTAGACGCCGATCAGCGCGACGTACACGAGGATCGCGCCCTGTGCGCCGATGTAGAACGGCAGTGGAAAGCCCGCGACGCGCACGTGCTCCAAACGCGCCGCCAGGAGCGGCACGCCGAACGAGACCGCGAAGCCAATCGTCATCAGCACGGCGATCAAAGCCACGTTGAAGCGCCAGTACGCCCGATGCGCGCGCGCCATCGACGCCGATACGGGCGGCGGCTCGGGCAGGCTCGGTGGCGTGGTCTCGACGGGCATGCGACTGTTTACCAAAAGCGCGATGCGCCGGCAATCAGGATCGACAGCGGAACGAAAAACGGCCGCCCGAAGGCAGCCGTCGATTGAAGCCGATGAGCCGATCTGCCTAACGCGCTTCGCCGAGCTGATCGAGGATGGCGGGATTTTCCAGCGTGGAAACGTCCTGCGTGATCTCCTCGCCCTTCGCGAGCGAGCGCAACAGACGCCGCATGATCTTGCCGGAGCGCGTCTTCGGCAGGTTCTCGCCGAAGCGGATGTCCTTCGGCTTCGCGATCGGCCCGATTTCCTTCGCGACCCACGCGCGCAATTCGTTCGCGATCTTCGTGCCGGCGTCACCTTCCGGGCGCGCCTGCTTCAGCACGACGAACGCGACGACGGCTTCGCCGGTCGTTTCATCCGGCCGCCCAACGACCGCCGCTTCCGCGACGAGCGGATTCGACACCAGAGCCGATTCGATCTCCATCGTCCCGAGCCGGTGGCCGGAGACGTTCAGCACGTCGTCGATGCGGCCCATGATCGTGAAATAGCCGGTGTCCTTGTCGCGCACGGCGCCGTCGCCGGCGAGATACAGCTTGCCGCCGAGCTCTTCCGGGAAGTAGCTCGACTTGTAGCGGTCCGGATCGCCCCAGACGTTGCGCAGCATCGACGGCCACGGACGCTTCACGACCAGGATTCCGCCCTGCCCGTTCGGCACGTCCTGTCCGGTTTCATCGACGATCGCGGCCATGATGCCCGGCAGCGGCAGCGTGCACGAACCCGGCACGAGCGGCGTCGCGCCCGGCAGCGGCGTGATCATGTGGCCGCCGGTCTCGGTCTGCCACCACGTATCGACGATCGGACACTTCGCGCCGCCGACATTCTCGTAATACCACATCCACGCTTCCGGATTGATCGGCTCGCCGACCGTTCCGAGGATGCGCAGCGTCGAGAGATCGAAGCTCTTCGGATGCACCTTCGCGTCCGCTTCCGATACCTTGATGAGCGAACGGATCGCCGTCGGCGCCGTGTAGAAAATCGTGACCTTGTGCCTTCCGATCATCTCCCAGAAGCGGCCCGCGTGCGGATACGTCGGCACGCCTTCGAACATGACCTGCGTCGCGCCGATCGCGGTCGGCCCGTAGGTGATGTAGCTGTGTCCCGTGATCCAGCCGATGTCGGCCGTGCACCAGAAGACGTCGTCGGGCTTCATGTCGAAGGTCCACTTCATGGTCTGCGCGGCCCAGAGCAGAATTCCGCCCGTGCTGTGCTGCACGCCCTTCGGCTTGCCCGTCGAGCCGGACGTGTAAAGGATGAAAAGCGGATGCTCGGCGCTGACCCATTCCGGCTCGCATTGATCCGACTCGTTCTCGACGAGTTCATGCAGCCACAGGTCTCGGCCTTCGTTCCACGCGACCTTGCCGCCCGTCCGGCGATAGACGATCACGCTCTTGACCGCGTCGCAGCCGCCGGCCGCGATCGCTTCGTCGGCGATGCTCTTTAGCGGGAGCGCCTTGCCGCCGCGCATCTGTTCGTCGGCGGTGATGAGCGCGACCGCGCCAACATCGACCAGTCGCTCATTCAACGACTTCGACGAGAACCCGCCGAACACGACCGAATGCGTGGCTCCGATACGCGCGCACGCCTGCATCGCAACGACGCCCTCCACCGACATCGGCAGATAGATCACGACGCGGTCGCCCTTCTTCACGCCCTGCTTCTTGAGCGCATTGGCAAGGCGGCTCACGCGCTGAAGCAGGTCCTGGTAGGTGACGTTGGTGACGGCGCCGTCGTCGGCTTCGAAGATGATCGCGTTCTTGCCGCCGTGGCCCGCTTCGACGTGGCGGTCGATGCAGTTATACGAGGCGTTGAGTTCGCCGTCCTCGAACCACTTGTAGAACGGCGCATTCGATTCGTCGAGCACCTTCGTGAACGGCTTGTGCCATGAGAGCGTTTCGCGCGCGATGCGCGCCCAGAAGCCTTCGTAATCGCTTTCGGCTTCGGCGGTCAAGGCCTTGTAGGCGTCCATGCCGGAGATCGCGGCATTGGCCGAAGCCTTGTCCGAAGGCGGGAAAACGCGGCGTTCGTGGAGTACGGATTCAATCGCAGACATCGACAGCCCCTTTGATGGTGAATCTAAAACCGTCGGCCCGCGTGGGTGCGGGCCGTGTGTTTCGTGTGACGCGAAACGCGCGTGCGCGCCTCGCTCTTGACCTTGTCTCCTGCTTCGACGCGAGTCCGTTGCCGCGTTGCAGCACGCCCGTTCGTCGAATGTGTATTGCTCTGGTTCGCGCCTCTTTATCTGCACGATAAGCCTGCTCGCTTACCCGCTTCTTACGCAACGCCGTTAATCGGCACGGGGTTAACGAGTAGTCAGCGCATTTATGACGGCTTTCAAATCATGCTGTCGCAACTCAAGCGACTTACAATTGCGTCCCTAATCGTAACTGAACTCGCCGTCCGGATTCCAGCTTGAATCGCTACGCCCTTTACCTTATTGCAGCCATGCTGCTCGTCGGAAGCAATGTCGGTGTCGGCAAGTCGATCGTCGCATTCATTCCCGTCTCGCTCTTCGCGCTCTTGCGCTTCGTGATCGCCATCGGCGTGCTGTGGCCGCTTCTGCGTCCGTCGAAGATGAAACGCGTGCAGCGCGGCGAATGGATCAACCTCTTTTTGCAGGCGCTCTTCGGCACGTTCCTCTTCACGCTGCTCATGCTCAACGGCGTGCAGCGCACGAGCGCGGTCGCGGCGGGCGTTATCACGAGCACGATTCCGGCCGTGGTCGCACTGTTCTCGTGGTTCTTTCTGAAGGAACGGCCCAACGGCCGCGCGCTCGTATCGATCGCGCTCGCGATCGTCGGCGTCGTCGTGATCAACGTCGCGCAGAACGCGCACGGCGTGGGTGGCGGGTCGGAGAGCTCGTTCGCCGGCAACCTGATGGTGCTCGGCGCGGTCTGCTGCGAATCGTTCTACGTGATCCTGTCGCGGCGCCTCACGCAGACGCTGCCCGCCATCGATATCTGCGCCTACACGCATTTCTTCGGCCTCTTGCTGATGCTGCCGCTGGGCCTCCCGGCGCTCGTCGCGTTCGACTACGCGAGCGTCGGCGCGGGGACGTGGGCACTCGTGCTCTGGTACGGGCTGTCGGCGAGCATATTCTCTTTCTGGCTATGGATGAAGGGCATCCGCCATGTGGACGGCAGTCTCGCCGGCGTGTTCTCGGCCGTGCTGCCAATCGCCGCCGCCATCTACGGGATCGCATTCCTCGGCGAGCGCCCGACGGTCGCCCACGGCATCGCCCTCGCCTGCGTGATCGCGGGGATCGCGCTCGCGAGCATCGGAACGCGCCGCGTGCCGCCGATGGCGTCGTGAAGCTTCAGGCGACCGAAAGGCCGCGAATTTTACGAGATACAATATCGGGCTTTCCCCTAACCCGAGCCGCGCGCTCCATCGACGACGCCCATGTCCGCCCCTCAGCACGCCCCCGGATCGCCCCAATCCCCCCGCCCGATGAGCCCACTTCCGAAGGTCATCTTCATGAGCCGCTGGCTTCAGGTCCCGCTCTATCTGGGCCTGATCGTCGCGCAAGCGGTCTATGTCGTGCTGTTCCTGAAGGAAGTGTGGCATCTCGTCACGCACGCTTTCACGCTCGACGAAACCAACATCATGCTCGTCGTGCTCGGCCTGATCGACGTGGTCATGATCTCGAACCTGCTGATCATGGTGATCGTCGGCGGCTATGAGACGTTTGTCTCACGGCTTGGCGTCGAAGGCCACCCGGACGAGCCCGAGTGGCTCGATCACGTGAACGCGGGCGTGCTGAAGGTGAAGCTCTCAATGGCGCTCATCAGCATCTCGTCGATCCATCTGCTGAAAACCTTCATCGACCCGGACAAGCACACGCAGAACGCCGTCATGTGGCAGGTCATCATCCACCTCGCGTTCCTGCTGTCCGCGCTGATCATGGCGTGGGTCGACCGCCTGACCACGCACACGCATCCTCAGCATTTTCATAACGAGTCGATTGCGCCGAAGAAGGCACTCGACTGAGCGTCGCCAGAACGCCGACTAAAAATCCCGTCCCCAAGAGCCCAAGCCATGACCGTCATCAAACAGGAAGACCTGATTCAAAGCATCGCGGATTCGCTCCAGCACATCAGCTACTACCATCCGCTCGACTACATCCAGGCGCTCGGCCGCGCGTACGAGCTCGAAGAGAGCCCGGCCGCGAAGGACGCCATCGCGCAGATCCTGACCAACAGCCGCATGTGCGCCGAAGGCAAGCGTCCGATTTGCCAGGACACCGGCATCGTGACCGTGTTCGTGAAAGTCGGCATGGACGTGCGTTGGGACGGCGCGACGATGGGCGTCACCGAGATGATCAACGAAGGCGTACGCCGCGGCTATCTCAACCCGGACAACGTTCTGCGCGCGTCGATCGTGAGCCCGCCCGAAGGCGGCCGCAAGAACACGAAGGACAACACGCCGGCCGTGATCCACTACGAGATTGTGCCGGGCGACAAGGTCGACGTGCAGGTCGCGGCGAAGGGCGGCGGCTCGGAAAACAAATCGAAGTTCGCGATGCTGAATCCGTCGGATTCGATCGTCGACTGGGTGCTCAAGACCGTGCCGACGATGGGCGCCGGCTGGTGCCCGCCGGGCATGCTCGGCATCGGCATCGGCGGGACGGCTGAAAAGGCGATGGTCATGGCGAAGGAATCGCTGATGGACCCGATCGACATTCAGGACATCATTGCGCGCGGCCCGCAGGACTGGATCGAAGAATTGCGCGTTGAACTGCACGAGAAGGTCAATGCGCTCGGCATCGGCGCGCAGGGTCTCGGCGGCCTCGCGACCGTGCTCGACGTGAAGATCATGGCCGCGCCGACGCACGCGGCGAGCAAGCCCGTCGCGATCATCCCGAACTGCGCGGCCACGCGCCACGCGCACTTCACGCTCGACGGCTCGGGCGTCGCGAAGCTGGAAGCGCCATCGCTCGAAGACTGGCCGAAGGTCAACTGGGAGCCGAACACCGAGACGAGCCAGCGCGTCGACCTGAACACGCTGACGCCGGAACAGGTCGCCGCGTGGAAGCCGGGTCAGACGCTTCTGCTCTCCGGCAAGATGTTGACGGGCCGCGATGCCGCGCACAAACGCATCGCCGACATGCTGGCCAAGGGCGAAAAGCTGCCAGTCGATTTCAGGAATCGTGTGATCTATTACGTCGGCCCGGTCGATCCGGTGCGCGACGAAGTCGTCGGCCCGGCAGGCCCGACCACCGCGACGCGTATGGACAAATTTACCGACCTCATGCTCTCGCAAACCGGCCTGATCTCGATGATCGGCAAGGCGGAGCGTGGGCCGGTGGCGATCGAAGCGATCAAGAAGCACAACGCGGCGTACCTGATGGCGGTCGGCGGGGCGGCTTATCTCGTGTCGAAGGCGATTCGCGGCGCGAAAGTCGTCGCGTTCGAGGACCTCGGCATGGAAGCGATCTACGAATTCGATGTACAGGACATGCCTGTGACAGTCGCCGTCGATTCGACCGGCACTTCGGTGCATAAGACGGGCCCGGCGGAGTGGCAGGCGAAAATCGGGAAGATTCCGGTTGCAACGGCCTGAAATTCGGGCTTCGCGGACAAAAAGCCGGGGTTTTCCGCCCGGCTTTTTATTTTGACGAGCCCTTCTCAATAAAGAGATTCATTCTCATTAATTTCTAAAAGAAAAGATTATCTTCTACGCTTGGCATTTTTAGCCTTAGGGTTTATCCTTTACAAAGACCCCACGACGAATACGGAAGAACAATCATGAAAGGCGACGCGAAAGTCATCGAGTATCTGAACTCGCAACTCAAGAATGAACTGACTGCGATTAATCAGTACTTTCTGCATGCGCGGATGTACAAGCATTGGGGCCTGGAGCGCCTGGGCAAGCACGAGTACGACGAATCCATCGGCGAGATGAAACATGCCGACTGGCTGATTCAGCGCGTATTTATGCTCGATGGCCTCCCGAACCTTCAGGATCTGCACAAGCTGCTGATCGGTGAAGAGACGAAAGAAATCCTCGAATGCGATTTAAAACTCGAGCTGATTTCGCAAAGCACGTGCAAAGAAGCCATTGCCTATTGCGAGACGGCGCGCGATTTCGTTTCACGCGAGATTTTCCAGCGCATACTCGACGACACCGAAGAACATATCGACTGGCTGGAAACGCAGCTCGATCTGATCGACAAGGTCGGCATCCAGAATTATCAGCAAACAATGATGGGCGAAGGCGAATAAGACCTATCGTTCGATGCTGTTCGAAGTCGCTTCTTCTTCATTGCCTGCCGAACGCGCCGTCTCCGGGACGAGCGCGCCGGTGGGCATTTTCGATTCCGGCCTCGGCGGGCTGTCGGTGCTGCGCGCCGTGCGCGCCGCGCTGCCGCACGAGCCGCTCGCCTACGTCGCCGATTCACTCTACGCGCCCTACGGCGAGCGCGACGACGATTTCATCGTCGACCGCACGACCGCGATCGGCGAATGGCTCGTCGCGCGCGGGGCGAAGGCGCTGGTCGTCGCGTGCAATACGGCGACCGCGCAATCGATCGCGCACGTGCGTGAGCGGCTTGCCATTCCGCTCATCGGTGTGGAGCCGGGCGTGAAGCCGGCGGCGCTGTTGTCGAAGACGCGGGTCGTCGGCGTGCTGGCGACGGCGGTCACGTTGCGCAGCCTGCGCTTCCAGACGCTTCTCGACCGCTACGCGAGCGATTGCCGTTTTATCTGCCAACCGGGTCACGGTCTCGTTCAGGCGGTGGAGCGTTGCGATACGTCATCGCCGGAACTGATGGCGCTTTTGGCCGGCTATCTCCAGCCGATGCTCGATGCCGGCGCCGACACGCTCGTGCTCGGCTGCACCCACTACCCGTTCCTCGACGAAGCGATCCGCTCGATCGCGGGCGATCGGCTGCAGATCGTAGATACGAGCGTCGCAATCGCGCGGCAACTCGAACGGCAACTCGACACGCACGGCCTGCGCACTGTCGATACGGACGCCCTGCTCGTGCCCCGTTTCTTCTCCACCGCAGACGGCGAGTCGCAGCGTCAACTCGCCGCGTCGCTGCTCGGCATCGATGCACGCGTCGGCCACGTGGTTATTCCGTCGCGCCGGACGCGCCCGCTTTCCGGTATCGCCTGATACAACGCCCCACCGGGCGCGGCCCTGAGCGAAAACCCTGCCTAGACCCTTCTTCTGTTACAAAAAAGTTCGGTGGCCCACACAAACCTGCTTGCAAAGCCTATAGAACATAATGATAATGGTTCGCATTAACGTAAGCTATCGCGACCGATCATGATCGTCTGTGTCTGCAAGTCAGTATCCGACCGCAAGATCCGTACGGCTATCGCCGGGGGTGTCGATTCATTCGACGAATTGCAATTCGAACTCGGCGTCGCGCTCTGCTGCGGCAAATGCGAAGAGAGCGTGCGCGACGTCATGCTGGAAAGCGGCGTGTGCGCTACGCGCTGCGGCGTCGGACATCATGATCATCAACACGCCGTGCCGCTCACGTTCTACGAACGCAAGGCTGCCTGACGCTTTATCCGTGCCGCGCGGGGCGGCCACCGCGTCGCCCGCTTCGTATAGTGCATGTCCGCTCACCCGCACCGCCAGCAAGCCAGGTCACATCAGCCAGCCGCGCCACCCCGAATCGGGAGGAAAGATGGAATTGCTGATCGGCTTCGTGACCACCCTGTTTATCTCTCTGCTCATTTTCCGAACATGACGTTGTTTAGCCCGATTTGCTGGACGGGCCGCGCGGATTCATTCATCGCTGGCCCGAACTGACCGATGCAGTCCCCGACAATGACCTCCGCCGGTTTCAGGCCGGAAACGACTGCCAGTATCGATCGACGCGTGATCGCCGCGACTGCGGCCGTCGGCGTGATTCACGTGGCGCTGCTCGCGGTGCTCGTGACGATGCGCAACGAACCGCTGCCGCGTGTCGTCGAGTCGCGTCCGATCACCGCGGAATTGCTGAGCGCCGAGCCCGCTCCGGTGGCGGCGCCCGTTGCCGTCGAATCGACGCCGACGCCTCCGCCGCCCAAACCCGTCCCGCCGAAGCCGACGCCCAAGCCCAAGGTTCAGCCGCGCGTGCAGCCCAAACCGGTTCCAATGCCGCAGAGCGACGCGCCGTCGGCGATCGCCGCGCCCGCGCCTGATCCGACTCCCGCGCCGGCTGCTCCGCCCGCCCCGGCGGAACCGCCCGCAGCGGCCGCGCCCGCGGTCGGCCGTCCGACGATGGCGATTTCCGCGCCGAAGGACATCTCGCACCTGTCGTGCAACATCGTCCAGCCGGACTACCCGGCGATGTCGAAGCGTCGCGGCGAGACGGGCACCTCGGTCGTCGGCTTCGTCCTCGGAACTGGCGGGAAACTCGAAAACATCGCGCTGAAGAAGAGCAGCGGGTCGGCGCGTCTCGACGAAGCCGCGCTCGATGCAGTGCGTTCGAGCGCCTGCAAACCCTATAAGGAAAACGGCGAGGCGATTCGCGCCGTCACGTCGGTGCCTTTCGTCTTCAGCCTGACCGACTGATCTCATTTTTAGATACAAACACAGGAACTGCAATGGAAAACTACGGAATTGCGCACGTGTGGGCGCAAGGCGATTTCGTGACACGCGGCATCGCGCTCGCGCTCGTGATCATGTCGGTGCTGTCGTGGACAGTGATCGTCGTGAAGGGATGGAACGTGCTGCGCCTGGTGCGCCTGACGAAAAACGCCGAGCGCGCGTTCTGGCACTCCGACGATTTCGCCGACGGCATCAAGAAGCTCGGCAGCCACACGTCGAGCCCCGCCGACAACCCGTTCCTTGCCCTCGCCCTCGCCGGCCAGGACGCCGCCGACCACCATCACCAGACGCAACCGCATCTGCACGACCGCATGGACGTGTCCGACTGGATCACGCGTTGCCTGAAGGACACGATGGACGAAGGCGTCGGCCGCATGCAGGCCGGCCTCGCGGTGCTCGCATCGATCGGCAGCACGGCGCCGTTCGTCGGGCTTTTCGGCACGGTGTGGGGCATCTATCACGCGCTGCTGACGATCGGCGCGACCGGCCAGACGTCGATCGACCAGGTCGCGGGCCCGGTCGGCGAATCGCTGATCATGACGGCGTTCGGACTCTTCGTCGCGATTCCGGCGGTGCTCGGCTACAACGCGCTGACGCGCTCGAACAAGTCGATCGTGACGAAGCTCAACCGCTTCGCGCACGGTCTGCACGCGTTCTTCGTGACGGGTTCGAAACTCTCGTCGAGCCAGCGTCCGGGGTCGCCTGCCGCGGACAGCCTGCGCCTCGCGACGCGCGCGTCCTAAGCGGAGGTTTCGATGGCAATGAGCCCTTTCGCCAACGACGAAGACGACGGCATGATGAGCGAGATCAACATGACGCCGCTCGTCGACGTCATGCTGGTCCTTCTGATCATTTTCCTCGTGACGATCCCGGCGATGCACCACGCGGTCAAGATCGACCTGCCGCACGCGAGCAGCCAGCCGCAGGATTCGAAGCCCGCGCACGTGAATCTCGCGGTCCAGGCGGACGGCACGATCGTCTGGGATGATCAGAAAATCGACGACGCCACCCTCGCCCAGCGCATCGCGCAGGCGGCGCAGCAGTCGCCGCAGCCGGAATTGCATCTGCGCGCGGATCGCAAGGTGCCGTATGAACGCGTCGCCGATGTGATGTCGGCGGCTCAGGCCGGCGGGCTGACGAAGATCGGTTTCGTCACCGAGCCTAAAGGCGGGAAATAAGCGTTTTCAGGCTGCAGAAAGTAAAAGGCCTTCATCGTCGGATGAAGGCCTTTTTTTGTGCGCACTCGGCGCATTCGGGCGGGCGTCACTTCGGGCTCGAATAGCTCGAGTTCGAAGAATCGCCACATGCGGCAACCGTGGTCGACACGGATAGCGCGATCAACCCTATCAGGCTAACTATAAGAGTAGCCGTCAGTTTTCGCATAAGAGGCTCCTTAGCGAAGGGATTTCAATATAACGCCGTGCCCTTGGTCGTTCAAGGCTGCAGCGATTGAATCTGTCCATCGCAAGCACGCGCTTCAATGCGAGAAACGATGCCCGGCGCCACGAATAGTCACACTGTTTCGCGCACGGGCGCCGTCTCGACAGGACATTCTCCAGGGAAGCGCTTGCCGTCATCGATCGACTCGACGAGAAAATCCACAAAGGCGCGGATTGCCGGCACCATCCCCTGCCGCGACAGGAACACCGCGTACAGTTGTGGCGCCGGAAACGTCCAGCCGGGCATCACCGGCGAGAGTTGCCCCGTGCGCAAAGGCGCGCCGTACATCATCTCCGGGAGCGCCGCGATGCCGACGCCACGCAACACAGCCTCGCGGATCATCGAGAGATCGGCGGTGACGAGGCGCGGCTCGTGTTCGAATTCGTGGCGCGTGCCGTCGGGTGCGATCAGGCGGTAGACGTGGCGGCCGTCGCTGGAAGGCGTATCGAGCGTGTCGAACTGCGCGAGCTCGGCGGGCGTGAGCGGCGGTGCGTTCGGCTTGAGCAGCGAGGGTGCTGCCACCAGCATCTGTTCCGTGCGCCAGAGCGGCCGCGCGACCACATTCGAATTGGCGGGCGGCTCGGAGCGCACGCGCAGGGCGACGTCGACGGCGTCCTCGAACAGGTCGACGACGCGATTGGTGACACGCAACACCACGCGCACTTCCGGATAGCGATGCAGAAATTCGGGCATCACCGCCGACAGAAACGTCTGCGCGATCGTCACCGGGACGCTTACCCGCACCGTGCCGCGCGGCGAGTCGCGCAGGCTCTGCACGACGTTTACGGCTGCCTGCGCCTCCGCCAGCATCGCCTGACAGTGCTGATAGAAGAGCTGGCCGGCCTCGGTGAGCGCGAGCTTGCGCGTCGAGCGCTGCAACAGCCGCACGCCGAGCGACGCCTCCAGTTCCGACACCCGCCGCGACAGCCGCGATTTCGAGATGCCGAGCACCCGTTCCGCCGCCGAAAATCCGCCATTCTCGACGACGTGCGAGAAGTACATCAGGTCATTCAAATCGTGGGTGTCGGGTTTCATATCGTTTCACTGGCGGGACAATCCATTGCGTTTCGAGGGCTTTTTCGCAGAAATCCGGCCCATATAATAGCTCTATGTTCCAAATTTGGCGCTATTCCCCTTTCCGGCACAGCGAGACACCATGACCACGACCCGCACTATCGAACGCACCATTCCCGCACTCAGGACCGTCGAAGGCGGCGGTTTTGTCGTGCATCGGCCGTTTCCGACCCGCCTCCTGATGGACTTCGACCCGTTCCTGCTGCTCGACGAAATGGGCCCGGTCGACTACGCGCCCGGCGAGGCGAAAGGCGCGCCGGATCACCCGCATCGCGGCTTCGAAACGGTCACCTATGTGCTCGAAGGCCAGTTCGGGCACAAGGACTCAGCGGACCACTCCGGCACACTGCGTCAGGGCGACGTGCAATGGATGACGGCCGGCGCGGGCGTCGTCCACAGCGAAATGCCTGATCCCGAGTTCACGCGTACCGGCGGCCGCGTGCACGGCCTGCAACTGTGGGTGAACCTGCCGCAGCGCGACAAGATGATCGCGCCGCATTATCAGGAGATTCCGTCGGCGAAGATTCCGGTCGCCGTCAGCGACGACGGGCGTGTGCGCGTGAAAGTCATCGCGGGCGAGGCGCTCGGCGTGAAAGCCGCGATCGAGACGCGCACGCCGATCCTGTATCAGCACTTTTCGATCGAGCCGGGTGCGTCGATCGAGACGCGCGTGCCGGAAGATTTCCGCGTGTTCGCATATCCGCTGTCGGGCGCAGGGCTTTACGGCGGGGACCGCACGCCGGTACGCGCGCAGCAGATGGTGCTGTTCAACGACGATGGTGGCTCCGTGACGCTCGCTGCCGGCGATGAACCGCTCGAAGTGCTGCTGATCGGCGGCGTGCCGCTGAAGGAGCCGGTCGTGCGTTATGGCCCCTTCGTGATGAACACGGAAGACGAAATCCGCCAGGCCGTCATCGATTATCAGGCGGGGCGCATGGGTGCGATCACGCACTGAGGCGCTTGCTCAAGCCTTGCAGCCAATGCGGCGCGACACGAACGGCGACATTGCGTCACAATAACCGTTCGCGTCGCGCCGTTTTTTTTCGCGCGATGCGGCTACTAAAACACACAACAGGAGCATTGAATGGCTGAACCGTCCGTGATCGCGACCATCGGCTCGACCGACTTCCAGGTTCAACTCGACGACGGCATGCACAAGTGGCTCGCCGACGAACCCGAGAGCCTCGGGGGACGCGATACCGGGCCAGCGCCCGCATCGCTCTTGCTGTCGAGCCTCGGCGCGTGCACGTCGATCACGCTGAAGATGTACGCGAAGCGCAAGGACTGGCCGCTCGACGCGGTGCGTGTCGTCCTGTCGATGACGACGGGCGCCGAGGGCACCGCCATCGACCGGAACATCGTGCTGAGCGGCGCGCTTTCCACCGAACAGCGGGAACGCCTTTTGCAAATTGCCAATGCGTGTCCCGTTCACAAGATCCTGACCGGCGCGATCCGCATCGAAAGCCGGATCGCCGACGTCTGAACGGCCACGACCTGCATCGAATCAAGAAGAAGGAAACTGTCGTTTTGAATTTCGAACACCTGATCCAGATCAACGACCCGCTGAACCCGTTCGTCGAATCGCTGACGCGCGAGCAGTTGTGGGAAGGCCTCGTCCTGCGCGCGGAGCAGCCGCAGCTCTTCGTGCTCGGCCTCGATAGCTGCACGATCATTACACGCGAGGGCGATGTCATGGAGCGTGAGTTGCACTACGGGCAGGCAGTCGTGCGTGATCGCGTGACGCTGACGGCCGGCACCAGCGTGCGATACGACATCTCACCGACGGCGGATTACGTCGGCGGATCGCTGACGATGGCAATCGAGCAGCCGGACGAACTGCAGCTTTTCCTGCGTTTCACGTACGCGACGACCCTCCCCGTCGCCGATGATGCCGCCGCCAGCGCCGATGCGCATCAAACGCAGGAAATCGTGAAATCGGCGTATCGCGAGAACGACATCGACACTGTGCGGCTAATTCGACAGTTCGTGCACGGACGCAGCGAGGAAGGCCCGCTTCACTGATTCATGACGATGCGGCATGTCAGAAACACTGCATCGTCGCAAACTATCAAAAAGTGTCTATCGATGAAGAAATCGTTGTTGTAAATAGGAATGGTTATCATTTACTATGAATCCATCGAATCAACGAACGAACTCTCCGACATGACCGACACCCTGCGCTCTTCCACGCTTCGGCTGCGTCGCCCGGTCGTTCGCGATGCCGCCATCACGCGACCCAAACAGGCGGCCGTCGCGACGGTCAGCGTCTCGGCTCCATCGGCGCAATCGAGCGAACGGTCGTTGCGCAGCGATGCGCTGCTGCAGGGCCAGAGTCATGTCAGCATCATGCATAACGGGGAAACCTACCAGTTGCGCGCCACGCGGCTGGGCAAGCTGATCCTGACGAAGTAACGAATCGACGCTTGAACGAATTGCTGTACCGGGTATTGTGGGGACCACCTCCTCGAGAGGTGTTTGGCATTAGCCAGCGAGGACGACTTGCACGCGAGAAATTAGACCCCTTCGTGCAAACACCAGCCAGTCGTCGATAGCAAGCGAAGCCGCTTTTTTTGGTTCCTGCTCGGTTTTGCGATTGCGGTCGCCAGAAAGCACTGCGACGCCAGATGTGAAAACGGCGCGCTTTCCTCACGGAGAGCGCGCCGTTTGTTTTGGCGCTTGAATACTCAGACGTTCTCGATCTTCAACGCCGCGATGCCCGCGCGGGCGATCGTCGCGTCCTGCTCCGACTTCACGCCCGACACCCCCACCGCGCCGACGATGTCCGCGCCAACCATGATCGGCACGCCGCCTTCCAGCATCGCGGTCATCGGCGCGCTCAGGAACGCGACGCGGCCCTGCTTGATCATGTCTTCGTAGACTTTGGTTTCGCGACGGCCGAGCACGGCAGTGCGCGCCTTGCCGGTCGCCATTTCGGCGGTGCTCGCGCCCGCGCCTTCGAGGCGATGCAGGTGCAGCAGATGGCCGCCATCATCGACGATCGCGATCGTCACGTTCCAGTGGTGTTCGAGCGCGTGCGCTTCGGCTGCGGCGGCGATGGCCTTGACGTCGTCGTCGGTCAGTACGGGTTTGGTTCTCACATTCGGCTCACAGGTTTATCGGGAAAAGCCCCAGAACATCAGGTACCAGGCGCTGTCCACAACGGCCAGCGCAGCGACAAACCATAACATCGCCACCGCGCGCGGAACAATACGCTGAGCCGTATACCGGGCCGTCACACGCCAGGCGAGCCACGCGCTCCACACGTTCGCGATGCCAAGCAGCCCGAGCCGCAGGTCCGTCACCCACCACAGCGGCACGTGTTCGGCGCGCAGAAGCGCGACAGTCGTCGCCGACAAGCCGAGGAACACGCCGCACCCCGCGACCGGAATCAGCGCCTGCGTCAGGTGATGCAGGCGCGTCCACTCGAAGCGGCCGAGCATGCGTGTCGCGCCCGCGACGAGGGCGAGGAGCACCGTGCCATAAACGATCCCGGTGACGACGATATAGCCGATCACCATGCCGCCGTCGAGCCACGAGAAGACGTCGTTCTGCTCGGGGTAATGGGTGAAGAGATACCACGGCGCGTTGGTATCGAGCGGCCAGAGGATGTCGTGATCGATGAGCCAGGTCGCGAAAATCTGCTTGAGATCGACGAACCAGGTGCTCACCGTCCAGTGGAACGCGCCGATCGCGATGCCGAGCAGCCCGTAGAGGATCAGCGCGGTGTCCCACGCGTTCGCCTGCTTGTCGCCGAGCTGGACGACTTCCTCCGACGGCGAGCGCCACGACAGCCCGATCGCATCGCGATGGCCGCTGCATCGGCCGCACATGTGACAGTCGGAGGCGCCTTTCATGTTGCGCAGGGGCACGAGCGGCGCGCAGTTGATCGGAATCACGCGATGCCCGTGCTCGCCCTCTTTGTACGAGCGGCGCCAGGCGTCTTCGTCCACTTTGTAGTGGAACGGCGCGAGGCGCGCCAATAACGCGAAAACCCCGTTCACGGGGCACAGATATTTGCACCAGACGCGTTTTTCGCGCCCGTACAGCACGCCGACGATCATGGCACCGACCGTCGAGCCACCCAGAACGAGCAGCACCGCCTTCGGATATTGATAGACGCTGACCATCTGGCCGTAGATGGTCGTCAGGCCGAACGCGACGAAGGGCCAGCCGCCCCAGCGCATCCAGCGCGGAATCGCCCAGCCGCGGCCGAACTTGCTCGCGAATTCGGTCAGCGCGCCCTCCGGACACAGCACGCCGCACCACACGCGCCCGAGCATCACCATGGACAGCAGCACGAACGGCCACCAGATGCCCCAGAACACGAACTGCGCGGCAAGCGTCAGGTTGCTCCAGAGGTGCGCGGTGCCGTCGGGCAGCGGCATCACGGCAGGCACGAGGATCAGAAACGCGTACACGGCAACCACGACCCACTGAATTCCGCGGATCGCGTTGCCGTGCCGTTGCATCCATTGACCGGCTTGGCGCAGCCGGCCCGGCCGTTCGAGGACGCTGCTCATGCTGGACGACTCGCCGCTTTTTGCGCCATGTTCGACTTCGAGCGGCGCATCAGTAGGTAGATCACCGCCCAGTAGACGGCATACGCGATCAGGTTCATGCCCGCCGGATGCGCGCGATAACCCGTCAGCGTCGCGACGAGCGAGCCGAAGGTGCTGGAATCGTCGAGGAGCCAGGACGTGTCCCAGACCTGATTGATCACGATCGGGAGGATTTCCTTGTCGATCAGCTTGTCGACGCCGGCTTCGAAGAGTCCCGCCGCGAGGAACAGCAGCATGATCTCGGTAGCGCGGAAAAAGATGCGCCACGAGAAGTACTTGCCGCCCAGTTGCAGGATGTAGAACGTGAGGAACGCGAGGCCCAGTCCGATGATCACCGCGACGTATTGCGACGCCGCCACATGTCCCGACTGTCCGAAGCCGACGCCGTAGAGGAACACGGCCGTCTCGCTGCCTTCGCGCGCGATCGCGAGCGCGACGAGAAGCGCGATGCCCCACCAGTGGCCGTCCTGCGTGCTCTTCTGTAGCGACGCTTCCATATCCTTCTTGAGTGTGCGGCCGTGGCGCCGCATCCAGAGGACCATCTGCACGATCAGCACGCACGCGACCAGCACCATCGCCGCCTGGAAGTAATCCTGGGCGTCGCCGGAGAGGACTTCCGTGAAGCCGATCAGCGCCGCGCCGAGCGCGATCGCGGCCAAAAGACCGATCGCCACGCCGATCCACAGATACGGCAGGCCGCGCCGCGCGTGGTGATCGCCGTTCTTGAGCCACGCGTGCAGAATGCCGACGACCAAGAGCGCCTCGACGCTTTCGCGCCATACGATGAAAAGAACCTGACCCATCAAAAACCTCCAGCCATTGCTGCTTTCACGCAAAAGCGCGTCGAACCGGCCGCCGCGCGCGCAAAGCCTATTTCGCGACGATCACGCCTTGCGCCGTCTGGTGAAAATCGTCGAAGAACTTGTATTCGCCGGGGGAAAGCGGCGCGATCACAACGAAAGAGTCGGCGCCGGGCGCCAGCACTTTTTCCTTGCGCAGCTGGAGGCTTTCGAATTCCGCGGCCCCCTTGCCGATGTTGTGCACTTCGATCTTGATGCGCTGTCCCGCCGGCACTTCAATGCGCTCGGGGTTCAGCTTGCCGTCATTCATTTCGAGCTTGAACGTTGGCAGATCGGCGGCATGGGCGATGCCGGCAAAGAGCGCCGACAACGCAAGCGCAGCCACCTGGTTTTTGACTTTCATGCGACCTTCCTGGAATGAGGCGCACGCGCGGCGCGCCTCCATACGTGCTTAGTAACCACCCTTCTTGCCGATGCCGGCGAACGGGAAGTCGTATTCGATCGTGAAAGGCTTGAACCACGGGCCCACGCCCGTTTCCTTGTCGACGTGACGGCCGAACGCCGAGTGGCCGCTCTGCGCCGGCGGCGAGATATGCAGCTTCAGGTGGTACTTGCCCGGGCCAAACAGCTTGACGTTGTCGCCGTAGTGCGCGCCGTCGCTTGCAACCATCGGCATCAGGTCGCCCTTGATCGACTGCGTCGAGCCGACTTTCGACAGTTCATACGTGACTTGCAGGTACGGCATCCAGTCGCCTTCCGCGAAGCCGGTCGGGTTGTTCTTGACTGCGTGGATGTCCGCTTCGAGGTGGATGTCCGACTCCGATGCCTTGCGCATCATGCCTTCGGGCGCCATCGTGATCGGCTGCAGGTAGACCGCGCCCGTTTCCATGCCGCCTTCGATGTGCTGCTTGCCGATCGGATATTCGGCTGCCATCGCCGAAGTCGTCGCTGCCAGCGCCACTGCGGCGAGCGTGCCGCGCATCAATGTTGAACCCAGCATCAGTCACTCCTTGTTTTTATCGATGGACTGGGACGCCTCTCGCGCCCGCCTCGAAATGATCCGTGTAGCCGACCCTCGGTGCCGGCCGCCCTGAGACGTCATTGAGAATACTTATGGAACGTTAATACGAACCATTCTCAATATTTATCGAGTTTAGCACTGTTCGTTCGGCATAACAATTTGGTCAGGCTTACAGCCTTGTCACGACAGGGGTTTCCGGCCGATTCCGCCAATGCGCCATGCACAAAAAAAAGCGCGTCGATTCGTATGAATCGACGCGCTTTTGCTTGGGGCCGACGCTTAGTCGATGCCGGTCAGATGATCGCCGACGTTCGCACCGAACACACGCTGCCGTAACAGCGACAACTGGTCGCGCGTCTGGGCCGCCTTTTCGAATTCGAGATTCTTGGCGTGATCCATCATTTGCTTTTCCAGCCGCTTGAGCTCCTTCGCGAGCTGCTTCTCGGACATGTCCTCGAATTTTGCGCGCGTCTGCGCTTCCTTCAGTTCGGCGCGGGCATCGTCGACGTTGTAGACGCCGTCGATGATGTCCTTGATGCGCTTCGTCACCCCGCGCGGCGTGATGCCCATCTTTTCGTTGTGCGCGATCTGCTTGGCGCGCCGCCGCTCCGTCTCGTCGATCGCGCGCTTCATCGAATCGGTCATGTTGTCGGCGTAGAGGATCGCCTTGCCGTTCACGTTGCGCGCAGCCCGGCCGATCGTCTGGATCAGCGAGCGCTCGGCGCGCAGGAAACCTTCCTTGTCGGCGTCGAGGATCGCGACGAGCGACACCTCCGGAATATCCAGCCCTTCACGCAGCAAGTTGATGCCGACCAGCACGTCGAAGGTGCCGAGCCGCAAGTCGCGGATGATCTCGACGCGTTCCACCGTATCGATGTCGCTGTGCAGATAGCGCACCTTTACGCCGTGATCGGCGAGGAATTCGGTCAGTTGCTCGGCCATGCGCTTGGTCAGCACCGTGACCAGCACGCGATCGCCGGCGTTTACGCGCGTGTTGATTTCGGAGAGCACGTCATCGACCTGCGAGCGCGCCGGGCGCACCTCGATTCCCGGGTCGACGAGACCGGTGGGCCGCACGAGCTGCTCGGCAACCTGACCCGACGTGCGCTTTTCGTAATCGGCCGGCGTCGCGGACACGAAAATCGCCTGGCGCATCTTGCGCTCGAACTCGTTGAACTTGAGCGGACGGTTATCGAGCGCGGACGGCATCCGGAACCCGTAATCGACGAGATTCTCCTTGCGCGCCCGGTCGCCGTTGTACATGCCGTTCAACTGGCCGATCAGCACGTGCGACTCGTCGAGCAGCATCAGCGCATCGGGCGGCAGGTAATCGACGAGCGTCGGCGGCGGTTCGCCCGGCGCCGCGCCGGAAAAGTGCCGCGAATAGTTCTCGATGCCCTTGCAGAACCCCAGTTCCTGCAACATCTCGAGATCGAAACGCGTGCGCTGTTCGAGCCGCTGCGCCTCGACCAGCTTGCCGTCCTTGTGGAAAAACTCGAGCCGTTCGCGCAATTCGGACTTGATCGTTTCGATCGCGCGCATCACGGTGTCGCGCGGCGTCACGTAATGCGACGACGGATAGACGGTGAAGCGAGGAATCTTGTGCTTCACGCGCCCGGTGAGCGGATCGAAGAGCTGCATCGACTCGATTTCGTCGTCGAACAGCTCCACGCGCACGGCCATTTCGGCGTGTTCCGCCGGGAAAATATCGATCGTGTCGCCGCGCACGCGAAACGAGCCGCGCTGGAAATCGGCTTCGTTACGGTTGTACTGCATCGCGATCAGGCGCGCGATGATGTCGCGCTGGCCGAGCTTGTCGCCGGTGCGCAGCGTCAGAATCATCTTGTGATATTCGGACGGATTCCCAATACCGTAGATCGCCGACACGGTCGCGACGATCACCACGTCGCGCCGTTCCAGCAGGCTTTTGGTGGCGGAGAGGCGCATCTGCTCGATGTGCTCGTTGATCGACGAGTCCTTTTCGATGAACAGGTCGCGCTGCGGAACGTAGGCTTCCGGCTGGTAATAGTCGTAGTACGAGACAAAATACTCGACGGCATTGCGCGGGAAAAACTCGCGGAATTCGGCGTAGAGCTGGGCCGCGAGCGTCTTGTTCGGCGCGAACACGATGGCCGGCCGGCCCATGCGCGCGATGACGTTCGCCATCGTGAAGGTTTTGCCGGAGCCGGTCACGCCGAGCAGCGTCTGGAACGAGAGCCCGTCCTCGATGCCTTCGACGAGCGTGTTGATCGCCTCGGGCTGGTCGCCGGCGGGCGCGTACGGCTGGTAGAGCTGAAACGGGGAGCCATCGAAACTGATGAACTTCGATTCGTCGAGGGCTTCGGGCGCTTCGATGAGGGTATCGGACATGAGGAAACGTAGCCTTAGCCGAGAGCAAACGCTCATTCTAGCGGTTCGCGCCGGGGCACGTGATCGGCGGTTCGGAGTTGCGGAAGGGACGCGCGCCCAGCCTGAAACGCACGCCTGATATTTCGAGATGCGGGCGATCGACGATATGGCAAGTGCCGCGATCCCGTATTTAACCGGCGTTTTGACGGAAATCGAGCCCAAAAAACGCAAAAAACCGGCCAGACGTCCGCGAAAAAGCACGGGGCGATTCGTTACAATGGCAAATTGAGCTTATCCAGTGCTCGTTTTCAGCTTCTTCCGGGCTGCGACGTGGTTCGAATTGCCCCCAGTCGCCTCGCCCTCCTCGCTGGTCCTTGCCGCACGTCTTTCCACTACTGCCGAAAAATCATGTCTCTTTTCTCTGCCGTCGAACTCGCTCCCCGCGACCCGATTCTGGGCCTCAACGAAGCCTTCAACGCCGACACGCGCACGACCAAGGTCAACCTGGGCGTCGGCGTGTACACGAACGAAGAAGGCAAGATTCCGCTCCTGCGCGCCGTTCGCGAGGCGGAAAAAGCCCGCGTCGACGCCGCTTTGCCGCGCGGCTACCTGCCGATCGAAGGCATCGCCGCCTATGACGCCGCCGTCCAGAAACTGTTGCTCGGCAACGATTCACCGCTGATCGCGGCCGGCCACGCAGTCACGGCGCAAGCGCTCGGCGGCACGGGCGCGCTCAAGATCGGCGCGGATTTCCTGAAGCGCGTGAATCCTGGCGCGAAGGTCGCGATCAGCGATCCGAGCTGGGAAAACCACCGCGCGCTGTTCGAAAGCGCGGGCTTCGAGGTCGTGAACTACCCGTACTACGACGCAGCCAGCCACGGCGTGAACTTCGAAGGCATGCTCGCGGCGCTCGACGCCTACGCGGCCGGTACGGTCGTCGTGCTGCACGCGTGCTGCCACAACCCGACCGGCGTCGACCTGACGGACGCGCAGTGGCACCAGGTGGTCGATGTCGTCAAGGCGCGCGGCCTCGTGCCGTTCCTCGATATCGCGTATCAAGGCTTCGGCGATGGTATCGAAGCGGATGCAGCCGCGGTGCGCCTGTTCGCGAACGCAGATCTGAACGTGTTCGTGTCGTCGTCCTTCTCGAAGTCGTTCTCGCTGTATGGCGAGCGCGTCGGCGCTCTGTCGATCATCACGACGGGCAAGGAAGAATCCGCGCGCGTTCTGTCGCAACTGAAGCGCGTGATCCGCACGAATTACTCGAACCCGCCGACGCACGGCGGCTCCGTCGTCGCGGCCGTTTTGGCTTCGCCGGACCTGCGCGCGACGTGGGAACAGGAACTCGGCGAAATGCGCGACCGCATCCGCGCGATGCGCAACGGCCTCGTCGAGCGCCTGAAGGCGAGCGGCGTCGATCGCGATTTCAGCTTCGTGGGCCGTCAGCGCGGCATGTTCTCGTACTCGGGCCTCACGGCGCCGCAGGTCGATCGCCTGCGCGAAGAGTTCGGCATCTATGCGGTGAGCACTGGCCGCATCTGCGTGGCTGCGCTGAACACGCGCAACCTCGACGTCGTGGCGAACGCCGTCGCGCACGTGCTGAAGTAAACCCGTACGAAGCTGTACTGGACATGGCGCCCTGCTGAGAAGGGCGCCATTTTTTTCGCCCTATCCCGCGTCCTTGCGCCCGTCGCGATGGATGTCGTGCGTCACGAAGCGCGCTTCGCCGTTCGGCATCTCGAGCCAGTCACGATGCGCGAGCGAACCGCGAATATCGACAAGCCCGCTTTCCCAGTGCTCGCGCATCGTCGAGAGGCCGAACTGATAGTCCTTGTAATGCCCCTCATATTCCTTGTGCCTGTAAATGAGGTGAATCACGTTGTAACGCTTCGAACACGCCAGTTCCGCGGCGAGCTTGCACCACTGATCGGTCTCGCGGACGGCTTCCGGCACCTGCTCCAGCACATGCCGCAGCACGTTCCGATAGCGCTGCGAGCGCTGCATCATGTCGGTGACCATGCGCGTCCTGCTCGAAAACTGGACGTCCTTCACGCGCCCCATCACGTCGACGATGCTGTCCGGCACCGGGCCGCGCGCGCTCCACAAATCGACCTGGAACGCGAGCGTGTCGCGGCGCGGACTCGCCATCGCGACCTCGTAGAGCGGCGTGTTCGACATCAGGCCGCCATCCCAGAAATACTCGCCGTCGATTTCCACCGCCGCGAAACCCGGCGGTAACGCTCCGGACGCCATGAAATGCTCGGCGCGCAGCGTGATGTGCGTGTTGTCGAAATAGGCGAAATTGCCAGTCGCGACATTTACCGCGCCCACCGACACCCGCATCTCGCCCGAATTGATCCGGTCGAAGTCGCACAGGCGCTCGAGCGTGGCCTTGAGCGGCGCGGTGTCGTAGTAGCTTGCCGCCTGCGGTAGGCCGGCCGCAAGCGGCGACGGAGGCGGAAAGCGCGGCACGAAAAAGCCCTTCTGCCCTTCGACCAGTGCACCGGCCGCCTGCATCGCCGTGAACGCCTTGCGGATCTCGTCGGCGGAATTGAAGAGCGCCCGTTCGACGAAACCGGCGAGCGGAATTCCAAACGCCGGCTGGCAAATGGTCTCCCAGAATTCGAGCAGCCTCGACACGCGATCCTTGGGCGCATTGCCCGCGATGATCGCCGTATTGAGCGCGCCAATCGAGATGCCCGCGAGCCAGTTCGGCGTGATGCCGGCTTCGTCGAGGCCCTGAAAGACACCCGCCTGATACGCGCCGAGCGCCCCGCCGCCCTGCAACATCAGCGCGATGGTTTCGTAGGGCGGGAGCTCGATGCGGCTGCCGGGCGGCTGCGCTGGCGCGGCATCTTCGACGGCCGCCCGCCGCGGCTTCTTCTTCCCTTCGTTCACTGACATTCCGTACTCCGCCCGATCACTGCATATACCAGCCGTGACTCACGACGAACGACTGTCCGGTCAGCGCCGCCGTCGGGAATGCCGTGAGGAAGAGCACGGTCTGTGCGACGTCCTCGACGGTCGTGAACACGCCGTCCACCGTGCCGCCGAGCATCACGCGTTTCACGACCTCCTCCTCGCTGATGCCGAGTTCCTTCGCCTGCTCCGGAATCTGCTTGTCGACGAGCGGCGTGCGCACGAAACCCGGACACACCACATGCGAGCGCACGTTGTGTTTCGCGCCCTCCTTCGCAAGCACGCGCGCGAGCCCGAGCAACCCATGCTTGGCCGTCACGTAGGCCGACTTGAGCGGCGACGCCTCGTGCGAATGCACCGATCCCATATAGATCACGACACCGCCGCGATCGTCCTTGTACATGTGCTTGAGCGCCGCCTTGGTCGTGAGAAACGCGCCGTCGACGTGAATCGCCTGCATCTTCTTCCAGTCGGAATAGGCGTAGTTCTCGATCGGATTGACGATCTGGATGCCCGCGTTCGACACGAGGATATCGACCGATCCGAGTTCCGTCGCCACCCGGTCGATGCCTTCGTTGACCGCCTCTTCGCTCGTCACGTCCATCGCGACGCCGATCGCCCTACCGCCCTTGCCGCGAATCTCTTCGGCGACGGCATCGGCGCCGGCCTGGTTCAGGTCCGCGATGGCGACGGCCGCGCCCGCCTCGGCGTACGCGAGCGCGATCGCCCGGCCGATGCCGCTCGCCGCGCCCGTGACGACTGCAACCTTCCCGTCCAGCTTCGTGTTCAGTGCCATGCGAACCTCCTTCCTCGTGGGTAACGACAGGTGACGAATAGATGACGAATGACAACATGCGGCGCGGGGGTTCAACAAGCTGGTCGAACGGGCTAGGCGAATTGCCTTGTGCCTATGCCATTCGGCCGACTATCCCGCGACGTTCGATGCGACTATTGTGCATGAAGCCCATGACGCACCGCAGCTATCGTCATGGCTTGCCGCAGCCGCGCGCCGGGAGACTGGCGACGTGTCTCCGCTACAATGCCGCGCTTGGCTCCCCTTTTGCCTTCAACGGCTCACACGTCATGCTCAGCTATCGCCACGCCTTCCATGCAGGCAATCACGCCGACGTGCTGAAACACGCGGTCGTCGTCCAGTTGCTGCGCCATCTCGGCCAGAAGGACAAGTCGTACTGGTACATTGACACCCACGCCGGCGCCGGCGTGTATTCGCTGACCGAGGGCTACGCGACGAAAACGGCCGAGTTCGAAAGCGGCATCGCACGGCTTTGGGAGCGTACAGATCTCCCGCCGATGCTGTCGGACTACGTCGATGAAGTCCGTGCCCTGAATCCGGACGGCACGCTGCGCTTCTACCCGGGATCGCCGTATCTGGCGTGGCGGCTGATGCGCGAGCAGGACCGCACGCGCCTTTTCGAACTGCACACGACCGAGATAGACGTGCTGCGCCACAATTTCCGCGACGCCGGGCGCCGCGCGATGATCTACGAAGGCGACGGATTCGACGGCATCAAGGCGCTGCTTCCGCCGCCGCCGCGCCGCGCGCTCGTGCTGGTGGACCCGTCCTACGAGGACAAGCGCGACTACGCGCGCACGCTGAACTGCATCGAAGAGAGTCTGAAGCGATTTGCGACCGGCACTTATGCGGTCTGGTATCCGCAGGTCACGCGGCTGGAGTCACAGCGTTTTCCGGATCAGTTGAAGCGTCTTCAGCAGAAGAACTGGCTGCATGTGAATTTGACGGTGAGCACTCATCCGACCGATGGCTTCGGTCTCTTCGGCAGCGGCATGTTCATCTACAACCCGCCGTACACGCTCGCCGGCGCGCTGAAACAAGCGATGCCGTATCTGGTCGAGACGCTCGGACAGGATGCCAAGGCGGCTTTCAAGCTGGAACATCGCGGGGACTGAGGCGGTCAGCGGGACGGCGGGCGAGACGAGCGGTTGTATCCGGGTTGGCCGTAGCCATAGCCCTGAGGCTGATACGGTTGAGTTGACTGACCCGACGTCTGTCCCCCGTACTGAACGTACGGGCTGACCATAATAGGCATCTGTTCCTGCTGGGGCAATTCGGGCAGCGTCGCCATCGGCTGGGCGTGGACCATGCCCGGGCCGCCCAACGAGCCGCTCTGCAACACGGTGCCGGGGACGCCGCTGTGAATGCCCGTCTGGGTATCGAGTACGAGCGGTTCGCCGCCCGGCTTCGCGAGCGCCTGACCCGCGCAGACGAACGTTGCGGCAACGGCCGCGCCTATCACGATGCACCGCCCGGGCCATTTTCCGGCAAGTCTGCAGTTCATATCGCGCGCCATCGATTCTTTGGACGAAAACACTTTACCTTACCGTGGTGGCAAGCTTTACGCTAGCCGTCCCGACTCTCAAGGAGAAGCGATGAAATCACAACTAAAACGGCTGGCGGCGCTGGCCTTCGCCTGCGCCACTTTCGCCCCGCATGCGTTCGCACAAACCACCGCGCCTTCCCACGATGCGATGCCCGGCATGGCCGCGCCCGCTGGCGAGTCGCCCGCGACCGCCGCCTACCGCGCCGCGGACAAGTCGATGATGGCCGGCATGTCGAGCGTCCAGTACAGCGGCGACCCAGATCGCGATTTCGTTGCACACATGATCCCGCACCACGAGGGCGCGGTTGAAATGGCCAAGGTCGAACTGAAGTACGGCAAGGACGCGAAACTGCGCAAGCTCGCGAAAGACATCATCGCTGCACAGGATAGGGAAATCGCGTTCATGAAACAGTGGCTTGCCGCGCACCCGCAGGCCAAGTAAACGACAAGCGACCTCACTGAAGTCGACGCCCAGAAACGACAAAGCCCCGCAATGCGGGGCTTTCACGACTCAGCCAGCGTTCGGCGTCGGGGACTTACAGCATGTAGCCGTTGGTCTCGAGCGAACGGATACGCTTTTCAAGCTGAACGATATCCGACGATTGCGCCAGATATTCTTCGCGGCGGCGGCGTTCAGCGGTTTCAAACCAAATGCTGAGTTTTTCGAGCAAGAAAGCAAACATGGTGTTTCTCCAAGGATTACGGTTGAATCCCCGGCAGTTCGGGTCAGGGATTTCCCTCAAAAGGGTTAACCCGAATTATAGCGAAGGAAGTCTTCATGTGTTAGTGAAATGCTTGAATACTGTGCATTCCGTTTCGGAATGGTGCATGCACTGACGCGATACAAGCGACTGTTTTAACTAAGATTTTTGCTCGAAATCCTCGATGCATTCATCGAAAGCACTAATTTGGTGCTCTTTTGCTCTTACTGCGCGAGCCGTTCCAATATCGGACAATCCGGACGCGCATCACCGTGACAGTGTTGCGCCAGATGAGATAGCGTGTCGCGCATTTCAGTGAGTTCCGCGATTCGCCGATCCAGCTCCGCGACATGCTCCAATGCGATCGACTTCACCTCGGCACTCGCCCGCGAACGGTCCTGCCAGAGCGCTAGCAGCTTGCGAATATCTTCGACGAGAAAGCCCAGACGACGAGCCTGCCGCACGAAACGCAGCGCGTGGACCTCCTGCTCGTTGTATACGCGATACCCCGACGCCGTCCGCCCGACCGGCGCCAGTAAACCGACGCTCTCGTAGTACCTGATCATCTTCGCCGTCACGCCCGAGGCGCGGGCTGCTTCACCAATATTCATCGCCGACTCCGGAAAACTGAACCTGACTCTACACCTTCCAACGGTAGGAAGGTATACGATGGGAACGTTCACTGACATCGAAAGGACCGGACATGACCGAATTCGAAGTTCAAGGCATGAGCTGCCAGCATTGCGTCGCCGCCGTGACGCGCTCCATCCAGGAAGTCGATCCGAACGCGCAGGTCAGCGTCGATCTGGCGCGCGGCCGGGTTGCCGTCGAATCGACGCAATCGGCCGATGCGCTCCGGGACGCGATCGACGAAGCGGGCTACACCGTCGTCCCGTCGAGCGGCGCATGACGCAGGGTTTCAGAGTCGCCCTGATCGGCGCGTCGGGTTTGCTCGGGCGTGCCGTCGCCGGCGAATTGGCGGATGTCGCCAGCTGGCAGGTCGTGCGCACCGCCCACAGCCGCGGCGATGCGCAGAGCGTTAAGCTCGATATCCGCGATGACACCGCCGTCCACGCGTTCATCGAGCATGAAAAGCCCGATGCGATCGTCGTCGCGGCGGCCGAGCGTCGCCCGGATATCTGCGAGAACGATCCGGGACTTGCCCGCGCGCTGAACGTCGATGCGCTCTGCTCGATCGCCAGGGCCGCGCGCGCACTGAACTCGTGGGTCCTGTCGATTTCGACCGATTACGTCTTCGACGGCACGGCGCCGCCCTATTTCCCCGCCGATCCGCCCTCGCCGCTCAACGCCTACGGCCGCAGCAAGTTCGAAGGTGAGCGCGCGCTGCTCGACTCGGGCGCGAACGCCTGCGTGTTGCGGCTGCCGCTGCTTTACGGCCCGGTGCTCGACTGGAGTGAATCGGCGGTCACGAGTCTCACGCCGGCCATCGTGAAATCGTCCGGGGCGGGCGCCGAGCCCGCGCTGATGGACGCATGGGCCACACGCTACCCGACGTTCACGCCCGATGTAGCCGTCGTGATCCGGCAGATGACCGAGCGCCACGCGCGCGGCGAAGCGATTACCGGCATCACGCAATGGTCCGGCGACGAACCGATGACCAAATTTGACATCGCGGAACACATCGCGCGGGTGCTGCGAGTCGAAGCGCGGCTCGTCGCGCAGACCACCCCCGCCGATTCGACCCCGCGCCCGCGCGACTGCCATCTGAATTCGGGTGCGCTCGAAACGCTTGGAATCGGCCGTCGCACGCGGTTCGACACCGCCATCGCACAGGTGCTCGCGAACTATCCGGACCCGCAAGCTCCGTCTCAGTGAAAATCCCGGCTCGGCGCGGCGAGCCGTCCGAGCAGCGCGCTGTGATCTTCGAGTCGCTGCGCCACCAGGTGCCGCACTTCGCCCTCGCTTTGCCAGACGCCATACACCGCCAGCATCGACGCGCCGAGCAGAATCTTGCGCTGCTTCTCGACGAGCGCCGGCCAGACGATCACGTTGATCGCGCCGGTTTCGTCCTCGATCGAGACGAAAATCGTGCCGTTGGCCGTCCCCGGCCGCTGTCGCACCGTGACGATCCCGCACGCCCGCGCGGAACGCCCGTTCCGGTAGTGCGCGAGTTCGGCGGCCGTCTTGAAACGCATCTGCGCGAGCCGCGGCCGCAGCAATTCCAGCGGATGACGATTCAGCGTGAGACCGAGGCTCGCATAATCGTCGACGATTTCGCGGCCTTCTGGCGCCTGCGGCAAGACGAGCGGCGCCTCGGTCATCGGCGCGTCGCGCAGCAGTTCCGGCGCCTGCTGCTGCGCCGTGACCTCCCACCAAGCCTGCCGCCGATGCCCCGCGATGCTCGCGAGCGCGTTGCCCGCCGCGAGCGCTTCGAGATCGCGGCGCGACAAGGCCGCGCGGCGCGCGAGATCGTCGACGCTCGCGAACGGCGCCTCGCTGCGCGCGGCCATGATCCGCTCGGCCGGCGCCTGCGAGAAACCCTTGATGAGCTGCAGCCCGATCCGCACGCCCGGCCCGCCCGCGCCGTACGCCTTCGACGGCTTCCTGATCCGCGCCGCAAGCCTCCGCGCCGCGCGCCGCATCGTCTTGCGGAAAATCTGGCGCGGCACCGGCGTGCCGTAGAACTGCTGGCGGCGCAGCGCCTTGTCGACATCGAACACGACGCGCTCGCCAAGCCCCTCCGGCTTTTCGAGCACCGACTCCCAGTCGCTCAACGAAACATCGGGTGCAAAAACCCGGACGCCGTGGCGCTTCGCGTCCTGCACGAGCTGCGACGGCGAATAGAAGCCGAGCGGCTGGCTGTTCAGCAACCCGGCTAGAAACGCCGCCGGCTCGTAGCGCTTGATCCACGCGCTGACATACACGAGCAGCGCGAAACTCGCTGAATGACTCTCCGGAAAACCGTACTCGCCGAAACCCTCGATCTGCTTGCAGACGCGCTCCGCGAACTCCTGCTCGTAACCGCGCGCGAGCATCTTCGTCATCAGATCGGCCTGATATTTTTCGAGATGACCGCCGCGTCGCCAGGCGGCCATCGCGCGACGCAGCAGGTCGGCTTCCTCGGCCGAATAGCCCGCCGCGACCATCGCGAGCTTCATCACCTGCTCCTGGAAGATCGGCACGCCGAGCGTGCGTTCGAGCACCGGCCGCAACTCCTCCTTCGGATACTCCGCCGCTTCGAGCCCCTGCTTGCGCCGCAGATACGGATGCACCATGCCGCCCTGGATCGGCCCGGGCCGCACGATCGCGACTTCGATCACGAGGTCGTAGTATTTTTGCGGCTTCAGGCGCGGCAGCATGCCCTGCTGCGCGCGCGATTCGATCTGGAAGACGCCGATCGTGTCGGCGTGGCAGCACATTTCGTAGACGGCCTTGTCCTCGCACGGAATCCGCTCGACGGGAAACGACGGCAGCCCGCGCCGCAACGCGACGAATTCGAGCGCCCGCCGCACCGCCGACAGCATGCCGAGCGCGAGCACGTCGACTTTCAGCAGCTTGAGCGCATCGATGTCGTCCTTGTCCCACTGGATCACGCAGCGGTCCTTCATCGCCGCGTTCTCGATCGGCACGAGCCGCGAGAGCTTCTCGCGCGCGATCACGAAGCCGCCGACGTGCTGCGACAAGTGCCGCGGAAAGCCTCGCAACTCACGCGTCAGGCGGATCAGATGCTTCGTGATATGCGAATCCGCCTTGAAACCGGCCTCCGCCAGATAGCCCGCGACAGCGGCCGGCCCGTCCCACCACTGCTGCGACTTGCCGATCCGCTCGATCAGCGACGCATCCAGCCCGAGCGCACGACCGACGTCCTTGAGCGCGCTGCGCGTGTGGTACGTGATCAGCGACGCCGCGAGCGCCGCGCGATGCCGTCCGTATTTGCGATAAATGTATTGAATGACCTCTTCGCGCCGCTGATGCTCGAAATCGACGTCGATGTCGGGCGGCTCGTTGCGCGCGCGCGAGATGAAGCGCTCGACGAGCATGTCCATGCGCACCGGATCGATTTCGGTGATGTGCAGGCAATAGCAAATGATCGAATTCGCCGCCGAGCCGCGTCCCTGACAGAGAATTTTCTGGCTGCGCGCGAACGCGACGATGTCGTAGACCGTCAGGAAATACTTCTCGTACTTCAGTTCGGCGACGAGCGCGAGTTCCTTGTCGATCTGCGCAATGGTCTGCGCGTCCATGCCGTCCGGCCAGCGCTCGAGGGCGCCCGCCATCACGCGCTTGCGCAGGTAGCTGGCCGGCGTCTCGCCCGCCGGCACGAGTTCCTCGGGATACTCATACTGCAATTCGTCGAGCTGGAAGGTGCAGCGGGCGGCCACCTTCAGCGTCTCGGCGAGCGTATCGGCCGGATAAAGCGCCCCGATCCGCAGACGCGAGCGCAAATGCCGCTCCGCGTTCGCTTCGAGCGCGTAGCCGCATTCGGCGAGCGGGCAATTTAGACGGATCGCGGTCAGCGTGTCCTGCAACGGCTTGCGCGAGCGCGCGTGCATCAGAGCGCCGCCGGCCGCGACGAGCGGCAGGCCACTCTCCTGCGAAATGAGCCGCGACGACGCGAGCCGCTCGTCATCGCTGCCGTCCTGCCACAGTTCCAGCGCGAGCCACGCGCGGCCGGCGGCGAAACCGGCGAGCCAGTGCGCGCAGCCGAGCGTTTGCGCGAGCGTCGCCGAGCGTTGCGGGACGAGGATCAGCAGGCAGTCGGGCAGATGCTTCAGATGCGCGACGTCGCCGCGAAGATCGGTCGAATCCCTCACATCGGCCGCTGAATCCGCCGGATTCGTGAAATCCTTGGGGCTAAGCCGGTAGCTGCCCTTGCGTTCGCGCGAGCGCGCGAGCGAAATCAGTTCGGCTAGATTGCCGTAGCCTGTCCGGTTGGTCGCGAGCGCGATCAGCGTGCAGAACGGGGCGCCGTCGGCATCGGTGAGATGCAGTTCGCTGCCGATGATGAGCTTCAGGAGGCGCATCTCGGGCATCGGCTGACCGGCTTTCGAGGCGGCATCGGCAGCGGCTTTGGCTTGCGCCTCGATGTCCTTGATCGCGCCGTGCGCGCGCACGGCGCCCGCGAGCGAGCATTCGTCGGTGATCGCGAGCGCAGTGTAGCCGTGTTCCAGCGCGGTCTCGGCCAGTTCCTGCGGATGTGAGGCGCCGCGCAGGAACGAGAAATTGCTCAAGCAATGCAGTTCGGCATAGTCGGGCAGCAACGCCGACGACTTCATCGATGCCGAGCGCGCGGATTTTTTGAGGGCTATGCCGTCCATCATCGTCATCCGAAAAATCCGTGCAGGAACCAGTCGCCCGACAGCCGCTCGCGATAGAGCCAGAACATGCGGCCGCGATCGTCGGAGGCGATGTAGTAATCGCGCTGCACGCCGTTGCCGTCCCACCAGCCGGCTTCGATCCGCTCGGTCCGGCTGATGATTTTCAGCGGACGGCGGTAAAACGGGCGCTCGTTGCGTAGAAGGAGCTTTAGCGGGGTTTCGAGGATCCAGCAGGGTCTCGGTTGGGAGGGGACGGCGCGGTCGGGGAGGTTTAGGGGGGAGTCCGGGGTCGGCTCGGGGTTTGGGCTGGCGCTTTGGTCGAAGTTTTGCCCAAGGCTTTCTCCGGAATTTTGGCGAAAATCTGCCTCGATTTTTTGCTCGAAGCGCTTTGCGAAGTCGTGCTCAAGGCTTGGCTCGCGATGATCGAGGTGCGCTTTTTGCCCAAGCTTCGGATCGAGATTGTCTCCAAGGTTTGGCTTGAGACTTTGCTCGCTGTTTTGTTTGCCGCTTTTTTCGCCGCTTTGTTTGCGCTTTTGCTTGAGGTCTTGTTCGCAGCTCTTCCCGAGATTTTGCCCGGAGCTAGGTGCGGGGCTTCGCTTTTTCCCTAAGTTTGGATGGGGATTCCTCGTGGAGGCTTCCCTGAAGCTTTTGCCGCCTTCCCCGGAATTTTGACCAAGCCCTGGCCCGGAATGCAAGAGATTTTCCGCAGGGTTTGGCCAAAGCCTCGACGTGAGATTGTCTCCGAGGTTTAACCCGACGCTTGGCCAAAGATTCAGGTCGAGACTCTGCACGACGTTTTGCCTGATCTTTTGCCAGAGTTCCTGTTCGGAAGTTTTCCCTGGATTTTGTTCAGTGGTGGGCCCGGAGCACTGTTCGCTAGCTGGCTTGGAGTTTTTGCCGATTTTTTTTCCAAGATTTTTCCCGGGGTTTGGTCCTACTATTTTCTCAAGGTTGTTCCCGGAGTTTTTCTTGGGATTTTGCTCGGTTTGTCTGAGGTTTCCCGAGAGGTTTCCCGAGAGGTTTCCCGAGAGGTTCTCCGAGAGATTTCCTGAGAGGCTTTCTCCGGAGTTTTGCCCGAGGCTTCGGTCGAAGCTTTGATCGATTGGCGTGGAGTTTTGTTTGTAGCTTTCCCAAGAGACTTCGAGTCTTCCTTCAACGTTTTGCCGAAGATTCGACTCGAGATTTAGTCCGACCGAGCTTTGCCGAAGACTTTGCCCGGATTCCTCGCCAAGATCGCGCCCAACGTTTCCCTCCAAATCCTCCTGATCTTCTTCGGGCGTCGGTTCAGCGGCAGCGGCGCCCCTCGCTTGAACGGGCGCCTTTTTCTTGCGCGTCGCCTTCGCTTTCACTTTGGTCTTTCCCTCCACCGCCGGCTGATAAACCTCGACGCCCATTGCCGCTTCCGGCCGATGATCGTCGCGCGCGACAAGCTGCAACACATTCTCCGCGCCAAGACGCGCGCTCAACCGCTCGAGCAATTGCGCCATCGACTCGCTATCGGAGTTAGGCATCGGAAAAAGTGTGTCTGGTGGTGGTGCATGCTCGCTGACCTTGTCGGCGAGCAGCTTCATCTCGATGACGGGCGCGGCGAGCGCCGTCTGATTCAGCTTTTCGCGCAGGAGCCAGAGCACGTGATCGGCGTCGCGCGTCGGCACGGCCCACGCGACTTTCATCGTCGACGTCTTCGGCGCGTTGCGCGCGGCGAGTTCGTGCTCGAGCAAAAGCGTGAACTCGCTGACGGCCGCGTGATGCGCGCTCAGCCAGCCGGCAAGCTGCAGCACGAGCCGTCGCGCGGCAAACAGCAATGCCTCCGCGCTCTCGACGCGCGCCTGCAACTCGAGCCGCGCCTCGAACGATGCCGGCGCGCAAAACGCCGCGCGCGGATCGGGCGCCTCGCCATACGCCTGCGCGAGCAGTTGCAGGACGCCCGCGCCAAAACGGCGCGCCACGCCCGAGCGGGGCAAACGACGCAAATCGGCGAGCGTATTGCAGCCGATCTGCTCGAAGAGATTCGCGTGCGTCGCCGCCGACGGCAACAGCGACACCGGCAGCACATCGAGAATGTGGGGGAGCGTCGTCGATTTCACGATGCGCGTGCGCCTGATCACCCGACGCGTACGCGCGTGGGCGAGCAGCCACGCGCCCCAGGCAGTCGGCGCGCAACCCATCCGCGACGTGAAGCCGCTGTCTTTCACCGTCGCTGTCACTTTCGAAAACAGCGCCTTCAGGCCATCGAACAGCCGCACGCTCCCGCTCACTTCCAGCAGCACCGTATTCGCGTGAGCCAGCACGACTTTCGGCGTGAAAGTGAGCAACGCGAGCGCAACGGCCTCCAGCGCCTGCATTTCGAGACGGCTGTCCTCGACAAGCAGGGTCAACCGCGGCGCGAGCGCGAAGGCATGCGAGCGCGTGCTGCCCGGCCGCACGCCGAGCCGGAACGCGACGATATCGGGCAGCAGGATGCGCGCATGATCCGCGAGCGCGAAGCACGGCTGCCCTTCATCACTGATCGACGGGGCGGAGGCGGTTTTCACTCCAGGCAAGGTCGAATTCGTCTCCGGCGTCGCCATCGAGGGCGGCTTGACTGCTTCGAGCGACAAAAGCGGCAATGTCACCGCTATCCACAACATGGTTGACCTCTCGTACTTTCCTGGCCAATCGGGCGAGGCGCGACTGACGGATATGCTCCGGCAGTGCCGGCATTTGCAGCGGCAATCGCAGACGCAGCGGCTTTTCGAGCATCGGCCCGCGCCGCTTGATGATGTCGATCTCCAGCATCACCTGCTGCATCCATTCGCGGCGGTTCATGGTCTGCGCCTCGTCGGGCAACACGGGGCGGCAGATCATGCGCAACGGCGCCGCCGACGATTGCGACGCCGCGTCGATCGGTTGAAACAAAAACGCCAGTGCCTGCGATTCCTGCGCGGCTACCTGCAAACGCCGCAATGCTTTGGGACGCGCTTTCGGTAACCAGATCAACACCGCGCCAACGCCCTTCTGCTTCAGCGATTGCTCCGCCGCCCAGAGCGCCTGATCGTCCGGGGCCTTGACCCAAAACAGCTTTTCCGTCGCAATGCCCCACGCACGAAACGCCGCCAGACCGGGCTTCCACGGGGGAGCCACGAAGATGGCGGATCGGTTTTGGATCGTCGTCAACTCGCGGAGCGCACGCGAAAGCAGCCGCATCTCCCCGACCCCACTGTCCTCGACAAGAAGTTCGGTGAGCACGCCAGCCATCCAGCCCGAGCCAGGCAAAACGCAATCAAGCCTTCGATGGCCACTGGAAATGATGCCGGGATCGGACTCGCTGGACGGGTCGCCAATCCATAGCTGGCGCTCCAGGGACGACTCCAACCCGATCTCGATCAGTGAAATTGCTGCGCCCATGAACTCCCCGGTGCGATACGAATAAGGGGCCTGCTCAATGCGCGAGCTATTGGCAACCTCTCGATTTACTGTATATTTATACAGTATTGCAGAGGTAGAAGTAAGGAAAAAATGGTATGGAGGGGTGACTAGGAATCGGAGGATTTTGCTGCGTTTTCGCCATTGGTAAGGACGTTTTTGTTATCCCGGAAAGATTCGGTGAAAACTAAAACTAACGATACTGAGGCGTAGAAACGCAAAAACCCCACTTTTGGGGTGGGGTTTTTGTTTGAGGCATGAGGAGCCTGACGATTACCTACTTTCACACGG
>NZ_FCNW02000002.1 GCF_001544475.1 Caballeronia humi | reverse complement strand
CGCCACCGACATCGACTCGAAGGTCAAGCCGATTCAAAAGGCCAACAACTCCAACACGATCAACGTGTTCTGAGCTGACTAAAACCATCCACACCATAAACGCAAGGAGCACCACCATGTCGTCAATCATGATCCAGGACCTCGCCCACAGCAAGGAACTCGACCGTCACGCGATGTCGTCGGTTCACGGCGGGGCGTCGCTTACGCAAGGCGGCTTCGGCCCGTTCGCGAATGTCAACGTCAACGTCAACCAGAACATCCAGCAATTCCAGAATGTTCAGGTCAGCGCGCTGAACAACAGCATCATCGGACCGGGATTCGTCGCGCCGCGATTCGATGTCAGCCCGCAGCAGTTCGCCGACGCGAGCGCCGCCATCCGGCTTTAAGAGCGCCTGAGCGATGGACGCCGCGCGCGTCCATCGCGCCCTCGCATTGTGACCGGACGTGGGGTCGCGCCGGTCACAATCGCGGACGGATTGCCTATACTGGGTGCGTAAAGTGTCGACGTCCGTCCGCTTAGCCGCGTGACGCGCCGTCACGCGTTTCGACTCCGTACCTTCAGGAAAACGTCATGGCCGTCATCGTCATCAAGGATCTTGCGGACAGTCTGGTCCTCGACAGGGAAGCAATGACCGCAATCGTCGGCGGTTCGAGAACGGGCGCGCATCCGGGATTTCGCGCCCGCCCGCACGCGAGCGGAAACAGGCTGTTCAATTACCCGGGTGTCTCCGTGCCGGCAATTCAGACCGAGCGTCCCGGGCCGTTTCGAAAGAAACTGGTTTCGAAGTAATCGCTAGTTAGTCAGGCAGGACTGTGGCGGTGTCAGGAGCATCTGAAAGGATGCGCCTTGAGCCGCCTTTTGGTGTTACACCACCGACACCCCCGCCAGCCCGCCGATCGACCGCGCGCTGCGCTTCACGAGCTTCGTCCGCACCACTTCGCGCGCCTCCCCTTCGAGGCCCAGCAGATAGCGCGTCTTTCCCGCGACCACCGCGCCGACGGGCACGCCATCGCGGAACAGCACGCGATTTCCGGGCAGCGCGGGCACCTTCTCCCCCGGCAAAAGCGTGCCGACGAGATTCAGCGGATCGACAGCGCTCACCGCGACGAATGTCCCGTCGAGCGGACGCTTGCGCATCTCGCGTAACAGCGGCACGGCTTCCGGCAGCGCGAACTGCTCGCCCGCGAGCCCCGCGACGAAGCGTCCGCCACGAATCTCGCCGCGGGCTTCCAGCCGATGAAATACCCGCAGCAAGTCACGCCACGGCGGCAGCCAGCCGGCTTCGCGTTCGAGCAGCCGCCAGAACACGACGCCATAGCGGCGCAGCAGCACCATCGCCGCATGTTCGACGGGGTCTGAAGCGGCTTCCGCGCCTTGAGGCTGAACCCGCCGCAGCAGCGCCCAGCGCCCCGCATCGTCCATTCCGCCGATGAACATGCCGCCCCGTCGCGGCCGCCGGCTGAACGCGTTGCGCTTCGCCGCCGGCGCGAGCAGCGCGCGCAGGCCCGCGAAACTGTCTGCGTTGACCAGCCCGAGCGCGACCAGTTCGCCGAGCGCCGTTTCCAGCTCGGTGCGCAATAAGCGCGCGTCGGCGAGCAGTTCGTCGAAGAACATCGCGCCGTGGGTTTTAAGCGCGTCGTGGACGACTTGCGCCCGCGACGACATCTCCGGCGCCTCGTCCGGCCGCATCAGCGCGCTCCACGCGGCGAGGTTGCGGCGCGGCAAGAGGACGATCGGCGTGCCGCGCACCGGGCCGCCCGCCGCGCGCGAGCGTCCGCCCGGCCGGCTCCAGACGATCTTTCCCGAGCGCGAGGCTTCGTCGAGCCAATAGCCTGAATAATCCGCGACGCGCGCGGGCAGGATTTCCTCCTCCCACGCGACCGCGGGCGCCTCGAAACCTTCGAGTTGCTCGACGACCGACATCAGCGCGTCGCGACCTTCCGCGCGCGTATCGGCGGCGAGGTGCTGCCATTCGAACAGAAAACGCATGAAATCCTGCCGCTCGACCGGCTCGATCTCGCGCCGCAGGCGCCGTACGGTGTATCGATGGATGCGCGCGAGCAGATGCCGCTCGCACCATTCGTCGTCGGTGGCGCCGGGTGAGAAGCGGCCGCGCATCACGTAGCCTTCCGCTTCGAGCCGCGTCAGCGCCAGCGCCACGGACGACGCCGGCAGCGCCAGCGCCCGCGCGATCACCGGCACCGTCAGCGGGCCGAATCCCGAAAGCCGCGCGCGGACGATTTCGACCAAGGCGTCGTCCTCGGTCCATGCATCGGTGAAACCGGCGGGCGGCGTGAGCGTCGGATGCATCGGCGCCCGCGGATAGACGGCGCGCACCCACATCAGGCGCTCGACCGGCACCCACAACGCGTCGTTTTGCGCGATCTGCAAGCGCGTCGCGCGGCCGGACTGGGCGAGCGCATCGAGCCACGCGGGCCAGCCGTCGTTCGCCTCTGCCTCGGCGGCGCTCAAGCACGCGAGGCTCATCAGCGCTTCGTGCATCTCGTCCGGTCCGCGCACGGCGGGCCACGCCTCCTCGCGCACACCGTCGATGGCGCCGGCGTCGAGCGCGCCGAGATCGTCGGCGGATTCGGGATCGCGGAAGCGGCGCGCGAGCACCGCCTGCGTGCGGCGTTCTTCGAGCGGCGCATCGTCGAGAAACGCGTACGGACGCGCCGACAGAATCTCCGCCGCGAGCGGCGACGGCGCCGGCAGGTCGCGCGTCACGAGCCGCAGTTCGCCGCGCTCGATGCGCCGCAGCACCGCGAGCCATTGCTCGCTGTCCATCGCGTCATGCAGACAATCGTCGATGGTTTGCTCGACCAGCGGATGCTGCGGCACGTCGCGCTCGCCCACGACGTTCTCCAGACACGCGACCTGATCCGGAAAGATCGTCGCGAGCAGGTCTTCGCTTTTCATGCGCTGCAACTGCGGCGCGACCTTGCGCCCGCCCGCGTAGCGCGGCAGCGCGAGCGCGTTGGTCGCGTTCCAGCGCCAGCGCACGCCGAAGAGCGGCGCGTCGAGCAGCGCCTGGATCAGCACGTGCTCGGCGGTGTTCGAGCGCAGGTAGCGCCACACTTCATCGAGTTCGAAGCTGTGCGCGCTCGTCAAGGACAAAACGATGGCGTCCTCGGTCGCCGCCGCCTGCAGTTCGAAGTTGAACGTGCGGCAAAAACGCTTGCGCAGCGCGAGGCCCCACGCGCGATTCACGCGACTACCGAACGGCGCGTGAATGACGAGTTGCGTGCCGCCGGATTCATCGAAGAAGCGCTCCATCACGAGCGTGTCCTGCGTCGGGAGCACGGTCAGCGCCGCGCGAGCGCGCGCCAGATAGTCGACGATCTGCCGCGCGGCTTCGTCGTCGATGCCGGTTTCGAGCGCAAGCGCGCGGGTTGCCGCGTGCGTGTCGTGCCGCGCGCCGAGCGAGGCGTCGATCTGCCCGCGCATCCGGGCGATCGCGTAGGAAAGCTCGTCGCTGCGACCCGGCGCCTCGCCAAGCCAGAACGGGATGTTCGGCGGCTGGCCGTTCGCGTTCTCCACGCGCACGCGCCCACCTTCGATCCGCTGAATCCGGTACGACGTATTGCCCAACTGAAAGATGTCGCCCGCGAGGCTTTCGACCGCGAAGTCCTCGTTGACCGTGCCGATCTGCAAACCCTGCGGCTCAAGCAGCACGGCAAAGTCGGCGTTGTCGGGAATCGCGCCGCCGGATGTCACCGCCGTGAGCTTGCCGCCGCGCCGTCCGCGCAAAGTCCGGCTGACCGCGTCGCGATGCACGTACGCGCCGCGCGGACCGTGGCGGCTGGTAAAGCCCTCGGCGAGCGTGCGGACGACAGCATCGAACTTCTCACGCGCGAGCGTCGCGTACGGAAACGCGCGGCGAAAGCGTTCGTAGAGCGCGTCCTCGCTCCATTCGCGGCACGAGACTTCCGCCGTGATCTGCTGCGCGAGCACGTCAAGCGGCGCGCGCGGGACGTGCAACGCGTCGAGTTCGCCGCGCCGCACGCAGTCGAGAAGCGCCGCGCATTCGATCAGATCGTCGCGTGACGTGGGAAAAAGCCGCCCTTTCGGCATGCCGCCGACGTGATGCCCCGAGCGCCCGACGCGCTGCAAAAATCCGCCGATCGATCCCGGCGAGCCGATCTGGCAGACGAGTTCCACATCGCCGATATCGATGCCGAGCTCCAGCGAAGCCGTCGCGATCAGCACGCGCAGTTCGCCGCGCTTGAGCCGCTGCTCCGCGTCCAGCCGATGCTCGCGCGCGAGACTGCCGTGGTGCGCCGCCACTGCGCTCTTGCCCAGGCGATCGGTCAGATGGCGCGCGGCGCGCTCGGCCATGCGCCGCGTGTTGACGAAGACGAGCGTCGTGCGATGCTGCGCGACGAGATCGGCGAGGCGGTCGTAGACGCGCTCCCACATGTCGTTCGACATGATCGCTTCGAGCGGCATCGGCGGGAGGTCGAGCGCGAGATCGCGCGCGCGGACGTGCCCGACATCGACGATTTCGCACGAATTGCCCACGCCCGCGAGAAACTGCGCGACGAGTTCGATCGGTTTCTGCGTCGCCGACAAGCCGATGCGCACCGGCGGCGCGGCGCAGAGCGCGTCGAGCCGTTCGAGACTCAGCGAAAGATGCGCGCCGCGCTTGGTGCCGGCCACGGCGTGAATCTCGTCGACGATCACGGTGCGCGTCGTGGACAACATCGCGCGGCCCGAATCCGAACCCAGCAGCACGTAGAGCGATTCCGGCGTCGTCACGAGAATATGCGGCGCGCGCTTGCGCACGGCGGCGCGCTCCTGCTGCGTGGTGTCGCCGGTGCGCACGGCGGCGCGGATTTCGAGCGGAGGCAGGCCGAGTTGCGCGAGTTCGCCCGAAATGCCCGCGAGCGGTTCCTGCAGGTTCACGCGGATATCGTTCGAAAGCGCCTTCAACGGCGAAATGTAGAGGATGTGCGTTTCGTCGGGCAGTGCGCCGCCGCGCTCGATGCCTTCGCGCACGAGTTCGTCGATCGCCGCGAGGAACGCGGTCAGCGTCTTGCCGGAGCCGGTCGGCGCCGCGACGAGCGTCGAGCGGCGCGCGCGGATCAGCGGCCACGCGCGCGCCTGCGCACCAGTCACGCCGGGGAACGTGCGGCCGAACCAGTTGACGAGGGCGGGATGAAAGCCCGCGAGCGCCTCGGCGAATGGCGGATTGTCGGTCATGACATATTTTAAGAGGCGGACGGAATTCGCGTGCGGCGCACGCAGCGGTCTTGCGCGTTGTCATGAAACCGACGCGTCGTTTGAGCGATGCTGATGCGGCAAGCCCCGCCGGTCATATCTGCAGAGGTGAGGCCGTTGGGCACATAATCAACCGCACATTGAAGCCGGCGATCGCCGCGACGTCCGTGGCGATCCTCAACCCACCGGAGAGGCAATTGAACGACGACGCATCGCAAGCCCCGCTTTCCGCCGACGATTTACGCAAGCTCGACGCCTACTGGCGCGCGTGCAACTACCTTTCGGTCGGCATGATCTACCTGCGCGCGAATCCGCTCCTGCGCGAGCCGCTCAAGCCCGAGCACATCAAGCGGCGCCTGCTCGGCCACTGGGGATCGGACCCCGGCCAATCGTTCACGTGGGTCCACCTGAACCGCCTGATCATCCGCGACGATCTCAACGTCATGTTCGTCTCCGGCCCCGGTCACGGCGCGCCCGCGACGCTTTCGAACTCGTATCTCGAAGGCTATTACTCCGAGGTCTACCCCGATCGCAGCAACGACGAAACCGGCATGCTCCGGCTTTTCCGGCTCTTTTCGTCGCCGGGCGGGATCGGCTCGCACTGCACGCCCGAAACGCCCGGCTCGATCCACGAAGGCGGCGAACTGGGTTACAGCCTCTCGCATGCGTTCGGCGCCGCGTTCGACAACCCGGACCTGATCGTCGCGACGATGGTCGGCGACGGCGAAGCGGAAACCGGACCGCTCGCCACGTCCTGGCATTCAAACAAGTTCCTGAACCCGGTGCAGGATGGAGCCGTGCTGCCGATCCTCCATCTGAACGGCTACAAGATCGCCAATCCGACGATCCTCGCGCGCATCCCGCATGAGGAACTCGAAGCGCTTTTCATCGGCTACGGGTACAAGCCGTATTTCGTCGAAGGGCACGATCCGCAGGAAATGCATCAGAAGATGGCCGCGACGCTCGAACGCTGCATCGGCGAGATCCGTGCAATCCAGCAGCATGCGCGCGCGAGCAACGACACCACGCGTCCGCGCTGGCCGATGATCGTGCTGCGCTCGCCGAAAGGCTGGACGGGGCCGAAGGAAGTCGACGGCCACAAGGTCGAGGACTTCTGGCGCTCGCATCAGGTGCCCGTGCTCGACCCGGCGACCAATCGCAAGAGCCTGCAGGTACTCGAAAGCTGGATGCGCGGCTACAAGCCCGAAGAACTTTTCGATGCCGACGGCCGGTTGATCGGCGAACTTCGCGAGATCGCGCCCAAAGGCGAGCGCCGCATCAGCGCGAATCCGCATGCGAACGGCGGGCGTCTGCGTCGCGCGCTGCACCTGCCGGACATCCGCGACTACGCGTTCGAGGTGAAGAACCCGGCCGCGACGTATCAATCGCCGACTGCGGTGCTCGCAAAGTTCCTGCGCGACGTGATCCGCAACAACATGACGAACTTCAAGCTCTTCGGCCCCGACGAGACCGCGAGCAACAAGCTCGATGGCGTGTACGAGGCGTCGGGCAAGCGCTGGATCGCGGAGACGAAGCCCGAAGACAGCGACGGCGGCGCGCTCGCGCCCGACGGCCGCGTGATGGAAATGCTTTCCGAACACACGCTGGAAGGCTGGTTCGAAGGCTACGTTTTAACCGGCCGACATGGCCTCCTCGCGACCTACGAAGCGTTCGTGCACGTGATCGATTCGATGTTCAACCAGCACGCGAAGTGGCTCGAAAAAGCGAAACAGGAACTCGACTGGCGCGCGCCGGTTCCGTCGATCAACCTGCTGATCACGTCGCTCGTGTGGCGGCAGGATCACAACGGCTTCACGCATCAGGACCCGGGCTTTCTCGATGTCGTGACGAACAAGAGTCCCGAGGTGGTGCGTATTTACTTGCCGCCCGATGCGAACTGCTTGTTGAGCGTGGCCGATCACTGCCTGCGCTCGCAGGACTACGTGAACGTGATCGTCGCGGACAAGCAGCCGCATCTGCAATACCTGAACATGCAGGACGCGATCGTGCATTGCACGAAGGGCATCGGCATCTGGGACTGGGCATCGACCGATGAAGGCCACGAGCCGGATGTCGTGATGGCCTGCGCCGGCGACATCGCAACGATGGAATCGCTTGCAGCCGTCGAGATACTCAAGGCGCAGTTCCCTGATCTGAAGATCCGCTTCGTGAACGTGGTCGATATCTTCCGGCTGATGCCGGATACTGACCATCCGCACGGTCTGTCAGAGCGCGATTTCGATTCGCTCTTCACGCGCGACAAGCCGGTCATTTTCAACTTCCACTCGTATCCGACGCTCGTACACAAGCTCACGTACAACCGCACGAATCACGAGAACATCCACGTTCACGGCTATCGCGAGCGGGGCAACATCAACACCCCGTTCGAACTCGCGATCATCAATGGCGTGGACCGCTATACGCTCGCCATCGACGTGATCGATCGCGTGCCGCGTCTGCGCGACACCGGCGCGCATGCGAAGAACTGGCTGCACGATCAGGTGATCGAGAGCGTTGGATATGCGCATGCGGAAGGCATCGATCGCGACGAGATTCGGGACTGGACGTGGAAAGCGTAACGCCCCGCATCTCGCGCGGGGCGTTCTCGATCACTCCGCGCGTTCCTTCTGCCTGAGCGACTGCGGCAAGCCGAACATCAGGATCAGCGCACACACCACGCTCATGCAACCGATCGCATAGAGCGCGGGTGTCGTGCTGCCCGTGAGGTCGCGAATACGTCCCACCATCACCGGGCTCACGATGCCGCCGAGCTGCCCGAGCGTGTTGATCAACGCGATACCGCCCGCAGCGCCCGCGCCCGTCAGGAGCTTCGGCGGCAACGCCCAGAACGCCGGGATCGCGGCAACGACACCCGCGCCCATCACGCCCAGCGCAACGATGAGCAACGTCGTCTGCTTGTCGAAGAGGCCTGCCGCGAAGAAGCCGACCGCCGCCATCAGCAGCAAACCGCACACGAACTTGCGACGCTCGCCGGAGTTATCCGACATGCGACCGACCACGACCATGCAGATCGCCCCGCACACGTACGGCACGGCGGTGAGAAGACCGATGATCGTCGGATTGTTCGTGCCTGCGGTGCGGATCAAATGCGGTGCCCAGAAGTTGAGCCCATACGACGCGACCTGAATCAGGAAGTAGATCAATCCGAGCGTAAGAAAGCCGGGCGTCTTGATCGCGCCGAAGAGCGAATGTCCGCCGGGCGCCGGCTTGCTTTGCGATGCGATCTGGCTCTTCAGATACGTCTTCTCCGATGCACTGAGCCAGCCCGCATCGTCGATGCGATCCTTGAGCACCTTCAGCACGAGAATCCCGAGCGCCACGCAGGGCAAGCCGCCGAGCAGAAAGAGCCAGTGCCATCCCGGCATGCCGAGCACACCGTTCATATGCCCGAGCACGAGACCCGACAGCGGCGCGCCAACCAGCCCCGAGAACGCCGACGCGAGAAACAGGAGCGACGTGATACGTCCGCGATAACTCGCCGGGAACCACAGCGTGAGGTAATACAGCACGCCCGGCGCAAACCCCGCCTCCATCGCGCCGATGATGAAACGCAGCCCGTAGAACTGCCATTCGTTATTGACGAAGACCATCATCGTCGTGGCAAGTCCCCACGAAATCATGATGCGCGCGATCCACTTGCGCGCGCCGACCTTGTAGAGCATCAGGTTGCTCGGAACCTCGAAGATCACATAGCCGATCACGAAGAGACTCGCGCCGAGACCATAGGCGGTATCGCTGAAACCGAGATCGCTTTGCAGCTGGAACTTCGCGAAGCTGATGTTGATGCGGTCGAAGAATGCGAACAGATAGCAAAGCATGATGAGCGGCATCAGCCGCCACGCCACCTTGCGGATGATGTCGGCCGTGTTCTCCTTGGTTAGCGGATGACTCGCCGCCGATACTGCGCCCAGATCGCTCATGATCGTCTCCACGCCGGACTGGCCCTGAGCCGTCCGGTCGAATGTGTGTTGATGAGGTTTGAAAAATGTCAGATGGTGCGGACGTAGTCCGGTGCCGCATGCAGGTCGCAATTGCGTCCCGCCTTGGCGAGCTGGCCGGGCACGTCGTGGCCGACGAGCGCGGGCAACGCGCGCGACAGGTCGATCAGCTTCGGCAGATCGATGCCGTTCGGAATGCTCATCTCGTCGCACAGGTTCACGAGGTCTTCGGTGCAGATGTTGCCCGATGCACCCGGCGCGAACGGACATCCGCCGAGGCCGCCGAGCGCCGCGTCGAAGCGTCGCGCGCCGGCATCGTAGGCGGCGAGCACGTTCGCGAGACCCAGTCCGCGCGTGTTGTGAAAGTGCAGCGTGAGCGCATCGGCACTCACACGTTCGAGCACGCGTGAAACGAGCCGCTCCACCTGACGCGGATTCGCCATGCCGGTCGTGTCGGCGAGCGTGATGCCCTGCATGCCCATCTCGCGATACGTATCGACGATATCGAGCACGCGCGCCTCGTCGATGCGTCCTTCGAACGGGCAGCCGAACGCCGTCGCGACGGTCGCATTGAGGCGGACCGTAGTGCCTTTCACAAGCCGCACGATGTCGCCGAAGCCCGCGAGCGATGCCTCGCAGCTCATGCGCATGTTCGCGCGGTTGTGCGTCTGGCTCGCGGACATCACGAGGTTGAGTTCGTCGGCGTGAGCGGCGAGCGCGCGCTCGGCGCCCTTCGCGTTCGGGATCAGCGCGACGTAGATCACGCCCGGACGGCGGCCGATGCGGTTGAAGACTTCGTCGCCGTCGCGCAACGCGGGGATCGCCTTGGGCGACACGAACGAACCCGCTTCGATGCGCGTGAAGCCGCACGCGGAGAGGTTGTCGATCAGCGCGATCTTGTCGTTGGTCTGGACCCACGTCGGTTCGATCTGCAAGCCATCGCGCGGCGCCACTTCCTGAACGATCAGTCGATGCGAATAGTCGCGGTTCATTGCACCGCTCCTTCGGCGCGCAGGCGCTCGACGTCGGTTGCATCGAAGCCGAGCGAAGCCAGCACGTCGCTCGTGTGTTCGCCGAGCGTCGGGCCTTGCCAGTGGACTTCGCCCGGAGTATCGGAGAGCTTCGGCACGATGCCCGGCATCTTCACCGACGCGCCGCCCGGCAGGCTCGCGTTCAGCAGCATCTCGCGCGCCTGGTAGTGCGGATCGGCGACGATGTCCGCCACCGAATAAATGCGCCCGGATGGCACTTCCTCGCGTTCGAGAATGGCGAGCACGTCGTCGATCGAATGGTGCGAGGTCCACGCGGTGATCGCTTCGTCGAGCATCGCGCTTTGCAGTGCGCGGCCGTCGTTGTGGGCGAGCGCGGGATCGTCGGCGAGATCGGCGCGGCCGATCACGTGCATCAGGCGCTTGTAGATCGGATCGCTGTTGCCCGCGATCACGACGAAGCCGCCGTCCTCCGTGCGATACGTGTTCGAAGGCGCGATGCCCGGCAGCGCGCCGCCGCTCCTTTCTCGCACATGGCCGAGCAGATCGTATTCGGGCACGAGGCTTTCCATCAGGTTGAAGACGCTCTCGACGAGCGACACATCGACCACTTGTCCCTCGCCCTGCCCGGTCTTCACGCGCAGCACCGACATCAGCGCGCCGATCACGCCGTGCAGCGACGCGAGCGAATCGCCGAGACTCACGCCGACGCGCGCCGGCAGGCCTTCTTCGTCGCCCGTCGTGTAGCGGATGCCGCCCATCGCCTCTCCGATCGCGCCGAAGCCCGGCCGGTCGCGATACGGACCCGACTGGCCGTAGCCGGAGATGCGGACCATCGTGAGCTTCGGGTTGATCGCGTGCAGCACGTCCCAGCCGATCCCGAGCTTTTCCAGCGCGCCAGGCCGCAGGTTTTCGATGACGATGTCGGCATCCGCTGCGAGTTTCTTCACGACATCGATGCCATCGGGCGACTTCAGGTTCACGCACACCGACTTCTTGTTGCGCGACTGGAGATACCACCAGAGCGACGTCCCTTCATGCAGCTTTCGCCATTTGCGAAGGGGATCGCCTGTTTTGGGCGCTTCGATCTTGATGACTTCCGCGCCGAATTCCGCGAGCATGCGCGCGGCGAACGGTGCGGCGATCAGCGTTCCGATCTCGATGACCTTGATGCCCTGAAGGGGTCCGCTCATGGTGCCTGTCTCCGTGTTGGTCTGGTATGGGAGCAGATTAAGAGCGGTGCGCGGCAGTGTCCAACCGCATTTCGGCAAGGACCGTTCGCGGATGGCGAACGCTCGTGTCAGACGCCGTTCGCTTCGACCGTGCGCAGGTGATCGAACAGCAGGCGGCTCACGGGCGAGAGCGCACTTTCGTCGCGCACGACGATGATGAGGCTGCGCTCGGCCCAGTCTTCGTCGAGCGTCACGGCGGTGAGGCCGAGCGGGCGGCCGAGCGCCCGAAATACGTCGAACGGCAGGACGCCGACGCCCATGCCGGCCTGCACCATGCGGCAGACGGCATCGAAGCCGGGCACGTGGATGCGCAGCCGGAGCGCACGGCCAGCCTGCCGCGCGGCGAGATGCGTGCGCATGTTGATCGAGCTCGCGGAATGCAGGCCGACGTGGTCGCTGTCGAGCGTTTCCGCGAAGCGAATGCGTTCGCGGTTCGCGAGCGCGTGGTCGCTGCGCATCACGATCACGAGGCGGTCGTGGCGATAGTGGGTCGCCTGAAGGCCGCGCGTGTCGGCATCGCCGGAACAGATGCCGAGGTCCGCGAGACTGTCCGCCACCGCCTCGATGATGCCGCCGCTCGGCCGCTCCTCCAGATCGATCTTGATCTGGTCGTGGACCGAGAGGAACGCGCGCAGGTCTTCCGGCAGGAACTCGACGATCGCCGAGAGGTTCGCCATCATCCGCACGTAGCCGCGCACGCCGGTCGCGTGCTCGGCCAGTTCGATGCCGATGTTCTCGATATCGCGCAACACGCGGCGTGCGTGGTGCAGGAGCGTTTCGCCGGCGGGCGTGAGGTCCATGCCGCGCGCCTTGCGCTCGAAGAGGACCGCGCCGACGGCCTGTTCGAGTTCGAGCAGCCGCTTGCTCGCTGCGGAGACCGCGATCGCCTCGCGCTCGGCTGCGCGTGTGAGGGTGCCTTCCTCGAAGATCGCGAGGAAAAGTTGCAGTGTGGTGAGATCGAGGCGGCGAAGGAGGTTTTTGGCGGCCATGCGGCTATTGTGACTCGAATGCGGTGAGCGGCGGTGTATACGATTTGCGCCGTGTTCACGTAACGTATACACTACGAAGATACTGAACAAGCTAAGCGCGAAGCCAATATCGGCCATGCCAGCGGCGACCATCGATCCGATCATCCAGCAGGCGGCGCAGGCCTTTACCGAAAGCGCGGGCGCGGGCGTGAGCGCCATCGTTCATCCCGGCCCGGGTGGACCGCAAGACGTCAGCATGCAAATCGATTTTCCGGGCGGGGCATCGCTGCGATTGCCTGTGGCGGTTGTACCGACCATAGACCGGCACAGCCGCCTCGACCCGGTCGCGCAAGACAAGGAAGTGCTGCTCGTGTCGACTTATCTCTCAGCCGAAATGCTAGGCCGTTGCCGCGAACTTGGCATCGCCGCGATGGATCTGTCCGGCAACGCCTATGTCAAAGGAGGCGGCGGGATTGTGTTCATCAGCGGCCATCCGCGTACCCGGGCACAGGCGAAAGGCCGCCACAAGGCGAAGGCGTGGACCGCGAAGGGCCTGCAGGTCGTATTCGCCCTGCTCGCCGACACGCGTCTGCTGCAGGCCACGTACCGATCCATCGCCGAGGCGTCGAAGGTCAGTCTCGGCACGGTCCAGCAGGTGGTGAGCGACCTGATCGCGCGCGGCATGGCCGTGCGGCTCGACGACCTTCATCTCACGCTCGTCTCACCCGATCGCCTGATCGACGAGTGGACGATGCTCTATCCCGCCCGGCTGCGTCATTCGCTCGGGCGTTTCAGCGCGGCGAATCCGGAGTGGTGGAAGACGATCGACATTCGTCATTCCGGCTGCCAATGGGGTGGCGAGATCGCGGCGGCGAAGCTGACCGGCTACCTGAAGCCCGCGACCGCGACGATCCATTGCCACGGCGCCGTGCCTAAAAGCCTCATTGCGCAAGGCAGGCTGAGGAAGGACGATGCGGGACCGATCGAGTTCGTCGCAGCGTTCGCCGATATTCCGGCACCGGAGGGCATCCCGCCCGACGTCGTTCATCCGCTGCTCGTGTACGCCGAACTGATGGCGAGCGGCGACTCGCGCAACATCGAAACCGCGCGCCTCATACGGGACCAGTATCTTGCCGCTCAAAATCCGTAACGACCGTCCGCTCGACCCGCTCGCGGTGTCCCCGCTCCGCCACGTGAACGACGCCGCGCGCGATGGCTCGCTCGACTGGTTCATCGGCGGCGCGACCGCGCGGGACATCGTGCTGACGCATGTGCACGGAATCGATCCCGAGCGCGCGACGGTCGATATCGATATCGGTGTGAGCATCGAGGCGTGGGCAAATCACGCGGCGTTGCGGGAACGGTTGATCGCGACGGGCGTTTTCAGTGAACGTCGCGACCAGCCGCACCGACTTTACTACAGGGAAAGCGGCACGGAGCAGATGTATCTCGACATGGTGCCATTTGGCGGCATCCAGAACGCTGCCAACGAAATCGCCTGGCCGCCCGACGATGCCATCCGCCTGAACGTGTCCGGTTTTCCCGAGGCGTTGCATGCGGCGTTGCATGTCGAAATCGAAAAGGACTTTACGGTGCCGGTGGCATCGCTCCCGTCGCTCGCGATGCTGAAGATTCTTGCCTGGCGCGACCGTCATCATGAGTCGAGAAAGGATGCGACCGACCTCTTCGTTTTGATGCGCTGGTACTTCGAGGCCGGCAATCAGGATCGCATGTATGAAGAGGGGATCGAAGTCATGGAGCATTACGACTACGACGCCACGCTCGCCGCATCCGCGCTGCTCGGCCGCGACACCGCCGCCGTCGCCGTCGATGCCACGCGCGTACAGCTACTCGAAGCGCTCGCGCCCGCCACCAACGCGCCGCTCATCTTCAGGCATATGCTCGAGCCAGGCGCGCTCTTCCTCGCCGACGACACCCCAGGCCGCAAGCAACTGCTCTTCAACGCTTTCCGGCGCGGGTTCGTTTCCGTGATGCCTACCCCCGCGCATACTTGAACGTCCCTTGCGCGCTCGCGATGAGCAGCCTGTCATCGATCCACGCCTCCCCACGGCAAAAGTAGATCGACCGTCCCTGCCGTTCGAGGAACCCCTTCGCGACGACCTTCTCCCCCAATCCGCGATCGAGGTAATTCACCGTCAGCGACAGCGTGAACGCATGCAACGGCGTGTCGCCTTCGGTATGCAGCCCCGCATATCCGCACGCCGCATCGAGCAGCGTGGCGATCGCGCCGCCTTGCAGCGTGCGCTGCCGGTTCAGATGCGCGGCGAGCACCGGCATCGTGAACTCGGCGTAGCCCGCGCGCCAGCCGGTGAGCGTCGCGCCGAGCGATTCGAGGAACGGGTTGTCGAGATCGAGATGCGCCATGTTCTTCTCCGATGTGCAAACCGCGATGTTCCATCAGTTTCCCAATACCCGCCAGAACGCCCATCGACTGGCGGCGAAACCGGCCGTCGGTCATACTGTCGGCGGACTTCGCAGCGGCCGTTGCCTTCACCGCCCTTACATCGACACACCGCCTCATGGCGCGCGAAAACGGAGAACAACATGTCGAGGCTACTGCGCCACGCGCTTGCAATGATCCTGCTCGTCGCGACCGTTGGCGTCACGGCCACCGCGCACGCCGACGAACTGAAGCGCGTGCTCGCGTTCGGCGACTCGCTTACGTGGGGCGCGCAGCCAACGAAGCAAGGCAAGCTCAAGCGCCTGCCCGCCGTCGAGCGCTGGCCCATCGCGATGCAGACGGCGCTCGGCAAAGGCTACGTCGTGACCGAGGAAGGCTTGAACGGCCGCACGATCGATATCCCCAACGCCCCTGCGCAGCAGCCGTCGCTCGATGGCAGCGAAGCGCTCCCCGGCATTCTCGCGCGCGGCCAGCCGTTCGATGTCGTCGTGATCATGCTCGGCAGCAACGACGTCAATCCCCAATACGACCGCACGCCCGCTCGCATCGCGGAAGGCATGGGCAAGCTCGTGCGGATGGTGCGGGACATGCACGGCGGTATCAGCACGCTCGGTGAAAGCCCGAAGGTGCTGGTCGTCGCTCCACCGCCGCTCGCGGAAAATCCGTGGTCCACCGCCGACGACAAATCGAGGGAACTCGCGAGCGCGTACGCCGCGATCGCGAAGGAGCAGCATGTCGAATTCTTCGATGCGGGCACCGTCATCCAGACCGATGGCGTCGACGGCGTGCATCTCAGCGGCGCGACGCAACAGAAGCTCGGCCGCGCGCTCGCTGAAAAAGTAAGAGCGATGGCGCAATAAAAAGACCCGCACGCAGCGGGTCTCGCACATCAGCCACGATGAAGACTCAAGGCGCCGATGCCGCCGCGCCCTTCGCCGCCTTCTGCGCATCGACCTTGCGTTGCGCGTCCTGGATGTTCTGCGGATAATTTTGCTGATCGCCGCCCGGCTGATAGCCCTGCTTTTCGAGTTCCTTCAGCTCAGCGTTCTTCTTCGCCCGCGCGGCCTTGCGCTGGGCCTTGCGCGCTTCCTTCGACGTGGACGCGGCGACATCGGGCGCCGCGGTTTGCGCCATCGCGACGGGCGCCCATGCCAGACCGACGCCAATCGACAATGCGAAAGCTGCTGTAACGACGCGAATGTGGGACATGACGAACTCTCCAAGGAAGACCGCGTTGTTTTCGATTCGCCGATACCGACGCATGACTCGCGCTGCGCGCATGTCATGCGCTCCGTGGGTTCGGCGTGTTTTGGCCGTCGCGCATCGTTCTTGAACGGAATCGGCGCGTCCGGTACGTGAAGATAACGCGCTTTGGCTTTCGACGCTGCGCAACCCTTGCGAATGTCAGTCGCGTTTCAGCCGCAGATCAAGCGCGAGGAACGCGAACGTCGCGAGCTTGCCGATGCATTCGACGCCCGAGAGCATCGCGAGCCACGGCGAATGTCCGTATTCGACGGGAATCTCCGGCGCCATCGCGAGCACGCTCATCAGGCAGATGAAGAGCAGCACGTATTTCGCGGCGCGCCGTCCCGTCAGCGCGAGTCCGACGGTGACGAAGAGCAGCGTCTTCGATGCGAGCACGGCGGCAATTTCCTCGCCGCTCGTCATCGCGGCGCCGGTGGCGCTGCCGGCGAGATCGATTTCCCACGGCACTTCGATCAGCGACCACGCGACGACAAAACACGCCGATACCGCGACGCAACGCCCGAGCCGACCCGCATCGAGCGGCAAATCGACTAACGCACGCTTGCGCGCGAACGCACCGACGTGGCCGATGGGCCGATCGTCGTCGGGAGTGAGAGGGTTCATCGTCGGGCCTTGCGGCGGGCGAGTACGGCAGCGCCCCACGTGCATGCGCTGCGTTGATCGAAGCCGGTCGTTGTCATGTTTGTCATTTGCGTTCCCCCCGTTGTTGAACCCAGCGTAGGTGACCAAAAAAGCGAACTCCATCCGGCAAAGCTCGGTTCGCGAGCGATGCGTCGCTTCGTGATCCTTGGCGAACGCGCGGGTGCGTGGAGCGCGCGCCGCAATAAGAGAAAACGCGTGTCGCAGTTAAGCGACACGCGTTTGGTGGACAGAGACTGGAAGAGCGACGCGGTCAGTGCGTGCGCGGATGAGCAAGAAAGAAGCGCATCATTTCGGCGCTGGCGTCGGGGCCGGCGGGATCGGTGTAAGTGCCGCGTGCGCTACCGCCCGCCCATGCGTGCGAGGCGCCGTGGATCGTCCACAGTTCGGCATCGACGCCACGTTCCGACTTCAGCCGCTTGACCGTGCACGAGCGGCGTCCGGCTTGCGACTCAGGCGCGTGGCCCGGCGTCGTTTCGGCGTTGAAACCGCGTACGACGTTCATCGCGTTCGAGAGATTCACCGTGTGATCCGCATCGCCGTGAAAAACGATTAGCGGACGCTTCGGCGTATCCGGCATCGCACCTCGACGCGCTTTCGCGCCGCGTCCCTTGCCGCCGCGCATCGCCGCGAGCGCCGACGGCAAGTCGTGCGCGCTGCGATCCGCGAGGCCGGAATGCACGCCGGCTGCCGCGTACAGCTCCGGGTAGGCGCGGATCATGATCGCCGCCATCGCCCCGCCCGCCGACAACCCCGCAACGTACACGCGATCCGGGTCCACGCGATGGCTCGCCATCACGTCGCGCGTGATGCCCGCGATCAAGGACGGCTCGCCCTTGCCCGGTTCCTGGTCGTCCGGCTTGAACCAGTTCCAGCATTTCGACGGATTCGCGTGCTGCGGCTGAATCGGATACACCACGATGCAGTTGTGCCGCTCGGCGAGCGCGTTCATCTGCGTGCCCGCAGCGAAATCGTTCGCGTCCTGCGTGCAGCCATGCAGCATCACGACGAGCGGCAGCGGTTCGTTCCGATACCCCGCCGGCACATACAGCCGATAGTCGCGCATGCCCGCGGCGTTCGCGTAGGAATGCGTGGTGAAGTGTCCGCGATCTTCGACGTCGGTTTGGGCCGGAGCCGGCGCGCGCTTGAATGCCTTTGCAGCCGGTGCGGGCGTGGATGCCGTGCGCACCTCCGCAGCCGCACCGTTCACGACATCGTCGATTTCCTCGCCGCGCAACGCACGCTGGATCGCGTCGGTTGCTTCGGTGGGGTTGCCGTCGCGCAAGAGTGCCATCACCTTGTGCATCGACTTCATAAAGCCTTCGTTCATATTCATTGTTGTTCCCAGTTGTACGTTTAGGCGGCCAGGCGGCTGGCCTTAGCCGATACGTCCGGCCAGCGCAGCCTTGACCGCGGGCGAAGCGTGAAACGCTCCGAGCACGACGATCGATTCGATCGTCGCCGATGCGAGTTCCGCGGAGACATCGGCGGCGATGCTGGCGAGTCCGAGCACCTGAATGTTCAGGCGTTCGTTCGCCGCGAGTGCCGCTTCGAGATCGCGCTTCGAAAAATGCTGCAGACCGAGCACGAGTTCGCGGCGAATCACCGTCTCGTTGACCACCTGCGCGTGGATCGCAAGCTGATTGCGGATCGCCGTGCGGATCAGGTCGGTCCGGTTTGAGTAAAAGCCCTCTTCCACGAGCAAGTCGATCTGTCCCAGATCGACAGGACCGAGATTGATCGTGATTTTTTCGCTCTCGCCGCCTTTCGGGCGCGGCGCTTCTACCAGGGCTTTCGTCATCTCAAACCATCCAAATAACATCCAATGGGATGGTTATAGGCTGGTTTCTGACGTGAGTCAAGTGTGCTTACGCGTGAAAACGCGTGCTTCGGAGGCGAAATCGGGGCGGGAGAGAGCGGCCGGACGGCCTGAAAACGACGCTGCGCGGTGCCCGGCAGGCCGTCATGGCTGCCGAATGCACACTGCGAGCGATTCGCTAGAAAAAAGCGGGAGATGGGTCGATCAGTGAATCAGTTGTAGCCGCGCACGACGCAGGTCGTCTGTCCTTCCTCGGCGTTTTCGCCCGCGAAACGTCCGCAGACTTCGGCGACATATTCCGGCTCGGCGCAAACCTGGCTCGAATGATGGGAAATCGGTTGTTCGTTGCCGGCGGTGTCGGCGTCGTCCAGCCACGTTGCGATGTGCGCACGCGTGTGGATATCCATTTTTTACTCCTCGTGGAAGTGATGGAAGCTGTTGGCTTTCACCTTTAGAGTGCGCGCAGAAAAGCACGAACGCTCTAGTGGATTTCATCGATGGACGATTTCATAACGCTTGCATTTCGGTCATTTGCCGCTCGCGGCAGGTTAAGTGTTGCCCGAAACACACAAGTCGATACTTTATTTGAGCAAAAAAAAGCCCGGCCGAAGCCGGGCAAACGCTTACCGCCAAAGGATTCCTTAAGTTGCGCCGCATCAAACGACATTCTTTTCGACGATCGGCCGATTCTCCAGCACGCGCTGCCAGCCGAGCGTCGATAGATCGAGCGTCGTGTAGCGGCCGTGGAGGATCAGTTCGCTTACGCCGCGTCCGGTCGCGGGTCCCTGTTGCAGGCCGTGTCCGCTGAAGCCGTTCGCGAAGAGGCAGTTATCGACGTCAGGATGCGCGCCGATGATCGCGTTCTGGTCGAGCACGTTGTACTCGTAATAGCCCGACCAGCAATTCTCGACGCGCAGCGCCTCGAACCCCGGCACGCGATGCGCGAGCGCGGGCCAGATGACATCGTCGAAGAGCGTGTGATCGACCTGGTCGAGCGGAAGGTCGTCGGGATCGTTGTCCGGCGACGGCGACGTTCCGCAGATATAAGTGCGCCCTTCCGGCCGGAAGTAGACGCCGCACGGATCGATGACAAGCGGACACGCCGCAAGCCGCGCGGGCGACGACACATTGAAGATACTGCGCCGCCGCGCGTACACCGGAATATCGATGCCGAGCATCCGCGCGATATTGCGCGACCACGCGCCAGCGGCGTTCACCAGCATGTCGCACGCGTGCTTCTCGCCGTTCGACGTGAGCACTTCCCTCACGCAAGGCCCGTCGAGCGTCATTCCGACGACTTCCGCCGCCACATAGCGCGCCCCAAGCGACTGCGCCTTCTTGCGCAATGCCTGCACGAGACCGTAGCCGTCGAACCAGCCTTCACCGGTTTCGCCGAACGCGCCCGCCGCGAGATCGCCGGTGTTCAGCCACCCGAAACGCTGCTGCAATGACGCCTGATCGAGCAGGCTGATGTCGGCGCCGAGCTTCGTTTGCAGCGCGTGGTTCTCGCGCAAGGTCGCGACGCCCGCCGGCGTCGCGAGGAAGAGATAACCGCCTTCGTGCAGATCGATCGACGGCTGTGTGCCGTCCACTTCCAGCCGCTCGCCGATCGAGCGCAGGAATTCGATCCCGTAGAGCGACATCTGCACGGACAGCGGCGTGGAAAACTGCTGCCGGATCGATGCCGCCGACAGCGCCGACGACGAACGCGCGTAAGTCGGATCGCGCTCGATCACCGTCACCTGCACGCCCGGATCGGACGCGCGAAGAAAGTAAGCCACCGAACTGCCAATCACCCCGCCGCCGACGATCACCACCTTCGAAGCCACGTTCCGGTCTCCTCGCGCGCAGTATCAGCCGATCGAAAAGTCGATGCCCTGCGCGAGCGGCAGTTCCGACGAATAGTTGACCGTGTTCGTCGCGCGGCGCATGTAGCCTTTCCACGCGTCCGAGCCCGATTCGCGGCCGCCGCCGGTTTCCTTCTCGCCGCCGAACGCGCCGCCGATCTCCGCGCCGCTCGGCCCGATGTTCACGTTCGCGATGCCGCAGTCGCTGCCCGCCGCCGACAGGAAACGCTCGGCCTCGCGCAAATCGTTGGTGAACGCACACGACGACAACCCGTGCGACGCCGCGTTGTTCGCCGCGATGGCGTCGTCGAAGTCGCTGTAGCGCAGCACGTAGAGGATCGGCGCGAAGGTTTCCGTGAGCACGACCGGCGTCTGCGCGGGCATTTCCACGAGCGCCGGGCGCACGTAGAACCCCTGCTCGCAACCCTTCACCTCGACGCGCTCGCCGCCCGTCACCGTGCCGCCTTCGTCCTTCGCCTGCTGCAGCGCTTGCTGCATGCGCGAAAACGCCTGCGCGTCGATCAGCGGGCCCATCAGCGTGCCTTTTTCGAGCGGATTGCCGATCGGCACCTTTGCATAAAAGGTTTTGAGACGCGCGACGGTATCGTCGTAGACGCTCTCATGCACGAACAGCCGCCGCAGCGACGTGCAGCGCTGTCCCGCCGTGCCGACCGCCGAGAACAGGATGCCGCGCAGCGCGAGTTCCGGATCGGCGCTCTTCGAGACAATGCCCGCGTTATTCCCGCCGAGTTCCAGGATCGAGCGCCCGAAGCGCCGCGCGACTTCCACGCCGACCGCGCGGCCCATCGCCGTGCTCCCGGTCGCGCTGACGATGTCCGAGCGCGGATCGGCGACGAGCTGCGCGCCCGCTTCCCGTCCGCCGATGATCAGCGACGTGAGTCCCGCCGGCGCCGAGCCGAATTCAGCGATCGCGTCCTGCATGATGCGATCGACGGCGAGTGCCGTGAGTGGCGTTTTCTCCGACGGCTTCCACACGACCGCATTGCCGCACACGAGCGCGAGCGCCGCGTTCCACGACCATACGGCGACCGGAAAGTTGAACGCGGAAATCACCGTGCAGACGCCGACCGGATGCCATGATTCCGCCATCCGGTGGCCGGGGCGCTCCGAGGCGATCGTCAGGCCGTAGAGCTGGCGCGACAAACCGACGGCGAAATCGCAGATATCGATCATTTCCTGCACTTCGCCGAGTCCTTCCTGCAGGATCTTCCCGGCTTCGAGCGATACGAGGCGGCCGAGCGCGTCTTTCTTCTCGCGCAGGCGGTTGCCGAGGAGGCGCACGAGTTCGCCACGTCGCGGCGCGGGCACGTCGCGCCACTGCGCGAAGGCCGTGCGCGCGCGGGCAAGCGCGGCATCGACGTCCTTTTCGCCGTGCGTTTTCACCCGGCCGATGACGGCGCCGGTGATCGGCGAGGCCACATCCATGTCGCCGCCGTCGGCGAGCTTCGCGATGCCGAGTTCAGCAAGAATCGAATTAGCGTCCACAGTGACTCCTTTTATTTCCGATACGAAACTTTAACATTGAGGCGACTATACACGAGCGCATCGAGAGTCCAAATCCAAACTCGCGGTTTAGGTGAAAACCACAACGACGCTTTGTTATAGGACATTCGTGCGCCGCGCGCGTTCGCCTTGTCGTCGATGTTACTATCGGAAACAAGAAACCCAAAACGACGCCCGCGATATGGCCACGAAGACCACCATTCCCCCAGCCGAAGCGGAAACCTCCGACCTTGGACGCCGCGTCAAGGCCGCCCGGCTCGCGAAGGACATGACGCTCGAAACCGCGAGCCGCCTGTGCGGCGTCTCGCGTTCGGCGCTCTCGAAAATAGAAAACGGCTTGATGTCGCCGACGTTCGACGTGCTGCAAAAGATCGTGCGCGCGCTCGAAATCGACCTCGGCGCGCTGTTCGGCTCGACCCCCGCCCCTGGCGCGAGCGGCCGGCGCTCGCTCACGCGCCGCGACCAGGGGCAGCGCCACGCGTATCGCGGCTATCAGATGGAACTGCTCGCCACCGATCTCGCGCACAAGGCGATGCTGCCGTTTCGCATCCGCATTTCGGCGCACACGCTCGACGCCTTCGACGACTGGGGCCGTCACGAAGGCGAGGAATTTTTGTATGTGATCAGCGGCAGCGTGTGCCTGTATTCGGAGCTCTACACGCCGACGCATCTGAACGCCGGCGACAGCCTCTATTTCGACAGCCGCACGGGGCACGCGGCGGTATCGACGAGCGAGGAGGACGCGGAAGTCCTCTGGATGGCGACAGGCGGCGACGTGCCGTCACCGCCCGGCTGAACTTCAGCTTACCTTCTGGCGCTGTTTCTTCGCGGCAGGCAGGCTCGCGACCGGCGCGACGGCCGCCGGCTTCGCCTTGAAGTACGGCGAGCTCAAAGTCGCCGCGGCCATGTCCGATGCCGCTTCGAGCAGCGCCGGCGCCAGTTCCGAGAGGCGCGACTCGGGCAATCGGCTCGTGGGCCCGGCGAGACTCACCACGCCCACCACGACACCCGTCATCGGATGGTGAATCGGCGCCGCCATCGACGTCATGCCAGGCTCATAGGTCTCGATCGCGATGCCGTAGCCGCGCTGGCGCGCGCCCTCGATGTCCTGCAGGAATTGCTGGATCGTCTTCGGCGCCTTCGGTCCGCTTTGTCCCGCCTTGCCGAGACCGCCCTGCTTCGAGACGAGTTCGAGCGCCTCCTCATCCGACATCGACGCAAGCCACGCCTGTCCGCTCGCCGTGCAATGCAGCGGCGGCTGGCTGCCCATGTCGGGGTCGTAGCGCAGGCCCGACTTCGCGCCCTGCGCCTTGCCGACGAACGTAATGTGATCGCCCTCCACGACACCGAGCCGCGCCAGTTCCCCCGACGCCGCTGCAAGCCGGTCGAGCACCGGCTGCGAGACATCGAGCACCCCGCCGGTCGAGAGATAGATCAGCGCCAGCGACACCAGCTTGAGCGCGAGCAGATATTCGCCGTGCTCTTCGTCCTGGCGCACATAGCCTTCGTCGATCAGCATCGACAGCAGACGATGCGTTCCGCTGCGCGGAATATTGAGCGTGTCGGCGATTTGCGCGAGTTGCATGCGTCCGCCGTTTTTCGCCAGCAACTCGATGATACCCAGCGCGCGTTCCAGATTCCCTGCCATCGTGGTGTTCCGCAGAAAGTGTCGATTCTCGATGAGAACACGATTCCAGCGCGGAACTCAATAGCTCAGTGGGACAGTAACGCTGTTTATTTGGTGCGCGAGCGCCGTCTACGTCTTTTATGATTCAGATCACACGCCTATAACGAGGTCGCCATGCAACTTCCGACAGGTTCGGTGCCAGCTCTGAGTTCGGCTTCATCGACGGTGTTTTCCATCGGCATCGTGTTTCTCGGCTACTGGGGTGTCCACGAGTCCGCCCGTTGGCACGCGGGCGACGTCCTTGTCGCCGTGCTCGCGCTTGCGGGCTTCATCTGCCTCGGCGCCGTGCCGTGGCTCGCCACCGCCCCGATCGAGCACGCCGACGACCAGCGCATGCTGCGTCTCGCGCGCCACGCATTCCTCGCGGGCGTCACCGCGATGTGGCTCGCGGTGGTCGCTTCCCTCTTCGCCTGATCCAGAACGCGTTATCGCATTATTTCCCTCGACGCAAACAATCTGGAAAACGATTAACTAAATTTTCACCAGCATCGCTTCGCTCCGCAGGTCGTATACGTGGAATCCCCTAAGAATTTGGGATGGAAAAGCCGCCCTAGTTTTATTAAGATAGGAAAACGTTTTCCAAACCAGGTCGATCGTCAGCGCAGCGAAGTTGCCGCGCAGGACGCCAGGCCGCCCCGGCGCTCGTCGCCATCCACGAACAAACAAGCGCAGCGCGACGAGCGAAGCTGCGTATCGGAGACATTCATGCAAACTGCTGTCGTCGGCGTCGTGCGCGCGGCCAGCCGCTACCGCTGGACGGTCTGCGCGCTGCTCTTTTTCGCGACCGTCATCAACTACATGGACCGGCAGATCCTCGGTCTGCTCGCCCCCCTGCTTCAGAAAGACATCGGCTGGAGCCAGATCCAGTACGGCCGCATCGTGATCGCGTTCTCGGCGTTCTACGCTGTCGGCCTGCTGTGCTTCGGCCGCGTCGTCGACTGGCTCGGCACCCGCGTCTCCTACGCGCTCGCGATGCTGATCTGGAGTATCGCCGCCATGATGCACGCGATGGTCGGCTCGGTGATGGGCTTCGCGATGGTGCGCGCGCTGCTCGGCATCGGCGAGGGCGGCAACTTCCCCGCCGCCATCAAGACGACGGCCGAATGGTTCCCGCGCCGTGAACGCGCGCTCGCAACCGGCATCTTCAACTCCGGCGCGAATATCGGCGCGGTGTTCGCCCCGGCGATCATCCCGCCGCTCGCGATCGCCTTCGGGTGGCGCGCGGCGTTCGTGATCATCGGCGCGATCGGGATCGTGTGGCTGGCGGTGTGGTTCGCGCTCTACAAGTCGCGCGATCCGAAATCGCGTGACGAGGAACTGGAAGACGCGCAGGACGAAGTCGAAGCGATGGACGCCGCGAACGTCAACGCACGCGCACCCGGCTGGGGCGTGCTGATCCGCAAGCGTCAGACGTGGGCGTTCCTGATCGGCAAGTTCCTGACCGATCCGGTGTGGTGGTTCTACCTGTTCTGGCTGCCGAAGTGGCTGAACGAATCGCGCGGCATGGACATGCAGCACATCGGCCTGCCGCTCGTCGTGATCTACGCGATGACGACGGTCGGCAGTATCGGCGGCGGATGGCTTTCTTCGGCGCTCTTGCGTGCCGGCTGGAGCGTGAACCGCGCGCGCAAGACCGCGATGCTGATCTGCGCCTGCTGCGTGCTGCCGATCGCGTTCGTCTCGCAAGTGGACAACCTGTGGGGCGCGGTGGCGATCGTCGGTCTGGCGGCGGCGGCGCATCAGGGCTGGTCGGCGAACCTTTTCACGACCGCATCGGATCTGTTCCCGAAGCGTGCGCTGGGCGCGGTGGTCGGGATCGGCGGGATGGCGGGTTCGATCGGCGGCGTGCTGTTCTCGGAAGTGATCGGGCAAGTGTTGCAGCGTACCGGTCACTACTGGGTGCTGTTCGCGATCGGCGCGCTGGCTTACCTCGTCGCGTTCGGTGTAATGCATCTGCTCTCGCCGCGCATGACGCCCGCTAAGCTCGACGCATAAACCAGGCAACCTTGGTTCAGCCGCCGGCCGCCGTCGATTCACGGACGATGAGCCGCGGCTCGAACATCGAATGTTCGGTATCCGGATGGCCGGCGAGCGCGTCGATGAGTTTCTGCATCGCGAGCTCGCCCATCTTCTCGCTCTGGATATCGACGGTAGTGAGCGCCGGGGACGCGAATTCGCCGTACGGAACGTTGTCGATGCCCGTCACCGAGACGTCCTGCGGCAGCCTGAGCCCGAGCGACGCCGCCTCCTTCATGAAGCCGAGCGCGATCAGGTCGTTGTAGCAGATCACCGCCTGCGGCCTGCGCGGGCCGAGCATCACCCGCGAGCACGCGTGCTCGCCGGCGTGCGAAGTCGGCGCGTGGGCATCGTAGACGTCGAGCGTGAGCCCCGCTTCTTCGAGACACTCGCGCGCCCCGCGAATACGTTCGTCGTTGATGCGCGGCGCCTGGCCGAAGCCGAGGTAGGCGATCTGCCGGTGGCCGAGGTTCAGCAGATGCCGCGCGAGCATGTAGGTGGTGAGCCGGTTGTCGATGCCAACGCTCGGAATCGGCAGCGTTTCGCTACGCCGCAGAAGGACGAGCGGCTTGTTGAGGTCGAGCATCCAGTGCGTTTCTTCGTCGGGCATGCGCGAGCTGACGATCAGGCCGTCGACGCGTTGCGCGAGCGCTTCAATCAGCGGCCGCTCACGCGCCTGGTTTTCGTCGGTATCGACGAGCAGCAGCGTGTAGTCGTGCCTCAGCGCGACGCGGTTCGCGCCCTTCACGACGTTCGTGAAGTGCGGATTGCTGATGTCGAGAATGGTCAGCCCGATGGTGCGCGTGCGGCCGGTGATCATGGAGCGCGCGAGCGGGTTCGAGCGATAGCCGAGCTCCTCGATCGCAACCTTGAGCTTGGCCTCGACCGGTGCCGAGAAGCGCTGCGCGCCGTTGATGTATTTGGACACGGTCGCGACCGACACGCCCGCAGCGGCGGCGACGTCGCGAATCGTCGGGGAATTTTTTTTCATTCGTCAGGTAACGTTTTCTCTTTTGTTAACCGATTGTCGCAGAAAACAAGCTGCGACGGAGCAGTGCTCTGTCCCGCTCAGGTCGTCGCGCCGCCATTGACGGCGCCCTGCGTCCATCGATATAGTTGGAAAACGTTTACCTCAAAATATTGTTCGAGGAGTTTTAGATGAACCAGCCAACAGCCACGTCGAAGAAACCGTTCCGGCGACTGCTTTTGACCGGCGCGGCCGGCAACCTGGGCCGCCAGTTGCGCAGCGCGCTCGCCGACTGGGCCGACGTCGTGCGTGTCAGCGACATCGCCAAACTGGGCGAACCGGCGCCGCATGAGGAAACGGTGGTCGCCGATCTCGCCGACCGGCAGGCCGTGATGCATCTGGTCGAAGGCGTCGATGCGATCGTGCATCTCGGCGGCATCTCGATCGACGCACCGTTCGACGACCTGCTCGGCGCGAACATCCTCGGCACCTACAACGTGTACGAAGCGGCACGCAGGCACGGCGTGCGGCGCGTTGTGTTCGCGAGCTCGAATCACGCGATCGGTTTTCACCCGGTCACCGAGGTACTCGACACCGACGCGCCGCAACGCCCGGACAGCCTCTACGGCGTGACGAAATGCTTCGGCGAAGCGCTGTCGCGCTATTACTACGACCGCTTCGGGATCGAGACGGTGTGTCTGCGGATCGGTTCGTCGTTCGAGGAACCCAAGAACCCGCGGATGCTCGTCACGTTTCTGAGCTTTCGCGATTTCATCGAACTCGTGCGCTGTTCGCTGTTCACGAACGTGGTCGGCCACGCGGTGGTGTACGGCGCGTCGGACAATCCGGTCAAGTGGTGGGACAACTCGAAGGCGGGCTTCCTCGGCTTCAATCCGCAAGACAGTTCCGTGCAGTTCGCGGACCGCTTCCCGCCGTCCGCGCCGAATGCGGATCGTGACGATCCCGCGCAGCGCTTTCAAGGCGGCGCGTTCGTGATCGGCGAGCCGATGGAAAACAATCGCTGACTTTCTGCGCGCCGCTCAGGCCGTCCGCTCCTCGCGTGGCCTTGAGCTTGATGACGCGCGCGACGTATTCGGCCATCGCCTGCTCGCGCGGCACACAGCGTCGCGCGAGCCATGCGATTAGTGCGATTTGGCGAATTGTGATTCCATCCGATGAGGGTTTATACCGAGCCGCGCGACGCCTAGACTTGCCTCCATCGACGCAGCAACGGAACACATGCAAGACGATCCGACGCTCCGTTCTCACACAAATATTCGGAGGTTCATCATGTTCAAGGCACTCATCCCCGCAGTCGTGCTCGCTACCGCACTCGCCGCTCCCACGTTCGCGAACGCACAGGACAACGGTCCCGTGACGCGCGCGCAGGTCAAGGCGGAACTGATCCAGCTTGAACGCGCGGGCTATAGTCCGGCAAGCGATCGCGTCACGTACCCCGCGAACCTGCAAGCGGCTCAACGCCGTGTCGATGCGCAGAATGGCGTGGCTGCATCGTCGTATGGTGCGTCGGTCGAAGGAAGCTCGGCCTCGGGCAACGGATCGGCGCGCGGTTTCGGCGCGGTAAATCCGGTGGACTACAGCCACTCGTAATCGCCCGGGTTACCCATGTAAAACGCCCCAAACCGTATGACGGTTTGGGGCGTTGTTATGTGTGAGCCAGTTGCGAGCGTTTGAAAGCCTTCAGGCACGAGACGCACGCGGCCCCGAGTCCACCGGCAACCGCACGCCGAGCGCTTCGGCCTTCTTCACAAAATCAGCAAGCGAGCGCGCGCCCATCTTCCTCATTGCCTGTCCGCGATGAATCTTCACGGTGATTTCGCTCAGGTTCAATTCGCCCGCGATCTGCTTGTTCATCAGCCCCGATGCGACGAACGCCATCACTTCGCGTTCGCGTGGCGTCAGCGACTCGTAGCAACGCCGCAAATCGGCCACCGACCGGTTCGCTTCGCGCCGGTCCTCGTCGCTCTTCAGCGCGTGCGCGACGGCATCGAGCATGTCCTGATCGCGAAACGGCTTGGCCAGAAAATCCTTCGCTCCGGCCTTCATCGCCTTCACCGTCATCGCAATGTCGCCGTGCGCCGTCATGAAGACGATCGGCAGGCCGAGCTGGCTCGCCGCGATCTGTTCCTGCACGGCAAGGCCGCTCTGCCCCTTCAGCCGCACGTCGAGGATCAGGCAACTCGGCATGTCCGGCATGTCGAACGCGAGGAACTCCTGCGCCGAGGCGAACGTCTCGACGCTCAGGCCCACGGAACGCAGCAGCGTGCTGACGGCCTGGCGCATCGATTCGTCGTCGTCCACGACGTAGACGATGGCGTTGCCCGCATTGCCCACGAGGTCAATGCTCATGACTTTCCCCCTCCTCGACAGGCAGAATGAACTGCAGCACCGCGCCGCCCTCTTCCGGCGACTCGGCCCAGATACGGCCGCCGTGCGCCTCGACGATCGAACGGCAAATCGATAGTCCCATGCCCATGCCCTCGGCTTTGGTCGTAAAAAATGCGTTGAAGAGGCGGCTCACGTTGTCCTGGCTGATGCCGGCGCCCGAGTCCTGCACCATGACCTGCGCGTTGCCTGCGTCGAAACGGCGCGTCACGATCCGCACGCGGCGAGGGCCGGCAACGTCCGCCATCGCCTGCACGCCGTTCATAACAAGGTTGATCAGCACCTGCTGCAGTTGCACGCGATCGCAGCTTACCGTCGGCGACGGCGACGTCAGCTCGATCCTCACCTCCACGCGATGCCGCTCCAGTTCGCGCCGCACGAGTTCGATCGACTCCACCACGATCTCGTTCAAATCGAGTTTAGCCGGAAGCGGGTCGCGCTTTTTCGCCATCGACCGGATCTGCTTGATCACGTCGCTTGCGCGCTTCGCGTCGCGGATCATCTGCGCGATCGACTGCTTCGCCTCCACGAGATCGGGCGTCGGACGGTTCAGCCAGCGCAGCGACGCATCGCCGCACGTGACGATCGCCGCGATCGGCTGCGTGACTTCGTGCGCGATCGAGGCGGCCAGTTCGCCCAGCATCGTGATACGCGTGACGTGCGCGAGTTCGGCGGTCGAGCGGGCGAGCGCTTCCTGCGCGCATTTGGTCTCGGTGACGTCCATCAACGCGCCGACATATTCGAGCCCGCCCGCTTGCGGCGACGCGAGATGCGCGACGTAATGCACGTTCTTGACGCTGCCGTCCGCCATCAGAAGCCGGTGCTCGACCTCGACGAGCGGCGCACCGGCCAGCGCCTGTTCATGGGCGCCGCGCACGAGGGCCATATCGTCGGGATGGGCGCGCGCGAGGATCGCCTCGATCGACGGCACGACGTCGCGCCCGTAGTCGAAGATGCGATACGCCTCGTCGGACCACCACATCACGCCGCTCGGCAGGCTCGTCGCGATGCTGCCGGTGCGGCTCAGGCGCTGCGCATCGAGCAGGAACGCCTCGCTGCGTTCGAGCGCGTATTCCGCCTGCTTCCTCTCCTCGACCTGCTCGTGCAGCGTCGCGGTCGCGGCGAGGTTGCGCAACGAAAGGATGGCGGTCGTCACGATCGCGAGCAGGCTGACGCCGCAGCGCGCGAGCGCGCCGTTCGTGTAATGCACGTCGTGCGACAACACGAAGCCGATGAGCGTCAAGGCGATGCATCCCCACGCGACGGCGATCGTCGCGCGACGGCTGCCCGTAGACGCAACCAGCAGCACCACGACGACGTAAAACACCGCGATCGCGATGTCGAGCGTGGGCAGCGAGTCGATCACGAACACCACGAGCGCGATCACGGCGGCGAGCCCGAACAGCACGCGGACGTCACGATGCACCGCGCGGGCGGCGGGTGGGCGATCTTTCATCACGATCGCTTCAGCGAGTCGTCTAGCGGAGAACGATGGCACGATGGGTTGCGGACATAGGCGGTTGGAAGACGTTGGTTAGACGAATACCGGACGCCTGTTCGCCGGAATCGCCGTCATCGCAGACAAGATTCGAGCAGCGGCGGCCGATGCTTTCAAATGCCTGAAACTATGCGCGATCCTGCTTGGCCCGGGTACTGATTTTTCCTGAAACCTCGATCGTTAGCGCAGTTTCTCCAGACATTGGGATACGACGGCGCCATCCACCGGCTTGCTGAGCAGGCACACGGCGCCGCCTTCCAGCGCCTGCCTGCGCACCGATTCCGACGCGAACGCCGTGATGAAAACGATCGGCAGCGCATGACCCATCTCGCGCAACCGCTGCTGCATTTGCAGGCCGGTCATGCCGGGCATCTGGATGTCGGAGATGACGCAGGCCACTTCGTCCAGCCGGCCCGATTCCAGAAAGGATTCGGCGGACGCATAAATACAGACGTCCCAGCCAAGCGACCGGAGCAGACTGGAAGTCGCGACGCGAACGGATTCGTCATCATCGACCACGGAAACTATTGAACGGGTATGCAAGCGCGTGTCCTCGACCGTACGTAAATGTGGGCGGGTGTAAAGGGCTGGCTCACCGCTCGGTTAACCCCATGTTAGGGGCAAAGGGCACGCGGGGAAATCATATGTGGGTATAGGTGGGCAACCGGTGGTCGCTGTGGGCGCGGTGCTTGAGGTGGCCTTCGACGGCTGCCGCGTTAGGCGCATTGTAGCCAGTCCATCGCATGCGGGACGCAGCGGACATCAGACCTGACCGCCCGCGCGAAGTGGCGTCGGGCGTGAATGTGTAGCCCCTGTCACTGCAACGTTCTGGCGCGGTTCATGGCGGAAACCTCCGCGACCGTTTCATCCTCTCGCGCCTTGGCAAGGGCGATCCCCGCGAGATAGCCGAACGTCATTGCGGGCCCAAGCGTGATGCCACCGCTCGGATAACAGCCGCCCATCATGCTCGCCGCGTCGTTGCCGACGGCGTAGAGGCCGCGAATCGGCGTATGCGCTTCGTCGAGCACGCGCGATTGCGCATCGGTCGAAAGGCCCGCGAAGGTGCCGAGACTGCCGGGCAGCAGTTTGACCGCATAGAACGGCCCATCGACAATCGGCGCGACGCACGGGTTCGGCCCGTGCTGCGCGTCGCCCTGCACGCGGTTGTAGGGCGTCGAGCCCTTGTGGAATTGCGGATCGAAGCCGTCCTTGGCGTAGCCGTTGTACGCCGCAACCGTTTCCACGAGCCCTTGCGGATCGATGCCGCATTGCGTCGCGAGTTCGCGCAGCGTGTTCGCCTGCTTCAAATAGCCGGAACGCCGGTACGGACCGACGGGAAACGGAAACGGCTTCGAAAACCCGAGTCCGTAGCGCCGCTGAAAACGATGATCGCAGACGAGCCACGCGCACACTTCCTCGCCCGGCTGCGTCGTGCCGATGAGCGCGCCCATGAAGTCGTGATACGACGACGCCTCGTTGACGAAGCGGCGCCCACCGCGCGTCACGGCGATCACGCCCGGCTTCGCGCGCTCGATCAGATGCGGGAACGCGGCTTCCGGCTGCCCCTTGCCCTTCGGCACGAGCGACACCGGCGCCCACGCGGCGGGCGTATCGAGCGAGTCGTCGAAATGCGCGCCGATCGCTTCGCCCATGCGAATCCCGTCGCCGGTATTCGCGCGCGGCGCCGCTGACCAGTGCTCGCGCCCCGTCGGCGTGTAAGCGAACGTCTGCGCGCGCCGCGCCGCGTCGTGCGGATAGCCGCCGCACGCGAGCACCACGCCGCGCGCCGCGCGCACTTCATGCAGCACGCCTTCGATCTCGACGCGCGCACCCGTCACGCGATCGCCATTGCGCAGAATCTCGACGGCCTTCGCCCGCGTGCGCAAATCGACGCCGCGATCCGCCGCCGATTTCAGCAGCCGCGCGACGAGCGCGTTGCCGTTGACGAGATGCATCGAGCGGCCGTAGCGCAGCTTGTGCCCCGCGAACGCTGCAAGACGCCGCGTCACGTGCCACGCCGAACGCAGCGAACGCGTCGCGTTGAAGAAATGGGCGAGGTCCTGTCCCGAGCCGATCGCCATACCCTTGATCGTCACTTCCGCAAGCGGCGGACGCAGCTTGTCGATCAGCGATCCAAGCTCGCGGCCATCGAACGGCATCGCGCACACCGAGCGGCCGCCCTTCGCCGCGCCGTTCGACGTGTGGAAGTCGGGAACGCGGTTGCCGTCGACGAAACGCATCGACGTGTTGCGCTCGAAGAACTCGATCATCTCCGGACCGTGTTCGAGCAGCGCATCGACCTTATCGGCGTCGAACTGCGCGCCGAGCTCGTTCTGCAGATAGGTGCGCGGCGCCTCGATCTCCTCGACGATGCCGGCCCGCGTCGCGAGAGGATTGCGCGGAATCCACATCCAACCGCCCGACCACGCGGTCGTGCCGCCGAACACATCTTCCTTTTCCGCGACCATGACGCGCAGGCCGCGCGTGGCGGCAGTCACGGCGGTGGAGAGTCCACCCGCGCCGGAGCCGAGCACCAGCACGTCGCATTCGAGGATCGGTTCGAGTTTCATTGCCTGTTCTGCCCTTCGGTTGACTTTTCGATGTCTCTGGATTTATGTTTGTTTTTGGAATCCTATTCCAGTTATCTTGAATTTGCAACTTTCACGCGGCGAAAACGTCCTTTTTAAGTCATCGCCGGAAGACGGCAGACGACTCGTCAAATCAAATTGTTGAACACAATTCCAATTTCGACTAGAGTTCGTCTCAATACAAATCCTGGAGGCAATACACATGACCGAAGACAACGCTTTTAACGCATCGCTCGATGCGGGCCTGAGCGGCGCAACGCGCCTGTATTTCATCGTCGGCGATCCAATCGCGCAGGTGCGCTCGCCCGCCGGCGTGACCGCGGCGTTGCGCGCGGCCGGCCGCGACGCGATCGTCGTTCCCGCGCACGTCGCGCCGGAAGACCTCCCCGCGTTCTTCGCGGCCGTGACGGCGATGCGCAACGTCGACGGCGTGATCATCACCGTGCCGCACAAGTTCAGCGCGGCGCAGTTCTGCGCTTCGTTCAGTGATCAAGCGGCGTTCCTTGGCGCGGTCAACACGCTGCGCCGCAACACGGACGGCACCTGGCACGGAACAATGTGCGACGGCACGGGTTTCGTGACCGCACTCGGCGATGCGGGCTGCAACCTGCCGGCCAAGCGCGCGCTGTTAGTCGGCGCGGGCGGCGCGGGCTCGGCGATCGGCCACGCGCTCGTCAACCAGGGCGTGGCCTCGCTCGCAGTACGCGACAACGACGCGGAGCGCACCGACGCGCTCGTTGCGCGGCTGAACGCGCTGAAGCTGGGAAGCGTGAGCATCGCTGACGGCGATGTGCGCGCGGAAACCTACGACGTCGTCGTGAACGCGTCGCCGATGGGCATGCGCGCCGACGATCCTTTGCCGGTCGATGTCTCGCGGCTCGCGGCGACGACCTTCGTCGGCGACGTGGTGACCAAGCCGCCGCTCACGCCGTTCATCGAAGCGGCCCGCGCGCGCGGCTGCGCGACCGTCACTGGCACGCAGATGTTCGGGCGCGTGTGCGATCGCATCGTGGAGTTTTTGACCGAGGCATAAGACCGACCCATCGCTTTGGGCTACCTGCTAATGCGGGGTTTCGCACGTTCGTTCGGAAGACTAGATTTGTGACTCCCGAATGTGCCGCAAGCGGCAAGGAGACAAGCGATGGACGGAACTCCAGTCGAATACAAGGGATGGGGACTCACTCCCATCGTCTCCCGCACACCAGACGCCTTCCTCGTCGTGCTGCTCGTGGAAAAACCGAACGGCATCCGGCGCGCGATGGGTCCCCTCGGGAAGTTTGGATCGGCCGCGGCCGCGTGTTCTTTCGCGATCGAATACGGCAAGGCAACCGTCGACGGGTTGCCGCCTCCAGGTCCGAATCAGGAAGCAGCGGGAAAATAGCCACGCGCGACGCGAGGCTCCAATAGAAAAGGCCACGCATCAAGCGTGGCCTTCGCATTTACAACATTACTTTTCTATCAGGCAGACGCCTTCGCCAGCTTTTCCCCGGCGACCGTCTGTCCGCGCAGGCGGTCGTATTCGGCCTTGTCGAGCGGAACGGCGTCGGGTTCGCCGAGCTGGCTCATCGGCACGCGATACGTTTCCCGTGCGCTCCAGGCGGCGAGCGCCGCAATGATCGTGACAGCCAGGGTGATCGAACCGACCGTCAGCGGGATGTTCGTCGATCCGGGCGGCGCCACCAGTGCGAAGAGCGCGGGCAACAGAGCCGTGATCAGCGTGCCGACGTTCTGCGAGATCGCCATCGCCGAGACGCGGGAGCGGGTCGGGAACAGTTCCGGGTAGAAGCTCGGGAAGATCGCGTTATAGCCCTGATACACGATGCCCCACATCAGGAGCGACATCACGATCGCGAGCGGCATGTTGTGAATGCTGATCGCGTAGAGATACCCAAACGAGAGCAGCCCCGAGCCGATCGCGCCGACGACCACTGGGATCCGGCGGCCGATGCGGTCCGACAAGTCGCCGATGTACGGAATCACGAGCACGGCGAGAATGTTGCCGGCGACCGGAATCCACAGGTACACGCTCTTGTGGAAGCCGATGCCATACGAAGCCTGTACCGCGTAAGCCGCACCGAAGATCGTCGTGACGACCGGGATCACGTTCATCAGCGCCATGCAGACGACGCGGAACATGTCCTTCGAGCTGTACTTGAACGCTTCCGCGATCGGCGACTTCGGCACTTCCGCTGCAACCGCTTCCTTCGCGAAGGCCGGGGTTTCGTCGACTTCACGGCGGATGATGTAGCCCGCGAACAGCACGCCAGCGGACAGCAGGAACGGAATGCGCCAGCCCCACGAATTGAACATGTCTTCCGGCAAGAAGTACGCGAGCGGCAGGAAGATCGCAGCCGCCAGAATCTGGCCGGCCTGCACGCCCTGCAGCGTAAAGCTCGCGTAATAGCCGCGTCGGCCGAAAGGCGCGTGTTCGAGAATCATCGAACTGGCGCCGGAGATTTCGCCGGCGACCGCGAAGCCCTGTGCCAGGCGCAGGATCACGAGCAGCGCCGGAGCAAGCATGCCGATCTGGTGATACGTCGGCAGGAGGCCGACTGCCATCGTCGATGCGCCCATCAGGAACATACAGATCAGCAGCACGTTCTTACGGCCGTGCGTATCGCCCCAGTGGCCGAGGACGAACGCGCCGATCGGACGCGCCACGTAGCCAACGCCATACGTTGCGAGCGACGCGACGATCGCGATCTTCGGGTCGCCCGACGGGAAGAACAACTGCGGGAAGATCAGCGCGGCAGCCTGCGCGTAGATGAAGAAGTCGTAGTACTCGAGCGCCGAGCCGATCCAGCCGCTCGCGGTTGCCTTCTTCGCCTGACGGCCGCCGTGCTCTTCGTGGTCCATGGAACCAGCCATGTTTGTCTCCAGTTTTGATGAATCGGGTTGAATCCTGACTTGCTTGATCTGCGGCAGAACGGCGCGCCAGCGACACGGCAAGACGGGCCGGACGGGACTTCGATTGCCTCATCCGGCGACGCTTTCCGGTGCTTCGTGAATGGGTCGCGTCGGGGTGAGTGGAGAATATGAGACGGCGTTGCGGCGCACAATGCTGTTTGTAAAATATTGCGCGATTATCGAACGCACATGTCCGATTAACGATCGCTTTTCGGGTTAGCACTAACCCGGCAGGTCGCTGGCGGTTTCTGCACGCAGCGCTTGCGGCACGAGCAAGGCGCGCAAGTACGAATCTTCGGCGCGGACGGACTCCGCCAGCTCCGGGTAGCCGAAGAAGTCGAGATAAAGCGGCGTCTGCAGGATCAGCATGTCGAAGCCCGGTTCCGCGACCAGGCCACGGGAGCGTGCAGCGCGCAGGAGCGGCGTTGGCTGGTTCTTCATCAGGATGTCGCAGAGCGCGGCGTGATCCGCGATGCGCGCGACGTCCACTGGCAGCGGATCAGTCGATTTGAGCCCTAGCGGCGACGCGTTCACGATCACGTCGAATCCGGCCGGATCGTTCGACGGCGCATCGCTCGCGGCGATGCCGAAGTCGCGCCGTAAAAGCGCCGCGAGTTGCCGCGCCTTTTCGCGATCCGGATCGAAGAGCGCGATTTCGCCGACGCCCGACGCGGCCAGCGCCGTCGTCACCGCCGATGCCGCGCCGCCCGCGCCGATCACGAGCACGCGCCGCCCCGCGTAGGCGATGCCCGCGCGATCAAGCGAGCGCATGAAGCCCAGGCCGTCGAAGAGTTCGCCTTCGAATTCACCCGCCGCGTTACGCCGCACGGCGTTCACCGCGTTCGCCGCGCGCGCCGCGGCCGACGGACGATCGACGATGGCCGTCGCCGCCGCCTTGTGCGGAATCGAAAGCGAGACGCCGCCGACCGTCGGCGATTCGAGCAACGCACGCAGTGTCGCTTCGAGCCGTGCGGCGGGCACGCGCAACGGCACCATCGCGGCATCGATGCCGTGGCGCGCGAAAATCGAGTTGAAGACTTCGGGCGCGCGCACCTGATCGATCGGATCGGCGATGCAAAAGAAGAGTCGGGTCGTGCCGGTGATGTGCATGATGTCGGGGTCCAGTGGGGTCGGGTCGGATGGTGCGAAGCATAGGAGCCGCGCCATCGCCCGGACAACGCGAACCTCGGCAACGCGATCGATAATCGCGCATACTGTATCGCTCATCGCACGAAATGAGGGTTACTCCCGATGACAAAGCCACCGCTCGACAAGCGTGACTGGATCGCCGGCCTGGAGAAAGGGCTCGCGATCCTCGAAGCATTCGACGACCAGCACGCCCGCATGACGCCGACGCAAGCCGCGATGCGCACCGGCATGACGCGCACCGCCGCGCGCCGTTATCTGCTGACGCTCGAACATCTCGGCTATGTGCAGACGGACGGGAAGCTCTTCGGGCTGACGCCGCGCGTGCTGCGCGTCGGCTGGTCGTATTTCGATTCGGCGCGGCTGCCGCGCACGGTCCAGCCGTATCTGCAGCAACTGAGCGCGACGCTCAACGAATCGGTCTACGTGAGCGTGCTCGACGAGGGGGAGCTGGTCTTCATCGCGCGCAACGGCACCTCGCGCGTCATGACGACGGGCTTCGTGCTCGGCGCGCGCGTGCCGGCGCCGCTGACGTCGCCGGGCGTCGTGCTGCTCGCGTACAAGCCCGATGAGGACGCCGTGCGGCAATGGCTGGACGGCACTGAACTCAAGCCGTTCACGCCGCACACGATGACCAACAAGACGAAGCTGCACGAGAAGATCCGTCAGGCGCGCGCGGATGGCTTCGCCGTGATCGAGGAACAATTGCAGATCGGAGTACGGGGCATCGCGGTGCCGATGAAGGACCGGCACGGCCAAGTGGTGGCGGCGCTGAGCACGAACATGGTGATCGGCAAGGAGACGACCGAGGCGGCGCTCGCGCGCGTGTTGCATCCGCTGCAGGAGACCGCGCTCGCGATGCTGAACGTGATCTAGGCGGCTCGCTTCTTCAAGGCTCCAACAGGTCGCCCGCGCGCGGCGAGCAATGACGGGGATCGCCTTTGGCGAAACATCCTTCTTCGATACTTGCTGCGAATATCACAGAAAGAGGCGCTCGCTCGGCGCGCCCCTAGCAAAAAAAAACCCACGTGGGGCCGCAAAACACGATCGCGGAACCGGTTTCATCGATTGCCCGATCAAGGCACAATGCGAAAACCCAAAACATCACGGAGACTTCACCACATGGCTTCGATTGCCCCTTCCGCCTGCCTGCCCCGCGACCTCGACGACGCGCTCCTGATCGGCCGAGTGTGGCGCGCGGCACCCGTCGACGGCCCTTCGGTCGTGGCCGTGCGCCGGGGCGAAGTGTTCGACATCACGTCGAGCGCGCCCACCACCGCCGACCTCTTCGATCGCGCCGACATGCTCGACATCGCGCGTAACGCGCCGGGCGAATCGCTCGGACGCGTGGAGGCGCTGATCGAAGGCGCGTTGAAGGGTGCGTCTTCATCGGCGGTGCAATTGCTCGCACCGTGCGACGTGCAAGCGATCAAGGCGTGCGGCGTCACGTTCGCCGTGAGCCTGCTGGAGCGCGTGATCGAGGAGCAGGCCGGCGGCGACGCCAGCAAGGCCGAGGAAGTGCGCGCGACGATCCACAAGCTGATCGGCGCGGATCTATCGCAGATCAAGCCGGGCTCGGATGCAGCGGCGGCGCTCAAGGCCGAGCTCGAACGGCGCGGCGCGTGGTCGCAATACATGGAGGTCGGCATTGGGCCGGATGCGGAGGTGTTCACGAAGTCGCAACCGATGTCGTCGGTGGGGTTCGGCGCGAGCGTCGGGTTGCATCCGATGTCTGAGTGGAACAATCCGGAGCCGGAGATCGTGCTGGCGGTGAACGCGCGCGGCGAGATCGTCGGGGCGACGCTCGGCAATGACGTGAACCTGCGCGATATCGAAGGGCGCAGTGCGCTCTTGCTCGGCAAGGCGAAGGACAACAACGGTTCCTGCGCGATTGGCCCGTTCGTGCGGCTCTTCGATGAGCGCTTCACGCTGGATACCGTGCGTGAGTCGAGCGTGAGTCTCGAGATTGCCGGCACCGATGGTTTCGTGCTCGATGGCGTGAGCCACATGCGCGAGATCAGCCGCGATCCGGCGGATCTCGTCGGGCAGACGCATGGCGCGCACCATCAATATCCTGATGGCTTCATGCTGTTCCTCGGCACGATGTTCTCGCCGATCAAGGACCGCGATGCGCCGGGTGGCGGGTTCACGCATCACGCGGGAGATGTGGTGACGATTGCTACGCCGGCGATCGGCGCGCTCGTCAATCCGGTCGCGCAGTCGACCGAGATTCCGGCCTGGGACTTTGGCGTGCGCGCGCTTTATGCGAGTCTTGCGCGGCGCGGGATGTTGAAGGGCTGAGCCTTATTTGATGCTTGATGCGCCTAGGCTCCTAAGCGCATCAAGGCGCCTTAAGGCACCACGGACAAAAACAAAAACGACGCAAAGATCACGAGGTGCACGACGCCTTGCAGCACCGTCGACCGGCCGGTGCCAAGCGTAATGACGCTGACGATAAGCGTCAAAGCAAGCATGACGATTTCTTTTGGCTCAAGGCCGAGCGAAATCGGCTGCCCGATGGCAATCGATACGATCGCGACCGCAGGAATCGTTAGCCCGATACTGGCGAGCGCCGAACCGAGTGCAAGGTTCAAGCTGGTCTGCAAGCGATTGAGCCGCGCCGCGCGCAACGCAGCAAGCCCTTCAGGCAGCAACACGAGCGCCGCAATCACCACGCCGACGACAGCCTCCGGGGCCCCGGCCTTCGCGACACCCGCCTCGACCGCCGGCGACAGCAGCTTCGCGAGCCCGACCACCGCCACGAGCGACAGCAACAACAACCCGACCGCCGACCACGCATGGGCCGCAGTCGGCGGCGGCGCATGCACTTCGTCTTCGGCGTTGGGATCGCGCGCCGGCACGAACGGCAGAAAATAATCGCGATGGCGCACGGTCTGCACGAACACGAACACCACGTAAAGCACGAGCGAAATCACGCCGACGAACACCAGTTGCGAAATGGATAACTCCGGCCCGGTCACCGTGCTCGTGAAATTCGGCAACACCATCGTGAGGACCGAAAGCGCGCAAAGAATTGCAAGCGATGCACTCGCGCCCTGCAACTGAAAGTCCTGCACATGATGCCGCAATCCCCCGACCAGGAGACACAACCCGACGATTCCGTTGCATACGATCATGATCGCGGCGAAAACCGTATCGCGAGGCAGCGCGGCTTTGTCGGGTCCGCCCGTCAGCATCACCGACACGATCAGCGCGACTTCGATCACTGTCACCGCGACCGCGAGCACCAGTGTGCCGAACGGCTCCCCGACGCGATGCGCGATCACTTCTGCATGGTGGACGGCCGCGAACACGGCGAATGCGAGCGCGACCGCCGCGAGCACCAGCAGAATGCCCCCCGACACGACGAGCGAGAGACCGAGCACCGCAATGGCGACGATCGGCGAGAAAGCGGTCCAGTCCAGCTTGAATTTCATCGGCGCTCCCGGGCGTGATTGTTGTCTGTTGATCGCATGGACACCGGGGCATCATAACCAATACGCACGCATTTCCCGCACGCGACACAGCGACGCGAGCCCAATCGAAAGAATCGCGGGCACTTTTTGCCCTATCATCGATCCGACTCGATACAGTCTGATGAAATTACTGCTGTATTCCTGCATTCGGAACAAGAAGGCGCCAAGGCTCGTCGCGAGCCAGACACCCAAGGAAACGCATGCTCGTCCCGCCAAAACTTCAAAACGAGAGCGCACGTCTTGCGACGCTGCGTTCGCTCAACATCCTCGACACCGCGCCCGAAGAGCGCTTCGACCGTCTAACGCGTCTCGCGAAGCGCCTCTTCGGCGTGCCGATCGCGGTCGTCAGTCTCGTCGACGAGAACCGCCAGTGGTTCAAGTCGTGCGTCGGACTGGACGCGACGGAGACGCCGCGCGACGTGTCTTTCTGCGCGCATGCGATCGCGCACGACGACATCCTGATGATCCCCGACGCCCGCGCCGATGAACGCTTTCACGACAACCCGCTCGTCACCCACGAGCCGGGCATCCGCTTCTACGCGGGCTGTCCGCTCACCGTGCCGAACGGCGCGAAACTCGGCACGCTGTGCCTGATCGACGTGCGTCCGCGCGAACTCGACGACGAAGACCGCGCGCTCCTGCACGATCTCGCGCGCATGGCCGAGCAGGAGATCGCGGCCGTCCATCTCGCAACGATGGACGAGCTCACGATGCTGTCGAACCGGCGCGGCTTCGAGGCGCTCGCGCAGCACGCGCTGAACGTGTGCAAGCGGCTCGACAAGCACGCGTCGCTGCTTTTCTTCGACCTCAACGATTTCAAGCCGATCAACGATACCTACGGCCATGCCGAAGGCGATCGCGCGCTCGCAACCTTCGCCGATGTACTACGCAATGCGTTGCGCGAGAGCGATGTGATCGGCCGGATCGGAGGGGACGAATTCGTTGCGCTGCTGACCGACGCGCAGCCGGCCGAAACGCAGAAGGTGATCGAGCGCCTTCAACAGGCGCTCGACGAGAACAACGCGGAGGCGCAGCGCGGCTACGACATCCGCTTCAGCGTCGGACATACGGACTTCGATCCGCAGCGCCATGCGTCGATCGCCGATCTGCTCGAAGCGAGCGACCGCAGGATGTACGAGCACAAGCAGTCGCAGAAGTCCGCGCGCGGCAACGCGCGGCATTGAGAACGCGCGTTAGTCGCTTGCGCCTTCGCGGAAGTACAGGCGCTTCGGCAAACCCCACACGATCAGCACGGCGCCCAGCAGGCACGCCACTGCGATCGCGTAGAGGCCGGGCGTTGCGCTGCCGGTGATCATCTTCACCTTGCCGACCATGTAAGGGCTGATGATCCCGCCGAACTGCCCGACCGAGTTGATCAGCGCGATCCCGCTCGCCGCCGCGATGCCGGAGAGGAAGCGCGTCGGCAGGATCCAGAAGAGGCCGAGCGACGTGATGATCCCGGTCGCGGCGATCGTCAGGCCGATCACGAGCATCACCGTATTGCCCGGAAAGAACCCGCACAACACGTAACCAACCGCGCCCGCGAATGCGCACGCGCCAAGGTGCCAGCGCCGCTCGCCGGTGCGGTCGGAGTGCTTGCCGATCAGGATCATGCCGATGCCCGCCACCGCGTAAGGCAGCATCGAGATCAAGCCGATCGCGAAGGTATCGGTGGTGCCGGCGGTCTTCACGAGCTGCGGCATCCAGAAGACGAGGCCGTAGATGCCCATCGCGAGGAACAGGTAGATCACGGCCATCACGAGCGTGACCGGCTCCTTGAACGCGGCCTTCAGCGAATGCACTTCGCCGACCTTCGGATCGCGCGCGAGCTGCTCGGCGAGTGCGCGCTTCTCAGCGGCATCGAGCCATTTGGCGTCGTCGATCTTGTCGTCGACCATGAACAGAACGATGATCCCGAGTACGACCGACGGAATGCCTTCGAGCAGGAAGAGCCATTGCCAGCCAGCGAGGCCGTTGAGACCGTCGCAGAACTTCATGATCGCGCCCGACAGCGGGCTCCCGATGATCCCGCACAACGCAATCGATGCCATGAAGAACGAGTTGATGCGCCCCCGCCGCGACGATGGAAACCACTTCGTGAAGAAGTAGAGTGCGCCCGGCACGAAACCCGCTTCGAGTGCGCCGATGAGAAAGCGCAGCAAGTAGAACCATGTATCGCTTTTCACGAACATCATCGCCGCGGAGGCGATGCCCCACGTGATCATGATCCGCGCGATCCAGCGTTTCGCGCCGACGCGATGCAGGACAATGTTACTCGGTACCTCGAAGAGGAAGTACCCGACGAAGAACACGCTTGCGCCGAAGCCGTAGACAGCATCGCTGAAGCCGAGCTCGCTTTGCATCTGCAGCTTCGCGAAGCTGATGTTGATGCGGTCGAGGTACGAGAACACGAAACAGGCCACGAATAGCGGCACGAAGCGCCAGAACACCTTGCGGTAGAGCTGGGCGTCGTCGTGCGCGAGGGCCGCGTGCGGTGCGGCGGGCGATATGGTTTCCACTTTCTTTGTCTCCTATGTTGCGGCCGACGAGAGGCGGCCCTTTAGCGCCGTACTCTCGTCCCATGCAACGAAGTTGCTGTTCTATTTCTTGTTGCGCTTCAGCCGCGTTCAGTACGTAGCCCTTCCCCCGGACAAATCGAACACCGCGCCCGTCGTAAACGAGTTCTCCTCGGAAACAAGCCACGCCACCATCGACGCAATCTCCCTCACTTCGACAAACCGTCCACGCGGGATCTTTGAAAGCATGTAGTCGATATGCTGCTGCGCCATCTGATCGAAGATCTTCGTGCGCGCCGCCGCTGGCGTTATCGCGTTCACAGCGATATCGAGCGCCGCCGTTTCCTTGCCCAGGCTCTTGGTCAGCGCGATCACGCCCGCCTTCGCCGCGCTGTATGCCGACGCGTTCGGATTCCCCTCCTTCCCCGCGATCGACGCAATATTCACGATGCGTCCGTACCCGCGCGCGATCATCGTCTTCACAACGGCCTGGTTGACGTGGAAGGTCGCGTTCAGATCGACGTCGATCACGCGCGCCCATTCCTCGGGCGCGTAGTCGGCGAGCGGTGCGTTCGCACCCGCGACGCCCGCGCTATGTACGAGCATATCGATCGCGCCAAAGCGCGCGACGGTTGCATCGGTGGCTTGCTGCACGGCATCGCGCTGCGTGATGTCCACCGCGAACGTCGCTACGTCGCCGAACTGCGCGAGGCTTTGCTTCGCGGCGGCGAGCGCCGCTTCGTCGCGGTCCCACAGCGCAACGCACGCGCCGCCTTGCAACAGCCGCTCCGCGACCGCATAGCCGATGCCCTGCGCGCCGCCTGTCACCACCGCGCCGCGCTTGCTGAAGTCGTATTGGTTCATCGCGTGCTCCTCAGGCGTCGACGGTACGTTGCTGCTGCTCGCCGAGCCCTTCGATGCCGAGACGCATCGTCTGTCCGGCGCGCAGATAGACCGGCTCCGGCTTGATCCCCATGCCGACACCCGGCGGCGTGCCGGTCGAGATGACGTCGCCGGGTTGCAGGCTCATGAAGCGGCTGAGATACGACACGATATGCGCGACGTTGAAGATCATCGTGCTCGTGCTGCCGTTCTGATAGCGCTTGCCGTCGACTTCGAGCCATAGGGAAAGATGCTGCGGATCGGGCACTTCGTCCTTCGTGACGAGCCACGGGCCGATCGGGCCGAACGTGTCGCAACCCTTGCCCTTGTCCCATGTACCGCCGCGCTCGATCTGGTACTCGCGCTCGGAGACGTCGTTGATCACGCAGTAACCCGCGACGTGATCGAGCGCATCGGCTTCGTCGATATAGACGCCGCCCTTGCCGATCACGACGCCCAGTTCCACTTCCCAGTCGGTTTTTTTCGAGCCGCGCGGAATGCGCACGTCGTCGTTCGGGCCGACGACGGCCGAGAGCCACTTGTTAAACACGACCGGCTCGGCCGGCACCGGCAAGCCGGATTCGGCGGCGTGATCCGCATAATTCAGCCCGATGCAAATGAACTTGCCGATGCGCCCGACGCACGGACCGATACGCTCGCCGGCCGGCACGGCGGGCAGCGTCTTCGGATCGATGCCGCGCAGGCGGTTCAGCGATTCCGGCAGGAGCGCCGCGCCCGCGACATCGTCGATTACGCCGGAGAGGTCGCGGATCGTGTGGGTCGAATCGAGCAAGCCAGGTTTTTCCTGGCCGGGGGCGCCGTATCGCAGCAGTTTCATCAAGTCTCCTTCAATGCTTGGTCGTCAAATTTTCGCGAGCCTCGGCCCGCGTCTGCCGCAAATGTAGGGAATTCGCGCCGCCTTGAATAATGAAAGCTGCTGCTCGCGTGATAACTTTCCGTTATCTTCGCGTTATCCCTCCCCTCCTCCGAACCATGCTCCCGAACGTCGATTCGATTGCCGCGCGTCTGCGCCTGAAGCAACTGCGCCTTCTCATCGCGCTCGACGAGCACGGGTCCCTGCATCGCGCCGCCGACGAAATGGCGCTCACGCAGCCGGGCGCGACGAAGGCGCTGCGCGAGATCGAGGCGACCTTCGGCTCGACACTGTTCACACGCTCGCCGCAGGGCATTCAGCCAAACGAGCTCGGCCGCTGCGTGATCCGCTATGCGCGACTGATTCACATGGACGTCGCGCACCTGCGCGAGGAAATGGCGGGCATCCTGCAGGGCACGGGCGGACGGCTCGCGGTCGGGTCGATCATGGGCGCGGTGTCGGGCGTGCTCGTCGATGCGCTCACGCGATTGCGGGCAAAGCAGCCGGCGTTGACCGTCGAAGTGGTGGAGGACACGAGCGCGCGACTCCTGGCGCTGCTCGATCAGGGGCGGCTCGATCTTGCGATCTGCCGCGCGAGCGTCGCGCGCCAGCCGGAACATTACGATTACGTGGAGTTGCGCGACGAGCCGCTCGCGATCGTCGCAGGCGTCGCGCATGCGCTCGTCGATGCGCCCGCGGTCACGCTGGCCGATCTCGCACAGAGCCGCTGGATCGTGTACCCGAGCATCATGCCGCTGCGCAGTCTTTTCGAGCGCGAGTTCAAGGAAGCGGGCTTGCCGCTGCCGCTGCATCCGGTGGAGACGTCGTCGACGATCACGACCGTCCTTCTGTTGCAACGCGACCCGACGCTCGTCTCGCTGATGCCGCTCGACATGGCCGCGTTCCTCACCGAGCACCGGCTGGCGAAGCGCCTCGCGATTGCGGTCCGCTCACGTACCGAGCCGTATGGGATCGTCACGCGGCGAGGGGCGGTGCTTTCGGCGGCGACGAAGCTGATGATCGACGAACTTACGCGTTAACGAAAAAGCGCGGCCACAAAGCGGCCGCGCCTTTCATCCGATCGAACGCAGAATCAGGATTCGAGTTCCGCGTTCAGCGTGATCTTGGCGTTGTTGGCGAAGAGCTTCGACACCGGGCAGCCTTCCTTCGCCGCGGCCGCGGCCTTGTCGAACGCCGCCTTGTCGGCGCCCGGAATCTTTGCCTTCAGGTCGAGCTGGCAGGCGGTGATCGTGAAGCCGTCGCCGTCCTTTTCCAGCGTGACGGTCGACTTGGTTTCGAGGCTTTCGGCCTTCATGCCGGCTTGTTCGAGTTGCAGCGAGAGCGCCATCGTGAAGCAGCCCGCGTGCGCCGCGCCGATCAGTTCTTCCGGGTTCGTGCCCGGACCGCTTTCGAAGCGCGACTGAAAACCGTAAGGCGCGTCCTTCAGCACGCCGGTTTGCGTCGAGATGAAACCCTTGCCGTCCTTGATGCCGCCGCTCCATTTTGCCGATGCTGTCTTTTGCACGAGTGTTCTCCAGAAAATGTAAGGGGTTATAGCCACGACTGGCTGCCACGCGGCGCGTTTCAGCTTTCGTCCTGCGCGCGAACGGGAACTAGCCAGCACGCGCGATGCCCGGACGGTCGACGGCCGTTAAATGGACACTTATCATCGGGGGTTTCGCCCCGACGCGATGCACGACCGGCGCCCTCTTCATCCTAGCGGATCGGCGTGCGGCGCGCAGGCACCGGGGTTTCGTGATCGCGTTGTCGTTTTTTGGAGCGTGGATGGGTCCGCAAGTCGAACAAGTAGCCGAAGACCGGGCGTTGCCCGAGAAAGTCGATGTCGTCGTGATCGGCGGCGGGATCATCGGCGTGAGCACCGCGCTCTTTCTCGCGGAGAAGGGGCTCGCGGTGGCGCTCTGCGAGAAAGGCCAGATCGCCGGCGAGCAGTCGAGCCGCAACTGGGGCTGGTGCCGCGCGACGCATCGCGACCTGCGCGAGCTCGAACTGAGCCTGGAAAGCCTCAAGCTGTGGCGCGAGATCGACGCGAAGCTCGGCATCGATACGGGCTTTCGCGAGTGCGGCATCCTCTACGCCGCCGACGATCAGAAAGCCCTCGCCGAGCATGAGGACTGGCTCGCTCGGGCGCAGCGGCTGGTCGGGCGTGATGGCATCGATTCGCGCATCGTATCGGCGGAAGGGACCGCCGCGCTGATGAAAGGCGCCGCGCGGCGTTTCGCGGGCGGTATTTACACGCCGAGCGACGGGCGCGCCGAACCGCAGCGCGCCGCGCCAGCGATAGCGAACGCACTGCGGCGCCGGGGCGTGAAAGTGCTGACGCCGTGCGCGGCGCGCGGCATCGAAACGCCGGGCGGCGCGGTGAGCGGCGTCGTCACGGAATACGGGTTGATCCGCTGCGCGAGCGTCGTGGTTGCAGGCGGCGCGTGGACGCGGCTCTTCTCGGGCAATCTCGGCATCGACGTGCCGCAACTGATGGTGCGCGCGTCGGTGATGCGCACGGAGCCCATCGAGGGTGGCCCGGACGTGAGCGCCTGCAATCACGCGATGGGCTATCGCAAGCGCCTCGACGGCGGCTATACGCTCGCGAACGCGTTTAGCAGCTACAGCGATGTCACGCCGGACAGTTTTCGGCTGTTCTTCAAGTTCCTGCCAGCGTTGAAGAGCCAGTTCGGGTCGATCAAGCTCGGCCTCAACGCGCGATTCTTTGAGGAATTACGACGGCCGCGCCGCTGGCCGCTCGACCAGCCGACCGTCTTCGAAACCGTGCGTACACTCGATCCACCGCCGGTGGCGTCGTTCAACGAAGCGGCGCTCGCGGAGTTCCGCGCGATCTTTCCGGCGCTTGGAGGGGCGAAGGTGGCGCAGTCGTGGGCCGGTTATATCGACGTGACGCCGGATGCCGTCCCGGTGATCTCGGGCGTGGAGCGCCAACGCGGCGTGTTTATCGCGACGGGATTCTCGGGGCACGGGTTCGGCATCGGGCCGGGCGCAGGGAGACTGATGGCGGATATCGTCGCGAACGATAAGCCGCTCGTCGATCCGCACGCGTTCAGGCTCGGGCGGTTTTTCGACGGGACGAAGATTGTGCTGGATGGAGGGTTTTGAGCGCGGCGACCATCGCGTGGCAAGATCGTGCCCTGATGCGCGGGCACCATCGTCGGCGAATTTCAGGCCAGCAGCCGCCACAACCGCACGCAGAAGTGACGGGTTTGACCGGCATGGCAGCGCCCCCTGGAAAAAGTCCGCGAAAGACCGCGACGCGAAAATCGACGAAAATGACGGCTGACGGAACGCGGCGACATCAGAATCGCGCCGCCTAACCGCACTCCCACTCTCAAGGAAGCCCCCGCGCAGCGGGGTTTTTGCTATATGACAAGCCCCAAGCTCTTTATTGACGTCTGGTCCGATTTCGTGTGCCCGTTCTGCTACCTGCAGACGCCCGTGCTCGACCAGCTCCGCAACGCTTACGGCGATGCCGTCGAGATTCGCTGGCACGCGTTCGAGTTGCGCCCCGAGCCGACGCCGCTGCCCAACGCGAACAGCGATGCCCTCATCGACACCTGGGAAAAATCGGTCTATCCGCTCGCGACCGAGCGCGGCATGACGTTGCGCCTGCCGACCGTCAATCCGCGCAGCCGCAAGGCGTTCGAGACCGCGATCTTCGCGCGCGAGTCGAATCGCTACGACCTCGTGCATCGCGCGATCTTCAAGGCGTATTTCGAGGACGGCATCGACATCGGCGATACCGACGCGCTGCTCGACATCGCCGCGACCTGCGGGATCGACCCGGAGCTGCTGGAAGAGTCGCTCGCGGAGGGCGAATTCACCGATCTCGTGATCGAGGACGAAGACTTCGCAAAGTCGATCGGCGTGACGGGCGTGCCGTTCGCCGTGCTCTCCCGCGAAGCCGCGCCGGGCGAGGAACCGCCGCCGCCCATCGCGTTGCGCGGAGCCGCGCCCGTGCAGCACTTCGAAGCGGCCGTCGAGCGGCTCTTTCCCGACGGCTTTCCGGGCTGAAGGCGAAAACGCCCTCTACCCGTGCTCAGCCATGAACGACTTCAGCGCGATGCGGTGCGACGACTCCAGCGCCTCGAATTCGAGCCCGTACGTCGCGTTCTGATTGCTTTCGCCGGGCTTGCCGACGTGGCGCACGATCGCGTGCGTGTCGATGTGGACGTCGACGTCGTCGGTGTTGAAGTGGAACGACACGCGCAGGCGGTCGCCCAGTTGCGCGCAGGCGTCGACCACTGCGAGCGACATGCCGTACGGGCTGATGTCGCATACCCGGCCGACCTGCGTGAGCGCCGCGCCGCCCTCCGGTGAATAGCGCGCGGCGAGGCGCGTCGGCATCCGCGCGAACTTGCGCGTGCGCAGGCGCCGGATACCGCCCGGCTCGGACAGCACGACGTAGTTGAACGGCTCGCGGGCGACGGCATCGACCGTGCAGGCGAAGCGGAACACGCCGCGCCCCGACAGCGCCACCATCTCCACCTGCTCGCCGCGCACGAGTTCCAATGCGTCGAAGCCCGCCATCACGGGCTGCGTGACAAATAGCGCGCGCTCGCCGGTGCGCCGCCCCGACGAAACACCGATCACGCGGCTCGCGTACATCGCCGAGCCGGGGCCGACCGCGCCGCGCAATCCGACGCGCGCGCCGATGGCCAAGCCGATGTCGTCGAGTGTCAGCGGCGCGCTGTCGTTCTTGCCCTGCTCTTCGGTGAATTCCCCGGCGTTGGCGCTCTCGCGTCGCCGGTGCGGCTCGAACTGGCGGAAGATGAACTCGCGCGCGGCCTCGTTCGGCACGGTGACACCCGCGTCGAAAAGCAGCGTCCCGTCGGCGGCGACGATCGGCCATTCCAGCGGCGTTTGTAAGGGGATGTCGTCCGGCCCCAACCGGACGAGTGCAGGCAGCAACGGCGCGATAACCGATTCTATTGTCATTGTTCGGACGGTTTAGGACGATTCGTGCAATCGTCCTGTCTGCGTCCTATTCCGTCAAGTGCTGCGCCGGTCAGGCCGTCCGCTTGACTGAAGATTTGTCGTGTTCGTGCCGCTTTGCTGCTCCGGCGTGCGCGTCCGGCAAATACGCACGGCCCGCGCCGAAGATTTTTTCGCGCAGCGTCCCTTCGGCGTACTCCGTCTTGTACGCGCCGCGCGCCTGCAATTCCGGCACGACGAGTTCGACGAAATCCCGGTAGCACTCGGGCGTCACGGTGCGGGCGAGATTGAAGCCGTCGATGCCGGTGTCCTCGATCCACGCGACGAGTTCGTCCGCGACCTGCGACGCGCTGCCGACCAGCGTCGGATAGCGGCCGCCGAGTTGCAGCTCCTGGCTCAGGATATCGGCGACGGTGCGTTCGCGGCCGGCCGCCGTCAGGTTCTTCACGACCGACTGGATTGCGTTGTTCTTGACATAGCGGATCGGTTCGTTAGGCGCGTAGCGCGAGAAGTCGATGCCGCTCGAACTCGCGTAGTGCGCGAGACCCGCCTCGGGGTTCGCGTAGCGCACGTAGTCGTCGTATTTTTCGCGGGCTTCGCGCTCGGTCGGCGCGGTCACGATCGACATGCCCATGAAAAACTTGATGTCGTCGCGCTGGCGGCCTTCGCGCTCGACATCGCCGCGCACGCCGGACACGAGCTTGCGCAGCGCGCCGCGCTCCTGCTGCGACACGAATACGCACTCCGCGTGGCGCGCGGCAAATGCCTGCCCGCGTCCCGACGACCCCGCCTGGAACAGCACCGGCGTGCGTTGCGGCGACGGCTCCGAAAGGTGATACCCCTCGACGTCGTAATACTTCCCGTGATGTTCGATTCGATGCACGCGCGCCGGATCGGCATAGACGCGATTGGCGCGATCGGCACGCACCGCGCCCTCCTCCCAGCTTCGCTCCCACAGCGAATACGTGACATCGAGAAACTCTTCCGCGCGATCGTAGCGTTCGTCATGCTCGATCTGCTGCGAGAGGCCCATCGCCTTCGCCGCGCTTTCGAGATATCCGGTGACGATGTTCCAGCCGATTCGGCCGTTGCTCAGGTGATCGAGCGTCGAGAAGCGGCGCGCGAGCAGATACGGCGCCTCATAGGTCAGGTTCACGGTGACGCCGAAGCCGAGGTTGCGCGTCGCGGCGGCCATCGCGGAGATCGTCAGCAAGGGATCGTTGACGGGAAGCTGGATCGATTCTCTCAACGGCAGATCGACCGATTGCTGATAGACGTCGTACACGCCGACGATATCGGCGAGAAAAAGTCCGTCGAACAAGCCGCGTTCGAGCAGTTGCGCGAGTTCGGTCCAGTATGTGACGTCCTTGTAGCGCGCGGATTGATCGCGTGGATGCGTCCAGAGACCGTGGTTGATATGGCCGACGCAGTTCATGTTGAAGGCGTTCAGCAGGATTTGTTTGGGCATGTCGGGGCCTTCGAGCGGACGAATCGCTAGCGTAGCGACGCATCGCGCGGCGCGGAACCGAGCATTTCTGCTTTGCTTATGAACGGCGGTGTTGCGGGCCGCCCCGCGCAGGCTTTATGCGCATAACGTTTGCGGGGTGCGGCAGATAAAGCGAAGGCCGCGCGCGGCGGCCATGAAGAACATCAAAGCGTCGATGCCCCGAACGTGTCGCATTGTCGAATGTCGCCGGATTGCAAGCCGCGCTGGAGCCAGCGTTGACGCTGCGCGCTCGTGCCGTGCGTGAACGCTTCCGGCACGACGCGTCCTTGCGTCTGCTTCTGCAGGCGGTCGTCACCGATCGCGCCGGCCGCGTTCAGGCCTTCCGCGAAATCGCCTGGCTCGATCAGCTTCGCGTTGTCGCGCTGCGCGGTCGCGGCCCAGACGCCGGCGTAGCAGTCGGCCTGCAATTCGACCCGCACCGACAACTCGTTCGCCCGCTCGCGCGACATGCGCGAACGCGCGGCATCGACCTTCGACGAAATCCCGAGCACGTTCTGCACGTGGTGCCCCACTTCATGAGCGATCACGTAGGCCTGCGCGAAGTCACCGCTCGCGCCGAAGCGATCGCGCAATTCGCGATAGAACGACAAGTCGATATAGACCTTGCGGTCGGCGGGACAGTAGAACGGGCCCATCGCCGCGTCGCCCATGCCGCAGCCGGTCTGCGTGCCGCCGCTGAAAAGCACGAGTTTCGGCGCCGGATAGTCCTGATTGAATTGCGTGCGGAAGATTTCCTGCCACGTGCGCTCGGTATTGCCGAGCACGCGGCGCACGAAGACCGCGCCGGCATCGTTAGCGGGCGGCTGGTTCGACGGCGCCGCTTGCTGTTGCGGCGCCTGCGTCTGCATCTGCTGCGCGCCGTTGATGATCACCATCGGATTGATGCCGAAGAAATACGACGCCGCGAGCGCCACGACGATCGTCCCGATCCCGATGCTGCCGCCGCCCATGCGGAATCCCCCGCCGCCCCGGCGGTCTTCGACATTTCTGCTTTCCGCTTCGTCATCGAGGCGCATGGTTGTTCTCCTTGTATTGAGGGCGTGGCGCGTGAGCGCGGCAAAAAACCCGCCATGTTACCGGCGCGGTCGCTGGACACGTGCGCCGCCGTGACGACATTGCACAGTTGCCGTCCTTGAATTATGCGGCAAGCATTTCGCGCACCTGGAGTTCTATTTCGAACAGTGCGAATAAATCGAATCGCTTTTATAAGCGCTATAAACCCGCCTGCGACACGCGGGCGCAGGCCGTGACGCAGTGCGGTCGATTGTCGCGGAAATCGCGCTTGCGGCGCGTTGGCGAGATCACGCGCGCATTCCGAAAATTCAATCGATTCAGTTCGTTATGCGCGCCAGGTCCTTGAAACTGCGGCATTTGCGCGCAATGCGCAAATCATGACGCGACGCAACACGCGCCCTGGAAGCTCGCTAAGCTTCGTTCGTCACAAACCCGCAACCCTTTAGCCCACAGCGCCGCAGCGTACAGCGCGACGCGCCCAGACCATCATGCATTCGACTCCGGAAGCGCTGGATCTCGCGCGAATCCAATTCGCCTTTACCGTTTCATTCCACATCATTTTTCCGGCACTGAGCATCGGACTCGCGAGTTTCATCGCCGTGCTCGAAGGCGCCTGGCTCAGAACCGGCAAGCCCGTCTACAAGGAACTGTGTCTTTTCTGGTCGAAGGTTTTCGCGGTCGCGTTCGGCATGGGCGTTGTGTCGGGTGTGGTCATGAGCTACGAATTCGGTACCAACTGGAGCGGCTTCTCCAGTTTCGCCGGGCCGATCACGGGGCCGCTCCTCACGTATGAAGTGATGACCGCGTTCTTCCTCGAAGCGGGCTTCCTCGGCATCATGCTCTTCGGCTGGAACAAGGTCGGCAGGAAGGCGCACTTCGGCGCGACGTTGATGGTCGCGATCGGCACGCTGATCTCGACGTTCTGGATCCTCGCGTCCAATAGCTGGATGCAGACGCCGCAGGGCTTTCGCATCGAAGGCGATCATGTCGTGCCCGTCGACTGGTTCGCGATCATCTTCAACCCGTCGTTTCCTTACCGGCTCGCGCACATGGCGATCGCGGCGTTCATCGTCGCGGGCCTAGTCGTGGCCGCGACCGGCGCGTGGCATCTGCTGAAGGGCCGCCGCGACCCCGCGATCAAAAAGATGTTCTCGATGGCGCTCTGGCTCCTGCTCGTGCTCACGCCGGTGCAGGCGATCGTCGGCGATGCGCACGGCATCAACACGCGTGAACATCAGCCCGCGAAGATCGCCGCGATCGAGGGTCTGTGGGAAACCGAGAAAGGCGGCACGGCGCTCAACCTGTTCGGCCTCCCCGACATGGAGGCGGAGACGACGAAGTACGCAGTGTCCGTCCCGCATCTCGGCAGCCTGATCCTCACGCATAGCTGGGACGGCGAGATTCGCGGACTGAAGTCGTTTCCGAAGGAGGATCGGCCGAACTCGACGATCGTCTTCTGGAGTTTTCGCATCATGGCGGGGCTGGGCGTGCTGATGATCGTGCTGTCGGTGGCGGCGTGGTTCCTGCGCCGCAAAGGCCGCCTCTACGACTCGCGCTGGTTCCAGCGCTTCGCCCTCGCGATGGGTCCGAGCGGCTTCATCACGCTGCTTGCCGGTTGGGTGACGACGGAGGTCGGCCGCCAGCCGTGGGTCGTGTACGGCGTGATGCGTACCGCCGATGCCGTGTCCCCCGTAACCGCGCAGCAGGTCGGCGTGTCGCTTTTCGTGTTCGTGATCGTCTACACGCTCGTGTTCGGCACCGGCATCTACTACCTGCTCAAGCTGCTGAAGCACGGCCCGGCGCTGCCCGGCTCCGCGGACGACGCCAATCACACCGCGCGGCGCCCGTTGAGCGCTGTCACTCAATCGATCGAAGGAGCGTAATTCATGGATCTCACCCTGGCCTGGGCCGCGATCATCGCGTTGGGCGTGCTGTTGTATGTCGTGCTGGACGGCTTCGATCTCGGCATCGGCATCCTGTTCCCGCTCTTCCCCGACGAACACGATCGCGACGTCATGATGAACACCGTCGCGCCCGTCTGGGACGGCAACGAGACGTGGCTCGTGCTCGGCGGCGCAGGGTTGTTCGCTGCGTTCCCGATGCTGTATTCGACGGTACTTTCGGCGCTTTATCTGCCGCTCGTGCTGATGCTCGTGTGCCTGATCTTTCGCGGCGTGTCGTTCGAGATTCGTGCGAAGGCGTCGCGCACGAAACATCTTTGGGACCTTGCGTTCATCGGCGGATCGGCGGGGGCGACGTTCTTTCAGGGCGTGGCATTGGGCGCGTTCCTCGACGGCATCCAGACGACCGACGGCCGCTTTTCCGGCGATGCCTTCGGATGGTTCACGCCGTTCAGCATCTTCACGGGCGGCGCGCTCGTCGTGACTTATGCGCTGCTCGGGTGCTGCTGGCTGATCGCAAAAACCGAGGGCGATCTGCAGCGGCGCTTTTACCGGATCGTGTGGCCACTCACCGTGCTGCAACTCGCGACGATCGCCGTCGTCAGCGTCTGGACGCCGTTTCAGGATCAGGGCATTGCGATGCGCTGGTTCGATTCGCCGCTGTTTTATCGGCTGTTGCCGGTGCCGGTTTTGGTCGTCGCCTGCGCATGGATCATGCGGCGCTCGATCCGGTCGAAGCACGAGACGCGGCCTTTCGTGATGGCGCTCGGTTTCGTGCTGCTGGGGTTCGTCGGGCTCGTGGCGAGCATTTCACCGCATGAGATTCTGCCCGGCGTTTCGCTGTGGGATGCAGCGGCGCCGCGATCGAGCCAGTTGTTCACGATCGTCGGAGCGGCGGTGATTTTGCCTGTGATCGTGACTTACACCACGCTGGGATATTGGGTCTTCAGAGGGAAGGTGCGGCATGGCGAACATCACTATCATTAAGCGAGGACGCTTCGCGCAGGTGTTCTGGTTCGTGGCGCTTTGGGTCGCCGGAGTCGGCGGGGCGATGCTGCTGGCCCTGCCATTCAAGTTGCTCATTCGAGCGGGTACCTAGCGCGGTTTGTCAGCCGTTTGCCGTGCTCAAGTTGTTCACTTTGCTGTCGGCAGGGTCGCCCCGAACGAGGGCACCGCTGACAGACCGCAAAGAACCCAGCATACCTGCCTAGAATCCCAACGCGACGGCCAGCAGTCCGGCTACGATTCCGAACCCCACGACAGACACCGAGACAAACGCCAGCACCCGTCGCGGAAACGATTTCCCCAGCATAGCCAGGGAAGGCACGCTAATCGGCGGCAAAGTCATCAGAAGCGCCCCGGCGGGACCGGCCGCCATTCCGAGCGAAAGCATCGCCTGAATGATCGGCACTTCGCCCGCCGTCGGAATAACAAAAAGCATCCCCGCCACCGCAAACGCGACGATCCACAACAGGCTGTTATCGACATCCGGCCCGATATGCGGAAACAGCCAGGCGCGCGCTGCGCCGAGCAACAGCACGAGCACGATGTACTCCGGCACGAGCCGCAACGTCATTCGGCCCAAAATTTTGAGCCAGCGCGAAAACGCACTCCCCGGCGCGTCTTCATCGATCATCTGCCGCAGCGCATCGCGCGATGCCTCCGCTTCCTTCGGCGTCACCATCCGGTTCGCGGCATAGCCTAGCCCGAACACCATCAGCACACCGAGCGCGAGCCGCAGACCCATCCACTGCCAGCCGAGCACGAAGCCCATGAAAACCAGCGCGGCCGGATTCAAAACCGTATTCCCCAGCCAGAATGCGATCGCCGCGCCCGGAGCCGCCTGCCGCGCGCGCAACCCCGCGACGACCGGCGCCGCGCAGCACGTACACATCATCCCCGGCAGCGACATCAGCCCGCCGTTCACGACACTGCCGAAATCGCTGCGCCCGAGCGCGCGCGCCACCCACTGCGGCGGAATGAGCGCCTGCACGGCCGAGCCGAGCAGGAGGCCGAGCACCATCGCCTGCCAGATCGCCTTGCCGTACGCGAGCGCGTAGTCGAGCGCGGCCTGCCACGACGGCGCCGGCGCGCTGGCGGCGGTGCCCATCAGGATCGACTTGCCGATCGAATGCTGGCTCGCCGCGACGAATGCGCGGTTGTAGTACGGAAACCACTTCACGTAGAAGAGGCCGATCACGGCGATCAGCACGAACGTGACGATACCCAGTGCGAAACGCGGTTGTCGAATGGTGCTCATGGTTTTCTTGTGGTGATATTGCGGAAAGTCAGCCGATCGCACCGACCGTTTCACTGATTTGCGCGAGGAGCGAGCGCGCTTGCTCGACGCTGTCGGCATCGTTCGGACGAAACAGCATGTGCGTCGCGCGGGCGAGTTCGCTGAAGTGCGCCCCGCTGCTGCGCGCATAAGCGGGATCGTAGTGCAAATCGATCAATTCTGCGAACAGTTCAGCGCGCCCGCCTTCGTCGATCAGCCGATGCCAGCGCGTCACGCGCTCGCGGCTATGCAGCCCGATCAGCTTCGACAACTGTTCCTTGAAGAACGCGGGTTCATCGAACAGATGGCCATAGTCCTGCAGCAGAAACGCGATGCGGTCGTCGTGGCTCGCTTCAACTTCGACGCACGCGGCTTGATGAAACGTGGTCAATAGCGACTCGGGCAGCGTGATCGCGCCGATGCGCCGGCTCTCCGCCTCGACGAATACGGGCCGCGTCACGTCGAAGCTGCGCAACGCCACGGCCAGTGCGGAATCGAAACCCTTCTGCGACGGCTGCGGCTCGCCCGGCAAAGCGCCGAGCAGCGACCCGCGATGCGCGGCGAGCGCTTCGAGATCGAGCACCTGCGCGCCCGCCGCGCGCAATGCCTGCAACAGCCGCGTCTTGCCGCTGCCGGTGTGCCCGACGAGCGCGACATAGCGAAAACGTCGGGGTAGCGTATCGAGCAATTCGAGCGTCGCGCGCCGATAGGTCTTGTAGCCGCCATCGAGCTGACGCGCCTGCCAGCCGATCAGGTTGAACCACGTCGTCATCGAGCCGGAACGCTTGCCGCCGCGCCAGCAATAGATGAGCGGCTTCCAGTTCCGCGGACGATCGGCGAAGGTCGTGTCGAGATGATGGGCGATGTTGCGCGCGACCATCGCCGCGCCGACGCGCGTCGCTTCGAACGGCGACACCTGCTTGTACATCGTGCCGATGATCACGCGCTCCTCGTTCGAGAGAACAGGCGCGTTGAGCGCGCCGGGAATGTGATCCTCGGCAAATTCGAGCGGCGTGCGGACATCGACGATCTCGTCGAAATCGTGGATGCGGCTCAGGTCTGCGAGCAGGTTTTTCAAGGTGGCGGCGCGTCGACAGCAAATGGATCGGGACCCGAATTATCGCATGCGATCGTTTGGCCGACCGCCCTGTGCCGTCGCCAAACATTACAGATCGCCGACGAAAATCCCTCAAAATCGTGCCGATTTTCGATAACGCCCCGCGTTTTTGGCTCACTACAGTGGACTTCCGCGTCGCCAGCGGCGCACTCCACTCACCTTTCGCGGGAGCCTTCCCATGAGCACGCAATCGACGAATCAGCATGCGGGCGTCGTCAGCCATCACGAATTGAGGCAAACGCTCGGCACCTGGCAGCTTTGGGGCATCGCCGTCGGCCTCGTGATCTCCGGCGAATACTTTGGCTGGAGCTACGGCTGGGCGGGCGCGGGCACACTCGGCTTCGTCGTGACCGCGCTTTTCATCGCGGCGATGTATACGACGTTCATCTTCAGCTTCACCGAACTCACGACCTCGATTCCCCACGCCGGCGGCCCGTTCGCCTACGCGCGGCAGGCCTTCGGGCCGGTCGGCGGCTATATCGCGGGCGCGGCGACGCTCGTTGAATTCGTGTTCGCGCCGCCGGCGATCTCGCTCGCGATCGGTGCCTATCTGCACGTGCAATTCCCCGGCCTCGATCCGAAGCACGCCGCGATGGGCGCGTATCTCGTGTTCATGGCGCTCAATATCGTCGGCGTGCAGATCGCGGCGACCTTCGAACTCGTCGTCACGCTGCTCGCGATTTTCGAACTGCTCGTGTTCATGGGCGTCGTGGCGCCGGGGTTTCAGTGGGCGAATTTCGTCAAGGGCGGCTGGTCCGGCTCCGACACCTTCTCGGTCGGCTCGTTCACCGGCATGTTCGCGGCCATTCCGTTCGCGATCTGGTTCTTTCTCGCGATCGAAGGCGTCGCGATGGCGGCCGAGGAAGCGAAGAACCCGAAGCGCTCGATTCCGATCGCTTACGTCGCGGGCATCATCACGCTCGTGCTGCTCGCGATCGGCGTGATGGTGTTCGCGGGCGCGGCCGGCGACTGGACCAAGCTCGCGAACATCAACGACCCGCTGCCGCAAGCGATGAAGTTCATCGTCGGCGATAACAGCGGCTGGCTGCACATGCTCGTGTGGCTCGGGCTGTTCGGGCTCGTCGCGTCGTTTCACGGCATCATCCTCGGCTACTCGCGGCAGATTTTCGCGCTGGCCCGCGCGGGCTATCTGCCGGAGTTCCTCGCCAAGGTGCATCCGCGCTTCAAGACGCCGCATCGCGCGATCATCGCGGGCGGCGTGGTCGGCATCGCGGCGATCTACAGCGACAACCTGATCCAGTTCGGCGGCCAGACGCTCACGGCGAACATCGTGACGATGTCGGTGTTCGGCGCGATCGTCATGTACATCATCAGCATGATGTCGCTCTTCAAGCTGCGCAAAACGCAGCCCAACATGGAGCGGCCGTTCAAGGCGCCGCTGTTTCCGATATTTCCGGCGTTCGCGCTGGGCGCGGCCGTCGTGCGCCTCGGGACGATGATTTACTTCAACTTGCTCGTCGCGTTCGTGTTCGCCGCGTTCCTCGCGCTCGGCTATGTGTACTTCCTCGCGACGCGGCATCAGCGCGACATCGCGCCCGCCGATGCGCTGCTCGAAGACTGAGCGCAAAATCGTCGGAAAGAGCAAGGAGGCGCGATGACCTATCACGAGACCATCGGTGCGCGAACGTACCGCTTCGACGACCTGAAAACGCTGCTGGCGAAGGCGAGCCCGCTGCGTTCCGGCGACCAGCTCGCGGGCGTCACCGCGGCGACGGAGGAGGAACGCGTCGCCGCCAAAATGGCGCTCGCGAACGTGCCGCTCTCCACGTTCCTGAACGAAGCGGTGATTCCCTACGAAGACGACGAAGTCACGCGCCTCATCGTCGACGATCATTCTCCTGAGGCTTTCGCGCCGGTCTCGCATCTGACGGTCGGCGATTTCCGCAACTGGCTGCTCGCCGACAGCACCGGCACCGACGCGCTCGTCGGCGTCACGGCAGGCCTCACGCCGGAGATGGTCGCGGCGGTATCGAAGCTGATGCGCAATCAGGACCTGATTCTCGCGGCGAAGAAGCGGCCGGTCGTCACGCGCTTTCGCAACACGATCGGGCTGCCGGGACGCATGTCGGTGCGCCTGCAGCCGAACCATCCGACCGACGACGCCAAAGGCATCGCCGCCTCGATGTTCGACGGCCTGATGTACGGCTGCGGCGACGCGGTGATCGGCATCAATCCAGCCTCCGACTCGCTCGCCGCGATCACACGTCTGCTCGTGATGATCGACGAATTCCGCCAGCGCTACGACGTGCCGACGCAATCGTGCGTGCTCACGCACGTCACCAACACCATCGCCGCGATCGAAAAAGGCGCGCCAGTCGATCTCGTGTTCCAGTCGATCGCGGGCACGGAGAAGGCGAACGCGAGCTTCGGCGTGTCGCTCGCGCTCTTGCGGGAGGCGCACGAGGCGGGGCTGTCGATGAAGCGCGGGACCGTCGGCGACAACCTGATGTATTTCGAGACGGGCCAGGGCAGCGCGCTCTCGGCGAACGCGCATCATGGCGTCGATCAGCAGACGTGCGAGGTGCGCGCCTACGCGGTCGCGCGCAAGTTCGAGCCGCTTCTGACGAACACGGTGGTCGGCTTCATCGGCCCGGAATATCTGTACGACGGGCGGCAGATCATCCGCGCGGGTCTGGAGGATCACTTCTGCGGCAAGCTGCTCGGCGTGCCGATGGGCTGCGACATCTGCTACACGAATCACGCCGAAGCCGATCAGGACGACATGGACACGCTGCTCACGCTGCTAGGCGTGGCCAACGTCAACTTCATCATGGGTATCCCCGGCGCCGATGACGTCATGCTCAACTATCAGAGCACGTCGTTTCACGACGCGCTCTACGTGCGCCGCGTGCTCGACTTGAAACGCGCGCCCGAATTCGAGGCGTGGCTCGAATCGATGCGGATCACCGACACGCGCGGCTCGCTGCTTACCCAGGCGACGCAGCCGCTGATCGAATGGATGAACGCGTGATGGCCGACCAACCCGCTCCACCCGTCGACGACAACCCGTGGGACGCGCTGCGCCGTTTCACGAACGCGCGCATCGCGCTGGGACGCGCGGGCAGCAGTCTGCCGACCGCGCCGCTCCTCGCGTTCAATCTCTCGCATGCGCAGGCGCGCGACGCCGTCCACCAGCCGCTCGATACCGCAGTCCTGCACGACGCGTTGCGCGCGGCCGGTTTCGAGACACTCGATGCCGCGAGCGCCGCGCCCGATCGCGATCACTATCTGCGCCGGCCCGATCTCGGCCGCAAGCTGGGCGACACGAGCGCGGCATCGATCGCAGCTCACGCCGGCGCGACGAGCGAGCCACCGGAAATCGTGTTCGTCGTCGCGGACGGGCTTTCCGCCTTCGCCGCCGCGCGCCACGCCGTGCCGTTCCTCACGACGCTGCGCCCAAAGCTCGACGGCTGGCGCATCGGCCCGGTGGTGGTCGCACGCCAGGCGCGCGTCGCGCTCGGCGACGGCATCGGTGAGCTTTTACGGGCGCGGATCGTCGTCGTGCTGATCGGCGAGCGGCCGGGGCTCAGTTCTCCGGACAGCCTCGGCATCTACCTGACCTACGAGCCGCGCACCGGCCGCAGCGACGCCGAGCGCAACTGCATCTCGAACGTGCGGCCGGAGGGCCTCACGTACGAAGCGGCCGCGTTCAAGCTGCACTACCTGCTGAACGAAGCACGGCGGCTGAAACTGACGGGCGTCGGGCTGAAGGACGAAAGCGATGCGCTGCTTGCGACGTCCGCAAATCCGGACGCGCTCGAAAATTGACCGATATTTTGGCGGGCTATAGTCGGCACATTGCGCATCCACGATCCGCACCCGCCATGACCTCTCCCGCCGAACCCGACGCGCAGGACACCGCATGGAGCGGTCCGTTCTGTGTCGAGCGCCGCGTCGTCCACGATGCGAACGACCAGGCGCGCGCCATCACCGGCTGGACGCAGGAATACGACCAGTTGACGCCCGGCGCGTTCGAAGGCGCGCTCACCGAACTCTGCCTCGATCACGTGCATCTCTTCGCCGAGAGCACGAGCCACGCGCTGCGTCAGACCTGCGAAGTGCGTCCCGACGCGTACTGGTTCGGCATCCCGGCGGGCGACACGGATTGCGGCCGGATCGGCGCGCGCGCGATCGCCGCCGACGCGCTCGCGTTCAAGCCCGGCAGCGTCGAGTTCGAACTCGTAACGCCAGCGCGCTATCGCATCTTCGGGATCGTGGTGAAGCATTCGGTGCTGCTGCGGCATGCGTCGGACGTCGAGCACATCGCGTCGGGCGAACTGCTCTTCGCCGATGAAAGCATGTCGATCGGCAGCGCGCGCAAGGCGCGGCTCTGCGCGGCACTGAACGCGATCCTCGCCGATACCCCGCATGCGTCAATGCCGCTTTCCCCCGCCGCGCGCGACAACCTTCAGTCACAAATTCTCGCGTCGCTCTTCGACTTGTGCGTGACCGATCGCGCGCATCCGGCGCCGCTCGCGTCGAAGCCGCATCGCAAGTGGATCGTCGAGGCGGCGCGCGCGTATGTGCTCGCGCATCGTGACCGGCCGGTCGCCGTGCCCGAGTTGTGCGCGCAATTGCGCGTGAGCCGCCGGATGCTGCAGTATTGCTTCCAGGAGTTTTATGGGATGACGCCGGTCGCGTACTTGCGCGCGATTCGGCTGAACGGCGTGCGGCGGGCATTGCGGGAAGGAGCGAGAGTCAAGGCCGTCAGCGTGCAGGACATCGCCGCCGCGTGGGGATTCTGGCATCTGAGCCAGTTTTCGGCGGACTACCGGAAGCTATTTGGCGAAAGGCCGTCGGACACGCTGCGCGACGCCATCGGCGTGCGCGCAGCGTAGGGCGCTACAACACGAGCGACCCGGCCGAAATCGCGACGATCAGGAAGATCACGAACAGCACCAGGAAGATGAAGAAAAAGATCTTCGCAATGCCAGCGGCGCCCGACGACACGCGTCCAAAGCCGAAGAAACCGGCGATCACCGAGATGATCGCGAAAAGAATAGCGAGCTTGAGCATGACGAATCCGTTCTTTTGATTGAAGTCGATAGCTCAAGCAAGGCATGTGCCCATTCATCGCGTGCAGGCCAGCGTGTATTTGAGCGCTTCCGCTAACACCGCGCTCCACACGGCCCATGTATGGCCGCCATCGATGATCCGCAGCTCCGCCGGCTGATGCGCTTCGCGCAGATGCGTGTAGAGCTGCGAGGCTTCGGCCTGAATGCGCAGGTCGTCGTCGCCGGCGGCGATGAACATCGGCACGCGATATCCGCCGCCGATGAATCCCTGCCATTGCGCCGGATAGTTGAGCGAGCGCCAGACGCGCGGATCGAATTGCCGGTCGCCGAACACGTGGACGTAGCGCGCCGCCGAGCCGACCGGCGGATCGCCCGAATAGATCGCCGGGCCGAGCAGCAACGCACCGCAAAAGAGTTGCGGACGCGTCATCGCATAGCGCAGCGCGCCGAAGCCGCCCATCGATACCCCGCCGATCACCCTGCCCTCGCGCTGCGTCTCAACGGCGTACTGCGTTTCGATCTCCGGGAGCAGTTCCTCGAAGAACGCGGTCTCGATCGGCTCCTTGCGATCGACGTACCAGTCGGTGCCGCCCTGCGGCATCACGATCAGGAGCGGCGAAATCTCGCGCCGCGCGATCAATCCGTCGACGATGCCTTGCAGATGCCCTTGCGTGATCCAGTCGTACGCGTCGCCGTTGTTTCCGTGCAGCAGATACAGCACGGGATAGCGCTCGCCGTTCGCCGTGTAGTTGGGCGGCAGGTAGAGGACGTAGGGCCAGTCGCGGTCGAGGGCTTCGGAGTGCATCGTCCGCGCGACGATCTTGCTGCCTGCCGCAGAGGTGATGACGGGCGGGATCGGCTTCGCCTGCTTCACGGACTCGGCGCCGCTTTTCACGATCGTCCCGCTCGCCCCTGCCGACAAGGCCTGCGGCGCCGCGTAAGCGGCCGCCGTCACACCGGCGGCCGTAAAGCTGACCGTTAGTAGCGTTCTGACGCGCGGCGCGAGTCTTTGGGCGAAGGGCATAGAGCTTCAGTCGTTAAAAAAGCCGCGCGTTTGACGGCACGGCCTGGAAGAATTTTTCAGCGCGCGCTTCTGGCGCGATTGCCGCTTTCGAGCACTGGTTTCGGCGAAATCGCCGGTTTCGGCTTGATTGCGTGCAGTATCGGGCGCCGTAGTTGCGGCACGGCGAGCAGGAGCGAGATCGCGACGGCATCGGCGGCGAGGCCGAGCGGCACGTCTATCAGCCCGCCCGACAGCGTGAACAGCACCGAATCGACGACGAGCGAAATCACCGTCCCCGCGACGAAGCACACCATCCCGTCGCGCCCGATCGCGCCGATCCACGGCAAACGAGCCGCGATCTTCGCGACGACGCCATAGCGCACGAAATTCGCTGCGATCCAGGCGACGGCCAGGAAATTCGCGATGCGCGCGCCAGCAAGATTGCGCTTGAAGTCGCTATCGAAGACGGGCGGCAAAACGAGCAGCTTGTAATAAGCCATTCCCGCAACGACGGCGACCGCCCCGACGCTGACCACCCAACCGAACCGGTTCGACGAAACCCGCTGATAGATCGGCTGGCAGCGCGCGAGCACGCCGAGCACGAACATCAGTTGCCAGGCGGCAGGGTTGAAGTCCCAAAGATTGTCGTCGACGGAAGGGAGGTATTCGCCCAGTTGCGGCGCAAGCGCCCACAGCACGACACTACCGCCGAGCAGCAGCCACGGCTTCGAGCGCGCGAGCGGAACGATGAGCGGGACAGCGAGTGCGAAAAACGCGTACATCGGCAGCACGGCCGAGAGATACGGCTGACGCTGGACCAGCAAGATCTCGGAAATGGTAGCGACCGGCGCGCTCAGGAGACTGTCGAGATCGTGGAGCGCGAGATTCGGCGCGTGGCCGTAAAAGGGTCGCAGCACGAAGCTGGCCAGCAGCATCAGCGCGGCCGTGACGACGAACGCGCGGTAAATTTCGAACGAACGCTTGAAGAAACGCCCGCGCGCGACGCTTTCCGACTGGCGCGCGGCAAGCGCCGCGTAAGCGGTCGCCGTCGCGAAACCGCCGAGGAACACGAACACTTCGGCGGCGTCGTTGAGCGCGAATGCGTGCAGCGTGAAGCGCGACAGCATGCTGCCGCCGATGTGATCGACGACGATGATCAGCAGAACCAGACCGCGAAAGAAGTCGAGTTCGGCGAAGCGTTGAGATTTTCCCTGCATGCGGCGGCTTTCTCGTGGCGCCTGCTCAAAAAACAGGCGCGGAATCAAGGCGAAGCCGCGTGCAACGGGCGGCTCTGAAGAGGGTGGAGTTTACCCTAATTGCCGCATCGCAACATGCAAAACGCCGCACGAAGGTATTTCACGCTTTTACACACTTGCCGCCGCTTCGGCCGCCGCCACCGCCGGGGACACAATCGCCGCCTGCCCCGTCTGGCGGCGCGAGCGGCCCGAACTGAGGTAATCGGCGATCGAATCCTGGGTTACTTCTCCCACATATTGACCATCGCCGTCGATGACAGGCATCCACGATGAATTGAATTGATACATTTTGGAGAGCACGATTCGTAGATTGTCCTCGACGGACACCGTGCTCGCGAACGGCCGCAACTGGTCGGCGCACGCGCCCTGCCCGTTGCGCGCCACGCGCCGCTGCACGTAGCCGAGCGCGCGACGATCGTCGCCAAGGACGGTCAGGTAGCGGTTGTCGCTCTCTTCCATCATCTGGTACGCGGCCGCGAGCGGCGTCTCCGCACGCGCCGTTTCGGGCTGTGTCGCGGCGTCGCCGGCCTTGATCAGCAACAGGCGCTTGAGCGTGCTGTCCGCGCCCACGAACGCGCCGACGAATTCGTCCTTCGGATGCGCGAGCAGCGTGTCCGGATGGTCGTACTGCACGAGTTTGCCGCGCTTGAACACGGCGACGCGGTCGCCCAGCTTGATCGCCTCGTCGATGTCATGGCTCACCATGATCACGGTCTTCTTCAGTTGCCGCTGCATCTGGAAGAACTCGTTCTGGATCGACTCGCGGTTGATCGGATCGACAGCGCCGAACGGCTCGTCCATCAGGAGCACGGGCGCGTCCGCCGCCAGCGCACGAATTACGCCGATGCGCTGCTGCTGGCCGCCCGACAATTCTTTCGGATAACGCTTCAGATACAGCTTGGGATCGAGCGCGACCATCGACATCAGTTCGGTCGCGCGTTCGCGGCAGCGCTTCTTGTCCCAGCCCATGAGGCGCGGCACGATCGTGATGTTTTCCTCGATCGTCATGTTCGGGAACAGGCCGATCTGCTGGATCACGTAGCCGATGTGCCGGCGCAGTTCGACTTCATTCAGCGACATCGTGTCTTCGCCGTTGATCAGCACCCGGCCGGAACTCGGCGCGATCAGGCGGTTGATCATCTTGAGCGTCGTCGTCTTGCCGCAGCCCGACGGTCCGAGAAACACGCAGATTTCGCCTTCGCCGACGGAGAGGCTCACGGAATCGACGGCGGTCACTTTCTGGCCGTCCTTTTGTGTGAAAGTCTTGGTGAGTTGGTCGAGTTCGATCATGCTTTTTGCACTCCCTTGGGGGTCAGGAGGCGCTGCAGCGCCTGCAGGGCCATATCGGCGACGATTGCGAGCACGCTCACGAGCACCGCGCCGACAACGAGTTTCATCATGCTGCTCTGGCCGATCGCGCGAATGATCAGGCTGCCGAGCCCGCCCGCGCCGATCACGGCCGCGATCGTCATCACGCCGATGTTCATCACGACCGCCGTGCGCACGCCGCCGAGAATCACCGGCACGGCGAGGGGCAAATCGACGAGGCGCAGCCGCTGCCAGTAGGTCATGCCGATGCCGACGCCCGCTTCCTTGATGCCCGGATCGACGTTGCGCAGCGCGAGATACGTGTTGCGGATGATCGGCAGGAGCGAGTACAGGAACACGGCGACGATCGCCGGCACCGCGCCGATGCCCTGCCCGAAGCGCGAAAAGATCGGAATCATCAGGCCGAAGAGCGCGATCGACGGCAGCGTGAGGATGACAGTCGCGACGCCGAGCATGGGCGCCGCCAGCCATTCGTGACGGCTGATGAAGATGCCGAGCGGCACGCCGACGAGAATCGCGCAGCCCACCGCGATTCCTACCAGATAGACGTGCTGCGCGGTCAGTTGAAGCAGTTCCGGCCAGTTGGCCGATAGATAGTCGAATACGTTCATGTTTCGGCCCCTTTATGGCAGCTTGTGCGTGCGCAGGAACTCGGCGGCGACGGCCGGCACCGGCTTGCCGTCGATGTCGATCTGCTTGTTCATGTCCAGCACGACATCGTTGTTCAGCGCCGCCGACAGCGCGTTCAACTGCGCCGCGAGCTGCGGGTTCTGATCGAGGATCGGCTTGCGGACGACAGGCGTCGCGTTATAGGCCGGGAAATAGTGACGATCGTCTTCGAGCGGAACGATGTCGAAGCCCTTCACGCGGCCATCGGTCGTGTAGATCAGGCCGATTGCGACCTGATCGTTATGCAGCGCCGTGTAGACGAGGCCCGGGTCCATCTGGCGCACTTCGGGGCGGCTGAAATCCATGCCGTAGGCGGCTTCGAGCGGCTTCAGACCGTCCGGACGATTCGCGAATTCGGCGTCCATCGCGAAAACGTGCTTCTTGCCCGGCTCGGACTTGATCTTCGCGGCGAGCTGGGAAATCGTGCGGATGCCCGTCTTTTCCGCGACCTGCTGCGGCAAGCCGAGCGCGTACGTGTTGTTCAGCGGCGAGGCGTTCAGCCACACGAGATCGCGCTTGGCATCGAGCTCCTTGACGCGTTCGTACATCGTCTTCGGATCGAGCTTTTCCGTGATCTTGTTGTAGACGAGCGCCGCCGTGCCCGTGTATTCCCACGTCACGTCGATCTGGCCGTTTTCCTGCGCGCTGCGCAGCAGCACGCTGCCGAGGCCGGTGCGCGCGTCGATCGTGTAGCCCTTCGCGCGCAGATATTGCGTCGTGATTTCGGCGAGCACGTACTGCTCGGTAAAGTTTTTCGCGCCGATCACGAGATTGGCCGCGAAGGCCGAACCCGCCTGCATCGCTGCGCCGACGAGGACTGCGAGCGCGAGACAGCGCCTGAATTTGGAAGTTTTCATCGTGGTATCTCCAGGCGTCATGCGGCGAGCCCGCGTCGCGCGAGCGCGCGGCGGCTGCCCGCTGCGACGATCGCGTCGAGCGCGAGCGCCAGCACGGCCGTGCCGGCGGCGCCGAGCAGCATCTGCTGCTGGTTGTTCAGGTAGATGCCAGGGAAAATCAGCGTGCCGAGGCTGTCGGCGCCGATCAGGTACGCCAGCGGCGCGCTGCCGACGTTGATCGCGAGCGCTGTGCGGATTCCGCCGACCATGATCGGGAGCGCATTGGGCAATTCCACCCGCGTGAGCGACTGCCACGGCGTCATGCCGATACCGCGCGCCGCCTCGCGCAGCGCGGGCGACACGCCTTTCATGCCCTCGTAAGTGTTGCGCGTGATCGGCAGCAGCGAGGCGAGGAAGAGCGCGGTGATCGCGGGACGGTCGCCGATGCCGAAGATGCCGAGCGCGACCGCGAGCACCGCGAGCGACGGAATCGTGTTGCCGATGTTGAAAATCTGCATGAAGCGCTCGGCGTGCCGCGAAAACGACGGCCGCGAGAGCAGCACGCCGGCCGGCACGCCGATGACGAGCGCGAGCGCCATCGAATAGCCAACAAGGGCCAGATGCCGCGCGGTGTAGTAGACGAGGTCGTCGCGGTACTGATGGAACGCGTCGGCGCCGATCGCACGCGCGAGCAGCACGACGACGATGCCGATCGCGGCCACGGCGGCGGCGATCCTGATGAGTCGATGATTCATGAAGCGTGAGTCTCCTTGTTCGATGCATCGTCTGAACGGCAAGACGATGCGACGCGGCGGCCTGTCGCGAATAAGTGCGAAACCGCTGCGGAAAAGTTCGACTGAACCGCGGCTGCCGAGGCAGCGCGACTAATGGCGCGAACGTTGGGCGCAGGCATCCGGCGAAGCATCAACTGCCGGAAGCTGAAAACCCGTTTCCCGCCCGGCGTTGGCTCGATGCTGAATGCCTTTAATTTGCCGGGATGGGCAGGACACCGTCATGCGGACGGCGATGAGTGAGACCGCAGCCGGTCTTATGGCGCGCTCTGCAAGGAACGGACCAGGGCGTCACGAAGTATGCGCACCGGTCGTATGAGCACGGGTTCTGGATGCGGTCAAGCACTTGTGTGCGCTTTTTGACGCGAACCCCGCGCAACTATCTTCAAACTGCAGCGATTCTGTTGGCGAGGCGGCAGTATATAAAAACGAGATGGCTACGTCCACCTTTGAAATAACAGCCTGTGCAAGCAGAGGTGTTTTCACGGGTCGAGAACTTTTTTCAACGGCAAGCCTCTTATCTTTTCATTAACCTTACAATCGCTGCGTAAGGTCAAGTATCATCGGCGGCCCTCGACAGCGCTGCCCGCATCGCTGAACATACCCGCAACTCAACGTCACTTCGAACGCACCACATGGACTATTTCCTTGCACTGGCAAGCGATCCCGCCGCCTGGGCCGCCCTCGCAACCCTCGTCGTGATGGAGGTCGTGCTCGGCATCGACAACCTGATCTTCATCTCGATCCTCACGAACAAACTGCCGCCCGAGCATCGCGCGCGTACGCAGAAAATCGGCATCGGGCTCGCGCTGATCATGCGGCTCGGGCTGCTTGGCACGATTGCGCTGATCGTGCGCCTCACGACGCCGATCTTCGAAGCGTTCGGACACGGTTTCTCGTGGCGCGACTTGATCCTGATCGCGGGGGGCGTGTTCCTCGTGTGGAAGGCGACGAAGGAAATTCACCACCACGTCGCGCATGATGAAGATGTGGGTGGTTCTGATGTGAAGACGACGGGTCTTTCGCCTATGTCGGCGATCGGGCAGATTCTGGTGCTCGACCTGGTGTTTTCGATCGACAGCATCGTGACGGCAGTCGGCATGACCGAACACATTCCGATCATGTTCATCGCCGTGATCGCAGCGGTGACGGTGATGCTTTTTGCAGCGGGGCCGCTGTCGCGGTTCATCGAGCGCAATCCGACCATCGTGATGCTGGCGCTTGGATTCTTGCTCGTGATCGGGATGACGCTGATCGCGGAAGGGTTCGGTTCGCACGTGCCCAAAGGCTACATCTACGCGGCAATGGCGTTCTCGGCGCTGGTCGAGGGGTTGAATATGCTGTCGCGGAGGGCGAAGATGAAGCGGGCGCGCCTCGAGGGCGCTTCGCACGACGCGTGATGTGAACGGCGCTACCGCGATGCACCCTCCATCGCCAGCGCCGTCTCCAAAACTGCGACTTCCCCGTGTAAATAAGCCAACTCGCGCGCGCCGACCCGGAGGCGCCTGCGAAACGCCGACTTCCCTAGCGCCTCGAACAGCGAATCGAGATCGCGCATCGCGAGCTAAGCCTTTTGATACAACGACGAATCCGCAAACCCCTCCGCACCCAGCACCCGCCCGACGACGATCAACGCCGTCCGCTCGATCCCCTTGGATAGCACTTTCCCCGCGATATCCCCGAGCATACCGATCACCTTCTCCTCATCGGGCCAGCTCGCGCGAAACACCACCGCCACCGGACAATCCACCCCGTAATATGGAATCAGATCAGCAACGATCCGCTCGATATGCCGCACACCGAGGTGAATCGCCATCGTCGCGCGGTGCCGGGCGAGGTCGGCGAGCGCTTCGCCTTCGGGCATCGACGTCTTCGTGGCATAGCGTGTAAGGATCACCGTCTGCGAGATGCCGGGAAGCGTGAGTTCGCACCCGAGCGTCGCAGCCGTCGCCGCCGTCGCCGTCACGCCCGGCACGATTTCATACGGAATCGCAAGCGCATTCAGCCGGCGAATCTGCTCGCCGATCGCGCCATAGAGCGACGGATCGCCCGAATGCACGCGCGCCACGTCCTGTCCTTTCGCGTGCGCGTCCCGAAGCAGCGCGACGATCGCGTCGAGATCGAGTTCGGCCGTATTCACCACGCTTTCCGCGCGATGCCCGGCCAGAACCGCTTCCGGCACGAGCGAACCGGCGAACAGGATCACCGGGCACGAGCGGATAAGCCGCTGCCCTTTGACGGTGATGAGTTCAGGATCGCCCGGCCCGGCGCCGATGAAATAGACCGTCATACAGATTCTTTCGTGAGAAGTTGATCGGGATCGAGCCATTGCGCGAGCGCTTGCAAGGCAGCGGCGGTCTTGTCGAATTCGCGCGTCGCAGCAGGCAAAACCGGCCGCAGCAATATCACGACCGGCACACGCAATTCGCGCGCAACCGCGAGCTTCGCCTCGGTCGCGCTGCCGCCGCTGTTCTTGCTGACCACGACATCAAATCGATGCGCGCTAAAAAACGCCCGCTCACCTTCCAGAGAAAACGGCCCGCGCGCGCCGATGACAGTCGCGCGCGCGTTGCCCGGATGCGCGTCTAGACAGCGGATCGTCCAGTGCTGCGACGGCGGAATCTCGTCGAGATGCGCGAGCGGTTCGCGCCCGAGCGTCCAGAGCACCCGCCGATACAGCGCGATGCGTTCGATCACGTCGCTCCAGCCCGTGGCATCGCGCCAGTCGTCGCCGGCTTGCGGCTGCCACGCGGCGCGCCGGATCGCCCAGCACGGCACGCCGGTCAGCGCGCTCGCCTCGCACGCGTTGCGGCTCATCTGCGCGGCGTAGGGATGCGTCGCGTCGATCATCAAGCCGATGTCTTGTTCCCGGACGAACGCCGCAAGCCCGGACGCACCGCCGAATCCACCGACGCGCACGCCGCACGTCAAATCTCCCGGGACGCGCCCGAGTCCCGCGAGACTGTAGACGTGCGCGGGCCCGAGCCGCCGCGCGATGATGAGCGCGTCGCCAGTGCCGCCGAGCAGCAGGACGCGCTTCAAGGCGCGGCCCCAACGATTCGCCCTTGCCGGTCGATCGCGAACGTCTCCACGTCGATGCCTCCGGGAACCACGTCGAGCGCGACGCCACGCGCCCGCGCACATACGATGTCGCCGAGCGCGATGCCGTCCGCGCGCGCGAGCAAAAGCGCTTCCTGGCTCGTGTTCGCCGCACGGATCGACGCCTGCAATGCGCCGCTCGCGCCGGCATCGGCGGCCCAGACAGCGAGCTGCGGCAAGTCGATGCTCGACGTGCGGCTATGCAGGTCCATGTGACCGGACGCGAGCTTGCTCATCTTCCCGAAACCGCCGCAGATGCTGAGCTTCTCGACCGGCGCGCGCCGCAAATGCTTGAGCACCGCGCCCACGAAATCGCCCATCTCGACGAGCGCGATGTCGGGCATCGCGTAGCGCGCGCGCATCGCGTCCTCGCTCTGGTTGCCGGTGCACGCGGCGATGTGCGTGTGGCCGTTGGCCCGCGCGACGTCGATGCCCTGATGGATCGACGCGATATACGCCGAGCACGAAAACGGCCGGACGATGCCGGTCGTGCCGAGTATCGACAATCCGCCGACGATCCCGAGCCGCGGGTTCATCGTTTTCTGCGCAAGGGCCTCGCCGTCCTCGACGCCGATCGTCACGTCGAAACCGCCGGTGAAGCCGAATTCGCGCGCGATCGCTTCGAGGTGACCGGTCATCATCGAGCGCGGCACGGGGTTGATCGCCGGTTCGCCGATCGCGAGCGCGAGTCCCGCGCGCGTCACCGTGCCGACGCCCCGCCCTGCGAAAAACCGCACGCCCGGCTTCGTCGCGAGCCTCACGCGCGCGAAGACGATCGCGCCGTGCGTGACGTCGGGGTCGTCGCCGGCGTCCTTGACGGTGGCTGCTTCCGCGAGTTCGCTGTCGCCCGTCGAAAGCCGGCAGTACACGAGTTGCATCTCGACGACCTGCCCCTTCGGCAAAGTAATCTCCGCCCGCTGGCTCGCCTCGCCGCACAGCAAAAGCCGTGCGGCCGCGAGGCTCGTCGCGGTCGCGCAACTGCCGGTGGTGTAGCCGCTCCTCAGCGTCGCGGGCTGTTCGGGCGTCTCGTCACGCATCATGGCTTGCGCGCGTGCAGCAGCGTGATCGGCAAGGCCTGGCGCCATGTATCGAACGCGCCGAGCGGCTCGGCCTGCGCGACGCCGATACGCGTCAATTCGCCGCCGTGCTGCTCGCGCCACGTGAAGAGCACGGCTTCGCTCTGGATCGTGACCGCGTTGGCGATCAACCGCCCGCCTTGGCGCAGGCGCGACCAGCAGGCATCGAGCACGCCCGGCACCGTCACGCCCCCGCCGATGAAGATCGCGTCGGGCGCGGGGAGGCCGTCGAGCGCGGCGGGCGCTTCGCCCTCGACGAGCTGCAGCCCCGGCACGCCGAGCGCATCGCGATTGTGTTCGATCAGGCGCTGCCGGCCTTGGTCCGCTTCGATCGCGATCGCGCGGCACGACGGATGCGCGCGCATCCATTCGATACCGATCGAGCCGCAGCCGGCGCCGACGTCCCACAGCAACTCGCGCGGCGCGGGCGCCAGACGCGCGAGCGTGATCGCGCGAACGTCGCGCTTGGTGAGCTGGCCGTCGTGACGATAGGCGTCGTCGGGGAGGCCAGGCGTGAGCGGCAGGCCCGCGGGATCGCCCTTGCATTCGATCGCGACGAGGTTCAACGCCGCGACCGACGGATGCGTCCAGTCGTCGGCGCGCGCATCGATGCGGCGTTCTTCCGCGCCGCCAAGGTGCTCGAACACGCTGATCCGGCTCGCGCCGAAACCGCGCGCGGTGAGCAGCGCGGCGATCGCGGCGGGCGTCGCGCCGTCGCTGCTGAGCACGACAAGGCGCGCGCCGCGATGAAGCTGTGCGTTGAGCGACGCGAGCGGCCGCCCGACGAGCGAGACACTCACCACATCCTGCACGGCCCATTGCAGGCGCGCGGCTGCAAGCGAAATCGACGAAGGCGCGGGAAGCACGCGCAGGTCGCGGGCGGTCAGATGCCGCGCGAGCGTCGCGCCGACACCGAACAGCATCGGATCGCCGCTCGCGAGCACGCAGACGGCGCGGCCACTCTCACGCAGCACGGGCTCGATCGAAAACGGCTTCGGCCACGCGACGCGACGCGCGCGAATGCGCGGCGGCAGGAGCGCGAGATGGCGCTCGCCGCCGTAGACGGCGTCGGCTGCGAGCAGCGCGCGGCGCGCATCGCGTGAGATGCCCGCCCAGCCATCCTCTCCGATTCCGACCACGGTCAGCCAGGGTGACATCCGTCGATCCTCGATTTCGATTTGTCCACGACTGAGAGCCGCATTCCTTGCCTCGCCGCAAGACGCCGAAGCGGTCTGGCAGGCTCTAAAAGCGGGCATAATACCTCGTTCGTCGGTGCCCGATTCGGGCCTAACAGGGAACACAGCAAAACTGTGGCTGCCCCCGCAATTGTACGCAGCGAGTCCGCGCTCCACTGCCACTGGTTTATACCGGGAAGGCCGGCGCGGATGGCGACCTGCCAGCCAAGAGACCTGCCGACGAGAATGCTTGCGCATGCCGATCGGGCGGGGTGTACCGATACCGCAATTACCGCGCGAGCCCACACGGGTCACGCTTTGAGCACACATTCATCCGCTTCGCATGCGCCTTCGGTACCCCGGGCTTCCGCGTGTCCGGGGCTCGCGCGCATCGTGCCCGCGCGCGACGGCGGCCTTTGCCGCATTCGTCTGATGGGCGGCGAACTGAGTGCAGCCGCCGCGCATGCCGTCGCCGATGCCGCCGCGCGTCACGCGTCCGGCGTGATCGAGGTGACCAATCGCGCCAACCTGCAGTTGCGCGGCGTGCGCGATGACGCGATCGTCGCGTTGCTGCTCGATGCCGGCCTGGGCCCCGCGACGCCCGGCGCCGACGATATCCGCAACGTGATGCTGAGCCCGATCGCTTCGGACGAGACGCGGGCGCTCGCTACGCAAATCGTCGACGGCATGCAGCGCGATACGCGGCTGCACGCGCTGTCGCCGAAATTCGCGCTGCTCGTCGATGGCGGCGAGCGGCTCGCGATGCTCGATCATCCGCACGACATCTGGTTCGCGTCGATGGATGACGGCGAGCGCTTCGCGTTCGGGCTCGCGGGATGCCCGCTCGATACGCCGATCGGTACGGTTGGGCGCGCGCAGGTCGTGGCGCTTGCCGATGCGCTGCTGCACGCGTTTATCGATTTCGCCACGCCGGAACAGACGCGCATGCGCGATCTGCTGAAAACGTTGCCGATCGATGCGCTCGACCTGCCTTTCACGCGTGACGTTCACGGATGGCGCCGCCCTCCGGCCGATCCTTCGCTACGACTCGGCGCGCACTTTGAAGCAAACGACGCTTCGATGTATGTAGGCGCACAGCCGCCACTCGGACGTCTCACGGTGTCGAACCTGCATGCTTTGGCGGAACTCGCGGCATCGAAAGGTTCGGGACGTTTGCGCATGACGCCGTGGCAGAGCGTGCTCATGCCGGGCATCGCGCGCGACGACGCCCCGGCTGTCCTCGACACGTTACAGGCGCTCGGCCTCGCCACCGATGCAAGCGACCCGCTCGCGCGCCTGATCGCGTGCGCGGGGTCGCCGGGCTGCGCGCGCAGTCACGCCGATACCAAAGCCGACGCGCTGCAACTCGCGCAACGCCTGCCTTCGAACGCCGGCGAAGTCCACCTGAGCGGCTGTACGCGTTCGTGCGCGGCGGCGCATCGCGTGGAGAACACGCTTCTCGCGGTCGCGCCCGGCCGCTACGACCTTTACCAGCACGCCACGCAGCCGGATGCCTCAGGCTTCGGCCGCTGCGTCGCCCACGACATCACGATAGAAGAGGCAGCCGACTGGCTCGCCCGGAGCACAACCGATGCTTGATTACATCCGCGATGGACAGGAGATCTATCGCCAGTCGTTCGCGACGATCCGCGCCGAAGCGCATCTCGCCGCGATCCCCGCCGACCTCGAAAAGCTGGCGGTACGCGTGATCCACGCGTGCGGCATGGTCGATGCAATCGATGACCTGCGCTTCTCGCCGGGCGCGGGCGCCGCGGGCCGCAAGGCGCTCGCGAACGGCGCGCCGATTCTCTGCGACGCGCGCATGGTCGCCGAAGGCATCACGCGCGCGCGGCTGCCGGCGGACAACTGCGTGATCTGCACGCTCGCCGATGCGTCGGTGCCGGAACGCGCCCGCGCGCTCCGCAACACGCGCTCGGCGGCGGCGGTCGAGCTGTGGCTGCCGCATCTGGAAGGCAGCGTCGTCGCGATCGGCAATGCGCCGACCGCCCTCTTCCACCTGCTCGACCTGCTCGATGCCGGCGCGCCGAAACCCGCGCTGATCCTGGGCTTTCCGGTCGGTTTCATCGGCGCGGCGGAATCGAAGGCGATGCTCGCCGCTGACAGCCGCGGCGTGCCGTTCGTCGTGCTGCATGGGCGGCGCGGGGGCAGCGCGATGGCCGCCGCCGCCGTCAACGCGCTCGCCACGGAGGCCGAATGATGAGCGGACGTCTCTACGGTCTCGGCGTCGGTCCGGGCGATCCGGAACTGATCACGGTGAAGGCGCTGCGGCTCCTGAAATCCGCGCCGGTGGTCGCGTACTTCGTCGCGAAGGGGAAGAAAGGCAACGCGTTCGGCATCATCGAAACGCATCTCGGCGACGCGCAAACGCGCCTGCCGCTCGTCTATCCGGTGACGACCGAAGCGCTCGAACCACCGCTCTGCTATGAGACGATCATCAGCGCGTTCTACGACGAATCGGCGCTCGCGATCGCGGATCATCTCGAAGCGGGCCGCGACGTCGCCGTGATCTGCGAAGGCGATCCGTTCTTCTACGGCTCGTACATGTATCTGCACGACCGGCTCGCGGCGCGCTTCGAGGCCGAAGTCGTGCCCGGCGTGTGCTCGATGCTTGGCGGCGTGGCCGTTCTTGGCGCGCCGCTCGTATATCGCAACCAGAGCTTGTCGGTGCTGTCGGGCGTGTTGCCGGAGGATGAACTGAGGCGGCGGCTCGAAGCGTCGGATGCGGCTGTGATCATGAAGCTCGGGCGCAACTTCGAGAAGGTGCGGCGCGTGCTCGCGGAACTTGGGCTTGCCAGGCGCGCGCTGTACGTCGAGCGCGCGACGATGACGAACCAGCGCATCGTGCCGCTCGATGAAGTCGATCCAATGGCGTCGCCCTATTTTTCGCTGCTCGTCGTGCCGGGGGAAAAATGGCGGGCGTGAATGCCGACATTGCGATCGTCGTACTCGGGCCGGGTGCGCTCGATACGGCACGGCGGATTCAGGCGGTTTTTTCAGGATCGACAGTGCATGGGCTCGCGGGCCGCGTTCAGGCTGATGTCACGTTCAACGAACTCGGCGAGCATTTGCGCGACCTGTACGCGCGGAACACGCCGATCGTCGCGCTGTGCTCGGCGGGCATCGTGATTCGTGCAATCGCGCCCTGTCTCACCGATAAAGGCGCGGAGCCGCCGGTGCTCGCCGTGGCCGCCGATGGCAGCGCGGTCGTGCCGCTCGTCGGCGGGCTCGGCGGCGTGAACGCGATGGCGCGCAAGATCGCGACGGCGCTCGGCATCGCGCCCGCGATCACGACGAGCGGCGAGTTGCGCTTCGGCACGTGCCTGCTGAATCCGCCCGAGGGTTATGCGTTGGCGAATATCGAGGACGGCAAGCGCTTCGTCTCCGACTTGCTGGCAGGTGAAACGACGCGCATCGAAGGCGAAGCGCCGTGGCTCGACGCGACTGATCTGCCGCGTAACGATGACGCGCGCCTTGCGATTCGCGTGAGTCCGCGTGCGAGCGGCTCTGAGGGCGATTTACTGATTCATCCGCGAAGTGTGATCGCGTGGGTCGGCGATGCTGCGCGCGATGGCATTGCGGAACGCGTGCGCGTCGCGCTGCGCGAGCATGGGATCGCGGCGCAATCGCTTGCGGTGCTGCTTGCGCCATTGCGCGATATGGCCTCGCAACCGCTCGCTCGCGCCGCGCGCTCGCTCGACGTGCCGCTGCGTTTCGGCGACGCGTCGAGCGTAATCGATGCGACGGAAACGCTCGAATCGCACGACATCGTGCTGCTGGTCGCCACGAAGCCCGTCGATGCGTCGAGCATCGGCCGCGCGCGCGGCAAGCTGACTGTGATCGGCCTCGGCCCCGGCTGCACGGAACTCATGGTGCCTGCGGCCAAGCAAGCGCTCGCCGAAGCCGACGACATCCTCGGCTACGACACCTACGTGCGCATGGCGGGGCCCTTCCGTGCGGATCAGCGCGTGCACGGCACCGACAATCGCGAGGAGATGCAGCGCGCGCGCCACGCGTTCGAACTCGCAAGCAAGGGGCGCAAGGTCGTGGTGGTTTCGTCGGGCGATCCGGGCGTGTTCGCAATGGCCGCCGCCGTGCTCGAAGCGCTCGACCATGAGCGCGCGTGGACGAGCGTCGAACTCGCGATCGTGCCGGGCGTATCGGCTGCGCTCGCGACGGCGGCACGCGCGGGCGCGCCGCTCGGCCACGACTTCTGCATGCTGTCGCTCTCGGATAATTTGAAGCCTTGGTCGATCATCGAAACGCGTCTGCGCCACGCGGCGCAGGCCGATCTCGTGATGGCGTTCTACAACCCGGTGTCGCGCGCGCGGCCGCGGCAGCTAGACCGCGCGCTCGAGATCGTCCGCGAGTATCGTGCGAGCGGGACGCGGGTCGTGCTCGGACGCGATATCGGCCGGCCGGGCGAAGCGCTCACCACGACGACGCTCGAAGCGCTTCGCTCCGATCAGGTCGATATGCGCACGATGGTGATCGTCGGATCATCGACCACGCGCGGCTTTCCTCGCGATGAGCATGGCGAGTGGATTTATACGCCCCGCTGGTACGAGTAGGCAAAGTGGTCAGCGCTGCCATACTCCGCATCCCACGCGAGCGCCAGCGACTCACAACGCCCGAGCCGCACCGCCTCGTTCTCGAAATCGACGATGAAGACGCGATCCGCGTCGGCAGGACGCTCCGGCGTATCGCGCGTGCGGCCATCGGTCAGCAACCAAAGCCAGCGCGCCTGCGACGGCTTGCGCCGCGCGGCGCGCGCGAGCACGTTACCCGCCGCGCGCACGCCCAACGCGAGCGGCGTGCCGCCCCCGCCGCCGATCGGCGCGACCCAGTGCTCGTTCCACCAATGCGCTGCGCCCGGCTGACGACGCACTTCGGCCCGTCCGCCGCCGAAACACACCAGCGCGACCTCCGCGCGTTCGCGATACGCGCGATCGAAGAGCGCGACGAGCAGGCCCTTCGCGAGCGCGAGGCGTTTGCCCGCCAGCATCGACCCCGAGCAATCGAGCACGAAGCAATGCAGCGCGGCGGCGTCGCCACGTTTGCGGCGAAAGCGCAGATGCTCTCTATCGAGAGGCGCGTTGAGCTTCGCGTGCAACGTGCGCGTCCAATCGATCGAACGGCTTTCGAAGCCTTCATTCGAAGCGGTTCGTCCCCGCGCGCGCGGTTCGAGCCATCGAAGGCGCCCTGCTTCGGCGCTTGAATCCGGCCTCCGATGGCTCAGACTTTTTTTGGCTGAAGCGGCCTCACGTTCTTGACCGTCGATGTTTCGACGGGCTCGGGCGGCAGATAGCCCCAGTCGGAGTCGTTGGCTTGCTGTTGGGAGGAACGAGGCGCGTCGTGCGTCGCATGAGGCGGCGCGCCGTGCTCGCGTCGCCGATGCATCAGCACCGATTCGGCCACCCGCTCGACATGCTCGACGCTCACATCGCTCGCACTATCGAATGCGGCAAGCGCACGCGCCGCGCGCAACATCACGAGATCGGCGCGCAAGCCATCGACGTGCGCCGCGATGCAAAGCTCGCTCACGTGCGCGTGAACGGCATCGTCGAAATCGAGATTCGCGAGGGCGGCGCGAGCGTCGTGGATGCGAACAGCGAGCGCCGCCTGCGCGTTCGAATGCTGCTCGCGAAACGCGTGCGGCGCGGCATCGAAGGCGAGCCGCGCCTTGACGATCCGCTGACGCACCGAAGCATCGAAGCAATTGCCGAGTTGCACCGCGAGCCCGAAGCGGTCGAGCAATTGCGGACGCAGCTCGCCTTCTTCCGGATTCATCGTGCCGATCAGGACGAAGCGCGCTTCATGCCGATGCGAAATGCCATCGCGCTCGACCGTGTTCACCCCGCTTGCGGCGACATCGAGCAACTGGTCGACGAGCGGATTCGGCAGCAGGTTCACTTCATCGACATAGAGCACGCCCTGATGCGCCTTCGCGATCAGCCCCGGCGAAAACTTCACGCCGCCGTCGCGTAACGCGCTTTCGATATCGAGCGTGCCGATCAACTGCTCCTCGCTTGCGCCGAGCGGCAGCGTGACGAGTCGTCCCGCGGGCAACAGTTCGGCGAGCGCGCGCGCCGCCGTCGATTTCGCCGTGCCGCGCGGACCGGTGACGAGCACGCCACCGAGCGCGGGATCGACGGCCGCGAGCAGCAGCGCCTGCTGCAACGGTTCCTGCCCGACGAGCGCGGCGAACGGAAATACGGGGGAAAGTGCGGTGTCGTTCAAGTTCGTTGGCCTTCGATTTGCTGTTCGGCATCGAGCAGATGTTGTTCGACTTGGCTCCGATAGTCGCCAGGGTTCTGCCACAGGCCGCGTTGCATCGCCTCGGTCAGGCGCTCGCAGATCGAATGCAGCGCATGCGGATTGTGGCGTTGCATGAATTCGCGCGTATCGGCGTCGTTCACGTAGGCATCGGTCACGAGCGCGTACTGGTGATCCGACACCACGCGCGCGGTCGCATCGTAACCAAACAGGTAATCGACCGTCGCCGCCAGTTCGGACGCGCCCTTGTAGCCGTGGCGCTTCACGCCGTCGATCCATTTCGGGTTCACCACGCGCGAGCGTATTACCCGCGAAATCTCCTCGTTCAACGTGCGGATACGCGGCGCGGCCGGGTTGCTGTGATCGGCGTTGTAGGCCTGCGGCTGCGAGCCGGAGAGATGCCGCACCGCCGCGATCATGCCGCCCTGGAACTGGTGGTAGTCGTTCGAATCGAGCAGGTCGTGCTCGCGGTTGTCCTGATTCTGCACGACGACATCGATGCTCGCGAGCCGCGCGCCGAATATCTCGCGCGCGTCGACACCATCGCCGCTTTGCGCATACGCGTAGCCGCCCGTGCTTTGATAGGCGCGCGAGAGATCGGTGTCGTCCTGCCATTGCTTCGCGTCGATGAGTTCCTGCAAGCCCGCGCCGTACGCGCCCGGTTTCGTGCTAAACACGCGCCATCCCGCGCGCAGACGCGCTTCCTTCGCATCGAGCCCGAGCGCGATGTGCGCATCGCGCTCGCGCATGATGCGAGCGCGGATCGGATTCAAGTCTTCTGGTTCGTCGTCGAGTTCGGCGATCGCCTGCACGGCGGCATCGAAGAGATGCATGAGGTTCGCGAACGCATCGCGGAAAAAACCCGACACGCGCAACGTCACGTCGATGCGCGGACGGTTGAAGATCGTGATTGGCAAAATCTCGAAGTCGGTCACGCGGTGGCTGCCCGCCGCCCACTTCGGACGCACGCCCATCAGCGCGAGCGCCTGCGCGATATCGTCGCCGCCGGTGCGCATCGTCGCCGTGCCCCACACCGACAACCCCACCGCTCGCGGGTAGTCGCCGTGATCCTGCAAATGCCGCTCGACCAGCAGATTCGCGGACTTCAAACCGATCGACCATGCGGCTTGCGTCGGCAAGGCGCGCGTATCGACGGAGTAGAAATTGCGGCCGGTGGGCAACACGTCGGGACGTCCGCGCGATGGTGAACCGCTCGGGCCCGGCGGCACGAAGCGGCCTTCGAGGCCGCGTCGAAGCTGCTCCAGCTCTTGGGGTCCGCACGCGTCGAGCCGTGCGAGCAGGTCGCCTTTGAGGCGCTTCAGCACGGGCGATGTGATCGGCCATGCGTGCGCGTCGATGTCTTGCGATTCGAGCAGCTTTGAGGCCAGCAGTTCAAGACGCTCGCGCGTGTCGCCGTGATGACGCCATGTGGCATCGCTCACGTCATTCAATGCGGCCGGACGCAAGCCCGTCCACGGCGCGGCCCAATCGGAATCGAGCGGATCGAACGCATCGCCGAGTTGCAGGTCGCGTGCAAGCGCGGCGAGCAGGCTCGCGTTCGCGCCCTGTGCGTCGCCGCTCGGAAAGCGGCCCAGCGCGAGCAGCGTATCGCGTCGCTGCACGCCTTGTGGCGAAGCACCGAACGTATGCAAACCATCACGAATCTGCGCTTCCTTTAGTTCGCAAAGGTAGGCGTCGGCGCGTGTGAGCAGTGCATCATCATCGTTCGTATCGACACCCAGTTCCTCATGCAGCCGATGCGCGACGATGCCTTCAAGAATCGTCTTGCGCAGCAATTTCGCGCGACGCGGATCGACCATCAGCGCCTCGTAGTACTCGTCGACCTGCCGCTCCAGGTCCTGCAACGGCCCGTAGTTTTCGGCGCGCGTGAGCGGTGGCATCAGATGATCGATGATCACCGCCTGCGCGCGGCGCTTCGCCTGGCTGCCCTCGCCCGGATCGTTGACGATGAACGGATACAGGTGCGGCATGGCCCCAAGCGTGAGGTCGGGCCAGCACGAACCGGATAGCGCCATGCTCTTGCCCGGCAGCCATTCGAGATTGCCATGCTTGCCCACGTGCACGATCGCATCGGCGGCCAAGCGCGTGCGCAGCCAGAAGTAGAACGCGAGATACGAATGCGGCGGCACGAGTTCGGCATCGTGATAGCTCGCGTAGTCGCCGCGTTCGCGCGAGCGCGCCGGTTGAATGCCGATGAACACTTCGCCGCTGCGCCATCCCGCGATCATGAAGCGGCCATGACGCACCGACGGGTCCGCTTCCGGCGGACCCCAACGCGCGTTCAGTTCCTGCTGCACGTCGAACGGCAGCTTGCGGAAGACGTCGAGATAGTCGTCGAGAGCAAGGCTTTGCAGCGCGGGACGCATGTCGCGCACGATGGGATCGTTCGTCACGCCTTCGGTCAGCGATTGCATGAGCGCGTCGCCATCGGCGGGAATCGTGCCGGTGCGATAGCCCGCATCGTTGAGCATCGAAAGGATATTCACGACCGATGCAGGCGTATCCAGCCCGACGCCATTGCCAATGCGACCTTCGCTCAGCGGATAGTTCGCGAGGATCAGCGCGACGCGTTTTTGCGCATTGCCGATCGACCGCAAGCGGCACCAGCGGCGGCTCAGTTCCGCGACGAAACGCACGCGCTCATGATCGGGTTGATAGCGCACGACATCCACTTGCGTGTGCTTGCATCGATACGCGAGGCCCTTGAAGCTGATCGCGCGCGTGATGATGCGGCCGTCGACTTCAGGCAAAGCGACGTGCATCGCGACGTCGCGCGAGTTGAGACCGTGATTGTCCTGCAGCCAGTCGTCGCGATTGCCCCCGCTCAGAATCACTTGCAGAACCGGCGCATCACCTGCGAGCTCGAACGGCGCGGGATCGTCGATGACGCCCGCCGCGAAGGCCGTCGTGTTCAGCACAAGCGATGCGTTATGTTCCGCGCACAACTGCTGCACGACTTCGCGGCTCACCGCATCCTTTAGCGACGACATCGCGATCGGCAACGGATTCATGTCTTCGGCTTCCAGCGCGTCGATCAGCGCATCGAAGACGGCCGTGTTGCCCGATTGCAGATGCGCGCGATAAAAAAGAATCGCGACGACCGGCGCGCCTTCGTTCCAGCGCGCCTGCCAGTCTTCGATAGTCGCAACTTCGCGTGCCGGGTGATACAACGCGACGGCCGGCAGCGCGCTCGGCGCGCGCGCTTCGCGTCCCCAGCCGAACGCGCGATGGCCGATGCAGCGCAAAAACTCCTCGGCGTTTTGCGCTCCGCCTTCGCGCAGATAGCGCCATAGCTCGTGGCACAACGCGGGATCGGCGGTGCTCTTCGCTATGAGGTTCGCGTCCTCCTGCAAGTCGCCGGAGAACATCACGAGCGTCTGCTTCTCGCGCTTCGCCAATGCGACGACGCGCTCGATACCGTACGGCCAGTAAGCCTCGCCGCCGAGATGATCGACGATCACGACACGCGCGTGACGAAGCACGTCGTCGACGTAGAAATCCACCGATGCCGGTTGCCGCAAAAACGATTGGTTCGCAAGCCGCACCGCTGGAAAACCCGCTTCCAGCCGCGGATACACGCTGGCGAGCAGAGAGAGCGTGGTATCGGCGGAACTCAGCACGACGATCGGCGCGGGCGTCTGCTCGATGCGCATGACGCCCGCTGCGTCATCGACGAAACCGCCAGGCGTCGTGCGCAACAGATGCATGGCCTTACGCCTCGGCCAGCGCGTTCGCGAGCGCTCGTTGCAGCGCGGGCTGATCAAGATCCTCGCCGATCAGCACGAAGCGGCTCGCAGCCTCGTTCGCTTCCCATCGACGGTCGAAGTAACTATCGAAGCGCCGTCCGACGCCCTGCACGACGAGCCGCATCGGCGCGCCGGGCAGCGCGGCGAAACCCTTCACGCGATAAATCGTGTTGCTCTCAACGAGCGTCTGCAAGGCCGCAACGATCTGCTCACGCGACTCCACCTGCGCATGAACGACAACCGAATCGAAGTCGTCGTGATGATGATCGACGTGACCTTCGGCATCGACGGAACCGTGGTGATCCTGCCGCAGGTGAATCGTGTTCTCCGATGCCGATTCCAGACCGAGCAGCGCATGCAGATCGAGCTGGCCCCTATGCGCGGGCACGATCTTCACCTCGGCGGGAATTTCGCCACGAATCAGCGTTTCGACTCGCGCCCGCTGCGTGTCATCGATCAGATCGGTCTTGTTCAGGATGACGAGATCGGCCGAAGCCAACTGATCCTCGAACAACTCATGCAGCGGCGATTCATGATCCAGATTCGGATCGGCGCGACGCTGGGCATCGACGGCTTGCGGGTTCGCCGCGAACTGGCCGCTTGCGGCAGCGGGTCCGTCGACCACGGTGACGACCGCATCGACCGTGAACGCGTTCTTGATCGACGGCCAGTTGAACGCCTGCACGAGCGGCTTCGGCAACGCGAGGCCCGACGTTTCGATGAGCACGTGATCGATTTGTCCGCGCCGCTCGACAAGCTGCTCCATCACCGGATAGAACTCCTCCTGCACCGTGCAGCAGAGGCAACCGTTGGCAAGTTCATAAAGATTGCGCTCGCCCGACGACGCTTCGTCTTCGCAACCGATGCCGCAGCCCTTGAGGATCTCGCCATCGATGCCGAGCTCGCCGAACTCGTTGACGATCACCGCAATGCGCAGACCATTCGCGTTCGACAAGATGTGCCGCATCAGCGTGGTTTTGCCGCTGCCGAGAAAGCCGGTAACGACCGTCACCGGGATTTTGCGCGTTTGCATCCGTTGCTCCGTGTGTATGGTGCCAGCGCTTTCACTCGTGCGGAACCAGCATGCCCGCAAGCCGGAAAGCGTGATGAGAGGAGAAATCGCGCGCCGCATCCCCGCGACGACGATTCGTTCGATAGTGTCCGATTTTTCTGGCCGGTATCCGGGCTGACGAAAACGCCGCTTCACCTTCCCGCGCGTAACACGTTGCGCAGTGGAGCCATGCATGTGCTGAATAAAGCACATGCACCGAAGCCGGCTTTGCCGCGCATGAATCGAAGCGCGCGGCTTTCGCTTACCGTTGCGGGGGCAGCGCAAGTTGGCGGACGTTCCGTGAAAGGACCGACCGCTTCCTGCTTCCCGTTTAACCGCGCGCGAGAGATCCACGCGCGCGAGCACCAGAATTGCGAGCAAGTCTAGGCTGCAAGCGCACGAGCGTCAAGAAACGCGGGGCATGCGGCCCCATTCCTGTGATATCTTTGGCCCGCGTCTGGTGCTCATGCATGCGCTTCGAAGCAGGCATAGTCAAACGGGAAACAGGGAGCAAAATAGAGCCAACCTGTGCTGTCCCCGCAACGGTACGCGACCGGCGGCGCTTTTTAAGCTTGGAGCGCCGCGCATTCCTTTCACGGCCACTGCGCGGCAGCACGCGCGGGAAGGCGAACGGCATGAGGTCGCAAGCCCGGATACCGGCCAGCGCAAGTGGCGAAAACGCGTGCTTCTCAACGGCGCGGTTCGCCGAAACGCCGCATCCGCGAGGGACGGATGTGCGGCGTCGTATTGATTTCAACCCGCATCACATGAATCCAGCTATCGATTTCCATCGCGTGCAGCCTCGCGGAGCAGCGGCATGACCGCACGCCCAGGCAGCGTCCACCTGATCGGCGCCGGCCCCGGCGACGTCGAGCTGATGACGCTCAAGGCCGTGCGCGCGCTCTCGGAAGCGGACGTCGTGCTCGTCGACGATCTCGTCAATCCCGACGTCCTCAAGTTCGCACGCGACGACGCGCTCATCACGTACGTCGGCAAGCGCGGTGGACAGCCGTCGACGCCGCAGGCCGTCATCTTCGAGCTGATGCTCACGCACGTCCATGCGGGGCGCCGCGTCGCGCGCCTGAAGGGCGGCGATCCGTTCGTGTTCGGGCGCGGCGGCGAGGAAGTGCAGGCGCTCGCCGACGAAGGCGTGCACGTCGAAGTGATCAGCGGCATTACGGCGGGAATCGCGGCGCCCGCGTCGGTGGGCATTCCGGTCACGCATCGCGATCACGCGATGGGCGTCGTGTTCGTCACGGGCCACGGCGCAAGCGGCGACACCGGCAATCGCGAGCCCGACTGGAACGCGCTCGTCGCGACAAAGATGACGCTCGTCATCTATATGGGCATGCGGCGGCTCGGCGAGATCGTCGCGGCGCTGCTTGCCGCGGGCCTCGATCCGCAGACGCCCAGCGCCGCCATCGCCGCCGCGACGCGTCCCGAGCAGCGACATCTGCGCGCGCCGCTCGAACAGTTGCCCGATGCCGTGAAGACCGCGTCGCTCGGGGCACCGGCGATCGTCGTGATCGGCTCGGTCGCGGCGCTCGGGGACCGAACGTGAGGACGATCGCCGTCGGCATCGGATGCAGGCGCGGCGTGAGCGTCGCGCAGATCGAAGCGGCTGTGCATGCAGCGCTCGGCGCGCTTTCGCTCGACGATGTGCGCGTGATCGCGAGCATCGAGAGCAAGGCCGGCGAAGCCGCGTTGCTCGACTTCTGCACGCGTCACGCGTTGCCGCTTCGGCTGTTCACTGCCGCGCAAATCGCCGGCGTCGAAACTTCGGCATCCCCGCACGTTCAAAAACATCTCGACGTCGGCGGCGTATGCGAACCCTGCGCGCTGCTCGCCTCGCACGGCGGGCGCATCGTCGTCACGAAGACGGTTGCGGACGGCGTGACCGTCGCGATCGCCGCCGACCGCATCACACTCAACACATCGAAGAGCCACGCATGAAGACCGATCCCGAATCCCATCTGCGCATGACGCAGCGTCGCAAGGAAGGCCACGAGAAGAAGCAGGCCGCCGCCGATCATGAGAAGGGCCTCCTGATCGTCAACACCGGCAACGGTAAGGGCAAGACGACGGCCGCGTTCGGCATGGCCGTGCGCGTGCTCGGACACGGCATGAAACTCGGCGTCGTGCAGTTCATCAAGGGCGCGCTGCATACGTCGGAGCGCGATTTCCTCGCGGCGATCGCCAATTGCGACTTCATCACGATGGGCGACGGCTACACCTGGAACACGCAGAACCGCGACGCCGACATCGCCACTGCGCGCAAAGGCTGGGACGCGGCGCGCAGGATGATCGAAAGCGGCGAGTACCAGATGGTCGTGCTCGACGAGCTGAACGCCGTGCTCAAGTACGAATACCTCCCGCTCGACGAAGTGCTTGCCGTGCTCAACGCGCGGCCCGCTACGCTGCATGTCGTCGTCACCGGCCGCCACGCGCCCGATGCGCTGATCGAGGCCGCCGATCTCGTCACCGAGATGCGGCTCGTGAAGCACCCGTATCGCGAGCAGGGCGTGAAGGCACAACGCGGCGTCGAGTACTGAGCCGATGCGCGCCTGCCCCGCTCTCTTCATCAGCGCCCCGGCTTCGCATCAGGGCAAAACCACCGTCACGGCCGCGCTCGCGCGCCATCACGCGCGGCTCGGACGACGCGTGCGCGTCTTCAAGACCGGGCCGGATTTTCTCGACCCGATGATTCTCGAACGCGCGTCGGGGTCGCCGGTGTATTCGCTGCATCTGTGGATGGTGGGCGTGGACGCGTGCCGCGCCTTGCTCGCCGATGCTGCGCGCGACGCCGACCTGATCCTGATCGAAGGCGTGATGGGCCTCTTCGACGGCACGCCGAGCAGCGCCGATCTGGCGACCGCGTTCGGCGTCCCGGTGCTCGCCGTGATCGGCGCGCACGGCATGGCGCAGACCTTTGGCGCCCTTGCCTTTGGACTCGCGCGTTATCGTCCCGGCTTGCCGTTTCATGGCGTGCTCGCGAATCGCGTGGCGTCGGCACGGCATGCGCAGATGCTGAGCGAAGCGATTCCCGAGGGCCTGCGCTTTTGCGGGCATCTGTCGAACGCGGACGATATCGCGCTGCCCGATCGCCATCTCGGTCTCACGCAGGCGGCTGAAATCGCCGACCTCGATGCGCGTCTCGATCGCGCGGCGGATGCGATCGGGAAGACTGCGCTAAACGATCTGCCGCCCGTCGTGCAGTTCGAGGATCAGGCGCTGCCCGAAGCGCCGCTTCTGCTCGAAGGCTTTCATATCGCGGTGGCGCGCGATGCCGCGTTTTCGTTCGTCTATCCCGCGAACGTCGATTTGCTGCGAACGATGGGCGCACGCGTCAGCACGTTCTCTCCGCTCGCGGACGATCCCGTTCCCGATGGCGCGGATGCGCTCTATCTCCCCGGCGGCTATCCCGAACTGCACGCCGCGACGCTTGCGCATAACGCGCGCACGGCGGCTTCGATCACGGCGCATGTGCGGAGCGAAAGGCCCGTGGTGGCCGAATGCGGCGGCATGCTGTATCTGCTCGATTCGCTGCGGACCATCGACGGCGCGCAGCACGCGATGCTCGGCCTCCTGCCCGGCGATGCCGCCATGCAGAAACGCCTCGCACGCCTCGCGATGCAGCGCATCGATACCTCACATGGCATGGCAACGGGTCACACGTTCCACTATTCGTCGATGACCACGCCGATTCAGCCGCACCTCATCGCGACGCACGCAACGACGGGCGCCGAGGGCGAGGCGTTGTATCGGCATGGACCGATCACCGCGACTTACATGCACACTTACTGGCCGTCGAATCCGGCTGCCGTCGCTGCGCTCTTCCGCGGCGAACCGCTATGAACACGACGACAACGACGATATTCGAACTCACCTTCACGATCGAGCGCGCGAAGTCGCAACAACCGATTGGCTCGCCGTGCACGAACGTGTGCCGCCTCGACCAGACGACGGGCCTCTGCGAAGGCTGCTTCAGGGATCGCGCGGAGATCAAGGCATGGAAGACGATGGACGATGCCGGCAAGCTCGCGCTCTTTCCCGCGCTCATCGAGCGCAAAGCAAAAAGGCGGCTGGGTTAGCAGCCGCCTTGCGTTGCGCGTTACCTTGAAACGTCAGGCGTGCGCCACACGGCGTATCGGCGCGCGCTCCAGTTCACGCGCGGCGAGCGCGCCGAAAACGAGCCCGAGCGTCGTCCACAGCAACGCCTGAATGCCAACCGACGCAATCCGGAAATTCCACAGCAGCGATGCCGGGAACCCGGCGGGCACTTCGTCGATGGAAGGCAGCACGAACTGCGCGAGCGCGATCAGCACGACATACGCAGCGCCTGCCATGAGCGTCGCGTTCCACCCGCCGTGCTGCTTGTCGAGGCGCCGTTGCAACCACACGGCGAGCACGGCGGCCACGATCGAAATCGCGATCATGCTGAAAAAGAGCGTGGTGCGCGGCCCGATCGTTTCGGGATTTCCGACGGCCGGTGGATTCGGCGGGTACTTGAGAAACGGCACGATGGCCACGCTGACGAACCCGAAGAGCGCGAGCATCGCGGACGTCCCGCGTGCGCGCAACGCGCCAAGCCGCCCATAAGCGAACGCGAACACGAGCGAGAACAAACCGCCCAGCGCCGTGCCGAACACCGCGACGCCGGTCAGCAGACCCAGCCCGGATTGCGTATCGCGGCTGACGATTTCCTCGTCGTCACCGTGATCGTGCGAGTGGGCTGCTTGCGTGGCATCGGCGCTGGCTTGCGCATGATCGTGCGAATGTTCGTGCTGCTCCTCGAACGCGATCGCGCGCGCGACCGATGGCTCGCCGAACGTCTTCGCGAAGCCGCAGCCGACGAGGCCCGCGACCAGTCCCGCGAGCATGCCGCGTATCAACAGATTGCGAATCATCGTGCGTCCTCAGTGGCAGGGGAAACCGAGCAGATGGCGTCCGTCGTGCACGAATTCGTGGATATAGGTGCCCGAAAAGATCGCGGTCGCGCCCTGCTCCGCGCCGACGAAATAGATCGCGATCAGGAGGATGAGGCCGAGAAAAATGGCCCACGGCAGCACTTCACGCACCGGAATGGGTACGGGTGCATCGATTACGGGCGAAACTGGGGCAGCGAGATGGGCCGAAGCGGACATAGTGTTCTCCAGGGAAAGACGCGTCCCAAAGATGAAGCGAAGACGAAGGAAGGATGCAGCGGGGGTCTGACTCGCGGGCACGCCTCGATCGGCGCATCCGCTCACAGTGGCGCGACCGTGCCGGGTTTTCACCGACTTCCTCGCACTGCAAGCTTGCCATTCTAAGATGATCGACGGCAAAGTAAAGCATGAAGACCGAACTCACCTTGATTTGCCACGCCGCGACCCACGCGATGAAGACGGGCAGGTTCCCGACGTCGGACGACCCAATCGAGGCGGTCGATCTCGTGATGGCGAAGCGGCGAGTGGTGACAAGCGCGGCGCGGGCCGCGCGCGAAACGGCGGCGCTATTCGATGACGAAGCGCTGATCGATCAATCGTTCGATGATCTCGACTACGGTCGCTGGCACGGCCGTTCGATTCGTGACGTGCACGATGAAGACGCCATAGGACTGGAAGCGTGGCTGTCCGATCCGTTCAGCGCGCCGCATGGCGGGGAAAGTCTCGAAGCGCTGGCCGGACGCATCATGAGCGGCTACGAGCGATACGCGCAAGGCGGCTCCCACATGATCGTCACCCATGCGCTTGCGCTCAAGGTCACGCTCGCGCGAGTGCTCGATGCACCGCTCGAATCGGTCTATGCGATGGATTTCGAGCCGCTGTCGACGCTCGTACTCACACGTCACGACGCCGGATGGCGCGTGCGTATACCTGCGATTCTTACCAGCGTGTGAAGAAACTACGCCTTGGCGCCGCGCGCCATGCGCTGAAGCGTCGACGAGTCGATGGCGCCCGCGCAGATGCGCACCGCCTCCGACAGCGTGCGCGGACGGCCCGTGCCGAACTGCGCTTCGAGCATCGCGACGGCGCGCAGACGTTCGTCGTTGCCAAGCTTTTCGCCGGTGGCGAGTTCGAGCACGGAGATGAAATAGGCGGCGGGCGGCGTCGCCCGGTCGGCGGGCGCTCCGGCCCAGGAAGCTGCGGGTGATGCCCACTGCGTGTCTTGTCGACGATTCATTGTTTAGTCCGGATTGAAGCAACAAAGAACCCGAAGCGAGCAAGGACCATTCCAGGCGACGAACGAATCCGCGTACACCCTTATTCTTCTGATAAGACGTCGCGCGCCACGCGGCAGGCCGCGAGATCCCACGCCGCGCATCCCACGGTCTTGAAGACGACGGGCCGCGTGATTCGCGCCGTTTTCTTCAGCACGTTCGAAAGCGGCTGCACCTCGTCCCAGCCGATCCCCGCCTGGATCAGATCACCCGCTTCGTGGCGCGCGCCGGCGGCATCGTCGACAAAGACATCGCTCGCGAGAATCGTCGATGCCGCGATTTCCGCCGCGTCCGGCGTGAACGCGCCGACGCCGATCACGAGCCGCCCCGGTTTCGGCGCGAGCGTGTAGACGGGCTTCTTGCTGGTGGTCGTCGTGATGACGACATCGATCGAATCGGGGATATCCCGGCTCAGGAGCGGCGCGAGAGTCGGCGACAACGCCCGATGCGCCGCGCAAAACGCTTCGGCACGCGCAGGCTGCGACCCGAGAATCAGGATGCGCGTCGCCGGATAAAGGCTCGCCAGCGCCTCGACATGGTGCAGCGCCTGCTTGCCCGTGCCGATGACGAGCACCTCGCCGGGCGCGCGTTCCGTCAAGCATCTGATGCCCAGCATAGTCACGGCGGCGGTCCGGCGGCCGGTGACCGTCGGGCCGTCGAGCATGAATTGCGGCACGCCCGTCGATGCATCGAACGCCGTCACCTGGCCGTGGATCGTCGGCAAGCCGAGCGCGCGGTTGCGCGGGCACACGTTGACGAGTTTGTGCATTGCGAGATCGGCGGCGCTCGCGGGCATCGAGAGCATCACGGCGCCGTCTGCGAGCGGCACCACCATGCGCTCGGGGCTCACGATGCGTCCGTCGGCGTAATCGAGCATCGTGGCTTCGAGCGTCGCCACGAGGCGGTCATAGGGCAGGAGGCGCGCTGTATTGGGTTCGTCGAAACTCTGGATGGTGGTCATCTTGGGTTTGCGTGGTAGGTCAGCGGCTCATTCTACCGATGACTCAACCCCCGCATGCCGCTTCCGCCACCTGAAGAACTTCGCCCGTCGCCGCGTTTTCGACGAAGGCGACCACGCTGTACTTCGTCTTCGGCTCGCCCGCGTAGTCGCCGGTCAGTCTGGCGCGGCCATCGGCGATGCGCACGGGCCCAATCCAGCGCCGCACCACACGATCGTGATGAAGTAGCACGCCCCGGTTCTCGCCCGCCTGCACCTGGCTCTGCAATCCGCTTTCGATGATGGCCGCGTACGCGACGGCATCGGCGGGAAGATTCGGGCGCGCGCTGAACGCGGCGTCGAATGCGAGCCTGCCCTCAATCTGCGTACTCGTTTCGATGCGGATATCGGCGAGCGGCGCTTCGGCATTCATCTGCCTGATGCGCGCATCGACGCTCGAACCATCCGACCAATTGCGCCACTCGCGGCCCGCGACGAACACCTCCGGCGTGTAGACGACGCGTTGCCCGCCCTGCGTCGACAGGCGCTGCTGCCTGCCCGTAAACGACGCTTGAGCGAAGCGGTCCTTCCAGCCGAGGCTGTCCCAGTAGTCAACGTGCAACGCGATCGGCACGGCAGCATCGCTTTTGCGCGCACGGTCGAACTTGCTCAACCAGCGGTCGGCGGGCGGGCAACTGCTGCAGCCCTCGCTCGTATAAAGCTCGACGAGCGCCACACGATGCGCCGGGCTCGTCGCCGTGCAGGAGCCGGCAAGCGCCGGCCACGCGGTGACGGCGGCGAGCGCGCCCGCCACGAGACGAATGAAGAAAGCCTGCATGCGATGCTCCTCCGTTCAAAGTGGGATACTGCTTTGTCGCGCGAGGCAAGCCGAAATTACAATCATCGCACTGGGGCAAGCCGCCGAGTCACGCGAATGTCACACGCCTGACACCGTCGACCCGGACAATCGGCCGACCGCCGCACCCCCGCGTGCGCCCAAACGTCAACGGAGCTCACCATGATTTCGCAAGACCGGCAGCGCCGCTTCGAAGCGGACCTGATCGACAGTTACGACGAAGAACTGGAGATGGAAGTCGATGATCGCCTGCTCGATGGCGAAAGCGCGCTCTCCGAGGAAGCGCGCGAATCGCGCAAGGTCTATTTCCGCGAGTTGTTCCGCCTGCAAGGCGAACTCGTGAAATTGCAGGACTGGGTGGTGAATACGGGGCATCGGCTCGTCGTGATCTTCGAAGGCCGCGATGCCGCGGGCAAGGGCGGCGCGATCAAGCGCATCACGCAGCGGCTCAATCCGCGCGTGTGCCGCGTCGCTGCGCTTCCCGCGCCGAACAATCGCGAGCGAACGCAGTGGTACTTCCAGCGCTATGTATCGCACTTGCCGGCGGGCGGTGAGATCGTGCTGTTCGATCGAAGCTGGTATAACCGCGCGGGTGTCGAGCGCGTAATGAATTTCTGCAGCGACGACGAATACGAAGAGTTTTTCCGCTCGGTGCCGGAGTTCGAAAAAATGCTGGTGCGAAGCGGCGTCCAGATTCTGAAGTACTGGTTCTCGATCACCGACGACGAACAGGAAGTGCGCTTTCAGGCGCGCATCGAAGATCCGCTGAAGCAGTGGAAGCTGAGTCCGATGGATCTGGAGAGCCGGCGACGCTGGGAGGCGTACACGGTGGCGAAAGAAGTAATGCTGCAGCGCTCGCACATTCCGGAGGCGCCGTGGTGGGTCGTGCAGGCAGTGGACAAGAAACGCGCGCGGCTCAATTGCATCCACCACTTGCTCGCTCAGGTGCCGTATCACGACATCGAGCATGCCCCGATCGATCTGCCCGCGCGCGTCTATAACGATGATTATTTGCGGCAGCCCGTGCCTGAGAGCATGATCGTGCCGGAGATCTATTGAACGATTAAAGCCTGCTTCAGCAGTGGCATTGGCGGCACACCGCGCGCGATTCGGCGTGCGGCGCGCGCGGCCTGAACACTGCCTTGAACACGTACTGCGATCCCTTCGCGAACACGACCAGCGTCACTTGCGCCAGATTGAAATCGAGTGTCACCATCAGGCGCATCAGCACCAGCATCGGCAAGACGATGGCCGGTTGATAAAGTTGTCTTTCGATTAGTGCTCTCATAGCAGGCTCCCATTCCATGATTCAAATTCTACGGAGCGGGAGCCTCCCGATAAAGACGCGCAACACGAAGACATATGTTCGTGTTTCAGAACAATGGCGCCAAACTGACACTGCTTAACGTTGTGCCAGGCTCGGCTCGACAACCGGCGTCGGCATCGCATCGCCCCAGCCGCCGCCGAGCGCGCGAATCAGGTTAACGGTCGCCACCGCCTGGGTCCCCGCGAGTTGCACCGCCACCCGCTGCGACTGCAGCACCGTGCGCTCCGCATCGATCACGTCGAGATAATTGACCGCGCCCTCGTTGTACTGCGTGCGCGACAACTGCGCCGCGCGCCCCGACGACTTCACCGCGTCCGCCTGTGTCTGCGTCTGCCCTTCGAGGATGCGCAGGTCCGAGAGGTTGTCCTCCACCTCCTGGAAAGCGACCAGCACCTGTTGCCGGTAGTTCGCCACATCCTCTTCGTATACGGCCCGCGCATTCGCGAGATTGCCCTTGCGACGGCCGCCGTCGAAGATCGGCATCGAGAGCGCCGTGCCGACGAGTGGCCCGAGCAGGAACGTGCGGCTCGACCACTGGAACAAATCGCCGAGCGTGCCCGATTCGAAACCGCCCGCGCCCGTCAGCGTGAGCGACGGGAAGAAAGCCGCCTTCGCCACGCCGATGCGCGCGTTCGCCGCCGCCATCGCGCGTTCGGCCGCGGCGATGTCGGGCCGCCGCTCCAGCAACGACGAAGGCAGGCCCGGCGGCACGCGAATCTCGACCGGCTTCAACGGATTCGCCGCCATCGAGAACTGCGCGGGCGCCTTGCCGAGCAGCACCGCGAGACCATGCTCCGAGGCCGCGCGCAGACGCTGCACCGTCATCGCGTCGGAGCGTGCTGTCGCGAGTTCGGACTTCGCGCGCGCCACGTCGAGCTCGCTGATATCGCCTTCGGTGAAGCGCCGCTGCACGAGCTTAAGCGCCTCTTCACGCAACGTCACGGTGCGCGTGAACACATCCATCTCGGCATCGAGTTCGCGCAGGTTGAAGTAGTTCTGCGCGACGTCCGCCTGCAGGGCAAGCTGCACCGAGCGGAACAGCGCCTCGCTCTGCTGCGTGTCGGCCTTCGCGGCATCGACAGTCGATGCGACGCGGCCAAACAGATCCACTTCGTAGGACACGCTCGCCTGCGCGCGCCACAACGTCTGCGCCGGGACGTTCGTGCCCTGCGGCTGAAGCTGCGATGCCGCCGACAGCTTCTCGCGCGTCGGGCCGAAGCCCGCATCGATCGTCGGGAAGAGGCCCGCGCGCGCCGTCTGGTTGATCGCGCGCGCTTCCTTCACGCGCGCGGCCGCGGCCTTCAGGTTCTGGTTCGCGTCGGCGGCCTGGCGTTCGAGATCGTTGAGCGTACTGTCGGCGAAGATCGTCCACCATTCGCCGCGCATCACCTCTTCCGACGGCTGCGCCGTCTTCCACGTACCCGCTTCGGCCGGAGAAATGGTTTCAACCGGCGTTTCCTTGAACGCGCCCGGCGCGTTGACATCGGCGCGCTCGTAGGTCGGGGCGAGCGAGCAGCCCGCGACAACCAGCATCGCGGCCACGAGGCTCGACAACCCCAGCCATCGTTTCGATAACGACTTGTTCATCATTGTCCTCACTGCGCTTCGTACGAAGGTTTGATACCGCGCATCTGCGGATGCGTGCCGTGCTTGTCCGTGATGTGTTCCGTGTGCGTGAGCTTGCGCAGCAGCACGTAGAACACCGGCGTGAGCATCAGGCCGAAAAGCGTGACGCCGAGCATGCCGAAGAACACCGCGATACCCATCGCGTGGCGCATTTCCGACCCCGCGCCCGTCGACATCACGAGCGGCACCACGCCCATGATGAAAGCGATCGACGTCATCAGGATCGGGCGCAGACGCAGTCGGCTCGCCTCGATCGCGGCCTCCATGATCGAGCGTCCCTGCATCTCCAGCTCACGCGCGAACTCCACGATCAGGATCGCGTTCTTCGCCGAAAGCCCCACGAGCACCATCAGGCCGATCTGCGTGAAGATGTTGTTGTCGCCGTCGGTGAGCCACACGCCGAGCAACGCGGACAGGATGCTCATCGGTACGATCATGATGATCGCGAACGGCAGCGTCAGGCTTTCGTACATCGCGGCGAGCACGAGGAACACGAGCAGCACGCTGATCGGGAAGATGAACAGCGCCGCGTTGCCAGCGAGAATCTGCTGGTACGTAAGATCGGTCCATTCGAACTTGATCCCGCGCGGCAGCGTTTCGGCAGCGATGCGTTCAGCCGCGGCCTGTGCCTGACCCGACGAGTAGCCCGGCGCCGGCCCGCCGTTGATGTCGGCGGCGGTGTAGCCGTTGTAGCGCACCACCATTTCCGGGCCATACGTCGGCGTGACCTTCACGAGCGACGACAGCGGCACCATATCTCCGTTCGCGTTACGCGTCTTGAGCAGACCGATGTCCTCGGCGCTCGCACGGAACGGCGCATCCGCTTGCACACGAACCTGATACACGCGGCCGAACTTGTTGAAGTCGTTCACGTAGAGCGAGCCGAGATAGACCTGCATCGTGTTGAACACGTCGGTGACGGACACGCCAAGCTGCTTCGCTTTCACACGATCCAGATCGACGTTCAATTGCGGCACGTTGATCTGATAGCTCGAGAACGTCGGGCCGAGTTCGGGCGTTTGCGAGGCACGCTTGATGAACGCCTGCGTCGCGTCGTTGAGCGCTTCGTAGCCGAGCGCCCCGCGATCCTCAAGTTGCATCTTGAAGCCACCGAGCGTGCCCAGGCCGAGCACCGGCGGCGGCGGGAACACGGCGATGAACGAACCCTTGATCGCCGCGTACTTCTGGTTCAGCGCACCCGCGATCGCTCCCGCCGACAGTTCCTTCGTCTTGCGGTCATGAAACGGCTTCAAGGTCACGAACACGATGCCCGCGCTCGACGAATTCGTGAAGCCATTCACCGACAAGCCCGGAAACTCCACCGCGCTTTCCACGCCCGGTTGCTTGCGCGCAATATCCGTCATCTGGCGGACCACCTGCTCGGTGCGATCGAGCGATGCGCCATTGGGCAACTGCGCAAAGCTGATCAGATACTCCTTGTCCTGCGCGGGCACGAAGCCGCCCGGCACGACCTTGCCCATCAGCACCGCGCCGCCGAGCAGCACGGCATAAAGGCCCATCATGATCGCCTTGCGGTTGATCACCTTGGTCACGCCCTTGCCATACGCTTCCGAGCCGCGATGGAACACCTTGTTGAACTGCTTGAAGAAGCCGCCGAACACGCGGTCCATCGCACGCGTGAGCCAATCCTTCGGCTCGTCGTGGCCCTTGAGCAGCATTGCGGCGAGCGCGGGCGAAAGAGTCAGCGAGTTGAACGCGGAGATCACCGTCGAGATGGCGATCGTCATCGCGAACTGCTTGTAGAACTGGCCCGTCAGGCCCGACATGAACGCGAGCGGCACGAACACGGCGACCAGCGTCAACGCGATCGCGATAATTGGCCCGCTCACTTCGCGCATCGCCTGATAGGTCGCTTCACGCGCCGATAGCCCCGACTCGATGTTCCGCTCAACGTTCTCCACAACGACGATCGCATCGTCCACCACGATCCCGATCGCGAGCACCATCCCGAAGAGCGAGAGCGCGTTGATCGAGAAGCCGAACGCGAGCAAGAGCGAGAAGGTCCCGATGATAGACACCGGCACCGCGAGCAACGGAATGATCGACGCGCGCCACGTCTGCAGGAACACGATCACGACGAGCACGACGAGCGCAATCGCTTCGAGCAGCGTGTGGATCACAGCCTCGATACTGGAACGCACGAACTGCGTCGGGTCATAAACGATCTGGTACTCGACACCGGCCGGCATGTCGGCCTTGAGTTCCTTCATCGTCTGGCGGACCTGATCGGAGATCTGCAGCGAGTTCGCGCCCGGCTGCTGGTTGATCGCGATCGCAACCGCCGACTTGTTGTCGAGCAGCGAACGCAAGCCATATTCCGATGCCGCAAGTTCGACACGCGCCACGTCGTGCAGACGCGTGACCGCGCCGTCAGGCGAGGTCTTGAGCACGATGTCCTTGAACTCGGACTCGTTCTGCAAGCGGCCCTGCGCGTTCACGTTCAACTGCACGGGCACGTTCGGCAGCGTCGGCGATGCACCGATCACACCGGCCGCGACCTGCACGTTCTGCTCGCGGATCGCGTTGACGACATCGGTCGCCGTCATCCCGCGCTGCGCGACCTTCTGCGGATCGAGCCAGATGCGCATCGAATAATCGCCCGAGCCCCAGAGCTGCACCTGCCCCACGCCACCGATCCGCTCCAGCCGGTCCTTCACGTTGATCAGCGCATAGTTGCGCAGATACGTCATGTCGTAGCGACCGTTCGGCGAGTTCAGGTGGACCACCATCGTCAGCGTCGGCGACGATTTGATCGTCGTGACGCCGAGGAGCTGCACATCCTGCGGAAGGCGCGGCAAGGCCTGCGACACGCGGTTCTGCACGAGCTGCTGCGCCTTGTCCGGATCGGTGCCGAGCTTGAACGTGACGGTGAGATTAAGGTTGCCGTCGCTATTCGCCTGCGACTGCATGTAGAGCATGTTCTCGACGCCGTTGATCTGCTCTTCCAGTGGCGAGGCCACGGTTTCGGCGATGACCTTCGGGTTCGCGCCCGGATACTGCGCGTGCACGACGACCGACGGCGGCACGACTTCCGGATACTCGGAAATCGGCAGCTTGAACATCGCGATCACGCCCGCGAGCAGCACCACCACCGATAGCACGCCCGCGAAGATCGGGCGGTCGATGAAGAATTTGGATATGTTCATGACAGTTGTTTTTGCCTTGGAGCAGCGCTTGTGACGCCGCTTGTTTGACGGTGCTTATGAAGCCGCTTTCGGGGCCGGCGCGTTGTTCGCCATCGCGACGCCGTTCGCTTTCACGACATCGTTCGGACGCACGCGCTGCAAACCGTTCACGACGATGCGCTCGCCCGGAGCAAGTCCCTTCGTGATGACGCGCAGGCCTTCCTGCTGCGTGCCGAGCGTGACTTCGCGGTACTGCACGCGGTTGTCCTTGTCGACGACCATCACGTATTTCTTGTCCTGATCGGTGCCGATGGCGGCATCGTCGACGAGCACGGCCGGATGCGGCGCGCCGCCGCCCACCTTGATGCGCGCGTAGAGGCCGGGCAACAGCGTGCCGTCCGCGTTGTCGAAGCGTGCCCGCACGCGGATCGTGCCCGAGTTCGTATCGATCCGGTTGTCGACCGAGGCCACCGTGCCTTCGCGCGAATAGCCGTCCTCGTTGGCGAGGCCGAGCGAGACCGGCACCGTGGCCTTCGTATCCCGGCTCAGATAACGCAGGTACGTTTGCTCGTCCATGTCGAACGAGGCGTAGATCGGCGAGACCGAGACGAGCGTCGTGAGGAGCGGCGCGTTCGCACCCGTCGAGACGATGTTGCCCACCGTCATCTCCGCGCGCGACACGCGGCCCGACACGGGCGCGACAATGTTCGTATAGGTGAGGTTGATCTTCGCGGTCTCGAGCGCCGCCTGCGCGGCCTTCAGGCCCGCGATCGCCTCACGCGATGCGTTCTGCTTCTCGTCGTAATCGCGCTTGGCGATGGCGTTGTCGGCGAGCAGGCGCTCGGCGCGCGCCGCATCCGTCGACGTATAGCCGTTACGCGCTTGCGCCGATGCCACTTGCGCCGCTGCGCGATCGACTTCGGCGACGTACGGACGCGGATCGATCGTGAAAAGCGGATCGCCCTTCTTGACGAGCGCACCGTCCTTGAAATGCACCGCGACGATCGTCCCCGGCACGAGCGGCCGGATATCGACCTTGTCGACCGCTTCGAGGCGGCCCGAGTAGTTCTGCCAGTCGGTGATCGTCTTCGAGACGACCGTCGCGACGTCCACTTCGGTCGCCGTCGCGCTGTGGGCCGCGGCCTCGGCGCTATTCACGGGCGCATCGCCGTGACCGCGCCATGCGGTATAGCCGCCGACTGCCGCCACGACGAGCGCGGCTCCAAGCGATGCGTAAATGCGTTTGCGAGTGAAGAACATGTCGAACTCCGATTAGTCGTTGAGATTTTTATTGCCGCGCGCGCCGGACGGCCTGACGAGCGCGAGACGTTTTCTGAAAAAAGTGACGACATCCGCGAGCGCGCCCGGGTGCGTCGCGAGGCCCTTGTGCGACGCCTTGCAGTGACGCGTCACTTCTGTGGGGACGCCCGCGGCGATCAGCTCGCCCGCGTACTTTTCCGCCTCGATATGCAGCAGGTCGTGCTCGGCGCTCGCGATGAGCGCGGGCGGCAAGCCAGCCAGGCGCCGTGATTCGAGCGGCGCCGCATACGGATGCAGCCTTTGCGATGCGTTCGGCAGATACGCGCGGTACGAACGCGCGCATTCGCACATGCCCATGTCGGAGCCAGTGACCTTACGTTCGTCGGCAAGGCGCGTCATGCTGGGGTCGAGCAGCGGTGCAAGCAAGGCCTGCGCCGAAATCTCGATATCGCCCCGATCGCGAGCAATGGCGGCAAGGCAAGTCGCAAGATTGCCGCCTGCGTCGTGCCCCGCCACACCAATTCGGTGCGGGTCCGCGCGCTGTGCCCGTGCATTCGCGACCGCCCACTGTGCCGCGCGGTACGCGTCTTCGGGCGCGGCGGGAAACGGAAACGCCGGCGCGAGCGAATAATCGACCGAAATGACCCACGCCTGCGTGTCGCGGGCGATGGTCGCGGCGGCGATCTCGGCGTCGTCGAGCGTGCCGTGCGTAAAGCCGCCGCCATGAAAATAAAGGACAATCGGCAGGACGGTGCCGTCCGGCGCGGGGCGATAGCTGCGCAGCATGATTGGCTGCGAGTGTCCCGCGATACGGACTTCTTCGATGCAAAGCCTCGGAGCGAGCCCCTGATCCAGCGTTGTTGCCATGGTTATTGCGGCGTGTTCGCGCCATCCCACCTGAGTTGCGATGGAACGAATTCTGGTGCCCGCAGGTTTTTAGATAAATGCCTATAATCCGGCAACACAATTCGGTCGCACTGAACAATCGCGGCTCGTCATCCTTATTCACTTCTTAGCAGCGCGCTTAATTCCCTTTATTCCGCGCGGCTATAAGCAATTGACGGTGAGAGAAATGGATCGGCTACAGGCAATGCAGGTCTTTACACGAGTTGTCGACACCAACAGCTTTTCGCGCGCAGCGGACACGCTCAACCTGCCGCGCGCATCGGTGACGACGATCATTCAGAACCTCGAGGCTTTCCTTAACGTGCGGCTCCTGCAACGCACGACACGGCGCCTCAACCTCACGCCCGACGGCGCCGCGTATTACGAGCGGTGCGTGCGCATCCTCGCGGATATCGAGGAAACGGAGAGCTCGTTCGCGAGCAGCGCGAAAGGTCCGCGCGGCAAGCTGCGCGTCGATATGCCGGGCGCGATCGGACGCATGATCGTGATGCCCGCGATGTGCGAATTCCACTCGCGCTATCCGGATATCGAGCTGATGGTCGGCTTCGGCGACAAGCCCGTCGATCTGATCCAGGAAGGCGTCGATTGCGTGATTCGCGTGGGCACGCTGCAGGATTCGAGTCTCGTCGCGCGGCGTATCGGCGTGTTTCAGGGCCTGACCGCCGCGAGCCCTGGCTACATCGAACGCAATGGCGCACCGCAGACCATCGAAGATCTGGAGCAGCACACGGCCGTCAATTATTTTTCGAGCCGCACGGGCCGCGTGATCGACATGGACTTCGTTGTCGATGACAAAACGATCGAAGTGAAAATGCGGGGCGCGATCGCCGTGAACGATGCCGAGGCGTATCTGAGCTGCGGCGTGAAAGGCGCCGGCCTGATTCAGCCACCGCGTTTCATGGCGCTGCCGTATCTGCAATCGGGCGAACTCGTCGAGGTGCTGCCGCAGTGGAAGCCTTTGCCCATGCCGATTTCGGCGGTTTATCCGCATAACCGCCATCTGTCGCAGAAGGTGCGCGTGTTCGTCGACTGGGCGGCGGAGTTGTTCGAGCGCTGCCCGCTGCTGTCGGGTCAGGAAGACTCGGAAGGCCGCTGCCTGCCGACCAGCACGCCTGCTTCGATGGTCGTCAAGCGCGGCGTACCGGAAGTCGCGGGGACCGTCGATGTGGTTGCATAGCTAACGGTTCGCACGTTTAATGCGGGCGCTCTTTCGGGCGCCCGTTTCGTTTTAATTCCCTTCGTTATCCAAGCCTATTCGCTTTTATTCAGCGCGAATGGCTGTGCGCGATTCCCCGAATCGCCCGCTCCATAAGGCGTGCCGCGATTGTTCGTCGAAATCGATTAATCTTTTCGCCTCTTGCGCATTTATCCGCGGCCCTCGCTTGACTACATTTCGTCCTGTCGCAGCGTTCTCGATGACGCTGCTCTCACACAAGTTGCACCGACAGGAGCGTCATCATGAAAAGCCGACTGATCGCAGGTCTCTCGTTTGTCGCCATCTCCGCAGTCATTTCGACCACGGCGTTCGCCGACGGCGGCATCGGGCGTGCCGGCACGTATCAAGCGGACACGAACACCGTGCAAACCACGAAGACACGTGCGGAAGTGAAAGCGGAAATCGCCACCGCGTATTCGAATGGGACGTTGCCCAACCTGAATCGCAATTCATATCCGGACAAGAGCCTGACGGGTGTTGCGATTGCCGAACAGTCCGCACGGCGCGCCGCGCTTGCTGAACAGCGCAATCGCGAGATCGTCGAGTATGCGAACGGCTCGGCAACGCAAAGCGGCATTGCTGCACACTGAAGTTACAAGAGGGAATGCATCATGAACGACAACACACCACTCGAGCAGTTCTCTGCACTCGATGACTGGGCGCCCGCGCAACCGGTATGGCGTCCTTATGTGCCCAAAGCTGAAAGCACGACAGATAGTCAGGCAGGAGAAGCCGCGTGGGTGCGGTAATCGTCGCGGTGGTCTTCGTGATCGCGACGATCGCAGGGCCGCAAGTCGTTTCCGATGCAGCCCGCTCGCAAGTCGAGCGGGTCGTGTCGCAGACAGCTACACCCGCGACGAATACGGTCGCGAGCGCGTCCGATTAAGCCATCACCCGCAAGCGCCGATTTCCCCGCACGCCGTGCAAAAATCGCAGCCGTCCTTGCGGATCACCGCGTTGGCGCCGCACGTCGAGCACTTTTGGCCGTGCATGCGCATCAGCGAATGACCGTCGCCTGACGATGAATCGAGTTGCGTGAGGTCCTCTTCACCGGCAGTGTCGAGAACCGGCTGCGCCAACGTGGCATGACTGCGCTTTTGCGCCAACGTGCGCGACGGAACCTGATCGCCCTCGGCATCGAGGAAGCCGCGCCGGAAGAGAATCTGCTGGATCGCGTAAGCAAGCGCCGCGACTTCGGAATCGTGCCAGCGCGGACTGCGATGACCGTCGAGCCGCTCGACATCGCCGAGCCGCACCTGTCCGCGATCCCACGACACCTTGCGCATATCCTGCAGATTCCGCGCGACGAACCCGCCGCGCGCCGCGAGCGAAAGCGAACGCATCGTCGCCGTGATCCATTGCTGCGATTCGTCGCGCTGCCCGGTCGGAATGAAGAACTCGATCGGCCGCTCGATCGTCACGTCGTCGCCGCCGAGCCTTCCTGTCACCTCGATGAACGACACCGCCACGTAAAGCGACTTCTTGCCGGCCTGCGTCAGATACTCGACCTTCTCGATGATGGCGGGCAACTCGCCGCGCGGCCGATGATCGATTGCGATACGCAGCGGGTCCTGTTCGAGATCGGGATCGGGCGAATCGGCGGGCGTGGCTTCGGGCGTCACCGAAAGCACCGCGCCGAGCGTCTCGTTCGGCCGATACGTCGCGAGCCCTTTCAGCCCGCGCCGCCACGCTTCAAAATACAGATCCTGGAACGCGTCGAACGGATAATCGGCGGGGACGTTGACCGTCTTCGAGATCGACGTATCAACGAACGGCTGCACCGCCGCCATCATCTCGAGGTGATCGTGCGCGGACATTTCGAGCGCACTCACGAAGTAATCGGGCAGCGTCTTCACGTCGCCGCCGAGTTCGCGATACAGCCGGTACGCGTGATCCTCCACCGCGAACGACTGACGCCCGCCATCGGCCATGCGTTTCGTGCGCGTGTACGTCCACGAGAAGGCGGGCTCGATGCCGTTCGATGCGTTGTCCGCGAACGCGAGGCTCACGGTGCCCGTCGGCGCAATGGATAGCAGATGGCTGTTGCGGATGCCGCTCTTGCGAATATCTTCCTTGATGTCCTCGGGCAAGCGCGATGCGAACGTGCCGTCCTCCAGATACTGCTTCGCGTTGAAGAGCGGAAACGCACCGCGCTCGCGCGCGAGTTCCACCGACGCGCGATACGCCTCGTCGCGCATCGTGCGCGCGACGCGCGTCGCGAACTCGCGGCCTTCGGGTGCGTCGTAGCGGATGCCGAGCATCACGAGCGTATCGCCGAGACCCGTGAAGCCCACGCCGATGCGCCGCTTCGCCTGCGCTTCACGCGCCTGCTCGGGCAGCGGCCAGAGCGTGACGTCGAGCACGTCGTCGAGGAAACGCACCTGGATGCGCGTGGTCTTCGCGAGCGCGTCCCAGTCGAACGTCGGTGTGCCGCCGTGTCGTTGCGCGAACGGATCGCGCACGAAACGCGTGAGATTGAGCGGCCCGAGATTGCAGCAGCCGTAAGCGGGCAACGGCTGCTCGCCACAGGGATTCGTCGCGCGGATCGTTTCGATCGCGCGCAGGTTGTTGTCGTCGTTCATGCGCGACATGAATACGATGCCCGGCTCGGCCACGTCGTATGTCGAGCGCATGATCACGTCCCACACTTCACGCGCCCGCACCTCGCGATAGACCCACAGCCCGTCGTCGCGCTGACGCAGATCGGCCGATGCGCGCAGCGCGGGCGATGGTTCCGCGCGATGCACGAGCTCCCACGCGGCATCGTCGGCGACGGCCTGCATGAATTCGTCCGATACCGCCACCGACACGTTGAAGTTGTTCCAGCGCCCCTTGGTATGCTTGGCCGTGATGAATTCGAGCAGGTCGGGGTGCGTGCAATCGAGGATGCCCATTTGCGCGCCGCGCCGCGAACCGGCACTTTCGACGGTACGGCACGACGCATCGAATACGTCCATGTAGCTGCACGGCCCCGACGCCGAGGAACCCGTCGAATGCACGCGCGCGCCCTTCGGCCGGATCGCGGAGAAGTTATACCCGACACCGCCCCCGCGCCGCATCGTCTCGGCCGCTTGCAACAGCGCCACGTAGATGCCCGGCAAATTTGTTTCATCGACGCCCTGAATCGCATCGCCGACCGGTTGCACGAAGCAGTTGATGAGTGTCGCCTCGATGCCCGTGCCCGCCGCGCTCATGATGCGGCCGGCGCCCAGCGCACCGCGCCTGAAGTTGTCGACGAAATCGTTCTCGACCTTCTTTCTGAGCGCTTCCGGCTCGGCAAGCGACACGCCCCGCGCGACGCGCCGATAGATGTCCTCGATGCGGCTCTCGTCGCCCTTCGCGTACTTCTCGAGCATCACGTCGATGGAAAACTGTTGCGGTGCAACGGGGGTGCTGAGATTGTCTTCTGCCATGTCTGATCCTCTTGAAACACGCGGGCGCTTCAGCAAATGGGAAGCGCCCTTCCGAAAAGACGATCCCAGACGATAGCGCGATTGAGCGGGGCACGCCACGCGTCGGCTTGATTTTTGGAAGGGGATGCGGCCCCGGGATGGGTCAGGGCGTTCGGCTAAACTGCTGAAGTTTCACGAAGGCCCGCGCACCCGCACGGATTGCCCAATAAAACTCGAAACCGCATGAATTCATCGACGCCGATCTTCGGCATCTCCGGCCGCTCGGGACAGGGAAAAACCACGCTGATCGAAGCGTTGCTGCCGTGGTTTCGCGTGCGTGGCCTGATCGTGAATGTCGTCAAGCACAGCCACCATTCGATCCAGCTCGAACCGCCGCAGAAGGACAGCGCACGCTTTCGCGAGGCCGGCGCAGGTGAAGTGCTGGTCGCGTCGCCGTACCGCTACGCGATCATGCGCGAATTGCATGATGAGGGCGAACCGCCTTTGGCCGACCTCGTGAGCAGGATGTCGCCGGCGGATATCACGATCGTCGAGGGCTTTACGCGAGAGAAGCTGCCGCGCCTCGAAGTCGTGCGCACGGCAGTTTCGACCGAGCCGCTCTACAAGACCGATGCGGCGATCCTCGCGATCGCCTCCGACGACCCCGCATCAATCTCAACGACGCTGCCGGTGCTGCCACTGAACGACATCGACAGCATCGGCGCGTTCATCCTGAAGACGCTCGGCATGTAAGCTGGCCTTTGCTTACTGCGGCGCGGCGGCCTCGCCCGCGACGCCCTTGCGCGCAAGCGAAAGCGCCTCGTCGAGCACCTCGCTATCGCCGATGTGGTTCGCCAGCAGCAGCACGAGCTTGGCGTTCATCATCTGGCTCTGTTCGTCGGTGAGACCGTTGTGGGCATCGATCAGACGCTCATAAAAGCCGTCGTAGTCCGCGATATTCGTTTCGATAGTCAGTTTCATGGCCGTTCACCCGTTGCAGGTCGCGCGATTGATGGCTGCCGCGACCGCCGCGGCATCGAAAGCGCGCCAGCGCGCGCACACATGCTGGTCCGGACGCAGCAGATAGAACGTGCCGGGCTGCGCATCGAAGCGTTGCGCGACGATGCCTTCCGCGTCTTCGATCACCTGCATGCCTGGCGGCAGCGCTTCACTCGTAGCGCCGCGTGGCACGACGATCAAAGTGCGCATCGGAATTGGAGATCGTGCCAACGCCGACAACTGCTCTGCGTCAGCCGCCGATGCGCAGAAATAGACGCCCGTGAACACGCCGCCGCCCGTCTGCGCGAGAAACCACGCCGCCTCGCCCGCGACGCGCACCGGCGCATCCGTGCTCGTCGCGCCGGGCACCATCGCGCAGGAGAACGCGTCACCCGGACGATCGGCTGTGTTGAGCGGCGAATCGCGCAGCACGGCCGGCACCGAGAGGCGCCCGCTGTTCGCCATCCGCCGCGCGAACGGGCAGTCTTTCGCGAGCTTGAGCGTGGCGTCGCGGAAAAGACGCGAAACCGCGCTCTTCGGCGTGATGAAATCGGTCGCGCGGGTTGAATTGCGGATGTTTTCGTCGGCCGCGAATTCGCGCTCGGACGCGTAGGTGTCGAGCAAGGTCTGCGGCGCGTCGCCGTTCAGCACGAGGCGCAGCTTCCACGCGAGGTTGTCGGCATCCTGCACACCGCTGTTCGCGCCGCGCGCGCCGAACGGCGACACGCCATGCGCCGAATCGCCCGCGAACAGCACGCGGCCGTGGCGAAACTCGCCCATCCGCAAGCACGAGAACGTGTAGACGCTCACCCACTCCAGTTCGAATTCGACGTCCTCGCCGAGCAGCGCCTTCACGCGCGGAATCACGCGCTCGGGCGCTTTTTCCGCGACGGGATCGGCGTCCCAGCCGAGTTGGAAATCGATGCGCCATACATCGTCCGGCTGGCGGTGCAGCAGCACCGACTGGTTGCGGTGAAACGGCGGATCGAACCAGAACCAGCGCTCGGCGGGAAACGGCGCCTTCATCTTGACGTCGGCGATCAGGAAACGGTCCTTGAACGTACGGCCGTGGCTGTCGAGGCCGAGCGCCTTTCGCATCGGCGAGCGCGAGCCGTCGGCGGCAACGACGTATTGCGCGCGCAGCGGATACGCCCCATCCGGCGTTTCGACCTGCAATTCGACGTAATCGTCGTGCTGCGTCACGCCCGTGACGTTGCTTTTCCAGCGCATCTGCAGGTTGTCCGTGCGGCGCGCGCGCTCGGCCAGATAGCCCTCGACGTAATACTGCTGCAAGTTGATGAACGCGGGCCGCGCGTGGCCGGTTTCGGGCAGCAAATCGAACGTGTAGACGAGTTCGTCCTGCAAGAACACCTTGCCGACGCTCCAGCTCACGCCTTTCTCGACCATCGGCGCTCCGCAGCCCAGGCGATCGAAAATTTCGAGCGTACGCTTCGCGAAACAGATCGCGCGCGAGCCGTCGGAGAGCTTGTCGTCGTTGTCGACGAGCACCGTGCGCACGCCCTGCTGCGCCAGGTCGATCGCGGTCGCGAGCCCGACCGGCCCCGCTCCGACGACCACCACCGGGTAAAGCGCCGGCGTCGCGGCGTCGTGTTCGGCGGCTCGCTCATAGTCGAACCGCAGCGTTTGAAAGTCGATCTGCATGGCGTCTCCATCCTCATGTTCGATCAGGCGCGGTCAACGAATGCGTTAATCCATACCTGTTGATTACGCATTGTACAAATCATTCTTTATTGTTGAATCTGAGTTTACCCTAAGCACGCGGACGACCGACGTGCGAAGGCGCCGCGAAGCGGATTCGCGGAAAACGCACGCATCCAAGGGGAAGATTAGGCCGCGGAGAAGCCGAGGCGCGAGGAAACCCGTGCGGCGCACGCGCGCAAAGTGGCGGCGAGCGGGCCGTCCCAGGCGCCGTCGAAGGAACCGCTCGGGCCGATCGCGGTGATCGCGAGCACGATGGTGCGGGTGTGATCGAAGACCGGCGCGCTCATCGCGCTGATGCCGGCGACCGGTTCGTCGATGGTCCGCGCGATGCCGTGCTCGCGCACTTCGGCGAGCAGCGCGTCGATTTGCGCTCGGGTGAACTTGCGCCGCGCGGCGCCGATCTGCATGCCCCCCGCCTCCTCCACAGCCACGAGCGCATCGACGGTCAGTGGCGGCAGATAGGCTGCGAACGCCCGTCCGGTGGCGGTTTGCAAAAGCGACATCACGGTGCCGGTGCGCATCGTGACGTGAATCGGCACGGTCGCCTCGTTGATGTGGACGATCGTCGGGCCGTAGGTGCCGGCGGTCGCAAGCGCGACGGTGTGCTGGATCTGCCCGGCGATCTCGGTGATTTCGGGAATCGCGAGCCGCACGGGATCGACGCGTTGCAGGCTGATCAACCCCATTTGCAGCGCGAACGGGCCGAGTTCGTAGCGGCCGGTGGCGGCGTCCTGCTGGATCAGTCCGAGGTTGCCGTAGCTCACGAGATACGGGTGCGCCTTCGCCGACGACATTCCCGCTTTCTTCGCAAGATCGCCGAGCAGCATCGGGCCGCCGTGGTCCACGAGCGCGCGCAGGAGCGCGCCGCCTACTTCGATCGACTGAATCCCGCGCCGCGCTCCGGTCATCCGTGGCCCTTTTTTTGTTTTGAGAATGGGCGGGATGATACCGCTAAGCCAGCCGTTCGATCAGCGCGCGATGCTGCGGATGCGCCGCCGCGAGCGCATCCGCATCCGCCATCTCGAATTCGCTGAACTCGAAGCCGGGCGCGACCGTGCAGCCGACGAGCCCTACGCCAGCGGGCGCCGCGCACTCGGCCGCGAACCAGTCGCCTGCCGTGACCACCGCCTGGAACTCGGCGTCCGGATGCGTCAGCGCATTGCCGAGCCTGAGCGTGAAGAGCGCGCCGTGCGCATCGATGACATGGACGTCGATCGGCTCGCCCGCGTAGAAATGCCAGACCTCGTCGGACTGGATGCGGTGCCACGCGGAATGCGCGCCGTCGCAGAGCAGGAAGTAGATCGCCGTCGATGCCGAGCGCGTCTCTTCTGCGCCGTCACGCGTCACACGCGCCGTCGAGCGGTAGGTCTCGCGGAAATAGCCGCCCTCCGGATGCGGCTGCAAGCCGAAGCGGCGGATCAGTTCGTCTTTGTCGATGTCAGGCATTGGCATAGGGCGCGGCAAGGGAAGCCGCTATTCTGCATCGCGGTCACGCGGGGCGCATTTCTGTTAAATAATGTCCATCCCTCACCGACCGCGACTTCCTCATGACCCTCGATCCTTCCCTGCTGAACGCCTTCGCGCCCACGGGCAAGCTGCGCGCCTCGATCAACCTCGGCAATCCGCTGCTCGCCAACCGCAACGCCCCGACGGGCGAAGTCGGCGGCATTTCCGTCGATCTCGCGCGGGAGTTCGCGGCGCGCCTCGGCGTGGAAGCGGAACTCGTCGTGTTCGATACGGCGTCGAAATCGGTCGATGCCGTCACGACCGAAGCCGCCGACATCGGCTTTTTCGCGATCGATCCGGTGCGCGGCGCGGGTATCGCGTTCACGGCGCCTTACGTGCTGATCGAGGGCTTCTATCTCGTGCGCGACGATTCGCCCGTCCAGAGCAACGAGGACGTCGATCAGGAGACGAACCGCGTCGTCGTCGGCAAGGGCAGCGCGTACGACCTGTTTCTCACGCGCGAGCTGAAGCGCGCGCAGATCGTGCGGGCGGCATCGTCGCAGGCGGTAGTCGAGACGTTTCTCGCCGATGGCATCGAGGTGGCGGCGGGCGTGAAGCAGCAACTCGAAGCCGATAGCGCCGGCAAGCCCGGACTGCGGCTGCTGGGCGAGCGCTTCATGGTCATCCAGCAGGCGATGGGCACGCCGAAAAGCCGCGGCGAAGCGGCGGCGGCGCATCTAAAGGCGTTCGTCGAGGAGATGAAACGCGACGGGTTCGTCGCGGCGTCGCTGGCGCGGCATGGCGTGAAGGGCGCGTCGGTGGCGCCTGCCAGCGATCTCTGAGTTCTGCCGCACGCGATGAACGTCACGATCGAAGTCGCCGACTGGATCGACGAGGATTTTGCCGCAGACGTCAGCGGCGGCCTCGCGTCGTTCAATGCTGAGGCGCTTGGACCTTCGCGGCAGTTGGATTTGGCGGTGTCGGTTTTTGCAGACGATGAACTCGTCGGCGGGTTGGCAGGGTTCACCGCCTGGGACTGGCTATTCGTCAAATGGCTGTGGATTCGCGAGGACGCGCGCGGTCAGGGGCTTGCTGCGCGCGCGGTTGAAGCGGCGGAGCGGGAAGCGGTGAAACGCGGCTGCCGCGCCGCGTGGCTCGATACGCTGAATCCGGACGCCAAACGCCTCTACGAGCGATGCGGATTCGTCGTGTTCGGCCAATTGCCGGATTTTTTCGCGGGCAGCACGCGGTTTTTCATGCAGAAGCGGTTCGAGGTGGCGAGCACGTAGCGCGATGTGGCGCCGCGGTTCGCTTGGCTGACGCGGCTGCGCTTCCGGCGCTTCCGGCGCTTCCGGCGCTTCCGGCGCTTCCGGCGCTTCCGGCGCTTCCGGCGCTTCCGGCGCTTCCGGCACGGTGGCACATTCAGCCCAGTACCGCGCGTGTCGCCTCAGCGCGCCCGATGCGACCGCCCAAGAACCGCACGCGCTCCCTCACCGCCCCAGCCCGAGCCGCGCCGCCGCCCGCTCGACAATCTTCCCCCGCGCCGCCAGATTCGCCGCCGAGCGCTCCTTCAGCGTTTCTACGACTGCACGCGGCGCACTCTCCGGCGACCCCGCGTCGAACGGCGGCGCGGGCGCGTATTCGAGTTGGAGCTGAATCGCCTGCGCCTCCTCCGCGCCGACGAGTTCCTCAGCCAACGTCAACGCGAAGTCGATGCCCGCGGTGACCCCGCCGCCCGTCAGCAGATTGCCGTCGCGCACGACGCGTTCGCGCACGGGAATCGCGCCCAGATCGGCGAGCAGCGAGTGGTACGCCCAGTGCGTCGTCGCGCGCCGGCTGCGCAGGAGGCCCGCCGCGCCCAGCACGAGCGCGCCCGTGCACACCGATGTCACGAAACGCGCGCCGCGCGCCTGCGTCCGGATGAAGTCGAGCGTCTCATCGTCCTCCATCAGGGCGCCGACGCCCGAGCCGCCCGGAATGCAGATGACGTCGAGCGGCGGGCTGCCGTCGAACGTGGTGTCGGGCGTGAGCACCATCCCGCTCGACGATTCCAGCGCCTCACAGGTCTTCCAGACCAGATGGACAGCCGCGCCGGGGATTTGCGCGAAGACATCGTGCGGGCCGGTCAGGTCGAGTTGCTGGACGCGCGGGAACAACAGCAGGCCGATATGGAGCGTCATGACAGTTCCTTTTCGAGTTGAGGGGTGGACGGGGAAATCGTACGCCGCTACGCTATGGCGTGAATGACACTTAGCCCACGTTTCACGCCAACTGCCATGAATCAGCGAAATACGCGACGTATCGATGTGCTCGCCTTCGCCAACGTCCAGTTGCTCGACGTCGCCGGGCCGCTTCAGGCGTTCGCGTCGGCGAATGAGCTGGCCTGCGCGCGCGGCGATGCCCCGCCGTACTTGCCGCGCGTCGTCGCGGCGGGTGATGGCGGCACCGTATCGACCTCCGCCGGGCTCGGCCTCGTCGTGCATCCGCTGCCGGGCGAGGGCGAACCGTCCGATACGCTCATCGTCGCGGGCGGCTGGGGCGTGTACGAGGCGTCGCGCGATCCGGTGCTCGTCGCGTGGGTGCGCCAGCAGGCTTCGCTGGCGCGGCGCGTGGCGTCGGTGTGCACGGGTGCGTTCCTGCTCGCGGCGGCGGGCCTCCTCGACGAACGCCGCGCCGTCACGCACTGGACGCGCTGCGCCGAGCTTTCCGAGCGCTACCCCGCCGTGCGCGTCGAGCCAGATCCAATCTTCATCCGCGACGGCGATGTCTGGACCTCGGCGGGCGTGACGGCGGGCATCGACCTGGCGCTCGCGCTGATCGAAGACGATCTCGGCCGCGCGCTCGCGCTCGATGTCGCGCGACATCTGGTCGTGTTTCTCAAGCGCCCCGGCGGCCAGGCGCAGTTCAGCGCGGCGCTCTCGCTGCAAAAAGCGGGCGATCGATTCGGCGAACTGCACGCGTGGATCGTGGAGAATTTGTCGGCGGATTTGTCGCTGGGCGCGCTCGCGACGCGCGCCGGCATGAGCGAGCGCAGTTTCGTGCGCCACTATCACGCGCAGACCGGCCTCACGCCCGCGCGATCGATCGAACAACTGCGGCTCGAAGCGGCGCGGCGCCTGCTCGGCGATACGGCGCTGCCGGTCAAGCGGATCGCCGCGCGTTGCGGCTTCGGCTCCGAGGAAACGATGCGGCGCGGCTTCCTGCGCGCGCTCGGCGTGACACCGCAGGCTTACCGGGAGCGGTTCGCGTCGTTGTCATGATGCCGTGACCGTGCTCCATCGGTGTTCACGCGCCGTGCACCCGTGCACCTGCCGGGACCCCGGCGGCGGAAGGTAGTCCATCGAACCGATGGCACTCAACGCGTGCACCGACGACGGCTTCTCGGCAATCTGGCCTCCCGACCACCGCTCGCCAGAATTCCTCACTTATTGGCCGTTTTGCTTTTGCCCGGGCGCGGCCTTATTCTTCATACACAATCAGCACGGCGCGCGACGGCTTTCAGAAACATCTCAAGCCCCGAGCGCGCGTGCCGTTAGCACGAATAGACCGATCCACGGAACGGCCCAAATCGTTGCGTTCTCCGTTCGAATCACACGAAAAGGACTGGCTTCCTGGCCCTGCACTGCCGATGAGTGTTTTCCCCATGATCGACACCTCGCCCGACTCGAACGATGCGTTAAGCGCCGCCACCGCTGCGCCGTCGATCGATGCCCTGTTGCGCTCGGCGCCCGGTTGTGGCCGGCCGTGCGCCTGGGCGTGGTATCGCGCGGGCGAGCAGTTGCACCTCGCGGGCCGGGGCGATGCACCGCTCGACTGGCCGCAGGGCATCGCCGAAGACCGTTTTGCGGCGCTTTGCGCGGCGCGCGGCTGGCATCGCTGGCCGACCGGCCGTGGCGAAAGCGTGCTGGGCTGGCTCGTCGCGCCCGCCGAATTCGCCGCCGACGAATCCTTGCGCGACCTCGCGCGACGCCTCGGCGAACGCGTGCAGACCGACGCCCTCGCCCACGCGCAGAACACTCAGCGCGTGCTGTACGAAATCGCGTATCTCGCGAGTTCGGTGCCCGATCGCGCCGCATTTTTGCAGCGCATTCACGAACGGCTCGGCACGCTGATCGACGCCGAGAACTTCTACCTCGCGCTCTACGACCGCAAGAGCGGCAAGATAACCTATCCGTACTACGTCGACGTGATCGATACGGAAGTCGTCGCGGCGGAGAACTACGACCTCTTGAATCCCGATCGCCTTTCGCTGACCGCGCGCGTGCTGACGACCGGCCAGCCGCTCCTCGTCGATGCCGCGATGATCCGCGCCGCCGAGCGCGAAGGCAGCTATTACTGCATCGGCGACCGTCCCGAGTTCTGGATGGGCGCGCCGCTGAAAAACGCATCGGACGAAGTGTTCGGCATGCTGGCGATGCAGGTCTACGACGTCTCGCGCGTCTACAGCGCCGAGGACCGCGCGCTCTTTCTCGTGGTCGCGCGGCACGTCGCGATGGCGCTCGACCGGATCCTGCACCGCGCCGACCTCGAAGAGCAGGTCGCGCGCCGCACGTCGGAACTTTCGCGCGTGAACGCGGCGTTGCGCGAAGGCATCGCCGAGCGCGAGCGCGCCGAGCATCTGCAGGCGGCGCTCTTCCAGATCGCGGAACTGTCGAGCCGTCCGGGCGACATGGTCGAATTCTTCCGCAGCCTGCACGACATCGTCGGTGAGCTGCTTTATGCGCGCAATTTTTACATCGCGCTCTTCGATACCGATACGCGGGAAGTCTCGTTTCCTTATTACGTCGATGAGATCGTCCATGAGCCGCCGCTGCCGCGTCGCGGGCAGCGCGGCCTGACCGAATACGTGATCCGTCAGCGCCGCCCGTGCCTGATCGATGCGGCCGACGCGCGCCGCCTGATCGCCGAACGCACGATCGATACGGGTAACGAGAACGTGCGGCTGCGTTCATGGCTCGGCATCCCGCTTTTCGACGGCGACGATGTGCGCGGCGTGCTCGCCGTGCAAAGCTACGCGCCGCTCGTGCGCTATTCGCTGCGCGACCAGGAATTGCTGACCTTCGTCTCGCGCCATATCGATACCGCGCTTTCCCGGCGCCGCGCCGCCGAGGCGCTGCACGCGGCGAACGCCGAGCTCGAAGCGCGCGTGCAGATCCGCACGCGCGAACTCGACAACGCCAACGCGCGGCTCGTCCACGAAAATTCGCACGACGCGCTGACCGGCCTGCCGAATCGCAGCCACTTGCTGCAGCGCTTGCAGGCCGAATGGCGGGCGTATCGCGAGTTTGGGCGGCAGGTGACGGTGATGTTCATCGACCTGGACCGCTTCAAGGTCGTGAACGACAGCCTGGGTCACCATTACGGCGACCTGCTGCTCGTGCAGGCGGCCGAACGGTTGCGCGCGTGCCTGCGTACGAGCGACCTGCTCGCGCGGCTCGGCGGAGACGAATTCGCGGTGCTCTCGCCGAATGCGCCGCAAAACGATGCGGTCGCTATCGCCGAACGGATTCTCGCCGCGTTCGACTTGCCGTTTCACATCGACGATCACGTCGTGTTTTCGTCGTGCAGCATCGGGATCGTGAACGCGGACAGTCAGTTCCATACCGAGCCCGCCGACCTGCTGCGCGACGCCGATACGGCGATGTATCGCGTGAAGAACGCGGGCCGCGACAGTTACGTCGTCTTCAATCACGAACTTCGGCGAGAAGTGTCGGACCAGGTGGAGCGCGAAGGCGCGCTGCGCAACGCGCTCAAGCGCGACGACGAACTGCTGCCGTTTTTCCAGCCGATCGTCGACGTGACGACCGGCGACGTCGTCGCGCTCGAAGCGCTGGTCCGCTGGCGCAAGCCGGACGGGCGCATCGTCGGGCCGGGAGAATTTTTGCCGGCCGTCGAGGGACTGCGGATCATCGGGCGGCTCGATTTGTACATGCTCACGCGCGTCGCCGTGATCCTTTCGGACGCACGGCACGCGAACTGGCCGCCGGTGCACGTGAACTGTTCGAGCTACAGCATGACGCGCCCCGAGTTCGCCGACGACGTCCTCGCGCTCCTGCATAGGCACGGCGTGGCGCCGTCGCGCGTGTGCCTGGAGCTGACCGAGGGCGCCCTCGTCGCGGAACCGGATCTCGCGCGCCGCACGATGCAGCGTCTCGCGGACAACGGCATGTCCGTTGTCCTCGATGATTTCGGCGCGGGCTTTTCGTCGCTGAGTTACGTGCATCAGTACCGCTTCAGCGGCCTGAAGATCGACAAGTCCTTCATCCTCGAACTGACAGCGAGCTCACGCAGCCGCGCGATTGTGCGGGCGATCGTGCGGATGGCCGAATCGCTCGATCTGACGCTGGTCGCGGAAGGCGTAGAGGATGCCGAGACGCTCAGCGTGCTGCGCGACATGGGCGCGGAGCAGGCGCAAGGCTATTTCTTCGCCAAGCCGATGCCGCTCGACGCCCTGATGCGCTCGCCGCTCGCACAGCGCCTCGCGCGCGGCGGCGGCTCGGCGCTGTCTGCGGTGCTCAGGTCATCCCGCCCAGCGACGGCGAGATGATGCTGCCCGGCTCGCCTTCGGCGGGACCTGCGTCGGTCTGGGCGACGCGCGTCGAAAGCGGCGGGTGACTGCGTGTGCAGGCATCGACGGAATCGGTGCCGAGGCCGTGCTGGAAGGCGTCCGCTTTATCTTTCGATTCGAACGCGTAGATCGCCTGATCGACTTTTACTTCGGTATCGGAAATGCGCTGTGCGGTGACGGTCATGACGGTCCCTTGTCCTGGGCTTGACTCAGAGTGTCTGCGCATCAAACGCGCCCGATTCAAGGCATCGGGTAATTCCTCATAGCGGAAACCCTTAAACGCGCCGCCCTGTAAACCGTCGTTACGATTTACCCAGTGATGCGTTTTGCGAAGAAGAGTTAGGATAAGGATGCGTCGGGAAGAAACGAAACGCGGCCTGTAAGGCGCTTGCAGCTTTGATCGAACGAAACCGCGCAACGGTCATGCATTCGGCGTGGCCGGCCAAAAGCAAAAGGAGGCTATATGAAGTGGGAAACCCCTAGTTTCACCGACATGCGCTTTGGCTTTGAGATCACGATGTATATCGCCACGCGCTGAAGTCAAAGGCGGCCTCGATCAGAGGCCGCTTTTCTTTTCAAGGCCTGGGAGCGTTCGGATCTTTGAGATCCGCGTTCTGCGCATCGAGGCCACCCGCGCCCGCCGGGTCCGGTCTGTCACCCGAGCCGTAAGGCACTTCCGCCGTTTGTTCCGGATGCTGATCGAGTCGACGCGATTCCGGCTCGACTTCCCCCGCGTTCGGCGCGCGCACGCCCTGCTTCGGGTCTGCGCCCGTCGGCGCGCCCGGGCCCGGCAGATTGCCGATCGATCCCCCGCCGCTCGCACCGCTGCCTGCATCGCCTAGCGGCTTGTCGGTGCTCTTTATCTGTTCGCTGGTGGCCATCGCGTGCTCCATCGTCGTGAGTGTCAACGCGATGCAGCAACCGACATACCCGTGCCTCGAATAGCGCTTCGGAGGCGATTAACGCGGTCCGCTTTTTGCGATGTGTATTGCGATTAACAGGAGAATGCGATGCACTCGTCGATGCAGAAGGTCGCCCGACTCGCGGACTTGCCCGAGACGCGCGGCACACGCGTGAAGATCGGCGAGACGCCGATCCTCTTGGTGCGCGAAGCCAACACCGTTCACGCATACACGGCCGATTGCCCGCATGCGGGCGCACCGCTCGAAAAGGGTGGCATCTGCAATCGACGCATCATCTGTCCGTGGCACAAGGGCACGTTCGAAATCAGCGATGGTTCGCTCGTCGAGCCGCCCGCGCTTAAAGGGCTGACGCGTTACGACGCTTTGGTCGATGGCGGCGACGTGTACGTGTCGCCTGAACCGGTCGAATCGCAGGCGCGAAGCCGTGGCGCCGATGAATCCACGATGTTCATCGCAGGCGCCGGGGCAGCGGGCGCGGCCGCTTGCGCGGCGCTGCGCGAAGCGGGCTTCGACGGTCGCATCGTTCTCGCGGGCAAGGACGCGCCGATGCCGTACGACCGCACCGCGCTGAGCAAATTCGTCGTCGCGGGCGACATGCCGGCGGACGAGATCCCGCCGCTGCTCGATCCTTCTTTCTTCACCGATCAGAACATCGAGCGCATTGAATCGGAAGCGGTGCGGCTCGATGCAGCGACGCGTCAAGTCGAACTCGCGAACGGCACGGTGATCGACTACAACGCGGCGCTCGTCTGCACGGGCGGTCTGCCGAAACCGATGGACGTTCCCGGCGCGAAGCTCCCCCATGTGCACATACTGCGCAATCGCGACGACGCCGTCGCGATCGTCGCCACACTCGATACAGCGAAGCGCGCGGTGATCGTCGGGGCGAGCTTCATCGGACTCGAAGTGGCTTCGTGCCTGCGCAAGCGCAAGATCGACACCACCGTCATTTCGCCCGACAAAGTGCCGTTTGCGAAGCAGTTCGGCGAACGCATCGGTGAGATGTTCATGCGGCTTCATGAGAAGAACGGCGTGTCGTTTCGCATGACGCGCAACGTCAAGGCGATCGAAGCGAACGAAGTCGAACTCGACAACGGCGAACGCATTCCGGCCGATGTGGTGATCGTCGGCACGGGGGTCAAGCCGGCGACGTCGTTCGTCAGCGGCATTACGCTCGCCGACGATGGCGGCATCGACGTCGACGCGGGCATGCGAGCCGCGCCCGGTCTGTACGCAGCAGGCGATATCGCGCGTTTCCCGCTGCCGCGCTCGGATAGCAAGCTGCGTATCGAACACTGGCGCGTCGCGCAACAGCACGCGCGCGTCGCCGCTTTCAACATGGCCGGCGCGAGCCGCGAGTACGACGGCGTGCCCTATTTCTGGACCTATCACTTCGAAAGACGCTTCGACTACCTCGGCCACACGAGCGAACCCGACTACGTCGTCATCGACGGCGATCTCGACACGCAGCAGTTCATCGCGTACCTGATGAAGGACGGCAAGGTCGGCGCAGTCGTCGCGTGCGAGCGCGAGGATGAGACCGCGCGGCTCGCTGAAGCGATGCGCGAACCGTTGACGGTCGAAGCGGCGCGCGAAGTCGCAAACATGTGACGCAAGTCATGGCGACCCGACAACAGCCGGGCTTCGATCTCGATCAGGAACCCGCATCGCTCGATGAATGCCGACGCTGCCCGCTATGGAAGGACGCGACGCAAGCGGTGCCCGGTGCGGGGCCGCGTCACGCGCCGCTGATGATCGTGGGTGAACAGCCCGGCGATCAGGAAGACCTGCAGGGCAAGCCTGGAAACCAGCGACGCAATGGATATCGAACGCGATATCTTCAAGGAAGGCAGCGCGCAGGAGATCGCAGATTCGCTTAAGCACTCGTCGGAGCGCAGCAAGCGGCGCAAGCGCACGCCGTTTCAATCGGGCGATGTCGATGCACAACTTCTACATCAATCGCGCCGGGCGCAATCTGCCAAAGACGCGCCGCGCCACACTCGATCGGGCCGAGAAGCGACTGCGTGAAGCGTTCGGGCGCAAGCCTTGACTCCGCGCACGATGAGGAACGCCGTTTGCTCTCATGCTTACCAGAAGCCCACCAACACGCAAGGAGCAATTGATGGCGCAAGAACCTCTTAATCCCGGCGACGAAGCCGAACCCGGCACCCCTGGAAGCGGTGAAGACGTGTGCCCTGTTTGCGACGGCAGCGGCACGAACGACGGCGCGAAGTGCGAAGCATGCGGCGGCACTGGCAAGGTGGTGCAGGGAATCGGCGGAGGCTGAGCTTATGGGTCGCTTTCACACCAGACTCGCTGCGGCATCGCTATTGGCGGCGTCGATTGCGTGCGCGTACGCAGCCGATCAAAATGCGATCGGCTTCGGTCCCGATCCCGAACTGCCTCCGCCGCAGAAAAAGTCGCTGTTGCCGACGGTGAACATCGCGCCTGCCGCGTCGCGTCCCGATGGCACGAAGCCGACGGCGCCCGCTGGCTTCGACGTCACCGCTTTTGCAACCGGGCTCGATCATCCGCGCTGGCTCGCGACTTTGCCCGACGGCGACGTGCTCGTCGCAGAAAGCAACGCGCCCGCGCAGCATGATGAGAACGCGGGCGTGAAGGGCTGGGTGATGAAGAAGGTCATGAAGCGTGCAGGTGCCGGCGTGCCGAGCCCCGACCGCATCATGCTCTTGCGTGATGCGGACGGCGACGGCATCGCCGAGACGAAGACCGTCTTCATCGACAAGCTCCATTCGCCGTTCGGCATGGCGCTGGTCGGCGACGAGCTCTACGTCGCCGATACCGATGCGATCATGCGCTTCAAGTATCACGCGGGCGATACGAACATCACCGAGCCCGGCGAAAAATTCATCGATCTCCCGGCGGGCCCGATCAATCATCACTGGACGAAAAATCTGATTGCGAGTCCCGACGGCAAGCATCTCTACGTGACGGTCGGTTCGAACAGCAACGTCGCGGAAAACGGTATCGATGCCGAGCGTGGCCGCGCCGCGATCATGGAAGTCGATATCGCGAGCGGACAGTCGCGTCTCTTCGCGACGGGTCTGCGCAATCCCAACGGCATGTCGTGGCAGCCGCAAAGCGGCGCTTTGTGGACGGTCGTCAACGAGCGAGACGAACTGGGCAACGATCTCGTGCCCGATTACATGACCTCGGTGAAAGACGGCGCGTTCTATGGCTGGCCTTACAGCTACTACGGGCAGAACGTCGACAACCGGGTCAAGCCGCAGCGCGCGGACCTCGTGCAATCGGCAATACCGCCTGACTATGCGTTGGGTTCGCACACGGCATCGCTTGGACTGACGTTCTACGACGCGAAGGCGTTCCCGCAGCGGTACTGGAACGGCGCGTTCATCGGACAGCACGGTTCGTGGAATCGCAAGCCGCACAGCGGGTACAAGGTGATTTTCGTGCCATTCGCGGATGGCACGCCTTCCGGGCCGCCGGAGGATATCCTCACCGGATTTCTTTCACCCGATGGCCATGCTTATGGGCGGCCGGTCGGTGTCGTCGTCGATCATTCCGGCGGGCTGCTTGTCGCAGACGATGTCGGCAACGCGGTGTGGCGGGTCGCGCCCGCAAAGCAATAGATGGCCACGCGCGCGTCGAAGAAATCGAACGGGCTGTTCTCGCTTGTCGAGCGACAGGTCCTTGGTCTGTACGACGCGGGCGTGCTTTCGCCTGCGGTGCTGCATCACGTGATTGCTGCGTACGCGGGGCTCGACGTCGATTGGAATGATGACGCGAGAGCGCGCACCGTCGACGATCGATCGCTGCATGAAGTGGTCGTACTCACGATGATACCGGGGCATGCATCACGCAACGCCAGGAAGGATTTTCTGTCGGTTATCGAGCATTGGATGGGCGATCAGCCAGCCGTTGAAGCGGAAGAACCCGAGCCAGACGACGAACTCCTGACGCAACTCTCCAGCGCCACGAAGAAGCCGCGAACGCAAGAGCGCAAGGCGCCGGCTCGCAAAAGCGCGGCTTTCAATCCGCTCGTCAAGGCGCGTCCGCTGCGCTGAAACGCTAACCGGAGTGCCCTTTGAAAATCGTCCGTTCCACCGCGGCGACCAGCGTCGCGAGCGAAACCGGCTTGGTCAAATGCACGTCAAAGCCTGCTTCGAGCGTCTTGCGCTCCTGCGCCGCGCCGCTATATCCCGTCAGCGCGATCGCGGGCAGCGCTGCGAACTCCGGCATTGAACGCAGCGCATGCAACAACTGATACCCGTCCATCACCGGCATTCCGACGTCGCACAACAGCAGGTCCACGTGAGTACTCGTCAACGCGACGAGCGCATCCGCCCCGCTCTCGCCCGTCTGCACGCTCGCGCCTTCCAGCCTTAGCAGCGACGCCAGCGCGTGCCCCGTCTCGCGATCGTCGTCGATGACGAGAATCGACAGCCCTGCAAGCACGCTCGATTCACCCGGCAGCACGCCGGGAATCACGATATCGTCGCCCGACGGCGGCAGCCACACCGTGATGCAACTGCCCTTGCCGACGCCTTCCGAAGTCGCCGCCACACGCCCCGCATGCATCTCCGCCAGTTGCTTCACTAACGCAAGCCCGATTCCGAGCCCCACGCCCGATTTTCGCCGCGCCTCGTTCGCCTGCGAGAACATGTCGAAGATATACGGCAGGAAATGCGGCTCGATGCCCTCGCCGGTATCGGCCACGTCGATGCGCAGATACTCCCCGTCGCGCGTCAAGTCGATGCGCACTTTGCCGCCCGCAGGCGTGAACTTGAGCGCGTTGGTGAGCAGGTTCCAGACGATCTGATCGAAGCGCACCGGATCGACCTTGGCCGTCGCCGGCTCGGGCGGGAGCGTCGTCGTCAGGGCGATGCCGTGCGCGGCGGCATCGCTTTCCATCGCGTCGCAGATCGTGGCGATCGTCGCGCAGAGATCGGTGCGCGCGAGGTTCAGCGCGAGCTTGCCGGTACGCACGCGCGAGAGGTCGAGCAGGTCGTCGATGATCCGCGCCTGGCCGTGCACCGCGCGGCGGATCGCATCGGCGGCCTCGACGATCGTCGGCACGCCGCGCGCCTCGGGCAGGCGCGGCAACATCTCCGCCTTGACGTTGATGAGGTTGAGCGGATGCTTCAGTTCATGCGAGAGCACCGCGAGAAAGTCGTCCTTAAGGCGGTTCGCGGCCTCCGCGCGCTCGCGCACCGAGCGTTCCTGCGAGAGTTGCAACTGCCGCATGTCTTCGAGCGTCTTGCGACTGGTCAGATCGCGCGCGATCTTCGCGAAGCCGGTGAACTGAGCCTCTGACAGCGGCGTCATCACGCCGCTGCAAAACACGCGCTTTCCGTTCTTCGCGACGTGCCAGCGCTCGTCCTCGAAGCGACCCTCGCGTAACGCCGCCGAGCGCTCGTGTTCGGGCATGGTCAAGGCGCGATCCTCGGCGGTGAAGAGCATCTCGATGTTCCTGCCGACCGCCTCGCTCTGCGCATACCCGAACACGCGTTCGGCGCCCGCGTTCCAGCTCTGGATCACGCCCTTGGGGTCCTGCACGATGATCACGTAGTCATTGGTCGTCTGCACCGTGAGCCGCAGCCGCGCCTCGCCCGCGCGCGCTTCGCCCTCGGCGCGCCTGAGCGCGGTGATATCGACGAGCGTGAGCACCGCGCCGTCGATGCGATCGTCGACCGTGCGGTACGGCAGAAGCCGCGCGAAGAAACGACGCGCGTCGTTGCTCGACACCTCACGCTCGATCAGCCGCAGCGACTGGAACGTAGCCGCAACGTCGTCCGCGAGTTCGGGGTAGTCGAGCCGGTGCGTGATGTCGAAGAGCGAGCGGCCCACGTCCGCGCCGATCAGGTTGAACACGCTCGTCGCGCTCGGCGTGTAGCGCTTCACGCGCATGGTGCGATCGACGAAGATGGTCGCGATATCGCTCGATGCGATCAGGTTCTGCAGATCGTCGTTGGCCTTGCCGGCCTCCTCGATCTTCAACTGCAGTTCGTTGTTGACCGTGATCAGTTCCTCGTTCACCGATTGCACTTCTTCCTTGCTCGTTTCGAGCTCCTCGGTGGCCGAGCGCAGTTCCTCGTTGATCGCCTGCAATTCCTCGTTCGACGCCTTCAGTTCCTCCGTCGACGTCTCGTACTGCTCGATCGTCCGCTGCAACTGCTCCTTGCTGCGCTGCAGCTCGCGTTCGAGTTGCATCAGGACGGAATCGGCATTCGCGTCCCCGATGTGGAATGTGCCGTCAGATATCGCTTCCGGCACTTCGTCGAAGAGCACAAGGACGAAATCGGCATCGGCTTCGGCGGCGTGGAACGGACGCACGGTCATCGTCACGTGTGCCTGGCGTCCGTCGCGCTCGAGCCGCACGCGTCGCGCATCGACGCTGTGGCCGGTCTGCTGCGCCTGAAAAAGCGCGGTGCGCAGGTCGAGCCGCAATTCGGGCAGGACGAGCGCAATCACGTTGCTCGACGGCTCGCCGCCCACATAGCGCAGAAATCGTCCGGCGTTGTCCGACATATGCACGATCTTCGAATCACGGTTCACGACGATGCTCGGCGGCGCGTACTGTTCGAGCATGCGCTGGTGCAGCGCGCCGAACGAAAAATTGCGGCGCGCGGGAGGCAGTGCAGAACCGTTGTCTGCGGCTGCCGGCTGCGTGTTCGCGCCGCCCAACGCCTGAGCGATGATCGTTGCTCCGCGCGGCTTCGCGACGGCCTTCGCGCGATAAATGCGATGCTTCCTGTCGACCACGCTGAAAAGATCCTCCGCCGACTCCGCCGATTCGGAACTGCCGAGCATGAGGTAACCGTTGGGATGCAGCGCGAAGTGGAACATTTCGAGCACCTGGCGCTGCACGGTGCGGTTGAGATAAATCAGGAGATTGCGGCAGGAGACGAGATCGAGGCGCGAGAACGGCGGATCGCGCAGCACGTTGTGCAACGCGAACAAGATCTTCTCTCGCACCGGCTTCGCGATTTCATAGCGGCTCGCGGTCTTCGTGAAGAACTGGAGGAGAGTGTCCGGCGGCACATCGACCGAAATCGAATCCGGATAGACGCCCGCGCGCGCCTTCGCGACGGCGCTTTCGTCGATGTCAGTCGCGAAGACTTGCAGCGCGACCGGCGAGCGCGCGTCGCTCTGGTGCGCGGCGAACAGCATGGCGATCGTGTACGCCTCCTCGCCCGACGAGCAACCGGCCACCCACGCGCGCACCTGATCCTGCCCGTGCTTGCGCTCGAAGATCTCGGGCAGCACGTCGCGCGCGAGGGTATCGAACGCCTCGCGGTCGCGGAAGAAATGCGTGACGCCGATCAGCATGTCGGCGAGCAGCGCGCTCGTCTCGCGCGGATTGTCCTGCAGGAAGTTGCGGTACGTGACGAGGTCGGGCAATGCGTTCACCTGCAGGCGCCGCTCGATCCGGCGCAGCATCGTCGCGCGCTTGTAATGGCGGAAATCGTGACCGGTGCGGGCGCGCAGGCTCGTCAGGATGTCCTGCAGCGCCGATTCGGCGTCCGTGCCGGCTTCGGGTTCGACCGGCTGCTTAGACGTGCGCACATTGAGCCCGGGCAGGCTGATGCGCTTCACGTTCTGCCAGAGTTCGAGCAGTTTCTGCGGCATCTCGACGACCGGCAGCACGAGATCGACCTGTCCCGTCGCGATCGCGCTTTGCGGCATCTCGCCGTATTCGGCGTCGTCGGGCTCCTGGGCAAAGGTCACGCCGCCGACTTCCTTCACGCGCGCGAGACCCACGGCGCCGTCGCTGCCCGTGCCCGAGAGCACGATGCTCATCGCGTTCGGGCCGTGCGCATCGGCGAGACTGCGGAAAAACAGGTCGATCGTGACGGGTCGGCTGCCCGCGGGTGCCGCGTCGCTCACGGTCAGATGGCCGTCGTCCATCGTCAGGCTCTTGCCGGGCGCGATCACGTACACATGATTGCGCTCGATTGGCAGGGGCTTATCCACCTGGACCACGCGCATGCGCGTTGCGCGCTGGAGGATCTGGTCGGCGGTGCTGATGTGCCTTGGCGAAAGATGCAGGACGACCGCGAACGCCATGTCCATGTCAGCCGGCGCGTTCTCGAAGAAGCGCAGGAGCGCCTGCAATCCGCCCGCCGACGCGCCCAGCCCCACGACGGGGAAATCGAGCGCGCTTCTGGTGAACGGATTATCGGCGGCATCCGTGCCGGTCGCATCGGCGGAGGATGCCGGGGTAGTAGTGCTTTCGCTCACTACGTGTCCTGTTTGTGTCCTGTTTGGGCTTTGCCGCTTTTGTGGTTCTGTGGATTAACGCGATTGTGCGCGCTCCCCGGCTGAAGATACCAACGGAATGCAGATTTTGGGCCCGCACACGCGGACGAATCATCTGACGGCGCGCGTACTGATAACTCACACGCATAACCCGGCGTCTCCTTAATTAATTCCCGGAAACGCACTTCCGTACGAATATTCTCTTTTTGAGACGAAAACGAGTCGTCTACTTATCTCGAAAGTCGCGCCCCGATTGCTTCCTTATCAATCGAGAAGCGTGTCAACGGCAGCGCCGTGCATTTCGTTACAAATCACGCGAGACGCGCGTCATTTCTCGTATGAGGAAATCTCGAAAACCCGCGAAATCACTGAAAAAACGATAAAGGGACAGGTTAATCTTGCCTGTTACAAACACTCGAAAAAGTTACCGATATTGCGTGTTGTTTTCTTGAAAATTATTATTGAGATGTTCTTGCTTTCCCGCCAGACGGTACTTACAATCCGTTTCACAGTGTTGTTACAAGTTGTAACACGCTGTATCAAAGATTACGAAATCGGGCAAAACGACGCTCGGTGAGCACAAAAAAAGATATCGGCAAAAAATGCCGGCAAGATCGGGGTTTTACTGGAAGCAGCAACATGAACGGTCGTGAAACGCTTGACTCGATTCGCGAAATAAACCTGTCGTACATCATGCTCGCTCAGCGCATGTTGCGCGAAGACAAGGCAATCGGCATGTTCCGCCTCGGGCTTTCGTCCGAACTCGCGGACCTGCTCGCCGGCCTGACGCTTCCGCAAGTCGTGAAGCTCGCGTCGTCCGACCAGCTGCTGTGCTTTTTCCGCTTCAACGATTACACGATGCTTTCGGCATTGACGCAGCCCGCGAAGAACGCGGGCATTGCGCCGACGCACGCAGCAATCCTGCTGGCTGGCCAACCAGTCGCACAGTTCGCTTGAGAGACGAGGCGAGCCATGACCACGATGCTGAAGAAAAGCCTGACCGAAGACGCACAGGAAGTATTCCGCGCGATCGCCTTGATCGAACTCGGGGCGCGGATGCAGGTCCTGGAAAGCGAACTGACGCTGTCGCGTGATCGCATGATCCGTCTTTATCGCGAAGTGAAGGGCGTATCGCCGCCGAAAGGCATGCTGCCTTTCTCGGCAGACTGGTACATGACGTGGCTTGCAAACATCCACGCATCGCTGTTCTACAACACCTATGTGTTTCTGAAGAACGAGGCAGGCTGCTCGCACCTCGATGCTTTGACCAAGGGGTATCGGCTGTATCTCGAACACTGCAACCATAGCGGTGTCGAGGCGGTACTCGATTTGACGCGGGCCTGGACTCTTGTGCGCTTTTTCGACGCCGACATGTTGCAGATGACGCGCTGCTGCCGCTGCACCGGAAAGTTCGTGGCGCACAAACATGATTTGCAGAACAACGTGGTGTGCGGGGCCTGCCAGCCGCCGTCACGCGCGGGGAAGACCAAGAAAGCGGCGGCCGCCCGTCAGGCGACCGAAGAAGCCGCTCTGGAGGTGGTGAGCAACAATGAAGTGCCGCACGAACCGGTACTCGACAACGCGGCGAGATTCTCGCCGCGTACACAAGGCCTGGTCGCACAGGCCGCTTGAACGGTAGCGGCGCGGGCCGTCCTCGAGGACCGTCTTCGGACGGGGGGCAACCCGCTTGCCGCTACCGTTTTCCTTCTTCTTGACTTTTGAAGGCCCGCCAGAGGATCGGCGGGCTTTTTGCATTTTTGCGCTTGGCGTCGCGCTCGGGCATCATCGGGTGCTGCCATAGCCCCTCGGGACCTCACCCTTGCCGTTCAAGCTGCCGACCACCGCCACCGCGCCGTTCTGCCCTTCCGAAGTCAGGGGTTCCGTCGATGTCCCCGAAGGCGCGCCGTTCTGGAAAAAAATCGCGCAATTCGCGGGACCGGGCCTGCTTGTCTCGATCGGGTACATGGACCCAGGCAACTGGGCAACCGACATCGAAGCCGGCTCGCGCTACGGCTACAGCCTGCTGTTCGTGGTCGTCCTGTCGAGCCTCGCCGCAATGGCGCTGCAATGTCTCGCGATGCGGCTCGGCATCGTCACCGGCCGCGATCTCGCGCAGCTCTCGCGGGACCGCTATTCGAAGCCGGTTGCGCGCGTGCAGTGGGCGCTCGCGGAAATATCGATCATCGCGTGCGATCTGGCCGAAGTGCTCGGCGGCGCGCTCGCGTTTCATTTGCTGTTCGGCTGTTCGCTGATGTGGGGCGTGATCTTCACCGCGTTCGATACGCTGATCGTGCTCGGCCTCAAGGGCAAGAACTTCCGCGATCTGGAAGCGATCATGCTCGGCCTGATCGCGACGATCGGGCTCGGCTATGTCGTCGAACTGGTGCTCGTGAAGCCGCACTGGCCGGCGGTGATGGCAGGTCTTGTCCCGTCGTGGCAGGCGGTGGCCGGGCGCGAGCCGCTCTATCTCGCGATCGGCATCCTCGGTGCCACCGTGATGCCGCACAACCTGTATCTGCATTCGTCGATCGTGCAGACGCGGGTCGTGGCGCGCACGCCGTCGAGCCTTGCGTCGGCGATCCGGCTCTCGCGTATCGATACGATCGCCTCGCTCTGTCTCGCGCTGCTGATCAACGCGGCGATCCTGATTCTCGCGGCGTCGGCATTTCATGCGACCGGCCACACACAAGTGACCGAAATCGAGGACGCGTACCGCCTGCTCGCGCCGATCGTCGGGACCGGGCTCGCGGCGATCCTCTTCGCCGTGACGCTGCTCGCGTCGGGCCAAAGCTCGACGTTCACCGGCACGATCGCAGGTCAGGTGATCATGGAAGGCTTCCTCAACCTCAAGATTCCCTGTTACCAGCGGCGCTTCATCACGCGCGCGCTCGCGCTGATTCCGGCGCTGATCGGGGTCGGCATGATGGGTAACGGCGCTGTCGGCAAGCTGCTGGTCGCGAGCCAGGTCGTGCTGAGCCTGCAATTGCCGTTCGCGCTGTATCCGCTGATCCGCATGACGAGCGACCGCGCGCTGATGGGCAATTTTGCGAATCGCGCGCTGACGAAGGGCATCGTTTGGATGCTGTTCGGCGTGATCAGCGCGGCGAATCTTTGGTTGGTCTTGCAGACGATCGGGTTAATCGGCGGTTGAAGTTTTGCTCGCGCTTGCGGAGTTGTTCGACACCGTTCGATGCGCTAGTGCCTCTAAGGAACTTGCTTTCTTTGCGGTCTATTTGCTCTGCCCCTGTCCGGGGCGGGACTCACTTTCTTTGCTGCTGCAAAGAAAGTAAGCAAAGAAAGCAGCTTCCCACCGCCAAAACTAACAATCCACCACTAGCGTTTGATTGGGATTGGCGCTGGAGAGTAAGTGTCGCCCTCACGGCAGAACCGGGCTTGGCTCGCGGACCCAATGTGTCAACTCGCAGTACAACAGACAGGTGCAGCAGTCATACATCCGTCCTCGCGCTACGCGCTCAGACGTTGGGTGCGCCCGACGCGCAATATTGGTCGGCCCATGACAACAAGGTCCGTAGAAGTGTCGAGCTTATAACCAGTGCAATATCGGTCTAGCTGTACAAGTTCGGTTCAGGCAACGCACCCGAAATCGCAAACCGCCCAATATCGCGCAGCTTGTAATCCAGCGGATCATGCAGCGTGTGCACGCGTGCATTTCGCCAGAATCGGTCGAGCGCGCGCGGCGCGTGCGTCGAGCGTGCGCCGCACGCATCGAACAACGCTTCGCTCACGTCGAGCGCCGCTCGATGCGCAAGCACCTTCGCCTCCGCTACCGACAGCGCAACGCGCGCGCGTTCCTCGGCTTCCAGCGCATCGCCGCGTTGCCACGCCTGATCAAGCGCATGCGCCGCGCGCGTCGCGAGCGCTTCGGCGCCGATCGCCTTGAGCCGCATCTCAGCAAAGCGATGCAGTTGATACGGATCGTCGGCGGCGTTCGCTACGTTCGAGTGTATCCACGGCCGCCCGTGTTGCGCGACGTACTCGCGCGCCTCCTGCAATGCCCCTTCCGCAATCCCGACGAACAGATTGGTCAGCACCAGTTGCGACACGAGCGTGCGCAGCGTCGCGCGCGGCGCCGGCAATACCTCCGACCGATGCAGCACTTCCTCCGCCCGCAACTCGACATCGTCGAAAGAGACGCTGCCACTGTCGGTCTGACGCTGACCGATCGGGTCCCAGTCCTCGTGCACGGTGATGCCCGCGCGCGTCGTCGGCACAACCGCGAAAATCGGCTTGCCCGTCGCCGGATCGTGCGCGGAGAGCGTCATCATCTGCGAGCCGCGCGTGCCGGAGCAAAAGCCCTTCTGTCCGCTCAGGCAATAGCCGCCGTCGCCCGTGGCGTGCGCAATCAGGCGCGTATCAAGCGGATTCACCGCGTTGCCCCACCACCAGCGGTTCTCGACCGTCCCGCGCAGATAACGCTCGCGCTGCGCCTCGTTTCCCCACACCGTCACGCTCACCACCTGCAGGCAGGTGAAGCCGAGCAGATGCGCGAGCGCACTGTCGACGCGGGCGATCGCGCGGATCGTTTCATACACGTCAGGCCAGCGCGCGCCCTCGCCGCCGTATTCGCGCGGAACGGCGATCGTCAAGAGCCCCGCATCGGCGATCAGTTGTTTCTCGCGCGCCGCGTGTCCGCCTTCGCGATCGCGCTGTTCGGCGGTTTCGCGCAACGCCGCGACCACGTCGGCCAATTCGAGTTTCGCGGGCTGGTGAGGCGCGTTCATGCGTTCTCCGATGTCGATACGATACATCTGTTGTTTTATCCGGTGCGTTGCGTGATGCGGCGCACGAGACGGTCGCCGCCCCATTGCACGGCGCTGACGAGCACGATCAAGAGCACGATCACGGTGACCATCACGGTCGTGTCGAAGCGCTGATAACCATAGCGTATCGCGAGATCGCCCAAGCCGCCCGCACCAACCGCGCCCGCCATCGCCGACGACCCGATCATCGCGACGACCGTGATCGTGAAGCCACCCAGGATGCCGGGCAGGGCTTCAGGCAAGAGCACATGCCAGATGATATGCCGTCGCTCGGCGCCCATCGCCTGCGCCGCTTCGATCAGCCCGCGATCGACTTCGCGCAGGCTCACCTCCGCGATGCGCGCGAAGAACGGGATCGCGGCGATCGACAGCGGCACGATCGCGGCCCACACGCCGATCGTCGTGCCGACGATGAGACGCGTCAACGGCAGAAGCGCGACGAGCAGGATGATGAACGGCGTCGAGCGGAACACGTTGACGAGCGAGCCGAGCGTCGAGTTGACGGCGGGACGCTCGAAGATGCCGCCGCGCGTCGTCGTGACGAGCACGAGCGCAAGCGGAATGCCGGCGAGCAGCGCGACGAGCGCCGAGACGCCGACCATCACGACGGTATCGCGGATGGCGTCGATGAATTCGGGTAGCCAGATTTCAAACATAGCCGAGCACCTCCACTTTGTCCGCGTGACGGCGCGCGCCCGCGACGAGCGCCTCGACGTGCGCGCGCAAACCAGCCCCGTTCGAGCCGCTCGCACGCAATTGCGCCGAGACGACGAGCCGCCCTTGCGCATGGCCCTGTATCCGGTCGATGCCGCCGTGCACGAAGTTCACGCGCCCGCCCAGCGCGCCGAGTGCCACCGCGAGCGCGCCGAGATCCGGCTCCTGCTTCGACTCGCCGGTGTAGCGCACGTCGAGCAGCACGTCCGCGTTGTCTTGCGGCGCGGCAGCGAGCCTGGCCGCAAGATCGGGGGGCAAATCGTGCACGGGCGTGCGCAAAAGCGCCTGCGTCGCTGCATGATGCGGATCGCCGAACACGCGCCACACGGGCCCCGTCTCCACGACCTCGCCCGCCTCGATCACCGCGACCGAATCGCAGACCTCGCGAATCACGGCCATTTCGTGCGTGATGAGCAGAACCGTCAGCCCAAGCCGACGATTGATGTCGCGTAACAGCGCAAGGATTTGCTGCGTGGTTTCGGGGTCGAGTGCGGAAGTCGCTTCGTCGCAAAGCAGCAGATCGGGGTCGTGAACCAGCGCCCGCGCGATGCCCACGCGCTGCTTCTGTCCGCCCGAGAGACTGCGCGGATACGCATCGCGTTTCGCCGACAAGCCGACGAGTTCGAGCAGCGCATCGACCTTCGCGTCGATGTCACGCTTGTTCACGCCAGCGATCTTCAGCGGCAATGCGATGTTCTCGCGCACCGTCTTCGCCGAGAGCAGGTTGAAATGCTGAAACACCATGCCGATACGCCGCCGCAACGCGACGAGCCCGCGTTCGTCAAGCCCGCCGACGGAAACGCCATTCACGCGCACTTCCCCGCTCGACGGCTTTTCGAGGCCGTTCACGAGCCGCAACAGCGTGGACTTGCCCGCCCCACTACGCCCGATGATGCCGAACACTTCGCCGCGCGCCACCGACAAATCGACGTTTTTCAGCGCCGCCGCGTCACCGAACAGCTTGCCGATGCCCTCGAATACGACGCTCTTCGCATCGTTGCGATCGGCGGCGAGACTCGTGTCGCTCAAGCGCGGTTCATCGATGATCAGGTCCGCCATGATGCAGCCTCCGCTCGATGTCGAGAGTTACCACGCGACCGCGTAGAGCGTGCCGAACGCCTTGTCGAGCGCGGCGCGCACGGCGGGCGACTGCTGGTAGATCGTGATGAACTTGCGGATGCGCGGATCGTTCACGCTCTCCGGACGCACAACCCACTGGATCGCAAAGAGCTTGTTCTCGACGCCGTCGAATAACAGCGCGCTATTCGGATCGGCCGTGCCCGCGAGCTTGATGAAGCTCGGATAGCCTTGCGCGAGATCTACATCATCGAGCGAGCGCGCGAGTTGCGATGCTTCGAGCTGCACGATCTTCAGGTGCTTCGGGTTGTCGACGATATCGAGCGTCGTCGCGCGATAGTCCGCGCCGGGTTTTAGCTTGATGAGCCCCGCGCGTTGCAGGAGCAAGAGGCCGCGGCCGCCGTTCACCGGATCGTTTGCGATCGCGACCGTCGCGCCGTCCTTCAACTGGTCGAAGCTCTTCACTTTCTTCGAATAGAGGCCGATTTTCATGATCGTGCCCGGCGCGATGGCCACGAAGTTGTAGCCGCCCTGTTTTTTCGCGTTTTCGAGGAACGGTATGTGCTGGAAGTAATTGACGTCGATGTCCTTGTTCGCGAGCGCGGCGTTGGGTGTATTCCAGTCGGTGAATTCGATCAGCTTGACGTCCAGGCCTTGTTCTTTGGCCTCGCGCACGGCGACTTTCAGGGCATCGATTTGCGGGCTCGTCGCTGTGCCGATTTTCAGCGTCGCGTTATCGGCGAACGAGGTGGACGCATAAGAAAGCGACGCGGCGGTTACGAGAAAAAGCGCAGCGGCGCGCACGCCGCCGAGTGCGGATTTGATAAAGGTCATGATCGACTCGTTCAAAGGAAAACGATGAGCGCGCGCATTTCGACAACGCGCGAGTGAAGCGGAAAGATGAAGAAAACAGCTAGCTGCCGGACGAACGCCGACAGCGCGAATGCAGACGATTCACCGCCTTCACGTCCCAAGCAACATGGCTGCCAATTCAAGTGAAGGCCATCATAGAAGGCGAATCGTCAATGGTCTACGAAGCGATTGTCCAATCGAAATCGCTAAAGCGGATATAGTGCGGATTGACGCCTGCGGGGCTTATCGATGACAACTCTCACCACCGCCGCGGCTGCGATGATCGACGCGTTTCATCGCACGCGCATCGAGGACGAACAGCAAGTCGAGATGTGGCTGGAAGAAACCGGCGACTGCGCGGTCGCGCTCGAAGCGATCTGGTCGGAAGGCGCGCACCATCGCGGCCATGCGCGTATTGCGATGGAGCGGCTCATCGGTCTCGCGGACCGGCATCGCGTGCTGCTTACTTTAGTGCCGCGCCCGCTCGAACCAAAAGGCGAAGGCCCGGTAGACCGGCACAAGCCCGATGCCGCCGCACTCGAAGCGTTTTACGAGCGCCTCGGCTTCGAGCGCAGCGGCGGCGAGTTCGAAGGCTCGCCGGTGCTCGTGCGCTCGCCGCGCTGATCAAGCCGCCGGATGCTGCGCAGCCTTCGAAGGCTCCGCGCGCTGTTCCGCCGACGTCTGCGCTTCATCGCGCACAGCCGGCTCCCCATTACTGACCACCACGAAATTACGCTGCGGATTCGCGATCTCGATCCCGCGTGCGGTGAACTCGTTCAGAATGCGCCGGTTCATCTCGCGCTGCACCGGCCAGCGCGCGCTGTCGCGGCACTGGATCTGGCCCGCGAGCGTCACCGTCGAACCATCGACCGCATCGACGCCCCAGAAGCTGAAGTCCGACAGGATGCCGTCCTTGAACGCATCGTCTTCGCGCAGCGCCGCGCCGATTTCCTTCAGCGTCGAAATCGCGAGATCCACGTCCTGACCCAGTGCAATGCTCACGCGCACCGCCGCGTTGCCGATGCCGCGATTCGTGTTGTTCACCGTCGATACCGAACTGAACGGCACGGTGTGCAGCGACCCGTCGCCAGCACGCAGGCGCACCGTGCGGATCGACAAATACTCCACCGTGCCCGATACGCCCGCGAGCGTCACCCAGTCGCCGACCTGCATCGCGTTCTCCATCAAGAGGAAGATGCCGGTGATCAAATCCTGCACGAGCTTTTGCGAACCGAAACCGAGCGCCACGCCGAAGATGCTCGCGCTCGCGAGCAGCGGCGCCGTGTTCACGCCAATCTGGCTCAAGCCCGTCAGCACGACCACCATCGCGATCACGATGAAAAGCGCGGAGCGCATCATCGGCAGGAGCGTGCGCAGGCGCGCCGCGCGCAAGCGCTCACCGGTCGTCGTCCACTCTTCGAGGCGCTGTTCCACCATTACGTTCGCCGCTTCCCACACGACCACCGCGAACGCGGCCGCGACCGCGATCGTCAGCAGCGCCGACGCGAGCCGGTTGCCAACACCGCCCGATGTGAAGAACGCGAGGATGTGCACGCCCCACACTTCGAACAACGCGATGACCGTCGCGATGACGATCACCGTCTGCACGATGCGCCGCAGCGCCGGATAGTAGCGATACGCATGACGATGCACGATCGACTGGCTAGCGAGGTCGTCTTCCGCTTCGCTGCTGAAGATGCGGCCGAGCGCACCGAACGCGACAATCGCAGCCACGCGCGCGGCGATTAGCACGACCACCGAGACGCCGCCGAGATGGAACAGCGTCCGGTAGCCGTTCTGCACGTCGAGCGCCCAGACGAACCACAGCGCGAGCACGAAGAAGATCGCGACGGCCGCCCAGACATCGGCCACCCAGTTGCCGACGAGCGTCACCGAGCGATGCCCTTCTGCGCCTTCGCGGATACGATCGGCAACCGGCGTTCTGCACGCGAAGATCACGTAGCAGATCATCACATGCACGACGAACGTGACCGCCTTCAGGATCGCGATGCGCGCGTCATCGGAGAGGCCCAGCGGCTCCGCGCCGTTCGCCAGCGCCACGCCCGCGCCCGCCACGCAGACTATGCGCAGCACCCATGTATACGTGAACGTAGCGTAAGCATCGCGCATTTGCAGCAGACGCAGACCGGCCGCTTCTGGCGCGAGGAAAAAGCCGCTCACGATCTGGATCAGGCGGCATACCAGATACACGTCGATCAATGCGCCCGCGACGTGGGCTTCGGTCGTGTTGTCGTCGATGAAGATCGACATGAGGAGCGTCGCCGCCGCGATGAAGACGGCGAGCGGCACGGCCGACAAGAACGTATAGAGCAACGCGCTCGGCAGACGTTGCAGCAGCGTCCAGTGACGCGCCGCGTGACGTTTGCCGCGCACCGTGTCGGTCTTTTTCTCCGCGACGTGCAGCGCGGTTTCGTCGCCGCTGCGTTCGGCCACAGCCTCGTTGCGAACCGCCGCGCGTTCCTCACGTGCGAGTTCCGGCTGGGTCTCGTCGACATCGACGATGCCGCGCGCCGCGATCTTCGCGCGCGGACGGCGCAACAATCGAGCACACAGGAATTCGAGCAGAAGCGCGGGCACGAGCGACAGCAGCACCGTCATGCCGACGTGCTCGATCAACTGACGCCCCGCATCCGTCGAAGTGCGTTCACGCCACCATTCGAGCACCGAGCCGTAGTCGAGCAGCGCCGACATCGAATGGCGCAGCCCCGCGCCAATCAGCACGAGCCAGTGGCCGGCCTGATGCGAAATCTGCGAAGCGAGGCCGTTGCTCGTCAGCGATTTCGCGAGCACGCTCGATGCACCGCTTGCAGCCGCCGCAGACGAAGCACCCGACGCCGCCGCCGTTGCCGATGCGCTTTGCGGCGGCGTCGCGAGCGCGCCCGCAGCCGCGACGGCGCGCAGCGTGTCCGCGACTTGCGCGCGGCGCGCGGGATCGTTCAGGACCGCGAGGGCATCGCGGGCTTGCTGCGGCGTGAGAGAGACCGGGGCGGGATTCGGAGACGCGGCACTCGCGACCGCGCTTAGGGCAAACAGAAGAAAAACGAGCAGGAATTTACACATAGGCCGTTGAGGAACTGAGGGATTCAGGGACTCGACGTAAGGTGTCGATCGATGCGCGCCGGAACGGATCGTGCTAACCGGCTTCGATCGACGATGGACAGGTACGGGTTCTTGCGTCGGTGCACGGCACGAAACCGTGAACGCTCATTGGTAGCACATCTCGCGCCCGCCCGCAGGAACGAAGCGGCACGAAACTCAGTACATTTGCTCCGGCTGCGCCTTGTCGCGCGCGATATCGGGCTCGAAAAAGACCCAGCGGACTTGCGGAAATGTGCGCTGCAAGTCGTCCTCGACGATATTGATCGCGTCGATCAGCGCGCGGCCGCTCGCGTAATCGATCATCTCGGCCTGCACGGCGACGACCACATGCTTGCCCCACTGCAGCGTAATCAGGCTGATGATGCGCAGGATTTCGGGCCGTGCGCGCAGATGCGCGTCGATCGCCTTGCGCACTTCCGGGCTCGCCGATTCGCCGACGATCATCGACTTCACCTCGCGCGCCACGACATATGCGACCACCATCAGCAAAACACCCACGCCGATCGAACCGCCCGCGTCCCACATCGGATTGCCGGTAAGCATCGTCATCAGCACGGCGCAGAACGCGATGGCAAGACCTGCGAGCGCTGCCACATCCTCGCCCGCGACGACCAGCAGCTCCGACTCGCGCGTCTCGCGAAACCATCGCCAGAGCGTCTTGTTGGGCGCGCCCTTGCGAATCTCGCGCAACGCGCCCCAGAGCGAAAACGCTTCGAGCACGACCGAGATCCCGAGAATCACGAGAGCGACGACCGGGTTGCTCAACGGCTCGTGATGCAACATGCGATGCACGCCCTCGTACACCGAGAACGCGCCGCCGACGAAAAACAGCAGCAGCGCCACAATCAGTGCATAGAAATAGATCTCGCGCCCCGAGCCGAGCGGATGCAACGCATTGGCCGGTTGCTGCGCGCGCTTCATGCCGAATAGCAGCAGAAGCTGGTTACCGCAGTCGGCGGTGGAATGAATCGCCTCGGCGAACATCGAGCCGGAGCCGGTGTACGCGGCCGCGCCGAACTTGCACACCGCGATGCCGAAGTTGGCGGCAAGCGCATAAAAGATGGCCTTCGGCGATTCTTCGTTCATATCGTTTTATTAGAAAGGGCTGAAAGGCTCAGGACACCTCGACGCGGCTCGCACCATCAACCATTTCGCCGATGACCGCAGCGTCCGCGAAGCCGTCGGCGCGGAAGATCGCGAGGACGTCATCGACCGCTTCTGGCGCGCACGAAACCAGCAGACCGCCTGATGTCTGCGGGTCGGTCAGCAGGACGCGTGCCACGTCGTCGAGCGTGGCGGCGAGCGCGGTATCGGTGCCGTAAGCGCTCCAGTTGCGGCCCGACGCACCCGTGAACACGCCGGCCTTCGCAAACGCCTCGACGCCCGGCAGCCACGGCAACGCCGCATAGCGGATGCGTGCCGTAAGCCCCGCGCCGCGGCTCAGTTCGAGCGTGTGGCCGAGGAGGCCGAAGCCGGTCACGTCGGTCAGCGCGTGGACGCCGTCGAGTTGCGCGAGGTCCGCGCCCGGGCGATTGAGTTTGGTCGTTGCCGCGATCATCGCGGCGTAGCCGGCGGCATCGAGTTTCTCTTTCTTCAGCGCCGCCGACAGCACGCCCACACCGAGCGGCTTGCCGAGGATCAGCACATCGCCCGCGCGCGCGGCCGCATTGCGCTTCACCAGTTTCGGATGCACGATGCCGAGCGCGGCAAGCCCGTAGATCGGTTCGACCGAATCGATCGAATGGCCGCCCGCGACCGGAATGCCGGCCTCCGCGCACACCGACTCGCCGCCCTTCAGGATCTCTGCAATCACTTCATGAGGAAGCACGTTGATCGGCATGCCGACGAGCGCGAGGGCCAGGATCGGCTTGCCGCCCATCGCGTAGACGTCGGAGAGCGCATTGGTCGCGGCGATGCGGCCGAAGTCGAACGGGTCGTCGACGATCGGCATGAAGAAGTCGGTCGTTGCAACGATCGCCTGCTCGTCGTTGAGTTGATAGACGGCGGCGTCGTCGGCGGTGTCGTTGCCGACCAGGAGGTTCGGGAACGCCGGCAAAGGGACGCTGCGCTTCAGGAGATCGGCGAGCACGCCCGGCGCGATCTTGCAGCCGCAGCCGCCGCCATGCGACAGGCTCGTCAAGCGTGGAGTGGATGCGGAGTTTCGCGTGGTGTCGGTCATCGTGGTGCGTTCGGCTCGTTGCGGTTAGTGCCGTATTATGGCCGCTCGCGCGTCGCGCCGTCTTCTATCCGCTTTGCACGCGCCGGAACAGTTCCGGATAGTCGATCACGAGACCGTCATCATCGACGGGCAACTCCGCCGTGTAGTGCGACGTGATGCCCTCGTAGCGAAACGTGCGCTCTTCGAGACGCTTATACGCCTGCTCGACAGGCTCTGCGGTCATCTCGGGCAACGCGATATAGACGACGCGAATGATGCGCCGCTCGTCCTGCTTTAGCTTGAGTCGCCGGATGGGCAGCGTATTGGTGAAAGGCGTCGCCGATATATCGATATCGATGCAGCCTTCGAGATCGATACGCGACCGGCCGCTTGCATCGGTCCAGTTGCCTTGCGCATTGCTCAGCAGATCGAGCGTAGCGCCACCCGCCCGCCGGATCGCCACGCGCGTGACGCGCCAGTGCGAGTCGCATTCGATGCGATACATAAAGCCGCCCTCGCCACCGATCAGCACGCTTTCGGCGACCACGCCCTGATCGCTTGCATCCAGTTCGAGGTGTTCGAGACCTCCGTGTTCCTCCGACGTCCATCGCACCGGCCTCATCGCGCGCCTCGCCTTTACGTTAGCTTTAAGCATACAACTCGCGAACGCCACACTTCAAGCGAAGAAGAAAAGTGCCTTGAAACAGGCACTATTTCGAAGAGAGCGTGTCAGTCGTAATGATCACACTGTATACTTCACATCCGAGTCACGCTTCATTCACACGATCCCTCCCATCGCATGAAAGCTCCCTTCGCGCTCATCGCGCTGCTGTTCACGGGCTGCGTGTACCAGATAGTACACGCGCAGGAAACGCCCGATCCCTCGAAGGATTATGACTACCTGACGCGCATGCACGTACCGAGCACCGTCATCAAATGCGTAGCCGCGTTCGATCACTTCGTCGAGCTTGCGCCGAAGTACGACACGTTCATCGTGCCGGATCGGCGTGTGCTCTCCGCGAAGATCGAGAGCGATTCGCCGATCTTCAGCGTCGGCAACCCGATTCCCGTCGACAAGATCATCGTAATGCGTGCGTTCGCGAAGTCGCGCGGCAAGTCGCAATGGACGCGCGTCGACAGCAAGTGCGGCGTGCGCGATGGGAATGTCGTGGGGGTTTCGCTGACGCCGAATATAAAGCCAGCCATCGTTCGATAAGCGTCACGACTCCGAGGGTTCCTCTTCATGCCGCTCGGCGCGCGCGACGCGCCGGTTCGTCGTGCGATCGTCGAGCCACTTCACCACTTGCGGCCCGTAACCACGCGGCGCCTTCGCCACTACACGCGCAGCGAGATCGGCAAGGCAATCGCCGGCCAATGCCTCCCGCATGCGCTTCTCCGCGTTGCGCATGACGGCGTGGACCGCGCACACGCCGCTCGTCGACCACGGTGGCGGGTCCGCGTCGAACACCGCGCAGCGCGAGCGAATCTCTCTACATTCGAAGATCGGCTTTTCGCCGTCGATCGCATCGACCACATCGAGCACGCTGATCTGCTCCGGCGGACGCGCGAGCGCAAAGCCGCCCTTCGCGCCTTCAGTGGCAACGACGAGCCCCGCCTTGTGCAGCTTCGTGAAGAGCTTCGCGACGTAATCGACCGGCACGCCCTGCAGGTCCGAAAGATCGCGCACGCTTGCATCGCGTACGCCGTGCGGCTGTTCCGTCAAATAGAGCATGCAGTGCAACGCGTACTCCACGCCCGTGCTGATGTGCGACATGTTCACTCCGTATGAATCGCTTGGAATCAATCGCAACGAACAAGCAGACCGTCCAAGCCGACGATCCATATATTTCAAACCAAACTTTTACTTACAAACGCATACGGCTTGTCATTTGCCGATTCGCTAAATTGATTTCACGGATTCACACGGAGAAACCGATGAAAAAAATAGCGATCCTCGCAGCCCTGGCTGCCTTGCTGGGCACGTCGCTCGGCGGCTGCATCATCGTCCCGGGCGACGGGGGATACCACCATCACCGCGACTACTACCGGTACTGAACCACTTGCTTGCACCAAGACCTGCACGACTACCGCTATCGGAGAAACACGATCATGAACAAGACCAAGAAGACACTGCTGCTCGTATCACTCGCTGCCTCGCTCGGCATGGGCCTGATGAACGTCGCATCGGCTGACGATCATCGTCCGCAATACGTTCACACCGTAGAACGGGGCTGGCACGGCGACCGCTATTACGACGGCCATAGGTACTGGGCGCGCAGCGAATGGGAACGCCGTCATCCGGTGAAGTACCATCACGCGCCGCCGGTGCATCACTACTACTGATACTCATCCAATGCATCGAAAAGCCGGGACACGTCCCGGCTTTTTTTGTCAGACGAAGCGCCGCTACCAGCTCTTCGGATCGCCGCCGAGTTCCTTGCAGGTGTCGTAGGCGATCGCCTGCAGCTTCTCCTCGCCGATTTGCCCTGAAAGCGCATAGCCCGCGCCATTCCCCGCCCAGTAATACGTGGTGCGCGGCCCATCGCGCAGCATGCGGATCTTGCCTTGCGCGCGCGTGACCGTCGTCGTGTAGAGCGTGAGGCGCTCGCCCGCGGCGTTCTGATACATGAACTGCGCGGCCGGTCCTTCTTCGCCCGGCAAGAGTCTCCCGCCCACCAACTGGAACCCGTACTCCGCGAGCGACGGAATCGTCAGCGTGCGGTTCAGCCGCTTCGACAGCCAGTTGACGAGATGATCCTGCTGCGCCGCCGCTACTTCCACCGCATGTCGCTGCTCGGGCGCATAGACCGCGTACGCGATGTCGGCACGCTCGGCGAACGGCGGCCGGTTGTTGCCGAGCGCAGGCACGAGCATGTGTAACAAATAGCCGCAAGCCACGCCGACAACGAGCCAGCACGCCGCCATCAGATATCGCTCGCGGGCACGCGGACGCATCACCACGACCTGCGGTTCGGCCTCCGCTGCGAAGAGCGCGCGCAGGGCGTTGTCCTGCGCGTGGTACGCGGCCACGGTCGCGGCGCTCGCGGGATCGCGCGCGATGCGATCGGCGGTGACCGCGCGCTCCGCATCGCCAAGTTCGTCGTCGACATACGCCGATAGCGACTGCACATCCGGCGGGTCGCGTGGATCACGGGGATCGCGCGGGTCGTGCGCTTGATCGGGACGGTCAGGATGCGTCATGTGCGGTTCACCACTTTCAGCGACGACGCCGACGCCTTGCGTCCCGGCTCTTCACCGAGCAGGACCCGCATGTGTTCGCGCGCTCGCGAGAGGCGCGACATCACGGTCCCGGCCGGCACGTTCAGCACCACGGATGCCTCCTGATAACTCATTTCCTCGACGCACACGAGCAGCATCACTTCGCGCTGTTCGACCGGCAGGCAATAAAGCGCCCGCTGGACGTCGCGCAGCACGAGCCCGTCGACTTCGCCGACCGGCGCCGCCATTTGCCGCCATGGCGCGGTTTCGTCGTCGACGGCGATGTCGCGGCGGCCGCGCAATTGATCGATATAAAGATTGCGCATGATCGTGAACAGCCACGCGCGCAGGTTGCTGCCAGCCTGATACGCCTTCGAGCGGCCGAGCGCGCGCTCGGTCGCGTCCTGGACGAGGTCGTCGGCCCAGGCACGGTCGCCCGTCAGTGCGCGCGCATAACGGCGCAACTGCGGCAGGTGCGTGAGCAGTTCGGTCTCGAAGGTCAAGGCGCGTCGCCGATTGAAGCGTGGTTGATCAAGTCGTTGATCGGAGCCTGCCGCCGATGGCGCCGCGCAAGGACGCTCGATGGCGGCAGCATGTCCGGTTCACCGCCTCAGGGCTTCACGACGTGCCAGACGTCGCGGAAGTTGTCGCCGTTCTTGTCGCCCGGCTTGGTGTCCTTGGCGAAGCGGTAGACCCGCTTGCCGTTGTAGGCCCACTGCTTGCCGCCTTCGGCCGCGACCGTGGTCCATGCGCCGGAGGGCTGGTCGGCGTCGGTCGCCGCCGCGGCGGGCCACGCTTGCGCGCAGCCACCCGTGCAGGCGCTCGGACTGCCCGCCGTGTCCTTGTCGAACGTATAGAGCGTCATGCCGTTCTCGTCGACGGCCATGCCGTTCGCGACCTTCGGTGGCGCCGCCAGCACGCTCACCGACGCGCACAGCAAGCCAGCGGCTGCGGCCATCAGGAATTGCTTCTTCATTTCATCTCCTCCTGTGAAGTACCCGTAGAACGATTGGCGGCGCCAAACTATTCCGCGAGTGACGAAAAAAAAGATGCTTCGCCGGATTGGGTCGCAGTTCGTGCTTTCAGTTGTTTGACATCGAAGCGTGACTCACGCGCCTGCTTCTTCGCGCCAGCGCCTCGTGTCGCGCAACGGCGGCGCGCCGAACAGGCGGCTGTACTCGCGGCTAAACTGCGACGCGCTCTCATACCCTACGCGATGCGCGGCGGTCGCGGCATCGGCGATATCGAGCAGCATCAGCCGGCGCGCTTCCTGCAGGCGCAACTGCTTCTGGTATTGCAGCGGGCTCATCGCGGTGACGGCTTTGAAGTGATGATGCAGCGACGACACGCTCATGTGCACGTCGCGCGCGATCGCCTCGACGCGCAGCGGCTGGTCGAAGTTCTGTCGCAGAAGCAGGATCGCCTTCGCGATGCGCTGCGTCTGGCTGTCGGTGAGCGCGATCTGGCGCAGCCGCGCGCCCGGCCCGTTCATCAGCAGCCGATACAGAATCTCGCGCTTGACCAGCGGCGCGAGGATCGGAATGTCCTCGGGCGTATCGATCAGACGAAGCAGGCGCAGCACGGCGTCGAGCATCGGCGCGCCGAGCCGGTTCACGTAGAGTCCGCGCGCGGCGTCCGAATGCGTGGCGGGCGGCAGCTTTTCGTCGCGGATCAGCTCGGTGATCGCTTCCACGTCGAGATCGAGCCGCAGCCCGAGATACGGCTCGGTTTCGCTTGCGACCGTCACCTGCCCCATCACCGGCAAATCCACCGACGAAACGAGGTAATGCAGTGGATCGTAGACATACACATCGTCGCCGACCATCACGCGTTTCGAGCCCTGCGCGATCAAGGCGAGCGCGGGCGTCTGGATGCCGTGCTTCGGTCCGCCGGGATTCATCACGCGATGCAGGTAGAAGCCGGGCACGGGTGTTTCGATGGTGCCCTCGCAGCCGATGGTGAAGCGGTCGAGGAGCGCCACGAGGTCGAGCCGCGCACCATCGAGCGAAGGATCGGGCGTGCGCGGCGGGTCGTTCGGAACATGCGAGAAGTCGTTGGCGGAGTCCGCCGTCTCGTTCAGGGCCATGATTTCACTTCAGAAAGGGAGTGCACCTAGCTTACTCGCGCGCACGCGAATTCGCTCATGGCACCCCGCGCCGTTTGCAGGAACGGGCAATGATTCGACAGGATCAGGCTATGGGTCGCAGAGCGGCCGGGAAGATACTGCACGAGCAGCAGCACGGCCTGCGCTTACTCGCACCTTGGCGGGCGGCGTTCATGGCCGGACTGCAACTGCCACGCTTTGAAGGAGCAATCAATGCGCTACAGAAAATTCGGCAATACCGGCCTGTTCGTCTCGGAACTCTGTCTCGGCACGATGACGTTCGGCGGCGGGGGCGGCGGTATCTGGGACAACATCGGCACGCTGCAACAGGCGGACGCCGACCGGCTCGTGGGCCGCTCGCTGGAAGCGGGCATCAATTTCATCGACACCGCCGACGTCTACGCCGACGGCCAGTCGGAAATCATCACTGGGCAGGCGCTGAAAAACCTGAAGGTGCCGCGCGAGAACGTTGTCGTCGCAACGAAGATTCACGGCGAAACGGGCACGAAAAGCGTGAATTCGCGCGGTGGTTCGCGCTTTCACATCATCGACGGCGTGAAGGCGAGTTTGAAGCGCCTGCAACTCGATCACGTCGATCTGTACCAGATCCACGGTTTCGACCCCGCGACGCCGATCGAAGAGACGCTGCGCGCGCTCGACACCCTCGTTCAGCACGGCCACGTGCGCTATATCGGTGTGTCGAACTGGGCGGCGTGGCAGATCGCGAAGGCGCTCGGGATTTCCGAGCGGCTCGGGCTCGCGCGCTTCGAGTCGCTGCAGGCGTATTACACGATCGCAGGGCGCGATCTGGAGCGCGAACTCGTGCCGCTGTTGCAGAGCGAGAACGTCGGCTTGCTGGTGTGGAGTCCGCTCGCGGGCGGGTTGCTGTCCGGTAAATACACGCGCGAAGGCGGCAAGGAAGAAGGCAGCCGCCGCACGAAGTTCGATTTCCCGCCGGTGAACGTCGAGCGCGCGTACGACTGCATCGACGCGATGCGCAGCATGGCCGAAGCGAAGGGCGTCTCGGTCGCGCAGATCGCGCTCGCGTGGCTCCTGCACCAGAAACCGGTGACGAGCGTGATCATCGGGGCGAAGCGCGTCGAGCAGCTCGACGACAACATCGCCGCGACCAACGTGCGCCTGAACGACGACGAGCTCGCCGCACTCGATGAAGTCAGCCAGTTGCCGGCCGAATATCCAGGGTGGATGCTCGCGCGCGTAGGCGAATATCGTCGCAAGCAGTTGAAGGAAGCGGCGGATTACTGAAGCGGCTTCGTCATCAAGAGCGAGTCGTGATAGACACCGTCGATCTTGAGCGCGCGCGGCTCGCGGGCGAACTGCTCGAAGCCCGCCGCGCGATAGAGGCGGATCGCCGCCTCGTTGTCCGGCGCGACGACGAGCTGCACTTCCTCGACGACGCCGCGCGCGTGGTCCAGCACCTTTTCGACGAGCGCGGCGGCGAGCCCCGTGCCGCGCGCGGCCGGCCGCACGTACATGCCCCAGAGCACGCCTTTGTGTTTCAGCTTAGCGCCGATGGGAACGAGAAGGCCCGCGACGCCGCCGAGCGTGCCGTCGGCGAGCCAGCCGCCGAACACCGCGTGGTTCGCGATGCGCGTTTCGAACCACGCGAGCGGCTCGGATTTTTCGTCTTCATAGGACGCCCCGAAGCCGTCTGGATGTAGACGCAATCCTTCCAGACGAATGTCACGATAGTCGGTGGCGTCGGCGGTCGTGAGTCGGCGCACGTTCATTTCGTCCTCGACGCGCGGTATTTGGCCAGAAACCGGTCCAGTTGCGCGGCGAAGTTCTTGCCATCGCGAGGGCTATACGGCGACGGCCCGCCCGTATCGACGCCCGTGCTGCGCAACTGATCCATCATCGAGCGGATCGTCAGCCGCTCCTCGATGTTTTCCGCGCTGAACCACTCTCCGCGCGGATCGAGCGCATGCGCGCCCTTCTTCAGCACGCCCGCCGCGAGCGGAATGTCTGCCGTGATGATCAGGTCGCCCGCCACGGCCAGTTCGACGATGCGTGCGTCGGCGACATCGAAGCCCGCCGGCACCTGCACCGATTTGATGAACGGCGACGGCGGCGTGCGCAGGTACTGGTTCGCGACGAGCGTCACGCAGACTTCGACGCGCGGCCCCGCCCGAAACAGGATGTCCTTGACTATGGCGGGGCAGGCGTCGGCATCGACGAGGATTTGCATGGTGAGCGGTATCGGGAAATCGAGCCGATCATCATATCCCGCTAGATGATCGGCATGCCACCCGTCACCGCGATGGTCGCGCCCGACGTGTAGCTCGATTCGTCCGAGGCGAGCATCACGTAGGCCGAGGCGAGTTCCGCAGGCTGGCCGGCGCGCTTCATCGGCACTTGCGAGCCAAAATTCTTGACCTTTTCGGGCGGCATCGTCGAGGGAATCAGGGGCGTCCAGATCGGCCCCGGCGCGACGCAATTCGCGCGAATGCCCTTTTCCGCCAGCAATTGCGCCAGACCGCCAGTGAAATTCTGGATCGCGCCTTTGGTGGTCGCGTACGCGATCAGGCCCGGATTCGGCGCGTCGGCGTTCACCGAACTCGTGTTGACGATCGCGCTGCCGGGTTTCATGTGCGGCAGCGCCGCCTTGACGATGCGGAACATCGCGCCGATGTTCGTTGAGAAGGTCTTGTCCCACTCGTCGTCGCTGATGTCGTCCAGGCCGTCGTAGGTCATCTGGTAGGCCGCGTTGTTCACGATCACGTCGATGCGCCCGAACATATCGACCGTTTTCGCGACCAGTTCGCGGCAATGCGCGCGGTCAGTGATGTCGCCGGGCAGGAGCAGCGGACGGCGGCCCGCTTCCTCGACCCAGCGCGCGGTTTCCTGTGCGTCTTCGTCCTCGTCGAGATAGGAGATCGCGACGTCCGCGCCCTCGCGCGCATACGCGATCGCGACCGCCCGACCGATGCCGCTGTCGCCGCCGGTGATCAGCGCGACCTTGCCCGCGAGGCGTCCGCTGCCCTTGTAGCTTTTCTCGCCGTGGTCCGGCTGCGGATCGAGCGGCGCGGTCAGGCCGGGCTGGCGGTCCTGCTGCTGATCGGGGAACGGCGGCTTCGGATACGAAATTTGCGTCATGTGGGTTCTCCGCTGGCTGGATCGATTCGCTTTCGCAGCAAGCGACGGACCCGTCGCGCGCACGGAACGCCTAGACTTCGATCAGCGGACATCGTTCGGACTCGACGCATGATCGAAATCGTCACGCTTTGTGCGAACGCGTCGCGCGGCGCCGTCGCGCTCGAATGCGAGTGGCTCGGCGGCAAATGCGGCGGTGCGCCGGCGATCGTGTTTCTCGCGAAGGGCACGATCGATCCGTCCAGCGACTGGCCGGCGAGGCTCGTGCGCACGCTTGGTCTTCGCGGGCTGGTCTGCGGACTAGCCGGCGGTTTGTCCTTGCGCGATCAGGCGCGCGACATCCTGCCCGCCCTGTTCGAAGCGCTCGACATCGATCCCCGCATGTGGATCGTCGGTTATCGCGAGGGCGCGACGATTGCGCTGCTCTACGCTGCTGAGCATCCGCGCGGCCTGGCGGGCGCTATCTTGATCGCGCCCCGGATGTTTTCGCAGTCGCCGCAGGTAGCGCATCTGCTACGCGCGCGTGCGGCCTTCGAACCGGCCAAGCTCCGCGAGCGCTTCGCCTGCCATGCGGCGCACCACGAATGGACAATCGAAGGCGAGTTGCACGGCTTGCGCTGCCCGCTCCTCGCGATCAGGGATTTCCCGGACGACGATGGCAGCGCCGCCTCCCATATCGACCTGCTGGAACTGCACGCGCATCGCGCGGACCGCCTCGAAACCCATGCGCATGAAGGAACGGCCGAATTCCCGCCGCTCGATCCGATGATTCGTTTCATCTCGGCACATTCGCCTCTATCTCGATAATGCATACGCGCTATCCGTCGTATCGCGTTGCGCGATAAGGCGGCTCAGCACGACACTGTTTCCACAACATCAACGCTTTCACGGAGACATCATGCGTACTCAAGTCGGCATCATTGGCGCGGGCCCGGCTGGCCTTCTGCTTTCCCACCTCCTTCATCTGCGTGGCATCGACTCGGTCGTGCTCGAAGCGCGCAGCCAGAACGACATCGAATCGACGATCCGCGCCGGCGTGCTCGAACAGGGCACGATGGACCTCTTGAACGAAGCTGGTCTGGGCGCGCGGATGCAGGCCGAAGGCGCGCTGCACCACGGCTTCGAGCTGGCGTTCGAAGGCCAGCGCCGCCGCATCGCGCTCACCGAGCTGACCGGCCATGCGATTACCGTCTACGCCCAGCACGAAGTGATCAAGGATCTGGTCGCGGCGCGCATCGCCGCCGACGGCGCGCTGAAGTTCGACGTCTCGAACGTCTCCCTGCACGACTTCGACGCCTCCGCCGACGCGAAGCCGCGCATCAAGTACCGCCATGAAGACCGCGACGAAGAGCTGGAATGCGACTTCATCATCGGCTGCGACGGCTCGCAGGGCGTTGCGCGCGGCTCGATTCCGGCGGCGCTGCGCCAGGATTACCAGAAGGTCTATCCGTTCGGCTGGTTCGGCATCCTGGTCGAGGCGCCGCCCTCGTCGGACGAACTCATCTACGCGCGCCACGATCGCGGCTTCGCGCTGATCAGCACGCGCTCGCCGGGCGTCCAGCGCATGTACTTCCAGTGCGACCCGAAAGACACCGCCGATGCATGGTCCGACGACCGCATCTGGGCTGAACTGCACGCCCGCGTCGATACCGCCGACGGCTGGCAGATCACCGAAGGCAAGATCTTCCAGAAGAACATCGTCGGGATGCGCAGCTTCGTGTCCACGCCGATGCAGTGCGGCAAGCTCTTCCTGGCCGGCGACGCCGCGCACATCGTGCCGCCGACCGGCGCGAAGGGACTGAACCTCGCGGTATCGGACGTGAAGGTGCTGACGGCCGCGCTCACCGCGTTCTATAAGGAAGGCGCGAACGACAAGCTCGCGAGCTACACCGAGACGGCGCTCAAGCGCGTCTGGCGCGCGGAGCACTTCTCATGGTGGATGACGCGCATGCTGCACAAGCTCGACGACACCTCGCCGTTCGAGCAGCGCCTGCAGGTCGCGGAACTTGAACACGTGACGACTTCGCGCGCCGCCGCGACGGCGCTTGCGGAGAACTATGTGGGGAGCGTCGCGGTTTGAGCTTCGCCTCGACGCGAGGCTCTCGCCTGGCGTTGAAATCAGACTGACCGGAACGGTCCAATTCGGCTTGCGCCGATTGGACCTTTTCTTTTTTGCGGCTTTCCGCGTCGCTATCTACTGACTGCCGGAGCCATCCGAACCTACAGCACCGCCACTACACGCACGTCCCCTTCCACCGACGGCACCACCTGCCCGCCGACACGCCGGAACGTAATCGACACGCTCTGCTGGCCGACCCGCAAATCGCCGATCTCCAGCCAGTCGATACCATCCGGCAACTGCGGCCGGTCGATCCGCACTTCGTCGCGCTCGGCATCGATCGTGACGCCGAGACACGCTTCCAGAATCATGAACGGCGCCCCCGCCGCCCACGCTTGCGGCAGACACGCGACCGGATACGCGATCGGCTTTTCGCCGCGCTGCCGCGTGAAGCCGCAGAACAGCTCCGGCAAACGCATGTCGAAAGTCACGGCCGCCTCGAACAGCGCCTGTAACAGACGCACCGCACCGCCGCGATCGCCGTAGCGCGCAAGGCCGCGCGCGCACATCGCGGTGTCGTGCGGCCACACCGAGCCGTTGTGATACGACATCGGATTGAAGCGCGGCTGCCCCGCCGCGAGCGTGCGCACGCCCCAGCCGGTGTGAAAGAGCGTGGATTCGAGTTGCCGCGCGACCGCTTCGCCGCGCTCCCGCTCGACGAGATCGAACGCGAGCAGATGCCCCGCATTCGACGCGAGCACGCTGCACAACGCGCCGTGGCCGTCGAGCGCTATGCCGTAGAACTCCGAATCCGGCATCCAGAACATCGCCTCGACGCGGTCGCGGATGTTCTGCGCGCGCCGTTCGTAATCGAGCGCCTCTTCCTTCGCGCCGCGCTTGCGGGCGAGGCGCGCCATTGTCGCGAATGCCGTCGATGCGTACGCCTGCACTTCGACGAGCGCGATCGGGCCGTCGGGGAAGCGGCCGTCCGCGTGGAACACGGAGTCCTGGCTGTCCTTCCAGCCTTGATTGGCGAGGCCGTGCTCGGACGCGCGCTGATAGTCGAGCAGGCCCCAGGCGTTCTTGTCGCAATGACGCGCGATCCATTGCGTGGCGAGTTGCAGGTTCGGCCACAGTTCGTCGATCAGCGCGCGGTCGCCGGTGCGTTCCACGTAGGCGCCCGCGAGCACGACGAAGAGCGGCGTGCTGTCCACGCCGCCGTAGTACATCGCGAACGGGACTTCTCCGGTGGCGGCCATTTCGCTCTTGCGCGTCTCGTGCATGATCTTGCCGACCTCGGCGTCGCGGAACGCCGAATCCTCGCGCGCCTGATGCGCCGCGAGAAAGCGCAGCACGCCGCGCGCGAGCGTCGGCTGCAGCCACAGCATCTGAAGCGACGTGATGATGGCGTCGCGGCCGAACGCCGTGGAGAACCACGGAATGCCGGCGTACGGATACGGGCCGGTTTCGAGATCGGTGGTGAGCAGGCCCAGATCAGCGAGCGAGCGGTCGATCCATTCGCTGAACAGCGGATTGCTCGAACGCACGCGCGCCGTCGCGCGGCGCCGCTCGCGCATGCGCCGGTGCGCTTCCACGAGCGCCTCGCGGATCGCCGGGCGCCCCGATTCGGGCGCGCATTCGGCCGCTTCGGACGCATCGCGCTTGCTCTGCTCGCTCGCGTCGCTCAGGGCGTGCGTCGTGGCCGTGACCGACAGGTAGATCGAAATCGCCGTTTCCGACTGGATGTTGAGCGCGTAATCAGCGCGGCTCGGCGTGAGCGAATCGGGCGCGGGCGTGAACTGGATGCGCGCCGTGCGCTCCACTTCGTCGAGACCGGTGTAGCGCAGCACGACTTCGCCGTTTTCCACCATTGGCGGGCGCATCGTGCCCCGCTTTGCGCGCGTGCTGCCGCGCACTTCGAACATGTCGAGGAAGTCGGCGGCGAACGAAATCGACAGCGGCACAGTGGCCGGTTCCGTCCCGTAATTGGTGAGCACGATACTTTCGTGCAGCACATGACCCGACAGCACGCGTTTGCGCTCGACGTGGATCACGCCCTCGGGCGTGCGCGCCCCGCCGATCGGCGGCAGCGGCTTGTTGGTCAGGTGGGCCGTAAAGACGGCGTTATCGCTCGACACGCTGCCCGACAGGAGCGACGGCGCCCGGCCGCCGAAGGTCAGCACCAGTTCGGAGAGCACGCGCGTATCGTTGACGAAGAGGCCGTCGTCGTGGCCGCGAATGTCCCCGTTCGCGTCGTTGACGGCGAACGTGTTGCCGGACTTGAGCACGAACTGCTGCTCGCTCGCGATGTTCGCGTGCTCGTTCGGGATGAATGCGTCGTCGGGGCGCGGGGGTTTCGGTTGCTTCGTTTCCATTTGCACCTTCCTGGATTGACTTGAGTGAGCGCCGGGTCGTGCATGCTGACGGTTTTCACCGCGCCGCATGCGCGCCTCCGGCCTCGCGATGGCTGGGGCAAAAGAAGCCAGCAGGACGGCAGCGCCGCCGACCGGCTATCATCGACGGTTTTTCGACCGTCTCACGCCTAACGGGTTCTCCGCGCGAATGTCATTTCCGCATATCGACTTACTTTATTCTGCATCCGGACTGGCCGTCGGCTTCCTCGTGGGCCTGACGGGCGTCGGCGGCGGGTCCCTCATGACGCCGCTGCTCGTGCTCCTGTTCGGCATCCATCCGGCGACCGCCGTCGGCACCGACCTGCTCTACGCCGCCGCAACCAAGACGGCCGGAACGCTCGTCCACGGGATCAAGGGCTCCGTCGACTGGCGCATCACCGGGCGGCTCGCCTTGGGCAGCGTGCCGGCGGCCGCGGTCACGCTCGTGCTGCTCAACCGCTACGGCCTGCACGCGCCGGGCACGGCCAGACTGATCCAGATGATTCTCGGCTCGGCCCTCCTGATCACGGCAGTTTCGCTCGTATTCCGGCCTCAGCTCGCGCGGCTCGCCTATAACAAAGGGCGCAACCGGCCGGACAATCCGCAGCGCACTGTCTTGTGGACCGTACTCACCGGCGCGATCCTCGGCACGCTCGTTTCGATCACTTCGGTCGGCGCGGGCGCGATCGGCGTGACTGTCCTGCTTTTGCTCTACCCGCGGCTCGCGACCGCGCGCATCGTCGGCTCGGACATCGCCCACGCCGTGCCGCTCACGCTGATCGCCGGGACGGGCCACTGGCTCCTCGGCTCGGTCGACTGGTCGCTGCTCGTCTCGCTGCTCGTCGGCTCGCTGCCGGGCATCGTGCTCGGCAGCATGCTGTCGGCCAAGGCACCGGAGGCGCTCCTGCGCAACCTGCTCGCGGCTACCCTCGTCCTCGTAGGCATCAAGCTGGTCCTGAGCTGACTGTCGATGCGTTGATAGTAGTCGCGCGCCGTGATGGATTCCAGTCAGCCAAAAGGCATAGGGCTTTCGCACAGGCGTGCGCGTTTTTGCCCGATTGTGAGTTAGGCCTATGCCATTCGGCCGACTTCTCGCGACGTTCCGTTGCAGGCAACATGCAGTTCCGATGCACTCGAAGAGCGGCGCGCGACGCGGGTAAGCCCCCGGTTCCGAAAGGTTGGCGCGCGCCACGTCATTGACGATAATGCTTGGCGCGCGCCGCCGCGCATCGAAGCATCGGACCAGAGTAAGCCGCTAAGCGACCCAAAGGAGCCAGAGCGATGAGCCAGACCGACGATCCGCGTGACGACCTTCCCACTTCTTCCGCAAGCGATGCGCCAACCGATCCCGCCCGGCGGCGTCTGCTCGCTGCGGGCGTCGGTCTCGCGGGCCTGTCGCTCGGCGGCTGCAACCTGTTCGATCAGAAATCCGCGACACCCAAGACCGCCGCCGATCTCGCGCTTGACCGCACGCTGCAGGCAAAAATCAAGCGCATCGTAGTGATCTACGCGGAAAACCGCAGCTTCACCAATTTGTACGGCAATTTTCCCGGGGTCCAGTATCCGCTCGATTCCGTGCCGGCGTCGCGCTATCTTCAGCTCGATCGCGACGGCAACACGCAGCTCGCCAAGTTGCCCGCCATCTGGGGCGGGCTCGTGCCGCAGGCGCAGGAAGTGAACGGCAAACGCTATGCCATTGCCGAGAACCAGATCACCGGCCTCGCAAACACGCCGTTCCGCCTGACAGACGCGCAGGGCCAGCCGCTGCCGAACGGCGTCATCACGCGCGATCTCGTGCACCGTTTTTATCAGAACCAGATGCAGATCAATGCGGGGCGCAACAACCAGTTCGCCGCGTGGGGCGACTCGGGCGGCCTCGTGATGGGGCACTACCGCAATTCCGCCGATACGCTGCGTCTCTGGGGTCTCGCGAGCCAGTACACGCTTTGCGACAACTTCTTCATGTCGGCGTTCGGCGGCTCGTGGCTGAATCACATCTTCCTGATTTCCGCGCAGGCGCCGTTCTATCCGAACGTGAGCAGCGGGCCGGCGGCGAAGCTCACGTCGGTCGTGGAAGGCGACGACCTCACTGGCACGCGCCTGAAACTCGCGCCGGATTCGCCGAAATCGGCGCTGGAAGGGCCGCCCAAGTTCGTGCGCGACGGCGCGCTCACCGCCGACGGTTACGCGGTCAACACAATGGCGCCGCCCTATCAGCCGAGCAACGTGCGCCCTGCCGAGCATGGCGATCCGTCGCTCGCGGACCTGTCGAATCCGCGCGTGCTTCCGCCGCAGGATTACGCGACGATCGGAGACAGGCTCTCGGCGAAGGGCGTCGACTGGGCGTGGTATAGCGGGGCGTGGCAGTACGCGCTCGAACACGCTGATACGGGCATGGTCCCCGATTTCCAGTATCACCATCAGCCGTTCAACTATTTCCGCAGCTTCGCGCCGGGCACGCAGGCGCGGGCGCAGCATCTGCGCGACGCCGGCCTCGGAGACGATCCGTCGACCAACAAGCTGATGGCCGACATCGACGCGGGGCGCCTGCCCGCCGTCACGTTCTACAAGCCGCAGGGCAACCTGAACATGCACGCCGGGTACGCGGACGTTGAATCGGGCGACCGGCACATCGCGAACGTGATCGAGCGGATTCAGCGCGGGCCGCAGTGGGAGAACACGGTCGTGGTCGTCACCGTCGATGAAAACGGCGGCTGGTGGGATCACGTCTCGCCGCCGAAGGGCGATCGCTGGGGGCCGGGCTCGCGGATTCCCGCGCTCGTGATCTCGCCGCTCGCGAAGAAGGGTTACGTCGATCACACGGTGTACGACACGAACTCGATCCTGCGGTTTATCTCGCGGGTGCATGATTTGCCGCCGCTCGATGGTGTCGTCGCGCGGGATCGGGCGTTTGCGGCAAATGGGGAAGCGCCGTTGGGGGATTTGACGGGGGCGCTGGATCTGGCGTAAGCGGTGGACGGGTGCTCACGGCCGCTCGCACCCGTGATTTCGGTGCAACGTCAGGTCTGGTGGCAGCCAAACCGCCCTCTGCGCGCGTAGCTGCGGCGTACGCGCGCCGCGGCCGGCCGGCGCGCGGCGCTGCGTAGCTCGAAGCGCCTAAACCCGCCCCGCCCGCGCATCCGCCGCATCGACGGCTTCCTGCCGCCAGCCGCGCCGCGAGCGCATCATCCGGCGCAGCGCGAGCCGCGCCATCTTGAGCCAGCCGAACGGGCGCGGGTCGGCGAGCATGCTGAGCGCCCGCGCATAGTCGAGCGTGAGGCCGGGCGTCCAGGCCATCGTCGCGGCGCGCTTGCGGATTTGCGCCGCGACCCACAGCTCGGGCGTGACGAGCAGGCGCCAGAATGCGCGCCAGCCGGTATCGCGTCCGTGAAATCGGCCGACCGCGCCTTCCAGCGCGGCTTCGAGCGCGTTCGACACCGTGCTCGAACAGTTGCGATACGTCAGGTTGTACGTCAGGTTCTGCCGATACGCGCCCCAGAATTCGCCCAAACGCTCGGGACTGTAGTTACGGATGCGGACTTTCGTCGTCGATTCGCACCACGCTTTCGATTCCGTCGCGTAGTCCCGCTGGAACACGCCGGGCACGTCGTTTTCGCGGGTCGCGCGCAGGATACGGCCGAATTCGTCGGGCGAGCGGTCGATTTCCACGCCCGGATAGAGGCTGATGTAGACGCCCTCCGGAGATTCCAGCGCGGCGTGACCGGTCGAAATGACGCCGTTTGCATCGACGGCCGCGATGTAGCGGTCGACGATCAGCGAGCGCTGCGCCTGCGTCCGAGCCGAGCCGACAGGCGTCCACACGTGGACCGTCAGCGCTTTTTCGTCCGGCGCAGGAGGACCGTCCCATTCGAATGGGCTATCGTCGGCGGCAAGTTGGGTCGCGGATGTATCGACGATCGTGTGGTCCGCGATCACGTCGTCGGACAGGTTCAGCGTGCGCTTTCGTTCCGGCGGGATGCGCTGCAACGCGCGCACGCGCAACGCGATCCACAGGAGGTTCCAGCCGCCGAACGCGAGCCCGAGGCCGAGGCAATAAGGCGCCGTGCCGACGTAATGCGTCGGATACGGCTGGAAGAAAAATATCGCGAGCAAAATTTCGACGATCGCAAACCCCAGCACGACCCGCCAGCGCGGATAGCGCACGACGAACGCCGACACCGCCTGCAAAAGACCGTCGGCGAGAAAGAGCATGCCGAAGATCATCGACAGCACGAAGTTGCCGTGGTGATGGCCGGCCAGAATCAGCGCCGCCGCCAGCACGACCGCCGCGCCCTTCACGTAGCGCAGCACGCGCTGCCCGCCCGCGCCGGTCCACGCGACGGCGAGCGTCGCCACGCCCTCGGTAAGCAGCAGATAGGCGAGGAACTGCATCGGGAAATAAATGGCGTTGTCGAGCGCGTCGATGAAAACGCCTACGCCGATCAGAAGCCACAACAGGCCGACGGCGAACAGCGTGCGCCAGCGCCTGCGCAAATAGTCGACGCCGAGGAGAAGCAAAACGAGCTGGACCATGACGCAACCTGTATTGACCGGACATCGCAATAATAAGAGCGATGGCCGGGCGAGCAAAATCAGTCGCGCTCGACCCACGCGCGCGCCGCGATCTCCAGCAAGTACTCGTAATGCAGCGCGCCGACGGGCACGACCGCGCGCGCGGGCTTCCAGTCGCCGAAATGGCGCGCGTAGATCTCGTTGAATTCCTTCCAGTGTTCGACGCCAACCAGGTACACCGTCACTTCGATGCAGTCTTTCAGTTCGGCGCCCGCCGCCGCGAGCACTGTGCGCAGGTTCGATAACGTCTGTTCCGCCTGCACCGCGAACGGCTGGTCGCCGGTGTGGGTGCCGTCGGGGCGCATCGGCAACTGGCCGGACACGCAGATCAGGTTGCCCGCGCGCGTCGCGTGGCTGTAGTGGCCGGCGGGGATCGGCAGGCCGGGGGCGTTGAGGGCTTCGATTGGCATCGTCGGTCGGGTGGTTGAGGAGACGCCCAAGCATACGCAGCCGCGCATCACCCCGCCAGCTTCGCCGCCAGAAAATCCAGGAACGCGCGCGCCCGGCCCGCCATCGACGCGCTCTGGTAGTACACCGCGTTGACCGGCAGGCGGACGTCGGCCGTGGAGTCGTCGAGGATCGCGCGCAGGCGGCCGGCGCGCAGGTCGGCGGCGGTCATGAACTCGGACAGACACGCGATCCCGCAGTCGTTCAGCGCGAGTTGCCGGATCGTCTCGCCGCTCGATGCCGCGAGCGCCGGCGTGATCGTCACGAACGCGCGGCCGGAGCGGGCATCGCGCAGGGGCCAGTCATTGAGGCTTTCCGGCGCCGTAAAGCCGATCAGCCGATGCCGCAGCAATTCATCGACGTCGCCTGGCTCGCCGTTTTCCGCCAGATACGCCGGAGTCGCGAGAACCCTCCAGCGCGTGCTGCCGAGCGAGCGCGCGTGCAGCGTCGAATCCTGTAGCGCGCCAAGCCGGATCGCGATATCGACGCGCTGCTCCATCAGGTCGACGATGCGCTCGTTGCTCGTCAGCTCCAGCGTGATATCGGGATAGAGCGCGTTGAACGCCTTCACGTTCGGCACGATGCAGTGGAGCATGAACGGCGACGCGGCATCGACGCGCAGCCGCCCCGCTGGCCGCTCGCGATGCCGCACGATGGCTTCCTCGGCGTCGTCCATCGCGGCGAGGATCAGCCGGGCGCGCGCGAGGAACAGTTCGCCCTCGTCGGTCAGTTGCAGACGGCGCGTCGTGCGGCGCACGAGCGTGGCGTCGAGTTTCGTCTCCAGCCGCGTGAGCGCGCGGCTCACGCCGGAGACGGTCTGCCGCAGCGCCTCGGCCGCCGCCGTGATCGAGCCGCAATCGATCACGCTCACGAAGACCTGCAATTCGTCGGTGTTAGTCTTCATCGCTTATTTGTTGACTCAAAATCAAGATTGATTTGAGACTAGCACTGTTTTTGCGAAAGTCGAAACGGCCCATACTGCCCTTCATCGACACCTTTCAAAGGAGCAGCACCATGAAAATTTTTGTGACTGGCGCAGGCGGGTTTATCGGTGGATCGATCGCGGCGGGTCTCGTGCGCGACGGCCATCAGGTACGCGGCCTCGTGCGGCGCGCGGAGCAATCGGACGAACTGAAACGCCTCGGCATCGAACCGGTGCTCGGCAGCCTCGACGACCGCGCGCTCCTCGTCGCCGAAGCGCGCGCGGCGGACGCCGTCATCAACGCCGCCAGCAGCGACCATCGCGGCGCGGTCGAAGCGCTGATCGAAGGGCTCGAAGGCTCGAACAAGCCGTTCCTGCACACGAGCGGTTCGAGCATCGTCGGCGATGCATCCGGCGGCGAGGCGTCGGAGGCGATCTATCGCGAGGACAACCTGCCCGAGCCGACAGCCGACAAGGCGCCGCGCGTCGCGATCGACAACCTCGTGCTCGACGCCGCCAGGCGCGGTGTGCGCTCGGCCGTGCTCTGCAACACGCTGATCTACGGGCACGGCGCGATTCCGTCGGCGGCGAGCGTGCAGTTGCCGCGCTTGCTCAAGCAGGCGCAGAAGAGCGGCGTCGTGCGCCACGTCGGGCCGGGGCGCAATATCTGGTCGAACGTGCATATCGACGACGTCGTCGATGCGTACCGCCGCGCGCTCGACAAGACGCCGCCGGGGACGTTCTATTTCATCGAGAGCGGTGAAGCGCCGTTCCGCGAAATGACGACGGCGATGGCTGAGGTGCTGGGTTTGGGCGAGCCGCAGGACTGGCCGCTCGACGCCGCGAAGGAAGAATGGGGTTATGAGATGGCGTCGTACGGGCTCGGGTCGAACAGCCGGGTGCGCGGCGAGCGGGCGCGGGAACTGCTTGGATGGTCGCCGAAGCGCACGTCGGTGGTGGAGTGGATCAAGAACGAGATGGTTTGATTACGAGTACGGCGTGATGCCGCTGGTCTGAAGAGAAAAAAGCCATTCCAACACGTGCGGAACGGCTTTTTTCGCGGTTTTCGCGGTTTTCGCGCCCGCAGCTACATCAAGCTTCGATCCCGCTCACGTGACCGGCACTACACCGGCCAGCGATTCTCGAATCCCTACCGCAACTGCCTCACAAACCCCTCGATCTCCTCACCCGCCATCCCCGACGCCGCCGCCGCATCGCGAATCTGCTGCCAGGTCGTCGGATCGATTGGCACGCCGTTCGCGCCGCGCTCTTCGCGGCGCGCGTCCTCCGGTTCGCCCGGCGCGTAGATGCGTTCGACGCCCGCCTGCACCGGCGACGCCTTCACCCACTCGATAAACGCCTCCGCCTCTTCCTGCGCTGCGGGTGCATCGAATGCGTTCGGATCGAGGATCACCGACGTCATGCAATTCATGATCGCGCTCGTCTTCTGCAACGTGCTTTCACGCGTCGTGTAACCGCCCGACAGCGCGCCGCCGAGAATTTCGCACATGGCGGCCAGACCAAATCCCTTGTGCAGCCCGAACGGCAGCAGTGAGCCGAACGGCTCCTCGTGCATCACCTTCGGCTCGACGGTCGGCGTGCCGTCGTGTTCGATCAGGTAGCCCGGCGCGACCTTCACGCCCTTGTTGTACGCGACGCGGGTCTTGCCGTACGCGATGCCGCTCGTCGCGAAATCGAGCACGAGCGGCGTCTTGCCGTCGCGCGGGAACGCGGCGCAGAACGGATTCGTGCCGAAGCGCCGGTCGATGCCGCCGAACGGCGCGACGAGCGGGTCGCCCGCGACGTTCACGAAGTGAAACGACACGAGGCCGGCCTTCGCGCACTGCTCGGCCCAGTGCCCGATGCGCCCGATGTGGTGCGCGTTGCGCAGGCCGACCGCGCAGACGCCGAGCTTTTTCGCGCGCTCGATGCCGTGCTCCATCGCCTCGTAGGCGACGACCTGGCCAAAACCCTTGACGCCGTCGATGGTCAACACCGCGCCCGCATCGCGGACGATTTCGGCGTGAGCGTTGAGCTTGAGTTCGCCGTCCGCGAGCGAGGCGACGTAGCGCGGGATCATCCCGACGCCGTGTGAATCGTGGCCTGACAGGTTCGCCATCACGAGATGATCGGCCACGAGTTGCGCCTCGCGCGGCGTGCTGCCAGCGCGCTCCCAGATCGTGCGGACGTAGGTGTGGAGGGCCTCGGCGGGAATGCGGAGTTCGGGGATCTTGGTGTCGGTCATCAGAGGTTTTGTCTCCATTTATGCAGTCGCGTAACAGAAAGCATACTCTACAGATGATCGATTGGCCTTACCACTTTCGACGAGAAAAAAGGCGCGCAGAACCACCCGCGCGCCTCCGTCATCCTGCGTGAAACATCACGGCGCCGCCGCAATCACCTCCGCAACCGCCGACGTCAGCTTCTTCCCATACGGCACATGTAAAAACTCATTCGGCCCGTGTGCATTCGATTTCGGCCCGAGCACGCCGCACACCATGAACTGCGAGCGCGGAAAACCTTCCTTGAGCGTGTTCATCAGCGGAATCGTCCCGCCCTGCCCGATGTACGCGACATCCGCGCCGAAGTGCCGCCGCGACGCATCGTTCAGTGCTGATCCGAGCCACGCCGCGAGATCCGGCGCGTCCCAGCCGGTTGCCGCACCCGCCTCCGGCTTGAACGTGACCTTTGCGTTGTAAGGCGGATCGAATTCGAGCAGCGCCTTCAGCTCCGCGACCGCCTGCGTCGCCTCGACGAGCGGCGGCAGTCGCAGCGACAGCTTGAACGCCGTGCGCGGCGCGAGCACGTTCCCGGCATCGGCGAGCGGCGGGAGGCCGGAGGCGCCCGTCACCGTGAGCGATGGCCGCCACGTCGAATTCAAGAGCGCCTCCTGCGGATCGGTCGTGGTCGGCAGGACCGAGCCACCGTCCTGCCCGCAGCTCCACGGCAGCTTTTTCCAGACGTCGTTGCCGAGGATGTGCGCCGTCGCTTCCGCTTCGCGCAGGCGTTGCAGCGGGATCGGGCAGTGAAAGCCCTTCGGCAGGAGATTCCCAGTGCCGGCGTCTTCGAGCCGCTCGAACAGTTGCCGCATGATCCGGAACGTCGATGGCGCGATGCCGCCGTAACCGCCCGAATGGATGCCTTCATCGAGCACCTGCACTTCGAGATCGCCCGCGACGAGACCGCGCAGCGACGTCGTCAGCCAGAGCTGGTCGTAGTTGCCCGCGCCGGAATCGAGGCAGATCACGAGGCCGACATCGCCCAGCCGGTTGCGCAACGCATCGATGTAGGGCAGCAAATCGTAGCTGCCCGATTCCTCGCACGTCTCGATGATGCCGACGCAGCGGGGCCGCTCGATGCCCTGCGCGTCAAGCGCCGCGATCGCGGTGATGCTGGCATAGGTCGCATAGCCGTCGTCGGCGCCGCCGCGGCCGTAGAGCTTGTCGTCTTCGAGCTTCGGCGTCCACGGACCGAGGTCGCGGCGCCAGCCTTCGAACTCGGGCTGCTTGTCCAGATGCCCGTACAGCACAACGGTTTCCGTGCTGCCCGAACGCGTCGCGGGCGCTTCGAAAAAGATCACCGGCGTGCGCCCGGCAAGCCGCACGATCTCGACTTTCAGGCCCGTCACGGGCTGCTGCTCGACCCATTGCACGGCGTCCGTCACGACGCGTTCGATGAAGCCGTGGCGAACCCAGTCGGCATCGAACATCGGGCTTTTGGCGGGGACGGCGATGTAGTCGGTCAGCGCGGGAACGATCTCGTCGTTCCACTTGCGCTCGACGAAGGCGGACAACGCACCGCGATCGAGTTGTGGGGCTGCGGCTTGCTGCGAGGTGTCATCGGAAATCATGACGGTCGTTCCATCCGATTTAAACCTCAATCATAGACGCGTTTCAACACTCATAGCCGTTCCTTACGGCACGCGACGCGGCCCGACCGGGCGCAGCACCGGCTCCTGCACACGTTCGCCGGTGACGGTCGCGCGCACGAGCGTCGGGTCGGCGTCGATCGCGGCGTCGGTGAAAGGAAAGCGCGACCACGTCTTCGAGGCGAAAAGCCGCGTTGCGTCGCCGGAACGCGGGGACGCGAGATCGTCGGATTCTGAGTGCGCGAGCATCGTGTCCGCATCGACGCCCTGCTGGCCGAATGACACCACCTGCATGTAACTGTCGCCCTGGCCGTTCACGTCCATGGAATAGCCGCGCGAGTCGAGCGGCCGGCGCGCGCACACGACCGCGAAGTACCCGACTTCGTCGCAGCCGCCGTAGAGCGGCACGCGAGCGCCGTTGCGCGTCGTGTAGAGGATGTCGCCGCGCCGCGAATTCAATGCGAAGCCGTTGAGCTTGAGCGCCAGCACCGCGCCGCCGAGCGCCTGCTTCAAATCCTGCACCACCGACGGATTCGACGTGTTGAAGCCGCCCGGCGTCGCGAGCGGCTTGGCGGGATCGAAGGCGTTCGCCCACAGCCGCTCCGGCGCGATGCGCACGAGGCGCACCCAGAATTCGTCCCACAGATTGGCGCCGCGCGCGTCGGTGTTCGCGGTGCCGTCCCAGACGCGCAGCACGTCGCAGGCTTCGCGCAGGTTGTTGGCCGGATCGCCGAAATTGCAGGCGGCATCGAGCAGCGGCTTCCGGTAAAGCCGCTCCGACATCGATCCGGAATCCAGCACCGCTGTTTTCAGCGCGTCGCGCGTGATGCCGCCGGGCTCGCGCTGCAACTGCGCGGCAAGCAGATGCCCGTAGCGCGTGCGCAGCGACTGCGGCGTGCCGGTCGCGCCCGCGATGCGTGGGTAACCCGTCATCGGCGCGTTCGCGTTGGTGAGCCAGTAGCTGTCGTTGAAATTGCCGACGTAATCGCCGCGCGCGATGCTCGGCATCTCGTCGACGGGGAGCGCGCCCGCCTGCGCCGCCGTATCGTCTACGCGCCACGCGCAGGCGCTCTTCGCGCCGTCGAGGAACGCGACGCCCGGCACGCGGCCCGCGAACGCGCGGCCGGCGGGCGTCGTGCAGGTGTCGAGAACGGTGTCGGGCACGTTCGGCATCGGGCCGATGTCGGCGAACCAGACGCGCGCGTCGCCGCGTCCGATCGCGAACGTGTTGACCCACGGCATCGCGGCGAAGCGCTTCTGGATCGAGATGAAATCGGTCAGCGAGCGCGCCTGGTTCCACGCGAAGAAGTTGAGGAACGCGCGATTGTTCTCGGCGTTCACGTCGCGCAGGGCGAAGGCGCGCTGCGCGGTCCAGCCGAGCCCCGGCGCCATCGACGACAAATCCACCACCGGCCCGAAGCGCGTTCGATACAGCGTGCGCGTGACCGGTTCGGTCGAGCCGTCGGGACGGCGCGTCTGCACCGTGATCTGCACGGGCGTCATCGGCTCGGAGCGGCCGTCGACGACGTAGCGCGTCGGGTCGGCGGGATCGAGCGTCAACTGGAACAGGCCGAAGCGGCGCACGGTCGAGACCGTGTGCGTCCACGCGACGTTGTCATTGAAGCCGAGCACGATCACCGGCACGCCGAGAAACGACACGCCCGCCACGTTCACGACGCCCGGAATCGTCAGTTGCGCCTGATAGAAGCGGTCCGGGCCGCGCCAGAACCAGTGCGGATTGCCGAACAGGAGGCTGCTGTCGTCGTGCGTGATCGGCGCGCCGAACGCGAGCGCGTTGCTGCCGATGCCGGGCGTCTTGCCGATGTCGACACGCGTGATTTTTTCGACCTCGCCGGGCGCGGCGGGTGCTTCGGCCGACGGCGCGCGCGGCGGCCGCGCGTTCGCGATCTGCTGCAGGAACTGCGTCGATCCGCCGGCGAGGTTTGCGGCGATCAGCCGCTGGTAGACGTCGGCGGCGGTGATGCGCTCGACCCACGGCTTGCCCTTGCAGGCGGCGTGGGCGTTGGCGAAGCGGCCGGCGTCGAGGTCGCGCAGATAGCGGTTGTAGCCGGCCGCGAAGCCTTCGATCAAGCTTTGCAGCGTGGCCGGTTGCGCGGATCGATAGCGTTCGACGGCGGCACTATCGACGATGAAGCGAAAGAAGAAATCGGCGTCGATGTTGCGCGGCTGTCCGAAGGTCGCGCCCGCAGGCGGACGGGCGTCTGCGCCGAACCAGGCGGAGCGCTCGCCGCGATAGGTCACGAAGGCGTCGGCGAGCGTGCAGAGGTTGTCTTCCGCCTGCGCGTAGCCGTAGCCAAAGCCCAGGCTGCCCCAGTCGGCGGCCTTGATGTGCGGGATGCCCGACTGCGTGCGGCGGATTTCGGCGGTGTAGGGGGTGTCGGGCTGAGTGGCAGTGGCCGACGGCTGCGGCTGCAACTGCATGCAGCCCGCAAGGACGACGAGCGCGGCAAAAAGGAGCGTGGCTGTCTTGGTCATCGAAGGAGCCTTCCATTCGTTCGAGAGGCAGCAGCGTCGCCCTATGGAACCACGCGCGAAACCACGGCTCATGCCCGTGGCTCACGGCTGCTGCGCCAAAGTATGCCATCGGGCACACCGTCGGACGACGCCAAAACCTAGCCGCCGAAGTCTGCGAACATTGATCGGCGCAAAATGGCGTGACTGCCTTTGAACGCCGGTGAGATGCCTGATAAAGACCCCGATCCGCGCCCGATTCCTCCCGAGCGACCTGCCCCGGACGAATGCTGCCAGAGCGGCTGCCATCCGTGCGTGTTCGATCTCTATGAAACCGCTCTCGAACGCTACGAAGCCGACTTGCGCGCGTGGGAATCCCGTGCGCGGACGACGCCGTCATAAGCCTCGTTTGGGCAGCCGAAAGCCCGACGCGCTATCCTTGTGGCCCCTGTCAAACCACAGTCAAAAAAGGAGACACCCATGTCCCTGACGATGTATCGCGCGTCGATTCCGGCGTTCATCCGCGGCCTCGAAGTGCTGTCCACGCTGCTCGAAAAGGCGGCCGCTTTCGCCGACGAAAAAGGCATCGCGCATGCCGACATCATCGGCGCCCGGCTTGCGCCCGACATGCTGCCGTTCGCCGCGCAGATCCAGCGCGCGAGCGATACGTCGAAGCTCTCGGCGCAACGACTCGCGGGCGGCGAAGCACCGCGTTTCGAAGACAACGAGGACAGCTTCGACGCGCTCCAGGAACGCATCGCGAACACGATCATGTATTTGAAGAGCATCGACGCGAAGCAACTCGACGGCAGCGACACGCGCACCGTCACGGTCAAGTTCAAGGATGCGCAGCCGAGCTTCAGCGGCGTCGATTATCTGCTGGGGTTCGGGTTGCCGAACTTTTACTTCCACGTCGTGACGGCGTACGACATCCTGCGGCATCTGGGCGTGCCAATCGGGAAAATGGATTATCTGGGGCTGTTGAAGTAATTCGAGCGACGGCTAGCCGCGCCGCCATGATGGCGCGCGCGGCTTCTTACTGCTTTACGCCCCGTTGCGCGCAGCAATCTGCTTCTGCCACCCGCCGAGAATGCGCTTGGCGAGCGCATCGTAATCGCCGCCGAAGTGGTGATCGCCCGGCAGCCTGACCACGTCGATACCCGTCTTCGTCAGCGTCGGACACAGGGTGTCCTCTTCCTTCTCCCCGTAGATGCACTGCACGATCGCGGGCGGCAGCTTCGCCAGCTCGCCCTTTACGGGCAGCGCCTTGTCGCTTGCCGGCATGCCGAGCCAGCCGGTCACGCGAATCTGGAAATCCGCCGTCGGCGCGAACCCCATCAGCGACACATACGACACCTTCGCGCGCAACGCGTCCGGCAGACGGTTGTAAGCGAACGGCATCACATCGGCGCCGAACGAGTAGCCGACCAGCGCGACGTGGCTCGTATGCCAGCGCGCGTTGTAAGTCTGGATCACGCGGCCGAGGTCGTGCGCGGTCTGCTGCGGCGTCTTCTCGCTCCAGAAGTAGCGCAGCGCGTCGATGCCGATCACCGATACGCCTTCGCGCTGCAGCGCTTCGGCCATCGTCTTGTCGAGATCGCGCCAGCCGCCGTCGCCGGAAATGACGATCGCGAGCAGGTCGGTCGGACGGGACGCGCGCAGTTCGACCAGCGGCAGGTCGGACACGTCTTCCTCGCGCTCGACGGTCGCGCGCAGATGCGGCGCCGTCATCGCGACGAGTGCGTCGGCCCTGGTGCGCCCCGCCTGCATCGCGCCGCGCTCGACGAAGCCCGGCAGGCCCTTGCCGTGCGTGATCGTCGGGTCCGGCGGGCAGAGGTCGAAGCGCGGGTCGAGTTGCTTCTCGGCGTCGAGCGAAACGGCGCCCGCGACGGTGTTTTCCGGCGCCTGCGCCAGAATCCGCTCGGCGAGGATCGCGCCTTGCCCCGTGCCCGCGACGATCGGCGCGAAATAACGGCTCGTCTGCACGCCGCGTTCGAGTTGATGGCTCACGGCTTCGGCATCGCCGACGAGGTTGTGACAGCTTTCCTTTTCCGCCGGCGATTTCAGGCGCGCCGCGTAATGCTCCGTATCCACGCCGACGACCATCGCGCCGTTCTTCGAGAGCGCATCGGCGGCTTGCTGATCGGCCGGGCTCCAGCCGCTTTTTTCCGAAAACAGCACGACGAAGCCGCGCATTTCGCCGACGGGCTTCGTCAGCGTGACCTGGCCGTAGCGGCCGCCCGGGATCGTGGCGGCGTGGGCCGCGGAGATCAGCGCGAGCGAAACCGCCGCGACCTTCAACAAAAATTTCATGAACGCCATCCGCCCGCGAGCAGCGAGAGGTCCGCCAAAGTGAAAAATACGCCGACCGAGCCGGACGCCGCGAGATAACGCGGCTCCCAGCGCGGCTGGAACTTGCTTTTGAATCCGCGCAGGCCGCGGAAATTGTAGAACCGTCCGCCAAAGCGCCAGATCAGGCCAGCAAGCCGGTGCCAGTAAGACGCGAGCGGCGTCGGCTGCATGCCGGAAAGCGGCGCGATGCCGAGCGACAGCGACTGGAACCCCGCCTGCTTCAGATGCAGCGCAAGCTTGGTGAACAGATACTCCATCGCGTAAGGCGACGCGTCGGACACATGGCGCATCACGCCGACCGTCGCTTCGGTGTTCATGTCGGTCGTCATGAACGTGACGAATGCGACGGGCGTGCCCTGCTGGCGCACCAGCAGCACCGATTGCGCGGCCAGATAGTCCTCGTTGAACGCCGCCACCGAGAAGCTCTTTTCGCGCGCGAGACGGCTTTCGAGCCACGCATCGGAGATTTCGCGCAGCATCGGCAGGCTTTCGGGCACGCGCGCCGGCTCGATCACTTCGACGTCGAAGCCATCGCGTTCGCCGCGTTTGAGCGCATAACGCAGATGTGCGCGGTGCGAGCCCTTCAGGTCGAAATCGGAGAGCACGACGTGCGCTTCCTCGCCGAGCTTCATCAGCGTGAGGCCGGCGTCGAGATAGAGCGGAAGTGCGTCGGCGCGCACCTGGTAGAACGCGGCGCGGCCGTGGTGCGCATGCGCGAGTTCGACAAACTTGCGGATCAGTTCAGCCCATTCGCGGCGCGGGCCGACCGGATCGTGCAGCGCGGCCCACGTGCGGCCGTGCTTCGCGTACATCAGAAATGCTTCGCGCGACTCGGAAAACAGGAAGCTCTTGTCGCCCATCATCGCGAGTCCGGCGTCGCTGCGCTCCTGCGCGCGGAAAATGCGCGCGGCGTCGAGCAAATCCTGCGGCTCGGGCATCACGAAGCGGCCAGCGGCCGGACGCAGCAATTGCCACATCGCGAAGACGGCGGCGAACAGGACCGCCGCCAGCGTCGCGCGCAGCGCGCGCGGGGCGCGGTTGTCGAACGCGAACTGCCACCAGAGGTCGCCGCTATAAGGAACGTCGCGGAACGCGAAGAACATCACCCACACCGCCAGCACCATCACGACGGCGACCGACGCGAGCCACGTCGCCGTGAAACGCTCGGCGAAGAGCGACGAACGGCGGTTGAAGCGCTCGCGCGTCGCGAACAGGAGAACGATCAGGAAGCCGAGCACCCCCGCTTCGACAAACGCGAGACCCTTCGCCAGCGACAGCGCCAGATTCGCGACCGCCAGAATCATCGCGAGCCACCAGGCGGCGTCGAGCCGGCGCAGCAGCCCGCGCGCGACGAACAGCAACAGCACGCCGAGCACGCTGCCGAGCAATTGCGAGCCTTCAAGCACCCAGAGCGGCAGAATCGTCTGAAGCGTGGCGATGCGTTTTGCGAATGCAGGCGTCGCGCCGGAGATGACGAGCATCGAGCCGGCTACGAACGTGACGATGCTCAAAAAGAGCGGCGCGAGCTGCGATACGTGGCGCGGACGCAGGAACGCGAAGCGGCCTTTCAGCGCGCGGCCTTCAAACGCGGCCATCACGCCGGCCGAGAGGATCAGCGGCACGCCGAAGTAGATCGCGCGGTACGCGAGCAGCGCCGCGACCATTTCGGGCGTTTGCACGGTGCCGCCGAGCGCGAACACCATCGACGCTTCGAACACGCCCACGCCGCCCGGCGTATGGCCGATCATGCCGAGCAGCATCGCGGCGGAGAACACGGTGATGAAATCGCCGAAGCCGACTTGCGCGTGCGGCAGAAGCGCCCACAGCGCGAGGCCGGCGGCAATTACGTCGACGATCGCGAGCACGATCTGCGCGACGAAATCGCGGCGCGCGGGAATCATGAAGCGCAGCCACGTCCAGCGCGTGGCCAGCGTGCGCGGCGCCGCGCCGCAGCAGGCGATCATCACGGCGAATACGACGACGAGCGCCGCACCGGCCGACCGCAGCGCGACGGGCGAAAGCGGCATCATGCGAGCCAGGGTATCGGCGGAAACGATCATGCCGACCGCTGTCATCAGCACCAGCGATAGCGCGAGCGTGACGCTCGTGAACACCGTGAGCCGGCCGACCTGAGCGGGCGTCACGTCCGCCGCGCCGTACACGCGGCAGCGCACCGCGCCGCCGGTGAGCGCGCCGAAACCGGTCGCGTTGCCGAGCGCCGAGCCTACCGTCGCGCCGACCCATAGCAGCGAGCGCGGCACCTGCACGCCGACGTGCCGCAGCCCGACGCCATCGCGCCCGATCAGCGCGCCGAAGCTGAGCGCGGTGGCGAAAAGCGCGGCGCCCCAGGCATCGAGGGGCAGATGGCGCAATTGCCGCATCACCGATTTGTAATCGACGGTTTGCGACAGGTGCTGGAACACGGCGAGCAGGAGCGCGCACACGACGACCGTGAGGACGGGCGCGGTGAAACGCTGCAGGCGATGAGCGTGGGACCAGCTGCGGACTTTCGCAATTGTGCGGGCGGGATCGAACAACTTTCTGCGGGGCATGCGTTCAACCAAGGTGACAAGAACCGTCGCGGCGGGGCCCGATTGCTCGGGCGCCGCTTTGGCGGCATAAGCATTTTCCGTGGAGCTTCTGCGGGTTTTCCGCCGTTGTCTCGGAGGCGAAATAATGCATCGGCGGCATATGGGGCCGGCTCTTGCGGACGGCGTCTTATCTTATTAAGTAGGAACGCCTGTATAACGGCGCGGGTTGACGTGACTTAAGTAATTGAGAAGAAAGTCACTCGAATAATTCTGAAAGTTACCGATCGATCGTAAGTGTTTGCTGAATTTTGGGGGTCTGGCCGAGTTGAGTAGGTTTCAGAACGCATCGGCCGCTGGCTTTACGGTTCGTCAGACGAGCGGTTAGCATCGGGAACGGCGATTTTTTCGCGTCGCCGCCCGCGAAAACAAGCCGCCAACTGCGGCGACATCACGATAAGGCATCGAAACGCATGAAATTTCCCGCCCTCGCCTCGTCCGCCGCGACCTGCGCGCTCGTCCTGACCGGCTGCGCCGCAGCGATGGACGACAGCAATCTCATGAAAAACGTGCCGGTCGGCTCGGGTACGTCGCATCTCGAAATTTATCCGTTCATCGAGTGCGTGAAAGCGAAATGGGCGCCGCAGGCCGGACGTCTGCGCCAGTACACGCCCGACGCGGACGGTCAGGTCCTCGCCGTGCGCAGCGCGAGCGGCAGCGGCGATGACGTGCTGCTGTACGCCCAGCCGTCGCCGGCGGCGCGCAACACTGGCTACACGATCTATGGAGATATCGCGGCCGCCCGCTACGTCTCGGCGGCGCACGCCTGCGACTGAGTCAGCGCTTCAGGAAGCCTTGGCGCCGCCGTTCAGATCGATGCCCGCGCGATGCGTGCCGACGATCCGTCCGATCAGATAGCCGTCCGACGCGCACGCGTTGACGCGCTCGTTGCCGTTCCACTGGATCTTGTATTGATCCTCGCGCGACTGGACGCTGGCGGCGTCGAACTTGCGTTTCGGCGGTGCTTTGGCGCCCGCGTCGCGCGCCTGTTCCAGCACGAGGCGGTTCCACGTCAACGCATAGCCGTAGCGAACGCCGTCGGCGAAAGCGTCGTTGTCGCATACTTGCGACGGCGGCACGAGCTTGAGGGTCACGTGATGGCCACTCGACCCGCCGACCATGATGCGCTGTTCACCCGGCGGCCCGGCCGGCACCGGCGGGCCGACGAGCGTCGCGGCCGTTCCCGACGCCGAATTCGGCACGGGCGGCAGGCTGGCATTGGCATCGGTGGATTGGGGAAGCGGCGCGCACGCGCCCAGAAGGAGCATCGACGCGGCTAACGCCGCGCCGAAAACTTTCAAACGTCTTAGGAAAATCACCTGCGATTCCGTCTCAAATAATCCGACCGCTACCTTAACATCTCAGACGAATCTCATATTTACGCGGCGCTTTCACCAGACGGTTCCGATCGCTTCCATGACCCTCCACACCGTCATCTACGACACCGACCCCGGCATCGACGACGCCATCGCCCTTGTGTTCCAGGCGTTGCATCCGGAAATCGAGCTGGCGGGGATCACGAGCGTGTTCGGCAACGCGTCGATCGCGACGACGACGCGCAACGCCCTATATCTCGCGCAGCGTTTTGCGCCGGGCGTGCCGGTTGCGCGCGGGGCGGCCGCGCCGTTGCAGTGCATGGCGCCCGAACCGCTCGGCTGGATTCACGGCGACGACGGCCTCGGCAATATCGGATTGCCCGAAGTCGATCACGCTCCGCTCGATTCGCGGCCGGCGCATCAGTTCATCGCCGAGACGGTGCGCGCGCGTCCGGGCGAGATCACGCTGCTCGCCGTCGGGCCACTTACGAACCTGGCGCTCGCGCTCGCCGACGATCCCGGCATCGCAGAACGGGTCAAGGAAGTGGTGATCATGGGCGGCGCGTTCGGCATCGGCGGCGTGCTCGGCAACGTCACGCCGGCCGCCGAGGCCAATATCCACTGCGATCCGCACGCCGCCGACCTCGTGTTCGCGGCGCCGTGGAAGGTGTCGATCGTCGGGCTGGACGTGACGCACGAAACCGTGATGACGACGGCCTATCTCGCCTCGATCCGCGACCGGGGCGGCGACGCGGGGCGCTTCGTCTGGGACATTTCGCGACACTACGAACGTTTTCACTCGGAAAGCGACCAGGCCACGGGAATCTTCGCGCACGATTATTCGGCCGCCGCGTACCTCGTCGCGCCGCATCTATATGAAACGCGCGGCGGGCCGGTGCGCGTGGTGACGGAGGGCATCGCGAACGGTCTGACGATTCAGAAGCCGTTCGGGATGCAGGTAGACGCGCCGGACTGGGAGGGCCGGCCGTCGTGTGAAGTCTGCGTCGGCGTCGATGCGCCGGGCGTGCTCGATCTCTTCGATCGCATGCTTTGCGACCAAAACGCTTAGGCCAGTTGTCTGGCCAGCCAGTCGCGCAACGCCTCGATTTCCTCGATGCACACCGAATGCGGCATCGGATACGTGTGCCATTCGACCGGGCAGCGGTGCGCCAGCGCGAAATCGCGTGCTTCCTCGCCTAAACGTAAAGGGAGGACGTCGTCGGCGGTGCCGTGGGCGGCGAAGATCGGCGTGTCGCGGTTGGCCTCGCTGAACGCCGCGTCGATCACGCTCGTCGACGGCACGTAGCCCGACAGCACGATCAGCCCCGCCAGTTTTTCGGGATGCGTGAGGCCGGCCGAATACGTCATCGCGCCGCCTTGCGAGAAGCCCGCGAGGAAAATCTTCTCCGTCGGGATGCCGCGCGCGTTCTGCTGCGCAATCAAATCACGCACAACGCCGCACGACGCCTCGATGCCCGCCTCGTCGACGCGCCGGTTGATCCCCTGGAACGACAGGATGTCGTACCACGCGCGCATCACATAGCCGTTGTTCGCGGTGACGGCGATCTCCGGCGCGTTCGGAAACACGAAACGCACGGCGGGTGCGTCCTGCAGACGCAATTCGGGCACGAGCGGCACGAAGTCGTTGGCATCGGCGCCCAGGCCGTGCATCAGGATCACGGCGAATTCGGGATCAGGCGCGGTCTCGATTTCGATCGTCGACGGTTGGTCGGTCATGTCTGCGGCTCCGTTTTATTACAGTCAGATGATGGGAATCAGCACGAGGATGATGCCGATGAACGACACCGCCCACACGAGCGAGCGCAGAAACGGGATGCCCGCCGCGTACAGCGGCAAGTAGATCACGCGCGCGATAATGTAGATGAGCGCGCCCCAGTGCGTCATCACACCCTCGCGCCCCGCGACGTGCGCGATCAGGATCGCGGCGGCGAATACCGGCAGCGTCTCGAAAAGATTGCTCTGTGCGCGCATGAGGCGGCCAGTCAGCTTGCGCGGCGGCGGCGCGGGCGCGTCGCGCGGACCGGCGTTGTAGCCGATGCCCGTCTCGCCATTGCGCAGCACGGCGGGCAGCATCACCTGCACGAGCGCGAGAACCAGCGTCCAGGCGAGAACCGTCAGTTCGAAACTCATGGTGACTCCTTGAGGCAGGTTCGACTATTTTCGGGATGGTGCCGGCCGCGTGCGCGCACATGATGCCATCGGCGTCCGGGCGGCGTGTAGGCTAGGCGTTTTGGCCAGGACCACGCTCATGCAGACCCTTCCGTTGCGCCTCGTCCCCGGTGACGATTTACGCGCGTCGCTCGAAGCCATCGCCCGTTCGCGCGCGCTGTCCGCCGCGTTCGTGCTGCAGGGCATCGGCAGCCTGAGCGCCGCGCGGCTGCGCTACGCGGGCATCGACGATCCCGCGCAGCTTACCGGCGACTTCGAAATCCTGACGCTCGCCGGCTCGCTTTCCGTCGATGGCGCGCATCTGCATATGTCCATTTCCGATCGCGACGGACGGGTGTTCGGCGGCCACGTCGCGGCGGGCTGCATCGTGCGCACGACTGCCGAAATCCTCGTCGCGCTGCTTGAGGAGCACACATTTTCGCGCGAGAACGATGCGCAAACGGGCTTTCCGGAACTCGTCGTCAGGCCGCGCTAGCACGCCGGGCGCGGCGGCGATGCCACGCCATCCGCGTCAATTCGATGCTCAAAATGCACGCGACCAGCCACGCCGTCCCCGACGCGAACCCCGCCAGCACGTCGCTCGCGAAATGCACGCGCAGGAACACGCGGCTGCAAGCGGTCGTGAACGCGACGACTGTCGCCGCGACCACGACCGGTTTGTGCCACCGCGCGGGCATCGTTCGCACGAGGACGTACGCGATCATCCCGTAAGTCACGAGCGAACCCGACGTGTGCCCGCTCGGAAAGCTCCAGCCAGCGGCAGTAGCGACGGCCTGATCGTGCACCGGCCGCACGCGCTCGAAAATGTGCTTGAGCGTCGTGTTGAGCACGCCATTGCCCGCGATCGCGAGCACGAAGCCGAACGCGAGCAGCCGCCGCCGCGCTAATAAGAGTGCCACCGCGCCGCCGATGCACCACACCGTCAGCAGCCACGGATCGCCGAGATGGGTAATCCATGCGAACGCACGGATCACAGCGGGCGGTACGGACGCGGCGATCGCATCGGCGAAAGTCTGGTCGAGGCGGCCGAGTTCTTCCTCGGCTCCGAGTTCGTCGGCGATCGCGGCGAAAAGTGCCGCTGCGCCCGCGATGATTGCGAAACTCACCGCGAGGTGGATGGAAAGCAGTGTCTTCGGCGGCAGGCGGCTCTCTTCGCGCGGCACGCCGAACCGAAGGACGAGCCACCACGCGAGCGGCACCGCGATTACGAGCACCAGCAGCAACACGCCGAAGCCGGCGAGCGCATGTTCCCCGGCGAAGCGCGCGATGGCATCGGGACTCAATGGCTTCATGAGGTTTCACACGCCTGACGTGCTTCATCGAAGGCGAGATCGTGCTGCGTCACGAGCGCAAAGGCCCCGCTCGCTTCCGCGAAATCCCAGCGCTCGACCACCGCCCGTCGCGACCCCGGCGCCGCGTGTTCGTAGCGGATCAGGTTCACCGAATTGTTGATCTCCCCGCGCACCCGCGTCGACACCGCCGTCCCCGCCTGCACCGCCCACATCCGTCGCGGCAGGTTCGCGAACGTGTCGTGCAGCGGCAGCACGTACGGCAAGTGGATGTGGCCACCCGCGATCAAGTCGGCGCCCGCGCGCGCCCAGCGCGGCACTGCACGCTCGCGGCCGTGCAGCAGGTTCGCTTCGTCCTGCGCGCGTGTGACGGCCACCGGCTGGTGCGTGATCACGACGCGCAACTGCGCGGGCGTCGCGCGCTCGAGCCGCTCGGCGACGCGTCTGATTTGCTGCATCGACACCTCGCCGTCCTTGTGGCGATACGGGCGCGTCGTGTTGAGCGCGATCACGAGCAGTTCCGGCGATTCGTACACCGGTTCAAGGTCCCGCCCGAACACGCGCTGATGGTTCGCGTACGGGTGAAACACGCGCGCGAACACGTTGAAGAGCGGAATGTCGTGATTGCCGGGGACGATCAGCGTCGGCGTGGCGCCGAGCCTGTCGACGAAAGCGCGCGCTGCCTGGAACTGCGCGCGGCGCGCGCGCTGCGTCAGATCGCCGGACATGACGATGAGATCGGGCTGCATCGTCTCCTTGAGGGAGAGCAGCGCATCGACGACGCGCGGCCGTTCGGTGCCGAAATGCGGATCGGAAATCTGCAGCAGCAGCGTCATGAGCGATTGGCGAGGGCGATTTCGGGCTCCGGTTTCAGCAAAAAGAGCGGTTCGGGCGCGACGTGGAATTCGAGCGGCATGTCGAGATGCGTCACTTCGCCATCGGTTGCGATTTTCACGCGGCGGCGCCGTTTGGACGGATGCGTCACCGTGATGCTGCGAAACGCGAAGCTGATCACGTTGTCCGCGTCGCTCAGGCGTCCGGCGGCGCCGCGCAGCGACAGAAAAATCTGCGCGATCCGGCCGACCGCGCGCGGCGCGATGGCTGCAAGCAAGCCCTGTTCCAGCAAAGGCGCTTCCCTCATGCCGATCTGTTCGAGCTGCAGCCGGTTGTTGCCGACAAAGAGCGTCGAGGTGCGGATTTCGCGCATCTGTCCTTCGTGCTCGATGTGCAGACGCAGATGGCGATGGGCACGCAGCATCGTCGCGGCCGCAGAGAAAAGCGCGATCAGGCGGCTGCGGCCGAACTGCTGTTTGTAGATTTCGCGGTCTTCGAGGAGTTTTGGATAGAGCCCGAGGCTCGCGTTGACGAGGAACATGCGCCCGTTCACCACGCCGACCTGCACCGGATAAGCGCGCGCGGTGAGGAGGAGCCGCGTCGATTCGTCTAGCCCGGCGGGGATGCCGTGGTCGCGGCTGAAGTAGTTGAACGTGCCGCGCGGAAGGACGGCGAACGGGCAGCCGCTGCCGAGAGTCGCCTGCGCGACGGCGCAGAGCGTGCCGTCGCCACCCGCGCCGACGACCACGCCGTTTTGCTGGATCGCGTCTTCTACGGCCATTCGAGCGGTGGCGGCGAGTTCCGCGGGATCGTCGACGAGACGCAATTCGTAGCGACGACCCGCGCCGCCGAGCTCGCGATCCAGGATTTCGCGTGTGAGGTCGCCTTGCTTGCGGCCGGAACCGGCGTTCATGACGATGAAGAACGGGGCGTCGGGCGGGATGGTGAGCGCGGAAACGGCGCGCTCGGCGGTCGGGGTCATGGGGCAGGCGCTCCTTGGGGGCGGGCGATGGCGCTCGTTCGGAAGGCGGAGCGGCGCGCTTGCATCAGGCGGCGCGGCAAGTATACGAGTTCATTACAACGAGCTTGGTTCCGGATTCGCTTGCAGGCAAAAAGAAAGCGCGGCCGTTTCACACCGGCACGCATCGCCGTGTGCGTTTCGCCGATGCGATGCGCTAAAAGCACCTAACGCGAACGCACGAGCGCAGAGGCGATGACCGCGCTCGCGAAGCAGGCGCAGGAATCCGGGCTTGGGCACGAACGAGGCATTTGCAGAGCATGACGATACAAAAAAACCGCCGGTGCAAGTCGGCGGTTTTCTCGCACCCTCGTGCGCACCGGCAAGCTACTCGCCGACTACGCCGCGATTCTCCGAACCACGGCACATCGAACGGCTCACGTATGCTCGCCGCGAATATAAAACTCAAGCTGCTGAATAGTGAACTGCTGCTCGGAAATGATGTTCTTCACCAGATCCCCGATTGAAATCATCCCGACGAGTTTCCCGCCGTCGATCACGGGCAAGTGCCGCATGCGTTTGTCGGTCATGAGGGCCATGCAGTCGTCGGTGGTCTGGTCGAGGCGCACGTAGCGCACCTGCGCGGTCATGATGTCGCGCACCGGCGTCTGCTTCGACGCGCGGTCCATCAGCACGACCTTTCGCGCGTAGTCGCGCTCCGTCATGATGCCGACGATTTCCTCCCCTTCCGTCACCACGACCGCGCCGATGTGCTTGTCCGCCATCATCTTGATGGCGTCGAATACGGACGCGGTCGCCGCGATCGTAAACACCGTTTGATCGGGCTTCGAATTCAGAACCTGTGCGACAGTTGCCATCGAGCGCCTCCGTTTGACCGCACGGCGTGCATCGGCCGATGCACGCCTTCTTTCTTCTTCGGGATCGCCGCCCTTGCGTCGCGGCGTGGCCGGGAGCGCCTCAAAGGGCAATTACGCCCCAATTACCCCGACCATTCAAAAAGTATAGTTCAGAGACACGCGCCGATGTGCGCCCCCGCCCGTCAGGCTCGCGCAAACCCGCACGCGAGGCGAAACACCTTCAGTTTCGCAGAAAGTTGCCGCTAATCAGCAATCCATCGTCTGCAAGCGGGCGATAACACACAGCGCAACCAGCGTTTCCAGCGACGATCAGGGGAAAAGAGTGAGCAGTTCACAGCACGATATCGAGCAGCGCGTCAGGCTCGCCGGCAACAACATGTTCGAATTGCTGCTGTTCCGTCTGGGCGAAGCCCCGGACTCGGAGCAGCGCGAGCTTTACGGCATCAACGTCTTCAAGGTGCGCGAAATCCTCGCGATGCCGGCCATCACGGCCGTCGCGGGCGCGAACGCGGAAATTCTCGGCGTCGCGGATATTCGCGGGCAGATCATTCCCGTCATCGACCTGGCGAAAGTCACCGGCTGCCGCCCGAAGAACGGCCCGAAGATCCTGCTCGTCACGGAATTCGCGCGCACGACGCAAGGCTTCGCCGTCGAGGAAGTCGACGATATCGTGCGGCTCGAGTGGAATCAGGTGCTCTCGGCGGAATCGCATTCGAGCGGGCGCACGGTGACGAGCTTCGCGCGGCTCGACGGCAACGTCGACGGTTCGCGGCTCGCGCAGGTGCTCGACGTGGAGCGCATCGTGCGCGACGTGCTGCCGTCGACGGAACCCGACATCACCGAGGAACAGACCGGCCGCGTCAAGCTCAAGCCGGGCGCGAAAGTGCTCGCCGCCGATGACTCCGGCGTCGCGCGCAGCCTCATCGAGCAAAGCCTGACCGCGATGGGCGTGCCCTTCGTGATGACGAAAACCGGCCAGGAAGCGTGGCACGTGTTGCAAGCCGCGCAGAGAAAAGCCCAGGCCGACGGCACGGACATCGGCGATCAGATCGCGCTTGTCCTGACCGACCTCGAAATGCCGGAGATGGACGGCTTCACGCTCACGCGCCGTATCAAGGCCGACGCGGGCTTGCAGTCGATTCCGGTCGTGATCCACTCGTCGCTGTCGGGTTCGGCGAACGAGGAGCACGTGCGCAAGGTCGGCGCGAACGCGTATGTGTCGAAATTCGTGGCGGCGGAACTGGCGTCCGTGATGCGCGAGGCGCTTTACGGGACGTGATCGCGTTCGAATAGACCGCGTTGTAAACGAAACGGCGCCCGGTGCAGTCAGACCTCGTGAGTCTGCTGCGCCGGGCGCCGTTTCGTTTCTGCTGCGTTCAGGACCGTGGGTTACGCGGCCCGAACGCCGTTCGATCAGCGACCGAAGAAGACCGAATTCGTGTCGTTCGATTGCGCGCGGTTGCCCGATTGAGCCAGCGAGTCACGCGAACCGCCATAGGCGCGGGCGTCCGAACCGTATGCAGCTTGCTCGGCGGCGATGGTCTGCGCGCTCGGGCCATGTTGCGACGACGGTGCGCCGACAGCCGGGCGATACGACGGTGCCGGGCCGTAACCGCTGGCGAAAGCCGGTGCGGCGAGGGTGGCGGAAGCGGCGATCAGCAAGGCAGCGAGAAGATTGCGTTTCATGGTGGTTGCTCCAGAGTCGTTTGACGTTTCGATTCGTTTCAGAAGGCGCCGCAGCAGACTTGCAAGAAACTCTGTGCTACGTCGATGAAATGCAGTGTATACCCGCACTATTGATTTTTTATCCCCATAAATTTCAATTGTCTTTTCAAGATAGGCCAACAATCGATCTGGAGCGGTTTTAGTTGAAATTGCGCAAACGCCCGCCACGCAAAGGTTTGCGCGATTCGAGCGGCGGGGTCGGTTTCGGGGGACGGAACAATCGCGGCGCAAAGTTTTTTGCGGCCGCGCGCGGCGGAGCGTGGCGAGGGCTAGTGGAGCAGGCGCTGAATCAGAAGAACGAGTTCGCGCGGCGTGTTGCCTTTCTGGCAGTAGCCGTCGAACCCGGCGTGCATGCCCTTCGTGCGGACGTAATCCTCGGCGAGCGCCGTAAACGCGATGATCCCGACGTTGCGCGTCGGTGGAATGCGGCGCAGAACGCGCGCGGTCGCGAAACCGTCGTGCTCCGGCATGCTGATATCGAGAACGATCACGTGCGGCACCCAGCCGTCGATCGCATGCAGCGCATCGACGCCGCTCAGCACGTAGCGGGTATCCAGGCCGTCCGCGGCGAGCGCGGCGGCGAGACCTTCGGCGCTCGCTTCGTTATCGTCGACGACGAGAATCCGCCAGCGCTTTACGTCGGCGTCGGAGTCGACACTTCGGTCGGTCCAGAGGACACAGGAACAGGAACGCGGCAAGACTGAATGCATGTGACGCACGCTCGGAATATTCGTCTTGGTGTGGAGCAGCAGGTTTCGCGCCTGACATGCACAACACATGGACAAACGCGCCGCGCGGGTCGCTCAGACATCGTCTTTTTTACCCTTGCGGCGCTTGGCCGTCGCTTCCTCGCTGTCGCGCAACCTGGCGTTTGCCGCGACGAGCAGCGCGGCGTCGCGCTGAACGAGTGCGTGTTCAAGACTTTCGAGCGCCTCGCGCAACGCGGCTTTATCGGCTTTATTGAGCGACGCCGGGGCGTGATCGATCACGCGTTTCGCTTCCTTTTCCAGGCGCTTGAAGAGTTTCGTGCCGAAACGGCTGTCGATGGCCTGTTCGCGCAGCAGATCGCTGAGGGTCGCCGCGAGCCGCGTCAGGCCGGTCGCGGTCGTCTGCGTGGGTTCATCGATTTCGTCCTGAAGTTCCACCGCGATTCTCCCTTGAGCGCCATTCTGCGTGCCGTGCGGATGCACGGTCATCGTGCGCCGCGCCATCGTAGCGCGTCAATGTGACAGTCATACGTGCCTTTCAATATGCACGGTTTCACCGATTGGCGCAGCCATCGAAACGCTGCGCGCATCAAAAAGGGCCTCAAGCGGTGGCAAACTACGGCACGCGATCCCAAAAATACACGCTACCCAAGCCACGCATGAATTCCCCGACTATCAAGGCTACGCCCTACGGCTCCGACTTCTCCGGCCTCGTCTGCGGCTTTCGCTTCGTCGCCGATGAACCCGGCGTGCCGATCGATTCGAACGGCGTCGTCCAATGGATCGAGCGGCACGATACCGCGAAGGAATTCCTCTGGCTGCATTTCGACCTCGCGAACAGTTCGTGCGAACGCTGGATGCGCACGCGGCTCGATCTGCCGGAAGCCTTCTTCGACACCCTGCGCGACGGCTCGCACTCGACGCGCATCGAGCATCAGGAAGGCGCGCTGCTCGCGGTGATCAACGACGTCATCTTCAACTTCGAGCTGACGCCCGCCGAAATCGCAACGCTCTGGGTCTACACGCACCAGAAGCTGCTCGTGACGGCGCGCCTGAAGCCGCTGCGCTCGGTCGATACGCTGCGCGAATCGGTGCGGCGCGGCGAGGTGTTTCGCTCACCGGCGGAGTTGCTCACGCACCTGTTGCGCGATCAGGCCGATCTGCTCGTGCAGATCGTGCGGCGCACGAACGTCGAAGTCGACCGGATCGAGGACCGTTTCCTCTCTATGCGCGCGCCCGCGAGCCGCTCGGATCTCGGCGCGATGCGGCGCGTGCTCGTGCGCCTGCAGCGGCTGCTCGCGCCGGAACCCGGTTCGGTGTTCCGGCTGCTCGCGAGGCCGCCGCGCTGGCTGCATCTGCACGACGTACAGGACCTGCGCGACGCGACCGAGGAGTTCTCGCTCGTGCTCGGCGATCTGGCGGGGCTCGTCGAACGGATCAAGCTGCTGCAGGAAGAAATCGGCACGCGCATGGACGAGCAGAGCAACCGCACGCTCTTCACGCTCACGCTCGTCACCGTGCTCGCGCTGCCGATCAACATCGTCGCGGGGTTCTTTGGGATGAACGTCGGCGGGATTCCGTTCGCCGAGAATCATCACGGCTTCTGGCTGATGGTGCTGATCGTCGCGACGTTCACCGTGCTTGCGGGATGGTGGGTCTTCCGCAGGCGGCGCGGCGATCAGTAGCGGCGCACCTTTCCTTGTTGCTCAAAGGCCCAGATCGGTCAGGCCCGGATGGTCGTCGGGGCGGCGGCCGAGCGGCCAGTGATACTTGCGCTCGGATTCCTTGATCGGCAGGTCGTTGATGCTCGCGTGCCGATGCGTCATGAGCCCCGCTTCGTTGAACTCCCAGTTCTCGTTGCCGTAGCTGCGGAACCAACTGCCCGAATCGTCGCGCCATTCATACGCGAAACGCACAGCGATGCGCGATCCAGTGAACGCCCACAATTCCTTGATCAATCGATAGTCGATTTCGCGCACCCATTTGCGCTGCAAGAACGCCTCGACGGCGGCGCGGCCCGTGATGAATTCCGCGCGGTTGCGCCAGCGCGTGTCCTCGCTGTACGAGAGCGCGACGCGCTTCGGATCGCGGCTGTTCCAGCCGTCTTCGGCGAGGCGGACTTTGAGCTTGGCGGATTCGGGATCGAAAGGCGGGAACGGCGGCTTGGTTTCCATGACGCAATCCTTTTAGCAGGTGACTGATGGAGAAGGTAGACAGATCGGTCTACCGACGCACTCTAGCGCAGGGAGACAGACCTGTCTACAATCTCCTGTCATGAACTCTGCCGACCTCATCGAAGCACCCGATCTCACGCCGTTCGAGCGCATCCTGCTCGCCGCGCACGATCTCTTCTATCGCGACGGCATCCGCGCGACGGGCATCGATCGCGTGATCGCGGAATCGAGCGTTGCGAAGAAAACGTTCTATCGAGCCTTTCCGAGCAAGGACGACCTGATCGTCGCGTTCCTCGAATACCGGCATCAGAACTGGATGATGTGGTTCAACGAAGCGCTCGAACGTCACGGCGCGAACCTGCAAGCGCTCGTACCCGCGCTCGCCGAGTGGTTCGAAAGCGAGGCGTATCGCGGGTGCGCGTTCATCAACTCAGTGGTGGAAGTGGGCGGCACGCATGCGGACGCGGTCGATATCGCAAGGCGCCACAAGCGCGATATGGCCGATGCGATCAGGAAGCTGCTGCCGGCGGCGTCGCGCACCGCGAAAGCCGATGCCCAGGCGCTCGCGATGGCGGTCGATGGCGCGATCATCGCGGCGCAGTTCGAGGACTCGCCGGCGGTGGCGTTGAAGTCGCTGGCGCGCATCGTCCGGGCGATGAGCACATAGAAAAACACCGGCGCGAGGCCGGTGTTGAAGTTCCGATGACAGCGGTGGTTATCGCGCGAGAACAATCTGCGCGATGATGCCCGACGCCGCCGCGACGAGCAGATAGTCGCCGCCTACGCCGACCCACTGATAACCGCGCGGCGGCTGGCGCAGGCCATAGCCGCGCCAGTCGTCGACGACGTACTGGCGGTCGCGATAATCGTGCGAGAGACGATCGCCCTTGCGCCATTCGGCGTGTCCATCGGGGCCGCCGGGGCCGCCGCCTTCTGCATGCATCGGCGCGGGTGCGTGACCGTTGTCATGCGCGTTGTTCGGCGCGCCATGCTGGCCTCGATCAGGGCTGCCATGCGGGCCACCATTGGAACCATGCTCCTGCTGATGCGGCTCGCCAGGACCGCCCGGCATTCCCTGCGCAAAAACCGCAGCGCTGGAAAGACCCATGCTCGCGCAAAGCAACGCGGCAACGATTCGACTCTTCTTCATATAAACACCTCTTCGACGATCCATGACTGGCCGATAAAAAAAATCATCCGGCAATGTGAACCTGCGGGACGAATCGGAAGAGGTGACTGTACGCGGCGCAAGCGGTCCGAGCCGTGTCATTGTGTAAGCAACGCTTACCGCGGTTTACCGGCTCGCCACCTTGCGATGCCTGCGTGCATCGGCCGGAGCGATGGCTTTTTCGATCACGTTCGCAAGCGTTTCGAAGGCCGGGCCGATCTGTTCGTTCGGCACGCACGCGTAGCCGAGCATCAGCCCCGGTCGCGCTGATGCCTGATCCACGTAGTAATTCGCGAGCGGCCGCGTCACGACACCCGCGTCCAAAGCAGCAGCCGCGACGGCGCGATCGTCGGTGCCGTCGGGTAGTCCGAGCACGAGATGCAGGCCGGCTTCGTCGCCCATCACGTCGAGCGTGTCGCCGAAATGCGCGGTAATCGAATCAATCAGCAATTGCCTGCGCTCGCCGTACAGCGTGCGCATGCGGCGCACGTGCGAGGTCAGGTAGCCGTCCATGATGAACTCGGTCAGCACGGCCTGCTGCATCAATTGCCCTTCGCGATAGAGTTCCGCGATCCCCGTGCGAAAGGTGTCGACGAGTTGCTCCGGCACGACCATGTAGCCCATGCGCAAGCCGGGAAACAGCATCTTCCCGAGGCTGCCGACGTAGATCACCTGCCCAGCTTCATCGAGCCCTTGCAGCGACGCAAGCGGCCGGCTGCCGTAGCGGAACTCGCTGTCATAGTCGTCCTCGATGATCCAGACGTCGTGCTGGCGCGCGAATTCGAGCAGCGAGCGGCGCCGCGCGAGGCTCATCACCATGCCGAGTGGATATTGATGCGACGGCGTCACGAGCGCGAGCCGAGGCGGCTCGCGCATGTCGCGTTCGAGCGGATTGAGGCCTTCGCCATCGACGGGAATCGGCACGAGCGTCAGCCCCGAAGATTGCAGCACGCTCCTCACGCCCCAGTAGCACGGCTCCTCGACCCACGCGCGGTCGCCGAAATCGGTGAGCAGGCGCACGGCGAGATCGATCGACTGGTGGATGCCGGTCGTGATCACGATCTGGTCCGGCGAGCACTTCACCGAGCGCGCGACGCGCAAGTAGTCCGACAGCGCGCGCCTGAGCGGCCGATACCCGCCGCCGGGTGCGTAAGTCAGCAGTTCGGGACTGGCGCGCTTCCAGAGCCGCGCCTGCAAGCGGCTCCACGTGCGCGCGGGAAACTCGGCAACATCGGGCACGCCGGGCATGAACGCGCCCCACTGTTTCGGCGAGACACCCGCTTGCCCGATCAGACGCGCGCCGCGCTTCGAAAGCGCGCAGGGCTTCTTAGGGCCAACGTTGTCAACGGGCGGCCGGGCTTCCTGCGGCCGCGTATCGGCGACATAAGTACCGCTTCCCGTCGACGAAATCACATAGCCCTCGGCCGTGAGCTGGTCGTACACGTGCAGCACCGTATTGCGCGCGATTTCCAGATCGGCGGCGAGTGTGCGCGAACTCGGCAGCTTGGTGCCGGGCGCGAGCTGGCCGGTCAGGATCGCCTGCTGCATCAGGTCGAGCACCTGGCGGTACATCGGTTCGGCGTGCGCGCGGTCGAGCCGCGCGTGTAGCCAGTCGGAGAGGATGATCGTGTCCACGTGGTTCCCTTGACCGTACGAGTGGCCCTGTCTAAGTGGTTCCACTGTGAATATTGAAATGGCTCCACATTGTAGAACCGTACAGGGCTATAGTTATCGCGGGCAGTGGAAAAATTTTTCGGTGCGGCGCAGCATGCGTCGCGGCGACAGGCATAACGGATTCGAAGGAGACTCGGACGATGAAATCCGATCAGGTGATCGTCAGCTTTCGCGGGGTTCGCAAGACATATGACGGCGAAACGCTCGTCGTCAAGCAACTCGATCTTGACATCTATCAGGGCGAATTCCTCACGCTGCTCGGGCCGTCGGGCTCGGGCAAGACGACGTGTCTCATGATGCTCGCGGGCTTCGAATTCCCCACCGGCGGCGAAATCTGGCTCGACGGCAAGCTGCTCAACAAGGTGCCGCCGCACAAGCGCGACATCGGCATGGTGTTTCAGAACTACGCGCTCTTTCCGCATCTGTCGGTGCAGCAGAACGTCGAATATCCGCTGACGGTGCGCAAGATGTCCGCCGCCGAGCGCGTCGAGCGTACGCACAACGCGCTCAAGATGGTGCGCATGGAGAGCTTCGCGAAGCGTTATCCGGCGCAGCTTTCGGGCGGGCAGCAGCAGCGCATCGCGCTTGCCCGCGCCCTCGTGTTCGAGCCGAAGCTCGTGCTGATGGACGAACCGCTCGGCGCCCTCGACAAACAATTGCGCGAGCACATGCAATACGAGCTGAAGTCGTTGCACGAGAAGCTTGGCGTGACCTTCGTCTACGTGACGCACGATCAGGGCGAGGCGCTCACGATGTCGGACCGCGTTGCGGTGTTCGACAAGGGCATCGTGCAGCAGCTCGATACCGTCGATCACTTGTATGAAGCGCCGTGCAACGAATTCGTCGCGAACTTCATCGGCGACAGCAACAAGCTGCGCGGCACGATCGAACAGATTCAAGGCGATTTCTGCGACATCCGTCTCGCCGACGGCACACGCGTCTCGGGGCTGAACGTGGCGAAGGCGCAGCCGGGCGCGCAGGCGATCGCGTGTATCCGGCCGGAGCGCATGAAGCTCTCGCTCAATCAAGGCCGGCCGGGCGCGAACGCGCTCGCGGGCGAGGCGAAAAGCCTGATCTATTTCGGCGATCACGTCCGCATGCGCTGCGGTTTGCGCGAGCAGGACGAATGCTTCGTGAAAGTGCCGCTCGGCACCGAAGCGCTCGACGCCTTCGCACCCGGCGCGCCGATCGCGCTGGAATTCGCGCCCGAGCATCTGCGCGTCTTCGCCTGAAGCGGCAGAAACGTTTCCCACCGCAGTCCAATTCATAACAGCAAGCAGAAGAGGAAGCCAGATCATGAAGAAGTTCGCAATGTGTTCCATCGCGGCTGCGGCTGCGCTCGTGTGCGCTTCAGGGGCGATGGCCGCCGAGCTGACCGTCGTCAATTTCGGCGGCGCGAACGGCAACGCGCAAAAAGTCGCGTTCAACCAGCCGTTCGAGAAGGAATCGGGCACGAAGGTCACGGCCGTCGAGTACAACGGCGAGCAGGCCAAGGTCAAGGCGATGGTCGAAGCGAAGCACGTGAACTGGGACGTCGTCGAAGTCGAATCGGGCGATCTTGGACGCGGCTGCGACGAAGGGCTGTACGAGAAGCTCGACTGGTCGAAGATCGCGAAGAAGCCGGACCTCGTTTCCGAATCGCCCGCGACCTGCGGCGTCGGCTTCTTCGTGTGGTCGACGGCACTCGCCTACAACGCTGACAAGCTGAAATCCGCGCCCGCCGGCTGGGCCGATTTCTGGGACGTGAAGAAATTCCCCGGCAAGCGCGGCATGCGCAAAGGCGCGCGCTACAACCTCGAATTCGCGCTGATGGCCGACGGCGTCGCGCCGAAGGACGTCTACAAGGTGCTCGGCACGAAGGCCGGCGCCGATCGCGCGTTCAAAAAGCTCGAAGAACTGAAGCCGAACATCCAGTGGTGGGAAGCGGGCGCGCAGCCGCCGCAGTTCCTCGTCGCGGGCGATGTCGTGATGTCGACGGCCTATAACGGCCGGATCGACGCCGCGCAGAAGGAAGGCAAAAACCTGAAGGTCGTGTGGAACGGCAGCATCTATGACCTGGATTACTGGGCGATCCCGAAGGGCTCGCCGAACAAGGACCTCGCGACGAAGTACATCGCGTATTCGGTGTCCGAGAAGCCGCAGCAGGAATACGCGAAGAACATCGCCTATGGTCCGGTGAACAAGGCCGCGATCAAGGCGCTCGACGCGAAGACGCAGTCGAACATGCCGAATTCGCCGGAAAACGCAAAGAACGCCGTGCTGCAGGACATGGCGTTCTGGACCGATCACGGTGACGAGCTGGAGCAGCGGTTTACGGCCTGGGCGTCGAAGTAACGTAGTTGGTTGGCCGCCTTCCTTGGGAAGGCGTCCGTGCCATGCAGCAAGCAAGGAGAGATTTGAGTGAACACGATGACGATAGCCGCCGAACCGACGCTCGAATCCACGGCGCGGCTAAAGCGCGAGCTGAAAATCGCCGATGCGAAGAAGCGCGCGATGGCGCTCCTCCTGATCGCGCCGCTCGCGATCTTCCTTTTTCTGATCTTCGTGGTGCCGATCGGCGCGCTGCTCACGCGCGCCGCCGAGAACCCCGAAGTCGCGACCGCGCTGCCGCACACGGGCGCCGCGCTCGCCAAATGGGACCGCAAGACGCCGCCGCCCGACGCCGCCTACGCCGCGCTCGCGCAGGACCTGGCGGTGGTCAAGGACGGCGAATCGATGGGGGCGCTCGCCCGGCGCCTGAACACGGAGATTCCGGGCTACCGCTCGCTCGTCACGAAGACGGCGCGCGACATGCCCCTCGTCGGCGACGACGGTCAGCCGCTCGCCGGGCCGCAAATCCGCGAAAAGATCATCGGTATCGACGAGCGCTGGGGGGACGTCGCGTACTGGCAGGCGATCGCGAAAAACGCGGGCCGCTATTCGCCGTTCTATCTGCTCGCCGCGCTGGATCACCGGCAGGACGGCTTCGGCGACATCGAGCACGCGGGGCCGGATCAATCGATTTACCTGAGCATCTTTGCGCGCACGTTCGTGATCGGGGTCGCGGTGACGTTCTTCGCGTTGCTGCTCGGCTATCCGCTCGCGTACTGGATTTCGACGCTGCCCGCCCGCAAAGCCAATCTCGTGATGGTGCTCGTGCTGATTCCATTCTGGACGTCGGTGCTGGTGCGCGTCGCCGCGTGGATCGTGCTGCTGCAAAGCGAAGGGCTGGTGAACAAGACGCTGATCGGCGCGGGCCTCATCGATCAACCGTTCGCGCTGCTTTTCAACCGCGTGGGCGTCTACATCTCGATGACGCACATCCTGCTGCCCTTCATGATCCTGCCGCTTTATAGCGTGATGAAGTCCGTCCCGCCGACGTTCCAGCGCGCGGCCGTGTCGCTCGGCAGCCATCCGTTCGCCGCGTTCTGGCGCGTGTACGTGCCGCAGACGTATCCGGGCATCGGCGCGGGAGTGCTGCTCGTGTTCATCCTCGCGATCGGTTACTACATCACGCCAGCGCTGCTCGGCGGCCCGAACGACCAAATGGTCAGCTACTACATCGCCTACTTCACGAACGTGACGATCAACTGGGGTATGGCGTGCGCGCTCGGCGCCTTGCTGCTTGCCGCGACGCTCCTGTTGTACGTGGTCTACGGCCGCTTCACGCGCTCGAACGTGAGCCTGGGGTAAAGAATATGAAACTCGCCAAACCGCTGTTCGCGCCCCATACGTCGGTCATCGAGCGCATCTGGTTCTTCGCGCTGCGCATCATTTGCGTGCTGACGCTCCTTTACCTGATCCTGCCCGTTCTCGCGATCGTGCCGCTGTCGTTTTCGTCGAGCACGTTCCTCGTTTATCCGATTCCCGGCTTCTCGATGCGCTGGTACGAGAACCTCGTCATGTCCGACGAATGGCGCATGGCCGCGAAAAACAGCTTCATCGTGGCGCCATCGGCCACGATCGTCGCGACGATTTTCGGCACACTCGCCGCTGTCGGACTGCAGAAGGCCAATTTCGTCGGCAAAGGGCTGCTGATGGCCGTGCTTATTTCGCCGATGATCGTGCCGGTGATCGTGGTCGGCGTCGGGATGTACCTGTTTTTTGCGCCGCTCGGCATCGCAAACACGTACTTCGGGCTGATCCTCGCGCATGCGGCGCTCGGCGTGCCGTTCGTCGTGACGACCGTCGGCGCGACGTTGCAGAACTTCAACTTCAACCTGGTGCGGGCGAGCCAGTCGCTCGGCGCGAGCCCGCTCACGACGTTTTTCCGCGTCACGCTGCCGGTGATCGCGCCGGGCGTGATTTCGGGCGCGCTGTTCGCGTTCGCGACGTCGTTTGATGAAGTGGTCGTCACGCTTTTCCTCGCCGGCGCCGACCAGACGACGCTGCCGCGCCAGATGTTCACCGGCATTCGCGAGAACATCAGCCCGACGATCGCCGCTCTCGCGACGATCCTGATCGTGTTCTCGACGAGTCTTTTGCTCGCTTTGGAGTGGCTGCGCGGGCGTGCGGCGGCGCGCGCGGTAGCGGCCTGAGCCTTATTTCAGCCTCGGCGGTCATTTGTCAGACAACCGCTTTGCCCCGTCCGACGGGCCTGTCGAGCAAATGACGGTTTATTCCCGTCGATTATTCGCGCCAACGGGACAGTGTATTCACTGATGCAGTATTTATCAGAATGTGCTTATTGACGTACGTTCTAGGGCAAGCAACGCCTGGAACAGATGCCATGACAGCATTGATGAAAAGAGCGGACCCGTGGATACAAACGGTCCACCAGCTGAAAGCGCTCCCGAGTGAGAGCGCCGTGGGGAACGCGCCGCAGAAGTCGGCGAGCGCGGAGCGTGCGTTCATCGACCAGTTGACGCGCGACTGGGATCGCGATCATCCGCGCCCGTCGAACGATCTGCGGCCGTTTCCGGAAGCGGTCGTGCGCGTGATCGAGCGGCCGAGCAGCGCGACGGCGCTGGTCTACTGGTCCGACCCCGGCACGTGCCACTACGGCTATCAGGGATGGCGCGCGACGAGCGCAACCGTCGCGGGCGTCTGCTCGCTGTCGGGCATGCCGATTCATCGCGGCGACGCGGTGTACCGGCCGTCGCAACGCGATCCGAAGCCACAGAACGCGTCAGCGATGATTCTCGCCGCCGCGATGCCCGCCGACGAGGAAATGGAAGCCGACCTGCACGGCTGAGCGTTTTACCGGCGGCTTCTTCAATAGCCGACGGTAAACCGCTGCCGCACGTGCACGGACTTTTCGAATTCGTCGAGGAAGGCGATCGCGAAGTCCTGGAAAGAGATCCAGCTTCGGCCATTGCCATCGACCAGCAATTCGTCCCGCCCGATGCGGAAGCTCTGCGTGCGCTTGCCGTCGACGAATTCCGCCGATGGAGATACGAACGTCCAGTCGAGGTCCTTCTCCGCGCGCAACGCGTCGAGGAACGCGGCGCTCGCCGCCGCTTCCGTCTTGTACTGCGGCGGGAAGTTGGGCGCATCGATCACGCGCATTCCGGGCGCCGCGTACAGACTTCCCGCTCCGCCGACCACCAGTAACCGCTCGACGCCAGCCTTCTTCACCGGCTCGACGATCGCGCTCGCCGGCACGCCGTCGAAGCGCGCCGAACTGAACACGGCATCGTGACCCACGACGGCTTGCGCGAGCGCATCGGCGTCAAAAAGATCGACGCTGCGTGCCGCCACGCCGTCCCGCCCTTCGAGCGATGAGGCATCGCGCGCAATGCCAGTCACGGTGTGCCCGCGTCGCAACGCTTCCGCGAGCAGTTGGCTGCCCACGTTCCCTGTCGCTCCGATAATTGCAATCTTGCTCATTTGCTCGTTTCTCCTTGCATCAGTGATGGGCAAAAGCGCCCAATCAATGAAAAATCATCATAGTCGCGAACAAACGGCCGCGAAAGCCGCTCAACCAACATGATTTCTTTCCGCAGATGACAGAATGCGACCGTTTCGATCTCCGCCCTTTTCGTCCGCCGAATGCCCGATTCCGTCGCTCGGGCAAAAATCACGCCCGTTTTTAGGCTGCCACAGCTATATTGAGATGGGCTCGCCATAAGTCCGACAAACGTTTGCCCCTCGTTGCCGCTATTAAACTGTAGAGCCGCGCACTCGTTGCAGATCGCGTAACGGCCGCCCTGGCAGGGCCTCGCAGCAAGGCTTTGCGGGCGCCGGTGATCCGCAGTCGAGTGGAACTGAACGTCGTCAATTTGTCATTTCCTTGATTTATATTGCACTCTCTCGCCCGCTCCCATTACCGCAAGGAGTTAATCGTGAAGAATCCGCAAGCGCAGGGTGTCATCGAAGGAGGCGCGAGCCTACCGGGTCAGCCCAACGTTGAACCTGTCCCGGTCCGCGCAATGCCCGAAGCGTCGGCTGACGACTTCGGCTACTCCGATTCGCTGGACATCCCGCTCGACTACGGCATCGTCATGGACGCCGTCAGAGACGCCGTCCGGGCCAATCTCTAAGACGCCGATCTCTTTTCCAACAAGGCGCCCCAATCGGGGCGCTTTTTTTTCGCTGGCATTTTCTGTTGTATCGAAGACGCCGCAGCTTCGATAGCAAACGTTTTCGCGCCCGAATCGGCAGAAAATGCCGCATTTGCCATTCGATACGATGTAAACCATACTCGCGTTTTGCCGTTAACCAGCTAGTACAGGAGCGTATTCATCATACAAGCGCTTTAAACGCGTCTTCGCCAAGCTTTTGTCTATCGACGAATGAATTGAATCGGTAAATAGAAGGCCGATCGCAAGTCAATTCGCGAGATTCGATAAAAATGGCACTGTTAGTCTTTCTACTGGCGAAAAAAAAGCGGTTGAAGTACCTTCGGGCGTGCGCGGGCGCATGGAAATAGCCCGCCCGATTATGTTGACAGCAGCAGCAATTAAGAATCCCGCAGTAATACCGAGTAAGAACGACCGAATAACGGTCGACGCTCCCAAGTCTTTTCAGGGCCAACATGGTTGCCATTTTCGATTACTTGCTGGAACGTCAGATATCAGTGCAGTGGCGCGGTGTGCTTGCCGCGCTCGCCGAAGAATTCGAAGCGCAGATCGGGCAGAGCGAACTGCGTCAGTTGATGAATCGCATCGGACGCCGGTTCGCGGACGCGCATCCGCTGCCCGCGTGTGAATCGATGGCGGAACTCGTCGATTCGCTCAATGCCTTGTGGCGCGACACAGACTGGGGTTTCGTCGCGATTGCGGAGAAGCCTGGCTATTTGAGTATCACGCACTATTGCGCGCCGCTGCCGGCATTCGGCGCGCGCGCGCTTACGTGGAGTCCGGCGTTTCTGGAAGGCGCGTATCAGCAATGGCTCGGCGCACTCGGCGCGCAGGGACTGGCAGTCAAGCAAGCGGGCGAATTCGATGAAAATTCGGCCGTGGAATTCAGGCTTGCGCGAGGCATGCCGTAATAAGACTTATACGGATTGCAAAAAATGCATCGGTGAAGTCGGCAAGGATGACTGAAACCGCACTACGGCATTCACCTTGCTTCCGAACGTTGAATCTTTACCCGCAGCGGACCACAGATGTCTGCGCGGCAAATGGCTAATTAGAAGCAGATCGGGATTACGAGGACGGCGGCATCATGAATACTTCGCGCGACATCGAGAAATTATTCGAGCATTTTGGCGGCAACGCAGGCGATTATCAGGAAATCGGGCGAGAGAACGAGGCGCGCTCGGCACGCACGCGCTGGCCGCTGCTTGCGACGCTCGATTTCACGCAGCCGCCGATTCCGGAAGTCGCGCAGCGCCGTGACGTGCAATTGCCGGGTACGCGCGGCGAAGGTGACGCGACACCCAAGGCGACGCCGATCAATCGCGGCAAGCCGCCGCTTTTCGCGCGCGCGCATCGCCGGACGATTCCGCCGGTCAGCAACGTAACGCTGCCGGCGGTTGCGCCGGGCGCTTCGCGATTTGCGGATGTGGATGCAATGGCGGAGCCGGTCGAAGCACCACCGCCCGTGACGCAGACGGTCCGGCCCGCCGCGCCGGTTGCACCTGTCGCACCGACGCAGCAATCGCCTTTGCGTGCATTCGGCACAGCGACGGTGACGCCGGTTGCACCGACTTCACCATCAATTGCGTTTTCCGCTGCACCGCGCCAGTCCGTTCCGGTGCAACCCGCAGCGCCCGCTCCGTCGATCCTCGGCAAACTCTTCGCTTCGACCGAGCCGCAAACCGCGCCGCAAGTTCAAGCCGAGGCGCAACCGTCGTCGCTTCTGTCCGTGTTTGACCGCCTGCGCGGCAACGCGGCCGAACCCGTCGCTCCGGCCCGCACCTGGGCCGCCAACCGGGCGACGCGTTCATGAAAGTCATCACCGTGGTGTCGGCCAAGGGCGGCGTCGGCAAGACGACGCTCGCCGCAAACCTCGCGTCGGTGCTCGCGGCGCGCGGGCGTCGCGTAATCGTGCTCGACCTCGATCCGCAGAACGCGCTGCGCCTGCACTTCGGCATCCCGCTCGACAGCATCGACGGCATTTCGCGCGCGACACTCGCCGGCGATGCCTGGCAAACCGTGATGTTCGACGGTGTCGATGGTGTGACGGTCCTGCCGTACGGCGCGGTCCTGGAAGACGATCGCCGCCGCTTCGAGGCGCACGTCGATCGCGAGCCGGCGTGGCTCGCGCATTCGCTCGATACGCTCGGACTCGACGCTTCCGACATCGTGATCGTCGATACCCCGCCGGGCTCGTCCGTCTACACGCGCGCAGCGCTGACGGCGGCGAATTTCGCGCTGAACGTCGTGCTCGCGGACGCCGCCTCCTACGCCGCGATCCCGCAGATGGAACGCATGATCGAGAACTACGCCGCGCCGCGCAGCGATTTCGGCGGTCAGGGTTATGTCGTGAATCAGGTGGACCAGTCGCGCCAGTTGAGCAAGGACGTGCTCAAAGTGCTGCGCAACATGCTCGGCTCGAAGGTGTTTCCGGGCGTGATCCATCAGGACGAAGGCGTGAGCGAATCGCTCGCCTGCGACACGACGCTGATCCACTACGATCCGCTCTCCCAGGCCGCCGCCGATCTGCGCGCGTGCGGCGACTGGCTGCTGTCGGCGATCGACACGATGCAGGTTTCGCCGAGGAACGTCGCATGAGCACGAGCAACGCCACGCCCGACGCAGGCGAAGGGCCGCCGTCTCGGCTCGAACGCTTCGTCGATTCGCGCATCTGGGCGAGCCGCCTGGTCACGATCCTCGTGACGCTGTTCGCGGTTGTCGCGCTCTATTTCGTCGTGACGGTGCCGCTCGCGTTCGGCCAGCAGCTCGCGTTCGCGACCATCTGCTTCCTGTTCGCGCTCTTTTTCCGTCGCCTGCAGGGCCAGTACGCGACGCTCGTGATGATCATGCTGTCGGTGGTCGCGTCGGGCCGCTACATGTTCTGGCGCCTGACCGAAACCACGTACTGGGAGCGTCCGCTCGACGCCGCCTGGGGCCTCTTGCTGGTCGCGGCCGAAGTGTATTCGGCACTCGTCCTGCTGCTCGGCTATTTTCAGACCGCCTGGCCGCTCAAGCGCAAGCCGATGCCGCTGCCCGCCTCGCGCGACGAATGGCCGACCGTCGACGTCTTCATCCCCACTTACAACGAGCCGCTGACGGTCGTGAAGCCGACGATCTATGCCGCGCTCGCGCTCGACTATCCCGCCGACAAGATCGCGATCCACGTCCTCGACGACGGCCGCCGTCCCGAATTTAAGGCGTTCTGCGAGGAAATCGGCGTCAACTGGACGATCCGCACGCACAATCGCCACGCGAAGGCCGGCAACATCAACGAAGCGCTGAAGATCACGAAGGGCGAATACCTCGCGATCTTCGACTGCGATCACATCCCGACGCGCTCGTTCCTGCAGATCGGCCTCGGCTGGTTCCTGCGCGACAAGCTGCTCTCGATGCTGCAGACGCCGCACCATTTCTTCTCACCTGATCCGTTCGAACGCAACCTCGGCACGTTCCGCAAGGTTCCGAATGAAGGCGAACTGTTCTACGGCCTCGTGCAGGACGGCAACGACCTCTGGAACGCGACGTTCTTCTGCGGCTCGTGCGCGCTCTTGCGCCGCACGATGGTGGAAGAGATCGGCGGCATCGCGGTGGAAACGGTGACGGAAGACGCGCACACGGCGCTCAAGCTCCACCGCCTCGGCTACACGACCGCCTATCTCGCTATTCCGCAGGCAGCGGGTCTCGCGACCGAAAGCCTCTCCGGCCACATCGGCCAGCGAATTCGCTGGGCGCGCGGCATGACGCAGATTTTCCGCATCGACAATCCGCTCACCGGGCGCGGCCTCAAGATCGGCCAGCGTCTGTGCTACCTGAACGCGATGATGCACTTCTTCTACGGCATCCCGCGGCTCGTTTTTCTGACCGCGCCGCTGTCGTTCCTGTTCTTCGGCGCGCACGTGATCGAAGCGGCGGCGAGCACCATCGCGATCTTCGCGCTGCCGCACATGATGCACGCGAGCATCACGAACTCGCGGATGCAGCGATCGTTCCGCCATTCGTTCTGGGCCGAAGTGTATGAATCGGTGCTGGCGTCGTACATCACGGCGCCGACACTCCTCGCCGTCATCAACCCGAAGCTCGGCAAGTTCAACGTGACGGCGAAGGGCGGCCAGATCGCGAAGGATTATTTCGACTGGTCGATCTCGCGTCCGTACTTGTTCCTGCTGCTTTTGAACCTGATCGGCTTCGGCGCGGGCATCGCGCATATCTGGCTCTATTGGGACGTGCGCAGCGAAGTGCAGACCACCGTGCTGAACCTCTGCTGGACCGTGTACAACATGCTGATCCTCGGCGCGAGCGTCGCGGCGGCGAGCGAACGGCGCCAGGTCCGCACGACGCATCGCGTGCACATGGAAATGCCGGTGATGCTCAAGTTTTCGACGGGCCGAACGCTCGCGTGCCAGACGATCGACTATTCGGAAGGCGGCGTCGGCGTGAAGCTGCCGAACGACATCGAAGTGCCGATGCACGAACGCGTGACCGTGTCGCTCTTCCGGGGCGACGAGGAATACGCGTTCCCCGCGACGGTCGGCTTCACAGCGCCGGGGCGCGTCGGGTTGCGCTTCGGGACGCTCACGCGCGAGCAGGAATTCGAATTCGTCAAGACGACCTTCGCGCGCGCCGATGCCTGGACCGGCTGGTCCGAGGGACGTCTCGCGGATACCCCGCTGCGCGGCCTGTCGCACGTGCTGCTGGTGGGCACGCGGGGCATCGCCGGGCTCTTCGAACATCTTCACAACGACCTTCTGACGTGGATGCGCAAGCGCCCGATCGATACCAAGAAGCTGAAAACGAAAGACTGAAAAATGGGCAAAGGCATGTCGAAGTTGCGCGTGGATAACAACGTACGGGGCGAGCGCACGCCGCGTTTTTGCGAAAGGCCCCTCGGGCGCGTGATCGCGATCTGCATGGCATTGCAGACGGCGTTCGCAGCACCCCTGGCCGCAGCGGCGACCGCAGTGGCCACGGCAGCGAGCGCGCCCGCTGCCGGCGTCAATGTCGCGACCGGCGTAGGCGCCGTGCCGGCGCCGAGCCCGGCCGTGCTGCTCAATCCGAACACGATTCCCCAGCCTGCTTTGGCGATGCCCGTGCCCGCCTTCGCCGGCAATCAGGCGAAGCCGCTCAACGCGCGCACGCCGACCACCGCCGATCCGGGCACGCTCGTGCCGGGCGGGCGCCGCCAGTCGCTGTCGTTCGTCGATCTCGGCGCGCTCGATCCGCTGCAACTGCGCGGCACCGACGGCCAGAACGGCGTGCCCTTCTCGGTGCGCGGCGACGAAGTCGTGACCGCCGCCGTGCTGCATCTGATCTACAGCTACTCGCCGGCGCTGCTGCCGAACATCTCGCAACTGAAGGTGCTGATCAACGGCGAAGTCGCGGCCACGCTGCCGGTGCCGCGCGATCAGGCGGGCACGCTCGTCGCGCGTGACGTATCGATCGACCCGCGCTTCATCACCGAATTCAACCACCTGAACGTGCAGCTCATCGGGCACTACACGCAGCAGTGCGAGGACCCGTCGAGTTCGTCGCTGTGGGCGACCGTCAGCAACGCGAGTTCGCTCGACCTGACCTACGCGTTCCTCGCGAGCAAGCCCGATCTCGCCGCGCTGCCCGCGCCCTTCTTCGACCGCCGCGACGTGCGCCGGCTCGAACTGCCGTTCGTGTTCGCGCAAAAGCCGAGCACGCAGGCGCTCGAAGCGGCTGGTTCGGTCGCGTCGTGGTTCGGCTCGCTCGCGGGCTATCGCGGTGCCGTGTTCCCCGCGCAGATCGACAACGCGCCGCTCTCGGGCAACGCCGTCATCTTCGCGACGTCCGACGCGCGCCCGGCCGGCGTCGAGATTCCGGCGGTGTCGGGGCCGACGATCGCCGTGGTCGATCGCCCGGCGCCCGCGCGCGGACGTTTCCTGCTCGTGCTCGGCCGCAACGATTCCGAATTGAAGACCGCCGCGCGCGCGCTCGGCATGGGGCAGAACGCGCTGTCGGGCGAAAGCGCGACGATCACGCAACTGACCGATCTCCAGCCGCGCCGTCCCTACGACGCCCCGAACTGGCTGCCGACTGACCGCCCGGTGCGCTTCGGCGAACTGGCGGAAGCGCGCGACCTGACCGTCAACGGCTACGACGCCGACGCCGTGCGCGTGAACCTGCGCGTGCCGCCCGATCTCTTCATGTGGCAGACGAAGGGCGCGCCGATCGACCTCGCGTACCGCTACACCGTGCGCCCGGCGCCGGACCGCTCGTCGCTCAACATCAGCGTGAACAACGGTTTCGTGCAGTCGCTGCGGATTCCGGCGGTATCGGCATCGACGTTCGATCTCGGCCAGTACTTCAGCCGCGTGATGCCGGACAAAACCGTCGCCGCGCGCCGCCAGATCTATTTGCCGCCGCTGCTGCTCACGCCGCGCGCCCAGTTGCGCCTGCACTTCTACTACGACATCCCGAAGACGGGTGAATGTACGGGGCGCGTGCTGGACAACGTCGTCGGCGCGATCGATCCGAATTCGACCATCGATCTGTCCGGGTTCCCGCACTACATGGCCCTGCCCGATCTGGCCGCGTTCGCGAACGGCGGCTTCCCGTTCACGCGGATGGCCGATTTGTCGCAGACAGCGGTGATCCTGCCGAACGAGGCCGGTTCCGCCGACTACAGCTTGTATCTGCTCGAAATGGGCCGCATGGGCGCATCGACGGGTTATCCGGCGACGGGCGTCACGGTCGGGTTCGCCGACCAGGTCGATCAGTTCGCCGACAAGGACCTCCTGATCCTCGGCTCGCCGGGACGCCAGCCGCTCTTGCAACGCTGGGCCAAGTCGATGCCCTTCTCCGGCGACGGCGACGCGCGCACCTTCCAGTTGACCGACGTCGCGTACAAGGTCGTCGACTGGTGGCACGGCGAGCATGGTGTCGAGCGCTCGCCGGCGCGCGCGGACCTGTCGCTCGTCAGCTCGAACGGCGATGCGCTGATTACTGGCTTCGAATCGCCGCTGAAGAAGGATCGCAGCGCGGTGGCGCTCGTGAGCGCGGCGGGCCAGTCGGACGCCGATCTCAGCGCGGCGCTCCTCGACAACGACCTGCTGCCGAGCATTCAGGGCGCGATGGCCGTAATCCACGGACGCACCGTCAACGTGACGTCGAACGGCGAGGCGTACTACGTCGGCCATCTCTCGCCGATGCATTACATGCGCTGGGCGCTGTCGTCGCATCCGGTTCTGCTGGTGCTCGGCGGGCTGCTCGCGGCGCTGATCATCGCCGCGCTGTTCTACCGCACGTTGCGCGCGATCGCCGCGCGCCGGCTGAGGGACTGACATGCGGCATGTGATCGGAATCGGCTTATCGGCGGTGCTGCTTGCCTCGGGCGCCGCGAACGTAGCGAACGCCGCCCAGTGCCCCGCCGACTGGAACGCGTATCGCACGTTCGTCGAGCGCTTCGTGCAGGCGGACGGCCGCGTGATCGACTATTCGACGCCCGCGCAGCAGACGACCTCGGAAGGCCAGTCGTACGCGATGTTCTTCGCGCTCGTTGCGAACGACCGCGCGACGTTCGACCGCCTGCTCAACTGGACGCGCACGAATCTCGCCGGTAATCAGTTCGACGCGCAGAACATGCGCCTGCCCGCGTGGCAATGGGGCCGGAAGCCGGACGGCTCGTATGGCGTGCTCGATCCGAACTCGGCATCGGATTCGGATGTGTGGATCGCCTACGATTTGTTGCAGGCCGGGCGCCTCTGGAAAGACTCCGCGTACACGAAGCTCGGCCAGGCGCTTGCCGCGCAGATCGCGAAGCAGGAAGTCGTCGATTTGCCGAATCTCGGGCCGATGCTGCTGCCTGGCCCGATTGGCTTCAAAACTGGCGACGTGACGCGCCTGAATCCGAGCTATTTGCCGCTGCCCGTTCTGCGCGCGCTCGCGCATGAAGTACCCGGCGGCCCGTGGGCGCGCATCGCGGAGAACGCCTACAAGCTCGTCAAAACGACGTCGCCGCACGGCTACGCGCCCGACTGGGCGGCATACAAGGACGGCCAGTTCGTGGTCGATCCTAAAAACGGCGACACCGGCAGCTACGACGCGATCCGCGTGTATCTATGGGCGGGACTCGCCGCGCCGTCCGATCCGCTCGCGAAGCCGTGGCTCGCCGCGCTCGGCGGTATGCGCCAGAGCATCGCGCAGACGGGCGTGCCGCCGGAGCGCGTCGCGTCGACGACGGGCGCGCCCACAGGCGACGGCCCGCTCAGCTACTGGGCGGCGCTCGCGCCGTACTTCAAGGCATTGGGCGACGAGCGCGCGCTCGGCCTCGCCCGCACCCATCTCGCCGCACTCGACGCGCCGCCGCAAGGCGCCGGGCGCGACCCTGTTTACTACGATCGTGTGCTGGGCTTGTTCGGCACTGGATTCATCGACGGCCGCTATCGTTTCGACGATGCCGGCCGTCTCGTGCCGAGCTGGAGAAGCGCATGCTGATTCGCGCTAAAAAACGCGCCATTGCACTCGGCCTCGCGACGGCGTTCGCCGCGCAGGCTCCCGGAATCGTCTTCGCGCAAGCGGCGGCCGATCCGCTGAACGTCCTGATCGACCAGGGCAAGTACTGGCAGTCCCACAAGCGCGGCGACCTCGCCGAGCAGGCGTGGCAGAAAGTGCTGCGCATCGATCCGAAACAGCCCGACGCGCTCTTCGGCATGGGCATGGTCCTCGCCGACCGCAAGGACGGCAGCGGCGCGCAGCAATATCTCGCGCGTCTGCGGGAAGTCGCGCCGAATTACCCGAGCATCGACGATCTCGGCCGGCGCCTCGGCGAAACCAGTTCTCGCGACCAGACCGTGAACGACGCGCGGCGTCTCGCGCAGAGCGGACAGAGTGCGTCAGCGGTGCAGGAATACAAGCGCGCGATCGAAGGCAAGCCCGCCACGCCCGCGCTCCAGCTCGAGTATTACCAGGCGCTCGCCGCCACGCCGCAGGGCTGGGACGAAGCGCGCCGCGGGCTCGAACAGCTCGCGCGCCAGAACGCCGACGATCCGCGCTATACGCTCGCCTACGCGCAGCACCTGACCTATCGCGATACGACCCGCCGCGACGGCATCGCGCGTCTCGCGCAGTTGTCGAACGATTCGACGGTCGGCGCAGCAGCCAGGAAAAGCTGGCGGCAGGCCCTCTTGTGGCTCGGCGCGCGCGCTTCCGACGCACCGCTTTATCAGGCATACCTGCAAACCTCACCGGACGACGCCGCCGTCAAGGCCCGCTTCGATTCGATGGTGCAGCAGGACAAGGCCGCGCGCGAACGCTCGCAGGCCGACGCCGCCGTCGATGCGCGCGGACGCACCGTCGCGGAAGGTTTCACTGCGCTCGATCGCGGCGATCTCGTGACGGCCCGCGCGAAGTTTTCGTCGGTGCTGGCATCGAACCCGAACGATGGCGATGCGCTCGGCGGCATGGGCGTCGCGTCGCTCAAGCAGGAGCGCTTCGCCGAGGCGCGCACGTATCTGGAACGCGCGTCGCGGGCGGGCAATCCCGCACGCTGGAAGGACGCGCTCACCAGCGCGACCTACTGGACCTACACGAGCGAGGCGATCGGCGCGCGCAGCAACGGCGACAACGCGAAGGCTAAGGCGCTGCTGGAGCGCGCGATCGCCGTGAATCCGTCTGACGTCACCGCGCAAACGCTGCTCGGCGAGACGCTGCTCGCTTCCGGCGACCCGCGCGGCGCGGAAGCCGCGTACCGCATGGCGTTGCGCCGTCAGGCCGACAATCCCGACGCGATCCGCGGACTCGTCGGCGCGCTCGCGGCGCAGGGTCGCGGCAACGAAGCACTCGAATTCGCGAACAAGTTGAACGCGGAACAGCAATCGAAGGCGGGCGGCATCAACAAGCTGCGCGGCGAGGCGCAAGCGGCGCAGGCGCGCGCGGCGGAAGCGCGCGGCGATCTGGGCAGCGCGCGCAGTCTTTTCGAAGACGCGCTCCTGAACAATCCCGACGATCCGTGGCTGCGGCTCGACCTCGCGCGCATCTACGTGCGGCAGGGCGCCGTTGCGAACGCGCGCAGCATGATGGACGGCCTGCTCGCCGCCCATCCCGACATGACCGACGCGCTCTACGCGAGCGCGCTGCTGTCCGCCGAGACGCAGGACTGGTCGGCGGGGCTCGTGCAGCTTGAACGGATTCCGGCCGCGCAACGCACCGCCGCGATGACCACGCTGCAGCACCGGCTGTGGGTGCATCAACAGGCCGATCTCGCCGTGCGCCAGGCGCGCAGCGGGCAGCGTCAGCAGGCGTTCGCCACATTGCAGGCGGCGGAGCCGGTCGCGTATGGATCGCCGGAACTGATCGGCGCGGTGGCGTCGGGGTATCTGGCGGCGGGCGACCAGGGCCGCGCGCTATCGCTCGTGCGCAACGCGATGGCCGCCGCGCCCAACGACGCCGGTCTCTTGCTGCAATACGCGGGCATCCTTTCGTCGACGCGGCAGGACGCCGAACTCGGCTCGGTGATGCGCCGCCTCGCGTCGATGCAACTCACGCCGCAGCAGCGCACCGACTTCAGCAACCTGAATCTCGGGATCGTGATCCGTCAGGCCGATGCCGTGCGCCTGCGCGGCGACCTCGCCGCCGCCTACGACGTGATCTCGCCGTGGCTCGCCGCGATGCCGGACAACGCCGATTTACAGGCGGCGCTCGCGCGTCTCTACACCTCCGCCGGCGACGATGCCAGCGCGCTCCGGTGCTATCGCCAGGCGCTCACCCGCCGTCCCGACGATCTCGACCTGCAAGTCGCCGCGATCCCCGCCGCGGCGGGCGCGAAGGATTTTCGATACGCGGAGACGCTCGCGAACCAGGCGCTGCAAACCGCTCCCGGCGACCCTGCGGTGCTTGCCGCCGTCGGCCGGATGTATCGCGCGGAGGGCAAGCTCAGTCTCGCCGCGCAGTATCTGCAGCGCTCGCTCATCGCGGCCAATACGCCGCTCGCGCCGTCTGCAAGACCGGTCGCGGGCGCACCGGGCAACGTGCCGCGCGGCTGGGAAACCGCGATGCAGCGCATCGGCACGACGCCGCTGCCGGGCACGAATCCGTTCGAAGGCAAGACGGCCGTCGATACGGCCACGACCGCTTTCCCGGCCCCTTTCCAGCCGACCACCTCTCCGACGCAAGCCGTGCCGAACTACCTGCCGCCTTCCCAGCCCGCGCCTTATGTCGCGCCTTATGTTGCGCCTTATGGCGCGCCTTATGTTGCGCCTTATGGCGCGCCGGGGGCGCCGTCCGGCGTGCCTCGTCCGGTGGCAGCGAGCGGTGGCTATGGCCCCGATACGTACGGCTCGGGCCAGTCGGGCGCGCCCGCTGCCGCGCCGTTGCAGCCGTATCCGGGGCAAGACGCGCAGCAGTATCAGCCCGCTTATCCGCAGCAACAGCAAGCGCAGCCGTATCAGCCGGGGTATCCGCAGCAGCAGGCCCAGCCGTATCAGCAAGCGCCGGCGCCCTATCCCGCGCAGGACCCGTACGTGAGCACGCCGTGGCCGATGTCGCAGGCAGCGCGCGATGCGCAAGCGAACGCCTATGCGAACCCGGCGGCGGGCGGTATGCCGCTGCCCGCCTCGAATTCGAAGCGCTCGACGGGCAAGAAGCAGTCGTCGACGGCGCGCGCGGCGCAGACGCCGAACCAATACGGCGCGCCGCCCACTTATTCGCAAGCGCCCTATCCGCAGCAGCAGCAGGCTTATGCGCAGCAACCGTATGCGCCGCAGCCGCAGCAATACGCGCCGCAACCTTACGCACGCCAGCCTGCCTACGCGCAGCAGCAATACATCCCGCAACCGCCTGCAGGCTACGCGCAGCAGGTCAACCCGACGCAATCGCAAGCCGCTGTCGCTGGCGCCCAGCCGTCGAGCGTCGCCGATGAACTCGCCCAGATCGAACGCGAGCAGGCGAGCACGGTGTCGGGCGGGATCGTGTTCCGCAACCGCAACGGCGAGGACGGCCTCTCGAACCTGACCGATATCGAAGCGCCGATCGAAGGCCGCATCAAGGCGGGCAACGGCCACATCGTCGTGCGCGCGACGCCGGTCACGCTCGACGCCGGCACCGCCGCCACCAACCAGCAGACGCTCGCGCGCTTCGGTTCGGGCCAGGCCGTGCTGACGGGCGTGCCCAACGCCGCCGGGCTCACCAACACCTACGGCTCGCAGACGGCGACCGGCGTCGGTCTGTCGCTCGGCTACGAGAACCGCAACATCAAGGGCGATGTCGGCTCGACGCCGCTCGGCTTCCGCGAAACGACGGTCGTCGGCGGGGTGCAGTATCAGAACGCGATCACCGACAAGGTGTCGTATTCCGTAGCAGTCGCGCGGCGCGCCGTCACCGACAGCCTGCTCTCCTACGCCGGCACGCGCGACCAGGGCGCGGGCCTCGAATGGGGCGGCGTGACGTCGAACGGCGCGCGCGCCGACCTCGGCTGGGACGACGGCACGAGCGGCATCTACGTGAATGCGGCGTTCCAGTACCTCGAAGGCAACAATGTCGCGAGCAACAACGCGGTGAAGGGCGGCGGCGGCATCTACACGCGCGTCATCAAGGACGCCGACCAGACGTTGACAGTCGGCGCGAACACCACGCTGATGCACTACAACAAGAACCTGTCGTATTTCACGTATGGTCAGGGCGGCTACTTCAGCCCGCAGCAGTACGTGATTCTCAACTTCCCGGTCGAGTACATGGGACGCTCGGGGCTCTTCACGTATGACCTGAAGGCGTCGATCGGCGTGCAGCATTACCGGCAGGACGCGTCGAACTACTTCCCGACCAACGGCGGCTATCAGGCCGCGGCGGCACAAAGCGGCCTCACGCCCGATGCCGGCGCGGTCTATCCGTCGCAGAGCAAGACCGGCGTGTCGTACTCGCTCAACGCGACGGGCGAGTACCAGCTCGCGCCGCAGCTCGCATTCGGCGCGACGGCGGCCTTCGGCAACGCCTATCAGTATCGCGAGTGGCTGGCGGCCGTGTATTTCCGATACAGCTTCACGAAGCAGTCGGGCCTCTCGCCATTCCCGCCGAATCCGCTCGTTTCGCCTTATCTCTCGCTGTCGAACTGACGCGATCTACAAAACAGCCGGGTCCGCCCGGCTGTGCTCATTTGGAGGCGCCGCCGCCATATCAAAAACGGTATCGGCACAGCGATTTAAAGGATTGGACCGTCATGCGTGGCGGAGCTAATCTCCGGATTGGTACGAGCCTTGACGACCGCGACCCCTTAATCGCGGCGGTACCGACAACACAACGGAGACAGCCATGACACTTTCACGACGCGACGCGCTCGCCGCGCTGGTCGGTTCCGCGTTCGCCCTGACATTCGGCCCGCTCGCCCACGCCGAGGACAAGAAAATCACGCTCGGCTTTGCGCAGGTCGGCGCGGAAAGCGCCTGGCGCACGGCCAACACCGTGTCCGTCAAAAGCGCCGCCACCGAGGCCGGCATCAACCTGAAATTCTCCGACGCCCAGCAGAAGCAGGAAAACCAGATCAAGGCGATCCGCTCGTATATCGCGCAGAAAGTCGATGTGATCGCGTTCTCGCCGGTCGTCGAATCGGGCTGGGAACCGGTGCTGCTCGAAGCGAAGAACGCAAAGATCCCGGTGATCCTGACCGACCGCAACATCGACGTGAAGGACAAGTCGCTCTACGTGACGATGATCGGCTCCGATTTCCTCGAAGAAGGCCGCCGCGCGGGCAAATGGCTCGAAGAACGCTACAAGAACGAACCCGGCCCGATCAACATTGCGGAATTGCAGGGCACGGTCGGCTCGGCGCCCGCGAACGACCGGCGCGCGGGCCTGCTCGAAGTCATCAAGAACGATCCCAAGTTCAAGGTGATCGCGTCGCAAAGCGGCGATTTCACGCTCGCGGGCGGCAAGCAGGTGATGGAAGCGTTCGTGAAGACCTACGGCAAGAAGATCAACGTGGTCTACGCGCACAACGACGACATGGCGCTCGGCGCGATCCAGGCGATGGAGGAAGCGGGCTGGAAGCCGGGCAAGGACGTGAGCGTCGTCTCGTTCGATGCCACCAAGGGCGGCTTCCAGGCGATGGTCGCGGGCAAGATCAACGTCGACGTGGAATGCAGCCCGCTGCTCGGCCCGCAACTGATGACGGCGGTCAAGGACGTGGTCGCGGGCAAGCAGTTGCCGAAGCGCATCGTGACCGAGGAAACCGTGTTCCCGATGAGCGTCGCCGCCGAAGTCATGCCGACCCGCAAGTACTGAGCGAAGCGCCTTTGCCCGCACTCGACTTGCTGGAGGAACATGACCGCTGCCCCGATTCTCGAAACCATCGGCCTGGATAAGACTTTTCCGGGCGTCAAGGCGCTTCGGCAGGTCGATTTCCGGCTTTACCCCGGCGAAATCCACACGCTGATGGGGCAAAACGGCGCCGGCAAATCGACGCTCATCAACGTGCTGACCGGCGTCCACGCGCCCGACGCCGGCGAAATCCTGCTCGGCGGCGAGCGCGTCGCCTTCTCGACGCCGCTCGAGGCGGAAGCCGCCGGCATCCGCACGTTGTATCAGGAAGTGAATTTGTGTCCGAATTTGTCGGTGGCGGAGAATGTGTTCGCGGGGCGGCAACCGAAGCGGCGCGGCGCAATCGACTGGAACCTGATTCACGAGCGCGCGGCGGATGCGCTCGCGCGCCTCAACGTGTCGCTCGACGTGACGAAATCGCTCGATACCTATCCGATCGCCGTGCAGCAGATGGTGGCGATCGCGCGGGCGCTGTCGGTCGATGCGCGCGTTCTGATTCTCGACGAACCCACTTCGAGCCTTGACGACGGCGAGGTCACGCGTCTCTTTGACGTGTTGCGCAAGTTGAAGCAATCAGGCATCGGAATCCTGTTCGTCACGCATTTTCTGGAGCAGACCTACGCCATCTCCGATCGCATCACCGTGATGCGCAACGGCGAACGCGAAGGCGAATATCTGGCGAAGGATTTGCCGGTCGAACTACTCGTCTCGAAAATGGTCGGCCATGAGCGGATGACGGAACGTCTGAAGCGCGCCGCGTCCGAGCCGCCCGCGCAGAAAAGCGCGGTGCCGCCGTTCGTGGAGATGCGCGGCGTCGGGCGACGCGGCGTGATGAATCCCGTCGATATCGACGTGCAGCCCGGCCAGATCCTCGGCCTCGCGGGCCTGCTCGGCTCGGGGCGCACGGAGACGGCGCGGCTGCTCTTCGGTGCGGAGCGCGCCGACGCGGGCACGATGACGATCGGCGGCAAGCCCGCGAAGCTGCATTCGCCGCGCGATGCGGTGCGCCACGGCGTCGGTTATTGCCCGGAAGACCGCAAGAAAGAAGGCATCGTCGCGGATCTGTCGATACGCGAGAACATTGTGCTCGCGTTGCAGGCGCGGCGTGGCGTGTGGCGCTTCATCGGCCGGGCGAAACAGCGCCAGATCGCCGACGATTACATCGAACGCCTCGGCATCAAGGCGCGCGACGCCGAGCAACCGATCGGGCTTTTGTCGGGCGGCAACCAGCAGAAAGTGCTGCTCGCGCGCTGGCTCGCGACCGAGCCGAAAATGCTGATCCTCGACGAACCGACGCGCGGCATCGACGTCGCCGCGAAATTCGAGATCATGGACCGCGTGCTGGCGCTCTGCGCCAAAGGGCTCGGGATTCTGTTCATCTCGTCGGAGGTGAGCGAAGTCGTACGCGTGAGCCACCGGATCGCCGTCCTGCGCGACCGGCGCAAGGTCGCGGAAGTGGCGGGCAACGCGGCATCGGAGGATCAGGTGTACCGGCTGATCGCGGGAGGTAGCGAATGAACTGGATCAAAACCGGTTTGCAGCATCAGCTTCTGTGGCCGTTGCTCACGCTCGTCGCGCTGTGCGGGCTCGATCTCGCGCACAACCCCGCGTTTCTTTCCGTCACGCTGCTCGACGGCCACCTGTTCGGTGCGCCGATCGACATTTTGAATCGCGCCGCGCCGCTCGTGCTTGTGTCGCTTGGCATGACGCTCGTGATCGCGACCCGCGGCATCGATATTTCGGTCGGCGCCGTCGTCGCGATCGCGGGCGCGGCCGCCGCGACGATTCTCGCCGACGATCCTTCGCGCGTCGGCCTGGCGCTGGTCGCGGCGCTTGCGGTCGGCGTGCTGGCGGGCATGTGGAACGGCTTGCTGGTCGCGTTCGTCGGCATGCAGCCGATCATCGCGACGCTGATCCTGATGGTCGCCGGACGCGGCGTCGCACAATTACTCACCGGCGGTCAGATCATTCCGATCGGCGCACCGGGTTATCTCGTCGTCGGCGGTGGCTATCTGGCGCGCGTGCCGTGCTCGGTGTGGGTCGCCGTGGGCGCGCTCGCGGTCACGGCGCTCCTGATGAACCGCACGGCGCTCGGGCTGTTCATCCGCGCGATCGGCGTGAATCCGGTGGCGACGCGTCTGGTCGGCCTGCGTTCGAGCGCGATCGTGTTCGGCGTCTATACGTTTTCCGGACTGACGGCGGCGCTCGCGGGCATCCTGATCAGCTCGAACGTGCGCAGCGCCGATGGCAACAACGCGGGCCTCCTGCTCGAACTCGACGCGATCCTCGCCGTGACGCTCGGCGGCACGTCGCTGCTCGGCGGGCGCTTCAGCCTTGCGGGCACGGTGCTCGGCGCGCTCATCATCCAGACGCTCACCTACACGACGTATTCCATCGGCGTGCCGCCCGAGGCGACGCTCGTCGTGAAGGCAGCCGTGGTGCTGGTGGTCAGCGTGATCCAGTCCGCGACCGCGCGCACGGTGCTCGTGCGGCAGTTGAAGCGCGCGTTGCCGTTCGCCAACAAGAAGCCCGCCGCCGAGGCCGCCCGATGAGAAACCTGCTCGAACGCCTGATCGATCCGCGCACGCTGCCGATCGTCGTCACCGTCGTGCTGTTCGCCGTGCTGTTCGGCTTCGGCTCGGTGATGTACACCGGCTTTTTCTCGCTGCAGGTGCTGCTCGGACTGCTCGTCGATAACGCGTTCCTGCTGATCGTCGCGATCGGGATGACGTTCGTGATCGTGTCGGGCGGGATCGATTTGTCGGTCGGCTCGGTCGTCGCGCTGACGACGATCCTTGCCGCAGTTTTCGCCGAGCGCCTTCACTGGCCGGTGTGGGTGATCGTGCCGCTCGTGCTCGCGGCGGGCACGCTCTACGGCGCCGCAATGGGCGCGCTGATCCACTTCTTCCGGCTGCAGCCGTTCATCGTGACGCTCGCGGGCATGTTCCTCGCGCGCGGCGCGTGCTTCCTCATCACGACGCAATCGATCACCATCAACGATCCCGCTTTTCACGCGATTTCGGGGTATCACCTTCAAGTGGGCAGCGGCTCGCTGACGGCGGGGTCGCTGATCGCTCTGGCGACGCTCGCCGTGGCGATCTTCGTCGCGCATTTCACGCGCTTTGGGCGCAACGTCTACGCGATCGGCGGCAATGAGCGTTCCGCGTTGCTGATGGGTTTGCCGGTCGCGCGGACGAAGGTCGGCGTGTATGCGCTTTCGGGGTTTTGCTCGGCGTTGGGCGGGCTCGTGTTCACGTTGTACGTGCTCTCGGGCTACGGCTTGCAGGGACAAGGCATGGAACTCGATGCGATCGCCGCGACCGTGATCGGCGGGACGTTGCTGACGGGCGGTGTGGGGTACGTGATCGGATCGGTGTTCGGCGTCGGCATCCTCGGGACGATCCAGACACTCATCACCTTCGACGGCACGCTCAGCTCGTGGTGGACACGCATCGTGATCGGGGCGCTTTTATGTGCGTTTTGCCTGCTGCAGCGCGTGATCGAACGGCACGCGGCGAGGCGCAAGTCGGGCGGCACGGGGATGAAGGAGCGCGTGAAAGCGAACGGGCGGCGGGCGGCCCCACGCGATGATGAACCGCGCGCCGATTCGGTCGCGATGACGCCGCGTAGTTGAGCTTCTATCGCATGAACCCCAGATGCTCGGCCAGTATCACCGAGCCGATCACGATCAGAATCACCCCGCCGCCGATCTCCGCGCGCTGTCCCGCCACCGCGCCCAAAAACCGCCCGACCATCACGCCCAGCGTCACCATCACCATCGTCGCGAGGCCGATGGTCGCGGCGGTCGAAAGAATGTTCACGTCGATGAAGGCGAGCCCCGCGCCGACCGCCATCGCATCGAGACTCGTGGCGAAACCGGTCAGCGCGAGCAGCCACAGCGAATGGCGTTCCGGCTTTTGCGTCTCCGGCTCGGGCGTGCCAAAGCCCGAGCGGATCATCCGCAAGCCGAGCAGCGTGAGCAGGCCGAACGCGATCCAGTGATCCCACGATTCGACGTAAGGCGCGGCCGCACGGCCGAGCGCCCAGCCGACGAGCGGCGTCGACGCCTCGATGATCCCGAAAATGAGCCCGGTTCTGAGCGCCTCGCGCAGATGCGGACGATGGAGGGCCGCGCCCTTTCCAACGGCGGCGGCGAAGGCATCCGTCGACATGGCGACGGCGAGCAAAAGCGTGGAAGCGATATTCATGAAGTAGCGTTCTGGCCGGGCATGACGAACGACATGCCGCACGCCCGGCCGGGTCGCGCTGACATGTCGATGGTCTTGCCAACCTTAAAGCGCTGATGGCTGCTCATGCCACGGTCGAGGTGACCGAGTGTGTTGACATGAGCGCTTCCGTTAAACGGAAGCCGGCTACTCCCCAAAGACAGACGTGAGCGTACCACACCTGAAAGCATGGTGTAATAATTCACGCTTCTCGCAAAATCTCACCAAATCTCCTGCTTTATTACACATTCTTGCAAATAATTTCCACCCGTGTAATGATAGTGATTCGCATTAACTATCGAGAAACGTTGTTGTCTGGAATTTTCATTGCATCTAGCGACGACTTCTCTCGCCTGCAAAAATCACAGGATCGGGGATTCACATGTTGAGGAAGACGCCGCTTGCCGCGGCATTGATGACGATCATCGCTGCACCCATCGCCGCGCCGCTCTACGCGCAGACCGCACCGCAAGCCACTTCGCAAGCCACTCCCGCCGACATTTCTCCCGCCGAAGGCACGACGCTGCCCGCCGTGCGCGTGACGGGTCAAGCCGATACGAGCAGCGACTTCCAGCCGGAAACATCGAGCGTCGGCGCAAAGGTGCCGACCGCGTTGCGCGACATCCCGCAGGCGGTTGTCGTGGTGCCCAAATCAGTCATGCAGTCGCAAGCGGCGACGTCTTTCTCCGACGCATTGCGCAACGTCCCCGGCATTACGATCGGCGCGGCTGAAGGCGGCCAGATCGGCAACAACATCAACCTGCGCGGCTTCACGGCCCGCACCGACATCTACCTCGACGGTTTCCGCGACCGCGGCCAGTACTATCGCGACACCTTCAACCTCGATTCGATCGACGTGCTGTACGGCCCGTCGTCGCTGTACTTCGGGCGCGGCTCGACGGGCGGCGTCATCAACCAGGTCAGCAAGCAGCCGACGCTCAAGAAGCGCGCCGACGTCTCGGTGATGGCGGGCACGCACGACCGCTACCGCACGACGGTCGACCTCGACCAGCCGATCACCGACACCGCCGCGTTTCGCATCAACGCGTTCGGCCAGGACCTCGGCTCGACGCGCGACGTGATGAAAAGCAAGGACTTCGGCATCGCGCCGCAGGTGAAGTTCGGCATCGGGACGCCCACGGAAATCACACTCTCCGCGCTGATCCAGCACAACCGCGACCAGCCCGACTACGGCGTGCCGCCGCTCAACGGCCATCCGGCGCCGGTCGATCGCAAGACCTTCTACGGCTTCACCGACGACCGCACGATCCAGGACGTGCAGACGCTCTCCGCGCGCATCGTGCATCGCGTGAACGAGAACGTCACGCTGCGCAACGAAACGCAGTTCAGCCACTACAGCACCGAGGCGCGCGCGACCAACCCGGCAGCCGTGCTGACAGGTCCGCTCGGCACGTCGACGGCGCTCACCAACGGCAACTACACGACGCTGCCGCTGCAAAGCCTCTACGTGCGCCTGCAAGGCAAGGACCGCAACATCAACGATCACTCGGTCTACAACACGACCGACGTGCAGGCGAAGTTCGCCACCGGTTTCGTCAAGCACGAAGTGGTCGCGGGCGTCGACCTGAGTCACGAGACGTACAGCAACCAGACCTTTACGGCGACCGCGCCCGGCCTGCCGTCGAATACGATCGCGATCGTGCCCTTGCTCAATCCGCCGTACAACAACCGGCCGTCGAACGTGCGCGAACTCGCGACCAATCTCGCCGAATCGAGCGCGAACGGCATCGGCATCTATGCGAACGATACGATCTCGCTCGGCGATTACTGGAAAATCGTCGGCGGCGTGCGCTGGGACCGCTTCGAGGCGTCGATCCACAATTCCATCAACGCGCCCTCCTACGCCACGCAGACCAACTTCTACACGAGCGTGCGCGGCGGCATCATCTTCCAGCCGACCGAGACACAGTCGTACTACGTGTCGTACGGCACGTCGTTCAACCCGTCGCTCGAAGCGCTGACGCTTACGAACACCACGCAGAACATCTCGCCGGAGACGAACCGCTCGTATGAAGTCGGTGCGAAGTGGGATTTGCTCGGCGGCGGATTGTCGATCACGCAGTCGCTCTTCAACATCGAGAAGGACAACGCCCGTACGCAGACCTCGACCGGCGAATACACGCTCGACGGCGACGTGCGCGTGCGCGGCTATCAGCTCGGTGTGGCGGGTCACATCACGAACAAGTGGCAGGTGTTCGGCGGCTACACGTACATGAACGGCGTCGTGCTGAAGGCCGCCGACGGCACCACAGGCCATACGCTCGCGAACACCCCGCGCAACATGCTCACGCTGTGGACGACCTACGCGTTCACGCCGCAGTGGGAGATCGGCGGCGGGCCGGTGTACACGTCATCGCGCTATGCGGCGAACACGAACTACGTGTCGGTCGGCGGGTACACGCGCTGGGACGCGATGGCCGCGTATCATCAGAAGAAGTACGACATCCAGTTCAACGTCCTGAACATGACGGACAAGAAGTATTACGATGCGCTGATTCCGTCCGATGGCGGTCGCGCGGTGCCTGGCCTCGGCCGGACTTTCCTCGCGACGCTGAACTACCGCTTCTTCTGAAACGCAGCTTCGTAGCATTGGAAGCCCGCGCGCCGGCTCTCGTGGGCCACGCGCGGCAACGCAGGAAATGCAGGAACCCACCCGCGATGATTCTCTCGATCCCCGACGTCCTCACTCCCGCCGATGCCGCCGCGATGCGCGCCCGGCTCGACGCCGCCACCGACTCCTGGGTCGACGGCCGCGCGACCGCCGGCTATCAGGGCGCGCCTGTCAAGCGCAACCAGCAGATCGCGGAAGGCTCGCCGATCGCGCGCGAAATGGGCGACGTGATACTCGGCGCGCTGGAGCGGCATCCGCTTTTCATCAGCGCCGTGCTGCCGAACCGCGTGTATCCGCCGCTCTTCAATCGTTACGAAGGCGGGATGCATTTCGGCAGTCACGTCGACGGCGCGATCCGCATCGTGCCGGGACACGGCGCGCGCGTGCGCACCGATGTGTCGATCACGCTGTTTCTTTCCGAGCCCGACGAGTACGACGGCGGCGAACTCGTGATCGAGGATACCTACGGCGTGCAGGAAGTGAAGCTGCCCGCGGGACATGCGCTCGTCTATCCGGCGACAAGTTTGCATCAGGTGCGGCCCGTGACGCGCGGGGCGCGCGTGGCGAGCTTCTTCTGGGTGCAGAGCCTCGTGCGCGACGACATGCGCCGCACGCTGCTCTTCGATATGGATACAGCAATCCAGCGCCTGAACGCGCAAAACGCGGACGATGCCGCGCGGCGCAGTCTCGTCGGGTGCTATCACAACCTCTTGCGTATCTGGAGCGATACGTAAGCCGCTACATTCCCCAGCGCATCCCCGGCGTATGCACGGGGCTATCCCAATGCGTCGTCATCTCGTCATCGAGAACGCAGAGCGTGATCGAAGCCCCCGCCATTTCGAGCGACGTCGTCAACGACCCGACCTGCGCCCGCGCGATATGCAAATCGCGTTGCTGCAGCCAAAGCCGCGTCGAATTGAACAGCAGGTAAAGCTCGCCTAACGGCGTGCCGCCCAACCCATTCACGAGCACGAGCAACTGGGCACCTTCCGCCGGCTTCAGATCATCGACGATCGCCGTCAGCAACTCGCCCGCGATCGCATCGGCGGAAGCCATCGGCGCGCGCCTGCGTCCCGGCTCGCCATGAATGCCGACGCCCACCTCGATTTCATCATCACCGATCTTGAACGTGCGCGTTCCCGCCGCAGGCACCGTGCAACTCGTGAACGCCACGCCCATCGACGCCGTGCGCTTGTTGATGCGATCGCCGAACGTCTTGCATTGCGCAAGCGTAGCGCCGCTCTCGGCCATGCTGCCGACCAGCTTCTCCACGATCACCGTCCCCGCGACGCCGCGCCGTCCCGTCGTATAGCTCGAATTCTCGACGGCGACGTCGTCGTTGATGAGCACCATCGCGTTCTCGACCTCGCACATCTCGGAGGCCATCTCGAAGTTCATCACGTCGCCGGAATAGTTCTTCACGATGAAGAGCACGCCCGCGCCCGTATCCACGGCCTTCGCCGCCGCCATCATCTGGTCGGGCGTCGGCGACGTGAAAACCTGGCCGGGACACGCGGCATCGAGCATGCCGTAACCGACGAAGCCGCTATGCAAAGGCTCGTGCCCCGAGCCACCGCCCGAGATCAGCGCGACCTTGGCTGGCTTCAACTCACGGCGCCGCACGTACACCGGCTCGTCGTTGAGCACGACGAGATCGGCATGCGCGGCGGCGAAACCGGCTAGGCTTTCCGACAGAAAGTCGTCGACGTGGTTGATGAACTTCTTCATGGTCCTGGCTCCTTGCTTCAGAGGGTTTGACCGAGCCGCGCGCACGACGCGGCGATCATGAGCTGGCTCGAACGCGCGCCGGGGTCGATGTGACCGCGCGAGCGCTCGCCGAGAAACGATGCGCGGCCCTTGGTCGCGAGCATGTCGCGCGTGGCGAGCATCGAAGCCTCCGCGATCTGCGGCAACGCATCACGCACTTCCGCCGCCGATGCGCCCGCCGCCGCCATCTCCGCGAAGCGTTGCGCGACAGGGATCAGCACATCCATCATCGTCTTGCTGCCGCGGCCTGTTTTGCCGCGCTGTCCGACCGCATCGACACCGGCCGCGAAGATGGCCGCGAACCCCGCGACGTCCATCGTGTTGCTGGCCGCCGCCTTCGCCATGCCGTTGAGCAGCGAAAAGAACAACGGCCCAGACGATCCGCCCACCGTTGAGAGTATTTTCATCGCGCCGAGGTCAAGGGCAGGCCCGAACGCGGCGGATTCGATCTGCGCGCGCAGAGCGACGAGCGCCTCCATGCCGCGCAGCAGGTTGAAGATGTGATCGCCGTCGCCGATCTGCTGATCGAGCAGCGCGATCTCGTCCGTGTGCGCCACCAGCGCCGCGTGCGCGGCATCGATGCACGCCATGACCGTCTTGCCGTTCATGTCCGGATCCTCCTTCCGTCCGCGCGGAAATATAAAAGGCTGCGAGCGGGCAGTGACACGCCGACCGTCTGCCCCGGGCTGAAGTTGCGCTCAATCGACGTCGTCGCGACAACGGGCGTTCCGTTGCGATCGAGGATCAGCAGATGGCGCAGCGGCGAGTATTCGAGCACCTTCAGTTCCAGCGCGCTCTTCATATCGGGCGCGTCGAGCACGATGTCTTCCGGACGGATCGCGACGACCGACGTATCGTCGGGAATGGCGGCCGTCTCGAAGAACGCGCGCGGCAGCAGGTTGATCGGAGGCGAGCCGAGGCGCCGCGCCGCCGAGAGACACGACGGGTCGCCATAGACTTCGCGCGGCGTGCCGATCTGCACGAGGCGCCCATGTTCGAGGATACCGATGCGGTCTGCGAGCGTGGTCGCTTCCACCTGATCGTGCGTGACGTAGACGATGGTCGCGCCGATCGTCCGGTGCAGGCGCTTCAGTTCGATGCGCAGTTCCTCGCGGAGCTTCGCATCGAGCGATGAGAGCGGCTCGTCCATCAGGAACACGCGCGGCTCGCGCACGAGCGCGCGGCCGATCGCGACGCGCTGCATCTCGCCGCCCGAAAGATGCGTCGCCATGTTCGCGAGCTTCGTTTCCATGTGCAGCATCGCGGCGACTTTTTCGACGCGCGCGCGCACCTCGTTCTCGCTGCTGCGCCGGCGCGGCGAGCGCAACGGAAATGCGAGATTGTCGAAGACGCTCAGGTGCGGATACAGCGAATACTGCTGGAAGATGAACGCGACGTCGCGCTCCGACGGATGCACGTGCGTCGCGAGTTCGCCGTCGATCAGCACGTCGCCGGCGTCGGGGCCTTCGAGGCCGGCGATGAGGCGCAGCGTCGTCGTCTTGCCTGCGCCGCTTGGGCCCAGGATGACGACGAACTCACCGTCCTGCACGTCGAGCGAGAGATCGTCGACGGCGACGATCGAGCCGAAGCGCTTCGTCACGTTGCGCAACTGGATCTCAGCCATGCGCGGCTCCTGGAAGAAGGCGCCCGCTCGCGGCATCGTAGAGCAGCGTGCGATCGCGGCGAAACGACAGTCCCACCGGTGACCCCGCCGCAAGCCGCGCATCCTTGCTCGTGCGCGCCCTGAGCGTGCCCACGGCCGTCTCGATGATGAGCACCTGATGCGAACCGAGATACTCATCAGCGATCACCTTGCCGCGCAGCGGGCCGTGTTCGTCGATCACGACATGCTCCGGCCGGATGCCGAGCAGCACGCGCTCGGCCGTGGCATCGCATCGCGGTATCGATACCGCTGCGTCATGCAGGCGCACGGTTTCATCGCCCGCGTGCACAGCGCCCTCGACCGGCAGGAAGTTCATCGGCGGACTGCCGATGAAGTTGCCGACGAACACCGTCGCCGGATAGTGATAGATCTCGTGCGGCGGGCCTGATTGCAGCACCTCGCCCTGGTTCATCACGACGAGGTCGTCCGCCATCGCCATTGCTTCGCTCTGATCGTGCGTCACATAGACCGTCGTCGCGGAGAGCGCGTTGTGCAGCTTGCGCAATTCGAGGCACATCAGTTCGCGGAAATCGGCATCGAGCGTGCCGAGCGGTTCGTCCATCAGGAACGCCTTCGGCTGGCGCACGATCGCGCGGCCGAGCGCCACGCGCTGGCGATCGCCGCCGGAAAGGCCACCCGTTTTGCGATCGAGCAACTCTTCGATGCGCAGCATGCGCGCGGCCGCATCCACGCGCGACGCGATCTCGTGGCGCGGCACGTGCTCGTTCTTAAGGGGGAACGCGATGTTGTTGCGCACCGTCATGTGAGGATAGAGCGCGAACATCTGGAAAACGAATGCGATGTCGCGTTGACGCGCGCGCAATGCGGTGACGTCCTCGCCATCGATCAGGATCTGGCCCGAGGTCGGCAGTTCGAGCCCGGCGATCATGCGCAGCGTCGTGGTCTTGCCGCAGCCCGACGGTCCGAGCAGCACGACGAAACGCCCCGCGCCGACCGTGAGATCCGTGCCGCGCACCGCGGTGAAATCGCCGAAGCGTTTCTGAAGGTTGACGAGAACGATCGTCGACATGGTCAGTCCGGAAAATGGCTGGTGACGAGAAACGCGAAGGCGCCCGCAAGAATCACCGGGAACGACCACGTATAGAGCGTGAGCGAAAACGGTTGCACGAGCATCGCGATCCCCGCGCCGATGATGACCGTCGATACCGCTTCACCCGGCCCGCGACTTAGCATATGTCTCATTTGCGCACCGCTCCAAAAGTGATGCCGCGCAGAAGATGCTTGCGCAGCACGACGGTGAAAAAGAGGATCGGCAGCACGAAGAGCGTCGTCGCGGCCGCGACCGCCGGCCAGTCCTGCCCGCCTTCGCCGATGATGAAAGGGATGAACGGCGGCATCGTCTGCGCGTCGCCGCTCGTGAGCAGCGACGCGAACGCATATTCGTTCCAGGCGAAGATCAGGCAGAAGATCGCCGTCGCGGCGATGCCGGTGACCGCCTGCGGCAGCACCACTTTCACGAATGCATGCAGGCGTGTATAGCCGTCGACGAGCGCGGCTTCTTCGTACTCGCGCGGTATCTCGTCCATGAATCCCTTGAGCAACCACACCGCAAGCGACACGTTCACCGCCGTATAAAGCACAATCATGCCGACGTAACTATCGCTCAGGCCCAGCGCGCGATACATGAGGTAGATCGGGATCGCGACGGCGATCGGCGGCATCATGCGCGTCGCGAGGATGAAGAACAGCAAGTCGTCCGCGAGCGGCACCCTGAAGCGCGAGAACGCATACGCGGCGAGCGTGCCGAGGAACACGGCGAGAAACGTCGAGCCAAAGCCGATCACGAGCGAGTTCATGAAGCGCGGCAACACCTTCGACGGCCCCGCGATCACCATGTTGCGCTTGCGCACGTCGCGCTCGTACCACGTCGTGGCGGGCGGCAGGCTCGCGATGAACTCGGGCGTCTGCCGCGAGCGGATCGTGAAGAGGCTCACGTACCCTTCGAGCGTCGGATGAAACACGACGACCGGCGGATACGCGATCGCGTCCTCCTGCGACTTGAAGCTCGTCATGAAAATCCACGCGATAGGCAGCGTCGTGACCAGCGCATACGCGATCACGACGAACGCCGCGAAGCGCTTGCCGGCCGCCGATGCCGCGACGACTGAATGTGCGGTGCCTGACGGTCTCATCGCTGTTTGATCCGGTTGAGGGCCTTGATATAGATATTCGCCGCGCCGAACACGGTCACGAAAAGTATGATCGCGAGCGCGGACGAATAACCCGTCTGCCACTTTTCGAACGCAGCGCGCTTGAGCGTGATCGATACCGTCTCCGTCACCGAGCCGGGCCCGCCCGAAGTCAGCAGATTCACCATGTCGAACATCTTGAAGTTTTCGATGCCGCGAAAGAGGACCGCGAGCATGAGGAACGGCAGCGTCATCGGCAGCGTGATCGACCAGAACTGGCGCCACGGGCTCGCGCGATCCACTTCGGCGGCTTCGTAGATATAGTCGGGAATCGAGCGCAGGCCCGCGAGGCAAATCAGCATCACGTAGGGCGTCCACATCCATACGTCGACCATCACGATGGTCCACGGCGCGAGCTTCACGTCGCCGATCATCTGGAACGAGCCGGGCGCGATGCCGGTGAAGAAGCTGACGATGTCGTTGAAGAGGCCTGTCTGCGGCTGAAGGAGAAATGTCCAGAAGTTGCCGACCACCGCAGGCGACAGCATCATCGGCAGGAGAATCAGCGTCGTCCAGAAACTATGGCCGCGAAACTGCCGGTTGATCAAAAGCGCGAGCCCGAAGCCGAGCAGCACTTCGAGCCCCACCGACCAGAATACGAAGCGCGCGGTGACCTGCATCGCGTACCAGACGTCCTCGTCGGTGAGAATATCGACGTAATTGTCGATGCCGACGAAGCGCGCCGCCACGCTCGGCATATTCGACTTGAAGTTCGTGAACGACAGCCGCAGCGCCCAGATCAGCGGAAAGATGTTGATCGCGAGGAGCAGGAGGATCGTCGGAAGAATGAAGAGCCATGCGATCGTGCGGTCGGACAGGCCGCGCAGTTTGCTGGCTGCGCGTAATGCCTGCGCTGACTGCACTTCCTTTTGCTCTTGCGATGCGAATGGCCTGTCTGCTTGCATTGGGTGTCTCCATCGACGAGGAGGCCGCCCGACAAGCGCGGCCACCTCATCATCGAACCTCAGTTCTTCCCTGCGCTCTTGAACACCTTGTTCCAGTCCTTCACCAGCAGATCGAGTGCTTCCTTGGCCGTCCCCTTATCCGCGACGACGTAGTCATGCACCCGCTTCTGCATATCCAGCAGCAACTCGGCATAAGTAGGCTCGGCCCAGAAGTCCTTCACGATCTCCATCGACTTCAGGAAAGCCGGCGCAAACGGCGCGCTACCCGGGAAGCTCGGGTCTTGCACCACCGACTTCGCCGCCGAATACCCGCCCAGTTGCCACCATTTCTTCTGAACGTCCGCCTGCGCGAACCACTTAATGTATTCGAGCGCATCGTCCTTGTGATCCGAGTACGACACGACCGAGATCCCCTGCCCGCCCAGCTGCGTGAACTGCTTCTTTTCACGCGGATTGACGAAGAAGCCAATCTTGTCGCCGCCGACGTTCGGGTCCTTGTACAGCCCAGGGAAAAACGCGAACCAGTTCATCTGCATCGCGACCTGGCCGGACTTGAACGCATCGAGCCCTTCCTGCATGTATGCGTTGGTCATGCCCGGCGCCGTGCAGCACTTGTAGAGCGACTTGTAAAACTCAAGCCCGCGGATCGCATCGGGCGAGTTGACGAAGCCTTCCAGGTGATACGGCTTCTTCGGGTCCTGGTACTCGAAGCCGAAGCTGTAGAGCGCGTTGGTCACGCCCATCGTGATGCCTTCGGAGCCGCGCTCGGTGAAGATATACGCGCCATACACCGTCTTGCCGTCGATCTTGCGGCCCTGGAAGAACTCGGCGGTCTGCTTGAGTTCGTCCCATGTTTGCGGCGGTTCGAGTTCGCGCTTGTACTTCTGCTTGAACTCGGCGCGCAGTTCAGGCCGCGCGAACCAGTCCTTGCGATAAGTCCAGCCGACCGCATCGGCCATTGCAGGCAAGGCCCAGTAGTTCGGTGTGTTCTTCGGCCACTCCGCATAGCCGACGACGGTCGCCGGCATGAAGTCGTTCATCGATATCTTGTTCTTTGCGAAGAAGTCGTTGAGCTTGACGTAGTGGCCGTTGACCGCCGCCCCGCCGATCCACTGGCTGTCGCCGATGATCAGGTCACACAGCTTGCCCTTCGAATTTAGTTCGTTGAGAAAGCGGTCCGCGTAACTCGTCCACGGCACGAACTCGAACTTCATTTGTATGCCGCTCTTCGCCGTAAAGTCCTTCGATAATTCGACGAGCGCGTTGGCCGGGTCCCATGCCGCCCAGCAGAGCGTCAACTGCTTGCCCTGCGCGTGTGCGCCCGTCGCCATGCAAAGCCCTAGCGACAACGCCAGCGCCGCGGCCATCCTGCGTGGTGTAAGCCGTAACATGTGTCTTCTCCTTGTTGCATCCGGTCTCCATCCTGATGACGGTCGACACCCATGCGCCGGGCACCGTGCTTCGGCTCTCGCGGGCTAGCCGCCGGTCCGCATGACGCGGGCCATTTCGCGATCATTAGGCATGCGCATTCTCACGAAGATAAATACGGGTTTCCGGCGTCGGGATCGCTAGCGCGCCGCGCACGTCGTTCAGAAAGTTGACGGCCGCGAGCCCCGCCCAATGGACGATGCCGCGCACGTCCTGATCGAGGATCACGTCGATCGCGCGCTCGCCCAGTTGCGCGCGCGTCTCCGGCGACAGTCCGTGGCCGATCACGACGACGCGCGCCTTGTCGCCCGATTCGATGAGCGCCGACGCGATGCCCGGAATGCCGCCGCCCGTCGCATAGACGCCCGCGAGATCGACGTGGCGCGCGAGGAGGCCCTGTATCGCCAGGCCAGCGCCGTCACTGTCTTCTGCGAAGTCCGGCTCGGCGATCCAGCGTAGATTGCGGAAGTCTTCTTCGAGCACTTGCGAAAAACCGGTGCGCCGTTCGAGCTGATCGTGCAACCGCGATGACCCCGACACGACTGCAACCGTCCCGATGCGGCTTCCGAGAAAGCGGCCCATCAAAAGACCCGCAGTGCGCCCGGCAATGCGGTTATCGACGCCGACATACGCGGCGCGGCTGCTGCCCGGCAGATCGGAAAAGACGGTAACGACCGGCACGTCCGCTTCGCTCAGGCTCGCGATGAGCCGCTCGACCCACGGGTAATCGAGCGGCGCGAGCACGAGCGCGTCGTAGTCGAGCGCTTCTTCAGTGAAGACGGCGGTGTCGCGCTGGCTCGCGAAGTCGCAGCGGTAGAACGAAGGCGTGATGCGATGCTCGCGAAAGAAGCTCGCGGACAGCGCGATATCGCGTTCGACGTGATCGAGAAAGCGTGAGTTGACCTGAGGCAGCACGAAGGCGACGCGAAACGTGCTCGGCTTGGCGGGCCGTCCGCGGCTCGCGCGTTCGTCGCGCAGGCCCGCGAGCGCCACGTGCACGCGCTGCGCGGTTTCGGGCCGCACGGCCTGATCGTCGCGCAGCACGCGATCGACCGTCGCGACACTGACGCCGGCCCGCCGCGCGATCATCATCCGTGTGGCCGGCATGGGTCTCCTTTGCCTGGCTTGCGATGCTTTTGTAAAATCAAAGGTAGTTTTTCCCGCGAAAAATGCAAGCTTTTTTCGCGGCTTTAAACCGTCATTTGATTGCATCGGGAATACGAGCAAAACTCGGTATCGGCTTAATTGAAAGCGCATATAAATGTCCATGCGATCAGAGCCTCATGCGCTGCGATTTGAGTGAAAATGTCGGGTGCCTGCGCTCTGGGCTCGGGCAACAGGAGGAAACGCCATGACTACAATCACCTGGGTTCTCGCCGCCGATGGCTGCCGCGCCCGGATCTTCGAAACGCACGGCCTCAAGCTCGACCTTCAGGAAATCGAAGACCTCACCAACCCCGCACCCCGCTCGACCGAACTCGACCCGAAGGATCGCGAGAAGTTTGCGAGGACGGTCGCGCAGCACATCGAGCAGGCCCGGCTGCACAATCGTTTCCATCGACTGCGTCTCGCCGTCGAACCCAGGTTTCTCGGACTCTTGCGCGAACATTTGAGCGGCGAAACCCGCAAGCTCATTTACGAAGAGGTGAACCATGACATCTCCAAGCTCGATTCGCGCGGCATCCAGCGGCATCTGGAGCGTCCCTGACCGATGACGCAAGCGACGACGCCACCGATCCACGAAACGCTGCATCCGCTGCGTCCGTTCCTCAAGAACTATGTCTGGGAGCATGGCCGGATCGGCACCCGCTATCTCGACTGCACCGATGGCCAGGTGAAGTTCGACGAAGGCAAGAAGGCGCGTTTCGCGGCCGAGCCGTACATCTACGTACCGCTCGACAGCAACGCCAGCGACGATCCGAACGTGACAGGGCCGGTGATCCAGGAAGCCGGCCTTGCGCGCTTTCTGCGGGCCGCGCAACTCGGCAAGCCGGAGGAAGCGGGGTCCGCGGCGGAAGTGCAGCGCGCGGTGCACGACGCGGTCGAACTGGGCGTGTTCAGCGCGTATCAGCGTGACGCGCAGGCCGCGCACGAACGCTACTCACAAGAGCCGATGTTCGACGACGAGATCCGCGCGGAAGTCGTCACGGAGATCCGGCGTCTCTATGCGGGCATGCGCGAACAACTGGCGCTCTACGACTTCACCGTGCTGCACGGCCTGCCCGCACCGCTCCTTTTCAGCGACGCGCCTTTCATCGACTGGCGCACGCGCGCGCACTCGCCGCTGCCCTTTGTATCGATACCGCTCGGGCCTTATGCGTTGCTGGTGGGTGGGGCGTCGGGCAGGACAAGCCGTGCCGTGCCGCTCGTCTGGAAGAGTGCGGCTGCGTTAGGGCCGCTGAAGGATCACAATCGTCATATGGTCGATGCGGCGCGGCGCTGGCTCGTCGCGACGACGGACGATCAACTGATCGCGGTGCAGAATCGCTTCGCTCCCGCAAAGAGCGAGGAAAGCGGGCCAGCGCCGTAAGCGTCAGCCCGCTTTCAGCATCAAGCCGATGGCTTGATGTTCTGGTTGGTGGAGAACAGGTTCGCCGGATCGTACTGGGCCTTCACGGCCGCGAGCCGTTCGTAGTTCGGCCCATACGCCGACTTCACGCGATCGCCTTCGTCGCCAGTCATGAAGTTCACGTACACGCTGCCTATCGCATGCGGCGCAAGCGCATTGAACACGTCACGCGCCCACGTGATGCATTTCTCGTCGTCGGCGGCTTCGGTCCAGCGTCCGTGAATATTCACTGTATAGAGCGAATCGCGATTCGCGTAAGCGGTCGCATCGACGGGCACGCGATTCGTCTGACCGCCCATCGCGCCGATGAAAATCTCGCAATGCGGCGACGGCAGCTCCGCCGTGTGCTTCGTCAGCGCCTTCAGCACGTCGCTTTCCATGTCGCTGAAGTTGTGCGACTTCCAGTAGTTGCGCACGCCCGGCGTCATCAGCGGATCGAAGCCTTTTTGCCACGCGCTGAACGGCATCTCGCCGAGGTGCTCGCCATACGGCGTGCCGAAGTGCCGCAACGGTTCGACCGCCTGTGCACCGTTTTCGAGCGGCCCGACATAGCACGACGCCAGCACGATCACCGGCTTTCCATGCACCTCGGCGGGGAGGAAGGGCAGCGGAGGTGCAAGCCGCATCACGACCCAGACCGTGAGGTCATCGGACATCGCGGCAACAAAATCGCGATACTTCGGCAGAACGTCGTCGGCCTGTTCAAGCGGATACACGACGAGCCCGCCATAGATCTGCGGTCCCACCGGATGCAGCTTGTACTCGAACTGGGTGACGACGCCGAAGTTGCCTCCGCCGCCGCGAATCGCCCAGAAGAGATCGGCGTCGTTCTCCGCATCCACGCGATGCCACTTGCCATCGGCTGTCACCATTTCCGCCGCAACGAGGTTGTCGACCGTCACGCCGAACTTGCGGCTGAGCCAGCCGAAACCGCCGCCGAGCGTGAGGCCCGCGACGCCCGTCGTCGAGTTGATGCCGAGCGGTGTCGCCAGGCCGAACGCCTGTGTTTCGCCGTCGAGGTCGGCGAGCGTGGCGCCCGGTCCGACGTACGCACGTTGCGCCACAGGATCGACGCGTACCGACTTCATCGTCGAGAGATCGAGCATTACGCCGTCGTCGCAGACGGCGCTGCCCGCGATGTTGTGCGCGCCGCCGCGAACCGAGAGCACAAGGCCGTTGTCGCGCGCGAAATTCACCGTGGCGATGACGTCCGCCGCGCCCGCGCAACGCACGATCACGGCCGGGCGCTTGTCGATGGTCGCGTTCCAGACGGTTCGCGCTTCGTCGTAGCCGGGGTCGGATGGCGCCAGCACGGCGCCTCTCACTTTCGATTTCAGAGTGTCGATTACTTCGCTTGTCATGCTGACCATGAGTTACCTCGTTACATGCTTCATGCGAGTTTGCGATGGCGGACTTTCGCGGATGTTGAGAGAACCGGATGCCCGCCGGTGCGAGTCACCTGTCCCGCGTCAAGGCTATGCAGAAGGAAGCAATGGCGATCGATGCGATCGTGCGATGGGCGGACAGAAAAGGGGCAATCGTTTGCCTTGATTCATTTAAGTCTCGCTGCAAGCGGATGTAAAGATTCCGTCAAGCACGTTGCGCCTCGGATATAGCATCGATCGGACAATCGTTTCGTCTATGTGCGGGAACGCGAATGAAGCGTTTCATGGGGCGTCCGCGCAGTAAATGCTCGCTAAAAAGCTCTTTGTGTTGTCCGGGCACGCACTGTGCGTCTCAATCGACTTCCTTTCATCACACGAGCGAGAGCGAAGTCATGAAAAACCCGTGGACCAAGAAGAACCCGTTTATGAGCATGTGGCTGAGCGGCGCGAACGCCGTCGCGGGATCGGTGCGCGGGCATGCGACCGCCGCCGTGAAACGCGAAAGCGCGACGGCGGTGCGCAAAGGCAACAAACAAGTCGTCGATTTCTGGACCAGCGCGCTCACGCCGCCGAAAGCGACGAAACGCAAGAAGCGCCGTTAAGACCGCTCCAGAACCGCCATCTCGCGCACGACGACAAGCAGCATCGAAAGGCTCGCGCCGCCCGTTGCGCGCAGTTCGGTGACGAGCCGCGCATAGCGTTCCAGCGCGTCAACCCGCTTGGCGCGCCAGCTTTCCACTATCACCTCCGCCGATTCGATCCCGCGTGACTCTTCGAGCGCGCTGACGGTCAGCGCGCGCTTCAGCCGTGCAAGTTCTTCGAGAGCCGCCGCGCGCGCAAGCAAGTCCCAGTGATTCGCAGCAGGTAGCGACATCGCGCGCTCGGCGATCCAGCCGTAGTTGAGCAGCGTCCCGATCGCGAAGTACACGCTCGCGACGACTTCCAGCGGCCGGTCGCAATTCGCCGCGACTTCGGCGCTGTCGAGCACGGCCGTCGATATCTCGCCGCTCGCGACGCGCGCCGCAAGCGAGCCTTCGACGCCTGCATCCTCCAGTTCGCGCCGACGCTCGTACCACGACTCCAGATCGGCGGCTGGCAACAGCGCCGGCAACTGCGGCGCAAGCCGCTGCGCCGCCTCGCGGCAGCGCGTGAGCAGCGCCGACGCTCCGTTCGTGCGTTGCTTGAGATGACGCAAGAACCACAGCGTCGCGCCTTCCAGCAGCCGCACGACTTCGACGAACATGCGCGCCTGCACTTCATCGGCAACGAGATTGTCGAGACCGTCGACGTGCTTCCACAAATCGTCGAGATTGAAGACATCACGCGCCATCAGCGCCGCGCGCACGATCTCGCTCGGGCGCGCATCGGTCTCCTCCACGAGCCGATTCACGAACGTGCAGCCGACGCGATTCACGAACACATTCGTCAGATGCGTCGCGAGGATTTCGCGCTTGAGCGGATGTCGCTGCATCGGTTCGCTGTAGCGGCGTTGCAGCGGCGTCGGGAAGTATTCGAGCAGCATGCCGGCGACGAGCGGATCTTCCGGCACGTCCGAGTCGAGCAGTTCGTCGTAGAGCCACATCTTGCTGTACGCGAGCAGCACCGCCCGCTCCGGCGACGTAAGCCCCTGCTTCGCCGCCTGCCGCTCGGTGATGTCGTCGTCCGACGGCAGGAATTCGATCTTGCGCTTAAGCCGCCCGGCGCGTTCGAGCGCGCGCATCAGCCGCGCCTCGGGATCAAGCATCTCGGCGACGTAGCGCTTCGCGATCGAGAGCGCCTGCGTCTGGTAGTAGTTGTCCTTCAGTACGAGCAGGCCGACCTCGTCGGTCATCTCGGCGAGCAGCTTGTTGCGCTGCTTCTCGGTCATCTCGCCATCGGCCACGACGAGCCCGAGCAGGATCTTGATGTTGACCTCGTGATCCGAACAATCGACGCCCGCCGAGTTGTCGATCGCATCTGTGTTGATGCGCCCGCCGCTCTGCGCGAACTCGATGCGTCCCAGTTGCGTGAAGCCGAGGTTGCCGCCTTCGGCCACGACCTTGCAATGCAGTTCCGCGCCGTTCACGCGCACGCCGTCGTTGGTGCGGTCGCCGACCTGCGCGTGCGTTTCGTGCGCCGACTTCACGTACGTTCCGACGCCGCCGTTATAGAGCAGATCGACATCGGCGACGAGAATCGCGCGGATCAGCTCCGTCGGGGCGAGCGTGGCCGCCGTGATGCCGAGCGCGTGCTGCACGTCCGCCGAAATCGCGATGGTTTTCGCCGTGCGTGGAAACACGCCGCCGCCTTTGGAGATCAGCGACGCGTCGTAATCGGCCCAGCTCGAACGCGGCAGCGCGAAGAGGCGTTCGCGTTCGCGGAAACTCGCTTCGGTATCGGGATGCGGATCGAGAAAGATGTGCCGGTGATCGAACGCGGCGATCAGGCGAATGTGTCGCGACAGGAGCATGCCGTTGCCGAATACGTCGCCCGACATGTCGCCGACACCGACTACGGTGAAGTCGGTCGTCTGCGTATCGACGCCCATCTCGCGGAAGTGCCGCTTGACCGATTCCCACGCGCCGCGGGCGGTGATGCCCATCTTCTTGTGGTCGTAGCCGACCGAGCCGCCTGACGCGAACGCATCGTCGAGCCAGAAGCCGTACTCCCGCGCGATTGCGTTCGCATAGTCGGAGAACGTAGCCGTGCCCTTATCGGCCGCGACGACGAGATACGGGTCGTCGTCATCGTGGCGCACGACGTCGGCCGGCGGCTCGATATGGTCCGACACGCGGTTGTCGGTCACGTCGAGCAGGCCGCGCAGAAACATCTGATAGCACGCGATGCCTTCCGCCATGAACGCCTCGCGATCGCTCGCGGGAGGCGGATTCTTCACGACGAAGCCGCCCTTCGATCCGACCGGCACGATCACCACGTTCTTCACCATCTGCGCCTTCATCAGGCCTAGCACTTCGGTGCGGAAGTCCTCGCGACGGTCCGACCAGCGCAGCCCGCCGCGCGCGACGCGTCCGCCGCGCAGATGCACGCCTTCGACACGCGGCGCGTAGACCCAGATCTCGAACATCGGCTTGGGCTCGGGCAGCCCCGGCACCTTCGACGGATCGAACTTGAACGACAGATACGCGCGCGGCTTGCCGTCGGCCTCCTTGCGGAAGTGGTTCGTGCGCACCGTCGCGTTGATCACGCCGAGAAACTGCCGCAGGATGCGGTCTTCGTCGAGATTGGGCACCTTGTCGAGCGCCGCTTCGATCTCGCCGAGTACGCGTTCGGCCTGCTTGTCGCGCGTCTCGCCGTTGCGCGCGGGGTCGAAGCGCACGAGGAAGAGTTCGAGCAGCTTGCGCGCGATCGCCGGGTTGCCCGTCAGCGCGCGTTCGATATATGCATCGCTGAACGTGGAGCCGACCTGCCGCAGATACTTCGCGTACGCGCGCATGATCGTGACGTCGCGCGCGCCGAGTTGCGCGCGCAGCACGAGGCGGTTGAAGTCGTCGTTCTCGACTTCGCCCGTCCACACGCACGCGAACGCGTTCTCGAAGAGCGCCTTCACGCGATCGATCTCGAACTCGACGTCGTCAGCCAGTTCGAGGCCGAAGTCATGAATCCACGCGTGTGGCGCACCGGTCGGCTCGATACGATACGGCCGCTCTTCATCGACACGCACGCCCAGATGCTCCAGCATCGGCAAGCTGTGCGACAGCGCGATCGGCTCGCCCACGCGATACACCTTGAAGCGAAACGCGCGGCGCCCCGCTTCGATCGGACGATAGAGGCTCATTGCGAGGCCGCTCGCCTTCTGCTGCGTCTCCTCGATCAGTTCGATATCGCGCACGGCGGTACGCGCCGGATAGTCCTCGCGATAACCGGCGGGGAACGAATCGGCATAGCGTTGCAGCAGCCGGTTGCCGACTTCCTCGCCGTAGCTGTCGATCAGCGCATCGGCGAGATCGTCCTGCCAGCGGCGCGCGACCTGCACGATGCGCGCTTCAAGCTCGCGCGTATCGACCTCGGACATCGTGCCCTTCGCGGCGCGCACCGTGATGTGGATGCGCGCAAGCGGCGACTCGGACAAGAGCGGCGTGAACTCGATGCTCTTGCCGTTGAACGCCTCCATTAGCACCTTCGAAATGCGCCGCCGCAGGTCCGTGTTGAACTTGTCGCGCGGGACGAACACGAGGCACGACACGAAGCGGTCGAAGCGGTCGCGCCGCACGAAAAGCCGCGTGCGCTGATGCTCCTGCAGACGCAGCACGCCGAGCGCGATGTCGAAGAGCGCGTTCTCGTCGGCCTGGAAGAGTTCGTCGCGCGGATACTGTTCGAGCACCGAGATCAGCGACTTGTGCAGATGCCCCTTCGCGAGAAAGCCCGCGCGCCGCACGATGTTCGCGCACTTGCGCCGCACGATCGGAATCTCGGAAGTGGGCACGAGATACGCGGTCGACGTATAGAGGCCGAGAAAGCGCCGCTCGCCGACGACCTTGCCGTCCGCGCCCACGCGCTTCACGCCGACGTAATCCAGATACCCCGGCCGATGCACCGTCGCGCGCGAATTCGCCTTCGTCAGGAAGATCGGGTCCGCGCCCTCGATGATCGACGCCGCGGCCGGTGGCAGCAGCGTGATGTCGTCGGCGGTGGGCGGGCGCAGCGTCTCGCGCAGGATGCCCGCGCCCGAGCCCGGCACGCCGCGCAGCGCGAAGCCGCCGTCCTGCGTCACGAGTTCGTAGTCACGATGGCCAAGGAACGTGAAGTGGTCCGCGACCATCCATTCGAGGAACGCGCGCGATTCGATGCCATCGGGCGTCGTGTCGCGCGCCTTCAGGTCGGCGATCGTCGCGCGCGCCACGTCGATGATCTTCGGCCAGTCTTCCACCGCCGCGCGCACGTCGCCGAGCACGCGCCCGATGTTCACGCGCAGTTCGTCGAGCTTCGCCGCCTCGCCGCAGCGGTCCACCTCGAAATGTATGAAGGATTCCAGCGATGACGATTGCGTATCGCCCGCATCGGCATGGCCGAGCCCGATGCGCTCGATCGCGCCGGGCTTCGTGCGCCAGACGCGAAACACCGGATGAATCGCGGAATGCAGCGCGAGGCCGAGGCGGTTGAGCTCCATCGTCACGGAATCGACGAGGAACGGCATATCGTCGTTGACGATCTCGACGACCGTGTGGTCCGAGTGCCAGCCGTGCTGCTCCAGATTCGGGTTATAGACGCGCAGGACTTCGCGTCCCGTCACGAATTTCTGCGCGGTCTGCCAGTGCGCCATGGCGGCGCCGTACAGATCGGCGGGATCGCGGCTTTGAATGTCCTCGACATCCACCTGTTCGTAGTAGCCGCGCAGGAATGGCTCGATGACGTTGAACGTGGGCTCAGGCAGACGCCCGCGTGCAAACTCGACGACTTCGTTGAGCAGATGCTCGACGCGCTCTTCGTTCTTGACCAGCATGGTGTCCTCCGGCTCGCCATCATGGCGCGCTCGCCCCACTTTGGGGATTATGCGCCAGCGTTTGTGACATCGCGCGGAACATGCGGCGTAGAATTTTCCCTGACGCCTTCTTTCAGGAGCGCCCATGCACACCATCGCAGACGAGGCTGAGAAGCCCTTGCTCGTCACCGTGAGGCCGGATCGCGAAATCGCGACGCGCCAGCGCCTGCCCTATTTCGTCGGCATCTCCGAGGCGAGCGCGGGCGCACAGGGGCTGTCGATGCATCTGGTCGTCGTGCCGCCCGGCGGACATGCCGAGCCGCACGTGCATCGCGGATACGAGACGGGAATCTACGTGCTGGAGGGAAGAGTCGAGACGCGCTATGGACCCGGCTTGCGCGAGTCGGTCATCAACGAGGCGGGCGATTTTCTGTTCATCCCGCCGGGCGTTCCGCATCAGCCGTTCAATCTCAGCGATACGGAACCCGCGCGGGCGATCGTCGCGCGCAACGACGCGAACGAGCAGGAACGCGTCGAGCCGTACGATCCGGCCGTCGACCCGTGAACGGGTTTATTCGTCGAGGCCGCCTGCGGTCGGCAGCGTGAGCGTGCCCTTGTCGGTAAAGCGTGTGCCGCCGAACGGACCGCCCGCAAGCCGGCCACGCAACGCGTACGGGAGGTTGTCGAGCTGCGAGCTGCCGGCGAACCCCAGCGCCTGGCGCGCCGCCGTGAACGCCGACACCGTCACCGGAACGCTCAGCACCGCTTCGCCGAAGCGCGGCACAGTGCCTTTCTGGTCGCTTACGCCGGAGGCGAACGGCCGGCCATTGAGGTCGAGGTCGAGCGAGACGCCGTCGTAGACGATCGGCGCATCGTTGGGGTTCTGCACGCGCAGCTTCACGGCGAAGCGCATCTCGAGCCCCTGGCCTTCGAGCGGTTCGATGCCTACCACGTTCACCCGCATCTCCTCGCGATTGAACATACCCGCGCAGCCGCCGAGCGCGAACAGCGCAGTTATCGCGAGAACGAAGAGCCTGAGAAAACGCGCCGCGGTAAGTGATTGCATGGCCAGTGGACCCCGAAATGAATTGAGCGGGCTATTGTACTAATGAGGGCGCAGCCGGATCGCGTCGAACAGCCGCGCGCCGAACGCGCCATGCAGCCAGACGTGATCGACCATGAAGAACGCGCCGGTCCACGCCGCACCGACGACCAGCAGATCGCAGTGACCGCTCGTCCACCAGTTGAGCGAATGGCGCCGGGCGATCCACGGCACGCCGAGCGGATTCGGCCAGTCGGCGAGCAAATGCATCAGGCCGCCGCACGCGAAGCCGAACGAGAGCGCGGCAAGCGGATGCACGCCGAGGAAACGATACGACGCGACGAGGAGCGCGATCCAGGCGACGCCCCAGTGCGTCACGGTACGATGGGTGATCCAGAGCCGTCGGGCGCGCGACCACCACGCGACTTCGAGCCAATCGGGCGCGGTGCCGCCGAGCACGCCGGCGGCGAGACTGAGCGCGCTGAAAAGCTGGTACGGGCCGGCGCCGCCCGTCTTGCTGACGAGCGCCGCCGCGATGACACCGGCGGCCCAGCCGGTGGCGTGATGCGCTTTGTTCGAAGCCATGATGTCGATGCCGCAGGAAGGACGATGAGATCGGTCGCGCATCTTGGCACAAGCGGCGCGCCGTGCACATGCCGCACACACAAACTTACGCGAACGCGCGCAGTCGTTACAATCGACTCAACCATGCAACCGCAACCGTCATGCAACAACAACTGAAATACTTGAGCGCTTACTCGGCCACGCTGCAGGCCAAGGTTCATCGCCTGATCGCCGAAGGGCGGCTCGGCGAGTACCTCGACGCGCGCTACCCGAATCGGCACGCCTTGCAGTCGGACCGGGCGCTCTATCTGTATTGCTGCGAGCTGAAGCAGGAATTCCTGCGCGTCGCGCCCGCCATCGACAAGGTCGTCTACGACAGCAAGCTCGACGTGCTGCGGCACGCGCTCGGCCTCCATACGGCGATCTCGCGCGTGCAGGGCGGCAAGCTCAAGGCGAAGAAGGAGATCCGGATCGCGTCGCTCTTCAAGGAAACGGCGCCGGAGTTTCTGAAGATGATCGTCGTACATGAACTCGCGCATCTGAAGGAAGGCGATCACAACAAGGCGTTCTATCGCCTCTGCGAATTCATGCAGCCGGGTTACCATCAGATCGAATTCGACCTGCGGCTTTATCTGACGCACCGGGATTTGAGCCGCATCAAGGCGGCCTGAAAACCGCTATCGCGCGATAGAAAGCACCAGCAACACCGCTCCGCCGATCGCGACGACATCTTCGATCAGCGCAGCCGGCAAGTCCCGTCCGAACGACTGCGCGAGCGCCGCGCGCGCCTTCGCGCCGCCGAGCGTGCCGATGAGCGCGCCCACGACGCCCGCCACGAGCCCGCCGATCCACACGCCTGAAGGCGTCCCAAGCGCCGCGCCGCACAACGCGCCGACCACGATGCGCGTGCCGAACTGCACGGGCACCTTGCGGCTCGGCGTGCTGGGCAATTGATCCGTGACGAGTTCGAGAAGCGCGAGCACCGTGATGATCCACGGCGTCGCGGCGTAGCCGAGGAAGGCGAGCGGCGTGCCCTGCAGCGGCAGCCAGCCGAGATGCGCGGCCCAGCTCACGGCGGCGGGCGCGGTCATCGCCCTCAGGCCCGCGACGACGCCCATCAGCAACGCGATCACGTAGACGGACACAGGCACCTCTCGAAGAAGGTCAGGCCACCGGCCAGGAGGCATCGCCCGCATGCTGACGGCGTTTCGCGCGTGCGAGCAGGTCGTCGAGCAGCGCCATCTCGACCGGCTTCACGAGATGCGCATCGAAGCCCGCCAGCATGGAACGCTCGCGATCCTGATTCTGCCCGAAGCCCGTCATCGCCGCAGTCATCGTGCTGGCGAGCGGCGCGTACTCACGCAGAGCGTGCAGCACGGCGAAGCCGTCCATATCCGGCATCGCGAGATCAACGAGCACGAGATGCGGCACGAACTCGCGCGCGATCGCGACGCCTTGCGCACCGCCGTGCGCGGCCCGCGCCTCGTGTCCCATCATGCCGATCAGCATCGCGAGACTGTCGGCGGAATCGCGGTTGTCGTCGATCACGAGGATGCGCAGCGCGCCCGCCGAGATGTCCATCGCGCGCCGCAAAGGCTTCGGGCCGCCGTTGCCCGCACGATGCCGCGCGCGCGGCAGGCGCACGCTGAAGATGCTGCCCTTGCCGCGCCCTTCGCTTGCCGCCGTGATCACGCCGCCGTGCAATTCGACGAGCGACCGGCACAACGTCAGGCCGATGCCGAGGCCGTTGTGCGTTGAATCCAGCAGCCGGTCTTCCTGAGCGAAGAGCGTGAAGACGGATTCGAGCGCGTCGGGCGAAATGCCACGGCCGTGGTCGCTCACGCGCATCACGACGTTGCGCACCTCGCTTTCGATCCGCACCGCGATGCGCGAGCCCATCGGCGAAAACTTCGACGCATTATTCAGCAGATTCTGCAGCACCTGCACGAGCCGGACGAAATCACCCTCGACAATCACCGGCTGCTCGGGCATGTCGATATCGATGTCCTGCTCGCGCTGGTCCGCGAGCGGCCGCACCGCCTCGACGCTGTGCGCGACAACGGCGGCCATGTCGATCGGCGCGGTACGCAGTTCGATCTTGCCGGTGGTGATGCGGCCCATGTCGAGCAGATCGTCGACCAGGCGCGACAGTTGGCCTGTCTGCCGGTCGATCATGTCGCGGCACGAGGCGAGCTTCGGCGACACCGTTTCGAGCTGCATCACGCCGACCGCGTTACGCAGCGGGGCGAGCGGATTGCGCAGTTCGTGCGCGAGCGTCGCGAGGAATTCGCTGACGTGCTGGCTCGAACGCTCCAGTTCTTCCAGGCGCTTGCGCTCGCTCAGGTCGCGCGTGACTTTCGCGTATCCGCGCAAGAGACCGGTCGAATCGTGCACGGCGTTGATGACGACGTTGGCCCAGAACATCGAGCCGTCCTTGCGCACGCGCCAGCCTTCGTCCTCGACGCGCCCGAAGCGCTGCGCCATCGCGAGCTCGTAGGCGGGCTTGCCGGCGGCGTTGTCCTCGGGTCGATAGAACACCGAGAAGTGCTGCCCGATGATCTCGGCCGGCAGGTAACCCTTGATTTCGATCGCGCCCGTGTTCCAGCTCGCGACGCGGCCGTCGGGGTCCAGCATGAAGATCGCGTAATCCTTCACCGATTCGACCAGCAGACGAAAGCGCTCCTCGCTCTGGCGCAGGCGCTCTTCTTCCTGGCGGCGCACGGTCAGATCGCGCGTGAGCTTCGCGAAGCCGATCGGCACGCCCGACGGATCGCGCAACGCCGTGATCACCACATTCGCCCAGAAGAGCGTGCCGTCCTTGCGCACCCGCCAGCCTTCGTCCTCGAAGCGGCCGTGGGCGAGCGCCTCGCGCAGTTCGTGGTCCGGCCAGCCGCGCGCTAGCGCCTCCTGCGGGTAGAAACGCGAGAAATGCTCGCCGATGATCTCGTCCGCCGCGTAGCCTTTGATCCTGCGGGCACCAGCGTTCCACGTGCGCACCCGCCCTTCCGGACTGAGCAGGAAGATCGCGCAGTCCTCGATTTCCTGAACGAGCGTGCGATACAGCGACACCTCCACGTCAGTGCTACGTGGCGTGATGGAGCCGGCCGGATCAGGGCTGTCGGGGGCGTCGTCGCTGGCGGCGGAAGTCGGTCGATTCATGGATGTTGTATTTTTGTAGACGCTTCGGACTCTGTCGAGCATACACCGATCGCCGCGCGTTTCATTAGCCCAGGCTGGGCGCATCACGCAGTTGCGGATGAAGGAGCAGCCTCACGCTGCCTTTACGGTCGATGACAACCACCGCGTTCTGCTCGAATTCTCGCATCAGGTCGTCGGCCGTGGCCGAAGTTGCACCGAGGGCGAGCAGGCTCGTTTCAGCGGGCCATGCGCCCGTTGGATCGATGCCGGCGCCTGCGATGGCCGCCAGCGTCAAACCGTCAAGATACTCCGCGAGCCTGTGCTGACGCGCGGCGTTCTGCTCGTCGCCCAGGCGGCGGCTGAACGGATTGAACGCTGTGACGAATACCGCCGATTCCACGCGATGCAACGCCAGCAGCGCGGCCACGGCCGCGTTCGTCTCGCCGATGCGCACGTCGATCGCGGGTTGCGTGTGGATGCGGTAGAGCGTCGCCATGTACGCCGCAAGGGTCTCGTGGTTCATTTCGCCACCTATACTTTCATTGCGTTTCGAGCGAAACGCACTGGCATCGCATGGCTTTTCCGCATATTTCCGGGCCCGCACAGCGATGCATGCGAGCCGACGCTTGATTCAAATGGGGAGCAACGTCATGACTCGCAAGTACATCGATTGCCGCGAGGTGCCGAGCGACAAGAACTGCTCGGTCGCACTGTCGGCAGATTCCGAAGACGAATTGCTCGAAGCGGCGGTTCAGCACGCGGTTTCGGTCCATCAGCATGCCGATTCGCCGGAACTGCGCTCGCAACTGAAAAGCTTTTTCCACGACGGAACGCCGCCTGTCGAACGCGGCTGATATCGGCGACATCATCCCAGTTCGAACGACGTCACGCCGAACACGCGATCGACGGGGATCGCGGGCGGCGCCTTCGTGTACATGCGCGCCGTCTCGAAGACGCTCGTCATGCCGTGGCGCGCGGCCAGCGCCATCGCGTGGTCGTTGGGTTCGGGGACGTCGAGGAACACCGTTTCGCCGGGCGCGCACGCGGCGAGCGCGCGATAGAGATCGTCGGCGATGTTGGCGTCGTCGGCGAAGAGCGGGCCGATCTTGTAGCCGCTGCGGCATGCCCGCAGCACTCCGTAGCCGCGCACGCAGCCGCCTTTGAGCGCGACGAGGGCGGCGCCTTCGGGCTGATCGAACCATTGCGTCAGGAATTGCGGCCGGGCGGCGGAAAACAACTGCGCGTCGTAATCGGCCAGGTGCTGAAACGGCACCGCCGATGCCTCGACCACACCCGCCGCCTCATGCGCCTTCCCGACGCCCTGAAACCGCACGTTGCGATACGCGAGCTGAAATCCCGAGCGCCGGTAGTTGGCCTGCTGGCTGACGACACCATCGAGCCCGATATTGCGATCGCCGAGATACGCGATGCCCGCTTGCCACAGACGCAGGCCGAAGCCGCGTCCGCGAAAGGCGGGCGCCACGATATAAAGTCCGATGAAGCCGAGCGCCTCGCCGTAAGCGACGGCCGACATGCATCCGGCGGGTTCGCCATCGTATTCGCCGATGAAAAAGCCGTCGGGATCGGCGGCGTGGAAACACTGCGCGTCGTGCAGGCCGGGGTTCCACCCTTCGGCGGCTGCCCATTCGAGCGCCAGATCGACTTCGCCGCGCGCCATGCGGCGCACCGTGTAGCCGGTCGCGTTAGCGGAGGAGGGATTCATGCCGTGCACCTCGGCGGGTTGTTCTGCGGTGCATGAAGTGTCGCGCGATTGATGCCGCGGCGGCAACTGAGTAGATGGCCTAGACGCTGCTGCGGCTCGGTTCCGCGCGACGCGAAGCCTGCGATTTCCATTCGCCTTCGCGCATGGCGCGCTCGCCGTCCTCGCGTGCTTCTTCCTCGGAGCCGAATCCGTCGTCGCTGAATGCAACGACCTTCACTCCGATGCCCGATGGCCTATCGATGGTAATTCCCCAATGCCACTCGCCATCCTGTTCGAAGACGTGCAGCGTGGGGTCCGACGACTTGACAGCGTCCATGTTCGACTCCTTGCGGCAAGTACTGCGCGGCGTGCCAGTGCGCCGTTGTCTGCATTGCGTGGGCGGACAAGCGGCGCACATTGAAAAGCCACGCGAACCCACCCAGCCGACACAGCATACGCGGCCGATTGTTGCGTCGCAACAAAGTAATCCCGAGGCGTGGTACTAATCGTACGGTCGGGCTTTTTGTCCGGTTTTGTCTATGGTCGGTAGAAATGGAGGCTCGCTCGCGGAGGCGCTTCGGGCGGACGTCTCCTAGAATGGAAAGGCCGTTTGATTACGGTTTGAGAGGCTCCCCATGAAAACCCTACTTGTCACGCTAGTCGCTGCGATTTTCAGCGTATCAGCCCTCGCGCAGCAGCCTGCGCGCAACGGCGACCCATCGACACCGAAGACGCGCGCCGAGGTCAAGGCCGACCTGAAAGCCTGGCTTGCGGCCGGATACGACCCGAACAACTGGTGGGAATATCCGATGAACGCGCAGCGCGCCGGACGCATTGTCGCTGCGCAGCGGGCGCAGGGCGTTCAGCCGCAATAGACGCCCGACGTCAGCCTTTCTCTGCGCGCGGCTTATTCCCGCGCAGGATGCGCCGCGCGATGCTCCAGCGGTGCACTTCCGACGGGCCGTCGTAGATGCGAAACGCGCGCATGTCCGCGAAGATCCGCGCGACAATGGTTTCGTGCGTCACGCCCTGCCCGCCCAGCACCTGCACCGACCGGTCGACGATCCGCCACAGCGCCTCCGACGAGATCACCTTCGCGACGCTCGATTCGTGCTTGCCTAGCACGCCCTGATCGAGCACCCAGGCGCAATGCCAGATCGCGAGGCGCGTTACGTGCAGGTCCATTTCGTTGTCGGCGAGCATGAAGCCGACGCCTTCGTGTTCGCCTAACGCCTTGCCGAACGCCTGGCGCTCGCGCGCATACGCCGATGCCACGTCGTGCGCCCGCCGCGCCGCGCCCAGCCAGCGCATGCAGTGCGTAAGGCGCGCGGGCGAGAGACGCACCTGCGCGTATCGAAAGCCCTCGCCTGCTTCGCCCAGCACGTTCTCCGCAGGCACGCGCAGGCCGTCGAAACGCACGACCGCGTGCCCGCCGGGAAAGCAGGTGTCGAGCGAATCCATCAGCCGCTCGATCACGATGCCGGGGCTATTCATATCGGCGAGGAACATCGTCGCGGGGCCGTCGGCGAGCTTCGCCATGATGATCGCGACGCCCGCGCCCTCGGCGCCCGTGATGAACCACTTGCGGCCGTCAATCACATAGTCGTCGCCATCGCGCGTGGCGACCGTTTGCAGCATGCCCGGGTCCGCGCCGGCGCCCGGCGGCGGCTCCGTCATGCAAAAGCATGACCGAATCTTGCCAGCCGCGAGCGGGCGCAGCCAGCGCTCCTTCTGCGCGGGCGTCGCGATGGCTTCGAGCAGATGCATGTTGCCCTCGTCGGGCGCGGCGATGTTGAGCGCGACCGGGCCGAGCGGCGAATAGCCCGCTTCCTCGAAGAAGATCGCCTTCGCGACGTGCCCGAGTCCCAGCCCGCCGAATTCCGCCGATACATGGCTCGACAAAAGCCCCGCGCGGCGTCCTTTCGCGATGAGTTCGGCACGCAACGCCTCGCTCGGCCCATGCGGCGTGCAGCGCGGATCGCGCTCGAGCGGAACGATTTCTTCCGCGATGAAAGCGCGCACGCGCGACTGCAAGTCGCTCAGTTCGGGGGAAAGCGTGAAGTCCATCGGCGATTCCTTGTGGTTGGCGCAGATCGCGCACTTTAGCGGCTCGCGCGATGAACGCGCCATCGCGTATTTCCCGGACGGTGCCTAGGCTTTGTCCTTGTATTCGCTGTATTTGCGCGAATCGCCGCGAACCTGATCGGCCGGGTATTTCGCGCGATTCAGTTCCATCTTCTCCAGCAGCGCGCGGTACAGATCAACGTCGAGCTTGTCCGCGAGCATGACGAGGTACGTGAGCACGTCGGCCATTTCGTGGCGGATCGCGCCGAGCTTCGCGGTATCGAGTTCGTTCTTCTCGCCCGATGCGAGCCACTGGAACGGTTCGAGCAGCTCGCTCGCTTCCACGCTGATCGCGATCGCGAGATTTTTCGGCGTGTGGAAGCGCTCCCACTCGCGCTCGCGGACGAACTCGCGCACGATTTCGCGCAGTTCGTCGAATTCGCCGCGTGTCGGCTGCTGTTCCATGTCGAACCTCCTCTGTCAGGCCGCCGGGTAGAGTCCGAGCGTGCGCGCGTGCAATCGCGCCAGTCCGAAGAGCGCATTCGTGAACGGTGTCGCGACGCCGGTCATCCGGCCGAGTTCGCTGACGGCCGCCACCAGCGCATCCAGTTCGACGGACTTCTTCCCTTCGACGTCCTGCAGCATCGACGTCTTGATTGCGCCGAGTTTCAGCGTGACCTCGTGGCGATCGGCGGGGTCCTGGTCGATTGGAATACCGAAGCGCGCGCCGATCTCCTTCGCCTCCAGCATGATGCTCGTGACGAACTCGCGCACGAGATCGTCGCCGAGAATACGGTCCGTCGTAGCGCCGGTGATCGCGCTGATCGGGTTCATCGTCATGTTGCCCCACAGCTTGAACCACACTTCGCGCTGGATTTGCGCGGATGCTTTCGCCTCGAAGCCAGCGTCGTTGAGAAGAGTGCACAGTGTATCGACGCGTTCGCTCGACTGTCCCTTCGCCTCGCCGACGATCAGCCCGCGCCCCTGCTTGTGATGGATGACGCCCGGCGCGTCCGTCAGGCAGGCTGCGTGCACGACGCACCCGAGCGTCTGCGCGCCGGGGATCGCCGAGGCGATGGCGCCGTCCGGATCGACCGATGCGAGCCGCTGGCCCGCGAACTCGCCCGCGAGGCCGTCGCAGAACCACCACGGCACGCCGTTCATCGCGGTGAGGACGAGGGTATCGGCATTCAATAGCGGCGCGATGTGCGCGGCCACCGATGGCATCGCGGGTGCTTTCACTGCGATTACGACGAGGTCCTGTGCGCCGAGGTCGGCGGGGTTTGCGCTGGCGCGCACGTTGGCGGTGTGCGTCGCGCCGTCCTCGACGAGGCGCAGTCCGTTCTTTTCGAGCGCCGCAAGCGTCGCACCGCGAGCGACCACGCTCACGTCGTGGCCTGCCTGCGCGAGCTTCACGCCGATCCATCCGCCGATGGCGCCTGCGCCGTAAATGCATACCTTCATTGTCTGGCTCCTGTCGACCGGAGTTGGCGCTTTAGCGCCTTACTCCGGTCCCATGCAGCAAAGTCGCGGTCGACCGGAGTTGGCGCTTCAGCGCCTTACTCCGGTCCCACGCAACGAAGTTGCGTTCTGTTTTGATGTCCGCGTCATCGGACATGTCATGGTAAGTTGCAACCTGCGCGATCGTACCGAAAAATACTCCCATGTCCCTGCCTGATCCGTCCACCGCCCTCGGCTTTGCTTTCAATCCGCTCGATCGCCGTTCGCAACAGCGCGACGACGACACTTTCATCGACCGTCTGCGTCACGATCCATCGACGCGTTTTCTCGTCTTCACCGGCGACGTGCCCGTGCTGCAGTCGGGCGACGTGCTCTTCACCGCCGGCGATGCCGCGCAATTCGGCGAGCCGATCCAATCAATTTTCCTCGGCGATACCGACGGCCGCGCGCTCTTCGCTCACGGTTTTGAAAAAGGCTCGGCCGAAACGCTCACCACGCCATTGGAACCCACCGACTTGCGTTCGATCGCATTGCGCGGCCTCGTCGGGCCCGCGCTGCTCGGCGCGCTCGGCCAGGCGAAAGCGATGCTCGACTGGCATCGCCGCCATCGCTTCTGCGCGAACTGCGGCGAAAAGAGTCGCGTCGCGACCGCCGGCTGGCGCCGCCTGTGCGACGCATGCGGCGCGCAGCACTTTCCGCGTGTCGATCCGGTCGTGATCATGGTCGCCGTCGATGGCGAGCGGTGCCTCCTCGGCCGCCAGCGTCAGTTTGCGCCCGGCATGTACTCGGCGCTCGCGGGCTTCGTCGAACCGGGCGAAACCGCCGAGGACGCCGTGAGCCGCGAAGTGCTGGAGGAAGCCGGCGTGCACTGCTCGGCCGTCACCTACTTCGCAACGCAGCCGTGGCCGTTCCCGTCGTCACTGATGATCGGCTGCTTCGCGCGCGCCAACGATACCGACATCGTCATCGATACGACCGAACTCGAAGACGCGCGCTGGTTCTCGCGCGTTGAAGTCGCGTCGATGCTGGACGGCACGCACCCCGACGGCCTCTCGGCGCCGAAGCCGTTCGCGATCGCGCATCATCTGCTGCGCGCGTTCGTCGAGCGGGGCGCGGCGGTCGTGCGCGGCTGACGTGCACGTGCGCGTCATCCCGGTCGTCGACCTGCTCGATGGCGTCGCCGTGCACGCCGTGCGCGGCGAGCGTAGTCGCTACCAGCCTGTCGAGTCGCAACTTTGCAGCGGAAGCGATCCGGTTGTCGTCGCGCGGGCGCTCGTCGAGTGTTGCGCGGCGTCGGTTGTCTATATTGCCGATCTCGATGGCATCATGCGCGGCACGCCGCAGACGGAGGCACTCGCGCTTCTTGCCCGCGCCTTGCCTGGCGTCGAACTGTGGCTCGATGCCGGATTCACCGACCCCGCCAGCGCGCTCGCGCTGATCACGCAACTGCCCGGCAACGTCACGCCTGTGTTCGGCAGCGAGACGTTGCGCGCGGACACAGCCAGCGATTTACCTCACGACGCCATACTCTCGCTCGACCAACGACACGCCATGCCGCTCGGCGACGCCACACTCTGGCGCGACGCCACGCACTGGCCATCGCGCGTGATCGTCATGTCGCTGGATCGCGTCGGATCGTTGGGCGGCCCCGATCTTGCGACCGTCGCCGAGATCCGCCGACGTGCGGGAAACGATCGAACGATCGTAGGAGCAGGCGGCGCGCGCAATGTCGACGACCTCAACGCCGCCGCCGATGCAGGCGCCGATGCCTGGCTCATCGCATCGGCACTGCACGACGGCAGCCTCCACGCACGATAGTTAGCACCGCAACTATCGGACGATCTTTCTCCGCCGTCGCTATCATCGGCAAAGAGTTCACCACTAAAAACCGCGCTACGTCGGGAACGCCACATGCTGAAGCAGCCTCGCGAGTTTTATTTCTGCGCGGTTGACTCGAGCCGCGCGCCAGCCAGAGAGAAGCACCACTCTGAGGCCCGACATGGAACGCGGCGATCGGCGCTTATGCGCTATCCGCCCCGATTCGGGATTACGTCCCCACTATCGTGACGAAATCCGCGACCGTCCCCGGCAATTCGGCAGGACGCGCCGCATGACTCTGGAGCCACAACATGTTTGTCCATAATAAGCGTTTGCAATACACCGTCCGCGTCGCCGCGCCGAACCCCGGCCTCGCGAATCTTTTGCTCGAACAATTCGGCGGCCCGCAAGGCGAACTGGCCGCGGCGTGCCGGTACTTCACACAGGCTGTCGGTGAAGACGATCCGGGCCGCAAGGACCTGCTGTTCGATATCGCCACCGAAGAATTGAGCCACCTGGAAATCATCGGCTCGATCGTCGCGATGCTGAACAAGGGCGCAAAGGGGCAACTCGCGGAAGCGGTCGAGAGCGAAGCCGAGTTGTATCGCTCACTGACCGGCGGCGGCAACGATTCGCACACCACCGCGCTGCTTTACGGCGGTGGCCCGGCGCTCACGAACTCGGCCGGTGTGCCGTGGACGGCCGCCTACATCGACACCATCGGTGAGCCGACCGCCGACCTGCGTTCGAACATCGCAGCCGAAGCGCGCGCGAAGATCGTTTACGAGCGGCTCATCAACGTGACCGACGATCCCGGCATCAAGGAAGCGCTGGGGTTCCTGATGACGCGTGAAATCGCGCACCAGAAGTCGTTCGAGAAGGCGCTGCATTCGATACAGCCGAACTTTCCGCAAGGCAAGCTGCCGGGCGTGCCCGAGTTCACGAACGTGTACTACAACATGTCGTCGGGCAACGATGCGCGAGGGCCGTGGAATGACGGCTCCGACTGGAAGTTCATCGAGGACCCGCAGCCGGCGGTCGATGGCGGCGATGGCCTCGCGACGGTCGGCGTATCGGCGGAAGACATCGACGTGCTGAAGGCGATGGCCGCGCGCACGGCATCCGACGCCACTTCGGACCCGAAGACCGGCGCTGATCTGGGGTCGGGACAGGCTTGATCGGGTTCGCCCCATAACAAGCGATCGTCCGGAACTCGGACGCGATGCCGCCGTCTGAACGGGCGGCGGCATCGAAGAGTTTTTGATTCCGTCATTACCGAGCGTCAAGCTCGACATCCACAGGAGCGGTCAATGTTTCCTTACTCCACTCAACCTTTCTCATCGATTGCCCGGGCCAACTTCGCGGCGTTTCTAAATGTCTCCGGCCGCTTCGCCAGCGGCATCCAGCAACTGACGGAGCTGAATATCCAGACGGTGAAAACCGTCATCGAGGAAAGCAATTCGCTGCTGCGTGCGGGCGAACAGGCGAGCGCCGGTGACGTGCTCGGCTGGCAATCGATCATGCTCGCGCAGCTCCCCGAGAAGGCGGCGTCGTACAGCAAGCACTTTATTTCGATCATCACATCGACGGAAGCCGACATCATCAAGGAAGCGCGCAGCCAGTACGAACGCAACGGCATTGAGGTCGAGGGCGCGGTCCAGCAAGCGGCTGAAGACGTGCAATCGGCGACGGAGGAACAAGGTGCGATTCTCTCCGACGCGACAAGGACCGTGACGAACCAGATGGCCGAATCGACTGCCAGCAGCGCAGGCGTGATCCTCGATGCAAGCGGCGAACTGGCGAACAAGGCAGCCGAAACAGGCGAACAGATGACCGATATCGCCGAGACTGCGACGTCGAAGGCAAGGTCGTCGTCCAAGCGTTGAAGCGGCGAGTCATACGGCGGTCATCGTCGGCGCGCCATAATCGGCGACGCTAAAAACGAGCCAATGGAAACGCGATGATCCCTGCCAGAACCGCCGTCGCACTTGCCGCGTTCGCGGCACTCACTGCCTGCAACGGCAACAACGACAACAGCACGCCGGCGGCCGCGCCGGCACCCACCGCTTTTTCCACGCTCGACGGCAACGCGCCGCTCGTGATCGGCCATCGCGGTTTGCCGGGGCTGCGTCCCGAGGAAACCCAGCCATCCTATGAACTCGCCGCGGACAACGGCGCCGACGCGCTCGAAGAAGACCTGCATCTCTCGAAGGATTGCGTGCTCGTCGCGCGCCACAATCCGTGGCTGTCGGACAACACGAATATCGCGGATGTCGCGAAGACGAACTCATCGGTGGCCGCGAGAAAGCGCACCGTCCCCGGCGTGATGGTCAACGTGACCTGGCCGACGACGCCGACGAGCGGTCCGTCGCAATACCTCACCGACCTGACCGATCCGTCGAATCCGAAGTCCGTGCTGAAGTCGTTGATCGTCGATGGCGAGGATCACACGAACGACTGGTCGATCACCGATTTCACCGCGCAGGAACTCACGACGCTGATCGGCGGCACGACCTACGATGCCGCGAACGAACGTCCGACCGAGTTCAACGGCAAATCGCCGGTAATGACGTTCCAGCAGATCATCGATATCGCGAAATCGAAGAGCCAGTCGAGCGGACGCGCGGTCGCCGTGTATCCGGAGACGAAGAATCCGACCTGGAACAACGCGCAGGCGATCGCGAACGGCTGCGGCGCGGCGGGCGGTCATCCGCTGGAAGATGCGCTGATCCGCATCCTCGACAGCAACGGCCTGAACACGCACGATTCCGCCGTCTACGTGCAGAGCTTCGAGCCGGGCAGCCTCAAGTACCTGCGCAGCCACGGCCTCAAGACGAAGGTGGTGCAACTGATCGATGGCTACGACGTCGATTACCACACGGGCAGCGTGATCTACAACGAGATCACCGACAGCCGTCCGTTCGACTGGACCGTCGCCGGCGATCCGCGCTGGTTCGACGCGATGCTGACGCCCACCGGCCTCGCCGAGATCAAGACGTACGCGGACGGCATCGGTCCGTGGAAGCCGCAGATCGTGCCGCTGACGATCACGCCGTATCCCGCATCGAGCGCTGGCGTCTCGACCTCGGCCGCGACGACGCAGCCCGCGACGAGCGTCATCGCCGATGCGCACAAGGCGGGTCTCTTCGTGCACGTCTTCACGTTCCGCAACGAGAAAAAGTATCTGGCGGCGGACTACAACGGCGATCCGAACGCGGAATACCTCAAGTTCTTCCGCCTCGGCGTCGACGGCGTGTTCACGGATTTCGCGAACACGGGCACGGCGGCGCGTCAGGCGTACCTGAAAGAACTGGGACGCTGATCATTCCTGCGACTGTTGCAGGAAGTATTGATCCAGCACCTCGATGATGCGCGCAGGCTCAGCCGGTTTTACAAAGTACGCGTCAAAACCGGTGACCTGCGAGCGCTTCCAGTCGGCGTAATCGGTCGAACTCGTGTGCGCCATCAGCATCATCGACGGATGCGCCGCGCGAATCACCTCGGCAGCCTCCCAGCCGTCGCCGAGCGGCATCGTCAGGTCGAGCAGCAGCGTGAACGGCCGCCACTTGCGCGCCACGCCGACCGCATCCAGCCCGGTATGCGCAGTCCGTACGACAAACCCCGCATCCTCCAGTAAAAGCACGGTCGCGCGCGTGGCGTCGATATCGTCATCGGCGATGAGAACGCGCCGTTCTTCCACTGGTGCCGGCATCGGCGGAATGCGCCAGATTGTTTCCCGAGGAGTGCGTTCGTTCGGTTCCATGCGCGTTTTGATCGTCGTTCGTGAAGTAGGAATGCTGCAGTACAGCAACCGTCGTACCGCGACGGCCCCTCTAAGGGAAAACGTGAGGCGCGAGAACACTGGACGATAGCTGCACAGCCAGCCGCTACAATCGTCTCGCGACTCATGCATGCCTTTGAAGAGGGACATACCCGATGAAGATCAGCCGCTACCCCGTGCCCGATCCCGATGCATGGCCGGACGACATTCGTGCACGCATCGTCGAAGTGCAGGAAAAGGCCGGTTTCGTGCCTAACGTGTTTCTCACGCTCGCGCATCGCCCCGACGAATTCCGCGCGTTCTTCGCGTATCACGACGCGCTGATGTTGAAGGAAGGCGGCCTGACAAAAGGCGAGCGAGAGATGATCGTCGTTACGACGAGCGCGGTGAACGATTGCCTGTATTGCGTCGTCGCTCATGGGGCGATCCTGCGCATTTACGAAAAGAATCCGCTCGTCGCCGATCAGGTCGCCGTCAATCATCGCAAGGCCGACATCACGCCGCGCCAGAAAGCCATGCTCGATTTCGCGCTGAAGGTGTGCCGCGCTTCGGGCAGCGTCGACGACACCGATTTCGCGGCCTTGCGCGAGCACGGTTTCTCCGATGAAGACGCGTGGGACATCGCCGCGATCACCGCGTTCTTCGGATTGTCGAACCGCATGGCGAACGTCATTTCGATGCGGCCCAACGACGAGTTCTTCCTGATGGGCCGCGTGCCGAAGGCGTAGTCAGGCGCCGAAGAGTTCGCTGCGCGCCGCGCTCAGTATCGACGCGATCGCCGGATGGCTGACGCGCCGCTCGATCGAAATGGAGAAGAACTCCTCGACAATCGTGTCGATATGGCCGACCGCGCTCAACGCATGTTCGTTTTTCAACTGCGCCGCGAGCACCGTCGGCGCAAACAGCACGCCACGGCCTTCGCGGCCGAACGCGATCGCGAGCGCCGCATCGTCAAATTCGCCGACGATGCGCGGCGCCACCCCCTGCGACTTCAGCCAGTAATCGAGCTTGCGCCGCACGGCCGATTCGGTGCCGGGCAACAGAACCGGCATGTCTTCGAGCGATGCAGGAAAGTCGCGCTCGGCACGCTTCACGAGCGACTTGGGCGCGTAACAACTGAGCGTCGAACGGCCGAGCAGATGATTGAACGCCTTCACGTTGACACCGGATGGAATCGGCGCGTCTGCGATGATCATGTCCAGCCGATGCACCGCCAGTTGCGCAAGGAGCGCGTGCAAATTGCCTTCGTGACAGATCAGCCGTAGCGATTCCGAGCGGTTCAGCGCCGGTTCGAGCAGCCGATACGCGACGGCTTTCGGCACGGAATCGGCGAGGCCTACGCGCAATTGCGTCTGCGTGAGCGCCTGATCGCGCTTCACGGCGCTTTCCAGTTCCGCGCCGAGCGCGAAGATTTCATCGGCGTAGTCGAGCACGAGCCGGCCCGCGTCCGTTACTTCGAGATTGCGGCCGCTCTTGCGGAACAGCTTTTTATCGAGCGCGTCTTCCAGCAGCTTGATCTGCCCGCTCAGCGTCTGCGGCGTGATGTGCAGTTGCGATCCGGCGCGCGCCAGGCTCCCCGCCCGCGCCGAAACCCAGAAGTAATACAGATGCTTGAAGTTCAAGGCAGCCTCCGTGCGTCCGCACCATTCATCGGTTTTCTCGAATGAAATAGAGCGTAAATACGAGTTTTATATCACAGGCGATTTCGATACATTGGTGACTGTCGTAAGCCAATTGAAGGAAATGACCGAGATGAAATGTCCTGTCTGCAAGACCCCGGATCTCCTGATGAGCGAGCGGGAAGGCATCGAAATCGACTACTGCGGGACGTGCCGCGGAATCTGGCTTGATCGCGGGGAACTCGACAAGCTGCTCGCGCGCATCGAGGAAAACGCTGTTGCACAAAGCAACAAGCAAGTGCCACGCGAACGCTTCGAACATACGCAATACGGCGAGCGCGAACGCCGCGCCGACTGGGGCTCGCGCGATGACGGCTACAAGGGCCATCGCGACCAGCGGCATCAGCCGTACAGGAAGAAAAAATCGCTGCTCAATGAACTGTTCGACTTCGGCTAAGGGTAAACAGCGAAGCGAAATTTTGAAGTTGATCTTTAATACGGAGCTCAGAAGATGGCAACTGTCAGGCAACTGTTGAATGCGAAGACCGATGTATCGGTTCATACGATCGACGTGGCGGCGAGCGTCTACGAGGCGATCGAAGTCATGTCGCGGCACGGTATCGGCGCGCTGGTGGTGACCGAGGGCGCGGCGGTTCGCGGCATCGTGACCGAGCGTGACTATGCGAGGAAAGTGGTGCTGCTGGAAAGGTCGTCGCGGAACACGGCGGTGGCCGACATCATGTCGCGCGCGCTGCGTTATGTGCGCCCCGGTCAGAGCACCGATGATTGCATGGCGCTGATGAACGCGCATCGCATCCGGCATCTGCCGGTGATCGACGGCGGGCAACTGGCCGGGATGGTATCGATCGGGGATCTGGTGAAGAACCTCATCGACGAACAGCAATTCGCGATCGATCAGTTGCAGACGTACGTGCGTGGCGAGAGTCACGATGCGGGGGTATCGACGCTGACGAGGCGGGCGTCGTTGCCGCATGCGTTTGCGACCAGCCTTTCCTGAGGTCCCGCGGCGGAGGCTCACACGCCTCCGCCATCGTTTCACTATTGCCAGCGCCCGCCGCGCAGTCATTGCGTAGAAGCGCCCGCGATACGTCCCTTTCGGTGCAAATCCTCTCCGACTCCTATAATCGGTAAAGACGCCCTTCGCGTCCGTGCCTGTACCTGAGAGCCGCAAGCGTGCCGACGCTGGCACGTCCCATGCTGTCGGACCCCTTGCGACTCAACCAAGGAGAGCAAACATGACCATTGAATTCAGCGGCCGACGCCACGTCGTAGCCGCTTCGCGCGTTGCTTTCGAGGCCAACGTTGAAGGTCGCGAGGTCTGGTGCAGCGTGTCGCTCGATGCGCTCAACGATCACTTCGGCAACGAAGGCACGTCCTCTCACTCGCTCCTGAGCACATTCGAAGGCAGCCGCATGCGCATCGAGGAAGCGGCCAAGCGCGTGCTGGAACACAACGGCGGACAGTCCGTCGAACTCGAAAGCAGCGACTTCAAGGGACCGTCCGTGTGACGGTCCTCCGGCTTCGGTCGGAACTCCCGTAATTGCTCCTCTTGAGGCGGTCAACGTGCCGCCCGTCCCCTCTCGTGCGTCGAACTGAGCCCGACTGAGGCGCTTGTTCGCCCGATGGTCTGCCTTGCTGGTTTCGTAGACTGGGTTTGTGTCGAAATCCGGCACGCACGAGGAGAACGTCGATGATGCTGCGTAATTGGATCGTAGTGCTGGAGTGTGCGTACATGGAGTACACGACGTGGGGCGAGCGTCACGTTTTTCGACGCACCGTGGGGTATGACCGCGTCGTCTGGTGCTGACGCGGGGTACGCGTCTTGCTGCTGGATTGGTTTTTTCAGCAGGGAGCACACCATGATGAAGCCTTACATCGTCGCGCACATGATGTCGTCGATCGACGGCCGCAGTCTCACCGACGGCTGGAATCTCGACTACGCCAGCGATCTCTACGAAAGCACCGCCGCCACCTTCGAAGCCGATGGCTGGATTTGCGGCCGGGTGACGATGCAGGAAATCTCGCACGGCAAGGATTATCCGAAGGGTCTCGCGAAATCGCCGGTCCCGCGCACGGATTACTTCGTCGAACGCGACGCCTCGCAGTATGCGATCTCGATCGATCCGCAAGGACGTGTCGCGTGGAAGAGCAACACGGCGCTGAAATCGCATGTGATCGAAGTGCTGGCCGAAGAAGTCCCCGACGATTTCCTCGCGTATCTGCAATCGATCGGCGTGTCGTATGTGTTCGGCGGCAAGAAGGATATCGATCTGGCGGTGGTCGTCGATACGCTTGCGCGTGAGTTGGGCGTGAAGAAGCTGATCGTCGAAGGCGGCTCGCACGTGAGCGGCGCGTTCGTCAACGCGGGACTCGTCGATGAAGTGAGCGTGCTGATTCTGCCGCTCGTCGATTCACGCGACGAACATCCGTCGTCGTTCGAGGTTCCGATGGAGAAGTGGAAAGCGCCGGCCTATCTCAAGCTCGAATCGGTCGAGAAGGCCGGGCATGACGCGGTGTGGCTGCGTTATAAAAAATAACGGACGCGCTGCGTTGCACAGCGCGTCTTTAGCTTGAAGAAAGCTTAATGCTGGACCGAAGCGAGCGCCTCGTTCAGCGTCTTGCTCGGACGCATTACAGTGGCGAGCTTGTCGAAGTCCGGCTTGTAATAGCCGCCGATATCGGCTTCCTTGCCCTGCACTTCCGCCAGTTCCGCGACGATTGCCTGCTCGTTCGCAGTCAACTGCTTCGCGAGCGGCGCGAATTGCCTGGCGAGTTCGGCGTCGTCGGTTTGCGCGGCGAGTTCCTGCGCCCAGTACATCGCGAGGTAGAACTGGCTGCCGCGGTTATCGAGCTGGCCGGTCTTCGGCGACGGATTCTTGTTGTTCTCAAGCAGCTTGCCAGTCGCGGCATCCAGTGTTTTCGCGAGAACCTTGGCCTTCGCGTTGCCGGTCTTGATGCCGAGGTCTTCCAGCGACACCGCCAGCGCCAGGAACTCGCCGAGCGAATCCCAGCGCAGATGGTTTTCCTCGACCAGTTGCTTCACATGCTTCGGCGCCGAGCCGCCCGCACCGGTTTCGTACATGCCGCCGCCCGCCATCAGCGGAACGATGGAGAGCATCTTCGCGCTCGTGCCGAGTTCCATGATCGGGAAAAGGTCTGTGAGGTAGTCGCGCAGGATATTGCCGGTCACCGAAATCGTGTCGAGGCCGCGAATCACGCGTTCGAGCGTGTAACGCATCGCGCGCACCTGCGACATGATCTGGATGTCGAGGCCGTTAGTGTCGTGATCCTTGAGGTACGTTTCGACCTTCTTGATCAGTTCGGCTTCGTGCGGACGATACGGGTCGAGCCAGAACAGCGCCGGCATGCCCGAGTTGCGCGCGCGCGCGACGGCGAGCTTCACCCAGTCGCGGATCGGCGCGTCCTTCACCTGACACATGCGCCAGATGTCGCCTTCTTCGACGTTCTGCACGAGCAGCACTTCACCGGTGGCGAGATCGACGATGCGCGCCTCGCCCGTTTCCGCCACTTCAAAGGTCTTGTCGTGCGAGCCGTATTCCTCGGCTTGCTGCGCCATCAGGCCGACGTTCGGCACCGTGCCCATCGTGGCGGGATCAAAGTTGCCGTTGGTCTTGCAGAAGTTGATCACTTCCTGATAGATGCGCGCGAACGTGCTCTCCGGAATCACGGCCTTCGTGTCCTTCGGCCGGCCGTCGGCGCCCCACATCTTGCCGCCGATGCGGATCATCGCCGGCATCGATGCATCGACGATCACGTCGTTCGGCGCGTGCAGGTTCGAGATGCCCTTCGCCGAATCGACCATCGCGAGTTCCGGACGATGCTCATGGCACGCGTGCAGGTCGCGGATGATTTCCTCGCGCTTCGAACTCGGCAGCGTTTCGAGCTTGTCGTACAGATTGACGAGACCGTTGTTCACGTTCACGCCGAGTTCTTCGAAGAGCTTGCCGTGCTTGTCGAACGCGTCCTTGTAGAAGATCTTGACGGCGTGGCCGAAGACGATCGGGTGCGAAACCTTCATCATCGTCGCCTTGACGTGCAGCGAGAGCATCACGTCGGTCTTGCGCGCGTCTTCCATCTGCTCTTCGTAGAAGTCGCAGAGGGCTTGCTTGCTCATGAACATGCTGTCGATGATCTCGCCTTCCTGCAGCGCGACCTTCGGCTTCAGCACGATCGTCTTGCCGCTCTTCGTGACGAGTTCCATTTTGACGTCGCGGGCGCGGTCGAGCGTCATCGACTTTTCGCCGTGATAGAAGTCGCCATGCTTCATGTGCGCGACGTGCGTGCGCGACGCCATGCTCCACTCGCCCATGCTGTGCGGGTTCTTGCGCGCGTAGTTCTTGACTGCGCCGGGCGCGCGGCGGTCCGAATTGCCTTCGCGCAGCACCGGGTTCACCGCGCTGCCGAGGCACTTCGAATAGCGCTGACGGATGGCCTTTTCGGCGTCGGTTTTCGGCTCTTCAGGGAAATCCGGGATTTTGTAGCCTTTGTTCTGCAATTCCTTGATCGCGCCGATCAACTGGTGCACGGAAGCGCTGATGTTGGGCAGCTTGATGATGTTGGTGTCGGGCAGGAGCGTCAGGCGGCCGAGTTCCTTGAGGTTGTCGGGCACGCGCTGCGCTTCGGTCAGGAACTCAGGGAATTCGCCGAGAATGCGGCCTGCCACCGAGATGTCGCTCGTCTCGACGTTGATCCCGGCCGGCGCGGTGAACGTGCGGATGATCGGCAGGAAGGCGCTGGTCGCGAGCAGCGGGGCTTCGTCGGTGAGGGTGTAGATGATGGTCGGTTGCTGGGTACTCATCGCAGGTCTCAGGGTTGAAGGCGGGATGGGGCCGCGGGCGGCGGCAGGACCGAAGTCCGGCGCTAAACCCTGAATTTTGCCTGAATTTGGGGATGGGCGGCGGGGAGGGGGTGGTGGAAGGTAAATTGGGGGCCGCCGCGCTCTGTTGTCCTTTATCTCGCTTTATGTCCGAACGGCCCGTCCGGGTTCGCGTACGGATTCAGCTCCTTCTTGCGCCGTACACCGTCGGAGCCGGAAAGCCCTGCCTGCTCGCGCAACGGCGCCGGCACGCCCGTCCCTGGCTTCGCATCGGGCTTGATGTCTTCGAGGCCCTGCGCCCATGCATCGAGCATGAGCTTGGCGATGTCGCGAAAGCCGGGGAAGCGCTCGGCGTATTCGGCCACTTGCGGCAGCACCTTCTGGACGGCGGCCTCGACGCGCGCCGCACACTCCGACATGACCGATCTCGACAGTCCGAGCCACGCGCCACCGTGCTGATAAAGCAGTTTGCCGGACGCCCACACGCGTTTTCCCTTCAACGGCAGGGCGGGAATGTCGTGCCGGAATCGCGGATAGATCGTGACGGTCACGATGTCGAATGCCGGCGCGAAGCGAACGTCGTCAGGGCTCGCGTAGACGAGCGCGAAGTTCTTCATGTGCGCGTCCGCGTTGCGCAGCGCGTAGTTGACCAGATGCAGCGTGAACAAATCCCGCACGGCGTCCTGGAGGAAATCCGCGCTGACATACGTCCTCGTCAGCTTCGCCAGATCTTCGAGACTTCCCTTGCGATATTTGTCCAGCGGATCGATGCCCTTTAGCGAGCAGAAGTCCTCGAATGCGAGCCGACGCCCGTCGCGGTCGCGATCGAACCGGCGAACGGCCAGCACCTGTCCGTCGTTCGACAGCAGGGTTTCCGGAGCCCGCAGGCCAGCATGGCGCGCAACTTCCAGGCACAGGTATTCATTTACCGATAGCCAGGGGATGTCGTCGAAGCCCGTCTTCAAGATAAATTCGTCGGTCCAGACGGTCGCCTTTTCGTCCGGCTTGACGAGCGCCTTCGGCATCACGCCGGAGACACCCTGCGTCATGTCGCCTTCAAGAAGCCGCAGAAGATTGTCGCGCGAATCGGTTGAAGCGAGCAGCGTCGCCATATCAGCGGGCGATTGCGCCGTTTCTAGACGAGTATCGTGCGGAACCACCTGGACGCGACCGATGGCGTTGGCACCTGTAAGCGCCAGCAGTCCCATGTCGCTTACGTCGGCGTGCGCGCCGAGCCAGCGCCGAATCAGGTCCTTTTTATATCCTTCCGGAAGATTCATCTGGAAGAACGGATGCAGGCCCTTCGGCCACGTGTACGACTGCGCGCGCACCGGCATGAGCAACGAGACGAGATGGCGCGCGGCGACGTCGGGAAGGTACGTGAAAACGCCCGCGTGCGCTTCCTGCGTCAAGGTTCCGACGAGCGTCGAGTCGGCGTAGACATCGAGTAGCGGCGACTTACTCATTTCATGCCTCGGCGTTGCGCGGCTTCGCGACGCTCTTGAGCACCTCGGACGCTTGCTTGCGAGGATGGCGCACGCGTAAGCGCGTGCTCGCTGGCTCGGCATTCATGCCGGCATCCGTTTCGGTTTCGTCGATGACATCGTCGAGCGTGCGCTGGTGCCCAGCTGGACGCACGATGAGTTCGAGTCCGATTGCCTCGAAAAGGCTCAACAGTTTCACCGCGCCCAGTTCCGGCAATGCACCGGTTTCGAACTGGCTGATGCGCACGCGCGGCACGCCGCTACGCTCGGCGACTTCGCCTTGAGTCAGGTTCGCAATCAGACGGCGCTGGCGAAAAGACTCGCCAAGTTGGGAAAGGGTCATGTTACGTATATGCAGCTTTAAGTCGTTTGATCTACTTAAAGTAACATATATACAACATTGAGGGGCGGATTTTTACGTCGGGTATTCGATACACAAACTTTAATCTTCGTTTTAATGTAATTTATTTATTACGTTACATCCTGAACCTGCGACCCCAACAACCGAATCCCCGCCACCCCGAACACGATCGCCAGACACCCATCCAGCCACCTGCGAGCCGCCACATACCCGCGCCGCGCCGCCGCTGTCGAAAAGAGCGCCGCGTAACTCCCAAACACCGTCACGCCGATACACAAGCACCCGCCGACGACGGCCGCCATATGTGAATGACTCGCCTGAGCCGGCGACGCCAGCGCCACGACCGATATCCACACGAGGATAGCTTTCGGATTCGTCAGATGCAAAAGGGCCCCACGGGTGTAGAGCCGTCGCAAAGACTGCTTGTTCGCGGGTGATGCACCGGCGACAGGCCTCGCCATCAGCGCCGACTTTCCGGACCTGAACGCGAGCCACAACAAATAGACGCCCCCGAAAACCTTCACCACGACGAGAAACCCGGACCACGCGAGCAGCGTCGCCGATAACCCTAACGTCGCGAGCGTCGCCCAGAAAAACGATCCCGAGACGACGCCGGCGGCGAACGTCAGCGCAGCCTTGCGGCCGGAGGTCGCCGCGATCGACATGATCGCGAGATTGCTCGGACCAGGGCTGGCTGTACCGACGAAATAAGCCGACCAGGCGAACAGAAGGTTCGCGGTGAAGAACGCGGTCATGGAAGTGTCCAATCGGTTCGATGACGAGCCTTGAAACGCGGCTCGCGTGCGCAGTGATCGATTGTCGATGAAACGCTTTGGCCGAACCATGTACGGTTCAGGCGCGCGAGGACGGGCCACTAGCTAACGCGTGCACCCTTCCGGACGCGATTTGGAACCGCGACGCTCCGCCGGCACCTTGCAATTGTCGACGCGCTGGTCGTCACTTGCCTTGTCGCCCAGGCGCTCCTTGAGCGTCTTCGGCGCCTGCGATTCGGCATCCGATGCGGCGCTTTCCTGCTGCGTCGCAAGCGCCATCGATGATCCCGTCATGGCGACCAACACAGCGCAGAGCACTACACGCATGGCTATCAACCCTATGGCGAAGGCAAAGAAACAGCTTACCGTTCCACAGCGCCTCGAACACTCCGTTTCTTGCTGCCTGATCAATATGTATTTCCCCGCAAGAATCGGGGCGTCGGCAGCACGTCGCGTCGATACATTCGACGCTGAGAGAAGCAACCGGCTTCTCTTTCGACACAGCCATTCGAGGAAATCACCATGTCCAAGGAAGACGACAACAAGGCAATCGTAGGCCGCTGGTTCACTGATTTTTGGGGCAAGACCTGCAATCTCGACATCGTCGACGAACTCGCCGTGCCCGACATGCTCCTCCAATACTCGCTGCACGAACCGCGCCGCGGTCACGATGACATCAAGGCGTTCATGCGCGGGTTTCGCCAAGCCTTTCCCGATCTGGAATTCCAGGGCGCGGCCGAACTCATCGCGGAGGGGGATTACGTCGTCGGCCGGTGGGAAGGCGGCGGAACGCACACAGGGCCGGCGTTCGGCGACTTCAAAGCCGGGTCGCTGCCAGCGGCGACCGGGCGCAAGATGCACTTCACCGGCACGACGGTGCTGCGGCTGAAGGAAGGCAGGATCGTCGAGGAGATCGGTCTGGACGACGGCGTTACCGCACTGCAGCAGCTTAGGCTGATTCGTGTAGGGTGATCATCACGAAGGCCGGGCACCCCGGCCTTTGTCAGGCCAAAACTTGCAAGTTGCAAGCACGTTCCTTATCGTCGTGTTGAAATACACTTGATCGCCACGGCCGTTTCTGAGCCGAACCCCACGACAAGGCCCCACCCATGTCCGACACCCAGCCGCGCAGCGAAAACCACGACCTGCTCTACCTCCTGCAGGGCGCCGACGAGTTCAGCCGCGACGTCTTCCCCGACAGCGCCGAACTGTTCAAAAGCCTCGCCGCGCACCAGTCGCCGCATACGCTCTTCATCGCCTGCGCCGACTCGCGCGTGTCGCCGGAGCTGATCACGCAGACGCGTCCCGGCGAGCTCTTCGTGTGCCGCAACATCGGCAATATCGTGCCGGGTTACGGCGAGATGCTTGGCGGCGTGTCGGCAGTCGTCGAGTATGCGGTGCTCATGCTGAACGTGAAGCAGATCGTCATTTGCGGCCACTCGGACTGCGGCGCAATGAAGGGCCTGGCGTTAGGCGCAACGCTTGCGGACGACATGCCGACCGTCCACGCGTGGCTGCGCAACGCGGAAGCCGCGCGCAGCGTCGTGACGGCGCGCAAACTCGAGCCCGAGTGCGTCGTGCAGGCGATGGTCGAGGAAAACATCCGCCTGCAACTGAATCATCTGCGCACGCATCCCGCCGTGGCCGGGCGACTCGCGCTCGGCACGCTGCAGATTCAGGGCTGGGTGTACGACATCGGGCACGGCAGCGTCTCGGTCTTCGATGAAGCCGACGGCGCCTTCCTCACCACTACCGAAGCCCGCACGCGACTCGCGCAAAAGCCGTCGAGCGGCGCCTAACGCGCCATTTTCGCGAGCAGCATCGCCTTCACGTCAGGCCATTCCGAATCGATGATGGAAAAGCGCACGGAGTTGCGCACGCGGCCATCGGGCATGATGCGTTCGTTGCGCACGATGCCTTCCTGCTTCGCGCCGATGCGCAGAATCGCGGCGCGCGACTTCTCGTTGAGTTCATCGGTCGTGAATTGCACGCGAACTGAGCGCATCGCCTCGAACGCATGCGCGAGCAGTAAAAACTTCGCTTCGGTGTTGACCCCCGAGCGCTGCACCGATTCGCCGAGCCACGTATGCCCGATCTCGAGCTTCCGGTTGACGCGATCGATCTTCTAGAAACGCGTGCTGCCGACTGCGCATCCCGAATCCCGCATCACGATCACGAACGGCATCACCGTTCCTGCGTCACGGCCGTCGAGTGCTTTGCCGATGTACTGCTCGATCGTGTCGGGTCCGGGCACGACCGTCAGCTTCATGTTCCATAGCTCGCCGTCGGCGGCCGCGTGCAGCAGGTCGGACGCGTGTTCGCGTTGAAGCGGACGGAGTTCGATGGTCCTGCCGATGAGAACCGGCTGCATGGACAAGGCGTCGTTGTCGATCATGACTTGAGGGATTTGACAGGGAGGCCCGACATCTTAGAACAGGAACGGCGGCGAGCGGGTTAAGATCATTCACGCGCGGCGCCACCAAGAACGGACACGCCGCTTCCGACCATCCGCCGGTTCTCCGATGAGGCTCTCATGAAGCATCGTCGCCCGCCATGGCCGCATCTTCCGAACGATCACGCGAAGATCGCCTGGCGCGATCTGGCGATCACGTTCGCGCCGGTCGCGGTGCTCTTCGTGATCGCGATGGCGCTCGTCATCTGGCTCGTCGATCCCGCGCCGCCGCGCAGCATCACGATGAGCGCGGGCCCGCGCGACAGTTCGTTCTTCGTCATCGCCGAGCAGTACCGCACGATCCTCGCGCGCAACGGCATCAGGCTCGACGTGCTCGAATCCGATGGCTCGGTGCAGAACCTGCAACGTCTCCTCGACCCGAAGCAGCACGTCGACCTCGCGCTCGTGCAGGGCGGCTCGTCGGACGGCATCGCCACGTCGTCGCTGATCTCGCTCGGCAGCGTGTTCTACGTGCCGGTCGTCGTGTTCTATCGCGGTAAGGGCGTGACGCGACTGTCGCAACTCGAAGGCCGGCGCATCGCCATCGGCCGCGAAGGCAGCGGCACGCGCCTGCTTTCGCTCAAGCTGCTCGCAGCCAACGGCATCGTCCCCGGCGACGCCACCACGCTCCTGCCCTCCGACGGCCTGCAAGCCGCGACGCAGCTCGTCGCGGGCGAAGCGGACGCTGCGATCCTCAATGGCGACTCCGCGACCCGCGCGCTGATGCTGCGGCTCCTGAAAGTGCCCGGCGTTTCGGTAATGGACTTTACGGAAGCGCAGGCCTACACGCGCCTCTTCCCCTATCTCGACGAGATCGACCTGCCGCCCGGCGTGCTCGATCTCGGCCGCAAGGTTCCACCGGACACCATCCACCTGATCAGTCCGACGGTCGAGATCGTCGCGCGTCCGAGCCTGCATCCCGCGATCTCGGACCTCATCATCGAGGCCGCGCAGGAGACGCACGGCAAGCCGGGCATCATGCAGAGCGCCGGCCAGTTCCCGAGCCAGGCCGCGCACGAATTCCCGATCAGCGACGACGCCAAGCGCTATTACCGTTCCGGCAAGAGCCTCTTGTTCCGCACGCTGCCGTTCTGGGTCGCGAGTATCGTCGACCGGCTGCTGTTTCTGCTCGTGCCCATCGCCGTGCTGCTCCTGCCCGCAGTGCAGGTGATTCCCGCGCTGTATCGATGGCGCGTGCGCTCGCGGATCTATCGCTACTACGGGTCACTGATCGCGATCGAACGCGGCGCGCTCGACCATTCCACCGACGAGGAACGCCGCACGCTGATCGCGGAACTCGATCACATCGAAGAGTCGCTCGATACGCTGCGCATGCCGCTCGCCTACGCCGACGCGTTCTACGTGCTGCGCGAACACGTGGGCGTCGTGCGCGAGCGGCTGTCGCGCTCGGCGCGGGCGGCCGAGCGGAGTGACTCGCCCGCCACGACGTCCACAACCGGAGCATGAATGACACCTGAAACCGTACTCGCCCACCACGACACCGCCGCACTCTGGCCCGCCGCCGACCGTCAGGGCAGCAGCACGACGGACGTCGCATCGGCCTATCAGGACGCGCTGGCCGTGCGCGCGCTGCGCGAAGCGCGCGGCGAGCGCGCGGTCGGCTACAAGATCGGCTTCACGAATCGCACGATCTGGGAGCGATACGGCGTGTTCGCGCCGATCTGGGGCCCGGTCTGGGACTCGACGCTCACGCTGTGTCACGGCAGCGGCGTCGTGGATCTCGCGGGCACCTCGCAGCCGCGCCTCGAACCCGAGATCGTGTTCGGCATCGCCGCGACGCCGCCAGCGGACCCGTCGCTCGAAGATGTGTTCGCGGGTGTCGACTGGCTCGCGCCCGGTTTCGAGGTCGTGCAGACGCATTGCGCGGACTGGAAGTTCACGGCGGCCGAGACCGTCGTCGATGGCGCGCTGCATGCGCGGCTGCTCGTCGGGCCGCGCATGCCGGTGCGGCAGATTGCGACGAGCGGCAGCGCGCTCGATGCCGCGCTCGCCGCCGCGCATGTGCGCCTCTATCACGGCGACGCGCTGATCGACGAAGGCGTCGGCGCAAACGTGCTCGACGGCCCGCTGCACGCGCTGCTGCATTTCGTGCGCGAGATGCAGCGCTGTTCGGGAGCGCCGGCTCTCAAGGCAGGCGACGTCGTGACGACCGGCACGTGGACCGACGCCTGGCCGATCGAGCCGGGCCAGACATGGCGCTCGGAACGCGACGCGCCATTCGCGCCGCTGACGATTACGCTGCGCTGAGGCCGGCGTCCGTCACGACGAGCTCATCCGCGCGCGACAAAAACAGCTTCAGCGCCGCCGACGCATTCGACCGGCTGTAGCCGATCACGAGTTCGATCGAAGGCGTCACGCCCGCGAGCGGCCTGCTGACCACCGACGACGGCAGCAGGTTCTGCGCATACGCGGGCATCAGCGACAGGCCGCGCGTCGATGCCACGAGCGACATCGCCATCGCGAGGTTGTCGACGCCGTGCTTCGGCGTGACGCCAATCCCGCTCTCCTCGACGTAGCGGTCGATCACGCCGCGCAGCACCTTCGCCTTGTTCGATGCGGCGACGAACGGCTCGCCCGCGAAATCGTCCGGACGAATGCTTTCTCTTGACGCAAGCGGATGATCGCTCGGCATCAGCACGACGAGCGGCTCGCGATCGACCACGCGATAGTCGAGGTCGTAGCCTGGCTCCGCGCGCAGGAATGCGAGATCGAGCTTGCCGCGCGCGAGGGCATCGGCGAGATCGGGCGAATAGTGGCTCGACACCGTGACGTCGATGTTCGGCAGTTCGTCGCGCAGGAGGCGCATCGCGCGCGGCAGCCAGGTCATCTCTTCGCCAGTCAGAAAGCCCAGCGCGAAAACTTCCTTCGCCGGCTTCGACGCGCGGCGCGCCGCCTCGGTCGCGGCATCGACCTGGGCGAGCGCGAGCCGTGCGTGGTCCAGAAACGCGCGCCCCGCCGCCGTCAGTTCGACGCCGCGCGCGCTGCGGCTCAGCAACTCGGCGCCGACTTCGTCTTCGAGATCGCGAATCTGCCGGCTCAGCGACGGCTGCGACGTGTGCAGCCGCTTCTCGGCGGCGACCGTCAGGCTGCCCGTCTCCGCGACAGCAACGAAATACCTCAGATGCCGAAGTTCCATTCCCATGCCTCCCAGGCATGACCACCCGCTTATTAAGTATTTTTCCGCGATCCAATAAACGCCTAAATTGGCTTCACAGCAACGGCAAAATGCTTTCGCGAAGTTTGTCGGAGCGCTGCAACCCATACCTTATAGGAATCGATCATGTCCAAGCCAGTCATTCTCGTCACGGGCGCACTCACCGGCATCGGCCGCGCCACCGCCCTCGCGTTCGCCGAAAGCGGTGCGCGGCTCGCCGTCTCCGGGCGCCGCGAAGCCGAAGGCAACGCGCTCGCCGCCGAACTGCGCGAACTCGGCGCCGACGCCGTCTTCATCCAGGCCGACGTGCGCCGCGACGACGACGTCCGCCGCCTCGTCGACGAAACCGTCGCGCGCTTCGGCCGGATCGACGCCGCCGTGAACAACGCGGGCACGGAAGGCCAGCCGGGCGCAATCGTCGATCAAAGCGAGGAAACCTACGCCGCCACCTTCGACACCAACGTCCTCGGCACGTTGCTCAGCATGAAGCACGAACTGCGCGTGATGCAGCCGCAAAAAAGCGGAAGCATCGTGAACGTATCGTCGACGTATGGGCACGAAGGCGCCGCGTTCGCGTCGGTGTATGCGGGCAGCAAGCACGCGGTCGAGGGCATGACGAAGTCCGCCGCGCTCGAAGGCGCGGCTGCCGGCGTGCGCGTGAACGCCGTCGCGCCCGGTCCGACCGATACCGGCATGCTCGACCGCTTCACCGGCACCTCGGAAAACAAGGCGGCGCTGGCTGCGAGAGTGCCGCTCGGGCGCATCGGCAAGACGGAGGAAGTGGCGCGCGCGATCGTGTTTCTCGCATCGGAAGCGGCTTCGTTCGTGACCGGCCAGATCCTCACGGTCGATGGCGGAAAGACGGCCGGTTAAGTGCGAAATCGTGCTCTCGAAGCGCGAGCAGCCGGACGGTGCGAGAATGAAACGACTCGCACCGTACCGGTCGTCGCGTTTGAAGGAGCGGACATGTTCAACTACTCTCGGTCAATACGAGCGGCGGGCGCGGCGCTTTTGATCGTCGGCGCGTTCGGCCTGCTGCGCACCGCGCAATCCACCGAAACCCCGACGAAAATCCCGCCGCCCACGCGCGACGAGCAACCCGGCGCGACACACGCGGAAACGGCTGTTTTCGCCGGCGGCTGCTTCTGGGGCGTGCAGGGCGTGTTCCAGCACGTGCGCGGCGTAAAGCAGGTCGTCTCGGGCTACGCGGGCGGCGCGGCGGGCACCGCCCACTACGACGTCGTCAGCGAAGGCAAGAGCGGTCACGCCGAATCAGTGCAGGTCACCTTCGATCCAGCGCAGATCACTTACGGGCGCCTGCTGCAAGTGTTCTTCTCGGTCGCGCACAATCCGACGCAACTGAATTACCAGGGGCCGGACCACGGCACACAGTATCGATCGGCGATATTTCCGCAGAACGCAGAGCAGCGCACAATCGCGACAGCGTATATCGCGCAACTCGACGCAACGCATGCGTTTCATGAGCGCATCGTCACGAAAGTCGAGGACTTCAAGGGCTTCTATCCCGCCGAGGCCTATCACCAGAACTACCTGACGCTGCATCCCGACAGCGGCTATATCGCGATCAACGACCTGCCGAAGATCGATTACCTGAAACAGATGTTCCCCGATCTATACCGCGACAAGGCGGTGTTGGTCGCCGCGACGTCGAACTGAAAAGCGCACTTGCCAGCCTTCGCTTAAGATTCTTCCCCCGCCGCCGTAAACCTCGGGGGAGAACTCACAGCAAAGGCTGTTCAATGATCAACGAAGACAACACCGCGCTCGCCGCACAATTTCTCCGCCACGACGCGCCGCTCGACGCGATTTCTTCCGACCTCCAACACGACGGCGCCGTCTACCGGACGCTGCTCGAATCGACGCGCGCGATTCCCTGGAAGATCGACTGGCACACGATGGAGTTCGCGTACATCGGCCCGCAGATCGAGGCGCTGCTCGGCTGGCCGCCTTCGAGCTGGAAGACGGTGCAGGACTGGGCCGAACGCATGCATCCCGACGACCGCGCGCAGGTGGTGGACTTCTGCGTCGCGCAATCGAAGGCGGGCGCGGACCATGAGGCTGACTATCGCGCGCTGACGAGCGACGGCGGCTACGTGTGGCTGCGCGACGTGGTGCACGTCGTGCGCGACGAAGCGGGCGAAGTGCAGGCGCTCGTCGGCTTCATGTTTGACATCAGCGAGCGCAAGAAGACCGAAGAGCAGGTGGCGCGGCTCCAGCGGGAACTCGAAGAGCTGTCGTTCAAGGATGGGCTTACGAGCGTGGGGAACCGTCGAATGTTCGACATTGCACTTGCGCGCGAGTGGGACGCGGCGTTGAAGACGCGCTCGGCGCTGTCGCTCGTGATGATCGACATCGATTTCTTCAAGTCGTACAACGATTATTACGGGCACGTTCAGGGCGATGCCTGTCTTAAGCGCGTCGCGGAGATTCTCGGTGAAGGCTTGCGGAGCGGCGATTTCCTGGGGCGCTTCGGCGGAGAAGAGTTCGTGCTCGTGCTGCCCGATACCGGCGCCGATGCCGCGATGCGCGTCGCGGAACGTTGCCGCAACCTGATCGGCGCCGCGCAGATCGCGCATGAGCGCTCGCCGTATCGACAGGTGGTGACGGCGAGTTTCGGTGTGGGGACGATCGTGCCGTCGGAGGATCTCGACTCGACCGGCTTCGTCAATCTCGTTGATGCGCAGCTCTATAACGCCAAGGACAACGGGCGCGATTGTATTGCGGCGATCGATCGGAGCCGGGTGCGGTGAGGTTGACGGACATCAACGCGTATCGCCGAGCCTGATCGTCTGTCCGTGACGCAGCACGGTGAACGAACCGGGCGCCAGACCCGCTTCCTTGACGGCGTCTGAGAGCAAGCGCGGCGCCTCGTCGAGCGGATCATCGGCAAGTTCGAACGTGCCCCAGTGAACGCCGATCGCCTTCTTCGCGCGCAAGTCGCCGAAGACTTGCACCGCCTCCTTCGGATCGACATGCTGCGCGTGCATGAACCAGCGCGGGGCATACGCGCCGATCGGAATCAGCGCGAGATCGAAACCGCCGAAGGCCTGGCCGATATCCGCGAAATCCTTCGAATAACCCGTATCGCCGACGAAACAGAACGAATACGGATGCGCCGCGCCGTCGGGCGTCTTCACGACCCAGCCGCCCCACAGCGTCTCCGCGCGATCGGTCAGCGAGCGCGCGGACCAGTGCTGGCTCGGCACGAACCAGACATCGAGGCCAGCGGCGCGCGTCTCGTCGCCCCAGTCCATTTCCCGCACGTTCGCGATGCCCTCGCTCGCCATCCACGCCTTGATGCCGAGCGGCACGAGAAAGAGCGGCGGACCGCCTGGCTGCGCGTTGAGCGCCTGCACGCTCGCGGTATCGAGATGATCGTAGTGATTATGCGAGATGAGCACGACGTCGATGTGCGGCAACTCCGCGACCGATAGCGCAGCGGGCACCTTGCGCTCCGGCCCGGCAAACGACACCGGTGATGCGCGCTGCGAGAACTGCGGATCGGTCAGGATGTTGACACCATCGATCTGCACGAGCGCGCTCGCGTGACCAATCCACGTGAGCGTATCGACGGTGCGGTTCGCTTTCAGCCACGCGACGTCCGGACTATCCAGCGGGAATTTGTAGCCGTTCGCGGGCGGCTTCGGCAGACCCTGCGTCCAGCGTTCCCAACGCCATTTGAGAAACGACTCGTGCGGCAGGTCACCGTAGTTGTTGACGTAGCCAGAAGACGTGTGACGCGCGTGATGCAGCGGCGGCCGCGTGTCTTGCAGGATCGCGTCGGCGCTTTGGCTTTGGCTTTGGCTTGGGCTTGGGCTTGCGCTTGGGCTTTGACTTTGGCTTTGCGCAGGCGTGCCGCTGCCGCACGCGGATAGCAGCGCGCCGAGCATCAGCGCGTCACGGGAGCGCGACAACATGGAAAGGAAGGAACGCATTGGAGGCCGTTTAGAAAGCGACGTTCAACCTGTAGCATCTCTCGTGCCCTTCATTGCAGCTTCCACAACATCGCGGCGATCGTCCCCTGGTCTTGAAAAACGGCAAGCACATCGTTGATCGACGTAATCGGCACGCCATTCACCGCCAGGAAAAAAACGAGCCGGCGCCCGCTCTTCGCGTCGAGGTAGCCAGCGAGCGCCTGCCCTTTCAACGTGAGCGGCGGCCCGCCCACGTACGTTCCCGTTTTCGCATGTACCTGTCCTTTGGCCGGCGCGAGCGTCGGGTCGGCTTCGAAGTCCGTTACAAAAGATAACGATCCGTCGACGCCCAGAACCGGCAGCGAATCGAAGTACGACGGGAACGCCGCGCGCTTCGTCATGCCGGTGAGCAATGTCGTGACCGCCTGGCCGGTTGCGGTGGTTTCGCCGCCGCCGCTTCCGTCGATGAAATGTAGGTCGCTCGCAGGAATCTGGAACTGCGTCGAGAGCGCGTTCTGTTCGGCGGCGAGCGCGTCCGCGACGGTCGTCGAGCCGTCGGCGGCAAGGCCGAACAGCATCAGGCTCATGTCGGCGCCGATGTTGTAGCTTACTTTGTCGATCAGCTTCGCGTAATCGCCGTAGGGCTGCGACAAGAGTTGCGCAACCTGCGTCGACGGCACGTACGAATTCTGTGCCGGAAGCAACTGCACGGGATTCGGCTCGACGTTCGCAGCCGTCACCGTGACGCCTGCGCGCGCGAGCGCCTCGATGAAAACCGTGCGCGCATAGTTTGAAGGCTCGGTGATGCGAAACGTTCGGATCAGCGGGTACGCGTTTGTCAGCGGCGGCACGAAGCCGGCCGGCAAGTTGCCCATCACCCTGCCCGTGCAATTCGGCGTACCGATGCAGGTCGGTGGCTCAGGCGCCAGCTCGATATCGAGCGCCGAGCCTTGCCCGCCTGCCTGCAGGCCGGACAGCACGCTGAAGGCCGCCGACTTCGGCCGCCAGTCGACCGACGCATCGGCGCCAATGATCACATCGACGGTATCGTCGTTGACGAAGATCGGCCGCACATCAAACTCGCCGCGAAAGTTGAACGGCTCGAATAACCGGTCGTCGATCACGACTTCGCCCGCCACGCGCCGGATGCCCGACGCCGCCACCTGCGCCGCGAGTACGTCGTACCCCGCGAGCGGATCGGGCGTGGTGAGCTGCGCGTTGCCGAGCGCGTTCGCCTCGTTGTGATCGAAGTTGCTGATCGCGAGCGACCCGTCCGGGTTCGTGCGGCCGCCCATCGTCAAGTCGCCGCTCGCGACCAGCACGAGGTTGCCGTTGAGCGTGCCGCCCGCATCGACCACGCCCTGGCGGTAGACGGGCGTAACGAAGCGATGATCCGGCCCGAGCTGGTTCAGCGCCATGCCAACCGAGAAGAGCTTGCGCACGGACGCAATCAGCGTGGGAGCCGTGGCGTTCTGCGCATGAACCACGCGCCCGCTCTCGAGATCGATCACATGCAGCGACCAAACCGCGTTCTTGTAGACAGGCTTCTGCATCACGTTCGTTATTTCGGCGGGAATCGGCTGCGTGCCGCCCGGCGTGCTCGATCCGCAAGCCGCGAGCGAAATGGCGCCGAACGCCGCAATGGCAAGACAAATGAGCTTCGGTCCATTCGTCGGATGCAGGGTCATCGCGAACTCCGTCGGTGCGTGATGCGTGGATCGGGCGGTTCGCCATCATCGCGCGAATGGCGCACCCGCGCAGCAACCGGTTGACGTTCGCGTGCCCTTTTTCCCTATGCGAGATCTGTCGAAATCGCCAGCTCGCGCCACGCCTTCAGTTCGGCCTCGACATGGCGATTCTTCTCCTCGATCCGCGCGATCGTATCCGTGCCGAGCGGCAGGCGCACGGGTGGCGTGGGGCTGTCGGCGAGGGTCAGGATCGCCTGCGCGAGCTTCGCCGGATCGCCCGGCTGCTGATGGTTCGCGCCAGCCGCGAAGTCACGCATCGCGCCCACAGTCTCGGCGTAGTCAGCAATATGCAGCTTGGTCGAGACGAGCGAATCGTCGTTGAGGAAGTCCGTGCGGAAGAATCCCGGCTCGACGACCGTCGAATAGACACCGAGCGGCGCCAGTTCGCGCGAGAGCGCCTCGCTCAAGCCCTCGACCGCGAACTTCGTCGCGCCGTACACGCCCCAGCCCTGATAAGCCGAGTAGCCACCGATCGACGAAATGTTGATCAGATGGCCGCTGCGTTGCGCGCGCATTTGGGGCAAGACGGCGCGCGTCACGGCGAGCAGGCCGAAAACGTTCGTGTTGAATACGGCCTTGACTTCGCTGTCGCTCGATTCTTCAACCGCGCCCAGCAGCCCATAGCCCGCGTTGTTGACGAGCACGTCGATGCGCGAGAAGCGCGCCACCGCTTGCCGCGCGGCCTCCACGGCATCGGCTTCGTTCGTGACGTCGAGCTTCACGGCGAGCAGGTTCGGATGATCGCCCAAGCGCTCGATGACCGTCTGAGGATTGCGCGCCGTCGCGACCACGCGGTCGCCCCGTTCGAGCGCCCCGCGGGCAATGAGTGCGCCGAAGCCACGCGATGCGCCTGTGATGAACCAGACCTTGCCAGTATCGGTTTGAGCCATGATTGCAGTTCCTTTGCAAAAGTAGTTGGCGTTTCGTGCAGTCGTGACGACTGCGCATCGCCGGCGGCTTTCAAAGCGCCGGATCTTTCAATCGGTATGAACTTCGTCCGCGAATGTCACGCATTCGGGCGCGCCCGGCACCGCGCGAACGCGCGCGGGTGTGCGCGAAAGCCGGTACGGGACCTTCAGCACCGGCCAGAACGCACCGCGCGTGTCGCGCGCGACGCTCAGCATGTCAGCGAGGAAGTCGCCGTCTTCCATCAACTCGTGCACGCGTGCGACCGGCACCGCGCGTAACCCCGACGCCGCGAGCCTCGCGACTGCGCGCTGTCTCGTCATCGCGCCGCACTTCGCGTGCGTTCCGGCGTAATCGCCTTCGACCCACACGTAACCGTCGCTGCACGGAACGGCCGCACCCGTTGGCTGCGGATTGCCCGTCGCGAACAACGCGCACCACGCGGCGACGTCCTGCATCGATACTTCGACGAAGGTGCCCGCGTTGCGTGCGCGACCGGCCAGCGTCGCGACGATCGCAAAGAGCGCAGCCTGCCCGCCGAGAATGTCCGCGCCCGATGCGCCGAGCTTCACGGGCATCCCTTCACTGCGCGTGAGATCCATCAGTCCGCCCATCGCCTGGATCACGGTGTCGAACGCTGGCCGCGTTGGATACGCGGACTCGATGCCGAAGCCGGATATTGAGCAATAAATCAGCTTCGGGTTGATACCACCGAGTGCCGCGCGATCGAAACCGAGTTTCGCGAGCGCGCCGGGCCGCAGGTTTTCGACGAGGACGTCGGCGGTAGCGAGCAGCTTGCGCAGATGCGCGCGGTCCGCTTCCTGTTTCAGATCGAGCGAAATCGTCTGCTTGTCCGTGTTGTTGAGCGCGAAGAAGTAGCTCGTGCCGTTCTGCCCCGGCATCCATGCGCGCGCGACTTCACCTTCGGGCGGCTCGATCTTCACGACTTCCGCGCCGAGTGCCGCGAGATGCTTGCCGACGAGCGGCGCGGTCGTGTACTGGCCGATTTCGATCACCTTCACGCCGGCGAGCGGGCCGGCATCGTTTTCGGCAGTGGCACCCTCGGTCATCTGTATCGTTTCTTCACCCTTGGTCCTGATCAGCGGCGACGTGCGAAACACCGATACGTCGCGATACGTCTCCTGATCGACGCCTTGCGCATCCACCTGTTCTGCTGCATGCGCGTGACGCATCCGAAAGTTGGGCTCGCCCGGCAAGTCCGCGACCGATACGATCGGCCCGGCCGCCACACCGATGCGTTCGCAGAGGCGCGAACAGGAATCGGTCGTCAACGTGCGCGTCCACGTTTCGATCAGCGCGTCGAGGGCACCGACGTGGCGCACGCGATCCGCGAGCGTCGCGAACCGCGCGTCCTCGAGTTCCGGCACACCGGCTGCGTGCTTGATCTTGCGCCATTGTTCCTCGGTGCTCGTGCAAATGAGGATCCAGCCATCGCGTGTTCTGAATGCATTCCAGGGCGCGCACGCCGGATGCCGGTTGCCGACGCGCCCGACCGTCTCGCTCGCGAACGCGGCTGGAAGAAACGTGGTCAGCGCGCTCGCCGCGCACCCGAACAGCGTGACGTCGATGTTCTGCCTGATGCCGCGCAGCGTCGCGACACGAAGCGCCGAAGCCACTGCGGCAGCCGCGTACATCGCCGCCGAGATCTCCGTGAACGGCACGCCGATGCGAACGGGCTGGCCGTTGGAGAAGCCGGTCGTATCCATGAGGCCGGTCATCGCCTGGATCTGCGCATCGGTCCATGGGATGCCCGCTCGCGAGCCTTGCGGACCGGTCGCGGTGATATCGCAGACGATGTACTTGCCCGCCGACTTCAGTTCCGCGATCACGCCGCGCCGCGCCGCTGAACTCACGTCCGATGAGACCACGATCGCGTCGTAGCTGAAAGCGTCGATAGGGTCGGCGTCGGTGACTTCGACCCTGGCACCTGCGCGTTCGAGAAGCGTCGCGCTCAGCTTCACCGCGCTGCGTTCGCCCCACGCAAGAATTCGTACTCCGTCCAGCATTGCCGTCTCCATTTCCGTCACCTGCGCTTAAACCTTGGATAAAACGATACGTTGCCCCGCATTCGCAGACAAACGACTTTTATTCGAACCTCAGTTGAGTTTTTCTAAGGGCTTTTGCCGGTAATAACCCGCTCCGCCACACACAACGCCCGTGCTACCATTTTCTGATGCGAACCCTTCCGTCCCTCAACGCGCTGCGCGCCTTCGAAGTCTGCGGGCGCCTCTTGAGCATTCAGCTCGCCGCCGACGAACTGAACGTCACGCCCGCGGCCGTCAGCCGGCAGATCAAGCTGCTGGAAGACCAGCTCGGCGTGCTGCTCTTCGATCGCGGACATCGCGCGATCACGCTGACGCCGATGGGCGAGCGCTATCTGACGGACATCGTGCGCGGCTTCGAAACGTTGCGCACCGCGACCATCAACCTCACTGAAGCGCGCCGCCGTCGCACGTTGAAGATCCGCGCCTATACGACGTTCTCGATGAACTGGCTGCTGCCGCGTCTCTCGACGTTTCATCGCGAGTATCCCGACATCGAGGTGAGCCTGACTACTTCGCTGCAGGCGGTGGACTTCAACGCCGAAGACGTCGATGCCGCGATCCGGCTTTCGCACACGCCGTCGTCGGACGTAGGTTCGGACCGGCTCGTGCCAAACGAACTCGTCCCGGTATGCAGCCCCGAGTTCCTGCACGCGCATCCCGAGCTGACGGACGCGACCGCGTCGAGCCTTCGCAACGTTCCGTTGCTTCATTCACTCGCGCGCCGCGAAGACTGGGCCAAATGGCTCGACGCGGCCGGCGTACGCGGCGTCAATCCCTTAAGCGGCCTCAGCTACGAGAGCTCGATCCTCGCGTACTTCGCCGCGACGCAAGGGCACGGCATCGCGATTGCGCAGCGCGTGCTGGTTGCCGACCAGCTTCGCGCCGGCACGCTCGTCATGCCGTTTTCGTTCGTGCTCGATCTCGGCGCGTACACGTACTATCTCGTCTATCCGCCAAAGCATCTCGCGAGCCCCGAGTTCGCCGCGTTCCGCACCTGGCTGCTGTCTACATGCGACGAGCAGGTGTGACACGTCTTTTCAGCGCCCTTTGAAACGAGGCTTGCGCTTCTCCGCGAACGCCTTGCGCCCTTCCACCCGATCCTCCGATTCGCGCATCGCGCCCCACGCCAGTTCAGTAAATTCGATCGCCTGCGTAAGCGGCACGTTGCTGCTCGTCTCCGCCACTTTCTTGATCATCTGCACGGCAAGCGGACCATTGGCCGCGATCGCGCCCGCGAGTTCGTGTGCCTTGTCCATCAGTGCCTCGGGCTCCGTCACGTCAGAAACGAGACCCACGCGCTCCGCGTAAGCGGCGTCGATTTTCGCGCCGGTGAGCAGCATCTTCATCGCGATCGCCGATGGCACCGCCTTCTGCAACGCCTGAATCCCGCACACGGCCGGGATGCTCGCGACGACCGCTTCCGGCAAGCCGAACACCGCGTTGCTCGACGCGATGCGCAGATCGCATTGCAGCGCCAGTTCGAGCCCGCCGCCGAGGCAATATCCGTTGATCGCGCCGATGATCGGCTTGAAGATTCGCAACGAAGTCAGGTCCATCAGGCGCACATAGATGCCTTCGGCCCCCGCGCGATCGATCGATTTGACGAATGAGGAACTGAAGCTGGTCGACGGCGGCAGCGTGTTCTTCAGATCCGCGCCGACGCAAAACGACTTGCGTCCCGCACCGGTCAGCACGATCACGCGCACGTCGTCATCGTCGCGCGCTCGCGAAAGCGCGGCGCGCAGTTCTTTGAGGCTCGCCAGATCGAGTGCATTAAGCGCTTCGGGGCGATCGAGGCCGATCGTCGCGACGTAATTCGAAACTGTGTAGTGGATGGTCACGTTCGTTCCCTCAAACGCTCGGCGACGACAGCGACCGGCCACCACACACATAAAGCGTCTGCCCGGTGATGTACGACGCCTCTTTCTGCGCGAAAAACAGCACGGCCTGCGCGATGTCCTCCGGCGTGCCGATCCTCTGCACCGGCACTGATTTCTTCAGCCGCTCCTGAAGATCGGCGTCGAACTTGCGAAAGAGCGGCGTATCGACGATGCCCGGCGCTATCGCGTTGACGGTCACGCCCGCGCTCGCCCATTCGAGCGCAAGACTGCGCGTGAGGCTCACAACGCCGCCCTTCGCAGCGGAATAGTTCGATTGCCCGATACCCCCGAGCCACGCGCGCGACGATATATTCACGATGCGACCGTACTGCGCGGGGACCATGTACTCCAGCACCGCACGGCAGCACAGGAACTGCGATTTCAGATTGACGTCGATGACGGCGTCCCAGTCGTCGTCGCTCATCTTCGTGATGCGCTTGTCGCGCACGATGCCCGCGTTGTTCACGAGCACATCCACGCGGCCGAAGCGTTCCGCCACCGTCTCCACCGCCGCGTTCACCGATTCGCTTTTCGTCACATCGACCGCGAGGCCGATCGCGTCGGCACCCTCGGCTGCGAGCGCGCTGGCTGCTTCGTCGAGGCTCGCGCCGTCGCGATCGAAGAGCGCGATGCGACGGCCGCTCTTCGCGAGTGCCGTCGCGATGCCGAGGCCGATGCCTTTCGCACCGCCCGTAACGATGGCGACTTCATCTGATCGATGGTTCGTGGTTGCGTTCATGGCGTGTCTCCGTTGAATGAAAGTCCTTGCATGCTTCGATGCTAGGGCTCGCCACGTCCCCGCTCAAACGACATTTCCTGCGACTTCAATTGACTTGCGATCAATCGAAGTCTGCCATGCGTCAAGCGATCAGGGGGTACGAAAAAAACTCATGCCAGTTCTGAGAAAAAATCGTTTGTACGGCTACGTTCTTCAAACCTACGATGCGTCCATGTGCCGAGGTGCCTTCTGGCTGCAACGGCGCAAGGAGTCCGGCAATCGGCGCGTGCGTCATCCGGACGGCACGCAATCACGACAAAGAAACACGGAGACAAAGATGGATACCACCCTTCCAAAGGTTGTCGCAGCAGACGCGACGCCGCTCACGCGAGCGCAGAGAAAAGCCATCATCGCGGCGACACTCGGCACCATCGTCGAATTCACCGACTGGATCATTTACGCGACCTTCGCCTCACTCTTCTCGCGGCACTTCTTCCCCGCGAACAACGATCGCGTCGCGCTGCTCTCGGCGTTCGCCGTGTTCGCGGTCGGCTTCGTGATGCGGCCTATCGGCGGCGCGCTGCTGGGCGCCTACGCCGATCGTCACGGCCGCAAGAACGGCCTCGCGCTGTCGGTCGCGCTGATGGCGGGCAGCTCGCTCGTGATCGCGGCGTGTCCCGGTTACGCGACGATCGGCATCGCGGCGCCGATCGTCCTCGTGCTCGCTCGGCTGATCCAGGGGTTTGCCGCAGGCGGTGAGTTCGGCTCTGCATCGACGTTCCTGATCGAATCGTCGGCGCCTTCGCGGCGCGGCTTCGCGGGATCGTGGCAGCACTTCGCGGTGAACGCGGGCGTGCTCGTCGCGGCGTTGATCGGCTACATCCTCACGTCGGTCATCGCGCCGCCGGACATGGCGGCCTGGGGCTGGCGCATCGCGTTCACGATCGCGGGACTGATGGGTTTCGTCGCGCTGTGGATGCGGCTGACCGTCGCCGAAACCGATGCGTTCAAGCGGACCGCGGCATCGCATCGGCGCACGCGACATCCGTTTCTCGTGATCGTGCGCGAACATCGGCGCGCGGCGCTGCGGGTGATCGGTATCGCAATGGCGGGCAACCTGTGCATCTACCTCTGGCTCGTGCTGTTTCCCACCTTCGCACACATGCGCACTGGCTTGCCGCTGCGCGAAGCGTTCAGCGCGAGTGTTATTTCGATCATCGCTTCGCTCGTCGCTATTCCGCTGATCGGCATGCTCTCCGACCGCGTCGGGCGCAAGCCCGTATTGCTTGTGTTCGCCGGCGGCTCGGCCCTCTTCGCATGGCCCGCTCTGCACTTCCTAACCAACGACTTCTGGACGGCCACCACCATTGTCACGATCGGCATGCTGCTCTCTTCGGGCTTCGCCGCGACGTGCGCCACCGTGATGGCCGAGCAGTTCCCTGCCGAAGTGCGCGCAACAGGCGTGGCGCTGCCGTATGCGGTATCGGCGGCGGTGTTCGGTGGCACGCTCCCTTACATCATGACCGCGATGACCAGCTCGGGCCTGTCGCAATACGTGTGGGTCTACGTGGCGGTAGTGTGCTCGGTGGGTTTCGTCGTGTATGCACGGATGCCCGAGACACGCGGGAAGATTCTCGACTAGGAGCGACGACTCTGAAAGCTGAAGCGTCACCGCAGCAGTTCGTTTTTTACACTCTCGATTGGAGACAGTATGCGCAATGTAGTTATCGGCGGCGTCGGCATGACGCCCTTTGGCAAGTTCCTCGACCGCAACCTCAAGTCGCTCGCTGAAGAAGCGGTCGCGCTCGCACTGAGGGACGCGCACGTCACGGTGAACGACGTCGAACACGTCTTCTTCGGCAACGCGGCGGCGGGCGTCGTCACGGGCCAGGAAATGATTCGCGCGCAGTCGTCGTTGCGCAATACCGGGCTCGACGGCAAGCCCATGTTCAACATCGAGAACGCGTGCGCGTCGGGCAGTTCGGCGCTCAACCTTGCGTGGCTCTCGGTGGCGTCGGGACAGGCGGAAACGGCGCTCGTGGTCGGCGTCGAGAAGCTCTCGCACGAGGACAAGGCGGTGTCGTTCGGCGCATTTGCGAAGGCCGTCGATCTGGAAGAGCCGCTGCCCGAAGGTGTGAAAACCGGCACCGGCTCGCTCTTCATGGACCTCTACGCGGCGAAGGCCCGCAAGTGGATGGAGAAGACCGGCGCCGAGGCCAGCGACTTCGCGCGCGTAGTCGTGAAGAGCCGGCGTGCGGGATCGCTGAATCCGCATGCGCAGTTCCGCAAGGAAACGACCGTCGAGGAAGTGCTCGAAAGCCGCATGGTGAGCGACCCGCTCACGCTCTTCATGTGCTCGTCGATCGGCGATGGAGGCGCGGCGGTCTTCATCTGCTCCGAGGACTACGCGATGAAGCACGACATCCGGCCAGTGTTCATCCGCGCGAGTTCGATCGTTTCGGCAAAGGCCGATGGCTCGGGCGAACTCGTCGCGGTGCGGGCCGCGAACGCGGCTTATGAAGAAGCAGGGATCGGGCCGTCGGACGTGCATGTCGTAGAGTTGCACGATGCGTCCGCGCCTGCCGAGTTGATCCATTACGAGAATCTCGGTCTCTGCGCGCCCGGCGACGCGCCGAAGCTGATTCGCTCGGGCGACACCGACCTCGGCGGTCGAATCTCAGTGAATCCGAGCGGCGGCCTCTTGTCGCGCGGGCATCCGGTCGGAGCGACGGGCGTTGCGCAGATCGTCGAACTCACGCGGCAGTTGCGCGGCACGGCGGGCGCGCGGCAGCGTCCGGGCGCGAAGGTCGCGCTCGCCGAAAACAACGGCGGGCAACTCGCGGGCGACTCGGCCGTCGCGCTCGTGACGATTCTTTCGACGTAAACGCGTGTCAGTCGATCGTCGCGGACTCCGCCTTCGACTCGCGCTGCGTTATGGCCTCCGGAAACACGACGACCACGCGCAAGCCAGTCCTGCCTGGCACCCACGGCGCATCGCCGAGCGTGACGCGCACGCCGAGGCGCGCGGCGATCGTCTGGACGATCGACAAGCCGAGCCCCGAGCCCGACTGACCACTGCCGAGCACGCGATAGAAGCGGTCGAAAACGCGTTCGCGCTCTGCTACGGGAATACCGGGGCCGGTATCGTCGATCAGGATCGACGTGCCGCCGTGCCCGGTCTGCACCGACAAGTCGATGCGGCCGCCGGGCGGTGTGTAGCGAATCGCGTTGTCGACGAGGTTCTTGAGCATCGTCGCGAGATCGCTCTCGCTCGTCTCGACGACGGCGTTCATGTTGCCCACCACGCCGATGTCGAGATTTCGGGCCTGGGCGATCGGTATCAGGTCTTCGAGGATGCGCCGAACGACGCCCTCGACCGATACCCGCGCGAGCTTCGTCTGCGCGGCTTCCTGCACGCGCGCGAGCGTCAGCAACTGTTCGAGCAGCGCGCGCGTGCGGGCGATGCCCTGGCGCATCGTCGTGAGGCGCTCGCGGGCTTGCGGCGACATGTCGGTCGCCTCCAGCCGCTCAGCGTACAGCGAAAGCGCCGTGAGCGGCGAGCGCAGTTCGTGCGCGGCATCGGCGACGAAGCGCCGTTGCAGTTCCACCGCCCGCGCCACGCGCGCGAGCAGCCGATTGTTCGCCACGACGAACGGCGTGATCTCGGTGGGAAGACGCGCATCGAGCGGGCTGGCGACGGGCGCCAGGTCGTGCTCGGAGCGGTTGTCCAGCTCGGCTGCGAGCCGCGCGAGCGGCTTGAACATGCGCCTGACGAGCACCGCGACGATCGCGAGCAGCACAGGCACGAGCACGACGAACGGAATCAGCGTCGCGACGGCACTATTGCGCGCGATCTCATTGCGGTCGGCCGTCTGCTGGCCGACCGCAACGCGCGTGTGCGCATCGATCGTCTTCAGGATGACGCGCCATTCGAGGCCGCCGATCGGCACGGTGTGGATGCCGTCCGCAAGCCCGGGCGGAAGGCCGAAGAGCGCGCCATGCATCTGCTCGTGGTCGGGAAAGCGTTGCACGATCACCTTGGCTTCGGGCTCTATAGACGGCACGTAGTGTGCCGAGCCGCGCGCCATTACGTCGATGTTATCGCTCGTTACGAGTGCGGCGACCTCATGCAACTGACCGTCCTGAATCTGGTTGGCCTCCCAAAAAGCCGCGCCGAACGAGAACGCGCCAGCGGCGAGCGCGCTGATCAGGATCGCCGCGGCGAGCCACAGCGAAAGCCGGTATTGCAGCGAATTCGTCAGCCTGGCTTCGGGACCATCCATCGGGCGTTCCTGTGGGTTTGATTGCATTAACTGCCGCTTTGCTAAAGTATCGCACCGGTGTCGCAAGATGCGTGTTGAACAATTGCCGGACAATCAAAACCACTACCCAGGAGAACAACGTCATGAAAACCAGCGCCCGCAACCATTTTTCCGGCGAAATCAAGGAAATCAAATCCGGCGCCGTCAACGATGAGATCACTCTGAGCGTCGACGGCTCCACGCTCGTTGCCGTCGTCACGCAGGAAAGCACGAAGTCGCTTGGGCTCGCCGTCGGCTCGAAGGCGTCGGCGCTGATCAAGGCATCGTCGGTGCTCGTCATGGTCGACAGCGATCCCGCCAAGATCTCCGCGCGCAACGTGCTGAGCGGCTCCGTCGCGAGCGTGAAAACGGGCGCCGTCAACTCCGAAGTGACGATTTCGGCGGGCAACCTGCAGATCGCGGCGATCATCACCAACGACAGCGCCACGCGGCTCGGCCTCGCCGTCGGCACGCCGGCGAGCGCCGTGTTCAAGGCATCGAGCGTGATTGTTGCGGTCGATTGAGCCGCTTAAGGCCGGTTTAGTCGAGCGGAATGATCCGCAGACGGCTCGGCCGGCCCGCGCCTCGCGCGCGATCGACGGCTAAAAGGCGCTTGCGCGCGGCATCGATGGCGACGCCGCGCGGTTCGTCGAAATCCGTGGCGAGCGTCTTGTTTTCGCCTGTCTTCGAGATGCGGCACAGGCCGTGTTCGCCGCATTTCGTGTAGAGCGCGCCATCGGGCGATGCGGCCAGGAGGTCCGGTGCCGGCACGGTTGCGAAGACGTCGGTCGCCGCAACCGGCGCGGAAGCGCTAAGGGCAGCTTGCAAATCGACTTTCACGATACGGTTATTCGTCTGATCTGTGATGTAGAGCGTGTCATCCGATACCGCTATGCCGACGGGCTTGCCGAGGCCAGTGACCAGGTCGCGCTCGGTATCGCCTGTGACGAGACTCACACCGCCTTCGCCCTGCTTTACGAACCAGCTCGATAGCAATTCCTTGCCATCATTCAGCACGACGAGGCCTAAACGCCTGCGCTCAGGATGAATTCCACTGGCAAGCGAAACGCCGCCAGACGCATCGACGCGGAAAATCGCACTCGCTGTCCCGAAGCCGAAGCGCATCACAAACAGATTGCCGTCCGCCCCAGTCGCGATCTGGCTCAAACTATTGCGCGCCGCACCACCATCGGGAATCGTGACATAAGGCGCAAATCGTGCCGCATCACGCGACACGACGATCGCGTTGGCCACGTCGTCGGTGACGAAAATCGCGCCGTCGGCCGACCGCACCGCCAAGCCGTTGGGCGAGCCATCGAGCGTGATCGATTGCGCCGCGCCGTGCGGCTCCAGCGCGCCGCACCCGGCGAGCCAAAGCGACACCACGCACGCGAGCATCGATCCTTTCATCGCACGTCTCCATTTTTCGTTGTTCCGCTTTATGCGGGGCGCGACATGAAGGACATGCCCGCAAAATCATGGTATCGACGTATTGTCCGTAATATCCTCGCATATATCGCGAAATCCGTATTCACCTGATCGGCGTTGCCAGCGAGTTTGCCCATGAACGATTCAGTCTCGATTATTTCCGCAGAACCGGTTCTGACGATCGGCGGGACCGTCGAACGGCCGCTTTCCTTCGATATCGCCGCCTTGCGCGAGTACGAAAGCGTATCGCTCGAACCGTTCGATCTGGTCTGCTTCACGAGCGGCCGCTTCATTCGCACGGTCGGCAGTTATCGCGGCGTGCAGCTGCGAGTGCTGCTCGATGCGGCGGGCGTGCGTCGTCCGGGAAACGCGGACTTCAAGCGCACCGTGTTCCTCGCGTACGGCCACGACGGCTATGCCGTCACTTTCTCCTGGCACGAGCTGTTCAACTCGCCGATCGGCGATCGCGTGCTGATCGCGTATTCCTGCGCGGACCAGCCGATCGACGCGCAAGACCTCCCCGTGCTCGTGTCAGGCGCCGATAGCGTGCGGGCGCCGCGGCATATCAAGCGTCTCGCAGGCGTCAACGCGATCGTGCTCGGAGCGTCGGTGGTGCCATGAGCACCGCGAGCGCACTGTTAGAAGGCGCGAACTGTCCCCCAGCCGCCGATACCATCGCGTTCGCGCGACTGATCGGTGCGCGGCTCGACGCGGGCGAGCTTTTGTTGCTCGGCCTGAACCGCGCCAAAGTCGACGCCCTGATCTCGCGACATTTCCCGCACGGGCAAACGAGAGTCGATACCCCGAGTGCCATGCTGTGGTCGCCGCATTGGCCGTTCGTGAGCGAGCTGCGCGCGCTGCTGTTGAAATACGACGTCACCGCCATAAAACACGCCGCCGATGCACACTGCCTCGCGACGATCATCGCGACCGCGTGCCTGCGTCCCGATCATCTGTGGCGCGACCTTGGACTGAGCGGCCGCGACGACGTGACGGCTATCCTGCAACGCCACTATCCCGACTTGATCGTGCGCAACGTGAAGAATTTGCGCTGGAAGAAATTCCTGGCACAGGAGGTCGCGCTCGCACATGGACGGCCCGTCACGCACGCGCCCGGCTGCCCCGGTTGCGAGGACTTCGCGCATTGCTATCCATCCGATAGCACGCGGCCTTAAAAAAAAGCGCTGCGGACATGGCTGCCGCAGCGCTAAAAATGGCAATCGGACGTCGTTGCCAAGGAGATCAGTTAGTCATTCGGACGCCGGCGTTCGGAAGCTGCCGCTCAGAACTTGTGGCGCAATCCGACGCGCGCCGCGAACTGGTTGTTCGCACCCGCACCCGAGTTGCCGATGAAGCTCGAACTCGACCCGATTTCCGCTTGCACCGGAACCTCGCGGCCGGCGACCGTGTTGCTACCCGAAGCTTTCTGATAGATCGCGAGCGCGTAGACATCGGTGCGCTTGGACAGCGCGTAGTCCACCACGCTGTTGATCTGATGCCACTTGCCTGAGAAGTTGTCGTCGAGCTTCGAGAACGTGTAGCCGAGACCCGCGCTCAACGCAGGCGTGAACGAGTATTTACCGCCGATTTCGTAGTTGTTCAGCGTCGACGTCGCGGCGGTGATCGGCTCGAACCTGGTGTGCGTCCAGTTGCCCCAGACCACGCCCGCGCCGATCGAGTAGCGTGCGCCGACGCCGTACGTTTCGAGATCGCGCAGGCCGCCCGTGTTCACGTTCGCGATGCTCACGCTGAACGGCGGCGTCGCGCCGTTCGGGAAGCGGATGTTCGTGTACGCACCGCCGATGCCGAACGCTCCGGCCGCGTAGTTCAGCCCGAAGCTGTACGCGCTCGACGAGCCTTGTGTGGTCGTGCCGGCAACGGTCGTTGTCGGCGATCCGGCGAACGAGCCCGCCTGATTCGAGAAGCCGTACATGCCGCCAAAGGTCAGGCCCGCGAAGTTGGCGCTGCTGAACTTGATCGAGTTGTTGATGCGGCTCGCCGTCAGTTGGTCGAGGTCGTTGATGTGGTACGCGTAGTTGCCGGCCGGCGTCTGGCTGCCCATCGTGTAGTTGCCGCCGAGGAAGTCGGTCGAGAACGAGTACTGGCGGCCGAGTGTGATCGAGCCCACGTCGTTCTTCGCAACGCCGACGTACGCCTGGCGTCCGAACAGCGCGCCGCCTTGCTGCAACGTGCCGTCGCCGGAGCTGAAGCCGTTTTCGAGCACAAAGAGCGCCTTCAGTCCGCCACCCAGGTCTTCCGTGCCACGCAGGCCCCAGCGGCTGCCTTGCGCGACGCCGTCGCCGTATTTGAACAGATGGTCGTGTCCCGTCGGTGTCGCGGCGTTCGTCACGTAGGTGAGGCCCGCGTCGATGATGCCGTACAGCGTCACGCTGCTTTGCGCATGCGCGCTCACGCCGACGCTGCCGAGCACAGCGGCCATCATTACCTGTTTCTTCATTGGTGTTCTCTTCGTTGTGTGAAGCTTGGAGTTAGGCTTGGGGCAAGTGGTCGTTATATTTTCGGGAATATAACGTTTTGTAATCGACCGGTAAACTCGATCCTTCCAATGCGTGGCGCCGCCGATACAGTCGGCGCGCAATCGAGGCGTGAGCGCCATCGTGTATCCTTTGGGGCATGATCACTTCCGTCAAGACCAAACAGGCCGCCTCCCGAGCCCGCGCCGAAGTGCGTTTCAGAATGCGCATCAAGAGCGGCGACACCGTCGCGCTCGGGCCAGGCAAGGTGGATCTTCTGGAAGCCGTGCAGGAACACGGCTCGATCTCGGCTGCCGCTCGCAGTCTCGGCATGTCGTACCGGCGCGCGTGGTTGCTCATCGACGAACTCAACCGCTCGCTGAAGTCTCCCGCGACCATCTCCGAGCAAGGCGGACAAAGCGGCGGCGGCTGCGCGCTCACGCCGGTCGGCGAGAACATCGTCCGGCTTTATCGCGAGGTCGAATCGGAAGCGCAGGCGGCGTGCGCCGCACAGATCGCCGCGTTGACGAAGTTGATCCGATAGCGACGCTTTTAGCCGTGTCGGAGGCAGAAGGCTGACGCTGGCGGCGTGCTCGCGCGGGCCTCGCGATCCGGTGCGAGACGTGTCATCAATTCGACGAAGCTCGCCACGCTCGCGGTCCGCAGCGGGTAGTAGCGCACCTGATGACGCTCGCACACGCGCTTGAGCATCGACATCGAATCGTGATCGATGCAATCGACCGGGAACACGACGAGATCGGCGCCTGGCAATGTCGCGGCGAGCAGACCCTTGCGGTCCTCGACGCCGCCATCGTGAACGACCAACTCCCCGCCCGCCGATGCCACCAGCGCTTTGAGCGCAGCGTTCGATCCCGGCCTTCCGCCGACATAGACAATCCTTCTATCCGCGATCCACGCGTAGGCGCTGCGACGCGTGTCGGCTTCGTCAGGCTGCATCGACATCGCGCCTTCCAGCGCCTGCGATTCGGCCTGCATGATCCTGTGCAGCGCGTGTGCTTCGTCGAGACGTTCGCGCAGCATGCGCGCGGCCTCCTGCTCCTGGATCGTCCGTTGCTCGGCCGCTTCACGGCGGCTCGTATGCAGCGCCAGGCGCCGCTCGCAATCTTCCAGTTTTTCTCTCAGGCTCAGCACCTGCGCTTCGAGTTCGGACTGCGGCTCGCGCGGAGCACTCTGCGTCGCTTGGGCCACCAAGTCGCGCAATGCGTTGTCGCGTTCCGCGGCCATTTCCTGCAATCGATTTTGCTGGCGCTCGACTTTGTCCTTGAGCACCGCGTTGTCTTTTTCGAGTGCGACGAGCCGCCGGATATCCGCGCGATTCGCCGCACCGACCAGATGCGACAGCATGTGCAGTTCGCCGAACGCCGCCTGCCGCACTTCGATCGTCGATTGAGAATGCGTCATCAGCGCCCAGTAGGCCGGCGAGATGTCGCCGTTCGCGCGCGCTTCGTTCCATAGCGCCAGCACGGCCTCCGGATCGCGCGCCTGTTCGAACCGGCGAATCGCACCGGCATAGCGCTCGTCAAGCGCCTTATGCAGCGCCTTGCTGGCGGGACCATCGGCCATCGCGAGTTCGACGGCCGTGTGATGAATCTCAAGATCGCTGGCTTGCCTGCGGTCGATGTCGGCGTACTTCGGTACGAGCTTTCTCAACTCGCTCGTGCTGAGACACGTGCCGATGATCGAGCAATGCAGATGCGAATCCAGTTCGGCAAGACGCACGCGTCGATGCAGCGCGCGCGCTGGCGTTGGCGCAGGCTGGCAGCACGCGTCGCGCGCGATGCGTGAGTCGGCGGGACCGATGTTCAGCGAGCGTGCGAGGCGAAACGGCGGCGCTTCCATCATGATCTCGGGTCCGGGCGTTGATGAGCGAGGCGCATGAAGGCCTCGCATGTACCCGCGTAATATACGACAGAATATAGCGTATGCCAACGGTGCACGAAAATGCCGAACGTGCGTTCGACTCAGGGCGTCTGCTTTAAAGCCGCACGCATCGCCTGAACATGCCCGACGAGCTTCGGCTGTGAAAGCACGAATTGCTTGAGCGGCGTATCGATATCGTAGAAATAGATGTTGGCAAGGAAGCCGTAAAGCGTCGCATCGATGCCCGACGGTTGCGCGCCGAACATATAACCCGCGTCGCCGATCAGGTTCGCCGCCGCCTGCAAGTCGGCGATGCCGCGTGCGTACACGTCGTCCGGTTCGAAGCGGCCGATGCCCTGATAGTGATAGCGCTCGAAGTTGTATTTGCGTGCGCCTTCGAGTGCGTCGGCGCTGATGTCGGGATGCGTCGTGAGCAACGTATCGCGGAAGGTCGGCCAGTAGCGCGGATCGCGCCAGCGCGAGTACGACATGACCCAGTAGAGATCGTCGAGCGTGCGGCGCACGAGCAGATCGAGGTCCTTTTGTGCGGACGTGAGCGCTTTATCGATCGGCGGATCGTACTTGCGCTTGAGGTGCGCGATGATTGCATCGCTGTCGCCGATAATCGCGCCGTCGTCGTCGATATAGGGAAGCTGTCCGCGCGGCGCGAGCTTCGTATCGAGGATATGGCGGTGTTCGAATGGCAGACCGCAGAGCGTCAGGAACGCGAATATCTTCAGGCCATACGGATTGTTGTCTTCGACGCCAAAGAGATCAGGGTATGAATACAGTACGATCATCGGACGCTCCGTCGCGCGAGTTGCGCGTGCCATTAGAAGAGTTCCTTCTGTCCCGACATGAGGCTCGTGAAGTCGTCGCGCAGGAACGGGAGAATCGCGTCGGCCACCGGCTGGAGTTGACGCGTAAGGTAATGATCGTAGTCGATCGCCGCGCGTTGCACTTCCACCGGCTCGGGTCCCGCGACCGTCATCACGTAGCTGATCCAGCCGCCGTTCTGATACTGCAGCGGACGGTTCTGGCGCCGGTTGTGCTCATCGGCCAGGCGCGCCGCGCGCACGTGCGGCGGCACGTTGCGCTGATAATCGTCGAGGCGCCGGCGAAGCTGCTTGCGATATACGAGCAGTTCATCGAAGTCGCCGGCGAGCGTGCGGTCCGCATAATCGCGCACGAAGTCCTGATACGGCTGCCCTTTGAAGACGCGAAGATAAAGCTGCTGCTGGAACTGCTGCGCGAGCGGCGTCCAGTCGGTGCGCACCGATTCGAGGCCCTTGTAGACCATCTCGTCGTTGCCGTTCGCATCGACGGTCAGCCCGGCGTAGCGCTTCTTGCTGCCCTGCTCGGCGCCGCGGATCGTCGGCATCAGGAAGCGTTGATAGTGCGTATCGACTTCGAGTTCGAGCGCGCTTTCAAGGCCGAACGCTTCACCAAGGTGCTCGCGCCACCATCCGTTCACGCGTTCGACCAGCGCGCCGCCGATGCGCTGCGCATCTTCCTCCGTATGCGCGTGCTTGAGCCACACGAAGGTGGAATCGGTGTCGCCGTAGATGACTTCGTAGCCCGCATCTTCGATCAGCTCGCGCGTGCGATGCATGATCTCGTGGCCGCGCATCGTGATCGACGACGCGAGACGCGGATCGAAGAAGCGGCATCCGCTCGATCCCAGCACGCCGTAGAACGAATTCATGATGATCTTGAGCGCCTGCGAAAGCGGCTTGTTGTGCTGGCGCTTCGCGGCCTCGCGCCCTTCCCACACCTGGCCGACGATCGCGGGCAGGCTGTGAATCGTGCGCGAGAAACGTGCGCCGAGAAAGCCCGGCACGGACTCGTCATCGCCGGGATGGCGCAGGCCTTCGACCAGTCCGACGGGGTCGATCAGGAACGTGCGGATGATCGAAGGGTAGAGACTCTTGTAATCGAGCACGAGCACCGAATCGTAGAGACCGGGCTTCGAATCCATCACGAATCCGCCGGGGCTCGATTCGAGTTGCACGTCACCGAGATTCGGCGCGACGAACCCCGCGCGATGCATGCGCGGCATGTACAGATGCGTGAACGCAGCGACCGACCCGCCGCTGCGATCCGCCGCGAGCCCCGTGACGGTCGCGCGTTCGAGCAGGAAGGTCAGCAACTCGGTCTTCGCGAAGATCTTCGTGACGAGTTCGCAGTCGTTCAGGTTGTAGCGCGCAAGCGCCGGTTTGTCTTCGGCGAAGCGCCGGTTGATCTCGTCCATACGCGCATACGGACTTTCGATCGACTTGCCCACGCCGAGCAGCGCCTGCGCCACATATTCGAGACTGAACGACGGAAAGCTCCAGGTCGCTGACTTCAACGCCTCGATGCCGTCGATGATGAGCCTCCCCGCCACAGACACGAAGAAGTGGTTCTGCTTCATCCCGTGCTCGCGCCAGTCGACAAGGCTGCCGTCGCGTCCCAGCCGCAGCGCGACGCCATAACGGTCCGCTTCCTTCTGCAGCACGCGCAAGTCGAACTGCACGAGGTTCCAGCCGATGATCGCATCGGGATCGTGGCGTTTCACCCAGTCGTTGAGGCGCTCGATAAGTTGCGCGGGCGTGGCGAGATAGTCGAGGTCGAAGTCGCGGCCGGGGTCATCGCCGTTCGGCTCGCCCAGCATGTAGACCTGCCGCTCGCCGCATCCTTCGAGCGCGATCGAATAGAGGTCGCCGTGTTCGCTCGTTTCGATATCGAGTGACACGATCGCGAGCCGTGGACGGTACTCCGGCGCGGGCCGCAGTTCAGCGTCGAGCAGCGGGCCGTCGCCGTTCGGCGTACCGCTGAAGCGCACGGGCGCCGTGATGAAGCGCTCCATCAGATAGCGCTCGGGCGGCCGGACGTCGGCTTCGTATACCTGCACGCCGCCTTCCTTCAGCGACTTTTCGAGGTTCGACAGTTGCCGATACTGCTGGCAATAAAGCCCGAGCACCGGCCGATGCTGAAAGTCGCAAAGCGGCAGCGGCCGCAGTTCGACGCCACGCGCCTGGCCGATGATCGATTCCGCGCGCGTCCGCTGTTCAGCCGGAATAAACGCGACCGATGGCTGCGGCGCGAGACGGATGCGGCGCGGACCGCTGTCAGTGGCGAGCCAGAACTCGACCTCCGTGCCAGCGGGGGTGTCGCGCCAATGTCGGGTCAGTAGGAAACCCTGTTGTGCCTGAGTCAAGCGGATGCCTTCGAAAGCCTGTGCGGTCGCGCTATTTTACGGTTGATCGCAGCGGGGCATCGCTTGGAGAACTCAGCCCTCGATGACCTCGATCGAATCGACGCGGTCCGGATAGAAAGCCAGATGCCCGACGATTTCAGCGACCGCTCCATACGGCGATTCGTACGACCACGCCGCGTTGGCGCCCCGCTCGCCTGCCGCCGCGACGCTGTAGTAAGCGGCCTCGCCCTTGTACGGGCAATACGTCTGATGAGTCGTGCGCTCGAACGCAGACATGTCGATGTCCTTGCGCGGAATGTATTGCACCGCGGGATACGCTGCTTCGCGCAATGTGAGGGCGTCGCGCGTATCGGCGATCACGCGGCCACCCGCCTTGACCACGACACGCGATTGCGTCGGAGCGATATCGATCGGGTGGTCGGGCCCCGGAATCTTTACGACCCTGCTTTGCGTCTGCATTCGTTCGGCTCCTGAAGAGTGGTGAGGCATCGCCCGATGCTACTTCATACACGCTTGAAGAAAAACGCGATCGAAGAGAACAGAGATGTCGAATCAACCGAATAATCGCGGCACGTCTTCACACCCAGTGGACTGGAAGGTACGCAACGTGGCGCCCGGCCAGGAGGTGCGCGTGAAATTCACGCCCAGTGCGCGGGGATGTACACCCGGCCGACCCAGTGCGCCGGCACCCAGACAACCGGACGCGGCGCGGGCGCAACGTAGACCACATGCGGCGCGGGCGGCGGCGGCACGACCACGACGGCCGGCGGCGGGGGTGGCGGGACATACACCGCAGGCGGCGGAACGACCACGACCGTCGACGGCGGCGGCGGGACATACACCGCAGGCGGCGGCACGACGACGACCGGCGCGGTGCTTACACCCACGGTGGTGACGCTGGAGGTCGTCACCACGCCGCTGCTGGTGACGGTGCTGCCGTGCACGCCGGTCACGCTGCCGGAGGTCGTCACGACGCCCGGCGCGACTTGCGTCGCGGTGCCGGAGTGGTAGACGGTGCCGCCATCGTTGCCGGTCGCCGAACCCGAGCGCGAGCATGAAGCGCCCGCACAATTCGTCGATGCCGAATGGCTGACGGTATTGCCGTTCGCGCCGTAGATCGTCCCCGACGATGAATACTGGCCGGGTGCGTTGCGCGTGACGGAGCCGTCGGTCGTGGCGGTCTTGCCGTCGGGGCCAGTCAGGTTGCCGTTGTGCGAACAGGTGCCGCCCGCGCAGCTCGTGTCGCCGTTGTGCTGCACCGAGTTGCCGTAGCGGCCGGTCGCGGTGCCCGAGTTAGAGAACTGGCCGGGCGCATTGCGCGTCACGGTGCCGGTGTTGGTCGCGACGCCGCCCCACGGACCCTCGACGCCGCCCGCATGCGAGCAGCTGCCGCCGCCGCACGCGCCGTAGTGTGCGCCGTTGTAGACGCCGCGCGAGGTGGACATCGTGCCGTGCTGCGCCCATCCCGCCGATGCCGGCGCACTCGCCAGCGCGACCACGGCGGCCGTGGCGGCGAGAACGAAGCGCCGCAGCGTGACGGAGGAAACGACGTTCGGGATGACAGACGAGGAGAGCTTCACGGTATGTCCTTCGCGGTTCGGGCCACTTCGCTTCGTTGCGTGGCGACGGAATGGACTATAGAAGAACGCGCCCGGCGGGTCTCTAGCTAACTTATTTCATGCGATGTCACGAGGCTGGCGGCTCGCCTGCGGAGGCTGTTGGGGCGCCTTGGAGCGCACGTCGGCTTAGGCGCTGCCCGTAACACCAAGGACGCCGCTAGCGGCACCAGCGCCACCGTTGAGGGCGCATCAGCGCAATTCGCAGCGCGGCGACACGAGACTGGCACGGATACCCCTGCCCGGGGCACATTGGAAAGCGCATCGCAGTGATCCGCTGCGCCGCGTCACGAGGCGCACCACTAGACGCGCGTCTCTCCCGCAGCCGACTCCGCGGCCGGCACGATCGCTACCTCTGGAGTCACCTCGGAACCCGCATCGGCATGATCCGCCGCCCCATGACTCTTGCGCCACCCCGCAGGCGGCATGCCGAACTCTCGCTTGAACGCGCGATTGAACGCCGCCTCCGACTCGTAACCCACCTGCTCCGCCACCGCCGCGAGCGACTTGCGCCCGCCGAGCAGTTCTTGCGCCGCGATCTGGAGCCGCCAGCGCGCGAGATATTGCATCGGCGGCTGGCCGAGCAGTTGCGTGAAGCGCTGCGCGAGCGCCGAGCGCGAGAGCCCCGCCTTCTTCGCGAGTTCATCGACGGTCCAGCAGTGCGCGGGCTGCGCGTGCAGCATCGCGAGCGCGCGTCCGACGAAACGATCGCCGACGCCCGCGAGCCAGCCTTTGCGATCGGCGGGCAGCGCATCGATGCACCGCCGCACCGCCTCCACGAACAGCAGCTCCGACAGCCGCGCGAGCACGATCGCGCTGCCGACGCGCCAGTCCGCCGCCTCCGCCGCCGCGAATTGCAGCGACGATTCGAGCCACGCCGAGCGCGGATCGTTGCGCATGTCGATCTTGAAGAGGCGCGGCAGCGCGGAAAGCACCGGATTGCTGAGCGTATCGTCGCAGGCGAGAAAGCCGCAGACGAGCCGCGTGCGCGCCCCGCCGCCGCCATACGTCAGCTTCATCACCTGCCCCGGCGCCGATTCGAGCTGGCTCGACAGCAGATGGCCCGTCGGCGCGGGCGCGAGATCGAGCGCGCTGCCCATCAGATGCGCCTCGCCTTGCGGCACGACCAAAAGCTCGCCGGCATCGACGCGAATCGCCGAGGCCGAATCGTCCGCGAGGCTCGCCCAGCAGCTTCCTTCGGTGATCAGATGATAGGAGACGACCCGTTCCGCGCGCGGCAGGAACGCCGCGCACAGCGCCGCGTCCGCCTGGCCGAAGAGGCACCAGGGCGCAGTGAAGTCGCCGTTGAGATAGACCGCGCCGCCGAGGCGCACGACGCGAAGAACGTCGGATAAGGCATCCATGACGAAGGCTCGCCAGTTCCGGCGTCCGTGGCAAGAGATCTGGACGCCTGGTCATTCATCGATACAACCGCCGCGCTGATACTAGCACTCACGCGAATCCTCAACAACGCAGGCAAATACGCTGGACTCGCGAACGACCCATGCGAACCATCGAGGAGGCACACCATGAATTCAGAGAACGGTTATCGGGGCCAATGCTTCTGCGGCGAAGTGCAGTTCACGGTCACGGGCACGCCCGCCGGCATGGGCTATTGCCATTGCGAGTCGTGCCGGAGCTGGTCGGCGGGACCGGTCAACGCCTTTACGTTGTGGAAGCCCGAGGCGGTGACGATCACGCGCGGCGCGGATCATGTCGGCACTTACAACAAGACGCCGCACAGCTATCGCAAGTGGTGCAGGAACTGCGGCGGGCATCTCTTCACCGAGCATCCCGGGCTCGGCCTCACCGATGTCTACGCGGCCGTCATCGAAGACTTCCCGTATGAAGCATGCGTGCACGTCCACTATTCGGAAACGACGCTGCCGATGCGTGACGGCCTGCCGAAAATGAAGGACCTGCCGAAGGAAATGGGCGGCTCGGGATACAGGGTCGCCGAGTAGTCGGTCTGATGTGATCCGGCCCGCCCGCCGCGCGGGCATAAAAGGCAAGCGAAGTCCGCGGCGACACCATAACAGGCGGCATCCCGATGCGCGCTCGCATCGCCGCCATTTCGCCTCTCTCAGGAGCAAACATGTCCGCAGTCCAATCTTCCTTCTCGCCCGCCGCCGATCTCGCCGCCGTCAAGGCCCGTCAGCAAGTCGCGTGGTCGACCGGCAACTATGCCGTCGTCGGCACCACGCTGCAGATCGTCGGCGAGGACCTCTGCGAAGCGCTCGACCTGCGCTCGGGCAGCCGCGTGCTCGACGTCGCCGCGGGCAACGGCAACGCGACGCTCGCCGCCGCGCGCCGCTATTGCGAGGTGACCTCGACCGACTACGTCTCGTCGCTGCTCGATGCGGGCCGCGCGCGGGCCGAGGCCGAAGGACTGCCCGTGCAGTTCCAGGAAGCCGATGCTGAAGCGCTGCCCTTTCCCGATGCCTCGTTCGACGCCGTGCTGTCCACCTTCGGCGTCATGTTCACGCCGAACCAGGAGCAGGCGGCGCGTGAACTGGCGCGCGTGTGCAGGCCGGGCGGAAAAATCGGACTTGCCAACTGGACGCCCGACAGCTTCATCGGACAGGTGTTCAAGACGATCGGCAAGTACATTGCGCCGCCGACGGGCGTGAAATCGCCGGCGCTATGGGGCACGAAGGAACGGCTCGCGGAACTCTTCGGTGACAGCGCCCGTGATATCCGCGCGACGAGCCGCGAGTTCATGTTCCGCTACCGGTCGCCGGCGCACTTCATCGAAGTGTTCCGCGCGTACTACGGGCCAATGAACAAGGCGTTCGCAGCGCTCGAAGGCGAACGGCAGGCGGCGTTCGCCCAGGATCTGACGGCGCTGATGGACAGCCGGAACCGTTCCGGCGACGGGACGCTCGTGTTGCCGAGCGAGTATCTCGAAGTCGTGGTGGAACGAAAATGAATACGATCAGGCAATCGGTGGCCGGGTCGCTTCTTGCAGTGGTCTGGCTGTGGTCTGCGATCCGCCTCGTCGGCCTGCGCTGTGCCGCTGTGACCATCGGCTTGCCGCTCTGCTCGTCCGCCTGCCTGCTCGGGCTGCGGTTCGTGTTGATGGCATTCGGGCTTTCGGCCTGACTTGCCGGCTTCGTCCTTCTAGCAAGGGGCGAAGCCGGTCATTGCCGCGCGAGCGATGGTTCCAGTGCACCGCCGCCACGCATCGGCACGGGCTCGACCGGATAACCCCGCGCAATCCACGCATCGAGCCCGCCTTTGAGCGCATGCGAGTGCAGAAACCCCTCGCGATGGAGCCGTGCGCACACCATCTTCGCTGCCGCGTCGTTCGGACACGCGCAATACACGACGACCACGCGTTCGATCGTGCCGACATCGGGCGCGTGCGGATCGAACATCGACGCACCCGGGATTCGATACGGCTCCTGCCCGACCTCGGTCGCGAGCCGCGCATCCAGCACGACGGGCGGCGACTTCGCGTGCATCATCCGGTCGAGTTGATCTACCGACACGCAGCGGTCATCCAGCCATTTTCGCAAGCGCCAGCGCCGCACATATCGATACGCGAGGTACAGCAGCGCGAGCGCCGCCAGCACGTCGAAGACGGTCGCGCCGTGGGCCTCGACAGTCTGCACGAGCTGCGCCAATTGACGGCTGAAGAGCGCGCCGCCGAGGAGCCAGAACGACGCCCACGCCACCACTCCGATCGAGTCCCAGGTTACGAAGACCTTCGTCGGGATGCGCGTCGTGCCCATCAGCGGCGGCGTGATCAGCGCCAGACCCGGCACGAACTTGCAGATCGCCATGATCGGCGCGCCGAAGCGCTCGAAGAGGGCGCGCGTCGTCTGGACGCTGGTATCGATGGATAGCGAGAAACGCGCGAGGCGGTTGATCAGCGGACGCCCGTACACGCGGCCCGCCGTGAACCACACGCCGTCGCCGATCATGGCCGCGAGCACCGCCGCGATGAGGACGTGCGTGAACGAGAGCGTGCCGTGCGCGATCGCCGAGCCCGCCAGCACGAGCACCGGCACGGCCGGGACCGGCACGCCGAGCCGCGTCAGAAGGACGTTCGCGAAGACGGCCTCGCCGCCCCACGCCGTGATCGCCGCTGGTGAAACGTGTATCACTTGCCGCACTCCTCGTTGGTCGGATGCGCGTTTTCATTGTTGCACGCGGGGTGGGAATGCGCCCGGAGGTTGGCCGGAGCGTCTGCACCTGAATAGCGCAAGGCTCGCGCCCGCTGTTTCTCCATTGCACCGCAGCACGCGCAGCACGCTCACCTCGCTGCTTCCGCCCGCGACGCGATCAGCGTCACCCGCACGCCCTCGCAACCCGCGCTGCGCGCTACTTCGAGATCGTGCCAGGGAGACCCCGCGCCATATTCCGCGATCATCGGTTCAACTACCCGCGTCGGGCGCAGCACGTTGAACGGCCACGACGGCCGCCGCAGTCGCTCGTGCACGAGCGAGCCGAGCCAGATCGGCGTCGGCGGCGCGCCGTTCTGCTGCTCGACCGCGTAGTGCGTCGGCCAGAAGCGCAGGACATCACGCTCGTCAGCGCCCTTGTGCGATCGTACGAATTCCAGTTGCGACGGCTCGCCGTTGTTCAGCCGCGGCAACACGGGCAGCGCGGTCGCGGTGACGTTTGGCTCGACCAGCGACAGCACGCTCTTCGCCGTCAGCCGCGTGCCGACGCTCCATCCGCGGCTTTCGAGTTGCGCCTTCACCTGCTCGGCGGTCGCCGTCCATTGCACGGTGATCGGCTCGCGCCGGTCGCCTTCCATGTTCGCGCGGTAGCACGAAAACGTGCGCCAGATGGTGTCGGTCCACTGCGCGGGCGTCACGACGACCACTTCGGGCCGTTGCGCGACCTCCGCCGACGGCAATTCGCGCCCGGTCGCGACCTGCGCCGCGACCGAAACGCCGATCACCGCCAGCACCGCGACCGGCATCAGCGGCCGCGCGCGCGGCTTCTCGGGATGCCGCCAGACGGCCATCAGCGCGACGAGGAACACCCAGATCGCCGCGAGCGCCGCGCCGCCAAGGGCATCGGAGAGGGTGAAGCGATCGAAATAGAGGCCGGAGAGCGTGACCGCCGTAACGACCGCGACCGTCGCCACCGCGACCAGCACGCGCGACACCGAGCCGACCCGCCGCTCCACGAGAAACGCGAGGAAGCCGTAGATGATCACCGTCGCGGCGACGTGGTTGCTCGGAAAGGCGCGCGCACTCGATGCCAGCGCGCCGAGCGGCAGATGCCGCGTCGCGAGCTGGATCGCGAGGATCAGCAGTTGCGAGAACGCGACCGCGCCGAGCCACCAGGCAATCGTGCGCCAGCGCCGCTCGATCGCCATCCACGCGATCACGAGCACGACGAGCGCGGTGAGCGTCGGCAGGCTGCCGAGCGTCGAGAGGACGGAGAGCGCGTCGTCGGCCCAGGTCGAGCGGAACGATTGCAAAAAGCGGTACGCCGACATATCGACCTGCACGAGCGGATCGCCGTGGGCGATGTCCTCGAGCGTCGAGAAGAACACCGCCGCCGATACCAGCAAAAACACCGAAATCGTAATGATGAGCCCCGCCGCCGGGCTGTCCGGATTCAGCGTGCGCAGGACGATGCGCCCCGCGCGGCCCGGATGCCGCTCGCCCCACTCCAGCAGCCGCTCGCGCGAACTGCTGGTCCACGAGCGCGCGTGCGACACCGCGATGCGCACCACGTTGTAGATCAGCCAGGCGGCCACCGCGACGATTGCCGCGATCACGACGAGACGGAACGACACGGCCCCCGCCAGTTCGATCGATGCGCCGAACACGACGCCCGGCAGGATATGCACGGGCGCCCAGACGAGCGCGGAGAGGATGTTGATCACGAGAAAGCGGCCGGGCGTCATGCCGAGCATGCCCGCGACGACCGGCACGATCGCCCGGAGCGGCGGCGCGAAGCGCGCGGAGACGACGCTTTTCGCGCCGTGCTTCGCGAAGTATTTCTCACCCGCGACCAACATGCCCGGATGCGTGCGGAACGGCCAGACCTGGCGAATCCGGTCCTTGTAGCGCGCGCCGATCCAGTAGCTCGCGGCATCGCCCGCGACGGCGCCCAGTATCGCGCAGACGAATACCCAGCCGAGATTGAGCGTCCCGGTGCCGATCAGCGCGCCCGCGACGAACATCGCCGTGCTGCCCGGAATGAAAGTCCCGATGAACGCCACCGATTCGAGCAGCGCAGCGAGCGCGACGACCACGAGCGCCCACACGGGATGGCCCGCGAGCAAGTGCAGCAATTTGAAGTAGGCATGCTCCATCGGCAGCTCCTCGTTCTTGTCGGATTCTAGCCCGGTTGTGCATGGGCTTCTTTCAACGCGGCCATGTCGATTTACCGGCGCGCCGATCGTCGTCATGATGGGAGGCGCATATTGCGCGCCCGTCCAGCACACAGGAGGTGGTTCATGAATTACGTCGATGGATTCGTCGTGGCGGTACCGGTCGCGAAGCGCGAGGCGTTTATCAAGCATGCGCAGGCCGCAGCGGTCGTCTTCAAGGAGTTCGGTGCGTTGCAGGTGGTCGAATGCTGGGGTGACGATGTCCCCGAAGGCAAGCTCACGTCCTTTCCGATGGCGGTCAAGCGCGAAGCCGACGAGCAAGTCGTGTTCTCGTGGATTGTGTGGCCGTCGCGTGCGGTACGCGACGAAGGCATGAAAGCCGTGATGGCCGATCCACGCCTGAACCCCGAAACCAACCCGATGCCGTTCGACGGCAAACGCGTGATCTTCGGCGGCTTCGAGGTGGTCGTCGAGGCCTGATGCGCTGCACAATCCGCTCCCTGCAATTGTCAGCGTGAATAGGCAGGCATCCTTGAGCGGGGATGTGCGCGCGCCGTCGTCGTGGGATAACACCGCCACCTGTCTTGCACCGGGCAAGGCAGCAACCTCGGTGGCGGGAGGAAACCATGCCTTCGGACAATGTCATGCAACGGGTGTCGACATCGGGCGGCTTTGCCGACGGACGCTCGGATCAGCGATCCGCGCAACTCAGGAAGGCGGAGCGCACGCCCGTCATGCGCAGCGGTCCGACGGGCCGCTCGTGGCTCCTGTGGGCGTTCGTGCTGCTCGTCAACGTGGCGGGCGGCGTCTTCCTCTGGCTCCTGATGCCGCCCGGCTCCTGCAACGCCGCGACGCCGTGCAGCATGCTCGCTCACATGCGCGTGTGGCTGTGGGAATTCGTCGGCCGCGCGCCGTTGCCGGGTGTCACGACGCGCTCGCTCGTGTCGCCCGATGACTTCGTCGTCGCGGTCGTGCTCGGGGCGATCGCCACGACGCTCGTCGCCGCGCCGTTCATCGGTTTCCTGACGCGCGGCTGGTTCGCGCGTCTCGACGAATTCCGCAACAGCCTGCAGGACGGCGCGCTCTTCGCGTATCTGCGGCGCTTCTGGTCGGCGCGCCTGCTCGCCGCGATCGATGAAAGCCCGGGAGGCGGCCGGCCAGTCAGCGAACAGGCGCTCGGCGCCGAACAGACGTGGAAGGATCTCGAAACGCGCCACGCGGGCGTGAGCGGCAAGGTGTTCGAGACCATCTATCACGAGCAGTTCGGACTCAGCTCGTTCCTGCCGCCGTTCCTGCTGCTCGTCGTCATCACGTATGCGGAAAGCGCCGTGCTCGCGCCGCTGCGCGCATGCGGCAGCGGCGCGGCAGAGTGTACGCAGGTCTTCTTCGGCGCGGGGCCGCAACTCGTGATCAGCGCGATCGCGGGCGCCTACATGTTCGCCGTCAGCGATGCCGTGATCAGCATCCGGCGCCGGTCGCTCAACGTGTCGGACGTGTACTGGTATGCGCTGCGCGCGTTCCTCGCCCTGCCGATCGCCACGCTCTTCGCGCAGGCACCCGGCAGCGAAGGGATGAAGCCGGTGTTCGCGTTCGCCGTCGCGATGCTGCCCGTCGATGTCCTGCTCAAGCAGATCCGCCGCCTCGCCTATCCGCCGGCGGTCGCGCAGGCCAATCCCGAGGAACAGGGTGACCAGTTGCTCATGCTCACCGGCGTGACGACGCCCGTCGTCGGCCTCTTTCTGTCCGAGGGCGTGTATTCGGTAGAACAGATCGCGGCATCGGACCCGGTGCTGCTCGCGATCCGCACGGGCCTGCCGTTTCGCTTCGTGATCCGGCTCGGCGGGCAGGCGATCGTGCGCCGGCATCTCGGCGACCGCGCACGCGAACTGATCCCGCTCGGACTCGCCGATGCCGGCCCTATCGTCGAGCTCGTGCGGCGCGCGGACGGCGGCCAGGCGTTCGACGTGGCGACGCAGGCCGCGCGCGCCCGCCTGATGGCCGACGGCGACAAGGACATCCCGCTCGAACTCGTGCAGACGAAGTTCCGCCAGATCGCCGGCGAGGAGTACGCGAAGATGCTGTCGAAAATCGGGCCGCTTAAGGACCCGAATGCCGAGGTACCGGCGGCCGCCACAGCGCCGGCTGCGGCCCCGGCCGCCGCGTGACATACGGCGAAATAATTGCTGAATGGAGTTCGAAGCGCCCTTTGCCCATACTTGCCTCTGTCGCTGGAGCACGAACGAAACGCCAAGCAGAACGCGCCCCAGCCCAGGTGTATCGCGATGTCGAGATCATCAGACGATACGTTTAATCAGGCTTCAGGCACCGATGTGCCGATAAAGGGTGAACATGTTTGCTTCGTTTAAATTCAGCGTGCGGCGCGTGGTGGCAGTGGCGGCTCTCGGTTCGATGTTCCTCACGGGATGCGCCAGCGCGGATGTCGGCGCAACCACTGCGCAATATCCTGCGACGCAGGTCGCGCGTCCCGACACCATCTACGTCTACGCGTTCGACAGCTCCGCCGATCAGGTCAAGCTCGACAGCGGCAGGATGCAGAAGATGAAGGCGCGCATCGAAGGCACGTCGGCAGCTGAAGAGCAATCCGCCGATGCCACGGAAGTACGCGAGGAAGTCGCGAACGAGATCGTCGCGAAATTGCAGTCGATGGGCCTGCGCGCCACCCGTGCAAACGCGCCCGCACCGGCCGACGAAAACGTGCTGATGGTGACCGGCCACTTCGATACGATCGATGCCGGCAATCGCCGCCGCCGCACGCTGATCGGCCTCGGTGCGGGCAAAAGCGACGTCGGTACGTCGGTGCAGGTGCTTTACAAGCCGGCGGGCGGCGCGGCGCAGCTCGTGCAGAGCTTCGACGCCAACGCCGACAGCGGCAAGATGCCGGGCGTCGCGGAAACGGCGGGAATCGGCGCGGCGGCTGGTCACGTGGCGGCATCAGCGGCAGTGGGCGGCGGGCTGCACGGCGTGACGGAAACGAAGCGCGCGGGGGTATCGGCGGATGCGAAGCGGCTCGGCGATTCGATCGCCAAGCAGATCGCGGAAGTGGGTGTCGCGGAAGGCTGGATGCCGGAGAGCCGGGTGAAGGGCTAAGGGAATCCGATCAGCCGGCGCGCGCGTTCATCGCGACGGCTTTCGCCGGCAGCAGTTCGCCACGCAGCATGAGCGCGATCGTCTTCAACACGAGCAAGCCGATGATCACATTCGACGCCACGAAAAGCCCCGGCGCGAGCCATTCGACCGGTCCGGTACTGCCACGCTCGACCATGCGCATCACCATCGTTGGCAGCGCGGCGACGCCGAAGCTGAAGGCCCAGTACGACGGCGCGAACGCCTGCTTGCGAATCCACGGCAGCAGGCGCAGAAGCACGAGCGCCTGATAGAGCCCATAGCCGAGCAGGATCATCGCGAAGAGATCGGGTGTGCCGCTCGTCAGACTCAAGTACGTCACGCCGCCGACGACCGGCGGAGCAAGCTGGATACCGAGCGTCGGACGCAGCGCATCGGGCAGCGGCTCATGGACGGTCGCGCGCTGCATGATCATCGATTCGAGCGCGATCCACGACAGCAGGCCCGCGCCGAAAAAAAGCGCGCCAAGCTGCGTCCAGCCGAAGGCGGCGGCGGTCGTCCCCGCTACGAAACTCGTGCCGACGGAAGGGAGATAGATGGCGGCGGTGACGAGTTCGGGCTTGCGTCCGCCCTGCCAGAAGCGCCCATGCAGGAACACGCCGAGCGCGAGCGCACTGAACGCCGACACGGCGAACAGCACGAGTGCGACAGCCTGCGAATACGGGAGCAGCGCTTGCGCCGCGAGAAGGCTGGACACCGGCCCCAGCGCCGCGAACGACGATTGCACCGGATGCTGCATTTCGATGCGCGCCTCTTCACGATGCACGAGCCACTTGTGCGCGTAGCCGAGCAGGATGACAAGCCAGATGGCGAGCGCGGCAAGCGTGATCAGGTCGGCGGCAGCGGCGCTCACGTGCCAGATTCTCGCCGCCACGCGCCATGCATTCGCCAGCGCGAGCGATCCCACCGCAATACCAAAGAAAGCGACCGGCATCGGTCCGCGATCGATGTTCATCTTCGTATCTCCGTTGAGGACTGCGGGCGAGCCGGCTGTTACAAGCGACCCGTCGATGGAGATACTTTAGATGCAGCCCATCGCTGCGTGAATGCCGGCCAGTCTCACGAACATGCTCGATCGGCTCAAATCGGCGTTTTACTGGCTGACGGTGGCGTTCGTGCTGGCCTGCTGCGAAGCGCGCGCGGCCGAAACCGACGTCAACACGGCAGCCGGTAAATGTTGCGCTTCCTGCTTGCTCACCGCGCCGACGAACTTCCACCCCGTGGGCATCTTGACGAACGTGTAGCCCGTGGGCTGGTCGACAAACACGTCAAACGTCTTGGCCGTGTCATTGGAAACCGACGGCGACTGCGCGAACGACATCGCGGAACCGGCGAGAAGCGAAGCGGCAACGGCTGCGTGGATCAGTGCTTTCATGACGAAAACTCCTTCAAATTTGCTCGTGGACCGAAAGCCGCATCAGCCGCGCTTCCGATATATGTAACGACTGGCACAGATATTAGGCGATACGGCTGGTCGCTGTCCAGTATTTTTGTTATGATCGATACATAAATACGGGAAACGCCACACATGGCGTTCATGAAACAGGAGCCGATGCATGTCATCCGTCGATGAAGAAACCGTCCGTCGGCCGCGCGGCCGGCCGCGCGCGTTCGACCGCGAAGCCGCGTTGCGGCGCGCGATGGAATTGTTCTGGGCGAAGGGCTACGACCATTGCTCGATGAACGATCTCGTCGATGCAATGGGCATCAACTCGCCGAGCATCTATGCCGCGTTCGGCAGCAAGGAAAGTCTCTTTCGTGAAGCGCTCGCGCTTTACGGCAAGTCCGAGGGCGCGACCGCGCAGGACGCGTTGCAGGAACCAGTGTGCGGACGCGAGGCCATCAAGACGATGCTGCGGCGAAACGTGGAGTTGTTCACGTGCTCGGGCAAGCCGCGGGGCTGCATGCTGATACTCGGCGCGCTCAACATCGGCGCCGAGCACGAGGAACTGCATGTGATGTTGAAGAAGCGCCGCCAGGCGATCGCGACGCTCGTCAGGAAGCGGCTCTCGAAAGCGGCGGAAGAAGGCGAGTTGCCATCATCGGCCGATATCAGCGTGCTGACGGCGCTGTGCATGACGATGCTGAGCGGCCTGTCGATGCAGGCGCACGATTGTGTGCCGCGCGCGGTGCTGTTCAGCGCGATCGACATGTTCGTTGCATCACTGCCTTTTATCGATACGACGCCCTGACGCCAAACATGACTCTCCCCGATACCGAAGGCAACCGCACCCCTCACGCACGCATCGGCGTCGAGCACTGGGGCCTGCTGCCCGGCGGCGATGCCGTGCGGCTCTTCACACTGCGCAACGCGCACGGCATGCGCGTCGCGATCAGCGATCTCGGCGCGACGCTCGTCTCGTGGCACGCGCCCGATCGCGCGGGCCGCATCGCCGACGTGCTGCTCGGCCACGATACGCCCGCCGACTATCTCGCGGCGCGCGCGTTCATGGGCGGTACGATCGGGCGCTGGGCGAACCGCATCGCCGACGCGCGGTTCACGCTCGATGGCGTGACGTATTCACTCGATCGCAACGACGGCCCGAATCATCTGCATGGCGGCGCGGCGGGATTTCATCGCGCGTTGTGGCAAGCGCGCGAAGTGGACGGCGCGCTCGTGATGACGCACGAATCGCCCGCAGGCGAAGGCGGCTTTCCCGGCGCGCTCACGGCGACCGTGCGCTTCTCGCTCGACGACGAAGGCACGCTCACGCTCGATTACGACGCTCTCGCCGATGCCCCGACGCCCGTGAGCCTGACGAATCACGCGTACTTCAATCTTTCAGGCGACGCGCCCGACATTCGCGACCATGTGATCGCAATCAATGCGGACGCGTACTTCGCGGTCGATGATTCGATGATCCCAATCGCCCGCGCCGGTGTCGCAGGCAACGCGTTCGACTTGCGCGCGGGCGCACCGATCGGTGCGCGGCTCGACTGGCCGGACGAGCAGCTCGCGCGCGCGGGCGGCTTCGATCACTGCTACGTGCTGCGCGGTGACGGCCAGGCGCTCGCCACGGCCGCCGTCCTCTACGATCCCGCGAGCGGCCGCGAACTGACCGTCGCGACGAACGCGCACGGCATGCAGTTCTATACCGGCAACTTTCTGGAAGGCGTGATCGGCCGCAATGGCGCGCGGTATTGCAAGCACGCGGCGCTGTGCCTCGAAACGGGCGCGTTCCCGAACCAGATCAACATGGACGATGCCGCCGATGTCGTGCTGCGCCCCGGCGAACGGTATCGCCAGAAAACGACTTACAAGCTGAGCGTGCGATGAACGCGGAATCCGCGCCGCCTATAAAATCGAAGGGATGAACCGTTCATCCCTTCCCGCCGGCGGCCACGAGCCGGAGCTTCCGTTGCACGCGCCGAGCGTCGCATCGCTTTCGATGGCGGCGGCGATCGCGCTCATCGCCTGGATCGCCATAGCCGCCCAGACTGACATCACGATCGACCGCTGGACCTCGCGCGGCTATAGCGTGTTCTACGGTGTCGAGCGCATGAGCAGCTATCTGACGAACCTGACCGTGTTCGCGAGCGCCATCTGCTTCACTTGTGTGGCGGCGCGTGCTCGGGCGCCTGTCGCGCGCTTCTTCCGGCAGCCGACCGTCGTGACGGCAGTCGTGGTGTACATGGTATTCGTCGGTATCGCATACAACGTGCTGCTGCGCTATCTGTGGACGCCTTCTGGTTATCGCGCGCTCGTCAACGAGTGTCTGCATACCTTCGTGCCGGTGATGGCGGCGCTTTACTGGGTGCTTTACGTGCCGCGCTTTCATTTGAGCCTGCGTCATTGCCTGCTATGGCTCGTCTTTCCCCTCGGTTATCTGAGCGTGACGCTGTGGCGCGGCAGCGTGTCGGATTTCTATCCGTATCCGTTCATCAATGTAAGCGAACTCGGCTATCCGCATGTGCTGCTCAACGCGACGCTGCTCGTGATCGCGTTCCTCACGCTGATGGGCGTCTTCATCGCGATCAATCATCGCAGGCCGGACCTCGCCGTGCCGGATGAGGAAGAGCAAAGCGAACAGCCCGCCGACGACTTGCGCGGCGGGCCGTAGCGCTGAAGCTCAAGCGTCCTTCGAATCGAACATCAGCAACTCGACGCCCGCCTGCGCGAAATTCGCCAGATCGCCTGCCGTCGCCGCGCCTTCGGGCGAACCCAGGGCCGTCTTGATCGCATCGAGCGATTCGAACTCCAGCACCGCGACGAGGTAATACGGCGACTCGCCCTGCCCCACGGCCACCGGCCCCTTGCTGATCTCGTAGCTCTTGAGTCCCGGCAAGGTTTTCGCGAGCGGCGCGTGAGTCGAGGCGTAATGCGCATCGAACGCGGACGGGTCCGACGGATGCTTGTAAAGCGCGACGAGCTTGGCCATAGGTTGTCTCCTTTTAGTGGTGCGGTTGGGTTATTGCTTTTCGAACTGCAAGTACAGCCGCTGCACGTTCTGCGGCTGCGCGATCGTATAGAGCTTGTAGTGGCTGAAGGCGGGGACTTGCACCGTGCGCATCGCGTCCGTCAGACCCGTGCCGCTCGCATACGCGCGGCGCACGGCGGCATCGAGTTCACGTAAATACGCGCCGGTCTGCATGATGCCGTCGCCCTTCACGAGCAGCCCGAAGCCTGGCACGACCACGCGCGGGTCCATCGCACGCAGCTTGTCGAGCGCGGCGAGCCAGCCGGGAATCTGCTCGTTGCGAAGCTCGGGAATCCGTCCATTGCTGACCAGCCCGCCTGCGAAAAGGACGCCCGTCGCCGTGTCGAGAACGGCAAGATCGCCCGGCGTGCTCGCCGGGCCGAAGTGCAGCAGTTGCAGGTCGCGGCCGCCGCTGTCGATCTGCGTCGTGCCTTCGACGGTACGGTCCGGCACGGTCACGCGCGAGCCGCTCATCTCTTCGTCGCCGAGCGTGCGCTGCAGGTTCTTCAGACAGATCGCGCATCGTTCGCGAATCAGCTCGGCGGCACGGCGTTGCGCGAGAACCGGCACGCCCTTATCGCGAAACGCCGAAGCGCCGAACACGAATTCCGGCGCCTGATGCGTGATGATGACGAGTTCCACCGGCAACGGCGTGACCTTGCGGATCGCTTCGATCATCGCGCGGCCGTATCGGTATGACGAACCGGTATCGACCACCGTCACGCCGCTCTTTCCGACTATGAACCCATTGTTCGCGACGATCCCGCGATTGGCCGGCGCCACCGCGTCGCCATCGCCGAGCATCACGTAGACACCCTCCGCGATGGCGACGGGCGCGGGCATGTCGCCCGCTGCGGCATGGGCAAACGCCGCGCACGCGAGCAACACTAACGCGCTGAAAAACCGCGCGCGCATCAAAGGCCGTTCGACGAAGTCTGCTGCACGCCCGGTTGCGGGCTGACCGCGACTGCCCCTTCGAACTGCTTGTTCTTCGTATCCTCGACATGCGCCTTCAGTTCACCGTTCGCGCGCGGCACGAAATAGAAGCGGAAGTTCGGGTTCTCGCTGATCGAAAAATTCACGTTCGCGGTCATCACCGGCTTGTCGGCGTACGTCACCGCGACCTTGCGGATGAAATACGCGCTCGCATAGTTGCGCGTGACCTGGTTCATCGCCATGCCGGTGCGGTTCGGATGGCGCACCATCAGTTGCGCGAGCTGCGGACGCCCCGCGACGCTTGGCCCTTCCGCTTGCAGGCGCACCTGGCCGGCCGTGACTTCGGCGGTGGCGTCGTCCTTGCCGGCGGGCGCCGAGCAGCCGCCCGATGCCTTCACGAAACGCACCGCGCTATACAAATGCCCGTCGTTCGTCTCGGCGATCACACGCATGAACGTGTAGTCCTCCACGCGCACGCGTGTCTCGATGCTCGCGAGCCCCGAGTCCGGCGTGAAATCGAACGATCCGGCGTACGGCTCGGGGTTCTCGTCGATGAAGAGATAGACGCGCTTGATGTAATGCGCGGGCGTCTGCGGGAACTGCGCGGTGATCGCGATCGGCACGACGGCGGCATCGGCGGCACGCGCGGGCGCCTGCAACTTGATGACGGCGTCGCCGTGTGTATCGACGGGGCGGTCCTTGAACGCGCCTTCCTTGAAATCGAGCCAGCGAGCGTTCTTGTTCGGGTCGTCGTCGGGCTGGGTGGCGTAGGCGCCGTTGAACGCGAGCGTCGCGATGACGGCGATCAGCGCGTCGCGTTTTCCAATGATCATGATGTCCCTCCGTCCTGCTGTTCTACTGTTCCCACTCGAGTTCCGCATACGCTGCGGTCACGTTACGGCGATGGTAGAGATCGAACAGCAGCCACTTGCCGCGCTCGTTCCCGCCGATCGTATCGACCGCCTGCTGAATCGTCTCGCCGCGCCTGATCGATGCACGCACATCCTGCGCCAGATGGCTCAAATACGCTTCTTCAGCATTCAGCGCCGTACGCCACGGCGTATCGATCGGACCGTGTCCCGGCACGACGCGGCGCGGATTCATCTGGCGAATCGTGGCGATATCGTCGAGCCAGCCGGTGATGCTGCCATCGATCACAGGAATGCACTTGACGAACAGCAGATCCGCGAGCCACAGCGTGCCCGTCTCTTCATCGTATACCGTCAGGTCGTTGTTCGTATGCGCTGTTTTCCAGGTGCGCAGAATCAGCTTGCGACGGCCGAGGTCGAGCTTTTTCGTGCCATCGACGGCGAGCGTCGGCGGGACGATTTCGCTGCCGTCGGCAAGCGCGCCGAGTTCGCGCCGCAGCACGCGCAGATAGTTGTCCGCGCGTGACGCCTCCGCCTCGCCGAGCGCCGCGCTGCCGACGAATTGCGGACGATCGCCCGTGAACGCGGCGTTGCCGAAAATGTGATCGGGGTGCATGTGCGTGTTGATCACATAGCAGACGGGCAGCGGCGTCACGGCGCGGATCGCGGCGCGCAGCTCGCGCCCTTCCTCCAAGGTGCCACCCGTATCGATCACCGCGACACACTTTCTTCCGATGATAAACCCCACGTTCGCGATATCGCCCTTGTTTTCGCGTGTCGCGACATCGTCGTGGCCACGATGCACGTAGATGCCCGGCGCGAACTGCGTCACGGCGAGCGGCGCGGCGGCGTGGGCCGCGCAAAAGCAGAGCAGCAGTCCGGCCACGACGATCAAACGCCGCATCACACCACGCCGCCGATCCGCTCGCCCTGCGCTCGTTTCGGCGGCCGCAGCGCGAATTGCGCGTACTCGCTTTCGAGAAACGGCTCGGCGTGTTCGAGCAGAAAACGCCGAAACGCCAGACACGTCGGCGACAACTGTTTCGAACGCGAATGGACAAGTTGCCACGTCCGTTCGATCGGCGTCCCGTTCACGTCGAGCAGCGCAATCTCGCCGGTGCGCAATTCGAGCGCGAGCGTATGCAGCGAAATGAGGCTGACGCCCATGCCGGCCATCACGGCCTGCTTGATCGTCTCATTGCTGCCGAGCGTCACGCTTCGCGCGGGCACGAACAGATGCTGCCGGAATACATGTTCGGCCACCGCGCGCGTGCCGGAGCCGGGCTCGCGCAGCAGAAACGTATCGCCGGCGAGCTCCTGCAAGTCGAAGCGCCTCGCATGCCGCAGCGGATGCGAAAGCGGCGCGACGATTACATGCGGGTGATAGGCAAGCGGCTCGGCGGTCGTGCCGAGTTCGGGCGGCGGCCGGCCCATGATCGCGAGATCGGTCGCGTTGTCCTGCAGCCAGCGCAGAAGCGTCTCGCGATTGCCCACCGAAAAACGCACGTCGACCTTCGGAAACTGCTGCGAATAGAGCGCAAGCAGCTTCGGCGCAAAGTACGTCGCGGAACTCACGATGCTCACCGCGATCGAGCCGCTATCGGCCTGTGTCAGCGACATCATTGCGTCCTCGGCGTCCTTGATCTCGCCCAGAATTCGGCTCGCGTGATGCGAAAGGCGCTCGCCCGCCTCGGTCAGCGCGAGCCTGCGCGCGACGCGCTCGAAGAGCGGCAGCCCGATCGCTTCTTCGAGCTGCCGTATCTGCATCGATACGGCGGGCTGCGTCAGATGCAGTTCCTCGGCCGCGCGCGCGAAGCTCGGGCAGCGGCACGCGATCACGAAGATCTGCAACTGGCGCAACGTCAGCGAGCGGATGAAGTTCACGATGGGCGGCCACGCGTCGAAGAGAAGCCGGACAGGTGCCCGGCCCCGACCACAATCAACGGCTCGCGCGCGGAGCGTTCGCCGGCTTGACAGGCGCCGTCTCGCCGGGCTTCACGGGCGCGAGCGTGCGCTGCGCGCTCTGGAAGCTCAGCGTTTCGGTTTGCACCGGGTGCGCGAAATCGTTGTTCGCGCCCGGTGTTTCGGTGCGGATCGACATTACGTGGCCGGGCACGTCGTCGGCGACGAGGAACGTGTAGCGCTTCGCGGTGTATTGTGGAAAGCGCGCGGCGTTCGGATCGTCGAGATACGGCTGGATCACGATCTGCTGCGCCTTGATCTTCTTGCCGCCCGCTTCGCTCGTCACCTGCACGATCGGAGGATTCGCCGCGAGCGCGAGCCGCACGCGCTGCTGGAAATAGCGCCGCTTGCCGCCGGTCAACTGCTCCATCTCCGTGATGTCGTGCTCGAGGAAATAGAGGATCACCGGGTTGCACGGCAAGCCGCCGGGCAAGGACACGGGCCCCGTGTGATCGGAGACGCGCGCGTCGCCGTTCGTGTTGCCGCGGCTCGTGACGAGCACGCGCACGGTGTCCTTCAGCTTTTCGGGCGGGCCGGAGCTGTCGAGCGCGTAGTCGAGTTCGGTCAGCGGATCGACGCCGTCCAGATGCGGCGCCATGAAGAGCAGCTTCTCGGCGGGTGCGATGTCAGGTGCGGGCGCATCGGCGGCGTAGGCCTGACACGCTGCGCTGAAGAGCGCCGCCGCCACGACGCGCGATAACAGCTTGACGCCCCTCATTGCGCCGCCGCCGGCTGCAGGGGCAGCAGCGGCACCTGATAGCTCGTGAGTATCTGGTCGATCTTCGGCTGATTCGCCCCGATCCAGTTATCGACCTTGTCTTTCCACGCCTTCTCGCCGTAGCGCACGCCCATCGAAATCTCGTAGTCGAAGCGGATGCCCGGCGTCGGCTGGAAGGGCACGAGCTTGACGGTGTCGTTCGAGCGTTTGACGAAGTAGCCCGCGATCGGTCCCCACAGGAACACGACGTCGACGGTGCCCTTCTTCATGTCGCTCTCGATCATCTCGCCGGGGAACGCATCCGGATCGCCGCTTTGCGCCTGGTACGACACGGCCTGCTCGATCAGGTTGTTGCCGAGCAGCCAGTCGACGGCGGGTGTGCGCGAGAAAATGCCGAGCCGCAATTTCTTGAGCGTCTCGGGCGGCAGTTTCGTCAGGTCGGACGGCGTCTGGATGCTCGCAAACTCAGGGCGGTTCGGGAACACCATCGCGTAGGTGGAATGCAGGTACGGGCGCGTGGTCGCCGTCAGGTCGTAGCCCTTCGGCACGCCGATGATCAGATCACACTTGAAGCGCTCGGTGTCGGGCACCTTGTCGCGCAGCGTGCGCCGAACGAAGCCCATGCGCTGCGGAAAGTAAGTGTATTCGAGCTTGTAGCCGAAGTCGCTCGCCATCTGGCTCGCGATCTTGTTCTCGTAGCCTTCGCCCTTGTTGTTCGAGAGCGGCATGTTGTTCGGATCGGCGCAGACGCGCAGCACGCCGTCGGCGCCATCGTTGTTGGGCAGCGCGGGATCGTCGGCGAGCGCGGCGTGGGACGCGCAAGCGACGAGCAGCGCGGCGGCAAGCCGCACGGCAGTGATGCGGGTTACCTTGCATTCAGACATCGACACCTCCGGTAGTGACTGCGGGCATGCTCATTTTGCATCGATTGCCTGCAAGTCGCCGGGGTTGATTTTGCCGTCGGAGCGGCCTTTCAAGTACGCGTACAGGTTTTCCCAGTTTTTCTGCATCATCTGGCTCGAACTGAAGTCGGGCATGCCCTTGTCGATACGTCCGCCGAAAACCGTACGATGGAATTCCTTCGTGTCGAGCGTCTTGAACGCCTCGATCAGCGACGGTCCCACCATGCCTTCCTGCTTCGCGCCGTGACAGCGCTCGCAGGCGAGCGCGCGCCATGTCTTCCAGCCTTGCAGCGTGTTGCTGTCGACCTTGTTGCCGTCCTGGACCTTGTACGCCACCGGCTTGACCTGTCCCGGGTCGGTCTGGGCGTAGGAAGCCGGTATTGCGAACAATGCGATTGCCAGCGGCAAGAGTGATCGGCCTTTCATGCGTCTGTCTCCTTTCCTTTTTTCGGTGTTCCGCCGCTCTGTGGCTGAACTCAAATGCCAATACGCGTTCTTCAGGGACGCCGCCAACCACCGCCTCAAGATTTCGAGGCGGGGCTGGCGGGCGTTGCGTTGCGTGACTACGAGGGATGAATCAGCCGCCGGGGATGGCGAACACGAAGAGCGTGCCGCCGAGTGCCGTGTACTTCGCCAGTTCGCGATAGCCGCCGACCGCGCCGAGGCCTTCCGTCGACTTCTGGAGACCCGCCGCCATGCCGATGCCGGCCCAGCCGCCGATGCCCGAATAAACGCCGACAAACTGCTTGCCCTGGTACTGATACGTGAAGACATTGCCGATGATCCCGGACGGCGTCTTGAACTTCCACAGTTCCTTGCCGTCCTTGATGCGCACTGCCTTCAGATACCCTTCGAGCGTGCCGTAGAACGCGATGCCGCCAGCGGTTGCGAGTGCGCCGGACCACACCGAGAACTTCTCCGGCTTGGACCATGCGATCTTGCCCTTGCTTGCATCCCACGCGATGAAGTTGCCCATCGCGCCGTTCTGGTTCGGACCCGGATACATCGAGAGCGTCGCGCCGACGAACGGCTGACCCGACACGTACTCGACTTCGAACGGCTCATAGTCCATGCAGACGTGATTCGTCGGCACAAGGAAGAGCCCCGAGTTCGGATCGAACGAAGCGGGCTGCTGGTCCTTCGACCCGAGCGCCGCCGGGCAGATGCCCTTCACGTTGTGGTCCGGACCGGCCTTTTGCGTCGAGTAGGTCGCATTGCGCACCGGCAGGCCGCTCTTCACGTCCACGCTGTCGGCCCAGTTCACCGCCGGGTCGTACTTCTGCGCGACGAGCAGCTCGCCCGACTCGCGATTGAGCGTGTAGCCGAAGCCGTTACGGTCGAAGTGGACGATCGCCGGGACCTTCTTGCCGCCCATCGGCAGGTCCGCGAGGATCATCTCGTTCACGCCGTCATAGTCCCACTCGTCGTGCGGCGTCATCTGGTAGACCCACTTCGCCTTGCCGGTATTCAGGTCACGCGCGAAGATCGACATCGACCATTTGTTGTCGCCGGGGCGTTGCGTCGGGTTCCATGTGCCCGGGTTGCCGGTGCCGTAGTAGACAAGGTTGAGTTTCGGGTCCCATGCGTACCAGCCCCAGGTGGTCCCGCCTCCGGACTTCCACTGATCGCCCTTCCAGCTCTTGAGCGAGGAGTCCGCGCCGATCGGGATCATCTTGCCGTCGGACCAGGTCATGGTCTGCTGCGGGTCCATCAGCATTTCGTTGTCCGGGCCCGTGCTGAACGCCTTCCAGACTTCCTTGCCGCTCTTGATGTCGTACGCGATCAGCCGTCCGCGCACGCCGAACTCGCCGCCCGAGATGCCGGTGAGCACCTTGTCGCCGAACACGTGCGGCGCGTTGGTGTTGGTTTCACCCGCCTTCGGATTGCCGTTCTGCGCCGTCCATACGACTTCGCCCGTCTTTGCATTGAGCGCGACGAGTTTCGTATCGGCTTGCTGGAGGAAGATCTTGTCGTCGCCATAGGCGAGACCGCGGTTCACCGTGTCGCAGCACATCACCGAGATGACCTGCGCGTCCTGCTTCGGCTCGTATTGCCAGAGGAAGGTCTGATCCTTGAGGTTGATCGCGATGACCTTGTTGGGGAAGGGAGAGTGGATGTACATCGTCTCGCCGATGACGAGCGGCGAACCTTCGTGACCGCGCAACACGCCGGTCGACATGGTCCAGGCCACCTGTAGCTTGCCGACGTTCTGTTCGTTGATCTGCTTGAGCGGGCTGTAGCGGTGATTCGAATAATCGCCCGCCTGTGCCGCCCAGTTCGATGGGTTCTTGATCAGTGTGTCGAGCTGCGGGTCTGCTTGTGCAACATAGGAATTCAGACTCGCCGTCGCGACCACCGCCAGTCCAAGAACCAGGGTGCGTAAGTTCATGTCTCCTCCAGAATGTGATGCCGTCCGACCCAGGGATGACCACGCTACCGGGTGCATTCCCGCGCGCCTTCTCGAATGCAGGTAACGAGCAACGCCCAAGCCCGGTTCATTGCCGGGCGAGTTGCGTACGGAGGGCAATTGCATATTCCATGCCGGAATGTGCGGCCGGGGGCCTGCATAAGCGCTGCGTTTGCCTGCGTGGCTTTGCGGGCGGCGCCTGCGTCATCGGTGCGACACATACTGTGTCAAATCCGCGATAGGTTCTCTAGCGCGCTACACAAATCATCGCGAACGGGACATGACGCGATGCAGCACGTCTTCAGGCGCATACTGACTTTTCGCACATCCACATCCCACGCGGAGGCCACGCCATGACACAAGCCGAGAAGGTTTACTCCGATGAAGAAGTCCAGCAACGTCTGACGGGTCCGTTGCAGCACTGGTACATGGAAGACGGCTGGCTCCGGCGCAAGTTCAAGACCGAGAGCTGGAAGGGCACGCTGATGGTCGTGAATACGGTCGGGCATCTTGCCGAGTCCGCGTGGCATCATCCGGACCTGACGGTGTCGTATGCGTTCGTCGTCGTGAAGCTGAAGACCCATTCGGCGAAGGGCATCACCGACAAGGACTTCGCCCTCGCGACCAGGATCGAGGACGTGATCCAGTGGCAACCGGGCAAGGAAGGCGGCGCGCTCGAAGGTACCCCAGCCGACGACCAGCGCTTCCGCTATATCAAATACGACGCGCCGAAAGCGTGAGCACTTCGCTTAACCCCCGCTGAACACAATGACGCGCGCCTGACACAGTGCGCGCCGTCCCTTCGCGCTGCGGGCCGCCCGTCAAGGCGCGCGCGGCTGGTACGTCTCTTGCCTTGAATGCTCGGCTTGCTGCGCCCGGGTTTTTGGAGAACCGCGCGGACGGCGCCGCTCAACCCGACTTCGAACCAGGGACATTCGCAATGCAGATGCCTTCCGGTCGCCTCTCGCAGCCACCGGCCGTGACGGTCGATGCCCCCGCGCGCTTGCATCTCGGCTTTATCGATCCGAACGCGTCGCTCGGGCGCGGCTTCGGCAGCGTCGGCCTCACGATCGACGGGCTCGGCACGCGGATCACGGCGCGGGTAGCGGATGAGACGCGCGTCGAAGGCGCGGCGAGCGATGCGCAGCGCGCGCGCATCGAGCGGTATCTGGAGCAGCTGCGGGCGGCCTACGGCGGCCCGCCGGTCGCGGTCGAAGTAAATGCGACGCCGCGTGCGCACGCCGGCCTCGGCTCCGGCACGCAGCTCGCGCTGGCGCTCGGCACCGCGTACGTGCGCCTCGCCGGCCGCACCGCGACCACCGCGCAGGTCGCAAGGCTGCTCGGACGCGGCTCGCGCTCGGGCATCGGCATCCACGGATTCGATCACGGCGGGCTGATGGTCGACGGCGGACATGGTTCGAACGCGGCTGTCGGGATCGCGCGCCTGCCGCCGTTGTTGTTCCGCCAGCCGTTCCCGGACGGCTGGCGCGTGCTGCTCGTCGACGATACCTCGCGCGAAGGACTGCACGGTGACGAGGAACGCCGGAGCCTCGCCGCGCTCGCGCCCTTCCCGCGCTCACTCGCCGCGCATTTGAGCCATCTCGTGCTGATGCGCGTGCTGCCCGGCGTCGCGGAAAGCGACTTCGACTCGTTCACGAAAGGCATCGGCGAGGTGCAGCAGACGATCGGTGAATATTTCGCGCCCGCGCAGGGCGGCGTGTTCTCGAGCACCGCTGTCGCGCGCGCGCTCGCGGCTGTCGCGTCGCAAGAAATGGCCGGCATCGGACAGACCTCGTGGGGACCGACCGGCTTCGCGTTCCTGCGCAGCCCCGCCGCCGCCGAGCGCGCGCTCGCGGCCGCGCGCGAGGCAAGCCGCGCGAACCCGTCGATCACCTGCATGATCGCCACCGGCCGCAACCGCGGCGCGACCTGGCACGCGGCCGAAGTCCAGAAGTGCGGCATCGACGCCGCGTGAGGTTACGAAAGCAGTCCGGACGTCCCGAAACCCCCAGCGAGTCCCCCATGCCCGAAGCCACCGAGAGCATTCCACGGCCCTACATCCTGCACATGTTCACGGCCACGCCGCAGATGAGCCCGTTCGACGTCAACATGGCCGCCGACGCGGGCTACCAGATCGTCGTGCCGTACTGCAACGTCGATGAGGCGAGCGTCGTCCAGTTGACGCAGGACGCGATCTTCTCGCGCGGGCCGAAGGGCGTGTCGCGCACGGGCATCTTCATCGGCGGGCGCGACGTGATGCTCGCCGCCGACATGCTCGATCGCGCGCGCCAGGCGATGGTCCCGCCGTTCGAAGTCTCCGTGTTCGCCGACCCGAGCGGCTCGTACACGACGGCAGCGGCGCTGGTCGCGCTCGTCGAGCGGCATCTTAAAAAGGAACACAGCGTCGATTTCGGCGGCAAGCGCGTGCTGATCCTGGGCGGCACGGGCGCGGTCGGCCGCGTGGCGGCGGCGATGGCGGCGTCGCTCGGCGCCGACGTCGCGATCGCGAGCCATTCGAGCGCCTCGCGCGCGACGCAGGTCAGCGACGAGATCAACCGGCGCTTCGATGTTGCCACTTCCGGCGTCGCGACGACCACGCCCGAGCAGTTGCAGAAGGAACTGGCGCGCGCGGAAGTCGTGTTCGCGACGGCGGTCGCGGGCGTGCAGGTGATGAGCGCCGCCGACCTCGCGCACGCGAAAAACCTGCTGATCGCCGCCGACGTGAACGCGGTGCCGCCCGAAGGCATCGCGGGCGTGAACGTGATGGACGACGGCAAGCCGCTCGCGGGTGCCGCGCGCCAGGACGCGGTCGGGATCGGCGCGCTTGCGATCGGCAACGTGAAGTATCAGGTCGAGCATCGTCTCTTCGTCAGGATGCGCACGGGCGGCAAGCCCGTCTACCTCGGCTTTCCCGAGGCGTTCGACGAAGCGCGCGCGATCGCCGCCGGCCTCGGCTGATGCACGCGGGGACGCCGTTTTCGCGGAAACCTTGCGTCGCGGTCGTGGGGCTGTCGGCGCGGATGCTGGCGCAATCGGCGGTGCGCGCGGGGTTCGAGCCCGTCGCGCTCGATATCTTCGGCGATCGCGATACGCGCGAGGAAGCCAGCGCGTGGTTCGACATCGGCGGCGAGGGGCTTTTGATCGACCGCGAGCTTTTACTTGATGCACTGCAGCGCGCCGCGCGTTTGCCGCGCATGCTCGGTTACGTCGCGACGAGCGGAGTCGAACCGCTGATGGGCGCGCTGTACAGCGGCGAGCGGCTGCCGCGCTTTATCGGCAACGACGTTGCGGCGACCGCCGCCGTGCGCGATCCCAAGCGGTTTTTCGCGCTGCTCGACGAGTGCGGCATCGCGCATCCGGAGATCAGCTTCACGCGCCCCGCTGATCCGCGCAGATGGCTCGTGAAGCACGCGGATGGCTGCGGTGGCGTGCATATCGAAGCGGCTTCTTCGGAAAGCGAGATCGGGCCGCATGCTTACTATCAGCGCGTCGCCGCCGGGCGTTCGATGTCGGCGCTCTTCGTGGGCGCGCGGCGCGAGGCGTGCGTGACAGGTTTCGCGGACCAGTCGAGCGTCGCGGCGGGCAAGCTGCCCTTCGTGCATTCAGGTTCGCTCGGGCCCGTCGATCTGCCTTTGCCGGTCGCGGCGAAGCTTCACGAGGCGATCCGCGCGATCGTCTGGCGCACGGGGCTGACGGGCATCAACAGCATGGATTTCCTGCTCGACGGCGACGCGTTCAGCGTGCTCGAAATCAACGCGCGCCCCTCTTCCACGATGGCACTGTACGAAGCCGTCTGGCCGCAGAGCCTCTTCGCCTGTCACGTCGACGCGTGCCTGCACGGGCGGCTGCCTTCGCCGCCGCCTGCGCCGACGCGCCGGGCGGGACAGCGCGTCGCGTTCGCGCCTTTCTCGATAACGGCGTCGAAGCCTTTCAGCGACGCGCTTCACGGCGACCCCGCCTGCCACGACGTCCCGCTGCCCGGCACGCGCATCGAAGCGGGTCAGCCGGTCTGTACGCTCGCCGTGACCGCGCCGTCGCTCGACGCAGTGCAACACGAACTCGAACGCCACCACGCGCGTCTATTGCAACGCATCGAAACCTGTCGCGAGCCTCTTCATGACGTCAACACCTTCCGCTGATCCTTCGCAGCGCCTCAGCGTCAACGCATTGAGCGAGCGGCTCGTCGCGCGTCTCGTCGACGATGCCGCGCGCTACGCCGTCGCGATCACACGCACGGACGCCGGCACGACGCTCGTCGATGCGGGCGTCGCTGCACCGGGCGGCGTCGAGGCGGGCCTGCTGACCGCGCGCATCTGCATGGGCGGGCTCGGGCGCGTCGCGCGGCGCATGAGTGCTGAGGCGGAGCCGTTCTTGCCGAGCCTGATCGAAGTCCATACGTCGATGCCGGTCCTGGCCTGCCTCGGCAGCCAGTACGCAGGCTGGAGCTTGTCCGCGACCAAGGAGGAAACCGGCGGCAAGAAATTCTTCTCGCTCGGCTCCGGCCCGGCGCGCGCGCTCGCCGTGAAGGAGCCGCTCTTCGACGAACTCGGCTACCGCGACCGCCACGTGCGCGGCGCGCTCGTGATGGAAGTGGACCGTCTGCCGCCGCAAGTCGTCATCGACAAGGTGTTGCGCGACTGCGCGCTCGCGCCCGAAGCGCTCACGATCGTCGTCACGCCGACACACTCGGTTGCGGGGACGGTGCAGGTGGTGGCGCGCGTCGTCGAGGTTGCGCTGCACAAGACGCACGTGCTCGGCATCGATCTGGCGGAAGTCGTCGAGGGGAGCGGCACGGCGCCGCTGCCGCCGCCCGCGCCCGATGCGATCCAGGCGATGGGCCGCACCAACGACGCCATCCTCTACGGCGGCCGCGTCCATCTGACGGTGAAGCACGACGCGGTGGCCGAGCGTCTCGCCGCCGAGTTGCCGTCGCGCAACGCGCGCGACTATGGGCGGCCGTTCGCGGAAATCTTCACCGCGTTCAACTACGACTTCTATCAGATCGATGCCGCGCTCTTCGCGCCCGCCGAAGTGTGGGTGAGCAGCCTCGAAAGCGGCGCGACGTGGCACGGCGGAGCAATCGATGCCGCCCTGCTGCGCGCGCAGTGGGGGAAACCATGACCGGAACGCTGCGCATCGCGATCATGACCGACGAAACCGGCTGGCACACGTCGCGTCTCAAAAAGGCGTTCCGCGCGCGCGGGGCGGACGCGCGCTGCGTCGATCTCGCCGATTGCCGCATCGATACGACCTGGGCCCCGCACGGCCTCGCGATCCCCGGCTTCGGCCACGGGCTGCCGGATACCGTGTTCGTGCGCGGCATCGCGGGCGGGACGTTCGAGCAGGTGACGCTCCGGCTCGGCATCCTGCACGCGCTGCGCGAATGTGGCGTGCCGGTCTATAACGACGCGCGCGCGATCGAGCGTAGCGTCGACAAGTCGATGACGAGCTTTCTCCTCAACCGCCACGGCGTACCGACGCCCCCTACGTGGGCCGGGGAATCGGCGGCGTTCGCGCAGCGCGTGCTGATGCGGGAGGCTGCGGCGGGCCGCAAGGTCGTGATGAAACCGCTCTTCGGCTCGCAGGGCAAGGGCTTGCGGCGGCTCGGCGCGGGCGCGGGCGGGCAACTCGCGTCGCTGCCTTCGTTGCGCCCATTCGGCGACGTGGCGTATCTACAGCGTTACGTCGAAGGCGGCCAACCTGGCTTCGACTGGCGCGTGCTCGTGATCGGCGGCAAAGCCGTCGCGGCGATGCGGCGAGTGGGCGGGCGCGGCTGGATTCACAACTTCGCGCAGGGCGCGGCGTGCGAACCGGCGCTCATCACCGACGCCCTCGCCGACACCGCCATTCGCGCGACGCAGGCGCTCGGCCTCGATTACGCGGGCGTCGATTTGATTCCGGAGAGCGGCGAGGCGGACGCCGCCGCCCGCCCGCTCGTGCTCGAAGTGAACGGCGTTGCGGCGTGGCGCGGGCTGCAATCGGTGACGCGGTTCGACATCGCCGCCGCGCTTGTCGACGATCTGCTCGACCGCAAGCTCGCGCTCCCGCGTGCGCCGGTCGCGCTGGCAAGCGGCGATGCAAGCCGCTGACGCTCGCGACGCTTTTCTGCGCGCGTGCCGGCTCGACGTCGAAACGCCGAAGCCAGGCAACGTGAGCGTCGATAGCGCGGGCCACGGCATGACGGCCGCGCAGTTCATCGCGAGCGCTGAGGCGGCGGCTGGGGCACTTTTTACGCGAGGCGCAGGCGTCGGCGAGCGGATTCTCGCTGCCGTGGAGCGCACCCGCGAAGTCGCCGGCTGCAATACGAATCTCGGGATCGTGCTGCTATGCGCGCCGCTCGCGACGGCGCTGGAAGCACATCCCGTCGATGCCGCCGCCTGGCGGGCCGAGACGGAGCGCGTACTCGAACGCCTCGACATCGACGACGCCCGCGCCGCTTATCGCGCGATCGCGCTCGCGAACCCCGGCGGTCTCGGCGATGCGCCCGAGCAATCGGTGCGCGACGAACCGAGCGTCGACCTGCGCGCCGCGATGACGCTCGCCGCCGGCCGCGACAGCATCGCCCGCCAGTACGCGAACGGTTTCCGCGACATCTTCGAGACGGGGCTTGCCGCCGCCATGTCCTTCAAATCGCCGACAGCGGCCACGCTCAACGTGTTCCTCACCTTCCTCGCGACGTGGCCCGATTCGCACATTGTGCGCAAGCAGGGTGTGACGATGGCGCAAAGTGTCACACGCGAAGCGCGGCTAAGACACGGGGAGTGGCAAGCCGCCGCTGCATCTGGCGCGACGCCGCGCCTCGCCGCATGGGACGCCGACCTGAAGGCGCGGGGCATCAATCCGGGCACGAGCGCCGATCTCACGGTCGCGACGCTGTTCGTCGCTGGATGCGTGGTTCAAAATCCGCGCGATTGGCACGGATCATGATAGGTACTTCGTGGTTTGCCCACCCTTAAGTCTTGCGCGACCGGAAGCCGGGCGTCGCGAGTAGTCCGCAAGTCGAAATATCCGAGACCCAATCACTGGAGGAACAGCATGGCCAAGATCAATCGCGTCCTGGTAGGAGAGTCGCTCATCGGCGACGGCAACGAGGTCGCTCACATCGACTTGATCATCGGACCGCGGGGTTCCGCAGCCGAAACTGCGTTCTGCAACGCGCTCACCAATAACAAGGACGGCTTCACGTCGCTACTGGCCGTCGTCGCGCCGAACCTGCTCACGAAGCCAAACACGATCCTCTTCAACAAGGTGACGATCAAGGGCGCCAAGCAGGCCGTGCAGATGTTCGGCCCGGCGCAGCACGCGGTGGCGCTCGCGGTGGCGGACAGCGTCGAGGACGGCACGATCCCCGCCGACGAAGCCGACGATCTATTCATCTGCGTGGGCGTCTTCATCCACTGGCAAGCCGAGGACGACAAAAAGATTCAGGAGTTCAACTACAAGGCGACGCGCGAGGCGCTGCAGCGTGCGGTGGCGGGCGAGCCGAGCGCGAAGGAGGTCGTCGCAAAGAAGGCGACAGCGGCCCATCCGTTTGCGCCGAACTGAAGGATTATGCTTTATGCACGGCGCGGCCTGCCTGGCCGCGCTTCCGCTTGAATCTATCCGAGGCTTTCTGCATGACTTCACGATGTCGCGCGCTGCTGGTTCTCGCCTGCCTCCTGCCGGCTGCCCCGCTCGCGCTCGCGGCCGGCGCCGCGGCGCAGGTTCACGATTACCCCACGCAGGGACGCGTGGAGTACGTACTCGGCTGCATGGACGACAACGGCCACGACTTCGTCAACGTCTACAAGTGCTCGTGCGCGATCGATCGCATCGCGGCGTCGCTTCCCTATGACGATTTCGTCGAGCAATCGACGTTTTCCAAATACGCGACGCTCGGCGGCGAAGGCGGCGCGGAGTTTCGCGTCGATCGCGCGAAGGCGCAGACGAAGAAGTTCCGCGCGCTGCAAGCCGACGCGTACCGCGCCTGCGGCATCGGACGCCCGGGCACGGTGGCGAAATAGGCGTTTGCGCTAGTTGGGAATCAGGCCTTCGCCAAGCGACGCGTAGGTCGCCATGCTGCGCGCGCGGCGCCGCTCGATCAACACGCCAACCGATTCGACGTCATCGAATTTCGCGGGTTTCGCGAGCGATACCCGCACCCAGTGCGCGCCGAAATCCGCGATCAGCAACTGCGCGATTTTCTCCGCAAGCGCTTCCAGCAACTGCACGCCGTGCGACGCGAGGAGCGCATGCAGCGCCTCGCGCACGGCGGCGTAGTTGATGGTGTCCTCGATGCGGTCGGTGGTGCACGCGCGAATCGCCGGCACGCCGATCGCGAGACTCATGCGCACCGGCTGCGGTTCGTGCAACTCGGTCTTGTCGATGCCGATCACCGTGCGGCCCGTCAATCCTTCGATATAGACGATGTCCATCGGCGTCATGTCGTGCGCGGGTTGTTGCGCTGCGGCATTGACGGTATTGGGGAAGCCGGTCTGGCGAATGGCATCGAAACGGTCCATGGGGGTGGCCTGCCTTTGAGTAGGTGACTTATTCGCTGAGACGAGGGATCAAGCAAAAACCGGGCGCATGCAAGTCATTCAGTCAATCTGATCGAAGTCAGCGAGTTTATCGATTTTGCATAAACTCACTAACTTTCCTATAAATCGAGCATTCAATGCGGCCCGGCTCCGCGACCAAGCAAAAACCGGGCAAGAAAACCTTCCCGTCTGCGACTACTTATTGAACAAGAACGTCAACGGATGTAGAGTTTTGCAGTAATCAGGCGGGAGAGCGGCTTTGCTGACGACATAGAAAGCCCGCACCGCAACGCCGCGCATGCGTACGGAGACAACGCAGCGCACAGGGGAATCACAACAGTTGGCGCCGAACGCGAATCCGCACACGCGGAGCGCAAACGGACGCCAGGGAGACAAGCCCCCATGTCGTCGCTCGCTGACATCGATACCCATGTCCGAGAAGTCCTGAAGATCGTCAACAACCCGCTCGCGGCGCGCGCCGCGAACGATTCGGTTGCCCAGTCGTGGATACGCTGCCTGAACGAATTCAGGCTCGATCCCGCGCGCTTTGTCATGCCGCCCGTCCTCACACAACAGGAACTCGCCGATCGCCGCGAGGCCGCGAGCGACCTGATCGCGTGCTCGAAGCTCGAAATGACCACGCTCTACCAGCAGCTCGCGGACCCGGAACTCGCGGTCGTCCTGGTCGATGCGGACGGCGTGATCGTGCATCAGGTGTCGTCGGTGCCGTTCGGCGAGGCCGTCGCCGCAGACGGACTGCGCGTCGGCGCCCTCTGGAGCGAACGCGAAGCCGGCACCAACGGCATGGGCACGTGCCTTATCGAACGCGACTGCATCGCCGTGTGCCAGCACGAGCATTTCTATCCGCGCTATACGTCTCTAACGTGCTCGGCCGCGCCGATCTTCGACGATCGCGGCACGATCGTCGGCGTGCTCGACGTCACGAGCCGCTCGAAACTTTTGCAACAGCATTCGCTGGTGCTCGTCGGCATGTCGCGGCAGATGATCGAGAACCGCCTGATCGATGCGCGCTACCGGCACGCGAACATGATCCACTTCCACAGCCGGCCGGAGTTCGTCGGCACGCTGCACGCGGGCAAGCTCGCCGTCAGCGACGACGGCGTCGTGCTCGCCGCGAGCCGCAGTGCGCTCTTCCAGCTCGACTTCCGCTCGCCCGCCGAACTGTGCGGCAAGCGCATCGACGAAGCGTTCAATGCGCAGCTCGAAGACATGATCGCGCGCAGCATTCGCGGCTCGTTCCATCCGGTGACCGTGTACAGCGCGAAAGCGAACAGCCGCTTCTTCCTGACCGCGCAGACGCCGCGCGAGGCCGGCACCGGCTCGACCCGCATCCTGCTAAACGATCCGCTGTCGTCCGCGGCACGCGCGAGGGCACCGCGCAAGGACGCGCCGCGCGAAACGGCCGGCCGCCTCGACAAGCTCTCGCACCTCGAATTCGGCGATCCGCGCATGGCCTCGCAGATCCAGCTCGCGGCGCGCGTGATCCAGCGCAAGATCCCGATCATCCTGCGGGGCCAGACCGGCACCGGCAAAGAAGTGTTCGCCAATGCGCTGCACAGCATCAGCCCGAATAGCGGCGGCACGTTCGTCGCGGTGAATTGCGCATCGCTGCCTGAGAATCTGATCGAAAGCGAATTGTTCGGCTATCGAGCGGGCGCGTTCACCGGCGCGCAGCGCGAAGGACGGCGCGGCAAGATCGTGCAGGCGAACGGCGGCACGCTGTTCCTCGACGAAATCGGTGACATGCCGATGGCCCTGCAAGCGCGCCTCTTGCGCGTGCTGGAGGAGCACGAGGTCACGCCGCTCGGCGCGGAGACTACGGTCAAGGTCGATTTCCAGTTGATCAGCGCGAGCCACCGCAACCTGATCGAACTGGTGCAGACGGGCATCTTCCGCGAGGACCTTTATTACCGGCTGAACGGCATCGAGATCAATCTGCCGCCGCTGCGCGAACGCGCCGATGCGCTCGCGCTCATCACGCACATCCTCGAAAGCGAAACCGACGATCCGCCCACGCTCAGCGCCGAAGCGCGCCATGCGCTTTTGAACTACGCGTGGCCGGGCAATATCCGCCAGTTGCGGCACGTGCTGCAGATGGCGATTGCGCTCTGCGACGGTCCCGAGATCCGCTGCATGCATCTTCCCGCCGAAGTGGTGAACGGTACGAGCACGCAGACGGCCGCGCGCCTCGCGCCGCCGCCGGCCGCACCCGCCGCGCCCGTTGCACACCTGACCGACGACGCCGACACCTCCGCCCTCAACGCGATTCAGGTGCGCGAGCGCGAAACGGTGCTGTCGCTGCTCGACGAGCATCGCTGGAACGTGAGCAACGTGGCGAAGGTGCTCGGCATCAGCCGCAACACGCTGTACCGGAAGATGCACAGACTGCATATCCGTCTGTCGCACGACGGACCCGCCGCCGCTTCCGACGCATGACGGAACACACGCCCGCCCGCCGGCTCGACGAGTTCAAGCCCGACGCGCGTTTCGCGTGGTGTGTGACGGGCTCCGGTCACATGATCGAGGAATCCATCGATCTCGCATTGCGGCTGCCGGGCGTCGACTTGTTCCTGTCGTCGGCGGGGGAGGAAGTGCTGCCGCTCTACGGCTGGCCCGTGCCGAAGCTGCGCGAGCACTTTCGCGTGTTCCGCGACAACAGCGCGAGCAGCGTGCCCGTCGGCATGCTGTATCAGGGCGACTATCACACCGTCGTGATCGCACCCGCGACGAGCAACACCGTCGCCAAGTGCGCGCTCGGCATCTCCGATACCCTGCCGACCAATCTCTACGCGCAAGCCGGCAAACAGTGCGTGCCGGGCATCGTTTTCGCATGCGATACGGCACCGAGCGTCATCACGCAGAGTCCGCACGAGTGGGTCGAAGTGCGGCCGCGCGCGATCGAATTCGAGAACGTCGAGCGGCTCGCGCGCATCGAACACACGACGGTCGCGCGTTCGCTCGACGATCTGAAGGCCGCGCTCGATCAACGGCTGTCGAACCTCGGGCTCGCATGGAACACATCGTCTTCCTGACTGGCAGGCTCGCTGAGAAGAGCCTGCATCAGGTGCTCGAAGGCATGGCGCCCACGCCCTTTACGTGGGAAGTGCGCGAGATTGGATTGCAGGTCGCCGGATTGATGACGGCCGAGATGATTCGACGCCGCGTCGCGCAATCGCTGCCGCCTGAAACGAGCCGAGTGATCGTGCCCGGCCGATGCCGCGGCGATCTCGATGCGTTAAGCGAGCACTACGGCGTGCGTGTCGAACGCGGGCCCGAGGAGGTCAAGGACCTGCCGCAGTTCTTCGGACGGGAGGCGCGGCATTTCGACTTATCGCGCTATGAGACGGCAATTTTCGCGGAGATCGTCGATGCGCCGCGCCTCGATCTCGATGGCATCGCGGCGCGCGCTCGCGAATATGCGCGGCAAGGCGCGGACGTGATCGATATCGGCTGCCTGCCGGAGACGCCGTTTCCGCATCTCGAAGACGCGGTGCGGCGGTTGAAGCGCGAAGGCTATCGCGTAAGCGTCGATTCGATGCTTACCGAAGAACTCGTGCGCGGCGGCCACGCGGGCGCGGATTACCTGATGAGCCTGAACGTCGATACGTTGTGGGTCGCGGACGAGGTGGCATCGACGCCGGTTCTCGTCGCGCGCGAACCCGGCGATCACGCCTCGCTCGACGCCGCCATTGACGCGATGACCGCGCGCGGCCGTCCCTTCCTCGCCGATCCGATCCTCGATCCCATACCGTTCGGGCTCGCGGCATCGATAGCGCGTTATGTGTCGCTGCGCGAGCGCTATCCCGAAGCCGCGATCATGATGGGCATCGGCAACGTGACCGAACTGACCGAAGCCGACACGAGCGGCATCAACGCGGTGCTGCTCGGCATGGCGGCGGAATTGCGCGTCGCGGCGGTGCTGACGACATCGGTGAGTTTGCATGCGCGGCGCGCAGTGCGCGAGGCGGACGTCGCGCGGCGCGTGATGCATGCGGCGCGCGAGGCGCAAGTGCTGCCGAAGGGCATCTCGGGTGATCTGTCGGCGTTGCATGCAAAGCGGCCGTTTCCCTATAGCGCGGCGGAAATCGACGAATTCGCACAAGCCGTGCGCGATCCGAACTTTCGCGTGCAGGTCGCGGCCGATGGCATCCATGTGTATAACCGCGATGGTCATCAGACTGCCGGCGATCCGTTTGCGTTATATCCTGCGCTTAAACTGGAGAGCGACGGCGGGCATGCGTTTTATATGGGTGTGCAGCTCGCGCGCGCGGAAATCGCGTGGCAGTTGGGCAAGCGCTTCGATCAGGATCAGGCGCTCGACTGGGGCTGCGAAGTGGATCGCGTGGAAGAGGATTTGATGGCGTGGCACGCGCCGGGGGCGACGAAGAAGAAGGGGTGAGCGTGCTCACGCCCTTCTTGTGCCGTCGCGCTCAGTGATACTTCCGCGCCATCGCATCGAGTGGCATCGGCTTGATGCGATCGGCCTGACCCGCGCAGCCGAACGCCTCGAAGCGCGCCACGCACAACTCGCGCGCCGCCGACGTCGCCGCCTTCAGCGCGTGGCGCGGATCGAACTCCGAGCGCGCCGATGCCAGCGCGCGTCTTATCGCGCCCGTCATCGCAAGCCGGATGTCGGTGTCGATATTCACCTTGCGCACGCCGTTCGCAATGCCGCGCCGGATTTCCTCGACCGGCACGCCATACGTCTCCGACAACTCGCCGCCATACTCGCGGATCGTCGCGAGCCATTCCTGCGGCACCGACGACGACCCGTGCATCACGAGATGCGTATTCGGTATGCGTTCGTGAATCGCGACGATGCGATCGATCGCGAGAATGTCGCCGGTCGGCTGGCGGCTGAACTTGTACGCGCCGTGCGACGTGCCGATCGCAATCGCGAGCGCATCGACGCCGGTCGCTTCGACGAACGCGTGCGCCTGCTCGGGATCAGTCAGCAACTCTTCGCGCGAGAGCTTGCCCTCCGCGCCGACGCCGTCCTCTTCGCCCGCCGTACCCGTTTCGAGCGAGCCGAGACAGCCGAGTTCGCCCTCCACCGATACCCCGACCGCATGCGCCGCCTCCACCACGCGCCGGCTGACGTCGACGTTGTAGTCGTAGGCGGCGGGCGTCTTCTGGTCAGGCATGAGCGAGCCGTCCATCATCACCGACGTGAAGCCCGAACGGATCGCCTGCTGGCATACCGACGGGCTCGCGCCGTGATCTTGATGCAGCACGACAGGCAAGTCGGGATGCGCCTCCAGCGCGGCGAGTACGAGATGCCGCAGATACGGCTCGCCCGCGTACTTCCGCGCGCCCGCCGACGCCTGCAGGATCACCGGGCTTTTCGTGGCCTCGGCGGCCTGCATGATCGCCTGGATCTGCTCCATGTTGTTGACGTTGAACGCGGGCACGCCGTAGCTGTGCTCGGCCGCGTGGTCCAGCAATTGACGCAAGGCGATAAAGGCCATCACACGCTCCCTGAAGTTGAAACGACGCGGCGGGCTTCATCGACCACCGCGCCGACGGTCACCCCGAAATGCTCGAAGAGCGCGCCAGCGGGCGCCGATTCGCCAAACGTATCCATGCCGACTACGCCGCCTTCGAGCCCCACGTATTGTCGCCAGAACCCAGTCACGCCTGCCTCCACCGCGACGCGCGGCACGCCCGGCGGCAGTACCCTTTCACGCCACGCATGCGACTGGCGATCGAACACGGTGGTCGATGGCATCGAGACGACGCGCGCCAGGATGCCTTCTTCCCGCAGCGCGTCGATAGCACCCAGCGCGAGCGCGACTTCCGATCCCGTCGCGATCAGCACGACGCATTTGTCGTTCGGAGCTGACGCATCCGGCCAGTCACGCAGCACGTAGCCGCCGCGCTCGATCGCATCGATCTGTTTGTCGCTGCGCGCGATGAACGGCAGGTTCTGGCGGCTCAATAAAAGGCACGAAGGCCGATCGCGATCGATGGCGCTTACCCATGCTTGCGCAGTCTCGACCGTATCGCACGGACGCCATACGTCGAGGCCCGGAATCAGCCGCAACGATGCCGCATGTTCGACGGATTGATGTGTCGGACCGTCTTCGCCGAGACCGATCGAATCGTGGGTGAAGACGAACACGGTGCGTGTCTTCATCAGCGCGGCCATGCGCAGCGCGTTGCGCGAATAGTCGGAAAACGTGAGGAACGTGCCGCCGAACGGCAGGTAGCCACGATGTAGCGCGATGCCGTTCAACACTGCGCTCATGCCGAACTCGCGTACGCCGAAGTGAATATAGTTGCCATGCAAACTACTTTCGCCTGGCGAGACGGTGCTTGCATCCTTCCAGCGCGTGAGGTTCGACCCCGTCAAATCCGCCGATCCGCCAAGCAGTTCAGGCAGCGCGCGTGCAAGCCCTTCGATCGCGATCTGCGATGCCTTGCGCGTCGCGATCGATTGCGCGTCGCCGTTGGCATCGCGCACCAATGCGAGCGCGGCTTCGCGCCAGCGAGCGGGCAATGCGCCGCGCGCGCGGCGTTCGAACTCGGCGGCTTGCGCTGTATACTCTTCTCGATAGGCGGCAAACCGCTGCGCCCAGTCGGCTTCCGCGGATGCGCCTTCATCGCGTGCGTCCCAAAGCTGCCTGATTGACGCAGGGATCTCGAACGGTGCGTGCGGCCAGTCCAGCGCTTCGCGCGTCGCTTGCGCTTCCTTCGCGCCGAGCGGTGCGCCGTGCACATCGTGCGTGCCCGCCATCGACGGCGCGCCCTTGCCGATCACTGTCTTGCAGCAGATGAGCGTCGGACGTTGCGAATCGCGTGCGTCCTGCAACGCGCGATCGACGGCATCGACATCGTGGCCGTCCACATCGCGCAGCACGTTCCAGCCGTACGCGGCGAAGCGCGCGGGTGTATCGTCGGCGAACCACTTCGCGACGTGGCCGTCGATCGAGATGCCGTTGTCGTCGTAGAGCACGGTCAGTTTGTTCAGGCGCAGCGTGCCCGCGAGCGATGCCGCCTCGTGCGAGATGCCCTCCATCAAACATCCGTCGCCGACGAACACATACGTCCGATGATCGACCACATCGTGCCCCGGCCGATTGAACTCGCTCGCCAACAGCGCTTCCGCAAGCGCCATCCCGACCGCGTTCGCGAAGCCTTGCCCGAGCGGCCCGGTCGTCGTTTCGACGCCAGGGGTCACGCCCACTTCGGGATGTCCCGGTGTCTTGCTATGCAACTGGCGGAAGCGCTTTAGTTCATCGACTGGCAAGTCATAGCCGGTCAAATGCAGCAGGCCGTACAGCAACATCGACCCATGCCCGTTCGACAACACGAAGCGGTCGCGGTCAGCCCAATCGGGATTGCACGGGTTGTGCTTCAGATGCCGACGCCACAGCGCGACGGCGATCTCGGCCATGCCCATCGGCATGCCGGGATGGCCGGAGTTCGCCTGCTGTACCGCATCGACGGCGAGCATGCGCAGCGCGTTCGCCATCGAGCGCGTGTCAGCGCGCGTCTCCGGTCTCTCCAGGGTTTCAGCAACGGCATTCATAGGATGCCTCCTTTCTACGATTGAGAAATCGGTTCAGGCCCGCGCGCAACGGTCGCGCAGTTGCAGGATCATCGGCGTGAAGATGAGCTGCATCGCGAGTCCCATCTTTCCGCCCGGCACGACGATCACGTTTGGACGCGACATGAACGAGTCGTGCAGCATGGTGAGGAGATACGGGAAGTCGATGCCCTTCGGCCGCGTAAAGCGGATCACGACGAAGCTCTCGTCCGGTTGCGGAATCTCGCGCGCGGTGAAGGGGTTCGACGTATCCACGGTCGGCACGCGCTGGAAGTTCACATGCGTGCGCGAGAACTGCGGACAGATGTAGTTCACGTAGTCCGGCATGCGACGCAGGATCGTATCGACGACTGCTTCGTGCGAATAACCGCGCATCGTCTGGTCCCGGTGCAGCTTCTGAATCCACTCGAGATTGATGATCGGCACGACGCCGACGAGCAGGTCCGCATGACGCGCGATGTCCACGTCGCCCGTGACGGCAGCGCCGTGCAGGCCTTCATAGAACATCAGGTCGGTGCCTTCCGCGATGTCTTCCCATGGCGTGAACGTGCCCGCGTCCTGCTTGTAGTGCGCGGCTTCGGCGTCGTCGTGGATGTAGCGGCGCAATTTCCCGGTGCCGGCTTCCCCGTAACTCGCGAACAGTTGTTCGAGTTCCGCGAGCAGATTTGCTTCAGGGCCGAAGTGGCTGAAGTTGACGAGGCCGTCGCGTTCGCTTTGCTTCATCGCCTCGCGCATGCCGAGGCGATCATAGCGATGAAACGCATCGCCTTCGACGATCTGCGCGTTGATGCGTTCGCGTCTGAAGATGTGCGTGAAGCTCTTCATGACGGTGGTGGTGCCCGCGCCGCTGGAGCCGGTCACGGCGATGATCGGATGTTTGACTGACATGCGCTTGTCTCTCCCTTGTCGACCGGTGTTGGCGCTTCAGCGCTCACTCCGGTCCCATGCAACGAAGTTGCTAGTTCAAATTTGTTTTGCGCTATTTGCAGCCTCACACCGGATCAGGCAAGAACAACGACCGCTCATTAAAAAGCGGCGACGTATACGGCTTGTCCTCGCCGCGATCGTATTCGCCGTGATATCTCCCGATGCGCGCCACTTCATTCTTCGATCCAAGAATCACCGGCACGCGCTCATGCAATGCCTGCGGCTTCACATCAAGAATGCGTTCGCGTCCGGTGATCGACATGCCGCCCGCCTGCTCGACGAGAAAGCTCATCGGGCTCGCTTCGTAAAGCATGCGCAGGCGTCCCTGCATCGCGGGCGTCTTGAAGTCGCGCGGATACATGAATACGCCTCCGCGCATGAGGATGCGATGGACTTCCGCGACCATCGACGCTATCCAGCGCATGTTGAAGTCGCGCTGTCGGCAACCGCTCTTGCCGTCCTTGCATTCCTGCACATAGCGGCGCACCGGCGGCTCCCAGAAGCGCTCGTTCGATGCGTTGATCGCGAACTCGCACGAATCCTCGGGGATGCGGATATCGGAATGCGTCAGCACGAAGTTGCCGACGTCGCGCTCCAGCGTGAAGCCGTGTGTACCGTTGCCGACGGAGAGCACGAGCATCGTCGAGGGGCCGTATATTGCGTAGCCCGCTGCCACTTGCTCGCGGCCCGGACGCAGAAAAGCTGCATCGCCCGCCGTGCCATTCACGCGCAGCACGGAGAAGATCGAACCGACCACGCCGTTGATGTCGATGTTCGACGACCCATCGAGGGGATCGAATGCAAGCAGGTATTCGCCGCGCGGATACGCGTCGGGGATCGCGTAGACGCCTTCCATTTCCTCCGACACCATGCCCGCGAGCAAGCCGTCCCACTCGCAGTGCTGCAGGAAAATCTCGTTGGTCGCGAGGTCGAGCTTCTTCTGCTCCTCGCCGTGCGTGTTGTGTGTTTCTGCGGACCCGTAGTTGCCACCGAGCGCGCCCTTCGTGAGCGCGGCGGAGATGGTCTTGATCGACGCGGCCACGTCGATGAGAAGCGCCGACAAGCCGCTTGCGGATTCCGGTCCGGGCTTGCGGTCGAGCGTGTCGATGAGGAATTTCGAAAGGGTCGTTCGTCCGTCCTGCATGGCACTCTCCTGAGAGGTCTATCGAATCGGATCGGGTGGCGGCGTATCGGATGAATCGGCGAAGATGCGGCTCGCGAGGATGTCGCTCGCCGCGATGAGCGTGAGCGCCGCGCTGCCGGTCGGCGCGCCGCCGTGCAAGGCATCGGCGAAGAGGCGGTTCGCCTGCCGCAGCCGCGCGCGGTCGAGCGCATTGCGTACCGAGCGCGCGTTCGCGAAGTTCGGTTGCGCGATGCGGCGCGCGAGATAATCTTCGAACGCATCGCGCGATGCGTGATCGAGCCGGTAGTGCATCGAATCGAGCATGCGTTCGGCGATCAGGAGCAGTTCGGCCGCGTCGTAATCGGGGAACGTGATGTGATGCGCGATGCGTGACCGAAAGCCCGGATTGCTCTTGAAGAACGTGTCCATGCGCGACTCGTAGCCTGCAAGGATCACGACGAGATCGCCGCGCTGGTTCTCCATCGTCTGCAGCAGAATCTCGATGGCTTCCTGCCCATAGTCGCGCTCGTTCTCCGGGCGATACAGGTAATACGCTTCATCGATGAAGAGCACGCCGCCCATCGCACGCTTGAGCACGTCGCGCGTTTTGGGCGCCGTGTGGCCGATGTACTGGCCGACGAGATCGTCGCGCGTCACCGACACCAGATGATTGCGCCGGATATAGCCGAGCCGGTGCAATACTTCGGCCATGCGCAGCGCGACGGTCGTCTTGCCGGTGCCGGGGTTGCCGGAGAAACACATGTGCAGCGTCGGCGCACCGCTCGCGATACCAATCGTTTCGCGCGCCCGCTCCACGAGCAGATGCGCGGCGATTTCGCGGATGCGCGTCTTCACTGGCACGAGGCCGACGAGATCGCGGTCGAGTTCGGCGAGTACTTCACCGATCCCGGATTCGCGAAAGAGCGCGACGAGATCGACGCTCGGCGTATCGGTTGATTCGATGACAGGCGGGTCGAGAATGGCTTCGGCGGACATTGTTCATCGCTCCGCGTAACGTTCGCCAGCGGGCCGGTCGCTCGCATAGCTCTTGATCGTGTAGTGCTGCACACGGCCCGGGCCGTCCTGGCGTTCGAGGCGGAAGCCGGGTTCCGCATCGGGGCGATTGACGATGAAGGAGAGGCGCATCGTTTCGAAGGTGCGCACGGAATCGAATGCGTTGACCTTGATGTAGTGCTGCGGATACGTGGTGCGGCAGGCGTTGACTTCCTGCAGCACGCCTGCGGCGTCATGAAGGTCGAACATCGGGAGGCCCCACATTTCCCAATACGTGTTGCGTGGGTGCGGATCGTCGGTGAACTCCACGGAGCAGGCCCAGCCCTGGGCCAGGGCATAGTCGATCTGCTTCGTGATTTCTTCGTCAGTCAGTTCCGGGAGGAAGGAGAAAGTGCCTTGGGTTATGCGCATGATCTTGGTCCTTTGGAATGGGTTAGCTCTAGGCCGCCGTCGGCGTCACAGCAAAGTCCGGCGTATCCGTCGACGCATAGTTGAAAGTGACATCGCGCCATGTATCGAGCGCCTGCTTCAACGGCGTGCACCACCTCGCTGCGGCCTCAAGAATCTCCGGCCCTTCGTTAGCGATATCGCGTCCTTCATTGCGCGCCTTGACCATGGCTTCGAGCGCCACGCGATTCGCCACCGCGCCAGCCTGGATGCCTCCCGGATGCCCAATCGTCCCGCCGCCGAACTGCAGGATGCAGTCATCGCCGAACAGATCGAGCAGTTGATGCATCTGCCCCGCGTGAATGCCGCCCGAAGCCACTGGCATCACCTTTCGCAATCCGGCCCAAGGTTGATCGAAGAAAAGCCCCCGCGACAAATCGACGTCATTGCGCGCATCGCGGCACACGTTGTAGTAGCCCTGTACCGAGAGCGGATCGCCTTCGAGCTTACCGACCGCCGTCCCAGCATGCGCATGATCGACACCGGCCATCCGCAGCCACTTCGCGATCACGCGGAACGAGATGCCGTGATTGCGCTGCCGCGTATAAGTCCCGTGCCCCGCGCGATGCAGATGCAGGATCATGTCGTTGCGCCGCGCCCACTTCGACATCGACTGGATCGCCGTCCATCCCACCACGAGGTCGATCATCACGATGCACGAGCCAAGCTGCTTCGCGAATTCGGCGCGCTCGTACATGTCCTCCATCGTGCCGGCCGTCACGTTCAGATAGTGGCCCTTCACTTCGCCCGTCTCGGCTTGCGCGCGGGCCACGGCTTCCATCGCGAAGAGGAAGCGGTCGCGCCAGTGCATGAACGCCTGCGAATTGATGTTCTCGTCGTCCTTCAGGAAATCGAGGCCGCCTTTCAGGCCTTCATACACGACGCGCCCGTAGTTCTTTCCCGAGAGCCCGAGCTTAGGCTTGACCGTCGCGCCGAGCAGCGGCCGGCCGTATTTATCGAGCCGTTCGCGCTCGACGATGATTCCTGTCGGCGGTCCCTGAAACGTCTTCAGGTAAGCGACCGGTATGCGCATGTCCTCGAGCCTCAGCGCCTTCAACGGCTTGAACCCGAACACGTTGCCGATGATCGATGCCGTCAGGTTCGCGACCGACCCCTCTTCGAACAGATCGAGTTCATAAGCGATGTAAGCGAAGAACTGCGGCTCGCCCGTGGCCGACGCGGGCACCGGCTCCACGCGATACGCCTTCGCGCGGTACATGTCGCAAGCGGTCAGGCGGTCGGTCCAGACGACAGTCCACGTCGCCGTTGACGATTCGCCTGCTACCGCCGCAGCCGCTTCCTCCGGCTCGACACCGGGTTGCGGCGTGATACGAAAGAGCGCGATGACGTCGGTGTCCTTCGGCGTGTAGTCGGGCTGCCAGTAGCCCATCTCGCGATACTTCATGACACCTGCCGCATACCGCGAACGCGGGTCTTGCGGGTTGCGCACTGCTTCGACGGCGGCTTTGCTGAAGTCGTTCATTGCGGTTCCTCGAGAGTGGTCGGCGGTTGCGTCAGGCAGTGAGTGCCTGCGCTGAGACCTCAGAGTAGTTGCCGTCTCTCTCGAAGAGAATTCACGAATTACTTGTGCGGACTTAAGCGATCCTTTTAGCGCGGGTAATTGCCTAGGATGCAGTGGAACACTTTGCTGCGTTTTCGCGACACTCGTTTGCGGAACTGTCCGGCCGTTCCATTCCGCATGTGTGATCAGGCGCGTGGCATGAGCCTTGCGTACTGATCGATGCCCGCGTGCTTGAAATGAAGCGCAAGGGCACGGTTGAACCACCAACGAGGAGGACGTGTATGCAATGGACCACCCCTAGCTTCACCGATATGCGTTTTGGTTTTGAAATCACGATGTATATCGCCACCCGTTAATCCCGCACGAGCCGCGATGAGCGGCTGCCGTGCGGGACCGTTGTTCTGGTAGTACAACCTGCCGGCTCTGAGCCTGTCGCCAAGACCAGCGTTCCCCGCCATGATTTTCGAAACGATCGTCACGACCGCGGCGCGCGATGGCCGGCCCCACATCGCACCGATGGGCGTCCGCTTCGAGGACGACATCGCCATCCTCGCGCCCTTTCGTCCTTCGACGACGCTCGACAACATCCTCGCCACCCGCGCCGCCGTGATCAACTTCACGACCGACGTCCGCGTCTTCGCGGGCTGCGTGACAGGCGCATCGCGCGAATGGCCGACGCTGCGCGCAAGCCGCGTCGAGAGCGTGCGGCTCGATGGATCGCTCGCGCACATGGAGTTGCGTCTCGACGAACTGCTCGACGACGAGCAGCGTCCCGTGCTTCATATGAAATGCGTGCATCGCGAGACGCACGCACCGTTTCCGGGATTCAATCGCGCGCAGTCCGCCGTCGTGGAAGGCGCAATTCTCGTGAGCCGGCTTTTCATGCTGCCGCCTGAAAAAGTCGACAGCGAGATGGCATACCTTCAGATCGCCATCGATAAAACCGCCGGCGACGTCGAGCGCATCGCCTGGACCTGGCTCAACGAGGCCATCGCAAAGTTTCGCAGCGACCCTTCCCACCCGCAGTAACCGCCGTAACGGAGACACCATGACCGCCTTGCTCGCGAGCGTCCGCTCGTCCGCTGAAGCGCTCGACGCCGCGCATGCCGGCGCCGAACTGATCGACCTGAAGGAGCCCGGCGCGGGCGCGCTGGGCGGCGTGGCACTGGATGAGATCGGCCGCATCGTGCGCGCGCTGCGGGCGCAGTATCCGGTGAAGCCGATCAGCGCGACGATCGGCGACCTGCCGACCAATGCCTTCGACGAAATCACCGCGCGCGTGATCGACGTGAGCAACGCGGGCGTGGACTACGTGAAGGTCGGCGTGAATCCCGGGCCGGACGCAGCGCGTTGTCTTGCGCTGCTGGCGAGCCTGCCGGCGTCGGTGGTGCCGGTACTGCTGTCCGATGACGGCGCGGACGCGGAACTCGCCGCGCTCGCGGGGCGGCTGGGCTTCGCGGGCATCGTGTTCGATACGGCGAGCAAGGACGGCCGCACGCTCTTCGATTGCGTCGATGCGCCGACGCTCGCGCGCTGCCTCGGCGCCGCGGGTGCGCGCGGTTCGATGACGTGCGTGGCAGGTTCGCTGGGCTGGGCGCAACTCGCGCAGATTCGCGCGCTGGCGCCGGATATCGCGGGCTTTCGCACGGCGCTCTGCGACGAAGCCGAAGGACGCGCGGGACGGCTCGATCCGAAGCGCGTGGCGCAATGGGCCGATGCGCTGCATCACGCAACACACGCGGCTTAGCGCTACATCAAACCACAGGCACGTTCAGCAAGCGGTCGCGCATCAGCCCGATATCGTCCTTGCTGAACAACTCGACGACGTAGTTCGCGTCCTTCACATGACTCACGAACCGTGCGTCGATCACGCCGCTCGCCGCCAGCGTTTCGAGCGGCGCGCTGGCATCGACAGGACATGATTTCACGACCATCAGGCGCTCGGCATTGAGCGTCGTGGAGAGCATCGCGGCGAGGCTGTCGGAGGTGGTGTCCCAGTTGGTGGTGGAATCGGGCGTGACGCGCATGAGGCCGGTCGGCACCCACACGGCGACCTGGCCGTCGCGCAACGCGCCGCGGATACGCTCCTCGCTCGATGCAAGCACGAGTTCGGGCAGCACGCCCTGCATCAGGATCGCGTACTGCGCCATCGCGAGCAGGCACATGTTGTGGGCGGCGAGGTCGTCGAAGCGCCATTCGATCTGATACTGCCGGACCGCGTCCGCAAAATCGCCGCCGCCCGGCACGATCACCACCCGTCCGCCGCCCACTTCCCAAAGCTGCGTCAGCCACTCGCGCAGCGCCGGGTCGTGACTCAGGCTGCCCCCGATCTTCACCACCCACATGACGTGTCCTCGTTCGTTTGACTGCCTTGTCCGCTCTCGCCCGCTCGCTCAGGCGGCCATCGTTTCCCCTGCGCCGGGCCGCTCCGCCGACGTCGCCGATGCCGCGAGCAATCCCACCGCGACACTCGGCGCGCACGTCGCGACCCACTCGCCCAATTCCGCGTTCGTGTCCGCTCCCGCCAGCATCGCAAAATCGACATAGCTGCGCGCGTCCTGCCGCGCGAGCGCCGCCGCGAGAAATCGCCCGCATCCCGCGCCGACGATCGGCGCCGTCGCGAGCGCCGGATGCGCCGCGCACACGAGCGCAAGACTCGCGCCGATCGTGCGCAACTGCTCGCGGCGCCACTCGTCGGCGAAGGAGCGCCATTCGACGTCGCTCGCATCTGCAGCGTCGCGGCCGATCATCCGGGCGATGCGCGCGCGGCTCGCGGGCTTGGTCTTCGGGCCGTTGTCGGCACTCGGATGCTGGTCGTGCGGCGGCCACAGTTCGTCCGTCAGACGATACACGTCCGCGCTCGTCGCGAACCATTCGTTCATCACGCCCGTCGTCTCGCCGCGAAACGCGATGCGATGCGCGATTCCGCAAAGCGGCGTGCGCACCACGCCCTGATACACGAGTTCGCCGGTCACGAGCCGTTCGGCGTCGTTCGACCCACGCGCCGCGACGCCGCCGCCGACGATCGGCACGATGTCCGTCGTCGTGCTGCCGATGTCGATGAAGAGCGCATCACGCACGCGCGTCGCGACCCAGCGGGCGCTCGCGTGCCAGTTCGCGGAGGCGACCTTGCGCCAGCCGTCCGCGCACGCCGAGCGCGCGAGCCAGCCCGACGCGCCCGCGTAGAACAGCGTGCGCGGCCCGAGCCGCTGCGCGAGCGTGCTCGCGAGGACGCGCACGCCCTCGGCGCGGTCGGCGAAGAGATCGACCATCTCGCCCGTCATCGTGACCGCGTGGCGCGCGGCGGGCTCGCTCGCGCGCGGCCAGCGTTCGAACACGGCGTCGAGCGCGCGCTCCAGATGCGAAAGCCCCTGCCACAGCGGACATGCCCATTGCGCGACATCGGCGAGCACGCCCGCGCGATTCGCCATCGACACTTTCACGTGCGCCCCGCCGACGTCCCAGCCGACGACCGGGGCATCGGCCGCCAGCCGCGCTTCGCTCATGACAAGCCTCCGAACGCCCGAAAACGCGGCTGCGCCTCGCTCTCGAAACCGGCGACGCCGTGGGCGGCCAGCAAGTCGCGCGCGAGGTTGCGCTTCAGCCGCGCCGACTGGCCAGCGTAGGCCACGGTCAGCCGCGGATTGACCTCGATCACGACCGGCCCACGCTCGGGATGCCACACGAGATCGATGCCGACAAAGCCGCGCAGCCCCGGCAGCGCCGCGACGACGCGTTGCGCGAGCGCATCCAGCGTGCGCCCTTGCACGCTGCGCCGGTCGATGCGGTCGATGTCCACGCCGCTGAATTCGACGACGCGTTCGTGATGCCCGTCGGCCGCTTCCTCGGGCAGGCCGATCCGCTGGCGATTGATGCTCAAAAGCTCGGGGCCGCGCGGGCCGCAGATCAGCGAAAGGCTGAGCGATTCGCCCTCGATCCAGCGCTGCAGCACCGGATTGCGACCCGCCGCCGCGCGCGCATCGTATTCGGCGGATGCGTGGCCGAGGTCGTCGTAGACGTAGGTGTCGAGGCCGCCCGCGCCGTCGTCGGGCTTGACGACCCAGCGCGCGCCCGGCGGCGCATCGTCGCCGTGCGGCTCCAGTGCGGGTGTCGCCGCGATGCCGCGCGCCGCGAGGCACGCGGCCGTCGCGCCCTTGCTCGACGTAACGCGGATCGACTCCTTCGCGCAGCCGAGCCAGCGCGCCGCGCCGACCGCATCGTAAAGACGCAGCAGCAGGCCGTCGCATTCCGGCGCGACGATCCAGGCGTAGTCGTGCTCGCGGGCCACGCGCGCGACGAAGCGTGTCATCGGCTCGTTCGGTTCGGCGACGTGGTGCGCGTGGTTCGCGTCGACTTTTTCAAAGCGCGAGCTCGCGAACGAGACCTCCACGCCGTCGATGTCGCGCAGGTCCGCGACGAGCGCATCGCGCATCACGCGGCCCTCGACGACCAGCGCGCTCAGATCCGCGAGGCTGCCCGCGCCCGCCAGTTCCGGGTCGATGCCGCCGCCGGTCAGATACTCGAATACGAAGATTTTGGTCAAGAGAAGGTCGCCGTCGGAGATGCTGCAGGTTTATCGGTCACCGGCGGCTCACACAATATCCGTGCCAAGTGGTGCGGCGCGTCATGGCTGTCATGCGTCTGCAAGGCGGTGTTGCACACGTGTCCGCCGGGTGACACTGTGTTCCAGAACAACGCACAACCTGTGCGGCTTTTCGTATGAATGGTCGTTCATATCGCGCAACGACGGCGGTCTACGAATCGGCACGGACCTTGCTCAAAGGGGCGCCATGCATGATCCGTCATCCCTCTCGCCGAGTGCCAGCCACCCGGGCGCCGCTGTCGCGCCCGCGTCGCCTCTTTCATCCGCCTCGACGCGCGGTTCAACCACCGGAGACTGGACCTGCCCGTTCTGTCCGCTACTATGCGACGACATCTCGATAGACTTGCAAGGCGACGACAGCCTCGCCGCACCGAACACCGACTGCCCGCGTCTCACGCACTCGATTGCGCGCTTCGGCGCCGCGGATGCAACGTGCCCGCCGACGATCGACGGCGCGGCCACCGATCAAGAGTCGGCGCTCGCGCGTGCCGCGGAGATCCTGTCGCGCGCGCGGCGGCCCTTGTTCGGCGGCCTCGCGACCGACGTAGCCGGCGCCCGCGCACTGTATGAGCTGGCCGCGCGTTGCGGGGCGATCGTCGATCACCTGCACGGCGACGCGCTGGCGGCATCGACGCTCGCGCTGCAGGATCGCGGCTCGTTTTTCACGACGCTCTCCGAAGTGCGCTCGCGCGCCGATTTGCTCGTGGTGTTCGGCTGCGAGCCGTCGCGGCGGTATCCGCGGTTTTACGAGCGCGCGCTCGGCGGGATCGAGCGTTCCGTTTCGTTGAGCTTTCTCGCGTGCGAAGTCGATCCGGCCGCGCACGCCTTGCCGACAGCGAGCGTCGAGTCAGTGCTGGAAGACGCAGATCCGTTCGATGTCCTCGCGCAATGGTCCGCGCTGCTCGATGGACGCGCCATCGGCAATGACGCGCTCTCGGTACTCGCGGACCGCGTGGCCGCCGCGCGTTACACGGTGTTCGTCTATGAGCCTTCGGCGCTTCCGGGGCCGCATGCCGCTTTGCTGATCGAGGCGCTGAACCGCATCGTCAAGGCCGTAAACCGCACGACGCGCGCGGGCAGTCTCGCGCTCACCGGCGACGACGGCGCGCTCACCGTCAACCAGGCGGTGACATGGCTTTCGGGCTTTCCGCTGCGCACGCATGTATCGATGACCGCGCCGCTCGATCACGATCCGTACCGCTATCGCACGGCTACGTTGCTCGAGCATGTCGAAGCCGACGCGCTGCTATGGGTCGCGAGCTTCGGGCCGGAGCCGCTGCCCTCGGCGCTTTCCGACGACGTTCCAGCGATCGTGCTCGGCCATCCCGCGCTGGCCGAATCTCTCGGCACACGCACCGCGCCGACCGTGTTTATTCCCGTGGCGACGCCCGGCATCGACAGCGGCGGTCATCTTTTTCGCGTCGACGCGACGGTGGTCGCGCCCTTGCGCGCCGCGCGCAACGTTGCGTTGCCGACGGTCGCATCGATAGCCGAAGCGCTCGGCAAAAGGAGCCAGCGATGAGCCTCGCGCGGCTCAGGGGCGGCATCGTCTACGATCCCGCGAACGGCGTGAACGGCGAGCGCCGCGACGTGCATTTTCGCGACGGCCGCATCGTCGATAACGCGCAGAACGCCCCCGTCGACGACGATTACGACGCCACCGGCATGATCGTGATGGCGGGCGGCATCGACCTGCATTCGCACATCGGCGGCGGCAAGACCAATCTCTCGCGCTTGCTGCTGCCCGAAGATCACCGCAACGATCCCGCACGCGAACGCGAGTCCGAAGGCAGCTATCTGCGGCTGCCGTCGTGCGGCGTCTGCACGCCGGGCACGCTCGCCACCGGCTACCGTTACGCCGAGATGGGCTACACGGCCGCCTTCGAGCCCGCGATGATGCCGTCCAACGCGCGCCACACGCACCTCGAAATGGGCGACACGCCGATCATCGATCACGGCGCGTACGTCATGCTCGGCAACGACGAACTGCTGCTGCAGATGCTCGCCGCGCGCGACGGCTTCGAGCGGCTGCGCGACTACGTCGGCTGGACGATCAACGCGAGCAAGGCGCTCGGCGTGAAGGTGGTGAATCCCGGCGGCATCTCGGCGTTCAAGTTCAACCAGCGCTCGCTCGACGTGGACGAAGCGCACGTTCACTACGGCATCACGCCGCGCGATGTGCTGCGCACGTTGTCGCGCGCGCTGACCGAACTGCGCGTGCCGCATCCGCTGCACGTTCACGCGAGCAACCTCGGCGTACCCGGCAACATCGACTCGACGATCGCGACGATGGACGCCGCCGACGGTCTCCCGATCCACCTCACGCACATCCAGTTCCACAGCTACGGCACCGAAGGCCCACGCAAGTTTTCGTCGGGCGCACGCGCGATTGCCGAGGCAGTGAACGCGCGGCCAAACGTCTCGATCGACGTCGGGCAGATCATCTTCGGGCAGACCGTGACTGCGTCCGGCGACACGATGATGCAGTTCAAGAACGCGCCGCTCGGCAATCCGCGCAAGTGGATCGTCGGCGATATCGAATGCGATGCGGGTTGCGGCGTCGTGCCGTTCCGCTATCGCGAGCAGAGTTACGTGAACGCGCTGCAATGGATCATCGGGCTCGAAATCTTCCTGCTCGTCGACGATCCGTGGCGCGTCTCGATGACGACCGATCATCCGAACGGCGGCCCGTTCACGAGTTATCCGCATCTGATTCGGCTGCTGATGGACAAGACTTTTCGCGACGAGCAGCTCGACTGCCTGCATCCGGAAGCGAAGGTCGCGAGCGCGCTGCCTGAACTGAAACGCGAACTGTCGCTCTACGAGATCGCGATCATCACGCGCGCCGGGCCCGCGCGCCTGCTCGGCCTGAAGGATCGCGGGCAGTTGGGCGCGGGCGCGGCGGCGGATATCGCCGTATATCGCAACGAGCCGGATCGCGAGCGCATGTTCACGTCGCCCGCTTACGTGTTCAAGGACGGACAACTCGTCGCGCGCGACGGGACGCTCGTCGCCACGCCCACAGGCGGCATCCATTTCGTCTCGCCCGACTTCGATCGCGGCATCGAGAAGACGCTGCGCGCCTACAGCGACGCGAATCTCACCGGCAACTTCGCGCACGCCGCCATCAGCGACGACGAAATCTGCGCGTGCTGCCGGGGCGGCCGTCTGCTGCCGGTCGAATGCCTGACGACGACATGAGCGCCATGCAGATCAACGGCACGCTCATCGACGACACCTTCGCGGAAGCCTTCGCGATGAAGGCGACGCGCCTCGTCATCACCGCGCACACGCCGAAGTGGGCGCGCAACGCGGCGCTCTCGCTGACCGGCTTCGCGACCTCGGTGATCGACTGCGGCTGCGAGGCGGGCATCGAACGCGATCTTTCCGCCGATGAAACGCCCGACGGACGGCCTGGGATTTCGGTGCTGATGTTCGCGGTTTCGTCGAAGGAGCTGGCGAAGCAGGTCATCCGGCGCGTGGGCCAGTGCGTGCTCACATGCCCGACGACCGCCGTCTACAGCGGCATCGACCCGGCGACGAGTCGCGCGCCGCTTTCGGACAACGCGCCGCTCGGCGGCGGCCTGCGCTTTTTCGGCGACGGCTGGCAGATCTCGAAGATGATCGGCGACACGCGCTACTGGCGCGTCCCGGTGATGGACGGCGAGTTCCTTTGCGAGGAAAGCACGGTCACGGTGAAGGCGGTCGGCGGCGGCAACCTGCTCTTTCTCGCGACAGGCATCGACGCGGCGCTCGCCGCGGCCGAAGCCGCCGTCACCGCGATGCACGCGTTGCCGAACGTGATCACGCCGTTTCCGGGCGGTGTCGTGCGCTCGGGGTCGAAGATCGGCTCCAAGTACAAAGGCGCGACGGCTTCGACCAACGACGCGTTCTGCCCGACGCTCGTCGGCTTGTCGCGCAAGAGCGAACTGACGGCGGACGTCGCATGCGTGCTGGAAATCGTAATCGATGGCCTCACTGACGCCGACATCGGCGCCGCGATGACAGCGGGCATCGCGGCCGCGTGCGCACTCGGGCGCGCGGCGGGCGTGCTGCGCATTTCGGCGGGCAACTATGGCGGCAAGCTCGGGCCGTATCACTTCCATCTGCGCGAACTGGCGGCGGGTATCCGCGGGGGGCGCGCATGAGCACGACCACGCTGCGGGTAAAAAATGCGCCGGGCTTTCGCGTGGATGCGTCGAAATTGCTGCCTGCGGCACTTGCCGCGCTATCGACTGACGATATCGCGCGACTGCGTCTTCTCGCAGGCAACGAAACGTGCGAAGCCGGTGATCTCTTCGACATCACGCGCTCGGATGGCGATGCCCTGAAACTCGTCATCGAAGGCGAGACGCGCTGGCTGGACCGCATCGGCGCGTACATGACCGAAGGCCGAATTGCGGTGCAAGGCGCGGGCGGCGACTACGCGGGCCTCGGCATGTCGGGCGGCGAGTTGCACATTAATGGCGACGCGAGCCGCTTCGCCGGCTGCGAGATGCGCGGCGGGCGGCTGACCATCGCCGGCAACGCGGGCGATTTCGCTGCCGGCGCCCTGCCCGGCGACATGGAAGGCATGACGGGCGGCACGCTTACGATCCACGGCCACGCTGGCGCGCGCCTTGCGGACAGAATGCGGCGGGGCCTCGTCATCGTGGGCGGCGATGCGGGCGATTTCGCGGCATCGCGGATCGTCGCGGGGACGGTCTGCGTGGCGGGGCGCGTCGGCGCACACTATGCGTACGGGATGCGGCGCGGCACGCTGCTGCTCGCGCGCGAACCAGACCACTTGCCGCCGACGTTCGTAGCAGGCGGTCACGGCTTCCAGGTCTTCTGGTCGCTGCTCGTTCGCTCGCTCGCAAGCGAAATCGCACCCTTCTCGACGCTCGATGCCCACGTGCTCCCGCACCGACACGCGGGCGATCTGGCGGTGGACGGACGAGGGGAATTGCTGATCGCGCAAAGCTAGCGGCGGGAGAAGAATGGAACAGGCGTCAGATTTAAGGACCCCCTTCAAAGGAGCCTGACATGAATGCTGCGCAGTCGCCCGACGCCATCCGCAATGCGCGGGAAAGCGCCGCGCCGGGAACGCGCTTCGCGCTGCCGCTGATCGTACTGCACTGGCTGATCGCGCTTTGCATCATCTCCATGCTGGGCATCGGCTTGTACATGGTCGGGCTGCCGAAGGGACTGCCCTTCAAGGCGACGGTGATCAACTTCCACAAGTCGCTGGGACTGACGGTTTTCCTGCTGGTGCTGATCCGCATCATGGTACGCATGGCTTACGGTAGACCGCCTCTGCCGCCGATGCAAACGTGGCAACGCGCCGCCGCGAGCACTACGCAGGCTCTTTTATATGTGTGCATGGTCGGGATGCCGTTGACCGGGTATCTCGGATCGTCATTCAACAAGTACGGGACGCGCTTTTGGGGAATCGATTTGCCTAAATGGGGCTGGGAGGATGCACAGTTGCGACACCTGTTCTTCACCGCTCATGAGGTGATTGCGTGGACGATGATCGTGCTGATCGCGCTGCATTTCGCTGGCGCGATGAAGCATCAGTTCATCGATCGCGATGGGTTGTTGCGGAGGATGCTGCCATGATGAAAATCAAGGTCCTGGGCTCATCGGCCGGCGGCGGCTTCCCGCAATGGAACTGCAACTGCCGCAATTGCGATGGCGTGCGCAATGGCACGCTGAACGCGACGCCACGCACGCAGTCGTCGATTGCCGTCAGCGACAACGGCACGGACTGGCTTCTGGTGAACGCCTCCCCCGATATCCTCACGCAGATCGCCGCGAACCGCGAACTCCAGCCCGCTCGTCGGCCGCGCGATTCCGGCATCGCCGCCGTACTCACGATCGACGCGCAAATCGACCACGTCACCGGCCTTTTGATGTTACGCGAGCGTGATACACCCTTGCCGCTCTACGTGACCGATCCGGTTTGGCAAGACCTATCGACCGGTTTTCCGATCACGTCGATCCTCGCGCACTACTGCAAGGTGGAACGCCACCGCATCGCACTCGATGACGGGCCGCTCGCGATCCCCGCGCTGCCAAAAACGCGCATCGAAGCGCTGCCGCTCACGAGCAAGGCGCCACCGTATTCGCCGCATCGCGAGGCGCCGGAACGCGGCGACAACATCGGCCTCGTCTTCACGGATACCACGACGAACAAGCGCGTGTTCTATGCGCCAGGTTTGGGCGCAATCGAGCCGCACGTCTATGAAGCGATGGCGAACGCGGACCTGATTCTCGTCGACGGCACGCTCTGGACCGACGATGAAATGATCCGCTTGGGCCTCTCGAAGAAGACCGGCGCCGACATGGGCCACCTCGCGCAAAGCGGCGCGGGCGGCATGATCGAAGTGCTCGATTCGATCGACCGGCCCGGTGCGCGCAAAGTCCTGATCCATATCAACAACACGAACCCGATCCTCGTCGAGGATGGCCCCGAGCGGCGCGTGCTGGCGGAGCACGGCATCGAGGTCGCCTGCGACGGCATGGCGTTCGAACTATGAGCATGCACGGAGATTTATCGATGAAGGACGATGCGAAACCCGCCTGGACCCGCGAAGAATTCGAGGCGCAACTGCGCGCGAAGGGCACCGCGTACCACATTCATCATCCGTTCAACGTGAAGATGAATAGCGGCGGCTGTTCGCGCGAACAAATCCGCGGCTGGGTCGCGAACCGCTTCTACTATCAGATCAACATTCCGCTAAAAGACGGCGCGGTCATCTCGAACTGTCCCGATCGCGAGACGCGCCGCCGCTGGGTGCTGCGCATTCTCGATCACGACGGCTACGGCGATCAGGAAGGCGGCATCGAAGCGTGGGCGCGACTGGGCGATGCGGTCGGCCTCACGCGTGACGAACTGTGGTCGCTCAAACACGTTGCGCCCGGCGTGCGCTTCGCTGTCGATGCTTACGTGAACTTCGCGCGCCGCGCGCCGTGGCAGGAAGCGGTTTGCTCGTCGCTGACCGAGATGTTCGCGCCGCAAATCCACAAGGACCGGCTATCGACGTGGCCCGAGCACTATCCCTGGATCGAGCCCGTCGGCCTCGCGTATTTCCGCTCGCGCATCACGCTTGCGCAACGCGACGTCGAACACGGCCTCGAAGTGACGCTCGATCATTTCAAGCGACGCGAGCAGCAGGAGCGCGCGCTGGAGATCCTGCAATTCAAGCTCGACATCCTCTGGACCATGCTCGACTCCATCGAAAAGGCGTTCCCGGAATGACCGACGACAACGCGCTCCGCCCGAAACTGAAGGGCCTGTTTCGCCTGCAATGGGAACCGGCGCAGGACGCGCACGTCCTGCTGTATCCCGAAGGCATGGTGAAGCTGAACCAGAGCGCCGCGCAGATTCTCTTGCGCTGCGACGGCACGCGCGATGTGCCCGCGCTCGTGGCCGATCTCGAACAGGCGTTCAACACGACCGGCCTCGATGCCGACGTGCGCGCGTTCATTGCCGGCGCGCAATCGCGCGGCTGGCTGGAGTGAGAGCATGACCGACTTATCGCAACCGCTGGCCGAAGCGAAGCCTGCTGCCATCGCGCCGCCGTTGTGGCTGCTCGCGGAACTGACGTACCGCTGTCCGCTGCACTGCGTGTTCTGCTACAACCCGGTGAATTACACCGATCACAAGAGCGAATTGAGCACCGCGCAATGGGTGGATGTGCTGCGCCAGGCGCGTGCGCTCGGTGCCGCGCAACTCGGCTTCTCGGGCGGAGAGCCGCTATTACGCGATGATCTGGAAGAACTCGTCGGCGAGGCGCGCAAGCTCGGGTTCTATACGAACCTCATCACGTCGGGCATCGGCCTGACCGACAAGCGGCTCGATGCGCTCAAAGATGCGGGCCTCGATCACATTCAGCTATCGTTTCAGGACTCGACGCAGGAACTCAACGATTTTCTGAGCAGCACGCGCACGTTCGAACTGAAGAACCGCGTCGCGCAGGCGATCAAGGCGCACGGTTTTCCGATGGTGCTCAACTGCGTGCTGCATCGCTACAACCTGCCGCACGTGGACAGGATCATCGACATGGCGCTCGCGATGGGGGCCGAATATCTCGAACTCGCGAACACGCAGTACTACGGCTGGGCGCATGCGAATCGCGCGCAACTGATGCCGACCGCCGAGCAACTGAAAGAAGCGGAAGCGGTGGTCGAGCGCTATCGGCGCGAGATCGGCGACAAGTGCAAGATCTTCTTCGTCGTGCCCGATTATTTCGAACGGCGTCCGAAGCGCTGCATGAACGGCTGGGGCTCGGTGTTCCTCGGTATCGCGCCCGATGGTGCCGCGCTGCCATGCCACACGGCACGCTCGCTGCCGGGCCTCACGTTTCCGAACGTCACCGATACACCGATCAAGGACATCTGGTACGAGAGCGATGCGTTCAACCGCTTTCGCGGCTTCGACTGGATGAAGGAGCCGTGCCGCAGTTGCGACGAGAAGACGATCGACCTCGGCGGCTGCCGCTGCCAGGCGTATCTGCTCACGCAAGACCCCGCGAACGCCGATCCGGTTTGCGACAAGTCACCGCATCACGAGAGTGTGATCAAGGTCGTGCACGCAGCGGCCGCGCGCGCACCCGACGAGCACCCCGTCCTCTTTCGCAACGATGCCAATTCGCGCCGCCTCGCGACATCGGGCGACGACGATCCTCCCACGCAAGGAGCCCCGACATGACGACCGCCGATATCTCCGTCCTGCTGGTCGACGATCACGCCGTCGTGCGCGAGGGCTATCGGCGGCTGCTCGAATTGAGCCCCGATGTGCGCGTCGCCGGTGAAGCCGCGAACGCGGGCGAGGCGTATCAGCGCTTCTGCGCGCTGCAGCCCGACGTCGTCGTGATGGATCTCGCGTTGCCGGGCGCGAGCGGCATCGAAGCGATGCGGCGCATGCTCGCGCGCGAGCCCGATGCGCACGTGCTGATCTTCAGCGTCCATGAGGAAGCGATCTTCGTGCGACGCGCGCTCGATGCCGGCGCGCGCGGCTATGTGACCAAGGCGAGCGCGCCCGATGTGCTGGTCGAAGCAGTGCGCTCCGTGGCGCGGCGCGTGTGTTATCTCAGTGCCGATATCTCACAAGCGCTCGCGTTGCGTGCGACATTCCAGGAAGGCCCGCCCGGACGACAACTCTCCGCGCGTGAGTTCGAAGTGCTGCGTCTGCTCGTGCAGGGCTACACGCTGCCGAGCATCGCGGAGAGGCTAGGCTTGAGCCAGAAGACGGTGGCGAATCATCAATCGGTAATCCGGCAAAAATTTGGAGCCGACAACGGCGTGCAACTCGCGCAGATGGCGACCCGCCTCGGCCTTCAGTTCTCCGACTTCGCCGGCTCGCTCGGCTCGGGATCGCCGGCCTGAGAGGACACGCGCGCGCAAAAGAGAAAGCCATCGCCCGGCGTGCTCGAGATGTGAAACTCGCCGCCGAGCGCCTCGACGCGTTCGCGCATGCCGATCAAACCCAGGCCCCGGCGCGGCTTCGCGAGGTCCATGCCGGGACCATCGTCGGCCATCGTCACGACGATTTCGCCTGCCCTGCCTTTATCGCCCGGCGCGCGTACCAAGTAGATCTCCACGCGTGACCCGCGCGCGAACTTCGATACGTTCGTCAGCCCCTCTTGCACCAGCCGATAGAGTGTGATGTTCAGCGCATCGGTCAGTTCCGAGAAATCGCCGTCGACGGTCAGCGTGAAGCTCGCCTGAGGCAAGCGCTCGCGCCAGCTTTCGACGCAATGTTCGAGCGCGGTCGGCAAGCCGAACTCGTCGAGCCCGATTGGCCGCAGCCGCCGGATCATCCCTCCGATCTCGCGATACACATGATTCGCGCTTTGCATCAGCGCGAGCGCGAGGCGATGCACCTCGGGCTCGCGTTGCGCGGAGAGATCGCGGATACGCCCCGCATCGAGCGAGATCGCGTTCAGGTACTGGCCGAGTTCATCGTGCAACTCGCGCGCAAGGTGGCGGCGCTCTGCCTCCTGCGCGTCGAGGGCCTGCATCGAAAGACGGCGGTTGTCGGCAAGCAACCGCTCGGCTTCCTCTTCCAGCGTGCGCCGCCGCGCGAGTTCCTGCTGCGACTCGCGATAACGCCGCCACGCGAACCACGCGAAACCGGTCGCGAGCACGAAGAGCGTGCCGGGCAGTTCGTCGAGCTGAAAGCGCTCGGCGCTGCGCGTCCAGTGATACGCGAATTCGCTGAAGTCGAAGCGCGCGAAAAGCACGCCCGCAAGCGCGGTGACCGCGAGAACGCACAGCAGATCGCGCCGAATGGTGGCGTGCCGCGTCGGGTGCTTCGCGCGCAATGGGAGGGAGTCGGGTGGCATCACGGAATACATTTTACGCAGGTGCCTCGGGTGCATTGGGCTCATCGAACCGCATTTGGGAAGGCTTCCCCGCGCGATCGGGAGAACTTCCCGGGGCGCGGCGCGCTTGCTTGTGCGACGCTTACAGCAAAGGCCCAAGGCCGTAAAAAAAAGACATTGGAGACGACGATGAAGAGCATGACGCGCAAAGCGCCACCCGCGCATCCGTTCAAACCCCGATCCGCGCTGCGGCTTTGCTTCGGCAGCGCGCTCGCGGGTCTGACGGCGAGCGCGTGGGCGCAGGCGGAGCCCGCATCCGAAGCGGTGGTGACGAAGGAGTTGCCGTCGATCATCGTCGTCGGCACGACGCCGCTGCTGGGCGTCGGCACGCCGCTCGAAAAAGTGCCCGCGAACGTGCAGACGATCCGCGGACGCGACATTGAGCAGCAGCATTCACCGACGATCACCGACTTCATGTCGAACAACACGGTCAGCATCACGACCAACGACGCGCAGGGCAATTCCTCGCAGACCGACATCAACTATCGCGGCTTCACGGCGTCGCCGTTGCTCGGTACGCCGCAGGGGCTGTCGGTGTTTCTCGATGGCGTGCGCGTGAACGAGCCATTCGGCGACGTCGTGAACTGGGACCTGATTCCACAGGCCGCGATCAACACGATCCAGCTGATCCCCGGCTCGAATCCGACGTTCGGCCTCAATACGCTCGGCGGCGCGGTCGTCGTATCGACGAAGAACGGCCGCAGCAATCCGGGCGGCAATGCCGAAGTGAGCTTCGGTTCGTTCGGGCGCAAGACGGCGCAGATCGAACAGGGCGGCGTGATCGGCAGCAATCTCGATTACTACTTCACCGCCAACGTCTCGAACGACAACGGCTGGGCCGACCACAACGCGAGCAAGCTGCGCCAGGCGTTCGGCAAGCTGCGCTACACCGACGCCGACACCACGATTTCCCTTTCGATGGGCGCCGCCGACAACACGCTCGACGGCTCGCAGACGATCCCGCGATCGTTCCTCGACAATCGCCATCAGGCGTACACGTTCCCCGATACGAACGAGAACCAGGTCGGCTATCTGACGCTTTCCGGCGACCACTACTTCTCGCCGAACGTGCAACTGAGCGGCAACCTGTACTACCGCCACTATCGCAACAAGAACACGAGCAGCAACGTCAACGACAATTTCGGCGAAGTCGGGGACGATGGCGTCATTGACGACATCCAGGCGTTCAACGACCAGTCGGTGATCGTGACCGACAGCTACGGCGGCAGCCTGCAACTCACGCTGCTCAACAAGCTCCTCGGGCACGACAACCAGCTCGTGATCGGCGCGGCCGGCGACTTCGCGAACTCGCACTTCACGCAGGCCGCGCAGCAGGCGTTCTTTACCGATACGCGCGCGACGGTCGGCATCGGAGGATTCGAGCCACAGACCGACGCGAAGACGCGCAACGAAAACTGGGGCATCTACTTCGAGAACACGTTCTCGTTCAACGAGCAATGGTCGATGACGCTCGCGGGGCGCTACAACTGGTCGAAGGCCGTGATCGGCGACGAGAGCGGCGTGCAACCGCTGCTCGACGGCAACCATACGTTCTCGCGCTTCAACCCGGCGATCGGCTTCAACTGGAATCCGACGCCCGCCTTCACCGCCTACGCAACTTATAACGAAGGGATGCGCTCACCGACGGCGATCGAACTCGCGTGCGCCGATCCTGCCGCGCCGTGCTCGCTGCCGAACGATTTCATCGCGGACCCGGATCTCCAGCCGGTAATCTCGAAGACATTCGAAGTGGGTGCGCGCGGACGGATCGGCAACGCGACGACGTGGAGCGCGGCGGTCTACAGCACGAATCTCAGCAACGACATTCAGTTCGTCAGCAGTCAGGGCGCGGCCAGCACGCTGGGGTATTTTCAGAACGTAGGGAAGACGCGACGGCAGGGGCTGGAACTCGCAGGGCGCACGCAGTATGGGCCGCTGGGGATTGCGGCGAGCTATAGCTACGTGAACGCAACGTATCGATCGACGTGGACGGAAAGCAGCGCGAGCAATTCGAGCGCCGATGCGGACGGCAATATCACCGTGCATTCGGGCGATCGAATTCCTGGCATTCCGTCCAACACGATCAAATTGCGGCTGGATTATGCGGCTACGCCCAAGTGGAATGTCGGCACGAACCTGACCTATCGGAACAGTATTTTTGCTCGCGGCGATGAGGACAATCAGGATTCGAACGGCAAGATCGCTGGGTACTTCTTGATCGACCTCGATACGACCTACAACGTGACCAAGCAGTTGCAAGTGTTCGGGACGGTGAAGAATCTGCTCAACAAGAAGTATTCGACGTTCGGCATTCTTGGGGAGAATTTCTTCAACGGGCCGAATCACACGTTCGATAGCGGGGCGACGACCAATGAGCAGTTTTTGGGTCTCGGGGCGCCAAGAGGGGTTTGGGTGGGGATGCGGTATTCCTGGCTGTGAATTCAATGCGCCAGGGCTTCAGGTCTCATCGAAGCCCTGGCGCCACCCGTCACTTACTCCCAATCGACCCCGCACTAGCCGGATAAGTGACAATCCCCCAGGCCAGCGGCAAATCCCCGATCTGCTTGATCGTTTGATAGTTCGCGGCATCGAGCACATAGACGGCATTCGACCGACCGCAGGCGAGCAGCAACTTCGACCCATCGGGCGTAAAGCTGAAGTGCCAGCACCGCTGCCCGACGGGCACGTCGCTCACATGCTCATACGTCTTGGCATCGAACACCTGCAGCGTCTTGTCGCGTGACGCCGCAACCAGAAGCTGCTTCCCTTGCGGATCGAACGCGACGCCATACGGCCCCGTCTTCGTATCTACTGTCTTGACGGTCTTCAAATCGCGCCCGTTCAACACGACGAACTTGTTCGCGTTCTCGAGCGTCACCACATACTGCTTGCCATCAGGCGAAACCTTGATCCCGCGCGGCCGTGATCCTTTCAGAAGCTTCACCGTGCGCAACGGCTTGCCGGTCCCGACGCGATACACCGACACCGTATCGTCGCCTTCATTGGTCACGAGCAGTTCCTTGCCGTCCGGAGAAAATTCGACGCCCTCGGTTTCATGCCCGCTCTTCACCGAATGCACGACCTTCAGGCTCTTCAAATCGACGATAGCGATCTCCGCCGGCGGCGAATTCTCGTCCTCGTGCTCCTCCTTCGGCGGCTCGCCCGGCGCGCCCGGAGGGCCGCCGCTCTCACCCGGCTCGTACGTCACATAGGCGTAGCCCTTGAACACACGCACGAACTCGGGGTTCTGGCCGATCTTCGCGCGCCGCACGATCTTCCCCGTGGACGTATCGATTTCCGAGAGGTCGCCCGTCGCCTTGTTCGCCACATAGAGCTTCGTGCCGTCCGCGTTCAGGCTTAGCCCGCGCGGGCCGTCCTTGCCGAGCGAAATGGTCTGCTTGAGCGTCATCTGGTCGAGGTCGATTACGCCCACGCCCGCCGTTTCGCTCGTTACGTAAGCCGTCGGCGTCGCCGCCTGCGCGACGCTCGCAATGACCGTCATCGAAGCGATGCAGGCCGCCTTGTGTCTGAAACGCATGTTCGTCTCCCGCGTATTGTTTTTGCCGTTTTTCTGGCGACGCTCGCGCCGTGTCCCGCGATGCGCGCCCCGACAGCCAAGTTAGCCCATCAGGCGTTCGCTTGACAATGGCGCACGGCGGGAGAATCTCCCGAATTCGGTCTGATCAACGCGTGGCGTCGGCATCGGCGGCGAGCAGATCGACGAGCGACTTCACGCCGCGCTGCCACGAAAGATCCGTGTTGCCGCGAATATCGACGGAGCGCTGGAACACGGCCTTTCCGGTCGCGACATCCTCGACGCGCAAGTTGATGTTGAGAATCAGGTTGCTGATCTTCTGCACCCAGCACACGGCAATTCGCTCGACGTTGAGCTTGCGTCCCACCTGAAGCTCGCAGCCGTTGCACGTATTGAAGTCCTGCGACGCCTGCAGCCCCGCGATCAGGTCGCTGGCGGGCGCATTGTCGGCAACGCGAAAGAGGTCGCGCGCGCTCAACTGGTCACGCAGTTCGTCGCTGATCATGCCAAGACGCGCGTTCTGGATGCGCGTGACATCGGCGTCGTTGTAAGCGGCGTTATCGTCGATCAGCGCGCAGTTGACGACCGCGATCGATTTCTGCGCCGCCTGTACCTGCGATGCAGCCAGACAAGCACAAACAGCTATCGCGTAAAACACGTTCTGCCGATTCATGGATTGCTCCTCGTTAGCGACCGAAGTTAGACCAACGCTGCGCGGAACACAACGCTATTGCGTCGTCCCGGGGCCAACTCAATCGCGCGGCGTGTTCGATCGAATCCAACACTAAAACGAGGCCACGTCCGAGCGCGTGAGCCCGAGCCTTGTCGCACGGACCTCTGGCGCAACCGCACGATTGGCACAGGGCTTGCAAAAACCTTGATGAGCACACGTGGTGCTCGCAACCGATCTCAGGAGAATCGTCATGGAACGCGCCCTCACCATCAAGGACCTCCCCGTCACCGCCGAAGAAGCCACGCTCGCGCCCGAGAAAATGAAACTGCTGCGAGGCGGCCGCGCTGTGCAGGTGACGGTCGACGGACAGCGCCCCGGCACCGTCGACGACTGGCAGATGAACATCGCCATTTTCGAAGGCCGGATCAACGGGCCGTATATCGTTTGACGCTTCACTCAACGTCGAGCCCTTCGGCCGAGCACCCGAAGGGCCGCGATCACCGCTTCTCCAGCAAATCCCCCGTGGTAAACCCTCCGCGACGATTTCCTTAAGCCGCACGTCGAATCTGGAAATTTTCCGATCCTGCGAACTTCTACCATTTGCTCCATCGAATCCGCCAATCGACAGGAGCAAATGAAATGAGCCGTATCAAATCGCATTAGATCCCGACCCGCAGGGCACCCAGCCAGGCCGACGAAGTGGCCCAAGAGCCGCCGCCGAATCTGTAGCAATCGCACGATTCATGTTTGGAGAGCACGAATGAGTTCAACGAAAGCGGTTTCCGGCCACGCCTCGGGCGCTGGCATTCAGGCGGGCGGCATCGCGCCGCCGCATCACGCAGCCCAGTCCGCCACCGACCCGCGCATCTTGAAGCGTGCCGCGATGGCGAGTTTCATCGGCAACTTCGTCGAGTGGTTCGACTATGCGTCGTACGGCTATCTCGCGACGATCATCGCCGTCGTCTTCTTTCCTCAATCCGATGCCGCCACCGGCCTCCTCGCCGCTTACGCCGTGTTCGCGATCTCGTTCATCGTGCGGCCGCTCGGCGGGATCGTGTGGGGACATTTCGGCGACAAGATCGGACGACGCACCGCGCTCTCGCTGTCGATTTTGATCATGTCGTGCTCGACGTTCCTCATCGCGTTCCTGCCGACCTACGCGCAAGTCGGCATCGTCGCGCCGATCCTGCTGCTGGTCGTGCGGCTCGTGCAGGGCTTCTCGGCCTCGGGAGAATATGCGGGCGCGTCGGCCTTTCTCGCGGAGTACGCGCCGGAAGGCAAGCGCGGCATCTATACGAGCATCGTGCCGGCGAGCACGGCAGCGGGTCTGCTGTTTGGCTCGATCTTCGTCGCCGTGATGCATGCGGTGCTCACGTCCGACCAGCTCCACTCGTTCGGCTGGCGCCTGCCCTTTCTGCTTGCCGCGCCGTTCGGTTTGATCGGCCGCTATATCCGTGTGCGTCTCGAAGAGTCGCCGACCTTCAAGGCGCTCGAATCGTCGCATCAGGTGGCACGCGCACCGGTCCGTGAACTGCTCTCGATGCATCGCGGCAAGATGCTGATCGCGTTCGGCGTCACGTGCCTCAACGCGGTCGCGTTCTATCTCGTCCTGAGCTACATGCCGACGTATCTGTCGACCGAAATGGGCGTGAGCGAAACGATGTCGTTCATCGCGGCGACTATCTCGCTCACCGCGTACATCGGCTTCGTGTTCATCATGGGCGCGCTGTCGGACCGCGTCGGGCGCAAGACGATGCTGATCGGCGCATCGATCCTCTTTGCCGCGCTGACCGTGCCGCTCTTCAAGGGACTGGTGGGCGCGAGCTTCATGACGATCGTGCTGATCCAGATCGCGTTCGGCGCGCTCCTCACGATGAACGACGGCACGCTGCCGTGCTTCCTCTCGGAAATATTTCCGACGCGCGTTCGCTATAGCGGCTTCGCGTTCTGCTTCAACGCGGCGAACGCGATCTTCGGCGGCACGGCGCCGTTCATCGCGACGTGGCTGATCGGGGCGACCGGAAACAAGCTGGCGCCGGCGTGGTATCTCGTTGGAGCATCGGCGGTTGCGCTGGTGGCGATGCTCGCTAGTAGGGAGACGGCGCGCAAGCCGCTCGACAATAGTTAAACCTGACGAAGCCGGTCTCGCGACCGGCTTCTTTTTTTACTCAGCAGCGATCACAGTTGTTGCAGACTGCGCAACCGCGCCATGCCGGCTCAAAGCGCCCAAAGCGAACGCAGCGACCAACGCGGGTACGGCGAGAAACGTGAACACCGCGCCGAACTGCAAGCCCATGCTCATCATCAAGCCGCCCGTCATCGCACCGGCCACCGCGCCCATCCGTCCGATTCCGAGCATCCACGCGACGCCGGTCGCACGGCTGCGCGTCGGATAGAACGCGGCGGCGAGCGCGGACATCGAGGTAACGGCGCTCGTGACCGCCGTCCCGGTGAGGAAGATCAGCACGCTCAACCACACCTGATCGCCGATACCGCGTCCGATGGTCAGCACGAGCGCCGCTGCGAGCACGTAAGCGCACGCATTGACGCGCCGCGCGTTGAAGCGGTCCATGATCCAGCCGAGACACAGGTTGCCGAGGATGCCGCCGAGCGGAAAGAGCGACGTCGTGAGCGCCGCGCGTTCGGCGCTGAAGCCGGCGTCCTTGAAGAGCGTCGGCAGCCAATTTGTGAGCAGGTAGAAGATCATCAGGCCCATGAAATACGCGAGCCACAGCATCGCCGTGCCGAACCGGTAGGGCCGCGACACGACCAGCGACAGCGCGGATTTATCGGCTACGCTGTCGCGCGGATCGGCGGCGGTGAATGCGCAGTTCGCAAGGCGCGGATCAGCGGCGATACGGCGCAGAACCCGCGCAATGCGATCCCCGGCGCGCCTTCGCACCACCATGAATTGCGCCGACTCCGGCAGCAGCAAGACGAGCAGCACGCTCAAAACGAGCGGCCCGACGCCGCCTGCAACCAGCACGCTCGGCCAGCCAAAGTGCGGGATCATCCACGCCGCGCACAATCCGCCGATCGAGAGGCCGACCGAGAACCCGCAGAACATCGTGTTCACCACGACCGAGCGGATGCGCGACGGGGCATATTCCGACATCAGCGTGACGGCGTTGGGCATCGCGGCGCCGAGACCGAGTCCAGTGAGAAAGCGCAGCGCGGTCAGCGATTCGATCGATCCCGCATACGCCGACGCGAGGCTCCACGCGCCGAAAAAAAACACCGACAGCACGAGCACCGTCTTGCGACCGAGCCGGTCCGCGACAGGCCCCGCCGCAAGCGCGCCGATGCCGAGCCCGACGAGCGCGGCGCTCATCACAGGACCGAGCGCCGCGCGGCTCACGCCCCAGTCGCCAATCAGCGATGGCGCGATGAAACCGACGGCGGCGGTATCGAAGCCATCGGCCGCGACGACCAGAAAGCACAGCACCAAAATCGTCCATTGATACGGCGAGAAGCGCTGTTCGTCGATGAAAGTCTGCACGTCGAGCGTGCGGGCAAGCGGGTTCATGTCGGTTGTCTCCGTGTGTTTGAGGTGTGCTGGCAATAGCTTCTGCGTCTATCGCACGGCAGCCGAAAGGCTCTTGAACGTCACGCGCCTGATGATCCGGCTCTCCTGCGCTGTGATCAGATGCGCCGATGCCTGCAAATACGCGGGCCATTCGGGATCGGCATCGCGGGCGGTGCGGCGTTCGTCGTAATCGGCGATGCTCTCGTAGCCCCACAAATGCACCACCTGATTGAGCGCGCCGATATCACTCATGTAGAAGCCGACCGGCGCGCCGAGATACTTGAGCTGGATCGGCATCGCGAGGCGATCGAACACGTCGATGAACTCGGCCATGCCGCGCGGACGGATCGTGTAGATGCGGTGATCGACGAAGGGTTTCGTGCTCATGCTGCGCTCCTCAATTCGACATGCGTTTGCTTCTGTGCCTTCCCGGCGATATGCAGCGCGGTGAGATAGCCGAAGGTCATGATCGGCCCGAGCGTGATGCCCGCGCCCGGATAGTTGCCGCCCATGATGCTGGCGCGGTCGTTGCCGACGGCGTAGAGGCCGGGCACCGGATCGTCGCCCTTGAGCACTTGACCGGCGGTGTTGGTCGCGATGCCGTCGAACGTGCCGAGATCGCCCATCACCACTTTCAGCGCGTAGTACGGGCCATTGCCGATCGGCGCGACGCACGGATTCGGTTTGTGCGATGCATCGCCGAGATAGCGGTTGAATGAGGTCGTGCCGCGTCCGAACTGGGCGTCTTCGTTGCGTTGCGCGCCTGCGTTGTACTCGCGCACGGTGGCTTCGAGCGCGGCCGCATCGATTCCTGCGTGGCGCGCAAGTTCCGCGAGCGTGCGGCCCTTCACGAGATACCCGCTGCGCAGATGAGCGCCGAGCGGCAACGGTGCGGGCTTCGCGAAGCCGAGGCCGTACTTGCGGATCGTCGCGTGATCGCAGACTAGCCACATCGCCGTTTCGCGTTCGTGCTTGCACGCTTCGATCATCGCCGCGCCCACGTCGTGATACGAGTTCGCTTCGTTGGTGAAGCGGCGGCCGTTGCGCGTCACGCCGATGATCCCCGGCTTGTAGCGGTCGAGCAGATGCGGGAACACGCCGAACCTGCCGTCCTTGAATGGCACGCGCGAGACCGGCATCCACGCGGCAGGCTGCGGATAGCGGATCGACACACGGCCGCCGACGCGCTCGGCCATCTTCGCGCCGTCGCCCGTGTTGCCGGGAGGCACCGGCGAAGCGTGCTCGCCGCCGCGTTGCAGATGCGGATACGCCGCCGTGATGCGCGCGACATCGTGCGAGAAGCCGCCGCATGCGAGCACCACCGCACGGCGCGCCGTGATGCGCATCTCGCCTTGCGCGCCGCTTACGATGGCGCCGCACACGCGCCCTTTCTCGACGATCAGTTCCTTCGCGCCGAAATTCGTGTGAATCGGGATGCCGAGATCGAGCGCGGATTTCGCGAGGCGCGCGGCGAGTGCGTTGCCGCTCGTCACCTGCACGCCGCGACGATAAAGCGCGAGTTCCCTGAGATGACTCGCGAGGCGCTTCGCGACGTACCACGCGGAAGCGACCGACTTCGTCGCGTTGAAGAAGTGCTTGAGATCCGCGCTCGACGAGTTGAACATCATGCCGATGAACGTGATCGTCTTGAGCGGCGGGCGAAGTCGCGCGAGATCGGCGCCGAGCGCGGTCGCATCGAACGGCGCGGCGACGATCGACCGGCCTACATCGACGCCGCCCGGCGCGTCCGGGTGATAGTCGGGATAGAGCGTAGGCAGGAATTTGACGTCGGTCTCGCGCTCGAAGAAATCGACCATCCGCGGGCCGGCATCGAGGAACGCATCGACGGCAGCCGCATCGTATTGCGCGCCGGTTTCGTGGAGCAGGTAGGTGCGCGCGGCTTCGTGGTCATCGGCGATGCCCGCGTCCTTCGCATGCCGGTTGCCCGGAATCCACAGCACGCCGCCCGAGAACGCGGTCGTGCCGCCAAAAAACGCTTCCTTCTCGACGACGATCACGTCGAGCCCCTGTTTCTTCGCTGTGACGGCAGTCGATAAACCGCCTGCTCCCGAACCGATCACGAGCAGATCGCAAGCGACATCGGACGACCGCGTTACGGTAGTCATGGTGAAACTCCTTTGAGCTTTTGAAAGGCTTGAAAAAGCCTCAGGCGGCCTTGGCGGGCGCTCCGAAACCGGGGCGCGGGACAAGGTCCATCAGCATGCTTTCGAGCCCGCCGTCGACCACGATTTCCGCGCCGTTCACGTACGCGGCGCGCTCGCTCGCGAGGAACGCTGCGACGTTGGCGATATCGTCCGGGCGACCGATGCGGCGGCTCGCCGTCATCGCGCTGCGGCGTGCTTCGACATCGCCTTGCGCGTAGAACGCCTGCGAGAGCGGCGTGCGGATCATGCCGGGGCACACCGTGTTGCTGCGCACGCCGCGCGGGCCCCATTCGGCGGCGATCTGGCGCGAGAGCATCGCGATGGCGGCCTTGCTCGGGCTGTAGGCGCCGCTGTAGGTTTGCGGATGGTGCGCCGCCACCGATGCCACGTGCACGATGCTGCCCGAGCCGCGCGCGAGCATGCCGCGCGCGAACGCCTGCGAGCAGAGCATGTAACCGGTGAGATTGACGGCGAGCATCGCATTCCAGGCATCGAGTCCGATGTCTTCGATGCCGCCCGCGCGCAGGAGGCCCGCGTTGTTGACGAGCACGTCGGCGGGGCCGAGCTTGCGCTCCACTTGCGCGACCGCTTGGTTCACGCTCAGCGGATCGCTGATGTCGCAAACGATGGCGATCGCTTCAATGCCGCGTGCGCGCAGCGCTTGAGCGGCGTCGTGGCAGCCCGCTTCATCGCGATCGAGCAGCGCGAGCCGCGCACCGGCTGCCGCGAACGTCTCGCCGATCGCCCGTCCGATGCCGCCCGCCGCGCCCGTCACGACGCAAACGCGCGATTCGAGGTTGAGCCAGTGAGTGTTTTCTTGAGTCATGTGTCGTCTCCTGATGTAAAGCCAGTCTATCGACGGAGCCACACGAAAAATTGGACAAAGACCGCAGACGACAGGACAATTTGTACGCGAGGAGGCGCGACGACATGAGGAAAATCCCTAACTACAGCCTGTATGGCGAGTCGGCGCGGCCGCCCTGGTACGACGCGTTCAACTTCGAATGGATTCCCGAGCGCAGCCGTCCGAACGACTGGCACATCGACGCGCACCGCCACGACGCCCTGCTTCAGTTTTTATATATTCGCGGCGGCAGCGGACAGGTGGTGATCGAGAACGCGAAGGTCGCGATCGAGCCGCCCTGTATCGTGCTTTTGCCCGCGCAGACGGTGCATGGCTTCGTGTTTTCGCCAGACGTCGACGGCCTTGTGATCACGGCGGCGCAGCGTTCGCTCGAATCGATATCGAGCGTCGTTTCGCCCGGCCTGATTCCTGTCTTGCAGCGCGCGGCGGTCATTCCTCTTACCGCGCAAGCCGTCGACGAGAGCGCGCTCATGTCGCTTTTCGGCTTGCTGGAACGCGAATTCCGCACAAGCGATCGCGGTCACATCGCGGCGGGAATGTCGCTGCTGATTGCACTTTTCGTGCATGTCGCGCGCTTCAGCGAACGCGCGGACAGAACGCCCGCCGTCGCCACGACCGAGCGGCGCGGCGCGCAGATCAAGCGCTTTCGCGAACTCGTGGCCGCGCATTTCCGCGAGCATCGACCGGTCGAGTTCTATGCGGAAAAGCTCGGGACGACGGCCGCGCAACTCGGGCGCATCTGTCGCGAGGAACTGGCGAGTTCGCCGCTTGCGATCATCAACGAGCATCTCGTGCGCGAGGCGCAGCGCGATCTCGTGTATTCAGGCATGTCGATCAAGCAGATTGCGCACGGGCTCGGCTTCTCCGACATCGCGTATTTCAGCCGCTATTTCCGCAAGCAGACTGGCGTCACGCCGACCGACTTCCAGACCGAGGCACACAAGACGCTTGCGCTCCAGTAGGCGTTTTGATGCGCCGCAGCGGCGCAGGACTCGTGCCCGAAGCGAATGGTTGCGCAGGGCATCGAGCTCGTGCGAAGCTTGCGCGCGATGCTGCACAGACCGCCCGATCGAGGCGTCGACGTGAGCGAGACCAGTCCGGTTCATCAACCCCTTTGCGAGGAAGAGGAGGAGACATGGTCGTGTCGACGAATCATCAAGTGAATCTGCGGGCCGTTGCCCGCGCGCTTGGCGCACTGCTGCTCATCGGCGCCGCCACGAGCGCCGCTTATGCCGACATCCAGGTCGGCCAGACGTTACCGCCGCCACCGAGCGTGCTCTACAAGGATCTCTTCGTCGCCGTGCAGACGGGGCAGATCTATCCCGACCAGAAGACCTTCGTCGATGCGACGCCCAACGCCGAGCCCGCCGCCATCCTCCAGCTATACGAGCAGCAGAAGAACAACCCGGGTTTCTCGCTCAAGAACTTCGTCGCGCGCTGGTTCACGCCACCGGTCGATCAGGTCATCACGCCGCCGCCGAACCAGTCGCTGCGCGAGCACATCGACTGGCTCTGGCCGAAACTCACGCGCATGAGCATGAGCGTGCCGCCCAACAGCTCGCTGATCCCGATGCCGAAGCCCTACGTCGTGCCGGGCGGACGTTTTCGCGAGGGTTACTACTGGGACACCTATTTCACGATGCTGGGTCTTCAGGAAGCGGGCCGCGAAGATCTCGTCGATAACATGCTCGACAACTTCGCCTATCTGATCGATACCATCGGCCACATTCCAAACGGCAACCGCACGTATTACGTGAGCCGTTCGCAGCCGCCGTTCTTTTCCTACATGGTCGAACTCGCGGCGCAAAAGGAAGGCGGACGTGTCTATCAGAAGTACCTGCCGCAAATGCGCCGCGAACACGCGTACTGGATGCAGGGCGCAGGAACGCTCAAGCCCGGCGACGCCGTTCGCAACTCAGTGATGCTGCCGGACCGCACGGTGCTCAACCGCTACTGGGACGCATCGGACACGCCGCGCGACGAGTCGTATCTGGAAGACGTCAACACGGCGAAGCTCGTGCCGAACCGTGCGCCGAACGAGGTCTATCGCGACCTGCGCGCGGCCGCGGAAAGCGGCTGGGACTTCAGTTCGCGCTGGTTCGGCGACAACCAGACGCTCGCGTCGATCCGCACGACGTCGATCATCCCCGTCGATCTGAACAGCCTCTTGTTCCACCTCGAAACGACGATCGCGCGCGGCTGCGGCGAGGCGCGCGACTTCGGCTGCGTCGCCGAGTACATCGGACGCGCGGCGAAGCGCGCCTATGGCATCAACAAGTATCTCTGGAACAAGAACGGCTACTACGGCGACTACGACTGGCAGCTTGGCAAGCCGCGCGACAACGTATCGGCGGCGGCGCTCTATCCGCTCTTCGCGAATGCGGCGTGGCCCGAGCGCGCGCATCGGACGGCGCGCACGATCGAGGCGCAACTGCTCAAGCCCGGCGGCCTCGCGACGACCACGTTCAACACGACGCAGCAGTGGGACGCGCCTAACGGCTGGGCGCCGCTGCACTGGATCGCGGTCGAGGGGCTCAAGCGCTATGGCCGCGCCGAACTCGCGCAGCCGATCGGCACGCGCTTCCTCGCCGATGTGAAGAACGTCTACGCGAAACAGCAGAAGCTCGTCGAGAAGTACATCGTGGAAGGCACGGGAACGGGCGGCGGAGGCGGCGGCGAATATCCGCTGCAGGACGGCTTCGGCTGGACCAACGGCGTGACGCTCAAATTCCTCGACCTGTACGGCGGCGGCGAGTGAGCAGCGACGATCGGCTCGACCGCGCATCGAGGCGCGCCGTGCGGCGCCTCGCGTGGCACTTCGCGCAGCGTCACTGGGGGCTGCATTTGCCGGCTGTCGTGTGGATCGTGCTCGTGTTCGTCCATACGCGCTATGGCGTGCTGCCCGACCGCCGCGAATATCTCGCCGCCACGGTCTTGCTGTTCGTGATCGCGGTCGTCACTATCCGGCTGCATATCCGGCGACAGTTGCCCGCGGCACGCGCTGTGTTCGATCGGCTCGGTATCGACGGCGTGCGACGCATGACCGGCCGCTAGGGCTGTCGCGGAACTGCATTTTTCGCGTGTTACGATGACCCGCGATGTCAACATGGGTCCGACGCAACGATGGCAACGCTATACGAAACGCTGGGCGTGCACGAGCACGCCACCGACGAAGAAATCAAACGCGCCTACCGCAAAGCTGCGATGCGGTCTCATCCTGACCGCAACGTCGGCCGCGAAGACAGCGCGCGCGCCGCGTTCCTGGAGATCAAGGAGGCGTACGCGATCCTTTCCGACCCGGAGCAGCGCCACGTCTACGATTCGATCTTCGCTGAAGAGATGCGTCGCTTCGAAGAGCGCAGGCAGCAGGAAGCTGCCAAGGAAGCGGAGCGCGAAGCTGCGGCTCGCGCGGCGGCAGAGGCTGAATATGCGCAACGTGTCGCGCTCGCGATGCGTTTTGCGACGCAAGGCTACAACCGCGATGTAGTTTTCGGGGTGCTGCTTGGACAGCAATGCGATGCGCTGACCGCCGGTCAGATCGCCGACAGCGCGATCGCGCTGCACACGTCACGGCAAGCGGAACTCGCGAGGGATGCGGAAGTGGAGGAAGAGAAGGAGGAGCCTCTTGCGTCGAAAGAAGCGGGTGAGACTTCCGCTTCTCCGCATGGGCATCATCTGGGCGCGTTGTGGTTTCAGTTTCTCAACGGCCTGAAGTTTTAAATCAGGCGGCCAACCTTTCGACGCGTATCTTCGCGCGGTCGGTCGCAGGCGGGAACACACACCAGTAACCGTCGTCGTGACGGAAGAAGAAAAGCGCTCGACGACCATCCGGTTGCGACGTCTCGACGCGCACATAACGCCTGTGCCCCGAGCGCGTACGGCTGAATTCGGTGACGTGAACCCGTGCGGCCGATCCAGGTGACAGCCATTTCTCGACCTGGTATCGAAGGGACCGCTCGCTCGTGCTTTTCATTTCAACTCTCCATCTCGCCGGTTCTGCGGTATGGCGGAGAACAGCGCTCCGCCGATCGGAACCGCCTACCGCGACGCATCACACTCTTCAGAAAGCACTTTAACTCTACGCCCTGATCGAACCCGCTGTGTGCGCTTTGGCGAAATAGCAACAGTTGGTTCAGGCGTGCTTCAAGAATGGACGCGGTCGCGTTTCGGGTCTGTGCGGCATCGGTCATATGAATCGCGATCGATGCCTTGCACTACCCGTACAGGAGACTCAAGCGAAACTCGTGCCGGCGTTATGCGTCGTCAGAAATTGGATGCGCGAAGCTGAGTTCGTGTCCGTCGGGGTCGGTGACGTGGAAATAGCGCTCGTGCCAGGGTGCGTCGCGCGGGGCGAATTCGGGCGTGATGCCGGCCGCCAGCATGTTGCGATACAGCGCGTCCACGTCTGACACGTAGATGATCACGCGCCCCCACCACTCGATAGGACCGCGCGTCTCCGCGATGATGTTGAGGAACGACCCGCCCACCGCGAACGACGTGAACGCCTCGTGCGCACCGCCGTGCAGCAGCCTGAAGCCGAGCGTCTGATAGAAACGCACTGCGCGCTGCATGTCGTGGGTGGCAAGCGTGATCGCGCTCAGGCTTTCGAAGCTCGGTTCGGTCAGCGGGTTCATCGCTTGGGTGTCAGCCGTGGTGGTGATGAGCCGACACGAGCGGCAGCACCGAAAGATCCGGATGCGTTCCGTCGATGATGCTTCGTCCGACGTGCCGAGCGTCGTCGACGGCATCGGCGGCGGTTTTGAACTCGTCGTCGCCGTCGGCGTGAAAATGGACCGCTTCGCCGGGGGCGCGGGCGTTCGCGCCGTGCCGGCAGACGTGTCCGATATACACGAAGCGCTCGCTCGTGCGCGGCGGGGCATGCTCGGGCGCCGTCTTGATCTGCGGCAGCACGTGGATTTCGAAGCCTTCGTATTCAAACACGTGCCATTGAGACTCTGCGGGTTCGCCGGGCATGGCCGCCTCCTTTTTCGTGATGTGAGGATCGAACGCGTGTGAGTCAACGTTACTCCACTTGCTGCCGCGAAGCCAACTACCGCTGCTCGATCGAAACGAGCCGCGCGTTCAGGCGACGCGCGAGCGCGAGGCCGCCTTCGTGCATGATCGCGTCGTGATTCCAGCGAAAGAGCGGACGCGCGAGCGGCGCAAGGAGGTTCATCCACCAGCGTCGCGTGCGAACGTGCCAGTCGTAGCGGACCTGCGTGCCGCTTTCGAGCGGCGTGAAGTGCCACCGGCCGATGCCTTCGACCATGCCGCTCGCCTCGCCTTCGAGCGTGGTCATCGGCTCGACGCGCGTGACGCGCATGTCGAGCACGACGCGATACGGCAGCACGCCCTTCCACACGTAGCGATGCACGGCGCCGATGCCATCGCGATCGCCTTTGCTCAGTTCGACGGTGCGCTCGACGTTCTTCCACCATTCGGGCCACGTTCTTGCATCGTGGATGGCGTTCCAGACGCGGTCTATCGGCGCGTCGATGCACCAGATGGTGGAGAAGCGGTATTCGGTCATTGCAGGCACGATTCGCTCCCTGGGTTCGCGAGTGCATCGTGCGCGCAAATCACGATGCGCCCCGCCACTGCGCTTCCTATACTTTAAGTCGCCATGTCGTCGACGGCGCCCGGTTGGCGTCTCATCGCGTAGGCCGAGTTTCATTCGTACGACGCAAGCCAGGACTTGCGCGAGCGCGTCGACGTGGCGAACGCAATGCAGTGCGGCCCGTGCATCACGCGATGTTGCACGGATCAAGCTTGTCAGGAGGAGGGCAGCATGGCTACGTATATCGAGCTGGTGAACTGGACCGATCAAGGTGCGCGCACGGCGAAGGACACGATCAAGCGCGCGAAGGCGTTCGCGGAAACCGCGCAGTCGATGGGTATTACCGTTTCGAGCTTGAAGTGGACGCTCGGTGCGTATGACCTCGTGATCACCGTCGATGCACCTGATGATGAGACCGTCACGCGTATGGGGCTGATGCTCGCGCAGCAGGGCAATGTGCGCACGGTGACGATGCGGGCGTTCGGAGAGGAGGAGATGGCGCGGATTTTGGGGGGATTGGGGTGAGGGTGCGGGGAGCGCAAGAAAGGGCTCCTCGTTCGATCGTGGCTCATGGCGAGGGGCGCATGCTGATGGTGAATTTAGGCGGCGCCTTCCCGTCAATATCGAGCGGCATGGGGCTGGACCGTTGCACCGCCCGCAGGGCAGCCGCATCCCAGTCCGCATTGCCACTGCTGCGCACGATGCTCGTAGAAAGCACCGTGCCATTCGGAGCGCAGCTTACCGCGATAGATGTCTCACGGCCCGCCGACGGGCCCGACCACACGATATTCGGCCGCACGCGCCTTTGAACCTTGGTGGCGTAGCCCTCCCACGCGGCAGTCGTCATCGCCGATGGCGGCAGGCCCTGCGCCTTGCGCGTTTCAGCGACTAATGACCAGTCGCGAAACGGCTGCGGTGTTTCGAGCAGCGCGCGAGCATGGACGCCGACGTTTTTGCACTGCGCTTCAGCCGAACCCTTCACGGCATCGGCCCATGACGCCGAAATGCTTTCCTTCTTCGTCCGTGCTCGCAGCGTTTGCGCGACGGCTTCGTCCGCACGAGCGCGCTGCTCGACCGTGACGGTCGCAGGTCCCGTGCGTAACGCTGCTTGCTTCAGGATATCGAACGTGATGTCGAGATAGCTGGCGAAATCGGCGTCGGACATCTTGGCTAGCGGCAGGTTGCCCGCCATCACGAGCGGTGCAGTCTTCGTTCGGCCGCAATCGGGCGGAGTCGTGTCGCGCATCCTCAATGTCAGCGCCAGAAGCATGCTGCGCCCTTCCGGCGAAATACTCAGCACGCCTCCCGCAAAGAATGTCGCACGCTGTGAGGCATCGAGCATGATGGCGCCGGCACGATCCGGGCCATCGCCGAGCAGCGTGCCGATATCGGGGTCGGTGTCCGCGCGTTGCGTCCAGCGCGCGAACGTGGCCGCCTTCGCGGACCCCGGTTCAATGCCGGCATTCTGCATCGCCGCCGCATCGATCTTGTTTTTCATCGATGACGCGGAAAGTGCCGGCGAGAGTGGAGGTCCCGAGTCGTTCGGCTGGAACACGAACGGCACCTGCGTCGTTATTCGCTTCACGACACCGTCTTCGATATAGGGGCGGCATTCGCTTTTTGCGACCGCGTCTCGAGCTGCCTCGTCGAGTGCGAAACTGTCGCTGCTCTTGGCGATCGTGATGGAATCGGGCCGGCCCGACGTATCAATGACGAACTTCACGACCACCGTCCCGCCGATGCCGCGTTTGCGCTCTGTTACGGGATACATAGGCGGCTCGATACGGCATCCCATGTGCGAGACATCGCCGGGCGCGTGGGCTTGTCCCCGCATGCTGTTGGGCTTTAGAGTATCCGCCTCAGCCGCAGCGCATGATGCGCGCACGACGAACCAAACAGCGGGGACAACCAGAGTACTTGCTTTCGACGTGGACGAGGCTTTCATTCTTTTTCTTTTGATCGCGATTCTTGCGCATTGCCGGAATGCTTCATTGATGCGCCCACGCAATGTCTCTCGTGGCTGACTTTGGAATGCCCGAGAGACTATTGACTTGACCTGCCGTGTTGTACTGGAAAACTCCTAATTCGTTGGGAGGAATTGATTACCTTCCCCTCACCGCCCGGCCAACCCTTTCTGCACCCCCGCCAGCGCCGCCCCCACCGCGAGCAATATCGACGAATACAGAAGCCCGCGCGCGAGCCCTGCGCCATCGGAGATATACCCGATGACCATCGGCCCGACGATCTGCCCGAACGCGAACACGATCGTAAAAGCGCTGATCCCTTGAGCCCACCGCGCGGGCGGAAAGTTGTGCCGCACAAATGCTGTGGTCGATGCCACCGCAGACAAAAACGTCGCCCCGAAAAGTGCTCCGGAAAGAAACGCAACCATCGTCGACGCGAACACCACCGGCATTACCGTCGCGAACGCGAGCAGTCCGTTGAGCACGGCCAGCGCCTGTCCGCCGCGCATGCGGTTTAGCAGCCCAGACCAGAGCCGCGCCGAGACCACCGTTGCGAGTCCGAGCAGCACATAGAACGCCGTCACGACCGAAGCGCTCATCCCGCCGTTGCGCAAGAGCGCGATGATGAACGTCATGTAGCCGATATAGCCGACGCCAAAGAAGAAGTACCCGCCGAGCGCAAAGGCGAAACGCGGCCACGTCGGAGCGTCCACCGCACCGCCTCGCGCGGGTTCTGCACTCGCCTGCATCTGCGCGCCACCACGTTCGATCCGCCGCGCAGCGACAATCGCCACGACCGAAAGCACCGCACACGCCGCAGCCAGCGCAAACCACGCCCACTGCCACCCGTGCACGCCGCCACCAATGCTGAAAGGCACGAGCAACGCCGACACCACGATGCCCCACCCCGCGCCGCCGTAGTACAAGCCGAGCACGAGCCCGGCATCGCGCGGATGCGAGGAGGCCAGCCGCGCCGCCAGTACACCTCCGCCGATGAAGATGAACGCGCTGCTGACCCCGGTCGCGACGCGCTGTGCAAGCAACGCACTCGTATCGGAGATCACGCCGCTCACCGCCATCACGAGCGCAGTCACCACGCATCCCGCGACGAAGCACGTTCCCGCCGGCCAGCGTCGCGCGCACAGCGGAAACACGAGCGCGCCGAGCAGATACCCGAGCGCGTTCGCTGTATTCATCGCGCCCGCCTGGGCGAAGGTCCAGCCGAGATCGGCCTTCATCGAGGGAAGGAGCAACGCGTACGCGAAGCGCGTCAGGCCCAGCGCGATCGCGCTGCCTAAGGATAGACTTGCCGCGAGCGTGAGCGTCTGCGCGCGGGTAAGCGATGGTGTCCCCGTTCCTGTGTCGTCCGTCATCGTTTTATTGAGCGGCGGTGGCGCTCCGCCGCATCGTGCAGCGGAGCATCGGCGTATGGTATCGCGAGCCTTCGCCGCCGGTAAGTCTTAAACCCCCGCGTACACCGGATACCGCGCGCACAGCCTCGACACCTCCTCCCGCACGCGCGCCTGCACATGCTCATTGCCGATATCGTCGAGCACGTCGCAGATGAGCCTTGCCGTAAGCGATGCATCGGCCTCTGTGAAGCCGCGCGTCGTAATCGCCGGCGTGCCGATGCGGATGCCGCTCGTCACGAACGGCGACTGCGGATCGTTCGGCACCGTGTTCTTGTTGACCGTGATGTGCGAACGGCCGAGCGCGGCATCCGCATCCTTGCCCGTGATGCCGCGCGCGACCAGGCTCACGAGGAACAGGTGATCGTCCGTGCCGCCCGATACGACGTCGTATCCGTGCTCGATGAACACCTTCACCATCGCGCGCGCGTTCGCGAGCGTCGCCTTCTGGTAATCGACGAACTCCGCGCCGAGCGCTTCCTTGAACGCGACAGCCTTCGCCGCGATCACGTGCATCAACGGTCCGCCTTGGGTGCCGGGGAAGACCATCGCATTCAGTTTCTTCTCGATCTCCTCGTTCGACCGCGCGAGGATCAACCCGCCGCGCGGACCGCGCAAGGTCTTGTGCGTTGTCGTCGTGACGACGTCGGCGAACGGCACCGGGTTCGGATACAGCCCTGCCGCGACGAGCCCCGCGACGTGCGCCATATCGACGAACAAATACGCGCCGACGCTATCCGCAATCGCCCGAAAGCGCGCGAAGTCGAGCACGCGTGAATACGCCGAGAAGCCCGCGACGATCATCTTCGGCTTGTGTTCGTGCGCAAGCCGCTGGACTTCGTCGTAATCGATCAGCCCGCTCGCCGTATCGACGCCATACTGCACCGCGCGATACAGCTTGCCGGAAAACGATACCTTCGCACCGTGCGTCAAATGCCCGCCGTGCGCGAGGCTCATGCCGAGGATCGTGTCGCCCGGTGCGAGCAGCGCCATGTAGACCGCCGCGTTCGCCTGCGATCCGCTGTGCGGCTGGACGTTGGCGTAATCGGCGGCGAAGAGGCGCTTCGCACGCGCGATCGCGAGCGATTCGACCACGTCCACATGCTCGCAGCCGCCGTAGTAGCGCTTGCCCGGATAGCCTTCCGCGTACTTGTTGGTCAGCACCGAGCCCTGCGCTTCGAGCACGCGCGGACTCGCGTAGTTCTCGGACGCGATCAGCTCGATGTGCTCCTCCTGTCGATGCCGCTCCTGGCGCATCGCATCGGCGAGTTCGGGGTCGAAGCCCGCGATGGTTTGTGCCGCTGAAAACATGGATTCTCCTGCGTGTGTTTCGTCTTGCGACCTACGCGGCCGCAAGACTGGTTCGTTCGAGAAGCGTCAGGCCGCAATGATGTTTTTCTCAGGACCGTATGGAAAGCCCGTGATGTTGGTCGCGTCCTTCTTGCCGATCACGAGGATGTCGTGTTCGCGATAGCCGCCCGCACCGGGCAGGCCTTGGGGCAGCATGATCATCGGTTCCATCGAAACGACCATGTTCTCTTCCAGCACCGTATCGATATCCTCGCGCAGTTCGAGCCCCGCCTCGCGGCCGTAGTAATGCGAGAGCACGCCGAACGAATGGCCGTAGCCGAACGTGCGGTATTTCAGCAGGCCGTACTCGGCGTAGATCTTGTTCAGCTCGTGCGCGATGTCGCTGCAACGCGCGCCCGGCTTGATCAGCTTGAGCCCCGCCTCGTGCACTTCCACGTTGATCTTCCACAGGCGCAGATGCTCATCGGAACAATGATCGAAGAACATCGTGCGTTCGAGCGCCGTGTAGTAGCCCGCGATCATCGAGAAGCAGTTGAGGCTCAGGATGTCGCCCTTTTGCACCTTGCGCGTCGTGACGGGGTTGTGCGCGCCGTCGGTGTTGATGCCGGACTGGAACCACGTCCACGTGTCCATCAGTTCCGAATGCGGATAGCGGCGAGCGATCTCGCGCACCATCGCCTGCGTGGAGGCCAGCGCGACCTCGTGCTCCGGCACGCCTTCGTGCACCGCAGCCGCAAGCGCTGCGCCGCCCACATCGCACACAGCCGCGCCGTTTTTGATGACCTCGATCTCTTCCGCCGACTTGATCATGCGCATGCGCATCGTCTCTCCGCTGATATCGACGAACTCTGCGTCGGGCAGCGCTGCCTTCAGCTTGGCGAGCACGTCGACCGGCATCTGGTCGAACTCGACACCCACGCGCCCTTTGTTCTCGATCTCGCCCTGCACAGCGCGAAAGAAATTGTCGCGCTGCCAGTCGGTGTAGACGACGTTGTAGTCACCGACCGTGCGCCGCCACGGCTGCCCGCCATCGATATTCGCGCTGATCGACACCACCTTCTTCTGCGTCACGACGACCCCGTACTTGCGCCCGAACGAGCAGTACAGGAAGTCCGCGTAGTAGTTGATGTTGTGATACGACGTGAACAGCACAGCGTCGATGTTCTCGCGCGCCATCAAATCGCGCAGCTTCGCCTGACGATTCGCGTATTCGGCATCCGAGAACGTGTGCTGCACTTTTTCGCCGTTCTCGATGCGGATCAGGTTTTCCAGTTTCATTCGCTCGCTCCTTGTTGGAAAGTGATTTCACTGGAGCCCATGGTAGGAGTTCGGCGAATCCGAACATTTCCGGATTCGACGCCGTCCTTTGCGAATTCGTCGGCGAGGGTTTTTACCGAGGAGCGTCTAAAGCGCGTTTTGATAGCGCCGGCGATCGGCGCTGGGGGAGATCTGGAACTGCGCTTTATAGCGCGTGGCGAAATGCGTCGTCGATGCGAAGCCGGTGCGCGCGCACACCTCTTCGAGCGGCTTCGACGTGCGATACAGCAACTGTCGCGCGCGCAGCAACCGGATTTCGATGTACGCCTGCGCGGGCGTCTTGCCGAGCCGCTCCTGGAACCAGCGTTCGAGCTGCCGCTGCGATACCTCCAGATACGCGGCGATCTCGGCCACGGACAATGCCTCTTCGACGTTGCTCTCCATGTACTGCAGCGCTTCTTCGAGCTTCGCGTGCTCGGCGCCCATGTACTGGCGCAGCGACGTGCGCTGGCGCTGCTCGTGACTGCGCCGTTCGGCGACGAGCAGTTCGAGCACGCGCGCCGCGAGCGACCGGCTGCCGGGCGCGGCGCCGAGCAGATGCACCATCAGATCAAGCGGCGCTATGCCGCCGCTGCACGTATAGCGGTCGCGATCGGCTTCGTATAAACGGTTCGATACCGTCAGGCGCGGAAACTGCTCGACGAGGGCGTCCTGATCTTCCCAGTGAATCGTGCATCGATAGCCGTTCAGGAGCCCCGCGCGCGCGAGAAAGTAACTGCCCGTATCCAGTCCGCCGAGCGCCACGCCGTGTCGCGCCTGCAAGCGCAGCCAGTCGAGCAACGCGCCGATGCCCTTCTTCGGAATCGGATTCGGACCGACGACGAAGACCGCATCGTACGCGCCGCCATCGGCCATCGCGGTATCGGGAACGACGCGGATGCCGTCGCTCGACCGCGTGACTTCATGATCGACGCCGATCAGCTCGTACTCGTACACCTTGCGTCCGATGATCATGTTCGCGATGCGCAACGGATCGACGGCGGCTGCGAGCGCGATCAGCGAGAAGTCGTTGAGCAACAGAAAGCCGTAGCGCGTCACACGCAGGTCGTGCATGCCATCGGCGGTCGGCGGGGTGTCGGGCGCTCGCGGCACGGCGGGACGTGTCATGTCGTGTCGTTCAGGCAAAAAGGTTCAGGCATTCTAGTACGGCTCGCTTTAGACTGGCCGTCTTCCCGCAAAGACCAGACGCGTGAAAACCCAAGGAAACTTTCGCCTCACCGCCGCCGTCGTCGCGAGCGCGCTCTTCATGCAGAACATGGACGGCACGATCGTCGCGACGGCCATCCCGTCGATGGCACGCGATCTCGGCGTCGATCCCGTGCATCTGAGCAGCGCGATCACCGCGTACCTCGTCGCGCTGACGGTGTTCATCCCGGCGAGCGGCTGGGTCGCCGACCGCTTCGGCGCGCGGCGCGTCTTCATGTGGGCGATCGCGACATTCACGCTCGCATCGATCGCGTGCGCGGCATCGACGAGTCTCGCGACGCTGATCGCCGCGCGCATCGTGCAAGGGTTGGGCGGCGCGATGATGGTGCCCGTCGGGCGGCTGATCCTCTTTCGCGGCGTGCGGCGCGAAGAGTTGCTCCAGGCGACGACCTGGCTCACGATGCCCGCGCTGATCGGCCCATTGCTCGGCCCGCCGCTCGGCGGTTTTCTGACCGACGCGCTCTCATGGCGCGCGATCTTCTGGGTCAACGTGCCGGTCGGCATCTTCGGGATGCTGCTGACGTGGCGCCTGCTGCCGCCCTCGGAGCCCGAGCCCGCGATACCGCCCGACGTGCACGGCATGCTGCTCGTCGGCGTGTCGCTGAGTCTCTTCATGATCGGCATCGAAAGCGCCGGACGCGGTGTGCTGCCCGATGGGCTGCCGTGGGTGAGCGTCGCGTGCGGCGCGCTGCTCTTCTGGCTCGCGGTGCGGCATTGCCAGCGCGTGGAGAATCCGGCCGTCGACTTTTCGCTGCTCGCGATTCCTACCTTCCATGCCGCGACGATCGCCGGCAGCCTGTTTCGCGCGGGCGCCGGAGCGCTGCCGTTTCTCGTGCCGCTGACCTTGCAGGCGGGCTTCGGCTACAGCGCGACGTCGAGCGGCCTCATCACGTTCGCGAGCGCGCTCGGCTCGTTCTGCATGCGGCCGATGACATCGCTCGCGCTGCGCCACTTCTCGGTGGGCGCGGTGTTGTGTGGGGGAAGCGTGTCGTTCGCGGTGGTGCTCACGGTCTGCTCGACGATGTCGCAGGCGTGGCCCGCCGCCGCGATTTTCCTGCTGCTGCTTCTCGGCGGCCTCAGCCGCTCGCTTTCCTTCGCGACGATGGGCGCGCTTGCCTTCGCCGACGTACCGCGCCCGAGACTCGCCGCCGCGACGTCGTTTCAGGGCACGGCGCAGCAGTTAATGAAGGCGGTCGGCGTGACGGTCGCGGCGGGAACGATCCAGATCACCATGCTGCTATCCGGCAGCGCGCACGCCGAACGCTGGCAACTCGCGTGTGCGTTTCTCGTGACGGCGGCGGTCGTGCTCTGCTCCTGGCCGATGTTCGCCCGTCTCTCGCCGGAAGCGGGAGCTGGCATCTCGGCCTCGGGACGCAAGGCCGCGAGTCGGACCGAAGCGCGCTAGCTACATCGATCCTTTATTTCGATGCCGCGGGCGCGCTCGCTCCGCCTTGCGCTTTCTTCTCGGCGGCCTGCACGTCGTTCGGATATTGCGGATCGGATGCCTTCGGCTTGTAGCCGTTCTGTTCGAGATTCTTTAAGTCGGCTTTGGTTGCGGCGCGCGTGGTGGTGCTTCCGTTCGACGGTGTACCGGCCGTTTGCGCCTGAGCGCAGACGGCGCTCGCGGCGAGCAAGGCGGCCATCGACAAACGGGTGGCCGCAAGGCGGATGTTCGACATGGTGACTCTCCGGGGATGTGTGGTGAACTCACCTTGAGCATCGCGCATACCCGTTGTCCGCTTACTTCAACATATTGCGGCGATTAGCGGCAAACTCATGATTTGCAAGGAATTTTTATTGTCTGTACAATGCGGTTTTTGCTAAAACCGCTCACCGACATGCGCCGAATCCTCCTTCTGCCGCTTCTTTCGCTCGCCCTCACGCAGGGCGCGGGCGCGCAGGAGGCCGCGCAAAGCCCCTCGGCGGACGAGCAGACCGGTCATCAGATCTCGCGCGTCATTTCGCAGAAGTTCGGCGTCGCGCGGGAGAAGGCCGAGCAGATTTCGGCGGCGGTCATGTCGTCGGCATCGAAGTATTCTCTGCCTCCCGCGCTGCTGCTCGCGATCATCTCCATCGAATCGCGCTTCAAGGAAAGGGCCAAGGGCGCCAACGGCGCGACTGGCCTGATGCAGGTCGTGCCGGCCGCGCACAAGCGGCTTGTGCACAATGTCGATTTGACGGACCCGGAGGCGAACATCGAAACGGGATCAGCGATCCTGCACGGCTATCTCAAGTCCGCGCAAGGCGATGTCGACGTCGCGCTGAAAAATTATGGCGGATCGTCGGCTTACGCGGAGAAGGTCAGCTTGCGCGCAAAGAGCTTCGAACCGATCGCGCCTTCCGGCGACGGCAAATAGCCTGGCGCAGGCCCAAAAAAAGCGCGCCCGGATCGAACGATCCGGGCGCGCCCGTTTCAAGGCGCGAAAACTTCAGGCGTCTAATAAGCCTTCTTCATGCCGCTGCCGGAGCTTGTGCCCGAGTCATTCGGCGCTTTCCGCTGCATCGTCCCTTGCGATGAATCGTTGTTCATGTCATTGGACATCCCGCTCTTGCCCGAACCCATCCCGGCCGATCCATCGGGTGCGCCGCCCATTCCCTGGTTCTTGCCAGTGCCTTGATTCAAACCGCCGCCGCCCGAGTTCATGCCGCCGCCCTGACCCATGCCCGCGGCCGGCGCGGCTGTGCTGCCCGAATTGCCACCGCCGGCCCCACCCATGCCCGCTCCTCCGCCGCCCGCCTGCGCATACGCACCGCCGGACAGGCCCAACACCATCGCTGTAATCAGAATGTTCTTTGTGGTCGCTTTCATTGCAGTCTCCATCAGAGTGTGCCGATCGCGCGTGGCAACCAAGCCGTCGCAACGCCCGTATCGACTAGATCGCAATCAGCGTGCCGCATCGCACACTCTTGAAGTAAGGGCGGTCACCAGCCCGGCGCATAGCCCGGTTGCGGTGCCGGACCACAAGCCACATACGCGCGACGATAGTTATCGAAACAATATCCCGGCGGCGGCGGCGCGGGTTGCGCATACACCGGCTGGGTATATACCGGCTGCGCATAAGCCGGCGCGGCGTAGACGGGCTGCGCATAGACAGGAGCCGGTTCGGCATACACAGGCGCCGAGTTCGCCACCGACCCGACGAGCGCTCCCAGCACCGCGCCGCCGATGAGCGCGCCCACGATCGCGCCGCCGTCGCCGCCGCCCCCGCCACCGTGGCCGTGCGCGGACGCTTGTCCTGCCATCGCCAGGCTGCCGGCCATCACCACCACAAGTGCTGCGCGTTTCATGAGCTTCTCCAGATCCCGATCGATCGCCGGGACATGGAGCGGATGTTAAGCGGCTCGCGAAGAAATATCTGCTGCAGTTGGTAACGGCACATTTCAGCGGAAACATTTGGATGTCCGGCACCAATGCCTTTAGTTGTCGGCACGCTTTAAAGCATTAAGCCCTAGCCAAATATCTTTGCCATCCAAACTATTTCCTGAAGTACCCATCGCATTGCAGCAAATACGGTACTTATGACGCGCTAAAAAGACAGGAAACCCTTTCACTCCTGCGAGGGTTTCATTTGGTCGCGACTAGTTACTGTTTGTCACCAGATAAGCGTCAACGCCTGTCATCCGGGCAGCGTTGTTACGGGCAGCACTGACCCATGCAGTGCACTTTCAAAGGAGTCTATAACCATGAAGAAAATCGTCGCCGCTCTCGCATCCGCAATGCTCGTTACCACGGTATTCGCTCAAACAGCCGCGCCCGCGACGGATGCCACCAAGGCTCAGTTGAAGGCGAACAGCGAAAGTCAGGAAGCACAAGCCACGGCCAACAAGAAGAAGGCCGAAGCACACAGCGACGCCGTCAAGGCGCAGGCGTCGGCCAATGAAGACAAGGCATCGGCACAGTCCGACGCCGACAAGAAAGCTGCAAAGGTAGCGAAGGCGACCACGCCTGCGGAAGCATCCGACGCTCGCGGCGATGCCGCTAAAGCGCAAACCAAGGCCAACAAGAAGAAGCACGACGCTCAGGTCAAGGCCGACAAGAAGAAGCACGATGCCGCCGAAGATGCCAACGTAGCGCAAGCGAAGGCCGACAAGCAGAAAGTCGAGGCTCAGAACGATGCTAACAAGACGGCCGCCGATGCGAAGATCGACGCTGCAAAGAAGCAATAAAGCAAGCGTCACGCGCATCGCGCACATCGATTGCTGATGTGCGCTTGTCAGGGTGAGTCTTCGGACTTGCCCTTTTTGCTTTAGCGATTTCTTTAAGCGTCGTTGGTCTTTGCAAATACCGCTTTCTCTAAAGAATCGAGATCGAATGGCTTGGGCAACAACGCGACGTTAGCCATATCGGCATCGATTTCAGACGCGATGTTCAACCCATAGCCCGACGCGAACACCACACGCAACTCAGGCCGCAAACGCTTGGCCTCGCGCGCGAGTTCGATGCCGGACATACCGGGCATCCGCACATCGGTGAGAAGGACGTCGAACGCGTGGGTATCGAAGAGCGCGAGCGCGGCCTTCCCGTGATCCGCCGCCGATACCTCCGCGCCGAGCAGTTGCAGCAGCTCGCGCGTGGCGTCGCGCGTGTTCACGTCGTCTTCGACGATCAGCACGCGCAGCGCCTTTGCCTCTTGCATCTCGATGCGCGGCGCTATCTTGTCGCGGAACATCGCGCGGATCTTGCGCGCGAGCGCATCGCGCCGATACGGCTTGCTGATCAGCGCGAGCCCTGGATCGAGCCGCCCCTTGTGCACGATCACGTCCTCGGTATAGCCCGACGTGAAGAGCACCTCGATCGACGGAATCATCTCTTTCGCGCGCCGCGCCAGTTCGACACTGCGCACCGGCCCCGGCATTACGACGTCGGTAAAGAGCATGTCGACGTGCGCACCGCTGTCCAGCACGATCAGCGCGCTTTGTGCGTCGGCGGCCTGCAACACGCGATAGCCGAGTTGCGCCAGCATCTCGACGACGGTCGCGCGCACGTCCGGATCGTCCTCGACGACGAGAATCGTTTCGTCGCCGCCGGTCACGGGCTCGCTCGCGGTATCGGTGCATGGCGCCTCTTCGTCGAGCGTGCGCGGCAGGTGCAGCGTGACCGTCGTGCCACGCTCGATCTCGCTTTGCAGGCTGATCGCGCCGCCCGTCTGCCGCAGGAAACCGTACGCCATGCTGAGGCCGAGGCCCGTGCCGCGTCCGTCGGACTTGGTCGTGAAAAAAGGTTCGAACGCGCGATCGAGTACGGCGGGTGTCATGCCGCTGCCAGTGTCCGACACGGTGATGCGCACGTATTCGCCACCCGCGACGAGTTCGTCGTCGCGCGAGTAATCGACGGTGAGCAGCGAGTTCGCAGCTTCGATAGTGAGCCGTCCGGCGCTGTCCATTGCTTCGCGCGCGTTGACCACGAGATTGACGAGCACGCTCTGCAAATGATGCCGGTCGACGAGCGCGTTCCAAAGCCCTTCGGCGATCACGAGGTCGAGTTCGATCGCCTCGCCGAGCGTGCGCTTCAACGCATCGGCGCTCGCATGGAGGAGCTTGCCGACATCGATGGCGACGGGTTCCAGCGGTTGCCGGCGCGCGAACGCGAGCAATTGCGACGACAGCATCGCACCGCGCTCGACCGCCTCATGAGCGCTTTCGAGACGCCGCAGCAGCGTTTCGTCGTCGTGAGCGTGCTGCGAGGCGAGTTGCAGATTGCCGCCGATCACTTGCAGCACGTTGTTGAAGTCGTGCGCGACGCCGCCCGTCAGCTTGCCGATCGCGTCCATCTTCTCCGATTGCGCGAGCGCTGCATGCGCGCCGCCGCGCGTCGCGCGCTTCTGCCGTGCGGCGTCGAGCGAGCGCTCGGCAACCACGCGCGGCGTGATGTCACGCGATACCGACACCATCCATTCGACGCCATCCGCTGCATCCTGCACCGGCGACACCGTTACTTCCCAGTGCTTGACCGTGCCGCGCGACGTCGGGCAGGCCGCTTCGAAATGCGCGTGCTGGCCGGCGAGCGCGGCATCGACGGCATGCGTCGCCCGCTCACGCGCCTCCTCGGGCCAGAGCGAAATCCATGATTTGCCGCGCATCGGCGTGGAGTCGTCGATTTCCCTCAGCTCGATGCCGTGGGCGTTGATGAAGTCAACCGTGCCGTCATGCCATAGCACTTCGATGCAGTCGGTGCTGCCGTCGAGCAGGCTGCGGAAGAACGCGTCGAAAGCGGGATGCGGCGCGGGAGAGCGAGCGTCGACCGGAGACAGGCGGGTCACGACGCCTTCGTCCAGATGCAGCGCGGGCAGTGGAAAATCGAGCGAGTCCGCGTCGTCGAGACGCGCCATCGCGGGTTCGGGAGTGGACGAGTCGGTCATCTAATCGGCTGAAGCAAGGTGAGACGGCATGCCGCGCGCGACTTTTACGATCGCCCGCGACGGACGTGACCGCTGGTTCAAGCAATCATCGAGCCAGACGCCTCAAACGTATGCGCAGCGAGGGGCTGAGGCATTATCAACACGCACTGAGCACGAGCGATGTGGGGAAAAGCCGGAAGCGGAATGTAAAAACGCGCTGTATTCAATCCACCTTCTCGACTTGCGCAACGCCGCTCTCGTGTTCGGCGCTTGCGTGCTGCTCTGTCATCGGCAAGACGCGCCGCTCCGCGCGCTCAAGCCGTTCGCGCTTGACGAGTCGCACGCTATGCACGGCCGTCAGCGCGACGGAGATCCAGATCGGCACGTAAGTGCCGATCTGCTGCATCGAAAACGGCTCACCGAGCAGCAGCACCGCGACACCTACCAGCAACACCGGCTCCACGTAACCGAGGATGCCGAAAAGCGCGAGCGGCAGATAACGGCTCGAACGCAGGTATGAGCCGAGCGCGACCGTGCTCAGCGCGCCGAGGCCGGGCAGCAGCAGCCACAGCACCGGCCGCGCCTCGACAACCGCGAGCGAATCGCGCATGACGAGCATCGCGACCGCGAACGGCGCGATCAGCATCATCTCGACGGCGAACGACACGAGCGGATCGGCGTTCAAGCGCCTGCGCAGCATGAAGTACGGCGGATAACCAAGCGCGACGACGAGCGTCGGCCACGAAAACGCGCGCGTCACGAGAAGTTCATGCAGAACGCCGACAGTAGCGAACGCGACGCCTGCCCACTGCAACCCGTCGAGCGGCTCGCGATAGTGAAAGCGGCCGATCAGCACCATCACGAGCGGCAGCAGGAAATAGCCGAGCGAGACGTCGAGCGCGCGGCCATGCAACGGCGCCCAGAGGAAAATCCACAGTTGCACGCCGAGCAGCGCCGCCGCGACGGCGAAGCCGGCGAGCAGGCGCGGCGTTTGGGCAAGCTTGGCGAGAAGCGTGCATAGTTGCGGCCAGCGGCTTCGCCACGCGACGAGCGCAACCGCGCCGGGCATGGTCCAGACGATGCGCCACGCGAAGATGTCGAGGCCGTCGAGCGGCGTTAGCCAGGTCGTATAGCCCGACATCAGGGCGAAGAGCGCGGAAGCGGCCACCGACAAGGCGATGCCGCGCCCGAGGACGTGTTGATTCATGGCGCGTTGCGAGGCCGAAATAAGGTCGGAGGGTGCGTCATTTTAAACGTTCTCTTCATTCGAACACTTAGAGTCGTGCCCGCTTCTTGCTTCATCGGTTGTCTTTTGCCGCCTGCCGTCGTGGCAGATACCGCTCTACGCAAGAGCGCTTGCGTCCGAACACCCGAATTCGTCGCGCCGCACGCTGTGTCCCGCCGGCCGAATAAAAACGCTGCCCCGATGGAGACGTCATGACCCAGCCCGCACTTTCTCCCCGCTTTACCAACGCCTTTGCCGAAGCCGTTCACGCCGGTCTGTCGCATCGTCCGCAGAAGGAACTGCCGTCGATGTATCTGTACGACGAAGTCGGTTCCGCGCTCTTCGAAGTGATCACCGCACTGCCCGAATACGGCGTCACGCGCGCCGAGGAACGCGTGCTGACGGCGCACGCCGCCGACATCGTCGCGGCCTTGCCAAAACATGTACAGGTCGCCGAACTCGGCAGCGGCAGCGGGCGCAAGACGCGCCGCATCCTCGAAGCGCTTTGTAAAAAGCAGCCCACCGATTACTACCCGATTGAAATTTCGCGCACCGCCTTGCAGTTGTGCCGCCGCGAACTCGGCGATATCGAGCGGATTTCGATCGTCGGCTACGAGCGCGATTATCTGGCCGGCCTCGCCGAAGTGAGCGCAAGGCGGCGCGACGGCGAAGTGCTGCTCGTGCTCTTTCTCGGCAGCACGATCGGTAATTTCTCGCGGCTCGCGGCGACGAAATTCCTGCAGTCGATCCGCGGCATGCTCAAGCCCGGCGACGCGCTCCTGCTCGGCACTGACCTGCTGAAGCCGCTGCCGACGCTGATTGCCGCCTACGACGACGCGATCGGCGTCACGGCCGCGTTCAATCTGAATCTGCTCGCGCGGATCAATCGCGAACTGGGCGGCGACTTCCCGATCGACGCGTTCGAGCACGTCGCGCGCTTCAATCCGGACGCGCGCAGCATCGAGATGCATTTGCGCGCGAAACGCCCGCTGACAGTAACCGTGCGCGCGACAGATTTGCGCGTGGAGTTCAGGGAAGGCGAGACGATCTGGACGGAGAGCAGCCACAAGTACGCGGCGGAAGAAGTCGCGCCGATTGCCGCCGACGCGGGCTTCGGCTGCACGCATCAATGGCGCGACGATACCTGGGGATTCGCGGAGAGCCTTCTCGTAGCGCGTTAACGGCGTTATCGCAGCAGGCTCAGTGCTGCTCGAAGCGCTCAAAGCGCTTGTCGAGGAAGCGCTCCTCGCTGAAGAAATCGGTGACGCGGGCGTGCGGCGGCCCGCGGCGCAGCCATTCGAGCATCCGGTCGACCTGATTCGCCGCGCCCTGCACCATTACTTCGACGGAGCCGTCGTCGAGATTCGCGACCCAGCCGCGCACGCCCAGCTCGTGCGCGCGCCGCACGGTGTAATGCCGGAAGCCGACGCCCTGCACGACACCTCGCACGCGCACGTAATACGTTTCGATTTTTTCATCCAGATCGGGGCCGGGCATCTTGCTTCTCCTCAGTCGTTGCTTGATCGCTTTCAGCGCGCATTCTAGTCAAGGTCGGCGATCCGCGCGCAACGCCCCCGCTTTCAACTGAGACGAAAAGGCTGCGCCGGCTCCGCGCGTCCCGGTCGCGGTCGCAATGCGCGCGGCAACCGGACTTCGAACGTCGTGCCGGCTTCGACCGTCGAGCGCACCTGCACGTTGCCGCCGTGCATCTGCGCGATCTCGTGCGTGATGTAGAGACCGAGACCCAAGCCTCCCGATTCCTGCGGCGGACGTCCCGAGCGATACGGCGCGAAGATCGTCGGCAGCACGTCGGGCGGGATTTCGCCCGCGTTCTGCACGCAGATCGCGACTTCGTCGGCGGAGGCGCCGTCGAGCCGCACCTGGATCGCCGAGCCTTCGCGGCCGTGCTGCAGCGCGTTGCCGATCAGGTTCGACAGCACCTGCGAGAGCAGATCGCCATCGCCTTGCAGAACCGTATCGCCGTCTCGGAAGATGTAGATGCGTCCCTTGCCGACACGCGCCTCATATTCATCGACGATATTGCGCGCGAGCGTCATCATTTCCACCGAGCGCGGCTGCAACGTCACACGCCCGCCGCGCAGCCGCGCGAGGTTCAGCAACTGATCGACCATGCGCACCATGCGCATGCCGCTCGACTTGATGCGCGTGCCGATGTTCGCGACGTTCTCGTCCTGCACGAAGCGCGACAGATATTCCGCCGATGCGATTACCGCCGAAAGCGGCGTGCGCAGGTCGTGGCCCAGCACGGCCATCAGCATTTCGTTGGCATCGAGCAGTTGCTGCACGGTGGCGAGTTGCGTCGCGAGCTGCTGTTTCTGGCGCTCGATCTGGATGAAGACATCGACCTTCGAATTGAGAATGCGCGAATCGAACGGCTTGTAGAGAAAGTCCACCGCGCCCGCTTCGTAGCCGCGAAACGTGCGGCCGGTGTCCTGCGCGGTCGCCGTCAGGAAGATGATCGGCACGTGCGCCGTGCGCGGGCTGCCGCGCATGAGCTCGGCGAGTTCGAAGCCGTCCATGCCAGGCATGTTCACGTCGAGAATCGCGAGCGCCACTTCGTGCTTCAGCAGCAGCTCGAGCGCGGCCGGCCCCGATTCGGCCTTCAGCACCGACAAATCCGGCCGTGCCAGCGACGCTTCCAGCGCGGTGATGTTGTTCCGGATGTCGTCGACGATCAGAACATGAATGGGTTGCGTCATCTGTTGGCTCCAATTCGCTTGCGTCCGATGCCGGCGGCGAAGCGCGCCGCCATGTCATCGAGCGTCAGTATTTCGTGTGCGGCGCCGTTTGCAATGGCGCCGCGCGGCATCGCGGTGGCGCCCGCCGTCGCGGGGTCCTGCACCCAGCAGTGGCCGCCCGCCTCGCGGATCGCGAGCGCGCCGCGCGCGCCGTCGTCGTTCGCACCCGAGAGCACGACGCCGAGCAGCGTCTTGCGATACGCGAGCGCCGCCGATTCGAACAGCACGTCCACCGACGGCCGCGAAAAGCGTACGGGCGGATCGATCGACAGCGCGATCGACCGGTCCGGCTCGACCAGCATGTGATAGCCGGGCGGCGCGAGATAGATCGTACCGTGCGTGATCTCGTCCTTGTCGTTCGGCTCGACGACGGGCAGCCGGCAGCGCGCGCCGAAGAGTTCCGGCAGGAGGCTCGGCACGTCCGGGCGCATGTGGACGACGATCAGCACGGCGGCGCCGAAGTCGTCGGGCAGTTCGGGCAGCAGCCGGTTGAGCGCCTCGATGCCGCCCGCCGACGCGCCGATCACGACCGCCTCGATCGAGGCGGCATCAAAGTCAGGTATTTCGGGCGCGGTGCTCATTGCTACACCTTCTGGTAGAGACGTTCGCGGGCGTTGAATTCCGTGAAGCTGCCCGCGTGTTTCGAAAAGCGCAGGCTTTCCTTGCTGCCAAGACCGAGAAAGCCGCGCCGCACGAGCGAATCGCTGAAGAGCCCGAGCGCGCGGTCTTGCAGCGCGCGATCGAAATAGATCAGCACGTTGCGGCACGAGACGAGGTGCGCTTCGAGGAACACGCTGTCGGTGGCGAGGCTGTGGTCGGCGAACACGACGCGCGACTTGAGCGTCTGCGAGAACTTCGCCGCGCCGTAGGCTGCGTGATAGTAGTCCGAAAGCGAGCGCTTGCCGCCCGCCGCGAGGTAGTTCTGGCTGAAGCTCGCCATGCGGTCGAGCGAATAGATGCCGTTTTCGGCCTGGCGCAGGGCATCGGCGTTGATGTCGGTCGCATAGAGGACGGTGCGATCGGCGATCTTTTCCTCGGCGAAGAGGACCGCCAGCGACCAGAGTTCCTCGCCGCTGCTGCAGCCCGCGATCCAGACCTTGATCGACGGATACGTCTGCAGGATCGGCACGACCTGCTCGCGGATCGCGCGGAAGTACTGCGGGTCGCGGAACATTTCGCTCACTTGTACGGTGAGGTACTGGAACAGGCGCGCGAACAGGGCCGGGTCGCGGAGGATGCGCTCTTGTAGCTGCGAGAGCGTCGGGATCGACAGGTCCGAGAGGGCTTGCGTCAGGCGGCGCCGCAGCGAACTCACCGAATAGTGCCGGAAATCGTGCTGGTAACGCAGGTAGATCGCCTCTAGCACGAGCTTCAGCTCGATATCGAAGGTGAGGGATTCGCTGGCGCTCGAGGGCGTAGGCGTAGGCGTGGGCGGGGGCGTGGGGGCTACCATAGGGCGTATTTCGCTGGCGCTTGGGGCGAGTTAGTTTGGACCGTTCGACGCTGGCGCGTTAGGGCTTGAATTCATTTGATGCGCTTAGGCTCCTATGGAGCTTGTTTTATTTTCGGTCTATTGGCTCTGCCCCTGTCCGGGGCGGGACTCACTTTCTTTGCTGCTGCAAAGAAAGTAAGCAAAGAAAGCAGCTTCCAACCGCCAAAACTAACAATCCACCACTAGCATTTGATTGGGATTGGCGCTGGAGAGTAAGTGTCGCCCTCATGGTAGAACCGGGCTTGGCTCGCGGACCCACTGTGACAACGCGCACTTCCTCTGAGTGGTATGCACTCCGTCTGGCTCCGTCCTCGCTTCGCTCCGACGTCGGGTTCACCAAAACCATCTTGTGCTTGCGCTTCCTGTTACCTTGGATTCCCTGCGCGGTGCACCCAACGTCTGAGCGCGTAGCGCGAAGACGGATGTATGACTGCTGCACCGGTCCGGTGTACCGCGCGTTGCCACAGTGGGTCCGCGAGCCAAGCCCCGTTCCT
>NZ_FCNW02000001.1 GCF_001544475.1 Caballeronia humi | reverse complement strand
GCATACCACTCCGAGGAAGTGCGCGTTGACGCAGTGGGTCCGCGAGCCAAGCCCGGTTCTACCGTGAGGGCGACACTTACTCTCCAGCGCCAGTCCCTCATTACATAAGTGGGGGTTGGTTAGTTTTGGCGGTTGGAAGCTGCTTTCTTTGCTTACTTTCTTTGCAGCAGCAAAGAAAGTGAGTCCCGCCCCGGACAGGGGCAGAGCGAATAGACCGCTAAAAAAGCAAGTTCCCTAAAAGCCTAAGCGCATCAAACGGTGTTGCCAAAAACCCGCCCGCAGATCAAAAACCCTCAACGCGCCCGCGTTAAAAAGTGCAAAGCAAGAACCCAAATAGCAAAACCCGTGAAGGAAGAAACATGTTGAAGAATTGGTCGATTCGCACGACGTTGACATTGGTAGGTCTGCTCTTCGTGAGCTTCGCGGCAATCGTGGGCGCGCTGGCCCTGACCGGCCTCAATTCCGCAAGCACGTCGCTCTCAGCGCTCGCGCAACAGGACATGGTCGCGATCCGCGCCATCGGCGAGTCCTCGTCGTACTTGCTGCGCTCGCGCGTAACGCTGGATCGCGTACGCTCGCTCACCGAATCCGGCAACGCGGAAGAAGCGAAGAAGGCCCTCGACCGCGGCCAGTTCCTGCTCGACAAGTCGAACGAGAACTGGAAGCTCTACCTCGACACGCCGAAGCCCACACTCTCTCAAGCCACGCTCGACGCAGTCGTTACCCAACACGAAGCGCTGCTGCACAACGGCGTCAACCCCGAGTTCGCAGCAATCCGCGCCGGCGACATGGCCGCATACCACGCCATCGCCGATACGAAAATCAGCCCGATGTTCGTCGCGTTCGATACCGCCGCCTCCGCCGCCGTCGCCGCGCAGCAAACGCACGCCGAACAACTGCGCGCGGACACCGCGTCGCACATCGGCATGCTCAATACGGCGATCATCGCCGTGCTCGTGCTGTCGTTCATCACGCTCTTCGCCACGCGCGTCGCGTTGCGCAGCCTCATCGTGCAGCCGATCAACGACGCCGTCGAACACTTCGACCGCATCTCGCGCGGCGATCTGACGAAGTCCGCGCACACCGACAAGACCAACGAAATCGGCCGCCTCTTCGCGGGCATCGAACGCATGCGCACGAACCTTACCGCGATGGTCGGCTCGGTGCATCGCGGCGCGGAATCGATCGACGTCGGCGCGCATGAAATCGCGAGCGGCAACACGGACCTCTCGCAGCGCACCGAAGAACAGGCGGCGTCGCTGCAGGAAACGGCGTCGAGCATGGAAGAACTCACCAGCACCGTGAAGCAGAACGCGGAGAACGCGCGCCAGGCAAGCCAGCTCGCGGTGAACGCATCAGACATCGCGTCGCGCGGCGGCCAGGTCGTGGAGAAAGTCGTCGATACGATGAACGCGATCGCGTCGAGCTCGAGCAAGGTCGTCGACATCATCGGCGTGATCGAAGGCATCGCGTTCCAGACCAACATCCTCGCGCTGAACGCGGCCGTCGAAGCGGCGCGCGCCGGTGAGGAAGGGCGCGGGTTCGCGGTCGTCGCAGGCGAAGTGCGCTCGCTCGCGCAACGCAGCGCGGCGGCGGCGAAAGAAATCAAGGCGCTGATCGGCGACTCGGCCGACAAGGTCGAAAGCGGCTCGGAACTCGTCGCGCAAGCAGGCGAGACGATGGGCGAGATCGTGCAGGCCGTGCGCCGCGTGACCGACATCATGGGCGAGATCAGCGCGGCCTCCGAAGAGCAGTCGGACGGCATCGAGCAGGTCAATCGCGCGGTCACGCAGATGGACAGCGTCACGCAACAGAACGCGGCGCTCGTCGAACAGGCAGCGGCTGCGGCGGCATCGCTCGAAGACCAGACGCGTCAGTTGAAGGACGTCGTCGCGCAATGGCAGATCGAAGGCATGCAGGCGAAGCCGAGCGCGTCCGTGGCCGCAGCGCGTCTTTCCAGCGCACGCATCGAGCCGGCGCCGCTCAAGGTAACCAAGCACGCCGACGCAACGAAAGTTGCCGCCGAGCCTAACGTCGCGCGCAATCGCGCCGTTAATACAGATACAAGCAAAAGCGCAGCTACGGGCGCAGATGCAAGCAAGGCAGCAACAGCAGCCCGCAAGACACGCGCGACCACCGCCGACGACGGCGACTGGGAAACGTTCTGAGCATCATTCATTCAAGGCAGTGTGAAGTGACCATGCAGGTTTTCGGCATCTCGCCCCGCCAAGGGCGACTCATCGAAGCGCGCGAACGCAGCGCGCATCGGGCCGCATGGTCGCGGGGATTGGGCATCGCGGCGCGCGATGCAGCTCCACGAGAGGCATGAAGCATCATGACGGCAACGCGCCAAGCACGCATCGACACGACTGAGCGTCCGAGGACCTCCGATGTCGAACGCGATTTCGAATTCACGTCGGCGGATTTCGCCCGCATTCGCGAGCTGATTCATCGCCGCGCGGGCATCTCGCTGTCCGACCACAAACGCGACATGGCCTACAGCCGTCTCGCGCGGCGCCTGCGCGCGTGCGGCATCGATACGTTTCGCCAGTATCTCGACCGCCTCGAAGCGAGCAACGACAGCGCCGAATGGGAAGCCTTCGTCAACGCGCTGACCACCAACCTGACCGCGTTCTTCCGCGAGTCGCATCACTTCCCGATCCTCGCGGATTTCGTGAAGCGGCGGCAGCAGCCGGTGTCGGTGTGGTGCTCGGCGGCATCGACGGGCGAGGAGCCGTATTCGATCGCGATGACACTGATCGAAGCGCTCGGCGAGCAGGCCGCGCGCCAGTGCACCGTGTTCTCGACCGACATCGACAGCCAGGTGCTCGCCAAGGCCGACGCAGGCGTCTATTCGCTCGACCAGGTCAAGCAATTGAGCCCGGAGCGTTTGAAGCGCTTCTTCCTGAAGGGCACAGGCGCGCATGCGGGACTCGTGAAGGTGCGTCCGGAAGTGCGCGCGCTCGTGAAGTTCGAGCGCCTGAACCTGACGGACACGAACTACAACCTGAAGAACCCGTTCGACGCGATCTTCTGCCGCAACGTGATGATCTACTTCGACAAGCCGACGCAAGCGCAAGTGCTGTCGCGCTTCGAGCCGCTGATGAAGCCGGGCGCACTGCTGTTCGCCGGCCACTCGGAGAACTTCACGTATGTGACGCAGGCGTTCAAGCTGCGCGGGCAGACGGTCTACGAAATGACGCGCGACCTGAAGGTTCAGCCGAAGCCAGCGCGCGCGCTCGCAGGAGCGGACGCATGAGCGGGTTGCCGATCGCGTCGAACTTGTATTTCGACACGCATTTCCAAAAGCCAGGCGTGAAGCTGCTGCCGAACGAGTTCTATATGACGAGCGAGGACATGGTGCTCGTCACGGTGCTCGGCTCGTGCGTCGCGGCGTGCATCAACGATCGCACGGCGGGCATCGGCGGGATGAATCACTTCATGCTGCCCGACGACGGCTCCGATGCATCGCACGCAACGTCCGATTCGATGCGCTACGGCGCCTACGCGATGGAAGTGCTGATCAACGAACTGATCAAGCGCGGCGGACGGCGCGAGCGCTTCGAGGCGAAGGTGTTCGGCGGCGGCGCCGTGCTCGCGGGCATGACGACGATCAACATCGGCGATCGCAATTCGGAATTCGTGCGCCGCTATCTCGCGCTGGAAAAGATCCGCATCGTCGCCGAGGACCTGCAGGGCGCGCATCCGCGCAAGGTTGCATTCATGCCGAAGAGCGGCCAGGTGATGGTCAAGAAGCTGAAGACGCAGCAGGAAACGAGTGTCGTCGAGCGCGAGCAGGCGCTCGTGAGCCGCACGCCGGAAGAACGCGCGCAACGGCTCGCGCGGGCCCGGGCGCGCGTCGAAATGTTCAATCAGTCGGGCGCGTCGGGTGCCAGGCCGCGCGTGGAATTGTTCGCGGCCAGCGGCGCAGTTGCAGGCGCGGCTGCAACGAAGCCCCGCGTCGAGTTGTTCGGCGCGGCCACGGCGGCCGCGAAACCCCGCATCGAATTGTTCGGCTCGGCATCCGGGCTGAACGCTAACGGTCTGGCTCGCGCGGAGCGCGGCACGAAGACCGCGGAGGAAGCATGAGCATCATCCAGCAACAGGCAGGCCACAGGATCGAGGTGCTGTGCGTCGACGATTCGGCGCTCGTGCGCAGCCTGATGACCGAGATCATCAACACGCAGCCCGACATGCACGTCTGCGCGACCGCGCCCGACCCGCTGGTCGCGCGCGAACTGATCAAGCAGCACAACCCGGACGTTCTGACGCTCGACGTCGAAATGCCGCGCATGGACGGCCTCGACTTCCTGGAGAAGCTGATGCGCCTGCGCCCGATGCCGGTCGTGATGGTGTCGTCGTTGACGGAGCGCGGCAACGAAATCACGCTGCGCGCGCTGGAACTCGGCGCCGTCGATTTCGTGACGAAGCCGAAGGTCGGCATCCGCGACGGCATGCTCGATTACGCCGAGAAACTGGCCGACAAGATTCGCGCGGCGTCGCGTGCTCGCGTGCGGCAGATGCCTCACACGGCGCATGCCGCGAGCGGCGGCGCGCAGGGCGCAGCCGCGAAGCCCGCGCCGCTGTTCAACAACCCGCTCGTCAGTACCGAGAAGCTGATCATCGTCGGCGCATCGACGGGCGGCACCGAGGCGATTCGCGAAGTGCTCGTGCCGCTGCCGCCCGACGCGCCCGCCGTGATGATCGCGCAGCACATGCCGCCGGGCTTCACGAAGTCGTTCGCGCAGCGCCTGAACGGCCTGTGCCGCATCGCGGTGAAGGAAGCGGAGCACGGCGAGCGCGTCCTGCCGGGTCACGCGTACATCGCGCCGGGACACGCGCACCTCGTGCTCGCGCGAAGCGGGGCGAACTACGTCGCGCATCTTTCCGATGCGCCGCCGGTAAACCGGCATCGGCCATCGGTCGACGTGCTGTTCCGCTCGGCCGCGCAGCACGCGGGCAAGAACGCGCTCGGCGTGATCCTGACCGGCATGGGCCGCGATGGTGCCGCCGGTCTTCTGGAAATGCAGCAGGCGGGCGCTTACACGTTCGCGCAGGACGAAGCGAGTTGCGTGGTGTTCGGCATGCCGCGCGAAGCAATTGCAGCAGGCGGCGCAATCGAGATCGCGCCGCTCACGGAAATGAGCCGGCGCGTGATGGCGCGGCTGGCATCGATGGGCGAACGCGTGCAGCGCGTCTGAGCGCCGTACCGATTTTGAATGCAGACGCGGCGCTTGCCGCATGCGAACACACAGGAGTGAGTGAAGATGGACAAGAACATGAAGATCCTCGTCGTCGACGACTTTCCGACGATGCGCCGTATCGTGCGAAACCTGCTGAAGGAACTCGGCTATTCGAACGTCGATGAAGCCGAAGACGGCGCGGCCGGCCTCGCGCGCCTGAAGGGCGGCGGCTTCGACTTCGTGATCTCCGACTGGAACATGCCGAACCTCGACGGCCTTGCGATGCTCCAGCAAATCCGTGCCGACGCGACGCTGTCGCACCTGCCGGTGCTGATGGTGACGGCGGAATCGAAGAAGGAGAACATCATCGCGGCGGCGCAGGCCGGTGCGAGCGGCTACGTGGTCAAGCCGTTCACGGCTGCGACCCTCGACGAGAAGCTGACCAAGATTCTCGAGAAGATGGCCAAAACGGGGGGCTGATCGTGACCGATCTCACACAACAAAGCGAACTCGCCGAGGCGGTCGCCGAGTACGAAGGCGCCGATTCCAGCGACCGCATCCTCGCCCGCATCGGGCAACTGACGCGCACGCTGCGTGACTCGATGCGCGAGCTCGGCCTCGACAAGCAGGTCGAGGCGGTGTCGGAAATGGTGCCGGATGCACGCGAGCGCCTGAAGTACGTCGCGACGATGACGGAGCAGGCCGCCGACCGCGCGCTGAACGCGATCGAACTCGCCAAGCCGATGCAGGAATCGATGCAACGCGACGCGCAAGCGCTCGATGCACGCTGGGACGAGTGGTACGCGGCGCCGCTCGCGAAGGGCGACGCAAGCGCGCTGATCGCCGAAACGCGCGGTTTCCTGAAGCAGGTGCCCGAAAACACGCAGGCGACCAACGCGCAGTTGCTCGAAATCATGCTCGCGCAGGATTTCCAGGATCTGACCGGGCAGGTCATCAAGAAGATCACCGATGTCGTGTATCTGATCGAGCAGCAACTGCTCGGCGTGCTGCTCGAAAACATTGCACCGGAGCGGCGCGAGCAGTTCGCGGCGTCGGCGGCGGCGATGATGTCGGCGAGCGGCAGTCCGGACACGCTGCTTAACGGTCCGCAGATCAATCCGGAAGGACGCACCGACGTGGTGCAGGACCAGTCGCAGGTCGATGATCTGCTCGCGAGCCTCGGTTTCTAGCGCGCACAATTCTTCTGATATAACCCTCGCAGGGCGCATGAATGGCGCCCTGCGCTGCTTTCTGCGCAGACAATTTCGAGATAAATAGGCGGATTTGAGAAGATCTGTCTGCGAGCGTACGTTCGCGAACTTCCGGCTGGCGCCTTTCGGCTGGCATACTTCGTTAGCCTGGATCGAAACGGTCGCTTTCTTGCGCCGTTTCGCCGCCGGAGAAACACCGCCCCGCCGTGACAATCGTGACAATGCGGCGGCCGGACGAAATTCGCAGGAGGAGCAGTGAGGTCATTGAATCATTCCCCGAAGGGTCGTATCGAAAGTGAAGGCAAGCCGCGCGCCATGCTGCCGTTGCTGGCCGCCCTGATCGCCGTGTGCGCCACGTTTGCCGCGGCACCGGCCCACGCCGTCCTCGGCGGCGCGCCGATGGCGACGCCCGACGGCGCCACCGCCAACCGCGCGGTGTCGCGCTCCGTCGCCGTGCCGGGCGCGGTATCGGGCGCTGCGTCGGCGAGCGCTTCGTCGGCGGCGACGTACACCGTCCGCGCGACCACGCTCGCCAATGGCACGAACGTCAACGAATACGTGTCAGCGGAAGGAGTCGTGTTCGGCATCGCGTGGAAGGGGAGACAGATGCCCGACTTGCTCAATTTGCTCGGCTCCTATTTCCCGCAATATCTGGATGGCCTCAAGGCGCAGCGCGCCGCGCGCGGCAGCCGTGGGCCCGTCAGCGTGAACGATTCTGGCCTCGTCGTGCAATCGGGCGGCCACATGGGCTCGTTCGCCGGCAAGGCTTACCTGCCCGAAAAACTGCCCGCCGGCGTCAGCGGCAGCGATATCAAGTAACGGACGGGAGAACTCATATGCGTCCGACGCACCTCAACACCCAATCATCCACGCCGTTCTTCAAGCGCCTCGTCGGCTGGCTCGCGACCGCGATGCTCGCGACCGCGCTAGTCGCGTGCGGCGGCGGCGACGACAACAATTCGAGCAGCAGCAGTTCCAGCGGCGGCTCGAGCGGCGGCAGCGGCGGCGGCTCCAGCAGTGGCAGCGACGTCGGCACGGGCGGCACCAACAACCAGCCGATCGCCGTCAACGGCACGAACGCCGTGCCGATCACGGTCAACAAGGGCGCGGCGAACTTCGTCAACATCCCGAACGTATCGGTGACGGTCTGCGCGCCCAACACCTCCGTGTGCCAGACGATCGACAACATCCAGCTCGATACCGGCTCCTACGGCTTGCGGCTCGTGAGCGGCGCGGCGCAGCAGGTGCTCGGCAACCTGCCGGTCAGCGCGGCGCAGGGCGGCGGACAACTCGCCGAATGCACGCAGTTCGCGGACGGCTTCACCTGGGGCACGGTGCGTCAGGCGGACGTGAAGATCGGCGGGGAGACGGCGTCGAATATTCCCGTGCAGATCATCGGCGACCTGAGCGCGTCGTCGGTTCCGGCGAGCGGCTGCGTGAGCGGCAGCAACGAAGCCACGTCGACCGATCTCGGCGCGAACGGCATTCTCGGCGTCGGCAACGCGATCTACGATTGCGGCGCAAGCTGCCTGACGGCGTCGCAGAGCATGTACTACTCATGCCCGAACGGCACGAACTGCACGCCAGTCGGCGTGCCGCTCACGCAGCAGGTCGTCAATCCGGTCACGAAGTTCGCCGTCAACAACAACGGCGTGATCGTGACGATGCCGCCCATCAGCGACAACGGCACCGCGTCGGCGTCGGGGACGCTCGTCTTCGGCATCGGCACGCAGAGTAACAACGCCCGCACCGGCGTGACGACCTTCACCACCGACACCAGCGGCAACGTGAACGGCAACTACAACAAGTCGGCGGTCACGACGTTCTTCGACACCGGTTCGAACGGCACCTTCTTCGCCGACAATTCGATCTCGCAATGCACGTCGTCGACGTTCTATTGCCCGTCGTCGGAGTTGTCGCTGAACAACGCGATCAAGGGTCTCGACGGCACCACCTCCGCGACGGTCAACTTCCGCGTCGTAAGCGCGCGGACGCTGACGTCGGGCGGCGGGAAGTTCGCGTTCAACAGCCTCGCGGGCAGTTTCGGCGATTCGAGCTTCTTCGACTTCGGCATGCCGTTCTTCTACGGGCGGCATGTGTATGTCGGCTTCGATCTGCCGGGCAGCACGCCTTACGTGGCGTTTTGAGCTAGCTGGTAGCGCTTCAAGGCAAAAGGCCCCGCGAAGTTTCGCGGGGCCTTTTTTTCATGACGATGCGTCGCCGCGCGGCTTGCGCGGGGCGCGCTCGAATAGCCTGTCGTAAAGCCAGCGCGGCATCACGTGCAGAAGAGCGCCCGCGATGCGCATCTGCCACGGAAACGTGGCGTATCGCGTCCGGCGCGAGATGGCGTCGGCGGTCCTGGCGGCGAACTTGTCCGCGTCCATCAGGAACGGCATCGGATAGGGATTCTTCGCGGTCATCGCCGAGCGCACGTAGCCCGGCGCGATCGTGACCACCGACACGCCCTGCGGCCGCATCTCGACCCGCAACGCTTCCAGATACTTCGCCGCCGCCGACTTCGACGCGCTGTACGCGCCCGAGCCCGGCAGTCCACGCACGCCCGCGACGCTCGCGATGCCGACGAGCGTCCCGCTTCGCGCGGCGGTCATCGCTCGGACAAACGGCTCGAACGTCGCGACCATGCCGAAGTAGTTGGTGTCCATCACTTCGCGGAAGGTGTCGAGGTCGCCGTGGCCGGTCAGCGCGCCGCGGCTGATGCCCGCGTTCGCGATCACGATATCGGCTGGGCCGTGCTCGGCGACGAAGCGCGCGGCGGCATCGGCGAGCGCGGCGGCATCGCGGACGTCGGCGGGGTAGATCGAGATGGGGGAATCGGGGAAGCGGGCGGCGAATGCCGCGAGAACATCGGCGCGGCGGGCGACGAGGCCGAGTGCGGCCCCGCGCCGGACATATTCCTCGGCGAGCGCGAGGCCGATGCCGCTCGTTGCGCCGGTGATGAAGACCTTCAGTCGGACTGCATGCATACGGCGCTACGGATTACATCTTCTTCGCGCGAACCTGGCCGACCAGGAAGTCGAGCACCTGCGTCGTGCCCGGGAGGTTGTTGGTCATCGAGGGGCCGGTCTCGTACTTGCCCTGCACGATCAGCGTCGGCACGCCTTCGATCTTGTAGTCCGACAGCAGTTTGGTGTCGCGCTGCACGGCGCTTTGCGTCGAGAACGAGTTGTACGCGTCCATGTACTTCTTCTTGTCGACGCCCTGCGTGGCCAGGAAGTCGGCTTGCGCCTGCGGCGTCAGCAGATAGTTCTTCTTCACGTGGATCTCGTTGAAGACCGCGGGCGTCACCTTTTCGACGACGCCGAGCGCGTCGAGCGCGTGATACATCTTCGAGTGCGGAATGAAGTCGTCGCGGAAGGCGACCGGCACGCGCTTGAACACCACGTCCGGACCCTGCTTCTTGATCCACGCTTCGAGATACGGCTCGAACTCGTTGCAATGCGGGCAGCCGTACCAGAAGAATTCGGTGACTTCGATCTTGCCCGCCGCGTTGACGGGCTGCGCGGCCTGCAACACGGAGTAATCCGTGCCGGCGACGGGCGCGGCAGGCGACGCGTGCGCCGCATTCATCGCGCCGATGGCGCCGATCGAGCCGATGACGATTCCGAGAGAGACTGCAAGCGCACTGAACTGTTTTTTCATGACGGGAAAGGTGCGTGAAGTGGTGCGTGAGTGGCGAGAAAGCGCGTGGTGCGGCAAGGACGTCAGTGGGACATAAGACACTTAAGCCAACCTTAAGCGGTGTTCCCAATCCGCGCCTTCGAAGCGAATCGAAGGCGCGGTAAAGCGGTGCTTACTGCTTGGAGAAGCGGATCACGGCGGTATCGACGCCCGCATCGGACAGACGCTGACGCACGTTGTTCATGTCCTCGAACTTCGCAAACGGCCCGATGCGCACGCGATAGTAAGTGACGCCGCCGGCATCGCGCTCCGTGACCTTCGACTCGAAGCCCTGGAAGCCGAGGCGCGCACGCTGCTGCTCGGCGTCGGCCTGGGTCTTGTACGCGCCCACTTGCAGGAAGTAGCCGGTGTTCGCATCGCCGGGAGCGGGCGGGGTGGCTTTCGCCGTCGCCGGGGCGGACGTGCCCTTCGCACCCGATGCGCTCGCCGTGCTGGTAGCCGACGGCGCACTCGCCGACGGTTTCTTCGCGATAGCGGCGCTCGTGCCCTGCGACGGCGTCGCGGGCTTCGGCGCGACCGCCACGCCATTTTCCGTCGACGGCGGCACTTCCACGATCTGCGGCTCCTCGAACGTGCCGGACGACTGCGTCTGGCTGTTCGTCTGGCCGGGCGCGGTGTTCGGCGGCGCGGGCTGCGCGGCTTGCGGCACGGCTTGTCCGGGCGTCTTGCCCTGCAGCGGACGGTTCGGGTCGTACGGCTGGCCGTTGGCGGTCGTTGCGCCCGATTCGGACGCCGGCGGCGCGACCTTTGCGACGAACGGCGTAGGCGCGCGCGTGATGTAGAGCGCGACGATGACCGCGATTGCAAGGCCGACGATCAAGCCCAGCACGATACCGAGAAAGGTGCCCCCGGTTTGCTTCGACTGCTTCGACGTGCTGCGTGGTTTTGCCATCTTATGATTCACCTGCAAAAAGTCTTCTGAATGGCCGACGATTATAACGGCGGCCCGAAGCGGGCCAGAGCACGGCCAAGCCGCCCGCGCGCGCCGAAAAATCCGAATTGCGCGACGGGCTGCGAAGCCGATGCACCGGGTGGCAATTACATCTTGACGGGAGCGGACACGCCGATCGTGGCCAGGCCGTTCGCGAGCACCTGGCGCGTCGCCGCGAGCAATGCGATTCGCGCATTGCGCGGCGCCTCTTCATCGACGAGAACGCGCTCCGCATTGTAGAACGAGTGGAATTCGCCAGCGAGGTCGCGCAAATAGAATGCGACCGCGTGCGGCGCGAGTTCGTCCGCGGCATTCGCGAGCATGTCGGGGTATTCGGCGAGCTTGTTCAGGAGCGCCATCGCGCGTTCGCTCGACAGCGGCGCGAGATCGGCGTGCGCCGCCTGCGACAGGTCGCCGTTGTAGCGCGTCTTCCAGTCGGAGAGGATCGTGCTGATGCGCGCGTGCGCGTACTGCACGTAGTACACCGGGTTTTCGTCGTTTTGCTTGAGCGCGAGGTCGATGTCGAAAACGAACTGCGTATCGGCTTTACGCGACACGAGGAAGAAGCGCACCGCGTCACGGCCGCGGCGGACGGTTTCCTCGTCCAGTTGATCCGGCGACGCCTCGCTGCCCGGCGCCATCCCGCCCGACCATTCGATCAGGTCGCGCACCGTCACGTAGCTGCCCGCGCGCTTCGAGATTTTCACTTCCTGGCCGTCGCGCATCACGGTGACCATCTTGTGCAGCACGTAGTCGGGATAGCCCTTCGGAATGCCCACGCCCAGGCCCTGCAGTCCCGCGCGCACCCGCGCGATCGTGCCGTGGTGGTCCGAGCCCTGCACGTTGATGACCTTCGTGAAACCGCGCTCCCACTTCGCGACGTGATACGCGACGTCCGGCACGAAGTACGTGTACGTGCCGTCGGTCTTGCGCATGACGCGGTCCTTGTCGTCGCCGTCGTCGGTCGTGCGCAACCACAGCGCGCCGTCCTGCTCGTAGGTCTTGCCGGCGGCGACGAGCGCGTTCACCGTCGATTCGACCCGGCCTTCCTTGTACAGCGACGACTCCAGATAGAACTGGTCGAATTTCACGCCAAACGCGGTCAGATCCATGTCCTGTTCGTGGCGCAGATAAGCCACGGCGAACACGCGGATCGCGTCCAGATCTTCGACGTCGCCCCGGCCCTTGACCGGGTCGCCGTCCTTCGCCGCGACGGTCGCGCCCGCCAGATAATCTCGCGCGATGTCGGCGATGTACTCGCCGTTGTACGCGGCTTCCGGCCAGTCCGCGTCGCCGGGTTTGAAGCCGCGGGCGCGCGCCTGAGTCGAGATCGCGAGGTTGTTGATCTGCACGCCGGCGTCGTTGTAGTAGAACTCGCGATGCACCGCATAGCCTTGCGTCGCGAGCAGGTTCGAGAGCGCGTCGCCGAGCGTGGCCTGGCGGCCGTGGCCGACGTGCAGCGGCCCGGTCGGATTCGCCGACACGAATTCGACCAACACGCGTTTGCCTTCCTCGCGCGTCGAACGGCCGAACGCAGCGCCTTCGCCGAGCACGGCCGGGACCACGTCTTGCTTCGCGGCAGGGGCGAGACGCAGGTTGATGAAGCCCGGCCCGGCGACTTCGGCGCCTTCGACGAGTCCCTTGGCGGCCGGATTCGCGAGCACCGCATCGACGATCTGCTGCGCGAGCTGGCGCGGATTCGCGCGCAGCGGCTTGGCGAGCTGCATCGCGACGTTCGATGCGACGTCGCCGTGCGCGGCGACTTTCGGACGTTCGAGGACGATCACCGGTTCGACGAACGCGGCTTCGGATGCGCCTTGCGTGGCGAGCGCGACTTGGCCGACCGCGTCGGAGAGGAGCGTGGCGAGGGTATGTTTGTGTGCGGGCAGCATGCTGAATGATCCAGTGGACCGGGTCCGGTGTGATGTGGCGTGACGCGGCGCCTTGGCCGGCGTGCAATGGTGCGAACGAGGCATGGGGCAACCGGGCGTCGGCGGGCGCGAGCCTCACACATTGCGACGATTCCGATTGCCTTCGATGTCGAAAACGGATTTTAGCAGGTGCTAATATGTCGAATCAGGGTCGTCGTCAGGGAAACAGTCAGGGGAGCCCACGCGGCGCGGCACAGTCGGCCGGCGCGTTTCGCCAATCACCCAACATAAGGAAAAGGACCTTGCCATGCTGATCACATTCAAAACCAGCGCCGCACCGGACGTCATGATGCTGGAGAACCTGGCTGAGTATCTGCTCGGCATCATCGGCAAGCATTTGGGGCCTCGCGGTGTCATCACGCACGACGAGTTGCCCGTTGCGATCGAGAAGCTGGAAGCCGCCGTCGTCACCGACAAGAAAGAGCGCGCCGAGCACGACGGGCACTTTCACGAAGGCGAAGCGGGCCATGAGCCGCACGAGATTCCGATTGGCCTCGCGCAGCGCGCGTATCCGTTTCTCGACATGCTCCGCCTCGCGCAGAAAGCGAACACGGATATTTTGTGGGGCGTGTGACGGAGAGTTAAGTAAGCGCTGAATCTGGGCGCATGGAAAAAACCCGCATCGGTTTGTGACGATGCGGGTTTTTTGTCTGACGGATAAAAGTTACTGCGACTGGCCGTTGGTGGTGGACGACGGCGCGCTTGCGCCTTTCTTGGCCTTGGGTTTCTTGGGTTTTTTCTTGTGCTCGGTCATCGGCGGCGAATATGACGACACGGCGCTCGCGGTCTGGGCGAACGCGACTGAACTACCGGACGTGAACAGGACTGCGGCGGCAACGGCTACGACGGGCGTCAGCTTCTTCATGCGGCTTTCTCCGGGACTATTGAAATTGCGTGACCGTCGCCATGACGGGCATTCGCAACGGCAAGTCTACGTAAAACAATAATTCCTGGTCGCGCCGCGCGCTGTTTTTCAATATCACGCGGCGCGTATGTCGCAAGGGTGTTACAGAAGCGGTGCGAGGGCGCGCTCGGCATCGTTTTTCGAGAGCGCCATGCGTTGCGCGAAGCTTTCAACCTGGTCATCGCCGATCTTGCCGACCGAGAAATACGTGCAGTCCGGATGCGCGATGTAGAAGCCCGAGACGCTCGCGGCCGGCAGCATTGCGAGCGATTCGGTCACGCTCATGCCGATATCGCCGGCTTGGAGCACGTCGAACATGTCTTTCTTGACGAGGTGATCCGGGCAGGCGGGATAGCCCGGCGCCGGACGAATCCCGCGATACTGCTCGGCGATCAGCGCGGCGTTGTCGAGCGTTTCAGCGGACGCATAACCCCACAGTTCGCGGCGCACACGCGCATGCAGCGCTTCGGCGAAGGCTTCGGCGAAGCGGTCGGCGAGCGCTTTCAGCATGATTGCGCTGTAGTCGTCGTGGTCGGCTTCGAACTGCTGCTCCTTCTTGTCGACGCCCAAGCCCGCCGTCACCGCGAAGAGGCCGATGTAGTCCGCCACGCCCGATTCCTTCGGCGCGATGAAATCGGCGAGCGACCGGTTCGGCCGCATCACGCCGTCGACGACCGGCCTCACGCTCTGTTGCCTCAAGTTGCGCCAGGTCATCGCGACCTTCGTGCGCGATTCGTCCGTGTAGATTTCGATGTCGTCGTCGTTCACGGTGTTCGCGGGCAGCAGCATCACGACGCCGTTCGCCGTCAGCCAGCGGCCCTGGATGATGCGCGAGAGCATCGACTTGCCGTCGGAAAACACGCGCCGCGCCGATTCGCCGACGATCTCGTCGTTCAGGATCGCCGGATACGGCCCCGCCAGATCCCAGGTCTGGAAGAACGGCGCCCAGTCGATGTAGTTCGCCAGATCCGCCAGATCATAGTTCTTGAACACGCGCCGGCCGATGAACGTCGGCTTCTTCGGCGTGTAACCCGCCCAGTCGATCTTCGCCTTGTTCGCGCGCGCCTCGGCGTAGGTGACCATCGGCAGCGCCTTCTTGTTAGCGTGCTGCGTGCGGATGCGGTCGTAGTCGCTCTTGAGATCGTCGAGGTATTTCGCCGCGCCTTCGTCCGACAACAGGCTCGACGCCACCGACACCGAGCGCGACGCGTCCGGCACGTAGACCACCGGGCCATCGTAATGAGGCGCGATCTTCACGGCCGTGTGCACGCGCGAGGTCGTCGCGCCGCCGATCAGAAGCGGCGTCTGCTTGCCGCGGAAGTAGTCGTCGCGCTGCATTTCGGACGCGACGTAGGCCATTTCCTCGAGACTCGGCGTGATCAGCCCCGACAGGCCGATGATGTCCGCGCCTTCTTCCTTCGCTTTTTGCAGGATGGTCGCGCAGGGCACCATCACGCCCATATTGACGACTTCGAAGTTGTTGCACTGGAGCACCACCGACACGATGTTCTTGCCGATGTCGTGCACGTCGCCCTTCACGGTCGCGATCACGATCTTGCCTTTCGGCCGCACGTCGGCGCCGGCATCGGCCATGCGCTTCTTCTCTTCCTCGATGAACGGGATCAGATGCGCGACCGCCTGCTTCATCACGCGCGCCGACTTGACCACTTGCGGCAGGAACATCTTGCCCGCGCCGAACAGGTCGCCGACGATGTTCATGCCGTCCATCAGCGGCCCTTCGATCACGTTGATCGGACGGCCACCGGCCTTGTCGATCTTCGCGCGCACCTCCTCCGTATCCTCGACGATGAAGTTCGTGATGCCGTGCACGAGCGCATGCGACAGGCGTGCCTCGACCGGCTGGTTGCGCCATTCGAGGTTCTCTTCCTTCTTCGCGGCGCCGGTTTTGAACTTGTCGGCGCTTTCGAGCAGGCGGTCGGTGCCGTCGTCGCGACGGTTGAGCACCACGTCTTCGACGCGCTCGCGCAGTTCCGGATCAAGGTCCTGATAGACGCCCAGCATCCCCGCGTTGACGATGCCCATGTCCATGCCGGCCTGGATCGCGTGATACAGGAACACGGTGTGGATCGCCTCGCGCACGGGATCGTTGCCGCGAAACGAAAACGACACGTTCGACACGCCGCCGCTCACCTTCGCGTACGGCAGGTTCTGCTTGATCCAGCGCGTCGCGTTGATGAAATCGACGGCGTAGTTGTTGTGCTCCTCGATGCCCGTCGCGATCGCGAAAATGTTCGGGTCGAAGATGATGTCCTCGGGCGGGAAGCCGACTTCGTTCACCAGGAAGTCATACGAGCGCTTGCAGATTTGCGTCTTGCGCTCGAAGGTATCGGCCTGCCCTTGCTCGTCGAAGGCCATCACGACGGCGGCCGCGCCATAGCGGCGGATCAGCGTCGCGTGATGGCGGAACGGCTCTTCGCCTTCCTTGAGCGAGATCGAGTTGACGATCGCCTTGCCCTGCACGCACTTGAGCCCCGCTTCGATCACCTCGAACTTCGACGAGTCGATCATGATCGGCACGCGCGCGATATCCGGTTCCGACGCGATCAGATTCAGGAAGCGGACCATCGCCGCTTTTGAATCGAGCATCGCTTCGTCCATGTTGATGTCGATGACCTGCGCGCCGTTCTCGACCTGCTGGCGCGCGACGGCAAGCGCCTCGTCGAACTGGCCGTTGAGGATCATGCGCGCGAAGGCCTTCGACCCGGTCACGTTGGTGCGCTCACCGACGTTGATGAAGAGGGAGCCGTCGGTGACGTTGAACGGTTCGAGGCCGGAGAGGCGCATCGTGTGATCGGTCATGGTGTGCTGTGTGTGGTTGTCGTGATCAGGCCGCGTCGCGATAGTGCGACGGCCACTTGCGCGGCTTCACCTCGGCGAGCGCCTTCGCTATCTCCGCAATATGCTCCGGCGTCGTTCCGCAACACCCGCCCGCGAGATTCACCAAACCGGCTTCCGCGAACTCCTTCAGCAACCCCGACGTCACATCCGGCGTCTCATCGAATCCGGTATCGCTCATCGGATTCGGCAGACCGGCATTCGGATAGCACGACACGTAGGTATCGCAGAGCTTCGCCAGTTCCGCGATATACGGCCGCATCAGCGCCGCGCCGAGCGCGCAATTCAGCCCGAATGTCAGCGGCCGCGCGTGGCGCAACGAGTTCCAGAACGCCTCGACCGTCTGGCCCGACAGAATCCGTCCCGACGCATCCGTCACCGTGCCCGAGATCATGATCGGCAGAAGTTCGCCGGTGTCTTCAAACAGTTCATCGAGTGCAAAAAGCGCGGCCTTCGCGTTCAGCGTGTCGAAAATCGTCTCGACGAGGAACAAGTCGCAGCCCGCGTCGAGCAGCGCTTTCGCCTGCTCGTAATAAGCGACACGCAATTCGTCGAACGTTACGTTGCGCGCGCCCGGATCATTCACATCGGGCGAAATGCTCGCGGTCTTCGGCGTCGGTCCAATTGCGCCCGCGACGAAACGCGGCTTGTCCGGTGTCGAGTATTTGTCGCAAGCCTCGCGCGCGAGCTTCACCGACTCGCAATTCATCTCGGCGGCGAGTTGTTCCATCCCGTAGTCCGCTTGCGCGACGCGCGTCGCACCGAACGTGTTCGTCTCGACGATATCCGCGCCCGCCGCGAGGTACTGTTCGTGGATCTCGCGGATTACTTGCGGCTGCGTAATGGACAGCAGTTCGTTGTTGCCCTTGATATCGCGATCGATTTCCTTGAAGCGTTCGCCGCGATACGCCGCTTCGTCCAGTTTGTAACGCTGGATCATCGTGCCCATCGCGCCGTCGAGAATCAGGATGCGTTGTTGCAACAGTGCAGGCAGCGTTGCGCCGCGCGTGTAGGCGCGGCGGGACGGGGCGGTAGCGGTGGTCGAAGTGGCAGTCTGGTTCATGACGGACGGGCTCGCACCAGTGGAAGGAAATGAGCCTGTCATTGTAGCCGGACAGACGTTCAGGCGTTGTCCACGCAGGGCCTTGGGAGAGATTCAAGGTGCCGGAAAACGAAAAACCCCGCCGCTTGCGCGACGGGGTTTATGGGGTGTCACCTGTTACGTAACAATCAATCTAAATGATCAGTGAAGGATCACCGGCTGGTTCATCAGAATATCGAACTGACCGAGAAATTCGTCGACGTCTTCGAGTGACTGTTCCTCTTCGATCAGCTTCTGTACGTGTTCTCGAAACTTGGCCGCCAGTGCACCGTCGATGAAAATTTCACGCTGCATGTTCTTGTCGACAATCTCATAGCCACCGGCCTTCATGGCCAGATGGTTGTCTTGCGGCGGAAATTCGACGACACAATAGTTAGGGCTGTTGTAGATCATTTGCATGGCGACACTCCTTATTCCTGTTGCTCCTGGCATTCTGCACCGTAGATGGAGCGCTTGGGTTGGAATTCAAGGGGTGGCCTCGACGTGTTGCCAAAAGCCCATCGAGGCTTACTTTCAGACAGAACTACGCAGGAAAGTTCCAAGCAGCGCGGTGAATTGCGTGGAAGCTTCGATCGGCGACAGATGTGCCGCGTCGAGTGTTTCAAAAAGGGCACCCGGTACAGCGTCGGCGATCATTTGGGACTCAGCATTTGGCGTGCCCGCGTCGTGCTTTCCGGCGACGACCAAGGTGGGCTTCACCACAGAGACCAGCTTTTGTCGCACATCGAAACTTCGGATGGCTTCGGCCGCGCGTGCGAATCCTTCCGATGGCGTACGCATGATCGTCTCCGCGATCTGCTCGACGACTTCGGGATGCCGCTGGCGGAACTCCGCCGTGAGCCATCGTTCGAGCGTTGCATCCACGATACTCGCAGTCCCGTTTTCGCGCACGGATGCCGCGCGTTGAGTGAACGTCGGGCGCGCTTCCTCGCGAATGTAAGCCGGCGCGCCGACGACGGTCAGCGTATCGACGAGATCGGCGTGATCGGCGGCGAACTGCTGCGCGACCATCCCGCCGATCGACAAACCCACCACATGCGTGCGCGGTGCACCGAGCTTGTGCAGTAATTCGGCGAGATCGTCGGAAAGTTGTTCGATACTGAAAGAATCGGGCGACACCGCTGTTTGCCCGTGGCCGCGCAGGTCGTAGCGCAGGACGGTGAAATCGTTTCTGAAGTAGCCGGCTTGTTGGTCCCATACCGACAGATCACCTGCCAGTTGGTGAATGAACGTCAGCCAGGGGCCGCCGCTTTCGTTGCTCAGCACATATCGCGTGTCGATACCGTTGATCGTCACCTGCATGTTGTCTCCGTAAAGAATGCGTTTGCGGATGGCGCCCTGAGATCCGTCCGGTCTATGGCTTTTCGGTCTGCATCGGCCCGGGCGCGGATTCGTCTGACGCATCCGGCGTGCCCGGGCCGCCAGTTTCGACGCCATCGGGCGCCTGTAGCTTGCCGCGCCAGAGCAGTTCGATCTGCATGCCGTTCGGTTCCGTCTGGACGATGCGCACCGGCAGCCAGCCAAGCGATGGAGCGAGCCACACGTCGATTCTTCGCCGGTCGCCTTCGCGGCGCGGCAGACGCGTGAAGTGCCGCGCGCCGACCGATCCGCCACGCGCCTGGACGTTCTCGTCGGCGACGGTGACAAACGACCAGCCTTCGCTGCTGTCGTTGTCGGCGACGCTGAACTGGCGCGTCACGCCCGGCTTGTACGTGTCGGGCGCGCCGCGCACGAGGCTCGCGAGCTGCATGAAGACGCTGAAACGGTCCTGCGCGCCGTCGGCGAGCGGCTTGTTCGACGGCGTGCGGGTATAGACGAGCTGCCTTGTTTCGCGATCGAAGACGGTGACATCGGCGGCGCGGCGGCCGCGCTGCTCGGAATATTGCTCCGGCGCGATGCCGAACGAGTCGATGTGACCCTTGCTCGAATACACATACGGTCCGACGAACGGAATCGGGATAGAGACGACCATCTCGTAATGCTGGCCATCGTTGATCCAGTGGATCGTGCCAGTCTGGTTCATCATGCCGTTGACCAGCGTGTCGTAGCGCAATTCGCCGCTTGGCGGGACGTCGAATTTGTCGCCGGGAACGGTGGGAGCGGGCGGGGCTGGCGGGGCGGGCGGGGCGGGCTGCGCGGCTTGGGCGGCGGCGGTCGCGCTGGCCGCCGACGCAGGCGCAGCCGTTGCGGCGGTCGCCTGCGCATCGGGTTCGTCGCGCGGGATGCTGATCGTCGGCGCGGCGGGCTTATGCGGAGCAACGGGCGCTGGCTTCGGCGCAGGCTTTATTACTGGGGTTGGCGCCGGAACCGGAGCAGGCGCCTGCTCAACCGGCTTCGCCGTCAGCAACTCGACCTGCACCGGCACATCATCGGCCGGCGGCGGATTGATTGCGTTGCCATTGCGTCCGACCCAGCGCGCAGCGCCCCAATGCAGCGCGAGGACGGCAAGCAGCACCAACGCCCAGCGTCCCCAGCGGCGAGGGGCTTTCGCATCAAGGGCATCGGACGAATCGGAGGCGCTCTGGGGACGGCGAAACCAAGGAAACGGCATGAACACTCAGCGATGCGTGAAGAAAACCCAACGCGTATGACACGCCCTGAGAAAGCGATGTTCCGCAAGCTCCGCCATCAACGCTCGCGATCCGTATATCCCAACTGATACGAAAGATCCGCCGCACACGTGCGCAACGCCGAATCGATTTCACCGCCCCAGCGGGTATCGAACGCGCCTTCGTGTCCGAGCGCGATCAAACCGAGCGCGAGATCGCCGGTCGAATCGAAAACGGGTGTGCAGAACGCGTGGATCGTCGGCAGCAGCATGCCTTCCACGCGCGCCGCGCCGTGTGCGCGCACGTCCGCCAGCACCGGCTCGATGTCCGCGATCGACTGCCGCGTCGCCGCGAGTTCGCGCGTGAGGAGCGCCTCAGTCTTGCTGCGCGGCAGGTACGCGGCGAACAAAAGCCCCGTCGCCGACGACAAAAGCGGCATCACGTCGCCAAGTTTCAGCGAAGCCTTCGCCGGATAGCTCGACTCCATCCAGTGCACGACGGTCGGCCCCTGATTACCCCACACCGCGATGCCGACGGTCTGATCGAGCCGGTCGCGCAGTTCAGACATCGCGATGCGCGCGAGCTTCACGCCATCGACGCGTGCGAGCCGTGCCAGCCCCATCTGCAAGGCAAATCCGCCGAGTTCGTAGCGTCCGGATACCGGGTCCTGCGACGCGAGCCCGAGCCGCTGAAAGCTCACCAGATACCGATGCGCCTTCGCCGGGCTCATGCCTGCACGCTGCGCGAGGTCGCGCAGCATCATCGCGCGCGGCTCGTTGGTCAGTACGTCGAGCAGCCGAAAACCGACTTCGATCGACTGGATGCCGGAGCGCGCCTTTTCTTCCGTAGCGTCGGCGGGATCGGCTTCGTCGGTTTCATCGGCGGGGGAAGGGAGATTCGAGGACATGGGACTTACGCAAAAGGCGCTTGAAAACGAACGGCGGAACCGCGCCGCGGATTCACCATCGTAAAATAGATTTCCTTTATCGTCACCCGACATCAACGAAACCGAACCACCCTATGAAACTTGCCACGCTGAAGGACGGCACGCGCGACGGCCAATTGATCGTCGTTTCGCGCGATCTGCGCACGGCGGCGATCGCGGATGCGATCGTCGGCACGATGCAACGCGCGCTCGACGACTGGGCCTTCTACGCGCCGCAACTGCTCGAACTCTACGACGCGCTCAATCAGAGCCGCGCGCGCCACACGTTCTCGTTCGACGCGAAGTCGTGCATGGCGCCGCTGCCGCGCGCCTTTCAATGGGCCGACGGCTCCGCCTACGTGAACCACGTCGAGCTCGTGCGGCGCGCGCGCGGCGCCGACATGCCGCCCGAATTCTGGACCGACCCGCTGATGTACCAGGGCGGCAGCGACGATTTCCTTGGCGCGGCGGACGACATCGTGTGTGCATCGGAGGCGTTCGGCATCGACTTCGAGGCGGAAGTCGCCGCGATCACGAGTGACGTGCCGATGTCAGCGAAGCCCGAGGAAGCACTGCGTCACGTGCGCCTTCTGACGCTCGTCAACGATGTCTCGTTGCGCAATCTGATCCCGGCCGAACTGGCGAAGGGCTTCGGCTTCTTCCAGAGCAAGCCCGCGACGGCGTTTTCGCCGGTCGCCGTGACGCCCGACGAACTCGGCGACGCGTGGCGCGAAGGCCGCGTGCATCGCCCGATGATCGTGCACTGGAACGGCAAGAAGGTCGGCCAGCCCGACTGCGGCACCGACATGGTGTTCCACTTCGGCCAGTTGATCGCGCACGCGGCGAAGACGCGCAACCTGCGCGCGGGAGCGATCGTCGGCTCGGGGACGATCTCGAACAAGGACACGAAGCGCGGCTACTGCTGTATCGCCGAGAAGCGCTGCCTGGAGACGATCGAGCACGGCGCGCCGCAGACGGAGTTCATGAAATTCGGCGACAGCGTGAAGATCGAGATGTTCGACGAAGCGGGGCGGTCGATTTTCGGCGCGATCGATCAGAGCGTCGTGGCGTTGCACGAGTAAATCAAGCGACGCGGCGCAACGGGTTTCGCCCGATGCGCCTGTCGTGTTCGTCGCCTTACACTTTGCCGGCAGCTTTAAAAGCACAACAAAAACAAGGAGACGTGTATGAAGCGCTGGATAGCCAGTTTATCGATTGCACTATCCGCAGCGACGGCTTTCGCACAAACGCCGCCGGTAAAAATCGGCCTGGTGCTCTCGCTGACCGGCCCGGCCGCGTCACTCGGCATTCCCGCGCGCGATACCGTCGCGCTCCTGCCGAAGGAAATGGGCGGCCGGCCGGTGGAATACGTCATCCTCGACGATGCCTCGGATACCACGCAAGCCGTCCAGAGCACGAAGAAGCTGATTTCGGAGGATCGTGTGGACGCGATCATCGGCTCGTCGATCACGCCGAATTCGCTCGCGATGATCGACGTCGTGGCGGAGGGCGAGACGCCGATGATCTCGCTGGCGTCGTCGGCGAAGATCATCGAACCGGTCGATGCCAAGCGCCACTGGGTCTTCAAGACGCCGCAAACCGACGCGATGATGGCCTCCGCCATCGCCGAGCACGCGAGCAACCACGGCGTGAAAACGATGGCCTACATCGGCCAGGCCGATGCACTCGGCGAAACGTTCTACGTGGAAGTCGCGAAGTTCGCGCAGCTGCACAAGATCACGATGGTCGCCAACGAGCGCTTCAATCGCACCGATCCGAGCGTGACCGGGCAAATCCTCAAGATTCTCGCGGCGAAGCCGGATGCGGTGGTCGTCGGCGCGGCGGGCACGCCGGCCGCGCTGCCGCCGAAGACGCTCGCGCTGCGCGGCTACAAGGGCAAGATCTATCACAACCACGGCACCGGCAACCGCGATTTCCTGCGCGTCTGCGGCGCCGATTGCAACGGAACCTTCCTGCCGACGAGCCCGGTCCTCGTCGCCGCGCAACTTCCCGACGATCATCCCGCGAAACGTCTTGCGCTTTCGTACATCAAACTCTATGAGGCGCGGCAGGGCGCGGGGTCGGTATCGGCGTTCGGCTCGTATGCGTGGGACGCGGGCATGCTGCTCGATCGCGCGGTGCCGCTCGCGCTGAAGGCGGGCGCGCCCGGTACGCCGGCGTTTCGCCGCGCGCTGCGCGACGCGCTCGAAAACACGAAGAACTTCGCCGATACCAACGGCCTCGTCAACATGACGCCGAACGATCACATCGGACTCGATCAGCGCGCGCGCGTGATGGTGGAAATCCGCGACGGCAAGTGGCTCTACCAGCCGCGCTGACGGGCAACTTCAAGGAATGGCCATGAGCGATCTCTCTTTCTACGCGAATTACACGTCGCTGAAACTGGAGCGGCATCCGCACGGCGTGCTCGAAATCGTGATGAGCGGGACGGGCACGAACAAGAGCGGACTCTCGACGGCCGACGCGAACATGCATCGCCAGCTTGCGGAAATCTGGCGCGACATCGACCGCGATCCCGACACGCGCGTCGCGCTGATCCGCGGCGAGGGCAAGGGCTTTTCGGCGGGCGGCGACCTCGGTCTCGTCGAGGCGATGGCGTCCGACTTCGACGTGCGCGCGCGCGTCTGGCGCGAGGCGCGTGATCTCGTCTATAACGTGATCAACTGCAGCAAGCCGATCGTCTCGGCGATGCACGGTCCGGCGGTCGGCGCGGGGCTCGTCGCGGGGCTGCTCGCGGACATCTCTATTGCCTCGAAGACAGCGCGCATCATCGACGGCCATACGCGGCTCGGCGTCGCGGCGGGCGATCACGCGGCGATCATCTGGCCGCTCCTGTGCGGCATGGCGAAGGCAAAGTACTACCTGCTGCTGTGCGAGCCGGTGAGCGGCGAGGAGGCGGAGCGCATCGGGCTGGTCTCGCTCGCCGTCGAGGAAAGCGAGTTGATGCCGAAGGCGATCGAAGTCGCGAACCGGCTCGCGGCGGGCTCGCAGAGCGCGATCCGCTGGACCAAGTACGCGCTGAATAACTGGCTGCGCTCGGCGGGACCGACGTTCGATGCATCGCTCGCGCTGGAATTCATGGGTTTTTCCGGACCCGACGTGCAGGAAGGCATGCGTTCGCTGCGCGAGCGCCGTCCGCCCGATTTCCCCGGCGGCTCACCGTTCTGAATGTTCTGAATCCGTTTGCAGGTACAGTGGCGCGATTGCGGCTCACACCGCACAGCGCTCAATCGAAGGAGATTCACATGACCGATACTTCGGGCGGCAAGCCGCCTTTCGCCGCGTTTCCCGGCATGCCCAGTTTTTCGCAGGGTGACATGATGGGAAAGATGTGGGAACTGATGCGCCTCAATCCGTTCGCCGCGGCTGCGATGCCGAGCGGCGGGCAGGGCATGAACCCGTCGCTTTCGATGATGTCGGACATGCTCGCGCCGCTTACCAATATCGAGGAACTCGACAAGCGCGTGACCGACATGCGCGCCGTCGAGCAATGGCTCAAGCTCAATCTCAACATGCTGCAATCGGCGATTCAGGCGCTCGAAGTGCAGCGCGCGACGCTCGCCACGCTGCGTGCGTTCGGGGCTTATGCGCAATCGTCGGTGGAGAACGCGCAGGCTCAGGCGCCGGCCGAGAAGCCGAAGGCGTCGGGCTGGCCGATGAACACGCCGTCGGCGACGGCGAAGAGCGAGGCGCGCGAGGCGGCTGCCGCGCCTTCGCCGCCCGCGCCCGAGGCACGAGACGAAGCCAAGACGGGCACAGGCGGCGCGAACGACGCGGCGTTCGATCCGTCGGGATGGTGGAACGTGCTTCAGACCCAGTTCAACCAGCTTGCGAGCCTTGCGATGACGCAACCGGGCAGCGCGGCCGTGCCTGGCGCGAACCCGGTGGGTGCTTCCGGCGCGAGCGCGGAGCAGCAGACTGAGGCAGCGCCGCCCGGCGTGGCCGGGACGGAGGCCGCAAAGAAAGCGCCGGCAAAGAAAGCCGCGCCCAAGAAAAAGCCCGAGTGATCGGGCGGGTGGAGGCACGAATGGCCCCCGAAGGCTCGGCGCGATACCACGCGTCGAGCCCGGCGATGCACGTTACTGCGACGTCGAATCCTTCTTCATCGCGTCCTTGGACATCGAATCTTTCTTCATCGCGTCGTGCGACATCGCATCTTTAGACATCGAATCTTTCTTCATCGCGTCGTGCGACATCTTATCTTTAGACATCGAATCCTTCTTCATCGCGTCGTGCGACATCGCATCTTTCGACATCGAGTCCTTCTTCATCGAGTCGTGCGACATTGCATCTTTCGACATCGAATCGCTCGACATCGCACCGGTCGTCTGAGCAAAAGCCATCGAGCCGGTCATTGCCAACGTTACGGCCGTCACTGCGGTTACCAAGAATTTCATATCAACCTCAATTGTTTGAACAAGCTTGTCCGGCGTAGCCGGAGGTGAATCGAAGTTCCATCGCGGCCAGTCATGCGGACCGCCTCAGGAGCCCCCGAACCAGTTGTATCCCTGATCGACCCAGTAGCCACCAGGGAACGTGTTGGTGACGAAAATCTCCATGACGTGCTTCGGATTCTTGTAGCCGAGCTTGGTCGGCATGCGCAGCTTCATCGGGAACCCGTATTTCGCTGGCAGCGTCTCGCCGTCGTAGGTGAAGGTGAGCAGCGTCTGCGGGTGCAGCGCCGTCGCCATATCGATACTTTCGTAGTAGTCGTCCGCGCATTTGAAGCCGACGTATTTCGCCGTCGTGTCCGCGCCGACGCGCTTCAGGAACTCCGAGAACGGTGTGCCGCCCCAGCGGCCGATCGCACTCCACCCTTCCACGCAAATGTGCCGCGTGATTTGCTCGGCATGCGGCAGCGCGTACAACTCGGGCAGCGTCCACGCGCGCTTGCTCGCCACGAGCCCGCTCACTTGCAGGCGGAAATCGTCACGTTTCACTTCAGGCACGTCGTCGATGCCGTAGAACGCATTGAAAGGAAACGGGCGCGTCATCTCGGCCGGGGTGTAGGTGGGTGCGAGCCGGTTCGGATCGAAAATCCAGCCTTGCACGGTATCGTTCAGTCGCGATACGCGCGTGAGGAAAGTCTCGACCGACTTGTTGTCGGAGAGGCTGCAACCGGTCAGCAAGGCGAGGCCGCCCAACGACACGAGTTGCTTTCCGAACAGGCGCCGCGCGGGCATTTTCAGTTCACGGCGCGCGTCGATCAGAAGGGATTCGCGATCGAGCGCCGGGTCGATCAAAGCGCCTTTACGGCTGGATTCATCAGTTTTCATGGTGTGGTCCTCAGTCTTGTCGTGCGGGGCGCTTAGGTCAGCGTCCGCGAATCATCGTGAGCAGCGAGCGCGGAACGAGCGCGACCATCGCCACATGCACGACGACGAACCCCACGAGCAGCGCCATCGCGACGAAATGGACGACACGCGCCGTGTCGTACCCGCCCATCAGCTCGCGCAGAAGCGGAAACTGCACCGACTTCCAGATGACGAGGCCGGACAGCACGAGGACCGCGATATCGACAATGGCGAACAGATACGCGAACCTCTGCACCGCGTTGTAATGGCTGAGATCGTTGTGCGAAAGCCGGCCGGTTAGTGCGAGACGCAGGTCGCCCAGAATGGCGCGCGGCGAAACCGGAAAGAGCTTGCGGGCGAAGCGGCCGGTGACGACGTTCATCACCAGATAAAAGAGGCCGTTGAAGAACAGCAGCCACATGGCTGCAAAGTGCCATTGCAGCGCGCCGCCGAGCCAGCCGCCGAGCGTGATGCCGGGCGGAATCATGAAGCCCTTGAAGACGGGCGACGCGTCATAGATGCGCCAGCCCGAAAGCACCATCAGGATGACAGCTAACGCGTTGAGCCAGTGCGAGATGCGCAGCCACACCGGCTGAATAATGCGTGCGCGTCCGAGCGAGCCGCCGGCGGGCGCCGGGTGCGAGTGTTGCGCGGTCATTTGAGTATCCTTTAAGCTGTGTCTAGTGCCGCAGCACGGTGTTTGCGATTAGTCGGGCCAAGTGGCCCCGCATTACATCGACGGTCGAATATTCTCGTGGCAAAGCGCCGCGATGAGGCGGGTTTGAACTGCCAAATTGTGTGGTTCAGATATTTCTTTTCATGTCTTGGCCTCCGAAAGCCGGGGCCTTTCTCGTTGATGAGCGAACTCAAGTCTTCTGGTTTCCAGCCGGATCTCGCGCGCCTGCGCAACATGCTTTTGCGCTTTGCGATACTGCAATTGCGCGATCGCACCGAGGCTGAGGACGCCGTTCAGGAAGCGATGCTGGCGTCGATGGCGCGCATCGGCGAGTTTCGCGGGCAAGCGCAGTTCAGCACCTGGGTCTTCGCGATCCTCAAGAACAAGATAGTCGATACATTTCGTGCACGGGCGCGTAACGTTTCTACCCGCGTATACGACGAAGAAATATCCGCGGATGCCTTTGACGCGCTCTTCAATGAAAGCGATCACTGGAAGAAGCACGAGCGTCCGTCAGCCTGGGGCGACCCCGAGGCAACGCTTTCGCAGACGCAGTTCTGGACCGTCTTCGAAGTGTGTCTGACGAGCCTGCCGCCAGCGACCGCGCGCGTGTTCATGATGCGCGAGTTCCTCGACGTCGCGGTCGACGATGTCTGCGTGGAACTTGCGATTACGAAGACGAATTGCGGCGTGATCCTGCACCGCGCGAAGATGGCGCTGCGGGTGTGCTTGCAGAACCGCTGGTTTGACGAGAAAGGTGCCTGATGCTGCTCACTTGCAAGGAAGCGACGCAACTGCTGTCGAACGACATGGACGGTGCAACGACGCTCCACGAGCGCAACCGTCTTCGCCTGCACCTGATTACATGTACCGGCTGCCGCAATTACCGGCGCGATCTGCAATGGATGCGGCGCGCGTGCCGTTCGACGACCGAGCGCGCGCTCGACGACACGTCCGGCGAGTGACGCACGTTACGCGTGTTCCAGCGTGAACTGGATCACGTCGGTATTCGCGTGATCGAACGCGGCCGCGCAATAGCACAAGTAAAAATCCCACAGACGGATGAAGCGTTCGTCGAACTGCTGCGCGCGCACGGCGTCGAGTTTCAGGAGAAATGCTTCGCGCCAGAGTGTCAGCGTGCGTGCGTAATCGCGTCCGAATGAAAGGCGGTTGACAACCTTCAAACCGTGCCGTCGCGCGCTCGCCACGAACACGGACGGCGACGGCAGCATGCCGCCCGGAAACACGTATTGCTGGATGAAGTCGCTGTTCTTTCGATAGCGCTCGAAAAGCGCGTCGTCGATGGTGATCGTTTGCACGCACGCGCGGCCGCCGCGTTTCAGATTGCGCGCGAGGCATTCGAAATACGAAGGCCAATATTGTTCGCCGACCGCTTCGAACATTTCGATCGATGCGATCGCGTCGAACTGTCCGCGTATGTCGCGATAGTCCTGCAGGCGCAGATCGACGCGCCCGTTCAAGCCCGCCTGCGCGATGCGCGCGCCGCCGTGCGCAAGCTGTTCCTTCGAGAGCGTCACGCCCGTGACGTGAACGTTCGATTCGCGCGCCGCGAGTTCGGCGAAACCGCCCCAGCCGCAGCCGATTTCGAGCACATGCGGTTCACCGCCATCGACGCGCAGTTCGGCGAGCAGACGGCGGTATTTCGCATGCTGCGCGTCGGCGAGCGTCTGCGTGCTGGTTTCGAAAAGCGCGCTCGAATAGGTCAGCGTTTCATCGAGCCACAGCGCGTAGAACGCGTTGCCGAGATCGTAGTGCGCGTGGATATTGCGACGGCTGCCTGCCTTCGTGTTCGTGTGCCTCAGATGCCGAAGACGCTGCATGAGCCGTCCTTGCCAAGAGCCGTAAACAGCCCTTTCGATCGATGCCCGATTGCCCACCATGAGGTCGAGCAGCGCGCGGAGGTCATCGGTGTGCCAGTCGCCAGCCAGGTATGCTTCCGCGAAACCTGTGTCGCCGCTCTTGAGCACCGCTGCGCACACGTTCCAGTTCGACAGCATCATCCGCGCGCGCGGACCGTCCTCGTTGCCGATGCCGAAACGGCGCACGCTGCCGTCGGGCAATTGCAGATCGAGCGTGCCGTAGCGCAATCCGGCGAGCATCTTCAGCACGACGCGTCCCGCCGTGCCGATGCGCGCCGGATCGCGCGCGCGCAGAGTCGGCCGGAGCCGGGCGAACGGACATCGGAATGGCGAGTCGGGGGACGGCTGCGCTGACATCTCGCGTCACCTCCCGGCCGATTCGCCACGCGCGCGCGAAAGCGCCGCGCGCGGCGGTGCGGGCTTGCCGACGAACGGCACGCGCTTCGCGAACAACTTCAGCGCCTGCCAGTGAATCCGCGCGACGACGCCGATCGTCATCAGCGGATAGCTGAAGAACACGCGCAGCACATTCGATGCATCGAGCGCACGCGTCCTCCCCGCGATGCTGGTCACGAGGAGCGGGCCGTCGGCGTCGTCGTAATCGATCCGCGCTAGCGAGCGGCCGCGCGTTTCATCGAAGAAGAAGCGGAATGTGTACGTGCCTTCGACCTTGCAGAACGGCGACACGTGGAACACCTTGCGCGCCGTGAGCGGTCTGCCGCTTTTGATCGTGCTGCCTGTGTCGAGCAAATAGCAATGGCGCTCGCCGAACGTGTTGTTGACTTCGCACAGCACGGCGCGCAGCGAGCCGTCCGCGCGCTCGCAGAACCAGAAACTCACCGGATTGAAGACGTAGCCGAGCACGCGCGGAAACGTCTGCAGATGAATTTCGCCGCATGCATCGTCGATGCCGTTCGCTTTCAGCAGCGCGTCGATGTAATCGAGCGCCGGTTGCGCGCCGTCGCCGTGATCGGCGTCGTGGAAGCCCAACAAGCCGAAACGATTGTGAGCGAAGAGACGCGAGTCGCCCGCGCCGCTTGCGAGACGCGCCGCTCGCGCGCGCAGCGGCAGGCGCACCGTGAACACGCGATACGAAAACGCGTTCGCCACGGGCCGCAGACGGCGATGCCGCACGCGGCCGGTGAGCAGCAGGTCGGGGGCTTCGAAGGCGCTCATGCGACGAGCTCCGGTCGTTCGGACGCGGTGGCACGCCTGATTAGAGACGCCGCCGCCAGCCCCGACGTCAGGCCATCCTCGTGGAAGCCATAGCCTGTCCACGCCCCCGCGAACCACGTATTTCGCTCGCCTTGCAACGCGGGGAGTGCTCGCTGAGCATCGATGGCGGGTTGATCGAAGAGCGGATGGCTGTAGGCGAACTCGCGCAGCACCCGATCGGGATGCGGCTCGCGCACCGGATTCAGCGAAACGATCACAGGCGTTTCGAACGGCAGCGGCTGCAATCGATTGATCAGGTAGTGAACGCACACGTGCGTTTCCCCTGCCGCGCTGCGGCTCTCGTAATTCCACGCGGACCAGGCGCGCCGCGCGGGCAGCAGCGATGCGTCGGTGTGCAGCACGGCGCGGTTCGGCAGATAGCGGATCGTGCGCAGCACCGCGCGCTCGTCGGTCGATGCATCCGCGAGCATGGATAGCGCTTCGTCGCTGTGACACGCGAGCACGGCGTGATCGAACGTTTCAACGCCGCTTGTTGTTTGAATCTCCACCGAGGGCCGCGCATCGCGCACCACGCGGCGTACCGACCGAACGGGCTCGCTCAAACGCGCATCCGGGATGCGCGCCAGCATCCGCGCGACGTATTCGCGGCTGCCGCCCGTCACGGTGCGCCAGCGCGGACGGTCCGCGACCTGCAGCAAGCCGTGGTTATGGCAAAAGCGCACGAGCGTCCCGACCGGGAAGGCCATCATTTGCGCGACGGGGCACGACCAGATCGCGCCTATCATCGGAAGCAGGTATCCGTCGCGAAATGCAGCCGAGAAGCGCTCGCGTTCCAGAAAGCCGCCGACGGATTCGACCGGCGACGCTTCATCGCGCGTTGCAAGCGCCATCGAAGTCGCAAGGCGGTTGAAGCGCACGATGTCCGCGAGCATGCGCAGGAACGAGGGCCGCAGCAGATTGAGCCGCTGCGCGAACACCGTGTTCAGGTTCGTGCCCGCCCACTCAAGTGCGCGATCCGCGAGCGAAACGGAGAACGACATGTCGGTTTCGGTGGTCGGAATGTCGAGTTCCTCGAACAGCGCAACGAGATTCGGGTACGTGCGTTCGTTGAACACGAGAAAACCCGTATCGACCGGATGCGTGATGCCGTCGAGCGTGACGTCCACCGTGTTGGCGTGGCCGCCGAAGTATCGGTTCGCTTCGAAGAGCGTCGTTTCTATCGCGGCGTCGCTTTGCGCCAGGCGCCACGCGCATGCGAGCCCCGAAATCCCCGCTCCGATCACTGCAACTCGCATGGCATCTCCGTTCTCGCTTCGGTCCCCGGATTTACGCAGTTCCGGCCGGTGCGGATGCACCGGGATATCAGACCAATATTTGTCCATGATGTTTTGAAAAAATCGTCTATCATGGGAGTGCAGGTGTTTCAGTCTCAGCCTTTTAATAGAAGGATTTAGGCAAGGGAGAAAGTTTGCCTAACCTCGACGATGGATCATTTTGTCCATGACAAACATACCAGAAATCAGTGACGGAGGAGAGCCGTTGTCCGACGCCGGCGACCTGGACGACGCTGTCGTGCCGCTCGCGGGCATCGGCATCGGCGCGATTGCCCACGAGATCGGGCTGACGAAGGACACGCTGCGGGTCTGGGAACGACGCTACGGTTTCCCCCGGCCGATGCGCTCGCCGGGCGGCGAACGCCTGTATCCGCAGGAGCAGGTGACGAAGCTGCGGCTGGTCAAGCGCCTGCTCGACGCCGGACACCGGCCGAGCAAGGTACTCGCGCAGTCGATCGACGTGCTGCAGCAACTCGCGCAGGAGTCGGGCGTCGGGCAGGACGCGCCGGACGCCGAGCTCGACCGGCTGGTGTCGCTGCTGCGCTCGGGCGCCTACGACGATTTCCGCTTCGAGATGCTCAAGCGCGCGACGCGCGACGGGCTGGAGCGCTTCGTCCTCGACGTCGCGGCGCCGCTGTCGGCGCGCGTCGGCAATGCGTGGGCGGCAGGGACGCTGCAGGTCTATCACGAGCACCTGTTCAGCGAGGCGATGCAGGTGACGCTGCGCACGTTGCTGCGGCCGCTCTCCGATGCGCTGCGCGGGCGCGGCGGCCGGCCGCGGATGCTGCTCACCACGCTGACGGGCGAGAGTCACGGGCTGGGCATCCTGATGGCAGAGGCGATTTTTTCGCTGGCGGAATGCGAATGCCTGGGCCTCGGGCCGCAGACGCCGCTGCACGACATCGTCGATGCCGTCGCCGCGCACAAGGTCGACGTCGTGGCGCTGTCGTTTTCTGCGGCGATGCCCGCGCAGGCCGTGACGAACGGTCTAACCGAACTGCGCACCCTGCTGCCGGCGGGCGTGGGAATCTGGGTCGGCGGCAGCAGTCCGGTGCTGCGCCGCAAGCTCCCGGACGGCGTGGAACACGTGCCCGGACTCACCCCGATCGATGAGACCGTCGCGTCCTGGCGGCAGGCCGCCGTGCTATAGTCAATAAGCGTTTCGCGCCGTCCGGCGGGGGGTTGGAGGCTTCGAAAAGGGTCTCGAAACTCTCGCCGCAAGGGCCTGAACATCGTCGTCGTCGCGCTTATAACGAGCATGTCATGCAAGGCGGGCATGCTGCGCCAAACGGCCCATCCAGACGCGACTAGCGGGGCAGGTCCCGCTTCCTCATATCCCAGGCACAGGTTTCGCTCCTCACCCAGGTAGAAATAACGCAGCGCCGAGGTCGAAATGCGGCGTTCCTGCAACGGGCAAGCCGCCGTCGTTTGATCGAGCGCGTGCTTATTGCCGTTTTATAGCGTCTGGGTGCCTGTTTCCCGCGTAAAATTGAAAGCTTGGTTGTTCGGCGCGCAGGCGGCAAGTCGTATTCGCCAGTGCGCGCCGGGCCGAAGGTAACTACAGACAGAACGTCGCACTAAGTGGCAAATCAGGGGTGGACTATGAACACCATGCTGTATCCGGAGTTGTATAAATCGCTGGAATCGGTTCGTTGGGACATGGAGAAAGACATTCCCTGGGACAAATTCGATGCGTCCCTGCTTACCGACGAGCAGGCGAAAACCATCAAGATGAACGCGATCACCGAATGGTCCGCGCTTCCCGCAACCGAAATGTTCCTGCGCGACAATCACCATGACAGCGACTTTTCCGCTTTCATGAGCGTGTGGTTTTTCGAGGAACAGAAGCATTCGCTCGTGCTGATGGAGTATCTGCGCCGCTTCAAACCGGACTTCGTGCCGACGGAAGAGGAGTTGCACGCGGTGCGCTTCGAGTTCGATCCGGCGCCGCCGCTCGAAACGCTGATGCTGCATTTCTGCGGCGAGATCCGCCTGAACCACTGGTATCGCCGTGCCGCCGAGTGGCACACGGAGCCGGTGATCAAGGCCATCTACGAAACCATTTCGCGCGACGAAGCCCGTCACGGCGGCGCGTATCTGCGCTATATGAAGAAGGCGATGGTGCAGGCTGGCGACACGGCGCGCGCGGCGTTCGCGAAAATCGGCGTGCTCATGGCGTCGGCGCGGCGCACGGAAAAGCCGCTGCATCCGACGAACCTGCACGTCAATCAGGCGCTGTTCCCGCGCGACACGATCCAGTCGCGTCTGCCGGACCCGGAATGGCTGGAGCGCTGGCTCGATGATCAGATCCGGTTCGACGATAGCTGGGAGAAGAAGGTCGTCGAGCGGATTCTGCACAACCTGTCGATTCTGTTCGAGCGTTCGTTCGCTACGGCGCAGGAGTTGAACCGGTATCGGAAGGAAGTGGTGCAGCGGCTGCAGGCCGCGGCGCCAGCGCCTGGATCGGCGGAACAGCCGGCTTGAGGGGTTGGCGCCAAGTCCATTCAGAAGTTGATGTAGAGCTTTGCTTCGCGAAACGCCCCGGAAGTCTTGGACCTCCGGGGCGTTTTTTTGGATAGAAGCATTTTTGCTTGCTGGTGAGCCGGGCGGCGTCAGGTGGCGGGTCTCAGTGCGGCCGGTTGGCGTCGATCCACGCTTGTGTAGCGGTCATCGTCAGCCGAAACCTTGCGCAGTTGAATACCTCCAGTTTTTGCAGTTCTTCGAGCAACATCGTCTGGAAGCCCGGAGCCTGATCAGCGGTGAGCCCCAATTCCTCCATTGCGGCCCGCGCAGACTTTCTGTCACGAACCACCAATCCGATGGCCTCGCTTAAATGCTCCCGATACCGCAGTCTCAATGGGTTCGGGGCGCCCATCGATTCCATCACGACGACATACTTCTTGATCGAGCGCCGGTAGGTCCACGCGAACAGGTCTACCGCGCGCGCGACATCCCGGATTTCGTACACGCCCATCATCGCCTGGGCGTAGTCGTGAGCGTCGACGTCGAGAAACGACAACGGCGAGCAGTTGTAGAGCATCAGCGGAATGTTTGCTGCCAGGCGACTGGTGCGCTTGTTGCCGTCCTCGAATGGCTGTAGATACGCCAGATTTACCCACAGGAAGAACGCGGCCTCGACCGGATTTTTGACGAGCCTGGCCTTCGCCAAGATGATCCCCAACATCTCTTCGAGCACGCTTGGCACTTGAGTCGGCACGTAGACGGTGTCGCTGATGTTGACCATTTTTTTTCGGATCACGCCCAACGCCTCGGTATCGGCGAGAAGATCCTGCATGAGAACGGCATGCAGGTTGCGGATGATCGCTGTCGAGAGACCCTGCAACGGTACCGCATCGACCAGAAACTCGATCGCAGTCTTGTGGTTGAGCAGCATGACCGCGTCGGCGTCGCTGCCGGCCGTCCCCCGCTTGAACAAGTCCTCGGTCGCGAGCAGGCTATAGCGGTTGCCCTCCAAACGAGAGGACGACCAGGACAAATCGATAAGCAACTGCTCCAATACCTTGCGCGCATAGGTGCCCGCTGGCTGTTGTTCGCGCAGGCGACCGTCACGGTAGAGCGCTTCAGCCAGTTCCTGTGGCATCAACCAGTTCTTATTCGGCACGTAATCCTCGACGAAGTCGCGCCGGTAGGTAACCGGATCGCGTGCTGCCAAGGGCATGTCGAGTTTGCGGCCGAGTTCAATTGCAGCGGGTGACCATGCCGGGTGCTGATTTGCAGAAGGCTGTTCCGGGGCAGCGGTTCGGCCAGCCAGCCGATAGCGAGTGCCCCGCGCCTGACCGCTACGCGTGAGTTGTCCACCGTCGCAGAGTGCGTTCAAATGACGACGGACAGTCGCTAAGCTTCCCTGCGTCGCGCGGGCGACCTCGCTTGAGGTGACCTCCGGGTGGCCGGTGTGCGCCAGCCGCTGGATAGCGACGAGGACGGTCGCAGGAGACAATCCGCTCATGTATCAGCTCAAAACTGGTTTGTGGTGAGCAGATAATAAGCAAATATGAGCGGATACTCAATATTTTGAGCGGATATGAGCGGATTCGGCCGGGTGAGCAGATTCTGAGCGGATTATCGATCTGCGACGGAGAGCAAGCCTCGACCCGCCACATGGCAAAATCCGCCCATCCATATTTCCCTGCGAAACCCCGATGCCAGCCATTTTCGAACGCAAGCTCACCACGCGCGACGCCCTCGCCGCCCTCCGCCCCACGCTCGCCGGCCCCGTCGTCTTCACGAACGGCGTCTTCGATATTCTCCATCGCGGTCACGTCACCTATCTCGCTGACGCAAAAGCGCTCGGCGCGACGCTGATCGTCGGCGTGAACAGCGATGCTTCCGTGCGCACGCTCGGCAAGGGCGACGATCGGCCGATCAATCGCGAGGAGGATCGCATGGCGTTGCTGGCGGCGCTGGAGAGCGTCGACTGGGTGGTGAAATTCGAGGAATCGACGCCGCTCGAACTGATCGGCGCGCTGCGTCCCGACGTGCTCGTAAAAGGCGGCGACTACGACATGGACAAGCTAGCCGAATCCGCGCTCGTGCGCGGCTGGGGCGGCAAAGCGCTAGCGATCGCGTTCGAGCACGATCGCTCGACCACCGCGCTTCTCAGGAAAGTCCGAACGCTCGGATAGAACCAAAGCTCACTGCGAGAGCGGTGCGCTGCGAACCGGCGCTGCAGGCGCCGGACCGCCGACCACTGGTTGATCGGCGGAATCTTCGGGGCGCAGCGGCCGCGTCGACAGCGTTTCGGGGCGCACCTGCTGCAGCAGATGATGCGGCTCGCGCCCGCCCGCCGAAGGCAGCGGCCCGAACACGCCGCGCGCGACAGTGAACATCAGCAAGTTAGCCAGAAAGAGAACGGCGATCAGCCAGCGCAGCATGTGATGCTCCGTCAGGAAAGGTTGCGGTCGGCGGCATCGCGTGCGATCAGCGCGAGTCCGGCCAACACGAGCGAATCATGGCGCGTGTGCGGCACGTCGAGCGCGCCGGCGACTTCGTTCGCCGCGCCGCCGCCGAGCACGAGGCGCACGTCGGCCTGCCAGTCGGCGCGCAGATCCTGCCAGGCGCGCTCGATCAGTCCCGCCTGCGCGAGCAGGCATCCCGCCGAGAGCGCGGCGCGCGTGCTGTTCGCGAACAGGCTGCGCGTCGCGCCGAGCGCGCTGCGGGCGGCGGCGGCATCGAGCGTCGGCAACTGGGCGGTGTGCGTGCCGAGCGAATGCATCATCAGCGACCAGCCCGGCGCGATCAGGCCGCCGGTGAACGTGCCGTCGGCGCTCAGGGCTTCGAGCGTCGTCGCCGTGCCGAAGGTCGCGATCAGCAGGTTTTCGCCGGGAAACGCGGCGCGCGCGCCGATCAGGCCGCACCAGCGGTCGCTGCCCAGGCTCGACGGTTCTTCATAGCAATTGGTGACGCCGCACTGGCGCGCCTGCGCGCGAACGATCGTGCGCGGCAAGCCAGGCCAGCGCGAGTCGATCAGCGCATCGATGCGCCCGGCCGCCGACGCACCCGCGACGTTCGAAATCCAGGCGCCATCGGGCTGCGGCAAGACGGCCCAATCCGGCGCTGCTTCATGTTCAAACGCGTCGCGCCCGAACTCGGCGCCGTTGTCCGCGATCAGCGACCACTTGATCCGGCTGTTGCCCGCGTCGATCAGAAGGCGCGCCGCGACGCCGCTCACGGACGCGGCTCCCCGAGCCTCAGCGAGACGTCGCCGGTCGCGGCCGTGCGCAGGCCCTCCGGCGTGTCGATCTGCAACTGCCCCTGATCGTCGACGCCCGCCGCGACGCCGCGCGCCACCTCCACGCCCTGTTCGAGCAGCACGACTTCGCGACCCGCATACGCGTGCGCCGCGAGCCAAGGCTGCCGGAACGGCCGAAAACCCTTGGCGGCGAAGCGCGTGAGCGTCGCGTCTAGCGCGTTCAGCAGCGCGGCGAGGGTGTCGGTGAGATTGGCGCCCGGCCACGCGCGCGACAGCGACGCCGGCAGATTGCCCGGCGCGGGCAAATTACCGCTGCCTAGCCGGTTCGCTTCCTCGACTTGCGCCGCCAGCTCCGCCGCGCCGTGCAGGTTGATGCCGATGCCGATCACGACCGCCGTCGCCTGCGGTGTGTTCCAGGCGGTCTCGATGAGGATGCCGGCGAGCTTGCCGTCGTCGATCAGCACGTCGTTCGGCCATTTCAGCGCGAGTCTCGCCGATGCCGACAGCGGCAATTGGCCGAGCGCATCGATCACGCCGGTGCCGATCGCGAGGCTCAATCCCGCGAGCCCTTCGATAGGCCGCGGCAGCACGCACGCAATCGAAAACAGGAGCGCGTTGCCCGGTTGCGCGACCCACGGACGCCCGCGCCGGCCACGCCCCGCCGTCTGCGAATAAGCGGCACGAACGAGCGGCGCCAACGTCGGCGACGACCGCTCGCGCGGCAGTTCCTTCATTTGCGCCATGAGGTCGGCGTTGGTGGACCCCGTCTCATCGACGATATCGACCGGCCAGCCGCGCACCGGCCGCACGAGGAGCGCTTCGAGCCGTTCGCGGTCGATACGCCAGGCGGCGTCGAGCGGAAAGGTGGAATGTGATGAGTTCATGGATCCATTGTAGCGGGCCGCCGCCGCACGCCAACACTGGCGGGCGATTCCGGCTGCATAAGCCATTTGAACGCATCAACCTTTCGTTACAATGGGCTCTCCCTTTCCCTAGGCGAACCCATCCTTGAACTTCGACACGCCGCCCCGCTTGCGAGTGGAATCCGGTCAGCAAGGCAAGGTGGTCCGGCTTTCCGGCCAGTGGACGGCGCTTGCGCTCGCGCGCGACCGCTCCAAAGGCGGCGTGACGCGGCGGCTCCGCGCAATCGGCCGGGAAGCGATTCCCAACTGGGACCTGCTGTCGATCGAGCGGCTGGATCACGTCGGCGGGCAGGCGCTGTGGCGTATCTGGGGCCGCCGGATGCCCGCCGTCGTCGCGCTCTCTGATACGCAGCGCGAGATTTTTCAGCGCGTCGCGCTGCTCGACGCCGAGCGCGAAGAACCCGAACCCGTCGATCGCTCGACTTTCGTCACGCGCTTCGGCCTCTTGTTGTTCTCGTTCTTCGAGCACCTGTACGGCGGCATCGCGATGTTCGGCGGCTTCATGCTCGACCTGATCGGCATTGTGCGCCGTCCGAAACGCATCCCGTGGACCGAAATCTCCGCCAATATCTATAGCGCCGGCACCCAGGCGCTCGCGATCACGGCGCTCGTCGCGTTCCTGATCGGCATCGTGCTGAGTTACCTTTCCGCGCAGCAACTGCGCACGTTCGGCGCGAACCAGTACATCGTGAACATTCTGGGGCTCTCGGTGATTCGGGAGCTCGGGCCGGTGCTCTCGGCGATTCTCGTCGCGGGGCGTTCGGGATCGGCGATCACCGCACAGATCGGCGTAATGCGCGTGACCGAGGAACTCGACGCGATGCAGGTCATGGGCATCCCGCACGGCCTGCGCCTCGTGTTGCCGCGCGTGATCGCGCTCGGCATCGCGATGCCGCTCCTCGTCATGTGGACCAACGTCATCGCGCTGACGGGCGGCGCGCTCGCGGCGAAGTTTGTGCTGCAGATCGACTTTTCGTTCTTCGTGCGCTCGCTGCCGAGCGTCGTGCCGATCACGAACCTGTGGATCGGCCTCGGCAAGGGTATGGTGTTCGGCATGCTGATCGCGCTCGCTGCGTGCCACTTCGGCTTTCGCATCAAGGCGAATTCGCAGAGTCTCGGCGAGGGCACGACCACGTCGGTGGTCACGTCGATCACGATCGTGATTCTCGCGGACGCCGTGTTCGCGATCCTTTTCCAGAACGTGGGGCTCTGATGTCGACCACACTCGCCACCGCCATTCGCCACCAGCCGCCGCCCGTCATCGCGGAGCCGGTGATCGAATGCGAGGACGTGACGAAGCGCTACGGGCGCACCGTCATTCACGAGCATCTGAACCTGCAGGTGCGGCGCGGCGAGATCGTCGCGCTGCTCGGCGGCTCGGGCTCCGGCAAGACGACGCTCGTGCGCCAGATGCTCGGCCTCGAATCGCCGACGTCGGGGCGTATCCGCGTGCTCGGCGAAGAGTGGGCGAACATGGACGAAGAAACCGCGCGCATCCTGCGCACGCGCTCCGGGATGATGTTCCAGCAGGGCGCGCTTTTTTCGTCGCTGTCGGTGTACGACAACATCGCGCAGCCGTTTCGCGAGCTCGGCAAGATTCCCGAGGACCTGATCCGCGAATTCGTGATGCTCAAGCTCGAAATGGTCGGGCTGTCGTGCAAGCACGCGAGCAAGATGCCGGCGGCACTTTCGGGCGGGATGATCAAGCGCGTGGGCATCGCGCGGGCGATCGCACTCGAGCCGGAACTGCTCTTTCTCGACGAACCGACCGCTGGCCTCGACCCGAAGGCCTCCGACGAATTCGTCGACCTGATCGCGACGCTGCATCGCGCGCTCGGACTGACGGTCGTGATGGTCACGCACGATCTGGACACAATGGTCGCGCTCTCGACGCGCGTCGCCGTGCTTGCCGACCGGCGCGTGCTGGTCGCGGCGCCCGTGGAAGAGGCGGTGGCGGTCGATCATCCGTTCATCCGCGAGTATTTTCTCGGCCGGCGCGGACGCCGCGCGCTGCAGGCGCTGCCGTTCGAGCGACGCGCGCGGCTGCCAGCGGTGGCGCTGGAAGAAGCGCCGCTGCAGTTGAAATAACACGCGCAAAAGGAAAAGGAACCTGTCGATGGAAAACAAATCCCATGCGTTCTGGGCTGGCCTCTTCACCATCGGCCTCGTCGCGGCGATCGCGATCACGGTGTTTTTCTTCAACGTCGACCGCACGGTACGCGTGCCGTACGACCTGATCGCGCGCACCAACGTGACGGGCCTCTTCACCGATGCCGCCGTGCGTTATCGCGGGCTCGGCGTGGGCAAGGTGGAGTCGATCAGATTCGACCGGTCGCATCCGGGGCAGATCCGCATCCGCATACTTGTCGACAAAAACGCGCCGATGACGCATTCCACCTACGCCACGCTCGGCTTCCAGGGCGTGACGGGCATCGCGTTCGTGCAGCTCGACGACACCGGCAAGGACACGCGCGATTTGCCTTCGTCGGCGAAGGACGTGGCGGAAGTGCCGATGCGCCCGGGTATCTTTGACCAGTTGCAGCAGCGCGGCGACGTCATTTTGCGCAAGTTCGAACGCCTGGCCGACGACGCCGACAAATTCCTCTCCGACGACGTGCGCGACGAACTCATGCGCACGTCGAAGAGCCTGCGCGGCGCGGCCGACGGCATCGCGACGCTCGCAAGCCAGGTCGGCCCTGCGACCGCGCGCTTGCCCGCAACGCTCACGCAACTGGACAAGGCGCTCGCGTCCACCAACGTGCTGATCCAGAGCCTGAACCGGCCGGACGGGCCGTTCGTGTCGAATATGAACAAGGCGGGCGCGGCGGCGCAGCAGGCGGGCGTCGCGCTCGCCGACATGAACGACTCGCTGCGGGAGCTTTCGGCGCGCGTCGGCTACGAGACGCTGCCGCACGTCAATTCGCTCGCCGACGACGTCAGCAGCGCCGCGCGCTCGATCGACCGCGCCGCCGACACGTTCAGCACAAACCCGCGCAGCGTGCTGTTCGGCGCGCCGGTGCAGGCGCCGGGCCCAGGCGAGCCGGGCTTCCGCTGGCCGGTGAAAGCTGGCCAATAGGTGCGCGAAGGCCGTTCGTTAGTGCAATTAAGAGCGTTCAGTGAGTTTGCCTTAAAATTTAGCGCGCTAAAGTTTGAAAACTCTCGCGAATTCTGTCTTTCACGCCGGAGTTTGACGTTTCACGCATCGAAGACAAGGAACTGTGATGCCACCCATGAATTTCGACGCGATGCGCGGCTTGCGCTCGCTGCCGCGGCGCTGCGGTCTTCCCTTCGCGATGTTCGCGCTTGCCGTGGCCGCGCTGTCCGGCTGCGCGTCGGGGCCGCCGGCCGCCGTCTCGAATATCCGCTACGACCTCGGCGCGCCGCCGCAGATCGGCACGCCGGGCGCGATGCCGCCGATGAAGGTGATCGGCGTGCACGCCCCGCGCGATCTCGATTCCGACGCGTTCATCTACCGTCTGCAATACGCCGATGCGCAGCGCACCGGCAGCTATTCGAACAGCCACTGGACGATGCCGCCCGCCCAACTGCTCACGCAACGCCTGCGCGCGGCGCTTTCGGCGCGCGGCCCAGTGCTGACGGGCGCCGATACCGTGCGCGCGCCGCTGCTCGAAGTCGAGCTGACGGGCTTCGAGCAGGTGTTCGACGCGCCCGACGAGAGCCACGCGCTTGTCTCCGCGCGCGCGACCTTGTCGCAGCAGGGCCGCGTGATCGGCCAGCGCACGTTCATGGCGCGCGCGCCGGCCTACACGGGCGATGCCGCCGGCGGCGCGCGGGCGCTCGCCGCCGCGTCCGACGACCTCATCGCGCAGATGACCACCTGGCTCGGCGTGCAGCCGCTCGTCGCGTCGCAATGACGCCGCTGCACAGCGCCACGGAGCGGCCGGGCCACCGATGACGATCAAGCAGTGGCAGCGCCGCCCGTCGATGTTCGCGCGGCAGGCGCTTGCGGTGTATGCGGCGCTGGTCATCTACGGGTCGCTGTACCCGTTCTCCGGCTGGCGCTCGCTCGGCCTCGGGCCGTTCGCGTTTCTCACCGATCCGATCCCTCAGTACGTGACGGCGTTCGACGTCGTCACGAACGTGCTCGGCTATATGCCGCTCGGCGCGCTGATCGTGCTCGCGCTGTATCCGCGCTGGCGCGGTGCGCTCGCGGTGGGGGCGGCGTTTATCGGCGGCGCGCTGTTGTCGGGCGCGATGGAATCGATTCAGACCTATCTGCCGACGCGTGTCGCGTCGAACCTCGATCTTGCGGCGAACGCGCTCGGCGCGCTGATCGGCGGCGTGCTGGCCGCGCCCGCCACGAGCATGCTGCTCGATCGCGGCCTGTTGCGGCGCATCCGCTTCACCTGGTTCGAACGCGATGCCGCCTACGTGCTCGGCCTCTCCGCGCTCTGGCCGTTCGCAACGATGTTCCCCGCGCCGTTCCTGTTCGGCGCCGGCGACCTGCCGCGCGTCCTGTGGGACGGCCTCGATCCGTCGATGCAGGACGCGATCCTCGCCTGGACGCCCGCCGCGTGGGACATCGGCACTTGGATCGACGACTTCGCCGAGTTCCTTCCCGACGATTCCTGGGAAGCGCTGATCACCTCGTGCAACCTGTTCGCCGCGCTCGTGCTCGCAACGTTGCGCATGCGCGAGCGCGCACCGCGCGTGCGGCTGATGCTCGGCCTGCTCGCCGCGACGCTCGGCGCGAAGGCGGGCGCTTCGTTCCTGCAATCGCGCGCGGGCCTGACCTTCGACTGGGCAACCGACGGCGCCCTCGAAGGCATCGCGATCGGCACGCTGGCCGCGATGCTCTCGCTCTCGCTGCCGCGCGCGTTGCGCGCCGGGCTCGCGGGCGCGGCGCTGGTCGTCGCGCTCGTGCTGGCGAACCTGCTGCCGGTGAATCCGTACTTCGACATCGTCGTGGCCGACTGGCGTCAGGGTCGCTACCTGCACTTCAACGGCCTCGCGCACTGGCTCGCGTGGGTCTGGCCGTATGCGGCGCTCGGCTGGCTCGCGTCGGTTGCGGAGCGCGCGTGGCTCGCCCGGCGGCGCGCCGACAGCGATCGGCATCGGTCGCTATAATCGGCCGACACACTTTTTTGCCGACCCTCATGGATTCCTTCTACAAGTACCACGTGTTTTTCTGCCTGAACCAGCGCGAGCCGGACGCACCGCGCCAGAGCTGCGCGAACTGCAACGCGCAGGCGATGCAGGAGCATGCGAAAAAGCGCGTGAAGCAGCTCGGCCTCGCGGGCGACGGCAAGGTGCGCATCAACAAGGCGGGGTGTCTGGATCGATGCGAACTGGGGCCGGTCGTCGTCGTGTATCCGGAAGGGACGTGGTACACCTACGTCGACGAAACCGACATCGACGAGATCGTCGATTCGCATCTGGCGAACGGCAAGATCGTCGAGCGCCTTTTGATCGACCAGCCGGCCTGAACCTGCCTGACCCCGAAAACGCGACCGACCGATGAACGCGCAAACCGAAAAATTCCTGATCGACGGCCCGGTGGGCAAGATCGAAGTCGCGCTTGATCGCGCCGAAGGCACGCCGCGCGGCATCGTGCTCGTCGCGCATCCGCATCCGCTCTTCGGCGGCACGATGGACAACAAGGTCGCGCAGACGCTCGCGCGCACCTTCGTGCAGCTCGGCTACACGACGTATCGCTCGAATTTTCGCGGCGTCGGGCAGACGGGCGGCGAGCACGACAACGGCATCGGCGAACGCGACGACCTGCTCGCCGTGATCGCCCACATGCGCGCGCAGCCGGGCCAAGCTGATACGCCGCTCGTGCTCGCGGGCTTTTCGTTCGGCACGTTCGTGCTGTCGCATGTGGCCAAGAAACTGCGAGACGAAGGTCAGGCGATCGAGCGGATGGTGTTCGTCGGGACGGCGGCGAGCCGCTGGGAAGTCGCCGAAGTGCCCGACACCACGCTCGTGATCCACGGCGAAGTCGACGAAACCGTGCCGATCGCGTCGGTCTACGACTGGGCGCGGCCGCAGGAATTGCCGGTCGTCGTGATTCCGGGCGGCGAGCATTTCTTTCATCGCAAGCTGCATATTCTCAAGCGCGTGATCGTCGACGCGTGGCGCTGAGGCGTTTCCGGCGCCAAGCGAATCGAAGGCCTGCGAAGCGCCGAAACACGCGGTAACTGACCATTTCAGAGGCGAAAGCGCATCGCGCGACGCGTATAATGGCGCAGACTTTTGCGCTGCAACCTGACCGTTCAGCGATCGCTTTAGCGCACGGCGCCGCCGCTGCGCCGCTTGAGAACCGATCGCGCGGCCGTCTGTCCAACGAGCGCCTTTTCGCTGCGCCCGCGGCTTTCGACCGCGCTGCATCCAACGAAACAACGCGCCCGACCGGCCCGACGGTCTGCCTGTTCAACCTGCGCTTCGCCGTTCGACATCGACCCCGACGAAGCGCCGATGCCTTTTCTGCCGACCCGATCCTATGCGCTTTTCCCCTTCCGGCCTGTCCTTCTCCGTAGCTGAATCACGTCAACGCGCTCTGACCCGCGCGATCACCGCCGCCATCGTCCTGCCCGCCACGCTGGCCGCCGCGAGCGCCTTCGCGCAAGTGCCGCCGCCCGACGTGACCGCGCGTTCGTGGGTCCTCGTCGATGCCACGAGCAACCAGGTGCTCGCCTCCGGCAACCCGGACGAGCGCTCGGAGCCCGCGTCGCTCACGAAGCTGATGACCGCATATCTTGTATTCGACGCGCTGAAGTCGAAGAAGATCAACATGGACCAGACCGTCATGCCGAGCGAGGCCGTGCGCCGCGTTCGCACCGACGAGTCGCGCATGTTCGTCGAGGCGAACAAGCCGGTGACCGTGCACGATCTCGTCTACGGCATGATCGTGCAGTCGGGCAACGACGCGGCGATCGCGCTCGCGGAACTCGTCGGCGGCAGCGAGACGAACTTCGTCACGCTGATGAATGCGGCGGCGAAGAACATCGGCATGAAGAACACCCACTTCGCCGACGTCAACGGCATGCCCGATCCGCAGCACTACACGACCGCGGGCGACCTCGCCGTGCTGTCGACGCGCCTGATCCGTGACTTCCCCGAGTACTACGACATCTTCTCGGTGCGCGACTTCACGTACAACAAGATCAAGCAGCCGAACCGCAACCGCCTGCTGTGGCTCGATCCGACCGTCGACGGCCTGAAGACCGGCCATACGAAAGCGGCCGGTTACTGCCTGATCGCGACCTCGAAGCGTCCGCTGACCGGCGTGCCCGACTCGAGCCGGCGCCTCGTCGCGGTGATGATGGGCGAGCCGAAAGAGCACAACCGCGTGCAGGACAGCCTGAAGATGCTGAACTACGGCTACACGGCCTACGACGCGGTGCGGCTCTACAAGGCGGATCAGGTGATCGAGTCGCCGCGCATCTACAAGGGCGCCGAGAACACCGTGAAGGCGGGCGTGACGACCGACCAGTACGTCACCGTGCCGAAGGGCATGGGCGAGAAGGTGAAGCCGTCGGTCACGCATAACGCGCTGATCACCGCGCCGGTCAAGAAAGGCCAGCAGATCGGCACTGTCAAGATGATGGCGGACGGCAAGGAAGTCGCGCAGTTCCCGCTCGTCGCGTTGCAGGACGTGCCGGAGGCGGGCATCGTCGGGCGCCTGTGGGATTCGGCGCTGCTGTGGTGGGACAAGCGCAAGTCTTAAAGAGGAACCGTCGCGATGAGCCATGAACTCGACCCCATCGTTTATCTGAACGGCGAGTGGGGCCCGCTTTCCGAAGCGCGCATTCCGGTGCTCGATCGCGGCTTTATCTTCGGTGACGGCGTGTACGAAGTCGTGCCGCTATACGCCACGCCGGACGGCCGCGCGCCGTTCCGCCTTACGCAGCATCTGGCGCGGCTCACGCGCAGCCTCGGCAAGATTCGCATCCACAATCCCTTCGACGACGCCGGCTGGCGCGCGCTGATCAACCAGGCGATCGACGCGAACAAGGGCGAAGGCGACGCGCTGGTGTATCTCCACGTGACGCGCGGTGTGGCGAAGCGTCGCGGTCATGCGTTCCCGGCCGATATCACGCCGACCGTCTTCGTAATGGTCAATCCGCTCACATTTCCGAGCGCCGAAAGCCGCGCGCAGGGCGCGCGCGCCGTCACCGCCGAGGACAAGCGCTGGCTGCATTGCGACATCAAATCGATTTCACTGCTCGGCAACGTGCTGATGGCGCAGCACGCCGCCGAAAACGACGCGCTCGAAACCATCCAGTTGCGTGACGGCCTGCTGACGGAAGGATCGTCGTCGAATGTGTGGATCGTGAAGAGCGGCAAGCTCTTCGGCGCGCCGCGCGGGCCGCGGATTCTCGAAGGCATCCGCTATGCGCTGGTCGAGGAACTGGCGCTCGAGGCGGGCATTGCGTTCGAGGAGCGCGAGATCACCGAAGCCGAACTGCGCGACGCCGACGAAATCATGATCAGCTCGGCGACGAAGGAAGTGATGCCGATCACCGTGCTGGACGGCGCGCCGGTCGGCGACGGTCAGCCCGGCGCGGTCTATGCTGCTCTGTATGACGCCTACCAGCGGGCGAAGGCGCGCGAACTGAGGCAGTTCAGCGCACGCGCCGAGTGAAGGAGAAAGCCATGACGACCCCCGAGAAACCAGCCACCCCCCAAACCGCCGACGACCTGTTCAATTTCCCCTGCGATTTCCCGATCAAGGTGATGGGCAAGTCGCATCCCGAATTTCAGGATGCGATCGTCACCGTGATCCGCGAGTACGACGGCGAATTCGATGTGACGCGCATCGAGACGCGACCGTCGTCCGGCGGCAACTACACCGGCCTCACCGTCACCGTGCGCGCGCAAAGCCGCGCCCATCTCGACGACATCTACCGCGCGCTCACCGGCCATCCGATGGTCAAGGTAGTGCTCTGACCTGCGCGACGGGCGCATCGCACGCGGCCGGTGTGCATTCGTAGATGCGCTTGAACTGCTCGGCTTCGTCGAAAATCCACGCGCGAAAATCCTGCACCCGCTTCGCCTTCAGCAAGGCGGGCGGGCAGACGAAGAAATAGGTCCACGGGCTCGGCCCGTCGATTGCAAAAAGCCGCACGAGCCGCCCCGCGACGATTTCATGCATCGCGAGCGAGCGGCGCACGAGCGCGATCCCCTGGCCGTCGATGGCCGCCTGCAGCAAATTCGACGAATCCTCGTACAAGACGCCGCGTTTCGGCTCGGGCATTTCCGTGAGTCCGGCGGCGTCGAACCACGGGCGCCACAGTTCGTCGTTGGAGCGCAGCAGCGGTGTGTTCGCGAGATCGGCGGGCGCGCGCGGGAGCTTGCCTCCGTTGAACTTCGGCGAACATGCGGGGAAAAAAACCTCATCAAGCAGCTTTTCAGCGTGTAAGCCTGGGTATTTGCCGAAGCCGAAGCGAATCGCTACATCCACGTCGTCGCGGGTGAAATCGGTGAGTGCGTTCGTCGACAGCAGTTCGAGGTCGATTTCCGGATGTTTTTCGATGAAACCGCCGACACGCGGCGTCACGAAACGCGCCGAGAACGACGACAGCATCGATACGACGAGCCGCCGGTCGCGATCGCCTGAGCGCACCTGACGCGTGGCTTCGGCAAGCGTGACGAGCGCGGCGCGGACTTCGGCGGCGTATTGCCGGCCGCCGTCTGTGAGACGCACGCGCTTGCCATCGCGGGCGAAGAGCGGTACGCCGAGCTCGGCTTCGAGCGCGCGAACTTGGTGGCTCACAGCGCCGTGCGTGACGAAAAGTTCGTCGGCGGCGCGGGAGAAGCTTTCGTGGCGCGCGGCGGCTTCGAAGGCACGCAAGGCGTTGAGGGCGGGGAGTTGGCGGAGATCCATGAGTGTTGAGTTTGGCTAACCTGAAAGACCGGAGCTTAGCTAATTTACCTCACATAGCCGTGAAAATTGCTCGTTTTGCGTAACCCCTTGCCGCGCCTACGATTGTAGCCATCGAAACCAACTTTGGCGGAGTCGATCATGCGAGAAATTTCCACAAGCGTCACGTTCGAAATCAAGCCCGGCGAAACGGTGCCGATGCGCATCGGCCGCAGCACGCAACTGAAGGTCCAGGGCGCCGCCGTCTGGGCGACGCGCAGCAACGACATCGAGGACTACTGGCTCGTCCCCGGCGACAAGCTCAAGCTTCGCCAGCGCGAGCGGCTGTGGTTGAGCGTCGATGGCGACAGGGCCGCGCAAGTCGTCTTCACGATTTGCCCGCGCCCCGACCAGCGCGCCGCCACCTGGCTCGCGCATTCGTTCGACCGGCTCGTTGAACGCTTCCGCTCCGGCTGGAGAACGGTCTGAGCGATATACCAAGGCGCGGCGGGCAACACGCGATTTCGGTAAACTACCGGGACCATGCCCGCCACGACGCTTGACTCCCCGCTTCATCCCCATCTCGCCGCCGCGAGCCTCATCGGCTCCGGCGAGCATCCCGTGACGCTGCGCTGGCGCGGCCTCGAACCCTACGGCCAAAGCTTCGACGCCATGCGCGCGTTCACCGACGCCCGCGCGCCTGACACGCCCGACGAAATCTGGCTCGTCGAGCATCCGCAGGTGTTCACGCTCGGTCTCGCGGGCGATCCCGCGCATCTTCTGGTCGCCGATAGCGGCATCCCGCTTGTCAAGGTGGATCGCGGCGGGCAGATCACGTACCACGGCCCGGGACAGGTCGTCGCGTACCTGCTGCTGGACCTGCGCCGCCGCAAGCTGATGGTGCGCGAACTCGTGCGTCGGATCGAGGAGGCCGTGATCGAAACGCTTGCGGCGTATAATCTGGCGACTGATCGTAAGGCTGGCGCGCCCGGCATCTACGTCTCACGACCGTTCGAAAACGACCGTGCGACAAGCCCGGACGCCCATCTGCACGAAGGCGCGAAAATCGCCGCGCTGGGTCTGAAGATTCGAAATGGCTGCAGTTATCACGGCGTGAGCCTGAACGTGAAGATGGATCTGCAGCCGTTTCTGGCGATCAATCCATGTGGCTACGCGGGACTCGAAACAGTCGACATGGCGACGCTCGGCGTCGCGGCCGACTGGCATGAAGTGGCCGGGCGTCTCGCTGAACGGCTTACCTACCAAATCGACGGCGTTCCGAGTGGCGCCGCTCAACCGCAGAACGGCCTGACCGTCTGAATGGATCGACCGAATGAATGACGCAACCGGAAATCTCGCTGGCGCTCTTGCAACCTCCGCAACGCCCGCAACGCCCGCAACGCCCGCCCCCGCCGCCTACGACGCCACCGCCAAGCAGAAGGCGCAGGCCAAGACGGCGCGCATTCCGATCAAGATCGTCCCGATCGAAAAACTGAAGAAGCCCGAGTGGATTCGCGTGAAAGCCGCGACCGGCAGCTCGCGTTTCTACGAAATCAAGCAGATCCTGCGTGAGCACAACCTGCACACGGTGTGCGAGGAAGCGAGTTGCCCGAACATCGGCGAATGTTTCGGCAAGGGCACCGCGACGTTCATGATCATGGGCGACAAGTGCACGCGCCGCTGCCCGTTCTGCGACGTCGGGCACGGCCGTCCCGATCCGCTCGACGCCGACGAACCGCTGAACCTCGCCCGCACGATCGGTGCGCTGAAGCTGAAGTACGTGGTGATCACGAGCGTCGATCGCGACGATCTGCGCGACGGTGGCGCAGCGCACTTCGTCGAATGCATTCGGCAAGTCCGCGAGCATTCGCCGCAAACGCGTATCGAAATCCTGACGCCGGACTTCCGCGGACGACTGGATCGCGCGATCGGCATCCTGACCGCCGCTCCGCCCGATGTGATGAACCACAATCTCGAAACGGTGCCGCGTCTTTATAAGGAAGCGCGTCCGGGGTCGGACTATCACCATTCGCTGAAGCTGCTGAAGGACTTCAAAGCGCTGCATCCGGAGGTCGCGACGAAATCCGGGCTGATGGTCGGTCTTGGAGAAATGGAGGACGAAATCCTTCAGGTGATGCGCGACCTGCGCGAGCACAACGTCGACATGCTGACGATCGGGCAGTATCTGCAGCCGTCGGAGCACCATTTGCCGGTGCGTTCGTACGTGCATCCCGATACCTTCAAGATGTACGAGGAAGCGGCGTACGAGATGGGTTTCACGCACGCGGCAGTCGGCGCGATGGTGCGGTCGAGCTATCACGCGGATCAGCAGGCGCACGACGCGGGCGTGGTTTAAGAAACCTCGCTTTCGGTTCTAAAGAAAACCCACGGCAACGTGGGTTTTTTGTTTTCCGGGTCGCTGGATTGCTAATCGGGTTCAGCACATCTTAAAACTGTCTGAAAACCTCGGGAAACCCCGTAGACAAAGGCTCTAAGGGAAAACCCGCAGGCTGTCCGGAACGCCGGACGGCGTATTTCCTGAATTCCGGAAAGCCGGATGGGAGATCAGGGGAGAGCGCAAAAACCCCATTAGATTCAATCGTTTAGCCAAAACAAAAACTGGCATCGACCTTGCAATGTATAAGCGTGGCCCGCAAGGCCGCTCCATAAAAAGCCAAAGGAGACAAGCGATGCATCCCAATCCCTCGAAACGCCCTTGAATCCGTCGTCGTAGCGGCCTGGCTGCTGCTCGCGGCGCGTTTCATGGTGCTCCTCTCAAAGTACCGACGCTCCTCGCGCTTCTCGCGGCTCGCCACCGGCTTCCCTTGCCAACTGCCTGAAATTTGCCTGGAACCATCGTGACGAAAAAACCCTTCTACAAAGTCCTGTACGTGCAGGTGCTGATCGCCATCGCTGTCGGTATCGCGCTCGGACACTTCTATCCCACCTTCGCCACCGACATGAAGCCGCTCGGCGACGGGTTCATCAAGCTCATCAAGATGGTGATCGGGCCGATCATCTTCTGTACCGTCGTGACCGGTATCGCCGGCATGGAGGACATGAAGAAGGTCGGGCGCGTCGGCGGCAAGGCGCTGCTGTACTTCGAGATCGTCTCGAGCTTCGCGCTCGTGATCGGCCTCGCCGCGACGCACATCCTGAAACCGGGCGCCGGCTTCAACGTCGATCCGGCGACGCTCGACGGCAAGGCGGTCGCATCCTACGCCGCGAAGGCGCACGGCCAGTCGACGGTCGATTTCCTGATGCACATCATCCCGGATACGCTCGTGTCGGCGTTCGCGCAGGGCGAAATCCTGCAGATCCTGCTGATCGCGCTTCTGTTCGGCGCCGTGCTCGCGCACCTGGGCGATCGGGGCCGCGTGGTGACGACGTTCATCGAAGGCTTGTCGGGCGTGCTGTTCGGCATGGTCGGCATCATCACGAAGCTTGCGCCGATCGGCGCGTTCGGCGCGATGGCGTTCACCATCGGCAAGTACGGCATCGGCTCGCTCGTGCCGATGCTGAAGCTGATCGGCACGTTCTATCTGACGTCGATCATCTTCGTGGTCGTCGTGCTCGGCTCGATCGCGAAGGTGGTGGGCTTCAACATTCTGCGCTTCATCTCGTATATCAAGGAAGAGATGCTGATCGTGCTCGGCACGAGCTCGTCGGAAGCGGCGCTCCCGCAACTGATGTTGAAACTCGAAAAGCTCGGCTGCTCGCGCTCGGTGGTGGGTCTCGTGGTGCCGACCGGCTACTCGTTCAACCTCGACGGCACGAACATCTACATGACGATGGCCGTGCTCTTCATCGCGCAGGCGACGAACACCGATCTCACCTGGACGCAGCAGTTGACGCTCCTCGCGGTGACGATGCTGACGTCGAAGGGCGCGAGCGGCGTGACGGGCGCGGGCTTCATCACGCTCGCCGCAACGCTCGCCGTCGTGCCGACGATCCCGCTCGCCGGCATGGTGCTGATTCTCGGCATCGACCGCTTCATGAGCGAATGCCGCGCGCTGACGAACATCGTCGGTAACGGCGTGGCGACGGTCGTCGTGTCGGCATGGGAGAAGGAACTCGATCGCAACAAGATGCGTAACGCGCTGTCCGGCAACCCGGTGGCCGATACGGAAGAGGAACCCGTTCCGCTGAAACAGCACTAAAAAACCGGACGACACGGCAATGAAAGCGGCGAAGCATCAGATCACGGATGCTTCGCCGCGTCCGTTTTCGGACGGCTCCTATGCCACAATCGCGCAATCCCCTCTCCCGGAAACCGCACACGTGACGCGCCGTTTGCTCGTGTTCCTCGCGCTCGCCGCCGCGCTCGTGGCGGCCTGCGCGCTCACCTGGAACATCGCATGGCAGCGCGGCATCGACGACTTGCGGCGCAACGCCGCGGCCCGCGTCGATCGCACGACAGGCACGCTCAAGAGCACGCTCGACCGTTACGAATATCTGCCGTACCTGCTGTCGCGCCATCCGATCGTGCAGGATGTCCTGACCGATCCAACGCCGCGCAACACGGAACGCGCGAACCGCTATCTCGACGACCTGAACGGCCGTGCCCGCGCGACCGTCACCTACATCATCCGGGCGAACGGCGTGTGCGTCGCCGCCAGCAACTGGCTGCAGCCGGACAGCTTCGTCGGCTCGGAATATCAATTTCGCCCTTATTTCATCGACGCGACGCAAGGCCACACCGGCCGTTTCTTCGGGCTCGGCACGGTGTCGCGCGAGCCGGGGTATTACATCTCGCAACCGGTTTATCGCGAAGGTACGCGCGCGATCGTCGGCGTGGCGGTGGTGAAGCTCAACCTCGAATGGCTGCAGGGTGCGGATGCGGTCGAGCCGCTCATCGTCACCGACGATCACGGCGTGATTTTTCTCTCCTCCGTGCCGGCGTGGAAATATCACGCGGTGCGGCCGCTGCCGAAGAACATCGAGGCGTCCGTGTTCGCCGCGCGTCAGTACGCGCAAAAGACGATCGAGCCGCTGCCGATGACCATTGTGAAGACGCTCGAAGGCGATGCGCAGATCGTGCGCATCGGCGGCGGGCGCAATCCGCCGAGCTTCCTTGCGACGCGCCGTTCGATCGGCGAACCCGACTGGCAACTGATCACGATGGCGCCGCTCGATCCTGTCGAGAGCGCCGCGCGCACGGCCGCGATCGTGACGGGGCTCGTGTTCGTGTCGCTCTGCCTGCTGGCGTTTTACTGGCGCATGCGGCGCGTGCGCGTGCGCGACATGATCCGCAGCCGCGAATTGCTGCAAACGGCCTATGCCGAACTGAACCAGCGCGTGGCCGAGCGCACTGCCGATCTGTCAGAGGCGAACGCGCAACTGACGAAGGAGGTGAGCGAGCGCACGCGCGCCGAGCAGGATTTGCGCGCCGCGCACGACGAGCTGATCCAGGCAAGCAAGCTCGCCGCGCTCGGCCAGATGGCGGCCGGCATCACGCACGAGCTGAATCAGCCGCTCGCCGCGCTGCGCAGTTTCTCCGACAACACACGCGTCCTGATCGAACGCGGCGATCAGGCGGCGGCGCGGGAGAATCTGGAAGCGATCGCCTCGCTGACGGAGCGGATGGGCAAGATCACCAATCAGTTGAAGCTGTTCGTCTCGAAGGCGCGGCCGCGCAACGCCCGCACCGATGTGACGCGCGCGCTGCGCAACGTGCTCGCGATGCTGCGACCGCGGATGCAGAACGTCGCGCTCGACGTCGCGCCCGAACTCGCCGATGAAAACGCGCCGGTTTTCGTGCGCTGCGAGGACCTGCGGCTGGAGCAGATTCTGATCAACCTGATCGGCAATGCGCTCGACGCGGTCGGCGCGTGCGATTCGCCGCGCATCTCAATATTGATCGAGAGGCGCGAGGAGGCCGTCGAGCTCGTCGTGCGCGACAACGGTCCCGGCATTCCCGCCGATGTCCTGCCGCGCCTCTTCGAGCCATTCTTCACGACGAAGGAGATGGGGCACGGCCTGGGCCTCGGCCTGGCGATTTCATCGGCGATCGCGCGTGACTACGGCGGCACGCTCGTCGCGCGCAATCGGGCGGTGGCGCTCGCGGTCGATGGCCCCGAAGGCGGCACGCAGGCCGACGCTGACCGTGCTCAAGGTGCAGAATTCATGTTGACGCTGCGGCGTGCGTGACACTTTGTGAAAAGCGAGACCAAGCAATGACGACTGGCCTGCAGGTGATCTTTATCGAAGACGACGAACTCGTGCGGCGCGCAAGCGTCCAGAGCCTGCAACTCGCGGGCTTCGAGGTTGCGGGGCACGGCAGCGTCGAGGCGGCGTCGCGTTCGATCGACGCGAGTTTTCCAGGCGTGATCGTGAGCGATATCCGCCTGCCGGGTGCGAGCGGCCTCGATTTGCTCGCGCAATGCCGCGAGCGCGCGCCCGAGGTGCCGATCATCCTCGTCACCGGCCACGGCGATATCTCGATGGCCGTGCAGGCGATGCGCGACGGCGCCTATGACTTCATCGAAAAGCCGTTCGCCTCCGAGCGCCTGATCGAAGCGGTGCGCCGCGCGCTCGAACGCCGCACGCTGGTGCTCGAAAACCAGGCGCTGCGACGCGAACTCGCCGGGCAAAGCAGCGTGGCGCCGCGCATCATCGGGCGCAGTCCGGCTATCGAGCAGGTGCGCCGGCTGATCGCGAACGTCGCGCCGACGGACGCCTCCGTGCTCATCAACGGCGATACCGGCGCGGGCAAGGAACTGATCGCGCGGAGTTTGCACGATTTGTCGCCGCGGCGGGACAAGCCGTTTATCGCGGTGAATTGCGGCGCGCTGCCGGAGCAGATGTTCGAATCGGAGATGTTCGGCTACGAGGCCGGCGCGTTCACTGGTGCGCAGAAGCGGCGGGTCGGCAAGCTGGAGCATGCGTCAGGCGGAACGCTTTTCCTCGATGAAATCGAAAGCATGCCGTTGTCGCTGCAGGTGAAGCTGTTGCGCGTGCTTCAGGACGGCGTGCTGGAGCGGCTCGGCTCCAACCAGCCGATCCGCGCGAATTGCCGCGTGGTTGCGGCGGCGAAGGGCGATATGGCGGAGCACGTCGCCGACGGCACGTTCCGGCGCGATTTGCTGTATCGGTTGAACGTGGTGACGATTGCGTTGCCGCCGCTGGCGGAGCGTCGTGAGGATATCGTGCCGCTGTTCGAGCATTTCCTGCTCGATGCCGCCGTGCGCTACGAGCGCCCCGCGCCGATGCTGACCGACCGCCAGCGGGCGCAATTGATGCAGCGCGACTGGCCGGGCAACGTGCGCGAGTTGCGCAACGCGGCGGACCGGATGGTGCTCGGCGTGATCGACGACACGGCTGTCCCGCTCGATGCGGAAACGCAATCGCTGAAGGAGCGCACGGAGCAGTTCGAGCGGGCGGTGATTGCGGAGGCGCTGGAGCGGTGCGGTGGGGTGGTTGCTGCGGCGGCGGATCGGTTGCAGCTGGGGAAGGCGACGCTGTACGAGAAGATCAAGCGGTATGGGCTGGCGGTGAAGGGGGAGGAGCGGTGAGGGTTCGCTAGAGCAGAGCGGCGTCTATTTCTGGCACGCGCGGCGCGAGGCCAATCAGCTTACTAGCCTGCGTGGCGATGAAATCTGCAATCCGCTCGACGATCTCGCGTTCGCCGTCGGTGTAGTGGGACTCGAGCGAGACCGCTCGCGCGACCTGCGGCGCCAGCTTGCCGATGCGGGTCATCTCACGCGCGAGGAAGCGACGATCGACGCCTGTGCGCTGAGCAAAATCAGCGAACGCGTAGGCGTTGACGTCGGTGAGGCTGAATTCGTCACCGAATGCCATCGCCAGATCGTGACCGATGGACTTCGCCGCGTAGACGCCGACCGCTACGAGATCGTAGAAGGGCGCGGGCGCAAGTCCGCTCGGCGTCACGAAAAACGAAATATTTTTGCCGTGCGCATCGCTGTTACCGATCAAAAATTGCAGCAACGCCCATTGCATGAGTGTGTGTCGCGCGGCCGCATGTTTCACAAAATGGCTTTGCAGTGACGACAGCAGCTCAAAACTCACGCCGTCGCGGATATTTCTCACGTCCCGACCGCTCCCCAGATTGCGCTCGTACTTGTACGCGACCGGCAGATCGAGCGCCTGGCAGCCATCGATCGCATGGATTCTGCGAATGGCGTCGCCGCTCACTTTCCTGTCGAAGCGGCGCACGAGCAGGATCGGCTCAGGCAGGCGCCGGATGGACACCGGCGCCACGGGCAGGCCAAGACGCGCCGCGAACGTCATGCAGAAGTGCTCGTTGGCGACCATATGCGGCGTATTCGGATTTCCCGTTTCCGGTTTGAGAATATGCGTCGAAGCAAGCGAGCCATCGGCGAGAAACATCCGGTCGCTGTCGATGAGTACCTGTAGCTTGTCCTGATACCCCGCCACCGACAGCCGCACGCGCCCATCCCACACCGGTAGTGGGACATTCGCGCGATCACGAATACGCGCGTCGAGTTCTTCGGGCGTGATTTCGCGACGCAGCGGAGGTAGCTGATCCGGAACTTGGTCCTCGGTCCGAAAACTGAATGCGCCGACCGGTTCGCTTCCGAGTTCGCGGATCAGCCCGAAGACGTTGTTCTTCGATACCTGCGCGACGATCGACGTGATGTCGAGTGCGCGGCCCTCTGGCAAGAGATTCGCAAGAAAGCGACGCACGGCCGCGCCTTTCGCAGAGGCGTCGGCGGCGAGCGGGATGTGCGGCGACAGCGGATAGGCATCCGGGGAGTGCAGCCACGCGGCGTCGTATTCAAAAGCGAAGGCGTCTTCGTTGGCCTCGTACGAGACGGTGCCGATCAAGGTGTTGTGGGTAAAACAATGGAGACGATGGGTACTCAAGAGGCTTCCGGTTCGTTCTGGCGAGCGTTGACGATCGAACGCTCCAGTTGCAGTGCCGTGTCTTTTTCGAGAATCAGAAGACCCAGTCCGAGGCCGTCGAGCACCCTGAGCACTTTGTCAGTTCCGACAGGCCTGCCGTTCTCGAGGCGGGAAAATACATCCGAAGAGACCCCGCACAGGCTGGCGGCGTCATCGATTCGCAAATTGATCATGGCTCTATGGGATCTCACCATCTCACCGAGAGCATTTAGCGACGCAATACGCGGACCGAGTGACCGATCCGCTTTAGGCAAAGATCTCATAAGAGTTTCGAGATTCCGTAACAAAGCGGGCGGCAGCCCCTAAATGCGATTTGTTTCGATATATCGAAACAATAAGGCAACGTGACTGAAATGACAAGTTAGTTTCGATATTCCGAAACTAAGGCACGCGATTCCCAATAAAAAAGGGCCACTCGTCACTGAGCAGCCCTCTCACAGTCTCTCCACCTACGCCTGAAACTCACCCCGCTTTCAACGCCTTATCCAGCAGCGCATCCAGCTCGGCGAAAGTCGGCTCCCCGACATACCGCTTCAAAATCTTACCGTCCTTATCGATGACGAACGTCGTCGGCGTCAACTGCACGTTGCCGAACTGCTTCGCCGCGCTCCCGTCGTCCATAGCGACCTTGAACGGCAGATTCCGCGTCTGGGCGTAGTTCGTCACGTACATCGGCGCGTCGTAGCTCATTGCCACGGCGACGAATTCAAGCCCGCGATCCTTGAAGCGGTTATACGTGTTGATCATCTCCGGCATTTCCTTCATGCAGGTCTCGCAGCTCGTCGCCCAGAAGTTGACGAGATAGACCTTGCCCTTCAGATCGGCGGACGTTGTGATCTTCTGCCCCGAGAGCAGCGTAAAGGTGGCATCGGGTGCCCGCTGCTGTCCGCCGAACGCGAAATAGCCGGTGCAGGCGATGACGCCCGCAACGACCGCCATCACGATATAGCGCAGCGGATTTTTGCCGCGCGCGGACGTTTCCTGAGTGCCTTGAGACATGTGAACCTCGTGAAACCGGGGACTGCGCGAGAGATGCGCCAGAGGAGGCCATATTTTAGCCTTATTCCTGGACGCAGGCTCGCCGCACCCGGAAGGTCCGGTATCAAGCAGCCATAATGAGGGTTTTCCAGCGCTTTTCCGTTATGAATCGAGCAAAACGCCTCAATGTCTCACGCCGACTCTCCGCTGCTTTCGGCGCCTTCGCGGCCTGCGGCACGATTCTCGCCTGCACGCCAACTTACGACTGGCGCACCGTCATGAACAACGACGACGGCTACGAGATCACGCTGCCCGCCAAGCCACGCTCCGATCAGCGGGAAATCCAGATTGCCGGGCAGCCGATGCAAATGAAAATGCAGACCGCTGAGGCCGGCGACGCGGTTTTTGCTGTCGGCACGGTCGTCCTGCCGAGCGCCGATCCGGCCCTTCAGCGCGCCGCGCTCGACTTCCTTCAGCAGGGCCTCGCGCGCAACGTGAACGCGCCGCCGTCCGCGCGCGCGACGCAGATCGAACTCGCGGCGGGCGGCCGTGTGCTCGGAAGCGAAATCGACGTGAAGGGTACGAGTGGCGAAAAGCGCGAGTCTCACGCGATCCACGCGCGTTTCGTCGCGCGGGGCGTGCACGTGTATCAGGTTGCGATCGTGTCAGGCAAGGAGCCGCCGCAGGACCAGGCCGATCAATTCTTCACGTCCTTCAAACTTTATTAGAGAGAACCCTCCAAATCCTGATAGCGGAACGGAACGAGCGTGCTCAGACGTCCATCCCGAAATGAAAGTTCCGCAGCAGGTTTCTGCGCTAATCATAGGATTTAGCTGGCTTTTTCCAGCTATCCACAAGTGCTGTGGATAACTTTGTGGAAAAGACTGTCAGCAGCCGCTGATATGACCATTCGGCGGGCGATTCGTTACTTTGCCTTCAATCGAAGCACTTTAAATAATTCAATAAAATCAATGGCCTGAACAGACATCCAAATTTCCTGCTTTAGTAGGATAAAAATTGGGCCAGGAGCGGCACGGTGTGCATAAGTCAAGTCTTGACAAGCACTATTTGCGATCACGCGACCGATAGCGCCCGCCGGTACTGAACGGCCTCAGCGACGTGGGCCGCGCCCGGAATCTCCGCGCCGGCCAAGTCGGCGATCGTGCGCGTCACCTTCAACACGCGGTAATAGGCCCGCGCCGACCAGCCAAAACGCTCGCCTGCTTCGCGCAAGAGCGTCTCGCCAGCGGCATCGGGCTGGCAGACAGCATCGGCTTCGCGGCCGTCCAGTTCGCGATTCGTCTTCCCTTGCCGCCGCAACTGCTGCTCGCGCGCGATGGCCACGCGCCGCGCCACCCCCGCACTCGCTTCGCCACGCACAGCGCTCCTCGCCGACAACTCCGACGGCGTGAGCGCGGGCAACTCAATCTGGATATCGATGCGATCAAGCAGCGGCCCGGAAAGCTTGCGCAGATAGCGCGCGGCGATTTCGGGCGTGCATCGGCAGCGTCCGTTCGGATCGCCGCGCCAGCCGCACGGACACGGATTCATCGCGGCGACCAACTGGCACGAGGCCGGGAAATCGGCTTGCTGCGCGGCGCGCGAAATCGTGATGCGCCCCGCTTCGAGCGGCTCGCGCAGCGTCTCAAGAACCTTTCGATCGAACTCGGGAAGCTCGTCGAGGAAGAGCACGCCCAGATGCGCGAGCGTAATCTCGCCCGGCTGCGGCGGATTGCGCCCGCCGACCAGCGCCACCGAACTCGACGAATGATGTGGCGCCCGGAACGGCCGCCGCCGCCACGCTTGCGGGGCGAACCCGAGCGAACTCGCCGACAGGATTGCGGCGGAGATGAGGGCTTCGTCGTCGGTCATCGGCGGAAGGAGGGCGGGCAGGCGCGCGGCGAGCATCGATTTGCCCGCACCGGGCGGCCCGACCATCAGCAAGTGATGCCCGCCCGCCGCCGCGACTTCCAGCGCGCGGCGCGCTCCAGGATGACCGATGACATCGGCGAGATCGGGCGGCGGCGGACCTGCGGCGGCATCTGGCAGCGCGCTCGGGCGCACCGGCGTGAGGCGCCCATCGACGGAGCCGGCGAGATGCGCACACAGCGAGGGAAGATCGGCGGCGCCGAACACGTCGATGCCCGGCACCAGCGCCGCCTCCGCCGCACTCGCCAGCGGCAGATAAACCTCAGGCGCTGGCTGGCCTTCGGAAAATTGGCGCGCTGCGCCGCAGACCATCGCGAAGGCGCCGCGCATCGGCCGCAGCGCGCCCGTCAGCGAGAGTTCGCCCGCAAACTCGCGCCGCTCCAGTGATTCAGCGGGAATCTGCCCGCTCGCCGCGAGGATGCCGAGCGCGATAGGCAAGTCGAAGCGGCCGGTTTCCTTCGGGAGGTCGGCGGGCGCGAGGTTGACGGTAATTCTGCGAACGGGAAAGTCGAAACCGCAGTTCTGAAGCGCGGCGCGTACGCGCTCGCGGCTTTCGCGGACTTCGAGGTCGGGCAGGCCGACGATCGAAAAGGATGGCAATCCATTGGCGAGGTGGACTTCGACGACCACCTCGGGCGCGCGCCCAGGCGCGGGCGCGCGGCTGCGTACCACGGCAAGCGACATGATTTCCCCTCTGATCCCGGCGCCTTTGCAATCCGGCGCCGATGCTTTCGATTCAAAACGTCACGGCTCGCTCGGCCGAGGCTGCGTCAAAAAAGCGAGTTCAGTCCTGCGACGATCCACCCGCCGTCAGCCGCTGTTCGAGCTGCGCGACGCGCGCTTCGAGTTCTTCGAGCCGCGCGCGCGTGCGCACAAGCACTTGCGTCTGCGTATCGAATTCCTCACGGGTCACGAGGTCGAGTTTCGAGAAGCCCTGCGACAGCATGGCCTTCATGTTCCTTTCAAGGTCTTTTGCGGGCGAATTCTTCAGAAGTTCGCTGACTTTCTGCTGGAAATCGTTGAACACGTCGTTAGGTTGTTTCATGGTTTTTCTCCCTTGATGCACAAATTCAGTGCATCCATCGTTAGGTCAGTGCTCCGGCTTCCTGAATGATCGATTTTGGTGCACCGGCGCGGTGCGCAAGTCTAATCGACCGGCACCCTGCATCACACCCCGTTGCGCCCCTGTTTGCCGGACCTTGAGCGCACTCTAGCAACGAACTCCATGCGGCGCCAGCACGCGTCCCGAGCGTTGGCCATTCGGCCGAGGCTCGTGCCGAGCCGAATCAAAAAGCCCGCTTTCCCCCATAGATACACGCATGGCACACGAGTTGCATAAGTGGCGCGGGCCTTTCCTGCGTGCTCTTTTCAGCGGCTGGCGGGCGGGACGACGCGGCGCAGCATCGACGAGACGCCGCGCGAGGCAACGAGGGATCAGACACACCACTGCGAGGGTTACATGAAGCTTATTACCGCAATCATCAAGCCTTTCAAGCTCGACGAAGCGCGCGAAGCGCTGTCGGCGATCGGCGTCTCGGGCATCACGGTGACCGAGGTGAAGGGTTTCGGCCGTCAGAAGGGACACACCGAGCTGTATCGCGGCGCGGAGTACGTCGTCGACTTTCTGCCGAAAGTGAAGATCGAAGCGGCCGTCTCGGACGACATCGTCGACCAGGCGATCGAGGCTGTAGAACGCGCAGCACGCACGGGCAAGATCGGCGACGGCAAGATTTTCGTCACCGCAATCGAACAGGTCATTCGTATTCGCACCGGTGAGACCGGCGCGGACGCTCTCTAAGAAGAATTCGGCGATAAGAGGAAACAGAAGAATGCGCAAATTATTGATGTCCTTGTTGATGGCGGGGTCGCTGATCGGCGCCAGTGTCGGCACCGCTCTGGCCCAGGACGCGTCCGCTCCGGCTGCGGCTTCAGCCCCGGCGTCCAATGCCACGGCAGCAAGCGCACCCGACACCGCGTCACCCGTCAGCGCCAACACAGCGATGTCCTCCTCGGCTGAAGCTGCTTCGGCGGCCCCGGCCGCGTCGGGCGCCGAGGCCGCCCCCGCTGCTCCGACGGCTCCTTTCTCCGTCGATTCGTCGAAAATCAGTTCCGGTGACACCGCCTGGATGCTGACCTCCACGGCCCTCGTGCTCTTCATGACGGTCCCCGGCCTCGCGCTTTTCTACGCGGGCATGGTCCGCAAGAAGAACGTGCTCGCGACCGTGATGCAGAGCTTCGCGATCTGCTGTCTCGTGACGATCATCTGGACCGTCGTCGGCTACAGCCTCGCGTTCACGCCCGGTAGTTCGTTCCTCGGCGGCTTCTCCCGCGTTTTCCTGCACGGCATGGACTACATCAAGGGCGACAAGGCGACGACGCTCACCGTGAGCCACCTCGCCTCGACGATCCCGGAATCGGTCTACTTCGTCTACCAGATGACGTTCGCGATCATCACCCCGGCGCTCATCACCGGCGCGTTCGCCGACCGCATGAAGTTCTCCGCGATGCTCGTGTTCATGACGCTCTGGTCGCTGATCGTCTACTCGCCGATCGCGCACATGGTCTGGGAACCGACCGGCTGGCTGGCTTCCGCAGGCGTGCTCGACTTCGCCGGCGGCACGGTGGTCCACATCAACGCCGGTATCGCGGGTCTGGTGTGCTGTCTGGTGCTCGGCAAGCGCGTCGGCTACGGCCGTGAAGTAATGGCGCCGCACAACCTGGTGCTCTCGCTGATCGGCGCATCGATGCTGTGGGTGGGCTGGTTCGGCTTCAACGCGGGTTCGGCAGTGGCGGCGGACGGCCGTGCCGGCTTCGCCATGATGACGACGCAAATCGCCACCGCCTTCGCCGCATTCGGCTGGATGTTCGCGGAGTGGATCGCGAAGGGCAAGCCCTCGGTGCTCGGCATCATTTCGGGCGCGGTGGCGGGTCTGGTTGCGATCACGCCGGCTTCGGGCTTCGTCGGCGTGACGGGCGCGATCGTGATCGGCATCGTGGCGGGTGTGGCCTGCTTCTGGTCGGCGACGTGGCTCAAGCACAAGTTCAACTACGACGATTCGCTCGACGCGTTCGGCGTGCACGGCGTCGGCGGGATTATCGGTGCGCTTCTGACCGGCGTGTTCGCGGTCAAGGACATCGGCGGCTTCGACGGCAGCGTGCTGCTCCAGGCGAAGGGCGTGCTCGTGACGCTGGTTTATAGCGGCGTGGTCAGCTTCATCCTGCTCAAGGTCATCGACATGGTCATGGGCCTGCGCGTGACGGAAGAACAGGAACGCGAAGGTCTCGACGTCACGCTGCACGGCGAGCATGTCGAATAACGTTTGAGTAGTTTTCAGGAAGGAACCGTCCCGCGCGAAAGGGGGGACGGTCCGGAACAGAACGAGCGCAGCGACTTTGCCCGCCTTGACCGGCGGGCATCTTTTTTGGTGAGTCAGAAAGTGGACGGCGGTGGGCTATCGCCGCGATAAGAAAAATTGAGGGTGCAATCCCGGCGGGCGGGCCCGGGAAACCTTGGGAAAAGGCGGTTCATCCCCAAGTAGGCAAAGCAATTGCTCTACAATCTTTCGTCTCCAGTCCGCGAGAAATCAATGGTTCCGCACTTAGTTACGGCGTTAAACGGCCCGCTGCTCGATCTCGAGCGGAAGATTCTCGACGCCACGCCGGCCATCGAACGCTGGTTCCGGCTCGAATGGCAGGAACACACGCCGCCCTTTTATTGCTCGGTCGATCTGCGCAATGCGGGGTTCAAGCTCGCGCCTGTCGATACCAATCTGTTTCCCGGCGGCTTCAACAACCTGCCGCAGGAAGTGCTGCCGCTCGCCGTGCAGGCCGCGATGGCGTCGATCGAAAAGATCTGCCCCGACGCGAAGAACCTGCTCGTGATTCCCGAGCGCCATACGCGCAACGCGTTCTACCTCGAAAACGTAGCCCGGCTCGCGACGATCATGCGTCAGGCGGGCCTGCACGTGCGCTTCGGCACGCTCGACGAAAACATCCACGGCCCGGTGACGATCGCGCTCGCCGACGGCCAGAAGATCGTGCTTGAACCGCTCGAACGCACGCCGCGCCGTCTCGGCCTGAAGAACTTCGATCCCTGTTCGATCCTGCTGAACAACGATCTGTCGGCGGGCATTCCGCCCGTGCTCGAAAACCTGCACGAGCAGTATCTGCTGCCGCCGCTGCATGCCGGCTGGGCCGTGCGCCGTAAATCGACGCATTTTTCCTGCTACGACGACGTCGCGAAGAAGTTCGCGAAGCTCGTCGAAATCGATCCTTGGATGATCAATCCGTACTTCGCGCATGTCGAAGGCGTGGATTACGAGGCGCGCACGGGCGAACAGGCGCTCGCGGACGCCATCGACGGCGTATTGAAGAAGATTGCGAAGAAGTATCGCGAGTACGGCATCAGCGAGAAGCCGTACGTCGTCATCAAGGCCGATGCAGGCACGTACGGCAAGGGCGTGATGACCGTGCACGACGCAAGCGAAGTGGCCGCGCTCACCAAGCGCGAGCGCGCGAAGATGAACGACGCGAAGGACGGCCTGCAAGTGCACGACGTGATCGTGCAGGAAGGCGTACACACGTTCGAGCGCGTGGAAAACAGCGTCGCGGAACCGGTCGTGTACATGATCGACCGGTACGTGGTCGGCGGGTTTTATCGCGTGCACGACTCGCGCGAACGCGACCAGAATCTCAACGCGCCCGGTATGCACTTCGTGCCGCTCGGCTTCGAGCACACGGCGTTGCCCGACTCGCACGCGAAACCCGGCGCGGCGCCGCCGAACCGCTTCTACATGTACGGCGTCGTGGCGCGGCTGGGGCTGCTCGCGGCGTCGGTGGAACTCGAGAAGACCGATCCCGAAGCGATTCAGGTCTGACACAACCCGCCGGGCGCCTTGTATGACGGGCGCCGCCGGGCACCGGACAACCCACTGTGGACCCTTATGGACATCTTTTTTATCGCCGATCCGCTCGATCGCTTCAAGATTTACAAGGACACGACCTACGCGATGATGGCTGAAGCCGCGCGCCGCGGCCACGTGCTCTACGCGTGCGAGCCGCAGCATCTGGCGTGGACGGGCAGCGGCGTCGAGGCGAGCGCGCGGCGCATTTCGATCGTCGGCGACGAAGCGAACAGCGACCGTTCGCCGTGGTACGCGGCCGAGCAGCCGGAACACCTGCCGCTCACGCATTTCGATGCGGTCCTGATGCGCAAGGACCCGCCGTTCGACATGGAATACGTCAACTCGACGTGGCTCCTTGAAATGGCGGAACGCGCCGGCGCGCGCGTCTTCAACAAGCCACAGGCGATCCGCGATCACTCCGAGAAACTCGCGATCGCCGAATGGCCGCAGTACGTCGCGCCGACGCTCGTCACGCGCGACCCGGCCCGTCTGCGCGGCTTTCACGCCGAACACGGCGACGTGATCCTGAAGCCGCTCGACGGCATGGGCGGCATGGGCGTGTTCCGCGTGAAGGCGGACGGCATGAACCTCGGATCGATCATCGAGATGCTGAGCGAGGACGGCGCGCGCTCGGTGATGGCGCAGAAGTTCATCCCGCAGATCACCGACGGCGACAAGCGCATTCTCTTGATCGGCGGCCAGCCGGTGCCGTATTCGCTCGCGCGGATTCCGCAGGGCAGCGAAGTGCGTGGCAATCTGGCGGCGGGCGGCCTGGGTCGTGCGCAGCCACTTTCGGAGCGGGATCGCGAGATCGCGGAGGCGCTCGGCGCCGAGCTTTATTCGCGTGGTTTGCTGCTGGTCGGGCTGGACGCGATCGGCGACTACCTCACCGAAGTCAACGTCACGAGCCCGACGTGTTTCCGCGAGATCATGGACCAGACGGGCTTCGACGTCGCCGGCATGTTCATCGACGCGCTGGAGCGCGCGGCAGGCTGAACGAACCAGACTGTTACAATCTGCCGACCGTGAGATGTCGTATTCAGGGCGCGATCCGGCGCGCGAGAGCGCTTTTAAAGGCCAGATTAAGGATCGCGACCTAAGCTGCCGATATCGCTTGTAAAGGATGTCGCAAGCGGTCTGAACGGAACGCGGCTAAGCTTAAGGCTTTCGTCCATCGCTCCGAAATCGACATCCCGGCCGCCAAACCTGGCGCATTTCGATGTTCACCGACGGTTTTCGTCGTTTTGGGGCAGCAACTCTGATATGGCTGGCATTCTGATCATCGCGCACGCACCGTTCGCCTCCGCGCTGCGGGAGTGTGTCGCTCACATCTACGGCGGCTTGCCCGCGCGCATCGGCGTCATCGACGTCAAGCCGGATTGCGATCCGGTCGAGGTCCGCGCGTTTGCCCGCTCCGAAATCGATCGTCTGCGCGAAGGCAACGGCGCGATCGTGCTCACCGACGTGTTCGGCGCGACGCCCGCGAATATCGCGCAGAGCCTCGCCGCCGAGGACGTGCGCGTGCTCGCCGGCGTCAATCTGCCGATGCTCGTGCGCGCCGTCTGCTATCGCACGACTCCGCTCGCCACGCTCACCGAAAAAATTTTGCAGGGCGGCTCAAAAGGCATCCAGGAACTCGATTCGACAACGCCGCAGAACCCCTGCGCCCTCGCCACGGCAGCGCCTGGCACGGCCGATCCGGCGTCCTCGGCGAGCGCGGATCGGGTGACGGCCAAGGCCACGACCTGACGACGCACTTTTTCCCTTCACTCAGCGCTTCGGAGCATCATGCTGCAACAAGAAACAACAATCGTGAACAAGCTGGGGCTCCACGCGCGCGCGTCGGCCAAGCTCACGCAGATGGCCGGCAGCTATCAGTGCGAAATCTGGATGAGCCGCAACGGCCGCCGGATCAACGCGAAGAGCATCATGGGCGTGATGATGCTGGCGGCGGGCATCGGCGCCACCGTCGTGATCGAGACGGAAGGGTCGGATGAAGACGAGGCGATGAAATCCATCCTCGCGCTGATCGCCGACAAGTTCGGCGAAGGGCAGTAAGCCCGCGTGAAGCTCGTCGAGCAGGACCGATAAAGCCGCGCATCGACGCGGCTTTTGTTCGTCCACCGCAGTAAACGCTCCAAAACCCTCCCTTGGGCGTGCCACAACGGGTCCGGGGCGCCGATCGAATTTATAATGATCGCGCCGATTCCCAAGCGCCAGCCGCGGCAATGAGAGACCGCGGACAATCACAACTAGAGGAGGTGCGCGTGTCCTTCACGCTGCATGGAATTCCCGTCTCACGCGGCATCGCCATCGGGCGCGCGTATCTGATCGCGCCCGCGGCCCTCGACGTCGACCATTACCTGATCGAGCCCGACCAGATCGGCGAGGAAATCGCGCGCTTTCATGCGGCGCAAGAAGCCGTGCACGCGGAACTCGACGCCCTGCGCGAAGACCTTGCCGCCGACGCCCCGAGCGAAATGGGCGCCTTCATCAACGTCCATTCGATGATCCTGAACGACGCCATGCTCGTGCAGGAAACCATCGATCTCGTGCGCACGCGGCGCTACAACGTCGAATGGGCGCTGACCGAGCAACTCCAGATCCTGAGCCGCCATTTCGACGACATCGAAGACGAATACCTGCGCGAACGCAAGGCCGACATCGAGCAGGTCGTGGAGCGCGTGCTGAAGGCGCTGGCGGGCGCGCCTTCGACGGCGTCGCTCGTGGCGCACAACGCCGCCAGCAACGGGCATAACGAGATGATCGTCGTCGCGCACGATATCGCGCCCGCCGACATGCTCCAGTTCAAGACGCAGGCGTTCAAGGGCTTCGTGACGGACTTGGGCGGCCGCACGTCGCATACGGCGATCGTCGCGCGCAGCCTTGGCATTCCGGCGTCGGTCGGCGTGCAGCAGGCGAGCGCGCTGATTCGTCAGAACGATCTGATCATCGTCGACGGCGATCATGGAATCGTGATCGTCGATCCGGCGCCGATCGTGCTCGAAGAGTATTCCTATCGGCAAAGCGAAAAGGTGCTTGAACAGCGCAAGCTGCAGCGCCTGAAATTCTCGCCGACACAAACGCTCGACGGCACGAAGATCGAATTGTGCGCGAATATCGAATTGCCCGACGACGCGCAGACAGCCGTGGAAGCTGGCGCGATGGGTGTCGGGCTGTTCCGTACCGAATTCCTGTTCATGAATCACAAGAACCGGCTGCCGGAGGAAGAGGAGCAGTTCGAGGCGTACAAGCGTGCGATCGAGCTGATGAACGGCCGGCCGGTGACGATCCGCACGATCGACGTCGGCGCCGACAAACCGCTCGATTCGATGGGCGGCGACGGCTACGAGACCGCACCGAATCCCGCGCTCGGCCTGCGCGCGATCCGTTGGAGCCTTTCCGAGCCGCAGATGTTCATGACGCAATTGCGAGCGATCCTGCGGGCATCGGCGTTCGGTCCGACAAAGATTCTGATTCCGATGCTCGCGCACGCGCAGGAAATCGATCAGACGCTCGACCTGATCCAGGAAGCGAAGCGCCAGCTAGACGACGCCGGCATCGCCTACGATCCGAACGTCCAGGTGGGCGCGATGATCGAGATTCCGGCTGCGGCAATCGCCGTGCGGCTGTTCCTGAAGCGGCTGGATTTCCTGTCGATCGGCACGAACGATCTGATCCAGTACACGCTCGCGATCGATCGCGCCGATAACGCCGTCGCGCATCTGTACGATCCGCTGCATCCGGCGGTGTTGAATCTGATCGCGTTCACGCTGCGCGAAGCGAATCGCGCGGGCGTGCCGGTATCGATTTGCGGTGAAATGGCGGGCGATCCGACCGCCACCCGCTTGCTGCTCGGCCTGGGGCTGACCGAATTTTCGATGCATCCGAGCCAGTTGCTCGTGGTGAAGCAGGAAATCCTGCGCTCGAATCTGAAGGCGTTCGAGAAACCCGTCGCCGATGTCCTCGCCGCCTACGAACCCGCCGAACTTGCGACGGCGCTCGCACAATTGCAAAAAGCCTAGATTTCCGCGAGCCGGTGCTCGGCGATGACCCGGTGTACGTTAAGAATGACGTGCTCAGGAGAAATCGACCACGTGCACTGGAACGGCTGCGCCTTGTCGTGGCGGCGCGGACACCAGAGGAAATTGCGGGCGTCGAATTCGGTGGTCGTATCGTTGAAGCAGCTATTGCACGCGTGGAAGTTGATCACGCGATACCGCGTGTGGAATTCGGTCTGCGGGTGCGAAAAGCCGCTGATCATCACGACCGGCGTCCTGACCGCCCACGCGAGCCACGACAGCCCGCTCCCCAATCCGACGAAAAAATCCGCGTGTAGCAGCAGGCTCGCGCGTTCTTGCAGCGGAAGGTCGCCGGTGAAATCCTCGCAGCCTTCGGGCATCTTGTTGATGTGATCGCCAAGGCCGTACTCGCGATTGCGGTCGATACACAGCACGCGATAGCCTAATTCCTTCAGATGCGCGATCAAGGTCGGCCAGCCGCGCGGATTGTTCCAGTATTTGCATTGCGCGGTCGCCTGCGTCGCGATGCAGACATAGCGCTCGGGAATGCGCCGCGCCGTATCCGCGATGACGAGCCGCGGCCGCCGCTCCTCGCACGGCACGCCAAGCATGTAGGAAACGGTGTCCTGCATGCTGCTGACGCGCGGGTCGGTCGGCTGGTGATCGCGGTCGGTGTAGGGCGAGAAGAGGCCGAGGTAGTAGGTTCCATACGCATCGTCGCCGAGCGTGTCGAGTTCTTCCTTCGTCACGAAACGAATATCGGGATATCCCGCGCGAAAGAGCGGCTGCAAGTGCGGCGCGAGCAACATGACCAGCTCACATTGATGCGCATCGCGAAACACATCGACGATCGGAACCCACGCGAGCGAATCGCCGAGCGCCATCGTCGATGGGCGCACCACGACTTTTTTCCCGCGCGCGTCGTAGCTGTGCGAGAACACGAGCCGTTCGCCATCGTGCACCAGAAGCTGGAAGCGCACGAAATACTTGCGGCGGCTCGTCACGACGACGCCCGCTTCCACCGGCTCGTCGAACAGCAGGCTGTGAGTGTCCAGATCGACCATACGCACGCGCCAGCCGTCGACTGGCACCTGCACGCGGCAGCCGTAGTTGAAGTCGTAGCGGATGCCTTCGGGGCCGGCGATGCTGGGCGCGCCGGGTTTGGCGAACGTGCTTTCGGTGAGGCCGCGCTGGGTGCTGTCTTTGTTGCCGGTGCTGCTCATGTGGTGAACTCCGTTCGATGCCGCTGGCTGGTGCAAATAGCCGGCCGCCCTGTCGCGAAAAAGTGCTGCGCCACCTTATAGCGGCGTACTCATCGTCGAAACTGGAGAACTCTTAAATTTGAGATAGCAGCGGCACGTTCGCCCGTTCAGGCGTGGCGCGACCCGCAGACCGGACACGTCGGCTGGCGCGCGATGCGCATCGTGTTCCATTCCATGCGCAGCGAGTCGAGCATCATCAGCCGCCCGGCGAGCGTCTCGCCGAAGCCACCGATCACCCGTAGCGCCTCGGCCGCCTGCATCGCGCCGATGATGCCGACGGTCGGCGCGAACACACCCATCGTCGAGCACGCGATTTCCTCGAACGCCTGATCCGGCGGGAAGACGCACGCGTAGCAGGGCGATTGCGGCGAGCGGAAATCGAAGGTGCTGATCTGGCCGTCGAAACGCAGCGCCGCGCCCGACACGAGCGGCACGCCGTGCGCGACGCAGGCCGCGTTGATCGCGTGGCGCGTCGCGAAATTGTCTGTGCAGTCGAGCACGACGCTCATGCGCGGCACGTTTTCGTCGAGCCAGGCGGCGTCGGCACGCTGCATTAGCGCGTTGATCTTGACGCCGGGATTCAGCGCGGCGAGCGTGTCGCGGCCCGATTCGACCTTCGGCCGTCCGACCGACTCCGTCACGTGCAGGATTTGCCGCTGCAGATTGGTGAGATCGACGGTATCGGCATCGATCAGCGTGATCTCGCCGACCCCCGACGCCGCCAGGTACATCGCCGCTGGTGACCCGAGCCCGCCGGCGCCGATCACGAGCGCGTGCGCGTCGAGAAAGCGCTGCTGCGCCTCGATGCCGATCTCGTCGACGAGGATATGGCGGGAATAGCGGAGGAGTTGGTCGTCGTTCATCGGGCGGTGCGGGTGGGCTGGCGTTGCGACGTGATCGAATTCGTCATTTTAAGCGCGCAACGCCCACGTATGCCCCAATGAAAAACGGGCTTCGTGGCGTAATGCCACGAAGCCCGTTGATTGCTGCGAGTGCTGCTTACTTGCTTTCTGCCGTCGGCGCGGAAGCCGGTGTGGCACCCGAACCCGGCGTGGCCGGCAGCGCAGGCTTCACGGCGACGGGCGCCGAAGCCGAACGCGGTGGCTTGTTCAGCGCCAGCTTGCGTTCGCTGATCGACTTCGATTCGACGACCTGCTTGCCTTCGAGTTTGTTCAGCGCCTGTTGCAGCATGAAGTCGTCGGAACTGCCGAACTCGACGGGCTTGCGCTCGCGATCCTTGCGACGCTGTTCCGGCGTCTTCTTGTCGTTTTGCTCTTCGAGGATGCGCAGCTGCTCCAGACGGTCGGCCTCGCGCGCTTCCTGTTCCTTCTTCTCGTTCGGATCCTGCGTGTTCGCGAGGTGATTCGAGTAGTCGACTTCGCGCGTGACGAGTGCGTCGTCCGGATCGCCTTCTGCATACTGGTCGACCGGAACGTCGGGGCGCACGCCCTGGTTCTGGATCGACTTGCCGCTCGGCGTGTAGTAGTAGGCCGTCGTGAGGCGCAGGGCGGTGTCGGCGGTCATCGGGCGCACGGTCTGCACCGAGCCCTTGCCGAACGTCGTCTTGCCGACGATCAGCGCGCGATGATGATCCTGCAGCGCACCCGCGACGATCTCCGACGCCGACGCCGAATAAGCGTTCGTCAGCACGACGATCGGCACCTTCTTGAAGATCGCCGGCACGTCCTTCAGCGGATCGGAATCGAAGGACGGGAGGCGGTAGTTGTCGTAGGTGTCGCGGAAAGTTTGCTTCGCGTCCGCGATCTGCCCGTTCGTCGACACGACGACGGCGTTATCCGGCAAGAACGCACCCGCGACGCCGACCGCGCTTTGCAGCAGACCGCCGCCGTTGTTGCGCAGATCGAGCACGAGACCCTTCAGGTCCGGCTGCTGGCGCGCGAGATCCTGCAGCTTCGCAGCGAGATCGGGCACGGTGCGCTCCTGGAAGCTCGTGATGCGCACATAGCCGTAGCCCGGCTCCGGCACCTTCATCTTCACCGACTGCACGCGAATCAGCGCGCGCGTGACGGTGATCGGGAACGTGCGGTCGTCGGTCTTTCGGAAAATAGTGAGCGTGACTTTCGTACCCGGCTCGCCGCGCATCTGCTTCACGGCTTTGTCCAGCGTCATGCCGCGCACCGGCTTGTCGTTGATGCGCGTGATCAGGTCGCCCGGACGGATGCCTGCGCGAAATGCGGGCGTGTCTTCGATCGGCGAAATCACCTTGATTAGCCCGTCTTCCGACGAAATTTCGATACCCAGCCCCGCGAAACGGCCTTTGGTCTGCTCCTGCAACTCTTCGTAATCGGTCTTGTCGAGATAGGACGAATGGGGATCGAGGCTCGACACCATGCCCTTGATGGCGGCGGTGAGAAGTTTCTTGTCGTCGACCGGTTCGACGTATTCATGCTTGATTTGCCCGAAAACTTCGGCAAACAACCGCAATTGATCGAGCGGCAGCGGGGCGGTAGCGGCTTGCTGGGCGGACGCGGAAATCTGGAGGGTTGCGAGCGCGCCGGTCGCGAGGCCCGCGGCGATCAGGCCGATGTTTTTCAGGTTCTTTCGCATAGAGTGTTGCGGTCGGAAGCGGATTAGGCTGGATCGTGGGTGACGGGTCAGTATACATGCTCGTTCCCGGCGGCGACTTAAACGCAGCTTAAACGCGCGGGTAAAGGCGGAGCGGGGAGTTTCGGCCGGCCGGGGCGCGTGGACATTTGTGCGACGGCGGGATCTGCAAATGAGTCGGTTCTTTGGGGAGCGCTCACCCAGGCGCTGACCGATCCACCGTTCGGCATTTCGGCGGCGATCGCGATACGCCGATGCCAGTTCGCACGCGTCGCCACGAATGCGGCCGCACGGGAATTGCAGGAGCCCCGCGCCGCGGGGCTCCCGACCGGCAACCCTCGCTCAGCCCGCCTTGCCCTGCTTGGCGACCGCGGCCTGCGCCGCAGCGATGGCTTCCTGGTCGCCGAGATAGTAGTGCTTGATCGGCTTCAGGTCGGCGTCGAGTTCATACACGAGCGGCACGCCGTTTGGAATGTTCAGCCCGACGATGTCGTCGTCCGAGATGTTATCGAGGTACTTGACCAGTGCGCGCATGGAGTTGCCGTGCGCGGAGATCACGACGCGCTTGCCCGACTTGATGGCCGGCGCAATCGATTCGTTCCAGATCGGCAGCACGCGCGCGACGGTGTCCTTCAGGCACTCGGTGAGCGGCAACTGCTCGCGCGGCACTTTCGCGTAGCGCGGATCGTTGAACGACGTGCGCTCGTCGTCCGGTTCGAGCGCCGGCGGCGGCGTGTCGTAGCTGCGGCGCCAGACCAGCACCTGCTCGTCGCCGTACTTCTTCGCGGTTTCGGCCTTGTTGAGGCCAGCGAGCGCGCCGTAGTGACGTTCGTTCAGGCGCCACGAATGGACGACCGGCAGATACATCTCGTCCATTTCGTCCTGGACGTGCCACAGCGTGCGGATCGCGCGCTTCAGCACCGATGTGTAGGCGATGTCGAACGAGAAACCGGCTTCCTTCAGCAGCACGCCTGCCTGGCGCGCTTCGCGGTTGCCCTGCTCGGTCAGGTCGACGTCGACCCAGCCGGTGAACCGGTTTTCCTTGTTCCACGTCGATTCGCCGTGGCGGATGAGCACTAGCTTGTACATGTCTGATAGGTCGGTTAGTTGGGAAGCGGGGTAAAAGCAGGAAAGCTCGATTCTGCTCGCTGCGGGCGTTGTGCGCCATCGGCTGAACGGCAGAGGCCATCGTGGCAAACGGTTATTTTATAATGCCCCGATTCTCCTGATTTCCCTTTCTTCCCTTTCTCCACTTTCGGCGGCCCTTCCGTGAAGTTTTTCACCGATTACACGAACCTTGTACTCATCGCCATCGCCCTCATCTCCGGTGGGTTGCTCCTCTGGCCGGCGATCACCCGGCGCGGGCGCGGCGGCGTTTCCGCTGCCGAAGCCACGACGCTGATCAACCGGCGCAACGCCGTGGTCGTCGACCTGCGTCCCGCTGCGCAATTCGCGGCGGGTCATCTGCCGTCGGCGCGGAACCTGGAAATGAGCGAGCTCCAAGCAAAAATCGGCCAGATCGCGAAGAATAAGAGCAATCCGGTCATTCTCGTGTGCCAGACCGGACAGCAATCGCAGAAGGCGAGCCAGGCCGTTTCCGAGGCCGGCTACAGCGAAGTCCATGTTCTGCAGGGCGGTCTGGACGCCTGGCAGAAGGCCGGCATGCCGGTCGTGAAACAAGGAGCAGTCAAGTGAAGAAAGTTGTCATGTACAGCACGCAAGTGTGTCCGTATTGCCAGATGGCCGAACGTCTTTTAAAGTCGCGCGGGGTCGAGAGCATCGAAAAGGTGCTGATCGATCGCGAGCCCGGCCGGCGTGAGGAAATGATGACGCGTACTGGCCGTCGAACCGTGCCGCAGGTGTATATCGGCGATACGCATGTCGGCGGCTACGACGATCTCTCCGCGCTCGATCGCAAGGGCGGCTTGACGCCGCTGCTCGAATCGGCCTAAAGCATTCTGCCGCGCAAAACACGCGGCGGGCGGCGCCGCAGCCCAACAAATAAAAGCGCGGCGCCGATTTCGAAATAATCAAGGGAATCCACCATGTCTGACGACAACAACCAGCCGTTCTTCAACATCCAGCGCATTTATCTGAAGGATATGTCGCTCGAGCAGCCGAACTCGCCGGGCATCTTCCTCGAACAGGAAATGCCGTCGGTGGAAGTCGAAGTCGACGTGAAGGCCGAGCGCCTCGCGGAAAGCGTCTTCGAAGTGCTGGTCACGGGCACCGTCACCGCGAAGGTCACGGACAAGGTCGCGTTCCTGATCGAAGCCAAGCAAGCCGGCATTTTCGATATCCGCAACATCCCGGCCGACCAGGTCGATCCGCTCGTCGGCATCGCCTGCCCGACCATCCTGTTCCCGTATCTGCGCTCGAATATCGCGGACGCCATCACCCGCGCTGGTTTCCCGCCGATCCACCTCGCGGAAATCAACTTCCAGGCGCTTTACGAGCAGCGCATCGCGCAACTCGCCGGCGCGCCCGACGCCCCGAACGGCGCGACGCACTGAGCGCCGTTCGCCGCCGCGCTTGCCTTAGCCAAACCCGCCGGACCCGGAGCCGAGCATGAAAGTAGCCGTTCTCGGCGCCGGTGCCTGGGGCACCGCACTCGCGGGCCATCTGGCCACGCGGCATGACGCAGTACTCTGGGCGCGCGATCGCGCGCTCGTCGAATCGCTTTCCACTTCGCACGAAAACGAGCGCTATCTGCGCGGCGTGACGCTGCCCGCTTCCTTGCGTTACGACGCGGATCTCGCGTCGGCGTTGGGCCACGCGGCGGCGGAAGATGCGTTGTGCGTCGTCGCGACGCCGGTGGCCGGGTTGCGTGCGCTATGCCGGTCGATGCGCGATATCGGCATCGTTCCGGCGCATATCGTGTGGCTCTGCAAGGGTTTCGAAGCCGATACCCAGTGCCTGCCGAACGAAGTCGTCGCGGCCGAATTGCCGGATCACGCGAGCAGCGGCACGCTTTCCGGCCCGAGCTTCGCGCGCGAAGTCGGGCAGGGCTTGCCTGTTGCACTGACGGTCGCGAGCGCCTCGGCCGTGCTCGGCGAGCGCACCGTCGCCGCGTTTCACCACGGCGCGATGCGCATCTATACAGGCGACGATGTGATCGGCGTCGAAGTCGGCGGCGCGGTGAAAAACGTCCTGGCAATCGCAACAGGCATTTCAGACGGCCTCGGCCTCGGTCTGAACGCGCGCGCCGCTTTGATCACGCGCGGTCTCGCGGAAATGTCGCGGCTGGGCGTCGCCCTCGGCGGCCGCGCGGAAACCTTTACCGGTTTGACCGGCTTGGGCGATTTGATCCTGACCGCGACGGGCGACCTGTCCCGCAATCGCACGGTCGGCATGCAACTCGCGAGCGGCCGCACGCTCACGGAGATTCTTGCGGCGCTCGGCCATGTCGCCGAAGGCGTGCGTTGCGCGCGAGCGGTGCTGGCGCTCGCTCAATCGCGCAATATCGAGATGCCGATCACGCATGCGGTATGCCGCGTGCTCTTTGAAGACGTGACGCCGCGCAACGCGGTGCAGGCGCTGCTCAGCCGGGACGCGAAGGCCGAATAGCGCGAGGTTTTCTCCAAAGGAGATTCGCGATGTCCGCCGTCGGTCACTGCACGCTGGAAGCGCAACTCGTCGATATCACGACGCTTCACGTCGACGCTATCGTCAACGCGGCGAACAAGTCGCTGCTGGGCGGTGGCGGTGTCGATGGCGCGATTCACCGCGAAGCGGGGCGCGGATTGAAGGACGAATGCGAAACGCTCGGCGGCTGCGAAACCGGCGACGCGAAACTCACCGGCGCGTATCAGTTACCCGCGAAACATGTGATTCATGCGGTCGGACCGAAGTGGAACGGCGGCAAGAAGAACGAACCGGCGCTGCTCGCACACTGCTACCGACGATCGCTCGAACTGGCGGACGAAGCGCGTTGCCAGTCGATCGCGTTTCCGGCCATCAGTTGCGGCATCTACCGATTCCCGGTCGACGAAGCCGTGCGCATCGCTCTCCATACCGTGATCTCAACGCTTCCTTCGACGCCGTCGATCCAGCGCGTGATTTTCGCCTGCTTCCAGCAGGACATGCTCGACCGCTATATGGAAGCGCTCGCCGCTCAGGCGCCGCCTCCGAAGAGCGTTTGACCGCCACAGCGACGCCGATCATCGCCTGCTTCCAGTAAGAGAAGCAGAAGCGCTCTGCGCTCAGGCACCGCCCTCGAAGCCCGCCTGACGCCACGCTTCGAACGTCACCACGGCCACCGTATTCGACAGATTCAAACTCCGGTTGCCCGGCCGCATCGGCAGGCGCACGCGCTGTTCGTTCGGAAAGCGGCTCAGAACCGCATCGGCGAGACCGCGCGTTTCCGCGCCGAACACGAACCAGTCGCCGGGCTGGAACGCGTGATCGAAGAACGGCGTCGAGCCGCGCGTCGTGAACGCGAACATGCGCGCCGCGTCCGGCGCTTCCTGCGCGAGGAAAGCGTCCCAGTCCGCGTGGACGTGCATCTGCGCGTATTCGTGATAGTCGAGGCCGGCACGGCGCATTTTGGCGTCATCGAGCGGGAAGCCGAGCGGCTCGATCAGATGCAACCGCGCGCCCGTATTCGCGCAGAGGCGGATCACGTTGCCGGTGTTCGGCGGGATTTCGGGTTCGACCAGAACGACGTTGAACATGTGCAGAAAGTCAAAGGTGCTTCGTTAGTCTTTCGGCGTGCGCAACGCGACGAAATTCGTCACGCGGCGCGCGCCGGATTGTTTGAGCGTGCGGGCGAGGGCATCGAGCGTGGCGCCGGAGGTCATCACGTCATCGACGATGCCGACATGCAGACCGCGCACGATGTTGTTCACCTCGAACGCGTTGCCCACGTTGCGGCGCCGCGTATCGAGATCGAGCTTCGATTGCGGCGCGGTGTCGATCGTGCGCTTCAGGAGCATCGGATCGGCTCTCACGCCGAGGCGCTTCGACAAAGGTTTCGCGATCGCCCACGCCTGGTTGTAGCCGCGCGCGATCAGACGTTTCCTCGACAATGGCACCGGCGCGATCACATCGGGCATCGGCAGGTCGTTGTCTTCGAAGCGCGCTTGCAGATGACGCGCGAACGCATCGCCGGTGCCGAGCCGCGCGCGAAACTTCAGGTCGAGCGCGAGGGTGTCGAGCGGAGCACGATAGTCGGCGAGCGCGAGCGTCGCGTTGAACCACGGCGGTTCGTCGAGACACGTCGCACAATCTCGCGCTGACGCATCGTCCTCGCGACGAAACGCGGGCATCGGCAACGCGCACGTCCTGCATCTCAGACGCGGCTCGTTCCAATAGGATTCGTCGCATCCTGGACACACGACGCTCTGCGACAAATTGCCACACAAGGCACACTGACTCGGCAGCGCTGAGTTACCAAGCCGCGCGAACGCACGCCGCGCACGCACATAAAAGCGCGTTCCCGCGACCCGAGCGAACGATGCGGCGACATCCATGCGAAACACTCCGTCGAATCAGGCCAAACCCGCACGGCACGGCTTTCGCGGGCTGTTTTCAAGACGACCGAGTATACTTCGCACTCTTCGCGAGCAGACCGCCATGTCCCCAACATCCGCCAAATCTGGCCGACCGGCCTATGATCCGCGCCGTCTGCGCGAGATTTTCGACGCCCGCGCCGCCGCGTTCGACGACGTCTCGTTCCTGACGCGCGAGATCGCAGAGCGCATGCGCGAGCGGCTCGACTACATCAAGGTGACGCCGACGCGCGTCCTCGACGCCGCCTGCGGCACCGGCGCCGACCTGCCCGGCCTGCGCGAGCGGTTCGCGGAAGCCTCCGTCATCGGCATCGACATTTCCCCGGCGATGCTCGCGCGCGCGAACCTCGCCGAAAGCGCCGACGCGCAAGCCGACGCCGGCTGGCGGCGCTTCCTTCCCGCCACGCTCAGCAAGGCTTTCGGCGCGCGCGGCCCGCAACTCGCGCAGGCCGATTTCTCCGCGCTGCCGTTCGCGGGCGAAGCGTTCGAACTGCTCTGGTCGAATCTCGCGCTGCACTGGCATTCGCGTCCCGATCTCGTCTTTCCCGAATGGCAGCGCGTCCTCAAGGTTAGCGGCCTCTTGATGTTCAGCACGTTCGGCCCGGACACGCTGCGCGAACTGAGCCGCGCATATCGTGCGGCGGAAGGCTCGCTTGGCATCGCGCCGCGGCCGCACACGATCGATTTCGTCGACATGCACGATCTCGGCGACATGCTAGTGGAAAGCGGCTTTGAGATTCCGGTGATGGACCAGGAGGTGCTGACGATCACCTACCGCTCGCCCGAATCGCTGATAAAGGACGTTCGCGGCTGGGGCGCGTATCCGTTCGAGCGCGCGACCGAAGAAGCCCCGATCGACGCCGAAGCCTTGCGCGGCGCGGTTTACAAGGCGCTCGAAGCCCTTCGCCGCGACGACGGCACGATCCCTTTGACGTTCGAAGTCATCTACGGTCACGCGTGGAAAGCGGTGCCGAGAATGACGGCGGAAGGGCACTCAATCGTGCGGCTGGAAGATATAGGACGCGGCCCAAAGAAGAATCGGTGACGCGGTAAAGAGGGCATCTGTTATGTCTGAAATTTGCGTCGGAAATGCGGGCAAAAACCTGCGTCAATTGGGCGCAGAGGCTTGTGGCGCTTGGCTTTGCGCTGTTCTGCCCCTTGCTTGTGGATGCACGGTAACGCGCCTATAATGCGTCAGTTTGTCGCCCGGCTGGTAACGATTTTGGTCAAAGTCCGAGCAGATCGACGGAGACGGCGATGGAACAAAGTGCCTTGCTGACGGACACCGAGCCAGTCGTGAAGGAGTGGCTCATGAAGCGAAACTGCTCCGCGTCGCCACGCCAGTTCGTGGGCTTTTTCGTCTCGCTTGCGCTGTTTTCGCTGGCTATCGCAATCCTGTTGGTCGTGAACGGCGCCTGGCTGGTGCTGCCGTTCACCGGTATCGAATTATTGGCGGTCGCCGTCGCGTTCGGAATCTACGCGCGGCACGCAGTCGACTACGAGCGCATCCGGCTGTTTCAGAACCGGCTGCTGATCGAACAGATGAATGCCGAAGAATTGACGCAGTTCGAGTTCAACCCGCGCTGGGTGCGGGTCGAAACGGGCGCGGCACCGAGAGATCCGCTTACGATCGTATCGCGCGGACAGTCGGTGGAAATCGGGCTACACCTTGCACAGCATCGTCGCAAGCAGTTTGCCGCTGAGCTGCAATCGTGGCTCAGGCGCGGCGCCTGAGGGAGGGCGGCCAGGCGCGCGGCACAAGCGGCCGATGCACACGGGGGTCGAGGGTTTGAATGGAAATTTTGGGTAAGGAAGCTATGAAAACAATCAAGCGAGCCCTCTCGGGTGTGCTGGCGGCAGGCGGAATGCTCGCAGCCGGTGCAGCCCTTGCGGTCACCGACGCTCCTGGCGGTCCTCGTGTCAACGAGCTCAACTTCCAGCAGCCCGCGACGAAGATCGCCGAGGAGCTCTTTGGCCTCCACACGTTCATGCTGATCATCTGCACGGTGATCTTCCTCGGCGTGTTCGGCGTGATGTTCTATTCAATGTTCGTCCACCGGAAGTCGCGCGGCCACAAGGCGGCGAATTTCCACGAAAGCACCACCGTCGAAATCATCTGGACGATCGCGCCGTTCGTGATCGTCGTGCTGATGGCGCTGCCCGCCACGAAGGCCGTCGTCGCCATGAAGGACACGACCAACGCCGATCTCACCGTCAAGGTCACCGGCTATCAGTGGAAGTGGGCCTATGACTACGTAAAGGGTCCGGGCGAAGGCATCAACTTCTACTCGACGCTTTCCACGCCGCGCAGTGAAACGAACGGCCAGACGCCGATCTCGAATCTCTATCTGCAGGAAGTCGACAACCCGCTCGTGGTCCCCGTCGACAAGAAGATCCGCATCATCACCACCGCGAACGACGTCGTGCACTCGTGGTACGTGCCCGCGTTCGGCGTGAAGCAGGACGCGATTCCCGGCTTCGTGCGCGATACGTGGTTCAAGGCCGAGAAGGTCGGCACGTTCCGCGGCTTCTGTACGGAGCTCTGCGGCAAGGAGCATGCGTACATGCCGGTGGTCGTCGAAGTGCTCTCCGCCGACGACTACGCGAAATGGGTCGACAACCAGAAGAAGAAGCTCGCCGCGGCATCGGACGATCCGAACAAGACGTACACGATGGACGAACTGAAGGCGCGCGGCGAGAAGGTCTACGCATCGAACTGCGCGGTCTGCCACCAGCCGAACGGCAAGGGCGCGGGGGCGTTCCCGGCGCTCGACGGCAGCAAGATCGCCAACGGTCCGATCGCCGAGCACGTCAACATCGTGCTGCACGGCAAGGGCGCGATGCCGCCGTGGGCCACGGCGCTGAACGACGTCGAAATCGCGTCGGTCGTCACGTTCGAACGCAATTCGTGGGGCAACAAGACTGCCGATCTCCTGCAGCCGAAGCAGGTCGCCGATGCCCGCAACGGCAAGATGCCGGCCGGCGGCGACCATCTCGCGGCAGCGGCTCCGGCGGCTGAAGCGTCGGCGGCACCGGCGGCTCAAGCGGCAAGCGCAGCACCGGCGGCACCCGCTGCTTCGGGCGCGGAAGCCGCACAAGCTGGCGGCCTCCCGGCAAGCATCTATTTCGAAACGGGCAAGAGCACGCTGCCGGCCGATGCAACCGCGGCCGTTGAAGCGGCCGCCGCTTATGCGAAGGCACATCCGGACGCGAAGCTCGCGCTGTCGGGTTTCACCGACGCCACCGGTTCCGCCGACAAGAACGCCGAACTCGCCAAGAATCGTGCGCACGCCGTGCGCGATGCGCTGAAGGCAGCGGGCGTCGCCGAAGATCGCATCGTTTTGAAAAAGCCGGAAACCATTACGGGCGGCGCGGATGCGAAAGAAGCCCGTCGCGTAGAGATCAGTCCGGCTGCTTGACGTGTCGCGTCCGTCCGGGAAGGACGGGCCGCACCAAGTGCCGCAGCATTCGCTTTAGGAGATTGTCATGTCTAGCATCGGACACGATGTAGCCGCGGGTCACGACCACGCGCACGACGACCACGCGCACGCAACACCGCATGGTTGGCGCCGGTGGCTATTCGCCACCAACCACAAGGACATCGGTACGCTGTACCTGCTGTTCTCGTTCATCATGTTTCTCTCCGGGGGCGTGATGGCGCTGATGATTCGCGCCGAGCTGTTCGAGCCCGGCCTGCAGATCATGCGTCCCGAGTTCTTCAACCAGTTGACCACCATGCACGGCCTGATCATGGTGTTCGGCGCGATCATGCCGGCGTTCGTCGGCTTCGCGAACTGGATGATCCCGCTGCAGATCGGCGCGTCGGACATGGCCTTCGCGCGGATGAACAACTTCAGCTTCTGGCTGCTGCCGGTCGCGGCCGTGCTGCTGGTCGGATCGTTTTTCGCACCGGGCGGCGCGACGGCAGCTGGCTGGACGCTGTACGCACCGCTCTCCACGCAGATGGGTCCGGGCATGGACTTCGCGATTTTCGCGGTCCACATCATGGGCGCGTCGTCGATCATGGGCGGCATCAACATCGTCGTGACGATCCTGAACATGCGCGCGCCCGGCATGACGCTCATGAAGATGCCGATGTTCGCGTGGACGTGGCTGATCACGGCGTACCTGCTGATCGCGGTGATGCCGGTTCTCGCCGGCGCCATCACGATGGTGCTGTTCGACCGCCACTTCGGCACGTCGTTCTTCAACGCGGCGGGCGGCGGCGATCCGGTGATGTACCAGCACATCTTCTGGTTCTTCGGTCACCCGGAGGTGTACATCATGATCTTGCCGGCGTTCGGGATCGTGTCGCAGGTGATTCCCGCGTTCGCGCGCAAGCCGCTGTTCGGCTATAGCTCGATGGTGTACGCCACCGCATCGATCGCGATTCTCTCGTTCATGGTGTGGGCACACCACATGTTCGCGACCGGCATGCCGGTGACGGGCCAGCTCTTCTTCATGTACGCGACGATGCTGATCGCAGTGCCTACGGGCGTGAAGGTGTTCAACTGGGTCGCGACGATGTGGCGCGGTTCGCTCTCGTTCGAAACGCCGATGATCTTCGCGATCGGCTTCCTGTTCGTGTTCACGATGGGCGGCTTCACGGGTCTGATCCTGTCGATGGCGCCGCTCGACATCCAGATGCACGGTACCTATTACGTGGTGGCGCACTTCCACTATGTGCTGGTGGCGGGGTCGCTCTTCGCGCTGTTCTCGGGCTGGTACTACTGGGCGCCGAAGTGGACGGGCTGGATGTACAACGAAACGCGCGGGAAGATCCACTTCTGGGCGTCGATGATCTTCTTCAACATCACGTTCTTCCCGATGCACTTTCTGGGTCTCGCGGGCATGCCACGCCGCTATGCTGACTACCCGGCGCAGTTCACCGACTTCAACCAGGTCGCGACGATCGGCGCGTTCGGTTTCGGCCTCGCGCAGGTGTACTTCCTGTTCGCGGTTGCGCTGCCGGCGTACCGTGGTGGCGGCGAGCTCGAAAAGGCCGGCGACAAGCCGTGGGATGGCGCGGAAGGCCTCGAATGGACCGTGCCGAGCCCGGCGCCGTTCCATACGTTCGAAAATCCGCCGACCGTCGAGTAATTTCAAGACAGTTGCAGTGCTGCAGGGCTCCAGCCGGAGCCTTGCAGGCAACACCTAACGGAAGCAGAAGTTCGAAGCATGACGCGCAATCCTCAAGAAAGACGTTCGCCCGAGCAGATTCGCGCGGGCAACAAGCGGCTCGGCCTGATCCTGCTCGTCATCGTCGCCGTCTTTTTTGCGGCGGCCGTTGTGAATCAGTATCTGGCGTCAAGAGGATGAGCAACGACGTGTCCAGTCCGCAAGAAGCACAGTCAGACCGCGCGTTTAACCGCTCGATGCTCGTGAAACTCGTCGTCGTGGCGGGGCTGATGTTTGGGTTCGGTTTCGCGCTGGTGCCGATGTATCGCGCGATCTGTTCGATCACCGGCATCAACAACCTCGTGCAGCGCGACGCAACCGCGCGCGAGGCGAAGAATACGCAGGTCGACGCGAGCCGCACGATTTCGATCGAATTCGATGCGAACGCGCGCGGCCCGCTGCAGTTCAAGCCGGAGCAAAGCAGTCTCGATGTGCACCCCGGCGAAGTGATGACGGTGATGTACCAAGTGACCAACGAGCAGGGGCGCACGGTTCAGGCGCAGGCCATTCCGAGCTACGCGCCGAAAGAGGCCACCGAGTACTTCAAGAAGATCGAATGCTTTTGCTTCACGCAGCAGACGCTCGCCGCGAACGAGACGAAGCGCATGCCGGTGGTGTTCGTCGTCGATCCGAAGCTGCCGAAGGATGTGAAGACGATCACGCTGTCGTACACGTTCTTCGAGCTGGCGGCGCCGAAATCGGTGGCGAAGGGCGGCGGCGGGGCCTGACAGCCTTGAAGGTAAGCCGTGAGGCACAGCAAGGAAGAGACGATGGTCGAAGCACAAAAGCCCGGCAAGCCCGTGCAGAAGACAAGCATCCTGAAGTTGTTGAAGGCGGTGTTCTGGTCGTTTTTCGGTGTGCGGCGCCGGGCCGACCTCGAAAGCGATGCAGCGCAGCTGAATCCGCTGCATCTGATCGTGGCGGCGGTGATTGGCGCGGCGCTGTTCATCGGCGTGCTGCTGCTGGTGGTGCGAGCGGTGGTGGGATAGACAAATCAAGTGGCAGGCCGGCGCGGCAGCGAGCACAGCGCGGTCGGGGGCCGAAGAAATCAAGCAACTGGATCGAAGTGGAGAATGAAAAATGAGCGGTCAAAACGATAGCCCGTACTACTTTGTGCCGCACCCGTCACGGCATCCGATCATGGCGGCCGTCGGCCTGCTGGTCGCGCTCGGATCGCTGGCGCAGTGGGTCAACGGCCATAGCTGGGCGCCGTTCACGACGTTACTCGGTGTCCTGTTCGTGCTGTTCGTGCTATGGCACTGGTTCGGCGACGCGATCTCCGAATCGGAAGGCGGCATGTACGGCAAGCGCGTCGACACGTCGTACCGGTGGAGCATGAGCTGGTTCATCTTCTCCGAAGTGATGTTTTTCGCAGCGTTCTTCGGCGCGCTGTTCTACGCCCGCGCGATCGCGATGCACGAGCTCGGGAGCCTCGACTACAAGCTGATCTGGCCGGATTTTTCCGCCGTCTGGCCGAATACCGGCCCCGCTGCACTCGTCGGCCACTTCCGTGCGATGACGCCCTGGCCGCTGCCGACGATCAACACCGCGCTCCTGCTGAGCTCCGGCGCGACGCTGACGGTGGCGCACCATGCGCTGCGCGAGAACCATCGTCACAAGGCGATCATCTGGCTTGCAGCGACCGTGCTGCTCGGCCTGATCTTCCTGTTTTGCCAGGGCTACGAATATTTCCACGCGTATAACGAACTGAACCTGACGCTCGCATCCGGCGTGTACGGCTCGACGTTCTTCCTGCTCACTGGCTTCCACGGTTTCCACGTGTTCCTCGGCGGCACGATGCTGGCGGTGGTGATGGTACGGCTAATACGCGGGCACTTCACGGCGGAGCATCACTTCGCGTTCGAAGGCGCCGCGTGGTACTGGCACTTTGTGGACGTCGTGTGGCTGGGCTTGTACATCGTCGTGTACTGGCTGTAAGCGTTCGCACCGGCGGACGGTCGCGATACGCGCCGCCCGCATAGTTGAGTCAAGAAGCGCCGCCCTCGACTTTCACGGGCGGCGTTTTTGTTTTCCGAGGCGTGGAATGAGCGCGAAAGCGCGCCGTTATGCCGCACCAAAGCGTCGCCTGAGCAGAGGCAAACCGAACCTTCCTGCCGCGTCAGCGTCCGAGCGGAATGCCGGTCGATTGAATCCAGCCCATCCAGTGCGCGAACAGGATGAACAGGAAGAGCGAGATGGACAAACCGACGCGCATGGCAAGCGACCACACCATCCGTTTGGTCTTGCCCTTGTCGGTCATCATGAAGTACAGCGCCGAGCCGAGGCTGCCGATGATAAGGATGAATGCGATGGCAACGAAGATATGCATGAAACCCGCCAGCGATTGGCGTAAGAAGTTAGATCAATCGATTATCGCACCGCAGGCAACGTGCCGCGTCGCGCGGGGCGGATCGCCGGTATGAGGTTCCTGAAGGTCCGTTTCTGGCCCGCGCTGCTGATCCTGATCGTGGTAGCAGTCACAATGAAGCTCGGCTTCTGGCAGCGCGACCGCGCGCATCAGAAAGAAGCGCTGAACGCGCGGATCGTCGCGTTCGAGAATGCGCCCGCGCGACGCATCGGCGTGGCGCCGCTGCCGCTGAAGGACATCGAGTTTCATCGCGTGCTCGCGCGGGGGGAATTTTTGCCGGAACGGGTCGTTTATCTCGATAATCGGCCTTATAACGACCAGCCGGGCTTTTACGTCGTAATGCCGTTTAAACTCGTCAATGGTGGCTATGTGCTCGTGAATCGCGGATGGCTGCCGCGCAATCTGGCGGATCGTACCGGCATCGAGCCGTACGAGACGCCGAAAGGCGAGATAGAAATCGAAGGCGTGGCGCGCGCGAATCCGTCGCAGGCTTACGAGTTGGGCAGCGGCGGATCGGCGGCGCGTCAGCAGATTCGGCAGAATCTCGACGTTTCGGCCTACGCGGCTGAAACCGGCTTGCCGCTGCAGCCGTTCGTGATCCAGCAACTGAACGACACCGGCGACAAACTCGTGCGCGACTGGCCGGCACCGACGCTCGGCGTCGAGCGCAATTACGGCTACATGTTCCAGTGGTGGGGCATGGCGGCCGCCGCGCTCGCGTTCGGACTGTACGCCGCGCGCCGCGCCGCAAAAAAAGACGCTGACCCGGACTCGAATCCTGAAGACCCGGACAACCGTACGAGTCACGTCTGAGCATGAATCCGAGCCACGCGTCTTCGACGAGCGAAGACCGCGCGGCGCAATCGAATAGAGGTCACGTTTTGTCGATGCAAACCCCACGCCCTTCGCCGTCCGCCATCAGCAAGGCACGCGCGCAGCACCAGCAGACCACGCCGAAAGGTTCGTGGAACAAGGGCCGCTGGATGCTCCTGTTTCTGGCGCTCGTCTGCGCGGCGCCGGTGATCGCTTCCTACCTGATGTACTACGTCTTCAAGCCGGCCGGTGGCACGTCGAGCTATGGCGTGCTGGTCGAACCGCAGCGCCCGATTCCCGGCGAACTGATGGTCACCGACGAAAAAGGCCAGCCGATGCCGCTCACCGCGATGCGCGGCAAGTGGCTGATGGTGATCGTCAACGGCAGCGACTGCAACGAGGCATGCGCGACGCGTCTCTACTTCATGCGTCAGGTGCGCGCGTTGCAGGGGCCCGAGCGCGAGCGCGTGGTGAACGTCTGGCTGCGCACGGACGACAAACCCGTCTCGGACGTGATCAAAACGGCTTATCCGCAGCCTGATACGCGAATGCTTGTCGCAAATCAGGGCGCAGTCTCGAAATGGCTGCCAACCTCCGACGACACGCAACTCACCGACCACATCTTTCTCGTCGATCCGAACGGCAACCTGATGATGCGCTTCCCTAAGAATCCCGAACCGTCGAAGATCAAGGCCGATTTGGCGAAGCTGCTGAAGTGGTCGCGGATCGGTTGAGGATTCTGAAGAATGTTCGTTCTGCAACTCGGCCTGATCGGGCTCTGTGTCGCGCTATTACCGCTGTCGTATGTCTGGGTCAAGGCCGACGACAACAAATTCCGCAAACTCGTCTGGCTGACGACGTTTCTGACGCTCGATCTCATCATGTTCGGCGGATTTACGCGTCTCACCGATTCCGGCCTCGGCTGTCCGGACTGGCCGGGCTGCTATGGCACGTCGTCGCCGTTTATCGCGCACGCGGCGATCACGGCCGCACATCAGGCGATGCCAAGCGGCCCCGTCAGCATGGTGAAGGCGTGGATCGAGATGCTGCACCGCTATTTCGCGATGGCGATCGGCGTGCTGATCATCGCGCAGGTCGTGATCGCGTGGACGGCGCGCTGGAAGCGGCGGCCGCTGCATGTGTCGCCGTGGTGGCCGACCGGCATCCTGCTCCTGATCTGCGTGCAGGGCGCGTTCGGCGCGTGGACCGTCACGATGAAGCTGCAGCCGGTGATCGTCACGCTGCATCTGTTGCTCGGGCTCGCGCTGCTCGGCGCGCTCGGCTGGCTCGCCGCGCGCCAGACGCCGATTCCGGTCCACGAACCCGCGGCCGCGCGCTGGCTGCCCGCAGCGGTGTTCGGGCTCGCGCTGCTCGTCGTGCAGATCGCGCTCGGCGGCTGGGTCAGCACGAACTACGCGGTGCTCGCGTGCACGGACTTTCCGCTCTGCAACGGCCAATGGGTTCCGCCGATGAACTTCGAGCACGGCTTTCACCTGTGGCGCGCGCTCGGCATGACGGGCGATGGCGAGGTGATCTCGCAGGATGCGCTCGTCGCGATCCACTGGACGCACCGGACATTCGCGGTCGTCGTCGTGCTTTACATGCTGTGGCTCGCGCTCAAGCTGCGCCGCTTCGAATCGCTGCGCACGCCCGCGAACGGCGTGCTGCTGCTGATCGTCATCCAGTTCCTGACGGGGCTTTCGAACATCGTCCTGCAATGGCCGCTGCCCATTGCAGTGGCGCACAACGGTGGTGCAGCCATCCTGATATTGCTGCTCGTTATGCTAAACTTTCGACTCTCTTCCAGCCGTCCCGGCCGCGCCTTGCTTCCCGCGCGCGACGTCGTTTCAGCGTGAATCCAAATCATGGAAAGCACGACAATAACTTCCCCCTCCGGTAACCGCGTCTCGCAATATCTCGCGCTGACGAAACCGCGTGTGACGCAACTCGCGGTGTTCTGCGCGGTCATCGGCATGTTCCTTTCGACGCCCGGCATGGTCCCGTGGAAGGTGCTGATCGGCGGCACGGTCGGCATCTGGCTGCTGGCGGGCGCGGCCTTCGCGATCAACTGTCTCGTCGAGCAAAAAGTCGATGCGATGATGCGGCGCACGTCGTGGCGTCCGTCGGCGCGCGGCGAGATCACGACTACGCAGATCCTGCTGTTCTCGGCGGTGCTCGGCGGCGCCGGCATGGCGACGCTCTACACGTTCACCAATCCGCTGACGATGTGGCTCACCGTCGCGACCTTCGTCGGCTATGCGGTGGTCTATACGTTGCTCCTCAAACCCTACACGCCGCAGAACATCGTGATCGGCGGGGCGTCGGGCGCGATGCCGCCGGCGCTCGGCTGGGCGGCCGTCACGGGCGCGGTGCCCGGCGACGCGTGGATTCTCGTGCTGATCATCTTCGTGTGGACGCCGCCGCATTTCTGGGCGCTCGCACTTTACCGCCGCAAGGATTACGAGAACGCCGGCCTGCCAATGCTGCCAAACACCCACGGCGAGCAATACACGCGGCTGCACATCTTCCTCTACACAGTAATCCTCTTCGCCGTCACGATGATGCCGTTCATCTCCGGCATGAGCGGCGTGATCTACCTGGCGTCGGCGATCGTGCTCGGCGCGATCTTCCTCGGCTACGCGTGGAAGATCTATCGCGACTATTCCGATGCACTCGCCCGCAAGACCTTCCGCTATTCGATCGTGTATTTGTCGCTGCTGTTCGGCGCGCTGCTCGTCGATCATTACGTGCGCACGGTGATCGGCGCATGATCAATCCCGCTCGCAGGACTTTCGCGCGGCTCGCGCTCGCGCTGGCGGGTGGTGCCCTCGTCGCGCTCGTCGCCGGGTGCAACAAGGCGCCCGAGTTCAAGAACCTCGACATCACTGGCAACACGCAGTTCGGCAGCAACTTCTCGCTGCCGGATACGTCGGGCAAGACCCGCACGCTCGACGATTTCAAAGGCCGCGCGGTCGTCCTTTTCTTCGGCTATACGCACTGCCCGGACGTCTGCCCGACGACGCTCGCCGAGCTCTCACAAGCCGTGCAGCAACTCGGCCCCGACGGCAAGCGCGTGCGGGTGCTGATGGTCACCGTCGATCCCGCGCGCGACACACCCGAACTGCTCGCGCAATACGTGACTGCGTTCAATCCGTCGTTCATCGGCTTGCGTCCCGCCGACGATGCGCAACTCGCCAAGCTCTCGAAGGAGCTGCGCGTGTACTACGCGAAGGCGCCCGGCAAAACCCCCGGCGACTACACGATGGACCACACCGCCGCGAGCTATGTCTTCGATCCGCAAGGCAAGCTACGCCTTTTCGCCCGCGACGGTCAAGGCGTCCAGACGTGGGTTCACGATCTGAAGCTGCTGCTCGACTGAGCCTGTAGCAGACTTTTCTCTCTTCTTCCCAAGCCAATCCCTAACGCCACCGCGAACCGCTGTGCTGCTTGTAAGCAGCATCACGTTCGGCTGCGCGATGCTCGGCGCGCAACGGCGCGGCAGCGGCACGGTGCTTGGCTGGCTTGCCGATTCTAAGCGCGTCGCCGCGCGGTTGCAGTCAGCCGGACGGCTAGCGTTAAAGAGCGCGGCGGATCGTGAACGCCGCCTGCGCCTTAGACTACCGTTCCGTGAAGCCCGGCAGCATTTCCGAACCAACGAAGAACACGTTCCCGCCTTCGAAGACAAAAGCCATTCCAATTTGCGTGCAATGGCTTTTTACCGTTGGAGATTCACGAGGCGCCATCAAGCATATTGCGCAGCCACCGACCGCTGCCACACACTTCCCGCCGCCACGCGCTCACGCAAGGCGAAGCACGTCTGCTCGGCGAGCCGATGCAGATCCCCCCGCGATTCCTCGATGCAGCACGTCAGCCGCTCGAATCCCGCCTCCGACGCAAAGGCCGAGCACGCATCGACGAGTCTTTGCCCGAGCCCGCGCCGCCTCGCCCCCGGCTCGACGAACAGCAGTTCGATACGCGCCTCGCTGCCCGACGCCGCGATGACGACCGCCGCACCGACCCGCGCTCCGTTCTCCTGCTCGGCGATCCAGCACGACGCGCGCGGCGCGCTGGCCTGACCCATGCCGAACACCCGCGCGACGATTTCGACCGCATGCGCCTCGTAAGGTGATCGAGCGTGATCGGCGGGATCGAGCTGCGCGCAACGCTCGACGATCCACCCGAAGTCGCCGCGCCGCGCGCCTCGCAGATGCAGCCGCGCGCAATCGACGGGCGGCGAGAGCAGCCGCGCGATATCCGCCATCGACGACGTGAGCTGCGCGCGTTCGCAGCGTGTGAAGCCACGCAACGCCACCGACATCTCGCCGATTCCATTCGAATCGATCGCGTCGAACGTGGCGCGTCCTGCCGACGTCAGGATGATGAAGTGCCGACGCGAATCCCGGGTGTCGACCCGGCGCGTGATATAGCCGCGGCTTTCGAAGCGCGTGAGCAGCCGGCTCAAATAGCCGGTGTCGAGATTGAGCTGACGCGCGACCGTCGCCGATGTCTGCGCGCCGCCGATCGCGAGCGCGTGAAGCAGGCGCACCTCGTTCGTCGAGAATTTGCTGCTGCGAATACGTTCCTGAAGTCCACCCGCGTGGCGCGCGTAGAAGTGATTGAAGTTCCGAATTGCTTCGGCCGTCCGAATGAGATCTGGACCAGTCATCATTCCCTCGTTCTCTCGTTGATCGGTCTGGGATTTTCATTTCCCGATCCTAAGTAACTCCACGCATTGTGCCCCATGAAATGCACGATCGTGCGTCTTGACGGCCGATTTGCATATTGTTGCGATTGAGGCGGACCACTCGCTAACGACTGGGCTACGGATTGGGGTAAATCCTGATCCGCAAAGAACGTATGTCAGCACCTAAGAATATCTTATAAGATATTGATTATTATGATAAAAACGTCGTCATAAAGACTAAAAATCACAAAATTGACTGGTATTATTTTGGTTATATAATGGGCTCGCCTTAACGCAAAAAGACCGGAGCTTTCTGATGGACGATCGCTGGCGAGACTTGGCCCCCGACGCGCAAAACAGCACCCCGCTGTACTTGCAGCTCGCCGCCCGTCTCGCCACCGCGATTCACGCGGGCGCCTGGTCCGCGGGTGAAGCGCTGCCGTCGGAGCGGAGTTTGTCGGAGGGCGTCGGCGTTTCGCGGATCACGGCGCGCAACGCGATTGCGCTGCTTGTCGAGCAAGGGCTGATTCGCCGGGTGCGCGGCGCGGGCAGTTTCATCACGCCGCGCGTCGAAGATCCGCTCTCGCGGCTTACCGGATTCACGAAGAAGATGGAGCAGCGCGGCTTCAAACCCGATTCGGTCTGGCTCGCGCGCGAAGTGCGCACCGCGAGCCGCGACGAAATGGTGCAACTGGGTTTGTCGCCGGGAGCTGGCGTCGCGAGTTTGCGACGGTTGCGCCGCGCGGACGGCATTGTCATGGCGGTCGAGCATTCCACATTGCCGGCGTCGGTTGTGCCGCAGCCGCTTGCGATCGGCGCGTCGCTGTATCGCTATCTGGAGGAGCGCGGCACGTCGGTAGTACGCGCGCTCCAGCACTTTCGCGCGGTCAATGCGGGCGCCGAGATCGCGCGGCTGATGGGCATCGCGCCGCGCGCCGCGCTGCTCGTGATTACGCGTATCGGCTATTCGTCGGACCAGCGCGCGATCGAACTGACGGACACCTATTGCCGCGACGACTACTACGACTTCGTCGCGGAGCTTCATCGATAGCGCCGGTACAGGCGCGCAACACCAGCCAAGAAAAACGAGAGGACAAAGACGCCGGACGCAGTTGGTCAGCCTGCTCGCAGCAAGGCGCGACCGGTTTTCAGCCTCACCATGCATCCCGTTTCACAGAGAACTTCATGCTCAAAGGAAACATACTTACCACCGCCGGCTGGATCCTCGGCTCGATCCGCTTCGAGAACGGCCGCGTGACGGCGCTCGAAGGCGAGCGCGCCGATCCATCGATGAACGATGCGCCGTACATCCTGCCGGGTTTCATCGACCTGCACGTGCACGGCGGCGGCGGGCGCGACATCATGGAAGGCGGCGACGCCGCGCAGACCGTCGCGCGCCTTCACGCCCAGCACGGCACGACGAGTCTCCTCGCCACAACGATGACCGCGCCGCGCGACGAACTGATGGACGTCGTCGCGGGCTTGGGCGAGCAAGCCAAAACCCGCGCGACGGGTGGCGCGCGCATGCTCGGCGTGCATCTCGAAGGCCCGTACATCAATCCCGGCAAGCTCGGCGCGCAGCCGGACGCCGCCGCCGTCGCCGTGCGCGATGAAGTCCTGAAGTACCTGTCACTCGCGCCGATCCGCGTCGTCACGATCGCGCCGGAAATCGCCGGGCATCTCGACATCATCGCGGAGATGGCGGCGCGCGGCGTGCGCGTGCAACTGGGCCACTCGCTCGGCACCTACGACGACGCCGTCGCCGCGCTCAAGCACGGCGCGTGCGGCTTCACGCATCTGTTCAACGCGATGTCGCCGCTGCATCACCGCGATCCCGGCATGGTCGGCGCCGCGCTCGCGCACGCCGAGTACGCGGAGCTGATCCCCGACCTGCTGCACGTTCATCCGGGCGCGATTCGCGCGGCGTTGCGCGCGATCCCGCATCTCTACGTCGTCACCGACAGCACGTCGGCGTCCGGCATGCCCGACGGCGAATACCGCCTCGGCAGCCAGCACGTCACGAAGTGCATGGGCGGCGTGCGTCTCGCCGACGGCACGCTCGCCGGCAGCACCCTCACGATGGATCAGGCGTTGCGCAACCTCGTCTCGCTCGGCTTGCCGATGGCGGACGTCTCGAACCGGCTGTCGCGTTTCGCCGCCGATTACCTCGGACTCGAAGACCGCGGGCGCATCGCACGCGGCGCGTGGGCCGACCTTGTCGTCATCGATCGCGACCTCGCGCTGACGGCCACTTACGTCGAAGGAGAATCGATTGTCGAATATGCTTAACGAGGCGCTGGCGTCCGCCGATGTGGTCGCCGCCCAGCTCGCCGATACCGCGTCCATCGAGGCGCTCGCCGTCAAGCTCGCCGAAGTCCCGCGCCACGTCGCACTGACGGTCGCGCGTGGCAGTTCCGATCACGCCGCGAGCTACTTCGCGAGCCTCACGATGAGCCGCATCGGTGTGCCGGTCGCGTCGCTGCCGATGTCGGTCGCGACGCTCCAGCAGGCGCCGCTGCGCGTCGCCGGGCAACTGGCCGTCGCGTTCTCGCAGTCGGGCAAGAGCCCCGATCTCGTAGGCACGATGCAGGCGCTGCGCCAGGCGGGCGCGTTCACTGTCGCCGCCGTCAACGCGCCGAATTCGCCGCTCGCCGATGCCTGCGAATGGCACCTGCCGCTGCTCGCGGGCGCCGAACTGAGCGTCGCCGCAACGAAAAGCTATATCGCGATGCTGTCGCTCTCGGCGATCGTCATCGCGCACGTCCAGCGCGACGCCGAACTGCTCAATGCGCTCAAAACGCTGCCCGACGCGCTGCGCCGGGCGGGCAAGCTCGACTGGTCGAAAGCCGTCGATGAACTGAAGGGCGTCGATCGCATGATCGTGATCGGACGCGGACTCGGGCTCGCGATCGCGCAGGAAGCGGCGTTGAAGCTCAAGGAAACCTCGGGTATCCAGGCCGAAGCGTTTTCGAGCGCCGAAGTGCGTCACGGCCCGATGGAAATCATCGACCGTGACTATCCGCTGCTCGTGTTCGCGCCGCGCGGACCCGAGCAAGAGGGCCTGATCCAGCTTGCGCGCGACATGCGCGCTCGCGGCGCGCGCGTGCTGCTCGCGGCGCCAGAAGATATCGCCGAAGCCGACCTGCCGCTGGCCCCGACCGACCACCCGGCGCTCGATCCGATCGCCGCCATTCTTTCCTTCTACGTGATGGCCGCAGGTCTGGCCGCCGCGCGCGGGCGCAATCCCGACGCGCCGCGCCACCTGAACAAAGTCACCGAAACTCACTGAGCGAGTCATCCGATGCGCCGTGCCGAGGAGTCCCTGTTGAATCATTCCAGCCAAACCGCCAGCAGCTTCGTCCTGCTCGCGCCGTTCACCGGTCCCGTCGTGCCGCTCGCCGACGTGCCCGATCCCGTGTTCGCCGAGGGCATGTTCGGCGACGGCATCGGCATCGATCCGCTCGATGGCGTGCTCGTTGCGCCGTGCGACGGCACGATCACGCATCTCGCGCGCACCAATCACGCCGTCACGCTGCGCACGGCCGAAGGTGCGGAAATCCTGTTGCATATCGGTATCGACACGGTCGAGCTGGGCGGCAAGGGCTTCACGCCGAAGATCGAGCAGGGCGCGACGGTGCGCGCGGGTCAGGCGCTGATCGAATTCGACGCGGATTTTGTCGCGCGCCATGCGCCGAGCCTCGTCTCGGTGATCGCGGTGGCGAACAGCGACGCGTTCGAAGTCGTCGAGCGGGCGGGGCGCGGCGTGCTGAGAGCGGGTGAAGGACGTCTGCTCGTGCTGCGCGCGAAAGACGGCGCAAAAGCCGATGCCGCCCGCAGCGACGCCAATTTCACCGATGAAGCCCGCCGCAACGTGACGCTCGCCCATGCGGGCGGCCTGCATGCGCGGCCGGCGGCCCGCGCTCGCGAAGCTGCGCGCGGCTTCGACGCCAAAGTGGAAGTGCGCTTCGAAGGCCGCAAGGCGCCGATCGAAAGCGTCGTCGGATTGCTCAGCCTCGGCGCGGGAGAAGGCGCGACGATCGAGTTGCTCGGTATCGGCGCGCAGGCGTCGCAGGCGGTTGAAGCCGTCGCGAACGAATTGCTGCGCGCGGCGCACGGCGAAGTCGAAGAGACGCCGGCGCGCGCCAAGTCGCCCGCGCCAGTTCCCGCGACGCCGCCGTCCGGCCGGCCGCTCGACCCGAACACGCTCGCGGGCGTGTGCGCGTCGCCCGGCATCGCGGTCGGCACGCTCGTGCGCTGGGACGACCAGGAGATCACACCGCCCGAGCAGGCGAGCGGCTCGTCGTCGGCGGAAAGCCATGCGCTCGACCGCGCGATCACCGCCATCGATGCCGAACTCGACGAAACCGTGCGCACCGCGTCGCAACGCGGCGCGGTCGGCGAGGCGGGGATTTTCGCGGTGCATCGCGTGCTGCTGGAAGACCCGACGCTCGTCGATGCCGCACGCGACCTGATCAGCCTCGGCAAGAGCGCCGGTTTCGCGTGGCGCGAGGCGATCCGCGCGCAGATCGCGTTGTTGTCGAAAATCGAGGACGCGCTGCTCGCTGAACGCGCCGCCGACTTGCGCGACATCGAAAAGCGCGTGCTGCGCGCGCTCGGCTACAAGAACACGTCGGCGCGCGAGCTGCCGGACGAAGCCGTCCTCGCCGCCGACGAATTCACGCCGTCCGATCTCTCGTCGCTCGACCGCACGCGCGTCACCGCGCTCGTCATGGCGCGCGGCGGCGCGACCTCGCACGCGGCGATCATCGCGCGCCAGATCGGCATTCCCGCGCTTGTCGCCGTCGGCGATGCGCTGCATGCCGTGCCGGAAGGCACGCAAGTGGTGGTCGATGCATCGGCGGGACGGCTCGAACACGCGCCGACCGCGCTCGATGTCGAACGCGCGCGGTTCGAACGCCAGCGTCTCGCGGGCGTGCGGGAGGCGAACCGCCGCACGTCGCAACAAGCGGCGACGACGAGCGATGGCCGCGCGATCGAGGTCGCCGCGAACATCGCGACGCTCGACGACGCGCGGACCGCCGTCGAAAACGGGGCCGATTCGGTCGGCTTGCTGCGGACGGAGCTGCTCTTCATCCACCGCGCCTCGGCGCCGACGAAGGACGAGCACAAGGACAGCTACCAGGGCATCGTCGATGCACTGAAGGGCCGCACGGCGATCATCCGCACGCTCGACGTGGGCGCGGACAAGGAAGTCGATTACCTGACGCTGCCGCCCGAGACGAACCCGGCGCTCGGTTTGCGCGGCATTCGTCTCGCGCAAGTGCGCCCCGATCTCCTCGACGACCAGTTGCGCGGCCTGATCGCCGTGCAGCCGTTCGGCACGGTGCGCATTCTCCTGCCGATGGTCACGGATTCGGGCGAACTCGTGCGTCTCAGAAAGCGTATCGACGAACTGGCTCGCGAAATCGGCCGGACGGATGCGATCGAAGTCGGCGTGATGATCGAAGTGCCGTCAGCGGCGCTGCTCGCGGACCAACTGGCGCAACACGCCGATTTCCTCTCGATCGGCACGAACGATCTGACGCAGTACACGCTCGCGATGGACCGCTGCCAGCCCGACCTCGCCGCCCAGTCCGACGGCCTGCACCCGGCCGTGTTGCGCCTCATCAAGGCGGCGGTGCAGGGTGCGGCGAAGCACGGCAAGTGGGTCGGCGTGTGCGGTGCGCTCGGCGGCGATCCGGTCGCGGTGCCACTGCTGGTCGGCCTCGGCGTGACGGAATTGTCGGTCGATCCGGTGTCGGTGCCCGGCATCAAGGCGCGCGTTCGCAATCTCGATTACCCGCTTTGCCGTCAGCGCGCCGAGGATGCCCTCGCGCTCGAATCGGCTCAGGCAGTAAGAGCAGCAAGCCGCGAAATCTGGCCGCTGGACTAATCGTCCGTCCGGCGCCGGCCCTTCGCGGCCTTATATAACCCCAGCAACGACAAGACCTACATATATATTGGAGAACCCGATGGACGCTAACCCGTTTGCAAAAATGCAGCGCCTAGGCCGCGCGCTGATGCTGCCGATTGCCGTTTTACCCGTGGCCGGGCTGCTGTTGCGGCTAGGCCAGCCGGACGTTTTCAATATCAAGATGATCGCCGACGCCGGCGACGCGATCTTCACGAATTTGCCGCTCCTGTTCGCGATCGGCGTGGCGGTGGGTTTCGCGAAGGACAACAACGGCACGGCGGGTCTCGCGGGCGCGATCGGTTACCTGATCGAAATCGCGGTGATGAAGGACATCGACCCGAAGCTGAACATGGGCGTGCTCTCGGGGATCGTCGCGGGTGGCGTCGCCGGGTATCTCTATAACCGCTACAAGGACATCAAGCTCCCCGAATACCTCGCGTTCTTCGGAGGGAAGCGCTTCGTGCCGATTGTCACGGGCGTGGCGTGTCTCGTGCTCGGGATCGTGTTCGGCTACATCTGGCAGCCGGTGCAGCACGCGATCGACGCGGCCGGTCTCTGGCTGACCACGGCGGGCGCGCTCGGCACTTTCGTGTTCGGCGTGCTGAACCGGATCCTGCTGGTCACGGGCCTGCACCACATCATCAACTCGCTCGCGTGGTTCGTGTTCGGCACGTTCACGCCGCCGGGCGGCGGCGCGGCGGTTACGGGCGACCTGCACCGCTTCTTCGCAGGCGACCCGACCGCAGGCGGCTTCATGACCGGGTTCTTCCCGATCATGATGTTCGGCCTTCCGGCAGCGTGTCTCGCGATGTTCCACGAGGCGCCGAAGCATCGTCGCGCGATCGTGGGCGGCTTGCTGTTCTCGATGGCGCTGACCTCGTTCCTGACGGGTGTCACCGAGCCGATCGAATACACGTTCATGTTCCTTGCGCCGCTTCTGTATGCGATCCACGCGCTCTTGACGGGCCTCGCGCTCGCGATCTGCTCGCTGCTCGGCGTTCACCTGGGCTTTACGTTCTCGGCGGGCGCGATCGACTACGTGCTGAACTACGGTCTCTCGACGCGCGGCTGGATGGCGATTCCGATCGGCATCGTCTACGGGTTCATCTACTACGGCCTGTTCCGCTTCTTCATCCGCAAGTTCAACATGGCGACGCCGGGCCGCGAACCCGAAACCGCCGATACGCAAGCCGAATCGACGTCTGAAAGCGCGGGCGGTGCTGTTGCACCGGTGCCGGGCCTGGCGAAATCGCGCGCATCGCAGTACATCGCGGCGCTGGGCGGCGCGTCGAATCTGACGCTCGTCGATGCCTGCACGACGCGTCTGCGTCTGTCGGTGGTGGATACGGAGAAAGTGTCGGAAGCGCAACTGAAGACGGCCGGTGCGCGCGGCGTGCTGAAGCGCGGCGCGACGACCGTGCAGGTGATCATCGGGCCGGAAGCGGACCTGATCGCCGACGAAATCCGCACGGAAATCGAGCATTCGCCGGCGCGTGGCGCAGTGGCGGCTGCGGCTCCCGTTGTGGCTCCGGCTGTTGCGGCAGCGGTTGGCGCCAGCGAGCAAGGCCCGCTCGATCCGGACCCGCTCCGCTGGCTCGCCGTGTTCGGCGGCGCGACCAACGTCGCTTCGCTCGATGCGATCGCCGCGACGCGTCTGCGTGTGGTCGTGCGCGATCCGTCGGCGGTGGATCGCCAGCGGCTGTCGTCGCTCGACGTGGCGTGGGTATCGGCGGATACGTTCCACATCGTCGTGGGCTCGGCGGCGGAGCGCTATGCGCGTCAGTTGGGTGCGCGCTTGTCGTCGAATGGCGGCGGGGCGGCGCCTTTGCCGGCCTGACTGGTCGCCCAGCTCGTTTAGCATGAGAAACGGCGCCCTCGGGCGCCGTTTTCGCTTTCAGGCGATTGCGGCGCCTACTGATGTGGGACGAGTTTGAGCGAGAGACACCGCTCCGGATTCCGCACGCGATGCTGACGATGCGTACCGGGGCATGCGCGAGCGTACTCTCGCGCGTCGTGCGCGGATCGGCAGGGCGGAAAGGCGCGCAGCAGAGGCAAAAAAAGCCCGCCGTCTTGCAGCGGCGGGCTTCGACTGCCTGATTCAACCCTTACGCGTAGTCGTGCAACGCCGAGCGCATCTTCTTCATCGCGCTCGCTTCGATCTGGCGAATGCGCTCCGCCGACACGCCGAACTCGTCGGCGAGTTCATGCAGCGTCTTGCCGCCCGAGCCGTCGTCCTGCACTTCGAGCCAGCGCGCCTGAATGATGCGGCGGCTGCGTTCGTCGAGCGATTCGAGCGCGCTCGACAAACCGTCGCTTTGCAGTTTGTCGAACTGGCGCGAGGCGATCACGTTGGTCGGCTCGTTGTGCGAGTCGGCCAGATACGCGATCGGCGCAAACGCTTCCTCGCCGTCCTCGACCTGACCTTCGAGCGCGATATCACCGCCCGACAAACGCGTTTCCATCTCGGCGACTTCCTCGCGCTTCACGTTCAGCTCTTTCGCGAGACCTTCGATCTCGCCCGGCGTGAATGCGCCGAGACCGGTCTTGTGGCTGCGCAGGTTGAAGAACAGCTTGCGCTGCGCCTTCGTGGTCGCCACCTTCACCGTGCGCCAGTTGCGCAGGATGTATTCGTGAATCTCTGCCTTGATCCAGTGCATCGCATACGACACGAGGCGCACGTTCTGCGCGGGGTCGAAGCGCTTCACCGCCTTCATCAAGCCGATGTTGCCTTCCTGGATCAGGTCGGCGTGCGGCAGGCCGTAACCCAGATAATTGCGGGCGATGGACACGACGAGCCGCAGGTGCGACAGCACGAGCTGGCGCGCCGCGTCGAGGTTGCCGTGCTCGCGGAATTCGGTGGCGTACTGACGTTCCTCCGACTGCGACAGCATCGGAATCCGGTTCACAGCCGAAATATAGGCGTCGATGTTGCCGATCTGGCCGGTCAGCATGGACGACTGTGCGTACGTCAGCGCGCCTGCCGAAGCCTTGGCCGGCGCCGGGCGCACAACATTCGGAAGGGTCATCGCATTGGTCACGCTCATAAGCTCCTTATCAACAAAAAACCCGGTGCAACAGCGCATCGAGTCACCACGATATTAGCACTCCAGTCCATTGAGTGCTAAGAATTAGAGCGCTGCCTAGTGTGGGAGTTCCCACAAAAACTATCGAAAATCGGGGGATGATAGGAGACATATTACAGATAATTAAACAGTCATTTTTACCGTGGACGCCGTGCAAGGTCCGATTAATTCGCATGAATTACCTCGTTTCGATCCGTCCTCGAAACTTTATTCATCTTTTCGCGGAAACCGGACACGATCCAAGCAAGATTTCGCAGCCATCTCTAAAATACCGCGGTGGCCGTCCGAGCGGTCGGTATCGAAACTAGTGTCGGGGTGTTCGTGAAGAAGAAAAAAAGCGCCTGGCTAGATCTATTCCTGCAATGCGCCGTCTTTGCGGCTTGGGCGTGCCTTCCGGCCGTCGCGAGCGCCGACCAGTTCGGCGTGCAAGTTGCCGGCGGCGTCGCGGATCACGACATCAAGAAAGCGGATATCGGCGTCGTGTGGGACCCCAACTGGACCTGGTGGGAAATCGGCGGCTTTCACTTCACTATGGTCGGCGAAGCGCACGTCTCCTACTGGCATTCGACCGAGGACAATGCCGTCCATCCAAATATCTTCGAGGTCGGCCTCACGCCGGTCATCCGCTTCGTCAGGAGTTCAGGCACGATCCGGCCGTTCATCGAGGCGGGTGTCGGAATACGGCTGCTTTCGCACACGCGCATCACCGATACGTTCTCGGTGGGCAGCGCGTTCCAGTTTGCCGACATGGTCGGCGTGGGTGCGATCTTCGGCTCGCATCAGAACTACCAGGCCGGCTTCCGCTTTCAGCATTTGTCGAACGGCGGTATCAAAGAGCCGAATCCTGGTATAAATTTCAGCCAGCTATATCTGCAATACAACTTCTGACGGGGAACGCGTGCATCGGTTCCTCGGTGCAAGAGGAATCGACAGATGCCGGCAAATACTATTGAGGCGATCCGCGGCCTCGAGCGCGACCGCTTCCGGGCGATGGTGGACGGCGACGGTGCCCTGCTGGACGCGTTGCTGGCAGAGAACGTCAGTTACGTGCACACGAACGGCAAGCGCGAGACGAAACGCCAGTTCATCGACGCGATCACGGCCGGGCGGCGACGGTATCGCCAGATCGAAATCCAGTCGCAGGACGTGATGCCTGCCGGACGCGATACGTGTCTCGTGTCGGGCCGCGCGCTGATCGAGATGGAATCGAAAAACGGCGCGCTGCTGTTTCCGATCGCGTACACGGCGGTGCATGTTCATATCGACGGGCAGTGGCAGTTGCTCGCGCTGCAGGCGACGCGCGTGGCGCTGGAGTGAGCTTTCGCGATGGGCTTGGGAAAACATCGGCGCCTCGTCGCGTGTTGCGGCGAGGCGCTTTTGCTTTTCAGGCGGCAAGAGTGATTCGCTCGCTGCGGTGTTTCTCAAGTTGCGACGCCTGCGCTCCTCGCCAACGCGCCGCAAGCCATGACGCCTGCGTCTGCGTCACAGCGCGATTCAAGCCGCGACCGCTTCGCTTTCAACCTGTGCAACTCCCGCCCATTGCGCACGATTCACCGCGCTGACGACCGCATCGACGACTGCCAGCGCCGCGTTAGCATTTACCGCGACGCCGTAACGCACGGCCTGCTCACCGACGCGGCACCCGACGAACACCGCCGTCTCGCCATTCGCGGTATTGGCCGTTTCAAACGATGACACCTGCGCTGCCATCCCCAGCGCGACCGCGACCGCTTCCGCGTACACATCGCCCGAAGCCGCACCGGACGCCGCCGGCATCGCGACACTCCGCCCCTGGACACGCAGCGTCGCCGCATTCACGCGCAACACCGGCCCCGTGACATCGAAATATTCGCGCCGGAACAGCGCGCAGATGGCATCGCCGCAAACTTCCTCGCCCGATTGATCCGCGACCGCCTGCACCGCGTGGCTGAACTCGATCTGCACGCGCCGTGGCGGCGTGAACCCCAATCCGCGCTCCAGCAGGAACGTCGCGCCGCCTTTACCCGACTGGCTGTTCACGCGGATCACGGCGTCGTAGCTGCGGCCGAGATCGGCGGGATCGATTGGCAAATAGGGCACGTCCCACACCGTGCCCGGCTGGCGCTGTGCGAAGCCCTTCCTGATCGCGTCCTGGTGCGAACCCGAAAACGCCGTGAACACGAGATCGCCCGCGTACGGATGGCGCGGGTGCACGGGAATCTGATTGCAGCGCTCGACGACGCGCCGCACGCCGTCGATATCCGAGAAATCGAGGCCCGGGTCGATACCCTGCGTATAGAGATTCATCGCGAGCGTCACGAGATCGACGTTGCCGGTGCGCTCGCCGTTGCCGAAGAGACACCCTTCGACGCGATCCGCCCCCGCGAGCAGCGCGAGTTCGGCTGCCGCGACCGCCGTGCCGCGATCGTTATGCGGATGCACCGACAGCACGATGCTGTCGCGATACCCCATGTTGCGGTCCATCCACTCGACCTGGTCGGCGAATACGTTCGGCATCGCCGCTTCGACGGTCGCGGGCAGGTTCACGATCATCTTGTGCTCGGGCGTCGGGCGCCACATTTGCGCGACGGCGTCGCAGACTTCGCGCGCGAAGGAGAGCTCGGTCATGCTGAACGTCTCCGGCGAGTACTGATAGGTCCAGTGCGTGCCGGGCCGCGCGGCCGCGCATTCCTTGATGATGCGCGTACCCTCGACGGCCAGCGCCTTCACCTCATCCTTCGATTGATTGAACACGATGCGCCGGAACGAGGGCGCGATCGCGTTGTACAAGTGCACGATCACCTTCGACGCCCCTTCCACCGCCTCGAACGTCCGCTCGATCAATTCGCGACGCGACTGCACGAGCACTTCGATGGTGACGTCATCGGGGATGCGCTTTTCGACGATCAACTTGCGCACGAAGTCGAAATCCGTCTGCGAGGCCGATGGAAAGCCCACCTCGATCTCCTTGAAACCCGTCGCCACCAGCAGCTCGAAGAATTCGAGCTTCGCCGCGATGCTCATCGGCTCGATCAGCGACTGGTTGCCGTCGCGCAAGTCGGTGCTCATCCAGATCGGCGCTTTCTCGATCGTGCGCGTCGGCCAGCGGCGGCCGGTCAGGCGGACTTGCGGAAACGGACGGTATTTCTCGGAGGGGCTGGGCATCATGATCGTCGACCTCGTTTATCGGCGGTTGCGTAGCGCCTGCGAGAGAGGCCGACGCCGGCGGCTGGCCGGCTACTGCCCGATGCGCGCTGAGAGGCTTGTCCGCGCGCGCGGTCACGTTGCATCACGGCGATGGTGACGCCTGCGACCAGCGTGAACGTGCGCGAAGCAGCGTGCATGTGACCCTCGCGTTTCCGTATCGCGGGATGCGCGAACGAAAAGCTGACGACTACAGGTGGTGAAAAGAGAGCACTACGGGAACTGCTGGGAGGACCGCGCGTTGAAGAGACGAACGCGCAGCACTACGCCTGGCGATTTACGCTAGACGTAGTGATAGGGGCCGCGCTAGGCGGCCCGAAATAATTCGGAGGGAGGAGAATTGGGTGTAGCGCATGAGGCTACTGTATGTCAGCGTCGGCTGAACTGTCAACCGACGGGTGCAATCGGAGCTTTCCGGTTTATTGGGGCCTGCGCACCACCTCGGTGATCAGTTCCACCTGCCGCGCGACCGCTGGGGGCACCGGCACCTCGCCGCGCAACACGGTTTCGATCCAGCGCGCGGTGGTCGCCGCGTCGAGCGATTCGGGCAACGCGGCGGCGGGCGCATCGGCGGACGAGCGTTCCGCCGACAGCAGCGTCTCCGAATGCCCGTCGTGGAACCAGTCGACCTGCACTTGCCGACGCGTATCCGCGACCGCTTCGCCTTCAGTGCCGCGCGCGAGCAAAGCGCCGCCGGTCGCGGCATCGGGGTGGTCGATGAAGAGGCCCGTCAGGCTGTCGCGATACTGTGGATGCGTGTAGTTCACGATCCGCAGGCCCGGCTGCGCGAACGGCTGCAGAATCTTGACGAGCGTGTGCGTCGAATTGCGCACGCCCATGATCCGGCGCAGGGACAGGAGCCGCGCGAGCTTCGGCGCAAGCGACGCGATCGGCGCGAACGCCAGCCGGCGCGACGCGAGGCTGTCCTCGATTTCATCATGCGACGCGGCGTGCTCGATCCCCAGTTCCGCGAAAATCTCGGCGCTCGTGACGCGGCCCGGATCGTCGACGACGCCGTGCACCAGCACCGGCACGCCTTCGCGGGCGAGCAGCATCGACAGGAGCGGCGTGAGGTTCGGCTGCTTGCGCGCGCCGTTGTAGCTCGGGATCGCTACCGGCCGCGCGTGGTCGCGGCCATTCTGGATGTGCAACGGCTCGAACGATGCGTGCGCGGCCGCGAGCATCGCGGCGAGTTCGGCGGCGGTCTCGCCCTTCACGCGATACGCGAGCAGCACCGCGCCGAGTTCGAGGTCGGAGACGCGGGCGTCGAGCATCGCTTCGTAGAGCGCGTAGGTGTCGTCGCGGCTCAGGGCGCGGGCGCCGTTCGGGCCGCGGCCGATTTCCTTGATGTAGCGCGCGCAGGGGAAGGCTTTAGCAGCGGAGTCGGTCATCGGGTGAGTGGGCACGCGCGGCGTGCGTCCATGCTTTTTTGCGATAAGGGATTGTATTGAGTATCGCATTTGCCGAGCGCTGGCAAGTCGCGGCGGGCCGCTTTGCATTCCGCTTACGGTGATATCGGCCGCAGAGGCCCGCCACGCAAGCGCGGCGCGGCCAAGTTACACTCTTCGTCTTGCCGGCTTCGCCTGGTCACGCGGGCCGCACGACCAATCATGAAAGGAGAGCGGGATGAGTTACGTGTTCACTCCGGCACCGGTGGTTGCGGTGCCCGTCGTCGGGTCGGAAGAGCGGTTTCCTGTGCGCCGGATCTACTGCGTTGGCCGCAACTACGAAGCGCACGCGCGCGAAATGGGCCACGATCCCGACCGCGAACCGCCGTTTTTCTTCAGCAAGCCCGCCGATGCGGTGCTCTACGTCGCACCCGGCGCGACCGGTGAGTTCGAATACCCGTCGCAATCGAAGAACGTGCATTTCGAAATGGAACTGGTCGCGGCGATCGGCAAGCAGGGCCGCGACATTCCCGCCGACACGGCGCTCGACTACGTGTACGGCTACGCGCTCGGTCTCGACATGACGCGCCGCGATCTCCAGGCCGAAGCGAAAAAGCTCGGCCGTCCGTGGGATACCGCCAAGGGCTTCGACCACTCCGCGCCGCTCGGGCCGATTCATCCGGTGGCGAAGGTCGGGCATCTCGAAAAGAGCGCAATCTGGCTGACGGTCAACGGTGAGGAAAAGCAGCGCTCGGATATTTCGCAACTGATCTGGTCGGTGGGCGAGACGATCGCTTATCTGTCGACGCTCTTCGAACTCTTCCCCGGCGATCTGATTTTCACCGGCACGCCTGAAGGCGTCGGCGCGGTTGTAAAGGGCGAGTTGATGAAGGGTGGGGTGGACGGGATCGGGGAGTTTGCAGTGCGCGTGGTTTAAGCGTGGCGAATAAGGGCGCAAATACGTTGCATGGGGCCAGATAAGGCGCTAAGGCGTCAACTCTGGCTGACAGCGCGTTTGGCCGAAAGAGGAGACACAAATTGAAGCTGTACAGCTATTTCCGCAGTTCCGCCGCCTACCGCGTGCGCATCGCGCTAAACCTGAAAGGGCTCGACTACGAGTACGCGCCCGTTCATCTGCTGCGTGACGGCGGCCAGCAACTCAAGCCGGAATATCGCGAGCTGAATCCGGACGGCATCGTCCCGACGCTGATCGATGGCGATAACGTCCTCAACCAATCGCTTGCGATCATCGAATATCTGGAGGAAACGCATCCCGAGCCGCCGCTCCTGCCGCGCGCACCGGTCGATCGCGCGTTCGTGCGCTCGATCGCGCTGCAGGTGGCGTGCGAAATCCACCCGCTCGACAACCTGCGCGTGCTCAAGTACCTGAAGCATCAAGTGAAAACGCCCGACGATGTCAAGGACGCCTGGTATGCGCACTGGGTCGAGGCGGGCTTCGAGTCGCTGGAAAAGCGCCTTGCGCCCGACCGGCGGGTCGGCGCGCTTTGTTTCGGCGATACCCCGACCGTCGCCGATCTCTGCCTCGTGCCGCAGGTTTTCAACGCGCGGCGTTTCAAGATCGACATGAGCCGCTTCCCGACGATCGAACGCATCGCCGATCACGCCGGACAGATCGATGCCTTCCAACGCGCTGCGCCCGCGCAACAACCCGACGCTGAATGACGCTTCCCTATTTATCGAGCTTCCTGTCCGGCGCCGGGCTCGGCGCCAGTCTGATCATCGCGATCGGCGCGCAGAACGCGTTTGTGTTGAAGCAGGGATTGAAGCGCAGGCACGTGGGGCTGGTCGTCGTGATCTGCGCGTCGATCGACGTGCTTTTGATCGGCCTCGGCATCGGCGGGATGGGCGCGCTGATCTCGCGGGCGCCGTTCCTGCTCGACGTGATCCGCTGGGCCGGCGCGATTTTCGTGTTCCTGTACGGCGCGCGGGCGTTTCTCGCGGCGTGGCGCGGTCCCGGCCACCTCGACGCCTCCGACGGCGAAACGCAGACGGCGCTCGGCGCGGCATCGACGGTGCTCGCGCTGTCGCTGCTCAATCCGCACGTTTATCTCGATACCGTCGTGCTGCTCGGCGGGATCGGCGCGCGTTACGGATGGCCGCGCAACGCGTGGTTTGCGGCGGGGGCGATGTGCGCGTCGATCGTGTGGTTTACGACGCTCGGCTACGGCGCGCGTCTGCTCCAGCCGTGGTTCGAGAAGGATGTCGCGTGGCGCGTGCTGGACGTGATCGTCGGCTGCGTGATGTGGTGGATCGCGGCGGCGCTGGTGTTTTCGCACTGAGCGTTGCGGCTTCGACAGCGCGCAAAAAAGGCGTCCCACGGGACGCCTTCTTGATTCCCAGCCAAGTTCCTAGCCAAGCAACGCGTCGGCGAATTCCGCAGCGCTGAAAGGTTGCAAGTCCTCCACTTTCTCCCCGACGCCGATGAAATACACCGGAATCGGCCGCTGACGAGCGATTGCCGCGAGAATGCCGCCCTTCGCCGTGCCGTCGAGCTTCGTCACGATCAACCCGGTGAGGCCGAGCGCGTCGTCGAACGCCTTGACCTGCGCGAGCGCGTTCTGCCCCGTATTGGCGTCGATCACGAGCAGGACTTCGTGCGGCGCATCCGGCATCGCTTTCGCGATCACGCGGCGCACCTTGCGCAGTTCTTCCATCAGGTGCAATTGCGTCGGCAGGCGGCCGGCGGTGTCGGCCATCATCACATCGATCTTGCGCGCGCGCGCCGCGCCGACGGCATCGAAGATCACCGCGGCCGCGTCGCCGCTTTCCTGCGACATCACCGTCACGTTGTTGCGCTCGCCCCAGACAGTGAGCTGCTCGCGCGCGGCGGCGCGGAACGTGTCGCCGGCGGCGAGCAGCACTGACTGGTCGAAGCGCTGCAGATGCTTGGCCAACTTGCCGATGCTGGTCGTCTTGCCCGCGCCGTTCACGCCCGTGATCATCATGACGAGCGGCTGCGCGCGGCCGAGCATCAGCGATTTTTCGAGTGGCTCCAGCAACTCGACGAGCAGATCGCGCAGCGCGTTCTTGACCTGCATCGCGTCGCTTAGACGCTCGGTGCGCACCTTTTCGCGCAGGGCTTCGAGCAGGAACTCGGTGGCATCGACGCCCGCGTCGGACATCAGGAGCGCGGTTTCGAGTTCCTCATACAGATCCTCGTCGATCTTCGCGCCGACGAAAATCCCGGTCAGGCTCGTACTCGTCTTCGACAAACCGTGCTTCAGCCGCGTTATCCACGATTTTTTGGCGCTGGCATCGGGCGCAGGCGGCGGGATCACCTCGTTCAGCTCTTCGGCGAGCGGCTCGCGCTTCCATTGCGACGGCGTGCGGCCCTGCCAGTACGGCTGCGGCTCGGCGGGTTTTTGCTCGGGCGCGGTCGACGTCGCTTCAACCGGAGCAACAGGCGGCTCGACCGGCTGCGCGGGCGTGACGGGCGTCGTCGCGTGGCGCAGCGGCTCTTCCGGCGCTTCGGCTTCGGCGGCTTCTTCGGCCTGAACTTCAGCCGGCGTGTCGCCTTCGGTCGGTTTCTTGAATCGTTTGAAGAAGCTGAACATGGTCTGCACTGGTGGGTGATGCGCGCGTTTCTTCGACCGCGGCGTTCCCGGCGTCGGGACAGCCGGGCGGGCGAGCGAAAGCACGGAAGGCGCGTATTTTATCAGGCGATGCCTATGGCGGTCGCTGCCCGTTGGTGGCAAGGCGCACGCCTGTGGTAACGTTGGCTTTCAACTTTTCGCGTTGGCGTCCGGCGCCCTCGCGCATCCCTAATCGCTCTCACATGTCCCGTTCGTCCATCACACGTTCGCTTTTGTCAGCCCGGCCCGGCCGCGAATCGCCGAAGGTCCGCGAGCCCGCCAAAGTCCGCGAGCCGACGCTTTCGCGCGGCGGCAAGCCGCATTCGATCCGCATCATCGGCGGCGACTGGAAGCGCACGCCGCTGCCCGTGCTCGATCTCGACGGCCTGCGCCCGACGCCCGATCGCGTGCGCGAAACGCTCTTCAACTGGCTCGGCCAGGAACTCGACGGCCAGCGCTGTCTCGATCTGTTCGCCGGCAGCGGGGCGCTCGGCTTCGAGGCGGCATCGCGCGGGGCGGAGCGGGTGCTGATGGTCGAGCGCAGCGGCCGCGCGGTCGCGCAACTGAAGGCGAACCAGACGCGACTCGCGGCGAAGAACATCGAAATCGTCGAAGCCGACGCGTTGCGACTCGCTGCTGGTCTCGCGCCGAACTCGTTCGACGTCGTCTTCCTCGATCCCCCGTTCGCCGACCAGCCGATGCTCGAACGCGCGATCGCGCTGGCGGCACCGCTCGTCACGCCCGGCGGCGCGCTTTACGTCGAATCCGGCGAGGCGATCGAGGTCGCCGCGTACCCTGCGCTGGAAGGCTGGCGGATAGACCGGGAAGGCAAGGCGGGCGCGGTCCGCTATCATTTGCTGCGGCGCGAAAATGAGGAATAATGCGCGTTCCAAAAATAACGCACCGGGCTCTTGACCGGGCGACCCGCCGGGCTGCGCTAGCCGATGCGGCCGGGCGGCCCAATGTCACCATAAGAGGAGAAGCCCCATGGTAGTCGCCGTGTACCCGGGAACGTTCGACCCGCTGACGCGCGGACATGAAGACCTCGTCCGGCGCGCGTCGAGCATTTTCGATACGCTGGTCGTAGGTGTCGCAGACAGCCGCGCCAAAAAGCCGTTTTTCGATCTTCAGGAGCGCCTCGACATCGCCCACGACGTGCTCGGACACTATCCGAACGTGCAGGTGATGAGTTTCAAAGGGCTATTGAAGGATTTCGTGAGGAAGAATAACGCGCGCGTGATCGTGCGCGGCTTGCGGGCCGTCTCCGATTTCGAGTACGAGTTTCAGATGGCGGGGATGAACCGTTATCTGCTGCCGGACGTGGAAACGATGTTCATGACGCCGTCGGATCAGTATCAGTTTATTTCGGGCACGATCGTGCGTGAAATCGCTCAGTTGGGCGGCGATGTCAGCAAGTTCGTATTTCCGTCGGTCGAGAAGCGCCTGATCGACAAGGTCGGCCCGATCGCGCGCGACGCCGCGACGCCTTGAGCGCGCGGGGGCCCGCTTTTAAGGGAGCGGGCCATTTGTCGCTTATTGAGAGTAAAGCATGTCTTTGATCATTACCGACGAGTGCATCAACTGCGACGTCTGCGAACCCGAGTGCCCTAACGACGCCATTTCGATGGGCACGGACATCTACGTTATCGACCCGAAAAAGTGCACCGAATGCGTCGGCCATTTCGACGAGCCGCAATGCCAGCAGGTGTGCCCGGTCGAATGTATTCCGCGCGATCCGGCGCATGTCGAGTCGCCAGACCAGTTGATGCAGAAGTATCACGCGCTGATGGCTGCCAAGAGCCGATAACGCGCGCTTAACCGACGATCACCGCACGTAACGCGCCGATGAGCGCCTCGCATTCGGCATCAGTGCCGATGGAAATGCGCAAATGCTGGTCGATGCGCGGCAACTTGAAGTGCCGCACAAAAATCTCCCTCTCTTTCAGCGACGCAGCAATCGTTGAGGCATCGTGCGCCGGATGGCGAGCGAACAGGAAATTTGCCGCCGACGGCACGACCTCGAAGCCTAACGCCTGCAACTCGCCCGTCAGACGATCGCGACAAGCGATCACTTTCGCGCAGGTTTCGCGGAACCACACGTCGTCTTCATAAGCCGCGATTCCCGCCGCTTGCGCCAGCCGATCGAGCGGATATGAGTTGAAGCTGTCCTTCACGCGGGTCAGCGCTTCGATCAGCGCGGCATCGCCGAATGCGAAACCCACGCGCATTCCGGCGAGCGAGCGCGCTTTCGACAACGTCTGCACGACGAGCAGATTCGGATATTGATCGATCAGCTTGACCGCCGATTCAGCACCGAAATCGACATACGCCTCGTCGATCACGACCGGTGAATCGGGATTCGTCTCTAGCAATGCTTCAATCTCGGCGAGCGACAACGCACGGCCCGTCGGCGCGTTCGGATTCGGCAAGAGCACAGCACCACCGTCCGCCCGATAGTCGTCGATATCGATGCCGAACTCCGCGTTCAGCGGGATCGCATCGAACGCCACGCCGTACAACTGCGCGTAGACCGGATAGAAGCTGTAGGTGATATCGGGGAAACGGATGGGCTTGTCGTGCTTCAGGAGAGCCTGAAACACGTGCGCGAGCACTTCATCAGAACCGTTGCCCGCAAATACCTGCTCGATACGCAGCCCATGATGCGCGGCGACTGTCTCGCGCAGCGCGCGGGCGGTCGGATCGGGATATTTTCGCAGCGTCTCGCCGGTGTCGCCCAGCTCGCGCCGAATCGCCTCGACGACGCGCGGCGACGGCGGATACGGATTTTCGTTCGTATTGAGCTTGATGGGATGCGCCAGCGCGGGCTGTTCGCCCGGCACATACGGCGTCAGTCGATGGACGATATCGCTCCAGAAACGGCTCACAGGCGGCTCCGAAAGAGGTGTCAGGAATTGCGATGCAGGTTCATCACCGCGCGCTCGGTCTCGCCAGCGACGACGAACGGCATCACTGCGAGCGCGCGCTCGATCGACTGGTCGATCGGCTCCTGCTCCTCGCGGCGCGGCGGCTTGAGCACGAAATTGGCGACATCGGGCTTCGCGCCCGCGCGCGAACCTTCGGGAATCAGATCGCGCGGATGCCCGATCCCGATCCGCAGACGCCAATACTGCTGCGACGACAGATGCGCGGAAATGTCCTTCAGCCCGTTATGCCCGCCGCTCCCGCCGCCGAGCTTCATCTTGACGGTGCCGGGCGGCAGATCGAGCTCATCGTGCGCGACGAGAATTTCGTCGGGCAGAATCTTGAAAAACTGCGCCACCGCGACGACCGATTGCCCCGAGCGGTTCATGAACGTCTGCGGTTCGAGCAAATGGACTTCGTGCCCGTTCAGACGTCCCTTGCCGTAGTGACCGTGAAAGCGCCGTTCATCGCGCAGGCTTGCGCCGGCGTCGCGGGCGAACTGGTCGACGAACCAGAAGCCGGCGTTGTGTCGCGTGGCGGTGTACTCGGCGCCCGGATTGCCGAGGCCGACGATCAGCTTGATCATGTCGAGTCGTTGCGAGCGAAGCGCCCGCCTGAAATGGTGCGAAAAAAAACCCGCCGGAGCGCGAGCACCGGCGGGTCACGTCGTCCCGTTCTTGCGAACGGTTCGAGAGGATAGGCTTTTCTCAGCGAAAACTTACGCTGCGGGCGTTTCGCCTTCGCCTGCTGCAGCACCGCCAGCCGATGCATCCGACACCACGGCGGCCGGAATCGTCGCCGAGGCGAGAACCGGATTTTCCGCTTCGAGGTGAGCGACGAGCTCGACGCCCTTCGGCAGTGTGATGTCCTTGGCGTGCATCGTTTGACCGGCTTCGATGTTCGCCAGATCGACTTCGATGAATTCCGGCAGGTCGCCCGGCAGGCATTCGACTTCGAGTTCGTTGATCACGTGCGAGATCACAGCGCCCGACAGCTTGACGGCCGGATTCGTTTCCTGATTCAAGAAGTGCAGCGGCACCTTGGTGTGCAGCTTCTTCTTCGAATCGACGCGCTGGAAGTCCACGTGCAGAACCATCTGCTTGAACGGGTGGTATTGCACGTCGCGCAGGAGAACCTGCTGCGCCTTGCCGCCCACTTCCAGGTCGAGAATCGACGAATGGAACACTTCTTTCTTCAGCGCGTGCCAAAGCGCGTTGTGGTCGAGTTCGACCAGTTGTGTGTCTTTGTCGGCGCCATATACGATGCCCGGGGTCTTGCCCGAGTTACGCAGGCGGCGGCTCGCACCCGTACCTTGCAAATTACGCTCGAAAGCGACTACTTTCATGATTCAACTCCATAAGCTGCCCGCGACCAGGCAGTGAAAACGAGGCTATTCGTTAAGTGACAGCCCCAAGAGCAACGGCACGAACCTTCGTCCGTTCGCGCCGATCACGCAAAAACGCGAAGCTGGAGCTTCGCGTCAGTGCCAATTCTTTTAACTTTCGGCGAAGAGCGACATCACCGAGTCGCCGCGCCGGATACGCGAGAAGGTCTCCGCGAGGAGTCCCGCGCTCGACAGCAGGCGAATTTTCTTGCATGCCAGCGATTCGGCGGAGAGCGGAATCGTGTCGGTGACGACGAGTTCGTCGAGTTCCGATGCCGCGATCCGTTCGCCCGCGCCACCCGAGAGAACGGGGTGCGTTGCGTACGCAAAAACCTGCTTCGCTCCGCGTTGCTTCAAAACCTGTGCTGCCTTGCAGAGCGTGCCGGCGGTATCGACCATGTCGTCCATGATCACGCACGTGCGGCCTTCCACTTCACCGATGATGTTCATCACTTCAGCGACGTTCGCCTTCGGGCGACGCTTGTCGATGATCGCGAGATCGGTGTTCAGTTGCTTCGCCAGTGCTCGGGCGCGAACCACGCCGCCCACGTCCGGCGACACCACCAGCAGATCTTCGTGACTCTGCTTGCGCAAGTCGCCGAGCAGCACGGGCGTTGCGTAGATGTTGTCGACCGGGATGTCGAAGAAGCCTTGAATCTGGTCGGCGTGAAGGTCCATCGTAATGACGCGATCGACGCCGGCGATTTCCAGCATGTTCGCCACGACCTTGGCCGAGATGGCGACTCGCGCCGAACGCGGCCGGCGATCCTGACGCGCATAACCAAAATAGGGGATGGCTGCGGTGATCCGGCCAGCGGATGCGCGCTTGAGCGCATCGACCATGATCATCAGTTCCATCAGGTTGTCGTTCGTCGGGGCGCAGGTGGACTGCAAAACGAACGCGTCCTTGCCTCGGACGTTTTCCTGAATCTCGACCATGATTTCGCCGTCGGAGAAACGGCTTACCATCGCTTTGCCGAGAGGAATTCCAAGGATTTTGACGACTTCCTGTGCAAGCGCGGGATTCGCGTTGCCAGTAAAAACCATCAGGCCGTCACTGCTCATCGTGCACCTGTTCGGGCTGGGGGCGAGAGGAAAAACGCGAGAAATTATGGCAGGGGAGGAAGGACTCGAACCCTCGCATGCCGGAATCAAAATCCGGTGCCTTGACCAACTTGGCGACTCCCCTACACTAACTTTGAGCCTTGCCGGGGAGTGTAGGACAACCCGACAAAACAAAACCTTATGACGCGAAAGCGAAGAGAGGATGAGAATCCAGGCTGCCGGTTACTTTGCTTTTCCAGCTTGCCGGGAGTTTGGCTTGTGCCATCTCCGCTTCGGCTCTGCTACGAAAAGCAGCAAACACGCTTGCTCCAGATCCGGTCATTCGCGCCGGTGCAAGATTCGAAAACCACTCGAGCACCATCGCAACTTCCGCGTACTTTTCTGCGACAACTGCCTGCATGTCATTTCGGCCGAAGCTCTCGGGCCAATCTGTGTCAGAACTATGTTGTGCAAGAAAGTCCGTCATTGTGAGGACTTTTGAGTCCCTTGTCAACGCTTTCTCAGAAAAAATCTCAGCGGTTGGGACATGGACCGCAGGAGTCACCACCAGGAACCAGCGTTTCGGCAGCTCGACTGCCTGAAGCGTTTCGCCCACTCCTTCTGCAAATGCATTCTGCCCGAAAACAAAAAACGGTACGTCCGCGCCGAGTTGCAGGGCGAGATTCTGCAGCGTCGCGCGCGGCAGGTCAACGCCCCAGAGTCGATTCAACGCCAAAAGTGTCGTTGCCGCGTCAGAACTGCCTCCGCCGAGGCCTGCGCCCATCGGAAGCCGCTTGTCGATTTCGATCTCGACGCCGTATTTGCTTCCCGTATGCGTTTGCAGCAGGCGCGCGGCCCGAACGACGAGGTCGCTGGCTTCGGGCACGCCCGGCACATCCGTCTTGCGCGTGATCATGCCGTCGTCGCGACGCGTGAAGTGAAGCGTGTCGCCCCAGTCGAGGAGCTGGAACACCGTCTGCAGCGCGTGATAGCCGTCCGGACGACGGCCGGTGATGTGCAGGAAGAGATTCAGCTTCGCGGGCGCGAGGCAGTCGCGAAGCGATTCGATCGATGAGGACATGCGTAGGACCAGGTTACTGATCGATCACGAGCTTGATGTCGAGCGGCGGATCGTTGCGCGTGAGGTTCACGCGCTTGACGCCCGTGGCGGGCGCGTCGGCGTAGGCCAGATAGTCGATCGTCCAGCCGTCCTGCTTGATTTCCTTCAGATGCCCATTACCGGACGATGAGTCCATCGTGGTCTTGGCGCGCGAGGTCGGCGCTGCGGAAGGCTGCAGCCAGTACCTCAGCCCCTCGACCGGCAGCGCGAACCCGAGCGTACTCTGCATCAAGTCGGAGACATTTTCGGCGTTCACCGGCTGGCGATTCGGCAATTCCAGCGTCGCCGATGAAGGCGACGACGTCACGATGGCGAGCGTCTGCCCAAGCGGATCACGCAGTTGCAACGTGACCGTATCGCCCGTTTCCTGCCAGTCGAAGTTGCCGTATGCGTTGCGCTGCTTGCCGTACTGGTCGTTGTACTGGACGGCGAAACGTCCGTGATACGCGCGGCTCGTCTGTGCCGTGATCGAGGTCGCGGCGTTCGTCGTATTCGGGACGTTCGGCTTGGTCGCGCAGGCGGAGAGCAGGACGGCGGACGCGGCCGCCAGCGTGAGCGCGCCGCGGCGAAGCGGCGCGCCGGCGAAAAAATTGAATGCCATCAAAGATCGTTCACCTGAAGTCGTTTGAGCGTTTTGACGAGCGTGTCGTTGTCCGGTTCAAGCTTTTGCGCCTGTCGCCATGTCGCGCGCGCCTGATCCTGCTGGCCCGACTTCCATTGCACTTCGCCCAGATGCGCGCCGATTTCGGCGTTCGGCTGCAGGTCGTACGCCTGTCTCAGGATCTTCGCGGCCTCCGCCGAATTGCCCTGGCGGAATTTGGCCCAGCCGAGGCTGTCCATGATGAACGCGTCGTTCGGCGCGAGCGCGACCGCCTTCTCGATCAGCTTCACCGCTTCCTCGACCCGCTGGTTCCGGTCCACTAGCGAATAGCCGAGTGCGTTGTAGGCCTGCGGATTGTCTGGCTGCGTGCGCATCAGATTGCGCAACTGCGCTTCCATCACGTCGTAATGACCGTTCTTTTCGGCGGCCATCGCGTAGTCGTAGGTGAGATCGGGATCGTCGGGGAACGCGGCAGAAGCCTTCGCCAGATTTGCCTCGGCTTCCGGATAGCGCTTTGCTTCGAAGAGCAGCGCGGCGTCGGTGCGTGCAAGTTGAGCGATGTCGCGCGGATCGGAGCTTTGCAGATTCGCAAGCAACTGACGCGCTTCGTCGACCTTGCCCTGCTTCGCGAGCAGCTGCGCGCGCGTGATCTGCGCGGGCAGATACTGCTGGCTCGTGTGCGGAATCTTGTCGAGCCACTGGCTCGCGGCAGCGTCGTTCTTCTGTTCCAGCGACAATTGCGCGAGATAAATATAAGCCTGTCCGGGATCCGCACCGGGCGTGCTTTCGGCGGTCTTCGCGTACTGGTTCAGATAGTCCTGCGCCTTGTCCAATTGCTTTTTCTGGATGTTGATCAGGGCGAGCGCCATCAGCGGCGTCAGGTCCTTCGGATCGTTCTTGCGCATGATTTCGAACTGCTTTTGCGCATCGTCGAGCCGATCGGACGACAGATACAACTGCGCGAGCGCGAGCCGCGCGTCGTGCGACTTCGGATTCTTCTCGACGTATTTCTCAAACGACGCGATGCCTTCCTTGCGCTCCTCCGGACCCATGCGCGCGAGCGTCAGCGCGGCGGGCAGGTAGTCCGGCTTCAGTTGGAGCGCCTTTTCGAGCGATGCCTTCGCGCCCGGCTGATCGTCGGCGAGCAGTTGCTGGCGCGCGATTGCGAGCTGCGTTTCAGGGCGCTGCAAGTCGTTCTTTGTCAGGTCCTTGAGCACGTTCAGCCCGCCAACGCGGTTCGGCCCGCGCGACAGCAGCGACTGCAGCGAAAGGATGGCGTCGGCGCGCTGCCCTTCGGGCACCTTCGCGAGTTCGCGTTCGAGGATCGGCTTGGCATCGTCGGGCTTGCCGGACACGATCAGAAGCGACGCGCTCAACTGCGCCGCGCGATCCGAATGCGGCGCGAACTGCTGCCACAACTGAACGGCGGTCAGTGCATCGTTCGGGCTCTGCGCGCCGATCGCGATCTCAGTTGCGCGCTGGGCGAAACGCGGGTCGTGCGTGTCGCGGGCGAGCGAGAGATAGGTCTGGTACGCGGGGGCGGGCTGGCCACGCTGCAGCGCTACTTCGGCGGCCAGCACCTGAAACACGATCTGGCTCGAAAGCGCGATGCCGGGGAGGTCCTGCGATTCCTTCGCGGTCGTCGGCGCGGTCAGCAGGTCGGCGGCGCTGACGGCCTGATCGTCGGGGGCGGGAGCGGGGGTTTGATTCTGTGCCCGGGGCTGCGGCGGATTTTGCGCGCAGGCGGGCACGAAAGCGAAGGCAACAACCGCGAGCGCGACGGCGCCTGCGATGCGCGTAAACGGCGTCCCGCCATCCGCGAGCGCGGCCGTCCGCTTGGAGAACAGCTTCGTGACGAACAAGTTCATGGAATTCCAGTCGATGTTTCAGTCGATTGTAACGCGGTCGCTACAATACAGGCACAAAGCGGGCACTTCGCCCAGCAAGTTGCAGACCAACGAAACAATGCCAGAGTTGCCCGAAGTAGAAGTCACGCGCCGCGGGATCGAACCGTATGTGGCGGGAAGGCGCGTCGAACGCGTCGAAGTGCGCACGCCCGCGCTGCGCTGGCCGATTCCGCCGCATCTGGCGAAGACGCTCGGGTCTCTGAGAATCGAAAAGGTCGAGCGGCGCGGCAAATATCTGCTTTTCGAGACGGCCGAAGGCTGGCTGATCGTGCATCTCGGCATGACGGGAACGCTGCGCGTATTGCGCAACGTGCCGCGCCCGCCGGACGCCGCCAAGCACGATCACATCGATCTGATTTTCGACGAATTCATCCTCCGATTCCGCGATCCGCGACGTTTTGGCGCAGTGCTCTGGCACGCGCGCGAGGACGGCGACGTGCTCGATCATCCGCTGCTCGCGGGTCTCGGCGTCGAGCCGTTCACGCCGGAGTTCTCAGGCGCGCTGCTGTTTCGACGCACGCGCGGGCGGAAGGTCTCGGTCAAGCAGGCGCTGCTCGCGGGGGAAATCGTCGTCGGCGTCGGAAATATTTATGCGTCGGAGAGCCTGTTTCGCGCCGGCATCCGTCCGACGACCGCCGCCGGCCGCGTCTCGCTCGTGCGCTACGACCTGCTCGCCGACGCCGTGCGCACGACGCTCGCCGCCGCGATCGAGAAGGGCGGCAGCACGTTGCGCGATTTCGTCGGCAGCAACGGCGAGTCGGGTTATTTCCAGCTCGACTATTTCGTCTATGATCGCGCCGGCCTGCCGTGCCACGTCTGCGGCACGGCGATCAAACAAATCGTTCAAGGCCAGCGCTCGACGTATTTTTGTCCGCGCTGCCAACGCTAATTTCTCCGATGCTCGCTCTCGCCGATTTCTCCACGCACCTGATCGCGTGGCAACGCGTCCACGGCCGGCACGACCTGCCGTGGCAAAACACACGCGATCCCTACTGGATCTGGCTATCGGAAATCATGCTGCAGCAGACGCAGGTGTCGACGGTGATTCCGTACTACGCGCGTTTTCTCGCCCGTTTCCCCGATGTCAACGCGCTCGCCGCCGCGCCGCTCGACGACGTGATGGCGCTCTGGGCCGGCCTCGGCTACTACTCGCGCGCGCGCAATCTGCATCGATGCGCGCAGGCCGTATCGGCGGAGTACGGCGGTCATTTCCCGCAAACGGTCGATGAACTCGCCGAATTGCCAGGCATCGGGCGCTCAACGGCGGCGGCAATCGCGTCGTTCGCGTTCGGCGCGCGAGCGACGATCCTGGACGGCAATGTGAAGCGCGTGCTGGCGCGCGTGTTCGGCATCGAGGGCTTTCCGGGCGAAAAGCGCGTGGAGAACACGATGTGGACGCTGGCCGAGTCGCTATTGCCCGACGCCGCGCACAAGGACGATGTCACCGCGTACACCCAGGGTCTGATGGATCTCGGTGCGACGCTTTGCGTGCGCGGGAAGCCGGATTGCGCACGCTGTCCGTTTGCAGTCGATTGCGTGGCGAACGTGACCGGGCGTCAGCGCGAACTGCCGGCGGCGCGTCCCAAAAAAACGGTGCCAACGCGCAAGACGTGGATGCTCGTATTGAAGTCAGGCGACACCGTTCTGCTCGAAAAACGTCCGCCGACGGGCATCTGGGGCGGCCTCTGGAGCCTGCCCGAAGCGGCCGATGAGGCGGCGCTTGTGGCCGTCGCGCATAGTTTCGGAGGGGCGGATGCGTTGCAGCGCCTCTCGCCGCTCACACACACTTTCACGCATTTCAAGCTGGATATCGAGCCGCGTCTTGGGGAATCGCGGGGCCGGCTGATTCAGGCTGCGGACGCCGAAACCGTCTGGGCGCCGCTCGCGGACATCGATTCGTTCGGCTTGCCCGCGCCGGTGCGCAAGCTGCTCAACGCCCTGCAAGGCTCGCTGATCTAAAGCAGCTGATGGTGCTGCATATAGTGATGCACGACGTCGATACGCGCCGACGCGTCGTCTAATTCCATGAGCTTTTGTCGCGCGCGCATCGGAATCGGCAGGATTTCGGAGAGGCGATTTGAGACCCACGTCGGATCGTCGAAGAGAAAGGGCTCTGCGAACGGAAGATTCTGAGGATCGCGCGCCTTGATCGTATCGATGATCCGTTCCAGAACTTCCGCGCACGCGCCGAACTTCGCGAGCGCTTCCACGCCCTGTAGCGGCTGATCCTCACCGATCGTTTCCGCCATCCCGACGATCAGATTGCTCGGCTCGACCCGATGCGACAACAGGCGAAAACGCTCCGTCCCGCGCGCCTGCACGAGCAGCAGGCCGAACGTATCGACATCGCATTCTGTGATTTCCGCGAGGCAACCGACGCTTTCCGGCACCGACGGATCGCCCGGCGACGCAATCTCGTTACCGCTTTTCAGGAGACAGACGCCGAACGGCGTCTTTTCGCGCAGGCACTCGCGCGCCATATCGAGATAGCGCGCTTCGAAGATCTTGAGCGGCAGGAGGCCGCCGGGGAACAGCACGGTGTGCAGCGGGAACAGCGGCAAGTCAGCGAGAATGGGATTGGAAGACATCGCGCGCCTCCGGTTTTGATCGCCGCGCCGGCGATCAGGTTGGCGTGGGCGCCGCGTTGCCATCGACCGCGATGGGCGCGTCGCGATGCCGCACGATCACATTCGCCTTGTCGCCGAAGCGCGCGGCGAGCGCCTGGGCGATGAAAACCGAGCGATGCTGCCCGCCCGTGCAACCGATCGCAACCGTGAGATAGCTGCGGTTGTCGTCCCGAAACTGCGGCAGCCACTTGGCGATGAAGGTGCCGATGTCGTCGATCATCTGGTGCACCATCGGCTGCGCCGATAAATATTCGATGACCGGCTGGTCGAGCCCCGTCAGCGGCCGCAATTCCCGATCGTAGTACGGGTTCGGCAGCGTGCGGACATCGAAGACAAAGTCAGCGTCGAGCGGCACGCCGCGCTTGAATCCGAACGACTCGAACATCAGCGTGAGCCCCGCCGCTTCCTGCTCGATGAAGCTCTTCACCCACGCGCGCAGCACGTTCGCGCGCAGATTGCTCGTGTCGATCTGATGGCCGAATTCAGCAAGTCCGGCGACGAGTTCGCGTTCGCGCTCGATGGCTTCGGCGAGCGAGGTCAAGAGGCCGACGTCGGCGTCGTGCACGGGCGACCCCGAGAGGGGATGGCGTCGGCGTGTCTCGGAAAAACGCTGGATCAACGACTGCGTGCTGGCGTTGAGAAACAGGACGCGCAGGTCGAAGGCGCGGGAGAGATCGTCGATGATCGCGGGGACTTCGTCGAGCGAGATGCTGGAACGCGCGTCGATCGCGACGGCGAGGCGCGTCTGGCCTTCGCCTTCGAGATATCGCGCGAGCTCGGGCAGAAAGCGCGGCGGCAGGTTGTCGACGCAGTAGTAGCCGCCGTCTTCGAGGGCGTTCAATGCGACGGACTTGCCGGAACCGGAGATGCCGGTGATCAGGATGATGCGCATGGGTATCGACTCGTTCGCTTAATCTTAGCACCTGCGATTGTGCACGGAATCGCCGCCGCGCCGCGCCCGGCGCGTCAGATCAGCTTGCCGGGGAACTGGCTGTCGGGGTCCTGCATCGCGAGCCGCTGGCGATCCATGAAGTCCCGCAAGGTATCGATACCGCGCAGTTGCAGGATCGTATTGCGCACCGCGGCTTCGACCAGCACGGCGAGATTTCGGCCGGCGGCCACCTGAATCGTGACCTTGCTGATCGGCAGGCCGAGCACGTCGACAGTCTGGCTCTCGAGCGGCAGGCGCTGGAATTCGCCGTCCGGACGCCGCACGAGCTGCACGATCAGCTTCAGCTTCATTTTCCGCCGCACGGCGGTTTCACCGAAGATCGTCTTGATGTCAAGGAGGCCCAGACCGCGCACTTCAAGCAGATTCTGCAACAGCGGCGGACAACGTCCTTCGACGAAATCAGGACCGAGCCGCACGAAATCGACGGCATCGTCGGCGACCAGGCCGTGGCCGCGGCTGATCAGTTCCAGGCCGAGTTCGCTCTTTCCCAAGCCGGAGTCGCCGGTGAGCAGCACGCCCATGCCGAGGATGTCGAGAAAAACGCCGTGCAGCGTGGCACGCGGCGCCAGGATGCGCGACATATAGAGCCGCAGACTGTCGATGACCGCCGCCGCCGACATGCGCGTCGTGAAAAGCGGCGTGGAAGAGCGCGTGCAGCGCAGGACGAGTTCGGGCGGCGCGCCGACTTCGCCCGCCACCACGAGAAACGGCGGCTCGAGGGCGATCAGTTCGGCCATGTTGCGCGAACGGTCTTCGTCGGACTGGCGCTGGTAGTAGGTGATCTCGGCGTCGCCGAGTACCTGGATACGGTTGGGGTGAATCAGGTTCAAGTGGCCGACGAGATCGGCACTCGATGTCGCGTTTGCAACCGTCTCGGTCGAAAAGCCGCGCTCCCAGCCTTCGTGACCCGTGAGCCAGCTCAGTTTCAGCGCGGCGGCGTTGTCATCGAAAATACTCTGGGCGTTGATGCTGGACGTATCCATGAACCGGAACTCCGTTGGAAGCCGGGAGCGGACTTGGGGTGACGGGCTCGGCGCCCGAGCCAGACGTGTTCCGCTCCATTGAACCGATTGTGCCCCAGAAGCATGGACCGCGCGAGCCGGCGGCCGGCCGCTCTGTCACGCCACGCCTGGCTTCCCGGGCTAGTTTTTACGGCTGCCACTGCGTGAGCACTTTATATAGTGCTTCACGATCTTCTTCCTTGTTCAGACGCTCGCGCGCCTGGGTGTCGGAGAGTAGCTGTGCGATCTCCGACAGAATTTCAAGATGCTGCTGGGTCGCTTGCTCGGGCACGAGCAGGAAGATGAGCAGCGACACCGGCTGGCCGTCGGGCGATTCGAACGCGATCGGCTCCGCCAGGCGCACGAAGGCGGCGAGCGGTTGCTTCAGGCCCTTGATTCGTCCGTGAGGAATGGCGACGCCTTCGCCGAGACCGGTCGAGCCGAGGCGCTCGCGCGCGAAAAGATTGTCGGTGACGGTGCTGCGGGCGATGCCGTTCTGGTTCTCGAAGATCAGCCCCGCTTGCTCGAATACGCGCTTCTTGCTGGTGACGGCCAGTCCGAGGACGACGTTTTCGAGGGGAAGAAATTTGGCTAAACGATTCATGTTGGCAGGCTGATGCGTGGCCTGAATTCTCCTCATCGTGGCGATTGGTCGAAAAGCGCTCACGGCGATGTTGGAAGGGAACGCGCCCACGGCGCAGTCCGTTGTGAAATTCGATAATAACCGGTCCATTATATGACAGCGCAACCTGCGATGGTGCAGCGCGCCAATCTCTTCCAGCAGTTTGTGAGTGCTACCAAACTCTCCCGAAATCAACGAGTTGGCCCCGATTTGCAACAAAAAAGCCGCCTGAATTCAGGCGGCTCGTGCCAGGGTTGCACTTTGTCGTGGGCCGGTTCACAAATTTTGAATGATTCCTCGAATCATTGCCATCGTGAAGACGATATTGCGACGACCGACCGTTCGACACCGGCCGGCTCAACTCACGGCGACGGCGTTTCCAGTTCTTGCGCCTCGGCGCGGTACTTCATGGCTTCGTGTGCGTGACCCTGGATCTTGTCCTTGTGCTTGATGACTTGCCGGTCCAGCTTGTCCACCATCAGGTCGATCGCCGCGTACATATCAACGTCACAACTCTCGATGAAAATGTCCTTGCCCTTCAGATGCAGGTTGATTTCAACCTTTTGCCGCTTGTCCTTTTCTCTATGATTGTCGACCGAGAGGACCACATTGCCGTCGATCACTTGATCGAAATGACGGAGCACTCTGTCGAGTTTGGTGATCACGTACTCTCGCAATGCAGGCGTCAATTCGAGGTGGTGTCCACTGATCTTCAGATTCATAGTTGCTCTCCAAGCTAGTGGCCGCACAAGCACGGCAACGCGGCTGATACCGGTCGGCTCTGCTTCCCGTCGCTACGCCGTCCGGGCGTACGTGAAAAACGGGTCGCATCGGCCGGCTCGTCCGCGCTTTCCGCGATGCGGCCGGTAAAGGCCCGCTGCGAAATGCAACGGGCTACAGAGACGGGTCATAGAGACTTACGCAGATTCACCGCGGGGATTTTCAGGGCTTCGCGATACTTGGCGACTGTGCGCCGCGCGACCACGAATCCTTGTTCCGCCAGCAGTTCGGCGATGCGGCTGTCAGAAAGAGGAGATTTGGGGTCTTCCGCTCCTATCAGTTGCTTGATGAGGGCCCGGATCGCCGTGGACGATGCCGCGCCTCCTGTGTCAGTCGATACGTGCGATCCAAAGAAGTACTTAAATTCAAGCGTCCCGAACGGGGTGAGCATGTACTTGCCGGTCGTCACACGTGAAACCGTCGACTCGTGTAAACCCAGCGTATCAGCAATCTCCCGCAAAACCAAGGGCCGCATGGCAATTTCGCCATGTGCAAAAAAGTTCTTCTGACGTTCCACAATTGCCTGCGCAACACGCAGAATTGTCTCAAACCTCTGCTGAATATTCTTGATCAGCCAGCGCGCTTCCTGCAGTTGCTGACGCAGTGATCCGCTGCCCGGATCGCCGCGGTTGTTGCGAAGAATGTTCGCGTACAAATGATTGATGCGCAGGCGCGGGACGATCTCCGGATTCAGTTCCGCCGTCCAGCCGCCCGCACTTTTGCGCACGAGGATGTCCGGCACGACGTAATCTGCTTCGCTCTTGCCGTACGCGGCGCCCGGAAACGGTTCCAGCGACTTGATGAGCGCGTGGGCGTCGCGCAGGGCGTCATCGCTGGCTTTGAGTTGTTTGCGCAGACGCGTGAAGTCGCGTGCGGCGAGCAGTTCCAGGTGATGTGTGACGATTTCGAGCGCGAGCGTGCGCGTGGCCGATGCATCGAGCCGCAGCAATTGCAGCTTCAGACATTCCGACGCCGAGCGTCCGCCCACGCCTGGCGGATCGAAACTCTGCAAGAGCGCGAGCGCGGCGCTGAGTTCGTCGACGTCCACTTCGAGTTCGTCCGGCAAATCCGCCTGCACCTCCTCCAGCGACGAAGTCAAATACCCGTCCTCGTCGAGCGACTCGATCAGGAACGTGATCAGCGCGCGGTCGCGCTGGTTCGCCTGCGTCATGCGCAGTTGCGCGGTCAGGTGATCGCGCAGCGTCGTGGTCGATTCGTGAATTTGCAGGGGGGGGAGGTCGTCGTCGTCGGAGCCGGTGTTCGAGCGGCCGTAGTCTTCCAGATTCCACGAATTGGAATCGGCGCCACTGTCCGAGCCCATGCCGTTGTATTCGTCGACACCTTGCGGTTCGCCGCTTTCCGACCGCTCGGACGTCGACGTGCTGCTCGTCGACCCGTTGTTCATCAGCGGCTCGGGCGGCGCGCTCGACGTATTCGCCGAGGTGATCAGCGAGCCGTCGGCAGCGACGCGCAGCGGGCTCGCGATCCAGTCGTCCTCGTTTTCGAGGAGCGGATTCTGGGCGACCGCCATCGCCACCTCTTGCTGCAGTTCAAGCGTCGACAACTGCAGCAGCCGGATGGACTGCTGCAGTTGCGGGGTCAACGCAAGATGCTGCGATAGGCGGAGTTGGAGGCTGGCTTTCATGGCAAGTTTTTATTCATTGTAGAGAGTTTGCCACGCGCGCGAAACCTCGCGGGGATTCACAAAAACAGCCGTGCCGCCTCGAGGGCGGCACGTAAGAATTGCATCGTCGGCTTGACGCAGCGCAGTAAAACGCGCGATCCGGCGTGAATCCGTCACATGCGGAAGTGCTCACCGAGATAGACGCGCCGCACGCTCTCGTTCTCGATGATCTCGCTCGGCGCGCCGGCCGCGAGCACGCTGCCGTCACTGATGATATACGCGTGGTCGCAGATGCCGAGCGTCTCACGCACGTTGTGGTCCGTGATCAGCACGCCGATGTTGCGCTGCTTCAGGAACTTGACGATCTTCTGGATTTCCAGCACGGCGATCGGATCGACGCCCGCGAACGGTTCGTCGAGCAGGATGAACGCCGGGTTGGTCGCGAGCGCGCGGGCGATTTCCACGCGCCGCCGTTCGCCGCCCGAGAGCGACAGCGCCGGGTTTTCGCGCAAATGCGCGATCTGGAGTTCATCGAGTAGCGCTTCGGCGCGCTCGTAGATGGCGTCCTTCGAGAGACGCTTGCCGGATTCGTCGGTTTGCAGCTCCAGCACGGCGCGGATGTTCTGCTCGACCGTCAGCTTGCGGAATACCGATGCTTCCTGCGGCAGATACGACAAGCCCAGCTTCGCGCGCTGGTGAATCGGCATGAGGGAGATCGAGGTGCCGTCGAGCGCGATTTCGCCTGCATCGAGCGGCACCAGCCCGACGATCATATAGAACGACGTCGTCTTGCCCGCGCCGTTCGGGCCGAGCAGCCCGACGACTTCCCCGCTCTTCACGTCGAGCGACACGTCCTTCACGACCGTGCGCGAGCCGTAGCGCTTCTTCAGATTGCGGACGGCGAGCGAACTCGATTCACCGACCGGCTTTCGATGGGGCATGGCGGGCGAATTCACTGCTGCGGCGTTCCTTGAATGGTGTTGGACGGAGCGAGTGTGGCCGAGCCGCCGCTGAGCGGCGCGGCGTTGCCGTTGCGTGGCGAGAGCATCGCGCGCACGCGTCCGCTCGGATTGCCCGGCCCGGCGACGTCCGGACCCGCCTTCGCGGTGTAGAAATCCTTCTGGCCGTCGTAGGTGATGACGCTGCCGCGCACTTCGTCCTGAACCTTCGTCAGGCCCTGCAGGCGGCGCACGACCGCGCGGTTTGTCAGCGTGGTGAGGTCCTGCTTGCCGTCGTAGTCGATGCGAACCGCGTTGCCTTCGATGTATTCGTCGACGCCATCGCGCTTCTGGCGGAAGTACGACAGGTTCTTGCCGGTGGACGTGCCGGTCGCGTACTGGTAGCCCTGCGGGTCCTGGGTCACTTCGACGCGATCGGCCTTGATCACGATCGTGCCCTTGGTCGCGACGACGTGGCCGATGAAGATGTTCTTCTGCTTCAGGTCGTCGTAGGACATGTTGTCCGCTTCGATGTTGAGCGGCTTGTCGCGGTCGGCGCGTTCGGCGTGGGCTGCCGGAGCGAAGCCCGCGAGCGGCAGCGCGACGAGCGCGGCCGCGAGCCCGGTCTGCACGGCGCGCGCGGCGCGGCGCGACAGCGCTTGGCGCGGACAGCCGGAATCAGGACGAGGGGACGTTTCGTTCATGCAGTCACACTTGGGATGGGATTGCCGGGATTACTTGGAAGAGCCGCCGTTGATATCGGACGAGGCGATTGCGCCGCGCACGCTACCGAAGAGCTTCATTTCCCGGGTCACGTTGTTGTAGTTCATGCCATTGGCCGTCATCACGGACGGACCGCGCTGAAGTTTAACCGGCTTTTCCGTTTCGATGACATCGTCGTTCACCAGCACGCGAAAATGCTGCGAATCCGCCTGCATCTGCGGATCGCCGAACCCGGCGGCGCGCAGGATGCGCGCGTTGTCGTACAGGTCGACGATGGAGACGTCGCCGTTTACCGTGCCGCGCTCGGCCGTCGCGGTGACGGTCGGCTTCTGCGGCTGGAACATGCGCATCGCGGGCAGCGTGAGGTCGCTGTTCTCGTCGTCTTCGTAATGGATCATCGACTTCGCCGTCAAACGATATTGCGTCGTGCCGGTTGTGTCGAGTTCGGAGACGGAGAAGTTGTCGGCGAAATAGTCGGGCGTGTGGCGCTTCGCCTGCTCCGGCGCTTCTGGCGCGGAGGGCAGCGTCGCCTGCAGCAGCCAGTACGTGACGCCCGCGAGCGCGGCCATCGCGACGAGCGGCAGGAGCGAAGTGAGGCGGGCGGGGCGCGGCATCGTCAGCCTCCGATCGCCGTGGCGAGCAGGTCGTCGTAACGATTCTGCGCGCGCAGGATCGCGTCGCACACTTCGCGCACGGCGCCGTGGCCGCCGCGCGCTTCGGCCACCCAGTGCGCGCGCCGGATCACTTCGGGATGCGCGTTGGCCGGCGCCGCCGCGAAGCCGCACAGGCGCATGACGGGGAGATCCGGCCAGTCGTCGCCCATGTAGCCACACTCGGACGCCGCGACGCCGGTCTTTTGCAGCAATTCGGCGAGCGCGACGGTTTTATCCTCGACGCCCTGGAACAGATGCGTGATCGCGAGCTCGCGCACGCGCGCCGTGACGATGCCCGACTGTCGTCCGGTGATGATCGCCGTCTGCACGCCGATCGAGGCGAGCGCCTTCACGCCGTAACCGTCGAGCGAATTGAACGACTTCATCGTGTCGCCTTCGGCGGTGAAGAAGAGGCTGCCGTCGGTGAACACGCCGTCGACGTCGAAAATCATCAGCTTGATGCGGCTCGCGCGCTCGGTGGCGTCGGCGGGGCCCTGTGCGGCGGAAGGCTTCTGCGCCATCAAATTACCTTCTTGGAGAAAAGGTCGTGCATGTTCAGGGCGCCGATCAGCGTCGCGTTGGCGTCGACGACCAGCATCTGATTGATGCGATGACGCTCCATCAGTTCCACGGCTTCCACCGCGAGATGATCGGGGCCGATGGTGCGCGGGTGGCGCGTCATCACGTCGGCGAGTCGCAGCGCGCGGAAGTCGCCGTCGCGCTGCAGCACGCGGCGCAGGTCGCCATCGGTGAAAATGCCTTCGACGTGACGGTTCGAATTGATCACGGCCGTCATGCCCATGCGCTTATCGGTGATCTGGAACAGCGCGTCGGCGACGGTTGCTTCAAGCGGCACGACCGGTACTTCGTCGCCTACGCGCATCACGTCGCGTACATAGGTGAGCAGGCGCCGGCCGAGCGCGCCGCCCGGATGCGAGCGCGCGAAATCGTCGGGGCCGAAGCCGCGGGCGTCGAGCACGGCGACCGCGAGCGCATCGCCGAGCGCCATCGCGGCGGTCGTGCTGGCGGTGGGCGCGAGATTCAGCGGGCACGCTTCCTTTTCGACGCGCGCGTTCAAATGCACGTCGGCGAGTTGCGCGAGGCTCGATTCGGGGCGGCCCGTGATCGCGATCAGCTTGGCGCCGAGACGCTTGATTAGCGGCAGGATCGCGACCAGTTCCTCGGTTTCGCCGGAGTTCGACATCGCGATGAAGATGTCGTCGGCGGTGACCATGCCCAGGTCGCCGTGGCTCGCTTCGGCGGGATGCACGAAGAAGGCGGGCGTGCCGGTGCTCGCAAGCGTCGCGGCGAACTTGCGCGCGATATGACCGGACTTGCCGATGCCCGACACCACGACACGTCCCCGGCAGCCGAGCAGGAATTCGACGGCGCCGGTGAAGTTGTGGTCGAGGAGACCGGAGAGGCCGCGCACCGCGTCGGCTTCGATGTCGATTACGTTGCGAGCCAGCGCGAGCGCCCGGTCGCCATTGATTTTCGCTATCATTCGCGGAGTATAACAAAGGCGTTTCTTCGCCGCGCCGGACTACCAGCGGCTCTCGGCCGCTCATCCGCCCCCCGAAAGGCCTGCTGTGACAAGGCCATCCACGAGAGTGGCGAGCGCTTTGCGCGCGAGCCGTTCCGCCGACGAAAACGAGGACGCTAGACGGATGACATCGCCGCTCGAAATGACTCTGCTGTTGCTGCTGTGTTCGGTGGCGGGAGTCGTTGTGTTCCGGTTTTTGAACCTGCCGCCGATGCTCGGCTATCTGGCCGTCGGCATCGTCGTCGGGCCGCACGCGGCCGGCATCGTGCCGGACAGCGAGGGCGCGCAGCATCTGGCCGAGTTCGGTGTCGTGTTCCTGATGTTTTCGATCGGGCTTGAGTTCTCGCTATCCAAATTGCGCTCGATGCGGCGCATCGTGTTCGGCCTGGGCGCGCTGCAGGTCGCGGGGACGATCGGATTCGCGCTCATCTTCGGCTGGATCGCGAACTTCTGGATGCATATGTCGTGGCAGGCAAGCTTCGCGCTCGGCGGGGCGCTCTCGATGTCGTCGACGGCGATCGTCAGCAAGCTGCTCGCCGAGCGGCTCGAACTCGAATCGGAGCACGGCCGCAACATCTTCGGCGTGCTGCTGTTCCAGGATCTCGCCGTCGTGCCGCTGCTCATCATCATCGCGGCGTTCGGCAACGGCAATTCGTCGCAACTCGCTATGTGGCTCGGCATCGCGGCGGTGAAGATCGTCGTCGCGCTGACGGTGCTGCTCTTCATCGGCCAGAAGTTCATGACGCGCTGGTTCGACATCGTCGCGCGGCGCCGTTCGCAAGAGCTTTTCATGCTGAACCTGCTGCTCGTCACGCTGGGCGCGGCGTTCATCACCGACAAATTCGGCCTGTCGCTCGCGCTCGGCGCGTTCATCGCGGGGATGTTGATCGCGGAGACGCCGTACCGGCATCAGGTGGAAGAGGACATCAAGCCGTTTCGCGACGTGCTCCTCGGTCTCTTCTTCGTGACGACCGGCATGCTGCTCAATCCGGTCGTGATCTGGCAACACCCGCTGCTCGTGCTCGGGTTTCTCGTCGTGCCGATCCTGCTGAAAGCCGTGATGATCACCGGCCTCGCGCGGCTCTTCGGCGCGCCGCCTGGCGTCGCGATGCGCACAGGCCTCAATCTCGCGCAGGCGGGCGAGTTCGGCTTCGTGCTGCTGAACCTGATCCTCGATTCGCACCTCGTCAATCCCGTGCTGCTGCAGGCGATCCTCTCCGCGATGCTGCTCTCGATGCTCGCCGCGCCGTTCATCATCCAGAACGCGGACCGGATCGTGCTGCGGCTGTCGTCGACGGAATGGATGCTGCAATCGCTGCAAATGACGAAGATCGCCACGCATAGCCTGAAGCAGAGTGGCCACGTGATCATCTGCGGATACGGCCGCGCCGGGCAAAACCTCGCGCGCATGCTGGAGCACGAAGGCTTGTCCTACGTGGCGCTCGACCTGGACCCGGATCGCGTCGCGGCGGCCGCGGCGGCGGGCGAATCGGTCGTGTTCGGCGATGCCGGGCGGCGCGAGTCGCTGCTCGCCGCCGGCCTGCATCGCGCGGCGACGATCGCGATCACGTTCGCGAACACGCCCTCGGCGATGCGCGTGCTGCACAACATCCACGAGCTCGAACCGACCTTGCCGGTGATCGTGCGCACCGTCGACGACGCCGACCTCGAAAAGCTGATCGCGGCGGGCGCGACGGAGGTGATTCCGGAGATCGTCGAGGGCAGCCTGATGCTGGCGTCGCACACACTCGTGCTGATGGGCGTGCCGATGCGGCGCGTCGTGCGGCGTGTCGAGGAAATGCGCGACGAGCGCTATAGCTTGCTGCGCGGCTATTTCCGCGGCGCCGACGATCTCGACGACGACGATGGCCACGAGCAGGTCCGGCTACAATCGGTGCCGATCGACGAGAACTCGGAAGCCGTCGGCCAGACGCTCGAGGCGCTCGGGCTGGTGGGCAAGGAGATCGAGGTGACGGCGATCCGGCGCCATGGAATTCGCGGCGTCGAGCCGGACCCCGATACCAAGCTGCGCGCGAAGGATATCGTCGTGTTGCGCGGCCTGCCCGAAGTGCTTGCAGTGGCCGAAGAGCGGCTGTCGCGCAATCGCCGCGCCGCCTGAATTTCCGGAGACATCATGTCCAGCCTTCCCACGACCGCCCCGTCCGACGCCGCGCAATTCATCAAGAACCGCGTGCGCACGATCGACGGCTGGCCGCAGCCGGGCGTCCAGTTCCGCGACATCACGCCGGTCCTGGCGGATCGCCGCGCGTTGCGCACGTTGATCGACCTGTTCGTGCAGCGCTATATCGATGCGAAGCTCGACACCATCGCCGGGCTCGATGCGCGCGGTTTCATCATCGGGCCGATTCTCGCGTATGAACTGAGCATCGGCTTCGTGCCGATCCGCAAAAAGGGCAAGCTGCCGTACAAGACGCTCTCGCAGTCGTACGAGCTGGAATATGCGAGCGCGACCGTCGAGATTCACGAGGACGCGTGCCAGCCGGGCGAGCGCGTGGTGATCGTCGACGATCTGATCGCGACCGGCGGCACGATGATGGCGGGCACGCAGTTGCTCAGGCGCCTGGGCGCGGTGGTCGTGGAAGGCGCGGCGATCATCGATTTGCCGGACCTCGGCGGCTCGAAGCTTTTGCGCAACAGCGGCCTCCCGCTTTTCACCGTGTGCGAATTCGCCGACCGATAACAACGCCATGCCCAACTTTCTGCTTTTTTTAGCCGCATCGGTTGCGATCACCGTTGCGCCCGGTCCCGACAACCTGCAAGTGCTCGCGCGCGGCATCTCGCAAGGCCGCGCGGCGGGCCTCGTCGCGGCGCTCGGCTTTGCTGCCGGCATCAGTTTTCACACGACGCTCGCCGCGCTCGGCGTCGCCGCGTTGCTGCGCTCATCGCCGATGGCGTTCGAAGCAGTGAAGCTGGCCGGCGCCGCGTATCTTGTGTGGATCGGCATCAAGGCGCTGACGAGCCGCGGCCTCGCGACCGCGCACGAGCGTCCGAGCCAGCCGCTCTCGACGGTGTTCCGTCAAAGCGTGATCGGCAACATGCTGAATCCGAAGGTCACGCTGTTCTTCATCGTGTTCCTGCCGCAATTCGTCAATCCGCACGGCGGCCAGAGCGTGATGCTGCAAATGTTCGAACTCGGCGCGCTGTTCATGCTGCAGACGGTCGTCGTGTTTTCGATATTCGGGATCGGCGCGGGAATGATCGGCGCGTGGCTGAAACGCCGGCCGCGCGTCGGCGTGTGGCTTGACCGGCTCGCGGGCGCTACGTTCATCGCGCTGGGGATTCGCGTCGCGTTGCGCGACTAGCCTCGCGCGGCGGGTTTTAGAAACCCCCGCGTTACAATTGCCGGCTTTGCCTAGGCGCCTATGACGCGTCGCCGGAGACTCCATGCCCCTGCCTTCGATCGCCGCCGCTCGTCGCTTCGATCCCGCTGCGCACCTGCCGTTTTTCATCGGCAATGAGCGTGTCGGCTGGATTCGTCGCGGCGATGTATCGCTGCTTGGGCGCTGGCCGGGCGTCTTCGCGATCGATGCCTCCGCGGTCCGCCTGTCGCCGTCGTTCGATACCGTCGATGCCCGCAGCGCGGCGCTCGGCGCGGTGATCGGCATGCTCGCCGCCGACGGCCGTATCCCCGGCTGGCGCGACGAAACCTACGCGATCCGCAACCACTTCGACGCCGCGCCGCTCGCGTTCATCGAGCGCGCCGCGTCGCGTTTCTTCGGGACGATGACGTACGCGGTGCATCTGAACGGCATCGTAGAATATGACGATTGCGCGCCGCAGTTGTGGATCGCGCGCCGGAGCGAGAGCAAGGCGACCGATCCGGGCATGCTCGACAACGTCGTCGCGGGCGGCATCGGCTGGGGAATGGGCGTCGAGGCGACGCTCGTGAAGGAGTGCTGGGAAGAAGCCGGCATGTCATCCGAACTCGCTGCGCGCGCCGTGCGCGGCGGCACGTTCCACGTATTGCAGACGCTGCCCGAAGGCACGCAGGCGGAGCAGATCTTCGTCTTCGACGTCGCGCTCCCCGCCGATTTCGCGCCGCGCAACCAGGACGGCGAAGTCGGAGAACACCGGCTCGCGCGCATCGACGAAGTCGCGCGCTGGATCGAAGAGGGCGCGCTCACCGTCGATGCGAGCCTCGCCACGCTCGATTGCCTGCTGCGCCGCCGCTGGATCGACGAGGAAGCCTGCGAGGGCATCGCCGCCGTCTACGACAGCCCCGCGCCATAAATTTAAAGCGAAGGAGTTACCGGTTCATGTCGACCGAACATAGTTTCATTCTGAAGTTGTCGTGCCCGGACCGGCCCGGCATCGTGCACGCGGTGTCGGGGTTCCTGTTCGCCCTCGGCGGCAATATTCTCGATTCGGCGCAGTTCGGCGACAGCCACACCGGCGAGTTCTTCATGCGCGTGCACTTCCAGCAGGTCGGCGGCGATCCGGGGCTGGAGGCGCTGCGGGCTTCGTTCAACGAGCTCGCCGAGGATTTCGGCATGCGCTGGGAGTTGCACGACGCGTCCGTGAAGCCGCGCGTCGTGATCATGGTCTCGAAGATCGGGCACTGCCTGAACGATCTGCTGTTTCGCTATCGCACCGGCCAGTTGCAGATCGAAATTCCGGCGATCGTCTCGAATCACAAGGATTTTTACCAGCTTGCGGCGAGCTACGACATTCCGTTTCACCACTTGCCGCTGACTTCGTCGACGCCGCAGGCCAAGGCCGCGCAGGAAGCGCGCGTGCTGGAAATCGTCGAGCAGCACGACGTCGATCTCGTCGTGCTCGCGCGCTACATGCAGATTCTGTCGCCGCAGATGTGCGAGAAGCTCGCCGGCCACGCGATCAATATTCACCACTCGTTCTTGCCGAGCTTCAAGGGCGCGAAGCCGTATTACCAGGCGTTCGACCGCGGCGTGAAGCTGATCGGCGCGACCGCGCATTACGTGACGACCGACCTCGACGAAGGCCCGATCATCGAGCAGGAAGTGGAGCGTGTGGATCACAGCATGACGCCGGATCAACTGACGGCAATCGGCCGAGATGTGGAATGCGTGACGCTCGCGCGCGCCGTGAAGTGGCATGTGGAGCACCGGATCGTGCTGAATGGCAGCAAGACGGTGGTGTTTCGCTGAATCGCTCTTAGGAAAATCTTGCAAGAAAGCCGCCGGTCGTCATGACCGGCGGCTTTTTTTTAAGCGTGTGTCGCCTCGACGATCGCGTCCGCCACGGCCTGCGGCTGATCGATCGAAACAAGCAGCATCGCGTTCGGCACGCTTTTCAGGCGCGCGTTCGGGAACGACTCCTTCAGCCGCACGCCCAGCGCCGGAGGAAAGAAAATGCAGTTCTCGCCCCAGACCAGCGACACCGGCTTCTGGTACTTCGAGAAGTTCTTCGCGGCGTCTAGCGTGTAGTGCGGCGCCATCGCGAGCAGAACCTTCAGACCGTCGCGGGCGACTTCCGGATTCGTCACGCCGCCGCCCAGAATTTCCAGAAGTTCGCTATCGGGCAACCTGGTTTTCGCGGCCGTCGCGAGGAACGCGGCGCGTCCCTCGGGCGTTTGCGACTGCGCGGCGAGCGCCACGGGATCGGCCTTCGCGGCGTCCTGCACCGTCTTGAACGCGGGCGGCGGATATTCCTCGAACGCATCGCAATTGGTCAGCACCAGCCGACCGATGCGCGCGGCACGCGGATCGTCGCCAGTCGCGGCGATTTGCGTCACCGCGCCGCCTGTGTCGTTCGCGACGATCGTGACGTCTTTCAGGTCGAGCGCTTCGATCACGTCGAGAAGGATGGCGGCGAGGCCGGTTGGCGAGAGATCGGCGTCCTCGCGGGCCGGAACGTGTTGCGCGCCGAAGGGGAAATCCGGCTGGATGTGGCGCAGCCCGTCCGGCAATTTTTCGACGACCGGGTCCCAGATGTGGCTGTTCGTGAAGATGCCGTGAACGTACAGGACCGGACGACCGGTGCCGCTCTCGCGATATTCGACGGTTCCCGCCGATGTATCGACCGCCTTGCGTGTGCTCATGGAAAAGCCTCCTTCGATGGTTTGACGTGTGTTCGAGCGATTAGCCCTGGCATTGGTATACGCCGTGAACATCGGACGAAGGCGCGGAATTCGTAAATTTTGCGCAGCGGAAACGTGAACAATTGTGGACGACGGATCGATCGGCCGATGAAAAAAGCCGCCAGTCTTGCGACTGGACGGCGTTCGTTTCAAAGCATCGGATAGGGGCTAAACCAGCCGCAAATAAATCAGTTCGCGCTTGATATACGCGTAGAAAATCGGCGCGGCGATCACGCCCGGCAGGCCGAACGCGGCTTCCATCGCGAGCATCGCGAGGAGCAGTTCCCACGCGCGCGCCTCGATCTGCCCACCGATGATCCGCGCGTTCAGGAAGTATTCGAGCTTGTGGATCAGGATCAGGAACACGAGCGACGCGACCGCCGTGCCGAACGACACCGACAGCGAAATCCCGACGATGATCGTGTTCGAGATCAAATTGCCGATCACCGGCAGCAACCCGACGATGAACGTGACGAGCACGAGCGTCTTCGAGAGCGGCAGCCGCTCGTGGAAGATCGGCAGCGCGATCAGCAGGTACATCGCGGTGAAGACGGCGTTGATCGCCGAGATCTTGATCTGCGCGAACACGATGCGGCGGAATGCGTCGGCAAAGCGCGTCACGCGCGTGACCAGCGCCGTCGAAAGCGGCAGCCGATGCGGATGCTTCGGCACGCTGACCGCGATTATCGCGCCGATGATCATGCCGATCAGGATATGGCCGAAGCCGCGCGCCATCTCCTTGCCGCCTTGCTGGAGCTGCTCGGCGTGCCGGTGCATCAGTTCGGTCGCCTTGTCCTTCATCTGGCCGGCATCGACGGGAAGATAGTTCGCCACCCAGTCCGGCACGCGCAGGCGCGCGTGCGAACTGATCGTCATCAACTGGTCGAGCAGTTTCTGCATGCTCGGAACGTCGTGCTCGAAATGCTCGATGGTGGCGATGGTCGCGCCCGTCAGCCCGCCGATGATCACCGCCGACAGCAGCACGACCGCGACGAGCCGCGCGCGGCCGCTCGTCATGCGCTTTTCGATGAACGGCGAGATCATGTGCACGAGCTGGTACACGAGCATGCCCGCGAGCAGGCCGCCGAGCAGCTTCAGTTCGAGCACGAGGAACATGCCGGCGAACATCGCGAGATAGCTGCCGATCTCCACCGCCGACAGCTTCGGCATGCTCATGTCGCTCGTCAGCCTGACCGGCCGGGCGGGCAGGTCCCGGACCCGCCGCTCCTCGGTCGCTTCGTTGCGCTTTGCCATGACCGCTTCCATCTCCTGTCGCCAGCTTGGTTCATCACCGTTGCAGCACGGTATCGCTACCGGGCGCAACTCGTGTTCCCGGCGAGTTCACGCCGCCGGACGGCCCGGGGTTCAGCCCGTGCGTTCAGGCTGCCGATTTCGGCCGTTGCAACAGCGGTGCCAGATACCTGCCGGTAAAACTGGCCTTCGACTTCGCGACCTGCTCCGGCGTCCCGTGGGCGATGATCTGACCGCCGCCGGCCCCGCCTTCCGGACCGAGGTCGATGACCCAGTCGGCGGTTTTGATCACGTCGAGATTATGCTCGATGATTACGACAGTATTACCTTGATCGCGCAGCCGGTGAATCACTTCGAGCAAAAGCGCGATGTCGTGGAAGTGCAGGCCGGTGGTCGGCTCGTCGAGAATGTATAGCGTCCGACCCGTGTCGCGTTTGCTCAGTTCCAGCGACAGCTTGACGCGCTGCGCCTCGCCGCCGGAAAGCGTCGTCGCCGACTGTCCGAGCCGGATATAGCCGAGCCCGACGTCGAGCAGCGTCTTCAGCTTGCGCGCGACCACCGGCACCGGCTTGAAGAACTCGTGCGCCGCTTCGACCGTCATGTCGAGCACTTCGCTGATGTTCTTGCCCTTGTACTGGATGTCGAGCGTTTCGCGGTTGTAGCGCTTGCCGTGGCAGACGTCACACGGGACGTAGACATCGGGCAGGAAATGCATTTCCACCTTCAGCACGCCGTCGCCCTGGCATGACTCGCAGCGCCCGCCCTTCACGTTGAACGAGAAGCGGCCGGGATCGTAGCCGCGCTCCTTCGAGCCGGGGACGCCCGCGAACAGCTCGCGGATCGGCGTGAAAAGGCCAGTGTAGGTAGCCGGATTCGAGCGCGGCGTGCGGCCGATCGGCGATTGATCGACGGCGATCACCTTGTCGAAATGTTCGAGCCCTTCGATCGCCTCGTAAGGCGCCGGCTCGGTCGCGGAACCATATAGATGCTGCGCGACCGCGTGATAGAGCGTGTCGTTGATGAGCGTCGACTTTCCCGAACCCGACACGCCCGTCACGCAGGTCAGCAAGCCGACCGGCAATTCGAGCGACACGTTCTTCAGATTGTTCCCATACGCCTCGATGATGCGCAGAAAGCGATTGTCCGGCGCGGTGCGCTCGGTGGAATAGCTGATCGAGCGCTTGCCCGACAAGTACTGGCCAGTCACCGAATTCGGGTCGTTCTGGACCTGCTTCGGCGTGCCTTGCGCCACGATCACGCCGCCGTGCTCGCCCGCGCCCGGGCCCATGTCGACGACGTAATCCGCCATGCGGATCATGTCCTCATCATGTTCGACGACGATGACCGAATTGCCGATGTCGCGCAGATGCTTGAGCGTGCCGATCAGCCGGTCGTTGTCGCGCTGATGCAGGCCGATCGACGGCTCGTCGAGCACGTACATCACGCCGGTGAGCCCAGAGCCGATTTGCGAAGCGAGCCGGATGCGCTGTGCTTCGCCGCCGGAGAGCGTCTCCGCGCTGCGTTCCAGCGACAGGTAATCCAGCCCGACGTTATTCAGAAACGACAGCCGCGCGACGATTTCCTTCACCACCTTGTCGGCGATTTCGCGCTTCGCGCCTTCGAGCGTGAGCGTCTGGAAATAGCCGAGCGTGTCGCGCAGCGGCCAGCCGCTCACTTCGAAGATGCCGCGCGCGTCGTCGCCCGAACCAACTTTGACGTTGCGCGCTTCGCGACGCAAACGCGTGCCTTCGCACGCCGGACACGGCTGATTGTTCTGGTATTTCGCGAGTTCCTCGCGCACGGCGGTCGAATCGGTCTCGCGATAACGGCGCTCCAGATTCGGGATGATCCCTTCGAACGCATGCTCGCGCACCGACGTCCGGCCGCGCTCGTTGATGTACGAGAACGGAATCTGCGTCTTTCCGGAGCCGAACAGGAGGATCTTGCGCACCTTTTCCGGGAGGTCCTCGAACGCCTGCTCGATGTCGAACTCGTAGAACGCGGCGAGGCTTTGCAGCATCTGGAAGTAGAACTGGTTGCGCCGATCCCAGCCTTTCACGGCGCCCGCCGCCAGCGACAGAGACGGATGCGCCACCACGCGCTTCGGATCGAAGAACGTAATCTGACCGAGGCCGTCGCATTCGGGACACGCGCCCATCGGATTGTTGAACGAGAAAAGGCGCGGCTCGAGCTCCTGCAGCGAGTAAGAGCAAACCGGACACGCGAATTTCGAACTGAAGAGCTTTTCGGCCTCGGTGTCCATTTCTAGCGCGATCGCGCGGCCATCGGCGAGGCGCAGCGCTGTTTCGAACGATTCCGCGAGCCGCTGCTTCATATCCGGCCGCACTTTCAGCCGGTCGATGACGACGTCGATCGTGTGCTTGTCGTTCTTCTTCAGCTTCGGCAGGGTATCGACTTCATAGATTTTCGCGACGCCCTCGTTCGCCGTGCCGCCGCCCGAGCGGATGCGAAAGCGGATGAAGCCCTGCGCCTGCATCTCCTCGAACAGCTCGACGTGCTCGCCTTTCCGGTCCGCCACGACGGGCGCGAGGATCATCAGCTTCGTTTCCTCTGGCAGGGCGAGCGCGGCATCGACCATCTGCGAGACGCTCTGCGCTTCGAGCGGAAGGTGGTGATCCGGACAATACGGCGTGCCGACGCGCGCAAAAAGCAGGCGCAGGTAGTCGTGAATCTCGGTGACGGTGCCGACTGTCGAGCGCGGATTGTGCGACGTCGCCTTCTGCTCGATCGAAATGGCGGGCGACAAACCCTCGATCAGATCGACGTCCGGTTTCTCCATCAGCTGCAGGAATTGCCGCGCATACGCCGACAGACTCTCGACATAACGGCGCTGGCCTTCCGCATACAGCGTGTCGAACGCGAGCGACGACTTGCCCGACCCGGACAGGCCCGTAATCACGATCAGCTTGTGCCGTGGCAGGTCGAGACTGACGTTCTTGAGGTTGTGGGTGCGAGCCCCACGAATACGGATTTCTTCCATGAACCGGGCGGAAAGTGAGGGGGCTAAACCTGCTACTATAACGACTTTTCAAGGGCGCCGTTTCCGTGCCCGACAGCGTCAGCGAAGCGCCGGAAGGGTTGTCACGCGGCGCGTTTCAGCCGGGTGGCGCGCCCGGGCACTGCGTCTCATATAGTGCCGTTTCCAGTAACTACAAGGCGGCCGCGCCGGGGCTTCATCTCGCGCCCCGGCCAACGCGACTCTCCAACATTTCCCGCTTCTGATGTCCAATCCGTCTGCCATGTCTTCACGTCTTAGCGCGCCCGAATTGCGCGCGACCGTGTCGCTCGCCGCGATTTTCGCGCTGCGGATGCTCGGCCTCTTCATGATCATGCCGGTGTTCTCGATCTATGCGAAGACGATTCCCGGCGGCGACAACGTCTTTCTCGTCGGCCTGGCGCTCGGCGCGTACGGCGTCACGCAGTCGATGCTCTATATCTTTTACGGCTGGATCTCGGACAAGCTCGGCCGCAAGCCCGTGATCGTGTTTGGGCTGATCGTGTTCGCGATCGGCAGCTTCGTCGCGGCGGTCGGCCACTCGATGACGTGGATCATCGCCGGGCGCGTGATTCAGGGGATGGGCGCGGTGTCGTCAGCGGTAATCGCGTTCATCGCCGATCTCACGAGCGAGGAAAACCGCACGAAGGCGATGGCGATGGTGGGCGCGAGCATCGGCGTGTCGTTCGCGGTGGCGATCGTCGGTGCGCCGATCGTGTTCCACTGGGTCGGGATGAGCGGCCTTTTCACGGTGATCGGCTTCCTGTCGATTCTGGCGGTGGGCGTGGTGCTGTGGGTCGTCCCCGATGCGCCGACGCCGCCCGTGCACGTCAAGGCACCGTTCGCCGAAGTGCTGCACAACGTCGAATTGCTGCGTCTGAACTTTGGCGTGCTCGTGCTGCACGCCACGCAGACGGCGCTCTTTCTCGTCGTGCCGCGCATTCTGGAGGCGGGCGGCCTGCCGGTCGCGGCGCACTGGAAGATTTACCTGCCGGTGATGGGGCTCGCGTTCGTGATGATGGTGCCCGCCATCATCGCCGCCGAGAAACGTGGAAAAATGAAGAGCGTGATGCTGGGCGCGATCGGGCTTATCCTGATCGGCCAGTTGTTATTGGGCGCGGCTCCCCATACGCTATGGTCTGTGGCCGCGATCCTGTTCGTGTACTTCCTCGGTTTCAACGTGCTGGAGGCGTCGCAGCCGTCGCTCGTGTCGAAGCTCGCGCCGGGCACGCGCAAGGGCGCGGCGGCGGGGGTCTACAACACGACGCAGTCGATAGGACTCGCACTGGGTGGCGTGATCGGCGGCTGGCTGCTGAAGGTGGACGGGCAGAGCGCCGTCTTTTTTGCGTGTTCTGCGCTGGTGTTCGCGTGGCTCGTCGTGGCCGCGAATATGAAGGCTCCGCCGCGCAAGGTTCAGCGCGTGGTTTAAGCGCGCGAGTTAAGCAAGGTTTCAGGTCAATCGAATTCAGTTGGGGGCGGTGACGGTTCGGGACTTGCGAGTCCGTGTGAGCCGCGCGCCGCGTCCGACGGCAAGGTATCGAACAACAGGAGAAATCATGGCATCCGTCAATAAGGTCATTCTCGTCGGAAACCTGGGCGCCGACCCGGAAACCCGCTATCTGCCAAGCGGCGACGCCGTGGCGAACATCCGTCTCGCGACGACCGACCGCTACAAGGACAAATCGTCCGGCGAAATGAAGGAACTCACGGAATGGCATCGCGTGGCGTTTTTCGGACGGCTCGCGGAGATCGTGAACGAATATCTGAAGAAGGGCTCGTCGGTGTATATCGAGGGGCGTATCCGTACGCGCAAATGGACGGACCAGGCGGGGCAGGAAAAGTATTCGACCGAGATCGTGGCGGACCAGATGCAGATGCTGGGTGGTCGCGGCGGCGCGGGCGGTGGCGGTGATGACGGCGGGTATAGCCGTGGCGCGCCTGCGGAGCGTGGCGGAGGCGGTGGCGGTGGCCGCGCGCCGGCGGGTGCCGGGCGTGCCGCGGGCGGTGGCGGGGCGAGCGGTGGATCTAGTCGCCCAAGCGCGCCGGCCGGCGGCGGGTTTGACGAGATGGATGACGATATTCCGTTTTAATCTTTCAGTAGATTGGCAAGAAACCCCGCGATCTGAAACGTCGTGGGGTTTTTTTTAGCCTGCGTTTTTACACGCTTTTGCGTCTTCTTAATTTGGCTTGTAAATCTGAGAAAAATCTCGTATAGCGTGCTTTTCCTCGCCGCACGCCTTCCACAAAAAAAGACATTTAAGCGACAGTAAATGTCACTTCTGTCTCTAATGTAGCGACACTTCCGCCACTCAACTCGAATAAGCCTTAGCTGATAGGGAATGCATTCGTGCCCGCCTAAATTAGCGCGTCTCTAGCCATCGCGCAAAAGTGGGTAAAAAGCATTTAGGACAAATCGTATGGAGAATGGATTTTACGCCGATTACGCTGCTGAAAATATGCGGCAAGCGTTTTCATTTTAAGCATTCGTAATGCAGCACCTCTGAAATTTAAGTCGTTCTGATTTCCGGTAGTGCTGCTGAAGTCTGTGAGTCATGAAAAGAAGCATGGTATGTCGGCCTGGATTCTGGCCGAAGCATAAACAAAATAAAAACCGGGGAGGGTCGCTATGAAGTTACGTGTGGTTTTAGCAGACGATCATCCGTTTGTGCTGCTGGGTATCCGGGCAACTTTCAGCACCGATGAAAGTCTGGAAATCGTAGGAGAGGCGGTCAATGCCAGCGCGCTTATTGCGCTGTTGGGGAAGACGCGTTGTGACGTCCTCGTCACGGATTTCGCCATGCCGGAGCAGGGTTCGCAGACCGAAGACGGCTTGCGGTTAATTCGGCGGGTGTGTCGCGACTGGCCTCATATACGCATCGTCGTGCTGACGAGCATGAGCAACGTGGCGATCTTGCGTTCCATCCTGAATGCTGGCGCGATGAGCTTGCTTAACAAAGTCGAATCAATGGAGGAACTGGCTGCCGCAGTGCGGTTCGCCGGGGTTGGACGGCGGTACTTGAGTACTTCGATTGTCGCGGCCCTCGCGGTCGCCGGCGCGGAAACTGACGCGCTCGCGGACGGTCCGCGGCTTTCTCCGCGTGAGATCGAGGTGGTTCGCATGTTCGCTAGCGGCATGTCAATTACCGAAATCGCGCGCTCGCTGGATCGCGACGTGCGAACCATCAGCCGCCAGAAACGCGACGCCATGAGCAAACTCGGAGTTCGGAACGATCCCGGCTTGTTCGCGTTCGCGCGCGCACATGGATTGGCTTGATTATGGAAATTTTTACTGATTTAGGACGTATCTCATGTTGAAGAATGCGTCGATGACTGATGCTTACGTGCGTTATTTTAGGCGGCGTTTAAGCTTTTTGCTGTTCCGAATTAGACCCTTAATCCGGAGTTGCGCCCGATACAAGGAGCGGGTAAATGCATGCGTTCACTAAATTAATACGGCTGGCAGTCGCCGATGACCATCCCTTGGTTATTCTCGCTATCGAGAAACTGATTGCTAATATCCCGAATATCGAAATCGTTTGCCGGGCTCAGGATTCGACTGAATTAGTCGAAGTGCTTGCGACGCAGGAATGCGACGTCGTGGTCATGGATTTTTTCATGCCCGGTGGCAAGTATGGCGACGGCATAGATTTGATCAGATATGTCGCGAGCCGCCATCCGAAAGCAGCGATCGTCGTTTTATCGATGATGACCGACGCGGAGCTGATCGCGCAGGCACTCGAGTCGGGCGCGAAAGCGATGGTGAGTAAGCAGGACCGGCTCGAACTGATCTATGTGGCGATTGTGACCGTTCTCGCGCAGGAGGATTATCTCGGGCCGTCAGTGCGAGCGTTACTCGCGGACGCCAATGTGGCGAACCGCGTGGACCTGATTCGCAAGAAGCTGACACGTCGCGAACTCGATGTCATCGCGCGCTATGCACGGGGCGGAAACGTCACGGAGATAGCCAAGGAACTCGGACGCAGCGTCAAAACGATCAGCGCCCAGAAGTGCGCAGCGATGCGAAAGCTCGATCTGTCGACCGACGCGGAGCTATACCGTTTCGCATTCGACAGCGGACTCGTTCAGGCGCGCCGGGCGTGAAGCGGGGCTGATTCAACACCTCGAGATGCCAACATTCGTGTTGCGAGCCGGAGAGGGTCGAGGCTGTCCGGAGAGAGACTCGTAACCTCAAAACAGAAAAAGAAGAACGATGCAGAGAAAAATAAGGGTCATCGTCGCGGACGACCATCCGGTAGCGCGCGAAGGCATTGGCGCCTACCTGAGGCGGGACCGGCGAATCGATTTGGTGGGCATGGCCAGCGACGCGAATTCACTCGCATCCCTGCTCTCAGACCACTCTTGCGACTTCGTGTTTTCCGATATCGGCATGCAGGGAATGAATGGCGAGAGTAATTCCATCTCGTTCCTGAGGCGCCTCGCGCGGGAGGCGCCGCGGCCACACATCGTTGCGGTCACGATGATCGCGCATGCCCAAATGTTGGCCGGGCTGATGAACTTGGGCGTGGAGGGCATCGTCGACAAGCGCGACGCGCTGGAATCGTTGACCGAGGCGATCAACGCAATTACTCGCGGACGGCGTTTTGCATCGCTGCACGCATATGAATTGTTGTCCGCAACTTTGCCCGACGTGCCGGCCCGCGCGGGTACGTTGAGCGCGCGCGAGTGGGACGTCTTTCGGATGTACGCGAGCGGCATGCCCATTCCAGAAATCGCGGATTACTTCAATCGCAGCAGCAAGACCGTCGCTACCCAGCGACGTAGCGCGATGCGCAAACTTGGCCTCGATTCCGAATCCGAGTTGATTGCCTATGCGCAGCAGATCGGGCTGACGTAAACAGCCCCTTTCGACAATGCGTGCAAAGACCGCTTTGGGACCTATCTGATGTCGGTAAAACGTTCTGCCCGTCAGACTCTTCGTTTCCCCGTATCGAAATGTCTGCACGGACGCCGTTGGTGTCCGTAGTCGCGCGAATTTCATTCCAAATTCAAGGAGCAACGTGATTAGAAGACTGACTGCCGAATGCGCGGGAACCTTCTGGCTCGTTCTGATGGGATGCGGTTGCAGTGCATTGGCCGCGGGCAGCTTCGTGGCGGACCCGGGCGTTCTCGCGCAATCGATCGCGTTCGGTCTTGCGATGACCGCTGCCTCCTATCTTCTTGGGCCCATCTCCGGTGCTCACTTCAACCCGGCCGTGACCGTCGGCCTCGCGGTCGCGAATCGGTTTCCGGTCCGTGATCTGGTTCCCTACATTCTTGCGCAGTTGGCCGGTGCTACATCGGGCGCGGCCTTGCTGTATTTCCTCGCACGCGCGCGGCCCGGTTTCGAACTCTACGCGCCCAGTTTCGGCGTGAATGGCTACGACAGCCATTCGCCCGGAAATTACCAATTGCATGCGGCATTCGTGATCGAAGCCGTGATGACTTTCGCCTTCGTAATCGTGAAGCTCGCGACGTCGGCTGGTCGCGCATTTCGCGTCGGCGGCCCGTTGATCGTCGGATTGACGCTCGCGCTGATTTACGTCGTGACGATGCCGGTGACGGGTGCGTCGGTGAATCCGGCGCGCTCGACCGGGCCGGCGCTCGTCGTGGGCGGTTGGGCGCTCGACGAATTGTGGCTCTTCTGGGCCGCTCCGCTCGCTGGAGGAATACTCGCCGGCGTGTCCTTTCCATTGCTTTTCGGACGAGGCGCGCGGGAAGGCACGAAGACCGCCGATCGAAAGTTCAGCGACTTGCCGCAGCGATAGCGCGCATCGACGGGAACCGCCGCCATGGCAAACCTCAGTAAAATTTTTTTTGCATCGAGTGTGACGCTGCTTTGTGCTCGCCTGCTGCTTTGTTCGATGCTGTTCGCGTCGGCGCCAGGCGCGCACGCCGATCCGGCCCGCGCGATCGCGGCCGGCCGGCCGTTGAAGGACTACCCGGTCCTGACGGTCGGCGTGCTGTCGGCAGCGGCGGACCCATCGGCGACGGTTGTACGCGGCGAGCCCGCCGGCCTGAGCATCGACGTACTGCGTGAACTCACCGGCCCGGCCGTTCGATTCGACGCGCGCACCTATTCCACGATGGCCGAGATGATCGCCGCGGCATGCTCGGGCGACGTCGACATTCTCGCGAACGTCTCGCGCGCCGCCGATCGCAACGGCTGCCTGACCTTCACCGTCCCTTACTCCTTCGATCAGTCGATCATGATCGCGCGCACCGCCGATTTCGCGACGATCTCGCGCGAGGGCATGCGTCAGGCGATTGTCGCGATCGAGGAGGGATATTCGCTCGAAAGACTCATCCGCGAACGATTCCCCGAAGCGAAGATCCGCGCTTATCGCCAGGGCCGGCAGGCGTTGCAGGCCGTCGCGGACCATTCGGCCGACGTGTATTTCGGCGTCGCGCCCGGTGCAAGCCAGCTGCTCGACGCCGCCGAATTCGATACGCTCGGCGTCGTGCGCACTCAGAATGGCGAGCTGAACGAATCGCGCTTTGCGGTTCCCGCGGGCCGCGTGGCGCTGCGCAACGACTTGAACGAGCGCCTGCTCAAGCTCGATTCCGACCGCCTGCACAACATCCGTTCCGCTTCGAGCGACAAACTTCAATCTGGCGCGGACGCTGGCAAGCCGCTTGTGCTGAGCGCGAACGAGCGGCGTTATCTGCACGCCTTGCAACCGATCACGGTCGCCTTCGATGCCGACTGGGCACCGTTCAGCTACGTCGATTCCGACGGGCGCGCGCGCGGCATCGCTGCGGCGTACCTTGCGTATCTGTCGAACGTGCTCGGCGTGACGTTCGATCGTCGCGCGTACGCGGATTCATCGGCGGTTTCGCGGGCGTTCGCGCGCCGCGACGCCGACATGATCCTCACCGCCGAGCAGGACCCGGACAAACTGGCAGGCGGCATCGCGACGGAGCCGCACGACCGCTTCCCGCTCGTCATCGTCGGACGGCACGGTCAGGCCGCCGTGAAGAACCTCGACGATCTGCCCGTGCGGCGCGTTTCGGTCAGCGAGCGTCTCGCGGCGGACGGCAGCCTTGTCAACCTGGCGCCGAAGGCGAAATTCGTCGTGGTGCGAAACCTGAACGAAGCGCTCGATCGCGTGGCGAGCGGAGAAGCCGATGTGGCGGTCGGCAATCTCGCCGCAGTCGATCTCGCTTTGTCTTCCCGATTCGACGATCAACTGAAAATTCTCGGGCCGGCGGGCAAGTCGGAGAGCATCGGATTCGCGCTGCGTCCTGAACTGGCCGGGTTGGTGCCGCTCGTCGACCGGGCGCTGAAGGCGATGCCCGAGGTCGAGAAGCAGAAGATCAACGTCGCGCGCCAGGCTGCGCTTTCGCAGCCGCAAAGCGGCTGGAGCGTGAACGCGCTGCGTCTCTTGCCGGCGCTGATCGCGATCGGCGTCGTGCTCGCCGTGACGCTGCGCGCGTTCATCCTCCTGCAACGCGAGATGAGCCGGCGCATCGAAACCGAGGAGGCGCTCGCGACGCAACTAAGCTTCCAACGCACGATGATGGAGGTGGTGCCGTATCCGCTTGTCGCGAAGGATCTCGACAATCGCTATATCGCGGTGAATCGCGCGTTCGAGGAGGCGCTCGGCGTGCGCCGCGAGGAAATCATCGGGCGTTCGACCGTCGACGTGATGCCGTGGGGCTCGACATATAGCGAGCAGATTCACCAATTGTCCGCGCTCAGCATCGCGACCGGGACGCGCCAGCAAGTCGAACTCGAGTTTTGCGACCGGCACGGCCAGCAGCGCCACGGCCTCTTCTGGACCGGCACGTTCAACGCCGCCGACGGAGCGATGGCGGGCATCGTCGGCACGATGATCGATATCACCGACATCCGCGACGCCGAAATGCGCGCGCGTGAAAACGAGCGGCGTCTGCACGACGTCACGCGCTCGCTGCCGGCCGTGGTGTTCCAACTGCGCCGCGCACCCGACGGCAGTCTCAGTTTCCCGTATATCGGAGGCGACACGCGGCCGCTGTTCGGCGTCGACCTGCTGGAGCTCGGCGCGGACCAATTGGCCTGCCTCTCGCAGATTCATCACGAGGACAAAGGCACGCTTCGCGACGTGATCGAACGCTCCGCGCTGACGCTCGAGCCGGTGCACGCCGAGTTCCGCTCGACCGCCGACGGCGGCAAGCGCTGGGTTCGCGCCGTGCTGGCGGCGCGTCGCGAAGACGACGGCTCGGTCGTGTGGAGCGGCTACTGGGTCGACGCGAGCATCGAGCGCGCGCGCGCCGACGAACTGGCGCGGGCGCGCGACACCGCCGAAGCCGCATCGCGCGCGAAGGATGACTTCCTCGCGATGATGAGCCACGAAATCCGCACGCCGATGAACGGCGTGCTGGGGCTCGTCGAAGTGTTCGAGAACACGCCGCTCAATCCGGACCAGGCGCAGATGCTCGGCATGATTCAGGACTCGGCGAGCGCGCTCCTGCAAATCCTCGACGACCTGCTCGACTATTCGAAGATCGAAGCGGGGCGCCTCAGTATCGAATCGACGCCGATCGACTTGCGCGAACTCGTCGATAGCGCCGTCGGCTTGCTCGCGGGCCGCGCGCACGAGAAGGGCTTGCGGGTGCGCGTCGACGTCGCGCCGGAAGTGGCGGCGAGCGTGTGCGGCGACAGCGTTCGGCTGCGTCAGGTGCTCTTCAACCTGATGAGCAACGCGATCAAGTTCACGATGAAGGGCGAGGTCGCGCTGCGTGTGCAGGTGGCCAAGACGCGCGGCGCCGAGCAGATCATCGAATTGTGCGTCGAGGATACCGGCATCGGCATCGCGGCGGACGCTCAGGCGGGCCTCTTCGAGCCGTTCGTGCAGGCGGAGACATCGACGACGCGGCGCTTCGGCGGGACGGGGCTCGGCCTCACGATTTGTCACAAGCTCGTCGAACTGATGGGCGGCACGCTTCATCTGCAAAGCGAAGTGGGCATCGGCACGCGCATGACCGTGCGGCTCGCGATGCTGGTCGACACCGTGAACTACCAGATCGACGGCCTGCGCGGCAAGAAGGGCATCATCGCGATCGACGATGCGTGCGTCGCGCGGGCGCTGGTCGACTACGGGCAGGCGCTCGGCCTCGAACTGCGCGTGCTGTCGCGCACCGACGACGCATTGAAGCGCGCGCGCACGTTCGACGGCGTCGAGCTCGTTTTCCTGAGCGATGCGCACAAGGACGCGCTGCCTGTGAAATCGCGCGTGATCCACGTCACGGAGAAGCCGAAGCCCACCGGCTATCGCATCCTCGACGACGACATCCGCGTGAGCGTCAATCCGATCTCGTGGCGCGGTCTCGGCGCTGCATGCGTCGCCGCGCTGACCGGACTGCCGCAGATCGTGTCGCGCGCAACCGGCGGCGTCGAGACGAGCATGCAGGCGCCCGATCGCGACAAGGCGTTGAAGAGCGGCCGACTCGTGCTCGTCGCCGAGGATCATCCGGTGAATCAGGAGCTGATCCGGCATCAGCTTTCGCTGCTCGGCTTCGCCTGCGACGTCGCGCACGATGGCGTCGAGGCGCTCGCGGCACTCAAGAACACGCGCTACGGCTTCCTGATCACCGATTGTCATATGCCCAACATGACGGGCTACGAGCTTGCGCGGCGCGTGCGGACGAGTGAACTGGGCACGTCGCGGCGTCTTCCGATTCTCGGCATCACGGCGAGTACCGCGCCGGAAGAACCGCGGATGTGTCGCGAGGCCGGCATGGACGACTGTTTCGTCAAGCCGACCCGTCTCGCCACGTTGCGCGAGCATTTGCACCGCTGGCGCACCGTCGATGCGCCCGAACCGGTCGAGCAGAAGATCGAACGGAAGCCGCCTGCATCGATGGCGCCCATGTGGCCTACGTCCGATGACGAACTCGATCTGACGTATATGACCCAGTTATGGGGCAGCGAAACGACGGTGAAAGCGCTGCTGGACTCGTTCGTGTCTTCCTTCCTCGACGACCTCGCGACGCTCAAGCCGCTGCTCGAAAACGGCTCGGTCGAACGACTGAGGGAATGGCATCATCGCGTGTTTGGGGCGGCGAGCGTGTTGCAGTATCGGCCGTTGCTCGCCGCGCTCGAAGCGTTCCGAAGCGATCTCTCGGAGAAATCGCGCGTTCAGCGCCGTGACGACGGTATGGCGCTGATAGCGCGCTGCGAGATTCTGCTCGAGCGAATCGAATCGCAATGCGCGGCGATCGCTTAACGCAATTCGGCTTACGTCGAAAGTGATACCGAACGCGGCCCCGGCCGCGTTTTTTATGCGGCCGGCGACTGAAAATGCGCCGCCGACACATCCTCGCGGAAAAAGGCGAGCGTGAAGTCGACGAACGCGCGCGTCTTCGCCGACACATGCCGGCGCCCAGGATAGACCAGCGACACTTCCTTGTCCGCGCCCTTGATCGCGAAACCCGGCAAGAGACGCACGAGCGCGCCGCTTTCGATGTCGCGCGCGACGTGGCTCTCGGGCAGCACGGTCACGCCCATCCCGCAGATCGCCGCTTGCCGCAGCATCGGCGAGTTGTTGACCGTGTACGCGGGATCGAGCGTGACGTCCTCGTCATCACCGGAGGGGCTGGTGAACGACCACGTCGAGCCGTGAATATCGGACGATGGCGCGAGGAACGCGTGCTTCGTGAGCGCGGCGGGGCGCGCTGGCGTGCCGTAGAGCGCGAGATAGCCGGGCGCGGCGACGACGACCGGCATCACCCTGAACAGCGGTCGATTGATCAGCGTTCCGCTGTTGACGAGCCGCGGCACGACAATACCGACATCGAAACCTTCGTCGACGAGATCGACAGGCCGGTGCAGCAGGGTCAGGCGGAGTTTCACGTTGGGGAAGCCATCCCGAAAGGCGCTCAGGAGCGGCGTGAGCCCGAGCAAGGAAAACGACGCCGACGCGACGAGCTTGAGCGTGCCGGAGGGATCGGTGGAACTGCTCGTGATCGACGCCTCGACCTCCTCGACCTGTTCGAGCACCGCCTTGCAGCCGAGCGCGTAGGTGCGCCCGGCTTCGGTCAGCGAGACGCTGCGCGTGGTGCGGTTCAAGAGACGCGTATTGAGATGGGCTTCGAGGAGCGCGACATAACGGGTCACGACAGCGTTCGACAGTTCGAGCCCGGCCGCGGCCCGTCCGAACGATCCCGCTTCCGCGACTTTCAGAAAAACGCGCATGGCTTGCAAATGATTCATGGTCCTGCCCGATGAAAATGCGCGCTGGCAGGAAGGCGCGGCGGATGATCGGCAGCGCTCGGGACAGTCGAGGCGCCGGCTACGCGCGCGATATTAATTCCTTGCCCATCACGATGAGATACGAAATTTCCTAGATCTCAAGGACGTCGCTACAAGTGCACTGTCGTGTGTGCGCAACTTCGGTGAATATTTCGGAATCCAGATCTAAATTTGAGATACCGGCAAACCTATGGAACGTAAGTGTTTTCCCGTATCAAAATTGCATTTTTCGACTTATTCGAAATGATTTTTGTGTTTTCTTTGGTGGTTGATGGAATTGGACGCGTCCTAAACTTTGGTCTGCCGAATAACGGTGTCCGGAAAACCGGAGGCGTGGTGGTCCCGCTCAATCGAAGAGTGCAGCGCCGCGTTTAGCAACCAATCGAGTCGCAAGACTCATTCAAAGGATCACACATGAAAAAGACTCTGATTGTGGCGGCCGTATCCGCTTCTTTCGCGACTGCCGCGAGCGCGCAGAGCAGCGTGACGCTGTACGGGATTGTCGATGCGGGCTTTACCTATGTGAACAACGAAGCCACGGCGCAAGGTGATGCCAATAGCCACAACGCCACCGTACGTCTGTCCGGCGGCAACGTAGAGGATAGCCGCTGGGGCCTGAAGGGTCAGGAAGACCTCGGTCGTGGCATGAAGGCGATCTTCACGTTGGAAAGCGGTTTCGACGTCACCAACGGCCGGTCGCAACAAGATGGCCGAATTTTCGGCCGTCAGGCATTCGTCGGCGTCACGAGCAACGACTTCGGCACCGTGACGCTCGGTCGCCAATACGACTCCGTGGTCGACTATCTGGGGCCGATGACGGCGAGTGGCTCTTGGGGTGGTACGTTCTTCGCGCATCCGTTCGACAATGACAACACGTACCACACGGTGCGCGTGAACAATTCGGTGAAGTACCAAAGCGCGAACTACGGCGGCTTCTCGTTCGGCGGCCTCTATGGCTTCTCGAACGCCGCCGGCGGATTTGCTTCGAACCGTGCTTACAGCGCCGGCATGCAGTACGCGAACGGCCCGTTCAAGATCGCCGCCGCCTACCTGCAAACGCAGAACACGAACTCGGGTAACGCGGGCGGTGCGATCACCGATACGCTGGATGCGAATCACCTTAGCGTCGGTCTCGTTCCGAGCCAGTCGCAGCGTACCTACGGCGTGGGCGCGAACTACTCGGTCGGCGCCCTGACGTTCGGCGGACTGTGGACGCAGTCGCGTTTCCAGTACGACCTGGGCGATTCGGCTCTCCGCTTCAACAACTATGAGGTGAACGCACGCTACAACCTCACGCCCGCATTGGCACTCGGCGGCGCATACACGTACACGGACGTGAAGGGTTCCGTGCCGGGTTCGCGTAACAGTGACCACACGCAGTATCACCAGATTGGCCTCCAGGCAGACTATGCGCTGTCGAAGCGCACTGACATCTACGCGGAAGGCGTCGCGCAATTTACGAACAGTGATGGCCGCTACGCCAACGTCTACGGCACTGCTCCGTCGAGCAGCGGCAATCAGGTCGTCGTGACAACGGGTATCCGTCACCGCTTCTAAAGCGAATTGATCGGTAAGCAGTAGCAAAAGGGCACCGCAAGGTGCCCTTTTGCATTGCCTCTTCCCAAAACACCAATCAAACGAGGTGATTCCAAATGCACTAACATGGATTATGAGATGAGCGCCGGGGCGTTGTGATGCACGCGGTCATCCGTCACAGGAGAGCATAAAAATGAATTCGATATTCAGGCCGCGTATCTGCTTGGCGACTGTCCTCGTGTTGTCGGCGTTGACATCGGCGGGCGCTTTCGCCGATACCGTTGCGTTGAAGGCGAATCTCCAGCCGTCGAGCGAAGTGCCGCCGCGTGTGAGCAAGGGGCACGGCGTCGTCGAGGCGAATTTCGATACGACCAGCAAGACGCTGACCTGGACCGCGACCTATTCGGAACTGTCCGGCCCGGTCACGATGGCGCACTTCCATGGCCCCGCGCCGGTCGGGCAGAATGCAAAGCCGCAAATCCCGGTCGATAAAGGCGCGCTCGCCAGCCCGATGAAAGGGCAGGCCACGCTGACGGATCAGCAGATCACTGACCTGATGGCCGGCCAGTGGTACTTCAACATCCACACGGCGGAAAACCCATCCGGCGAGATTCGCGGACAGGTCGTGCCGGCAAATTGAAGCCCATGGATCGCGCCCGATGAGCTGGCAAAGCGCGTTGGCCTGCTGGATCGTGCGCCGGCGCATGCGCCCCGAGACCGCGAAACCGGTCATTGATGTCGCGCGCGCGCGGGCTTATACCGCGCGGCGCGTCTGGTCGCCGAAGGTGCCGCCCGGCTGGCGTCTGACCGAACACTACGACATACATGCCGCCCCTCTGCGTGGCGAATGGCTCGCTTCGGCCGCGCCGCAGCACATCACGATTCTTTATCTGCATGGCGGCGGTTATTACTTCTGTTCGCCGCGCAGTCATCGTTCGCTGGTGTTTGCGCTCGCCACGCGCACCGATGCGCGCATTTTTTCGCTCGACTATCGCCTGGCTCCAGAGCACCGCTTTCCGTGCGCACTCGACGACGCCGTCGCCGCCTATCGCCGATTACTCGCCGATGGCGTTCCCGCGCGGTCGATCGCCATCGCGGGCGATTCCGCTGGCGGCGGCCTCGCGCTGGCAACGCTGCTCAAACTACGCGACGCAGCCGATCCCTTGCCCGCATGCGGCGTCCTGTTTTCGCCGTGGACGGACCTCGCGTCGACCGGTGCGTCGATCGTGACGAACGACGGCCGCGACCCGATGTTCCACGGCGCGGCGCTCGCTCGCGCGGCGAAGGTCTATCTCGGCGATGCCGACGCGACAAATCCCTGCGCTTCCCCGCTATACGGCCGCTTCGAAGGTCTCCCGCCGCTGTTGATTCAAGCCGGCGACACGGAAGTGCTCCTCGACGACTCAACAAGAGTCGCGGAAAAGGCGCGCGGGGCAGGCGTGACGGTCGATTTCGAGATCTGGCCAAAAGTGCCGCACGGCTTCCAGTTGTTCGCGCCGTTCATGCCGGAGGCGAATCGCGCGCTTGAACGCGCCGCCCGCTTCATCCGCGAAGCGACGCCGCCGCCGCAACGCGCCGCCGCTCAACGGCTGCCGGAAACGTCGATCGTCTGATAGGCGCGCTCGATGGCCACCTGGCCGTATTGCCGTTCAAGCCGCCGCACGGTGAAATGGCCGTGCGCCATTTGCTGGAAGTGGTCGATGAACACGGTGTTCACCATCGCGCCGAGCACCGCGCCGATCGCCGGAATCGACTTGGCCGCGACCTGTTCGCTCACCTGCACCGAGAATCGCGACGCCACCGTGTGCAAAAACTTGATGAGCGCGGTCGATCCGTGGCTGCTCAGGCCCTTCGCCGCGATCTCATTGGTCGCTCGCGAGACCGACTGCGCCAGCGCGCCGCGCACGATGAAATAGCCGAGGTCGGCGTTGTCGTCGCTCTTGCTCGGCCCGCCCATGCCGAGCACCATCATGCATTGCAGTTGCGTGTCGATCCGATGGATGTCCTCGCCTTCACTGCGCGCGATGTCGCAGATCGAGCGGAACATCAGCGTCGTCGTGACGGGCAGCTCGACCGGCAGCGCGAACATGCCGAAAGCCCCACCCGCGGCGCCGGTCGTCGCGACCGCGAGCTTGTGCATCAGGTTGTGCGGCTTGTCGGGCGTCGGCGCCATCAGCGAATCGAACGGTGACGACTTGCCGAGCGTGCGCAGCGCGAGTTGCAGGCACTTTTTCAGCGCGAGTTGCGTCGCTTCGTCGATCTTTTCCTGCGCGATGTTCGGCATCTTCGCCATCAGCTTCTCGATTGGCGAGCCGACGACGCTCGCGAGCTTCATCGTCAGCGACGGGCTTTCGAGTGCCTCCTTCGCGTGGCGCAGCGCCTCCAGGTCGTCGGTTGAAAGGGGCGTGCTGGCGATCGGCGTGGGTTCCATTTTTGGCTTCTTGAAATAGTAAGAGAGTGCGTCCGGGAGCAGATTAGAGCGTTTTCGCGTGCTAAGATTCGATTTCCGTTGACTCGTCAACTATTGCGACAGCCAAAAAATGGCCGTTCATACAGCCGCGCAACATTCCAGTTCGCAGGTCCTGCCGTTCCGCGAATCGCTGATGGCGATGATCGGCATCTCGTTCGTAACGATGCTCGTCGCGCTGGATCAGACGGTCGTCGGGACGGCGCTGCCCACCATCGTCTCCGAATTGAAGGGCTTCGATCTCTACGCGTGGGTCGCCACGTCGTATCTGCTGCTTTCCGTCATTACCGTACCCATTTTTGGCCGCCTTGGCGATTACTACGGACGCAAGCCGTTCGTGATCGCGTCGATCGTCGTCTTCACCGTGGCGTCCGTGCTCTGCGGGCTCGCCAACAGCATGCTCTTTCTCGTGCTCGCGCGCGGTCTGCAAGGCATCGGGGGCGGGATGCTGGTCGGCACGGCGTTCGCGTGCATTGCTGATCTGTTTCCCGACAACGTCGTGCGCCTGCGCTGGCAGGTGCTGATGAGTTCGGCGTTCGGCATCGCGAACGCGGTCGGGCCGTCGCTCGGCGGCTTTCTCACCGAGTATTACGGCTGGCGGTCGGTGTTCTACGTGAATCTGCCGGTCGGCGCGCTGTCGCTGGTTTTCGTCTGGCGTTATCTGCCGCATCTCCGGCACGTCGCGCACGAGGGCAAGATGCGGCTCGACTGGCCTGGCGCCGCGCTGATCGCGATTGCGCTCGGTTCGCTGCAGGTGTTCGTCGAAACCGTGCCGAAGCAGGGCGTCACGGCGGAAACGGTTGCACTCATTGCGATGAGCGTCGCGAGCGCGATCGCGCTGTGGTTCTGGGAAAAGCGCTGCCCGCACGCGATCCTGCCGATCGACATGTTTCGCAACAAAAGCCTCGCGGCGCTCTTCACGCTCGGCATTCTTGGCGGCTTCACGATGTTTTCGCTGCTGTTCTACGCGCCGCTGCTGTTCCAGGGCGGTTTCGGGATGTCGCCGAAAGATGCCGGGCTGATGATTACGCCGCTCGTCGTGTTCATCACGATCGGCAGTATCGCGAACGGGCGGATCGTCACGCGCGTGAAAAACCCGAATTCGATGCTCTACGTCGGTTTCGCGCTGCTGGTCGTGGCGTGTCTCGGTGTGGTGATCGCGACGCGCGCGATGCCGCGTCCCGTCCTGATGACGTTCATGCTGATCGGCGGCCTGGGGCTCGGTTTCGTCATGCCGAACCTGACCGTTTTCGCGCAGCAGACGGCTGGGCGCCAGCATCTCGGCATCGCGACGGCGCTTTTGCAATCGTTGCGGATGATCGGCGGCATGATCGGGACGGCGCTGACCGGCACGCTCGTGACGCATTTGTACGCGAGCGGCGTGAAGCTCGCGCTGGACAAGGACCACGCCTCACACTGGTACCCCGATCTCTCCGATCCGCAGATTTTGATCAACCGGGAGGCGCAGGACACGCTGCTGTCGCAACTCGGCGCGGCAGGTCACAATGGCGCGCTGCTGCTGGAAGCGGCGCGCGAGGCGCTGGTCGCCGCGATCCATATAGGGCTCGCGCTGGCGGCGATCGTCGCGGTGATTTCGCTCTGGCAGTCGCGCCGCGTGCCGCCGATACGCCTGAAAGGCCCAGTCGATCCGACGATCGTCGCCGAATGATTTTGCGGGAAGACAACAGCATGGAAGAACAGGATCGAATCGCCGTGGTGCAACAGTTCGGGCGCACGTATCGCGCATTCATGTCAGCGTTCGAATCGCAGGTCGGCCAGCCGATGCCACGCTGGCGCATCTTGCTCGCGCTGCACGAGCAGTCGGGGGAATCGTCGCAGAAGAAGCTGGTGGAGCGGCTGCGCGTCGATCCGGGCGCGCTCACGCGGCAACTGAAGGCGCTCGAAGCGCTCGGCTGGATCGCGCGCAGTGTCGATCCGCGTGACAACCGCATCTCGAATGTCGTGCTGACGCCGGACGGGCGCGCCGTGATCGAAGCCGGTTTGCCGCGCAGGAACGCGTTCCTGCACGACACGATGGCGTCGCTCCCGGACGACGCCATCGCAGCACTTTCAGACGCGTTGCGCATGCTGGAACAGCGCATCCAGGAAGTGGCGGCGTCGGGCGCCGCCCCGAGCGAAGACGCTTAAAAGAACGTCTCGATCACTTCCGTCACACGGAATTTACGATCGACGACGAGCACCTGGCGCCATTTGTCGAACGTGAGGCAGGGGTGCGAGATGTCGAACGCGATCATGTCGCCGACCTTCACGTCATCGCCCGGCTTGATGCGCAGATACGCGTGCTGGTCCATCAGGCCGAAGATTTCCCAGCCGTCGTCGGGACCGACGTCGCGCGGCGCCTCATCACCCGGCCGATAGTGGCGCGCGGGCTCCGGCATGCCGGCATCGAACGCCGAATCGCGCTTGCCCAAGCCGATGATCGCGCGATCCGGCTCCGGAATCGACTGCACGTACGCCCACAACTGCAGCGCTGGCTTCAGCCCTTGCCCCATCTTCTGTGCGATCGGATTGCGCGCGAAAATCTCGCTCTGCGCCTTTTTGTAGATGCCGACGTCGTGCGTCAGATAGCAGCCCGGCCGCAGGACGACTTCGATCACGTCGCTGTGCGCCTTCGCGAATTCATCGGCGACGACGTCGTACCACGCCGAACCCGCGCCCGACAAAATCGCCGGCTTGCGCGTGATCCTTCCTTCGGCGACGAGCGCGCGCGTGATGGCCACCGCGCTTTGCAGGAATTCGCGTACTTTCGACTCGTCCTGCAGCACGCCCTCGTATAACTCGATGCCCGCGAGCTGGATGGTGTCCGGCCAGCGCGCGATGGCGGCCAGCACGGCTTCGCGCTGCGCGTCGTCGCGCACGCCAGTTCGGCCGCCCGGCACGCCGAGCTCGATCAGCACGTTCAGCTTTTTCTTCACGTCGCTGAAGAACGTGCCCAGCTGATCAACGCCATCCGCCGAATCCACCAGACAAAAGAACTCGAAATTGGGATCGGTCAGCAGTTCCGCGATCATGCCCATGTTGCGCTTGCCGACGAGCTGGTTCGCGAGCAGCACGCGATGCACGCCGCCGCGATACGCCGCGCGCACCTGATGCGCGGTCGCGAGCGTGATGCCCCACGCGCCGGTTTCGAGCTGGCGGCGGAACAACTGCGGCGCCATCGTCGTCTTGCCGTGCGGCGCGAGTTTTACGCCGTATTCCGCGACGAACGCCTGCATCCACTTCAGGTTGTACTCGATGCGATCCGCGTACAGCACGGCGGCCGGCAGGCTCACATCCTCGTCGAGCAGATTCCAGTCGAGCCGCCCCGCGTCGCTTAGCTGGATGCCCGTGCCCGGCACCATGCCAAGACCCTTGCCGAACGGGTCGATCGTGGCGTTCTGATAGTTTGTAACTTTCATGTCCTGCTACTCCATCGTCCGTTTATATAGACTTCTGTCGATACTTAACTGGCGCCAAGGTTGACGACAACATGTTACCGAAAGTAGGATGCGGGATAAATTGTTATTTAGTACCACGGCGTTGACGCCGATTTCTGAACCCGGATTTACCCTGATGAATGCATCGTCGGAACCGCTTGCTTTCGATATCGTCGCCCGGATTGCCGAGCGCGCGCCCGAGTTGCGCTCGGCGGAACGCAAGGTCGCGGCGCTGATCCTCGACGACCTGACGGGTGCGTCGCGCGCGAGCATCGGCGCGCTCGCGGAGAAGGCCGACGTGAGCATCGCGACCGTCACGCGGTTCGCGAAGGCGGTCGGCTGCGCGGACGTGCGTGAACTGAAGTTGCGGCTCGCGCAGGCGGCAGCGGTCGGCCAGCGCTTTCTCAAGCGCGAACCCGACGACCTGCCCGATTCCCTCGCCACGCGCATCTTCGAGGAAGTGCAGACGACGCTCGCGCACAACCAGGGCGCGCTGCGCGCCGCGCCGATCGAAGCGGCGGCCGATGCGCTCGGCGCGGCCTCGATGATCTACGTGTTCGGCATGGGCGGCGGCTCGACGGCGCTCTCCGACGAAATGCGCTTTCGGCTCGTGCGGCTCGGCCGGCCGGTGGCGTCGTACCAGGACGGCTTGTTGCAGCGCATGGTCGCGGCGACGCTGTCGAAGGAACACGTCGTCGTGGCGCTGTCGGTCACGGGCCAGACGCCGGAGATGGTCGAAAGCTGCCGCCTCGCGCGTGAATACGGCGCGCGCGTGATCGCGCTGACCGCGCCCGCGTCGCCGCTCGCGCAACTGGCCGACTGGCTGATCCCGATCATCGCGATCGAGACCGATTTCATCTACAAGCCATCATCGTCACGTTACGCGATGATGATGGCGCTCGACCTGCTCGTCACTGAACTGGCCGTCAAGCAGGCGAGCCACAGCCGCGAACTGCTGCGCCGCATGAAACACGCACTCGATGCCCATCGGGGCGGCGGCGAGCGTCAACCCCTGGGAGACTGAAATGGATTCGCAAGCGGAAACCGAGAAGGCCGACACGCTGATCGTCGGCGCGCGCGTGATCGACGGCACGGGCGCGCCCGCCGTCGAACGCGACGTGGCGCTGCGCGACGGCCGGATCGTCGCGATCACGGCGCCGGGCGGCCTCGCCGGCTGGACGGCGGACGAAATCGTCGAAGCGGAAGGGCGCGTGCTGGCGCCCGGTTTCATCGATGTCCACACGCACGACGACACGCACGTGATCCGCTCGCCGCAGATGCTGCCGAAGCTGACGCAAGGCGTGACGACGGTGATCGTCGGCAATTGCGGGATCAGCGTGTCGCCGGTGACGTTGAAGGGCGCGCCGCCCGACCCGATGAACCTGCTCGGCGACGAAGGCGCATTCCTCTATCCGACGTTCGCCGATTACGTCGAAGCGGTCAACGAGGCGCGGCCGGCGGTGAACGTCGGCGCGCTGATCGGGCATACGGCGTTGCGCAACAATCACATGGACCGCCTCGACCGGGCGGCGACTTCGACGGAAATCGAGGGCATGCGCGCGCAGCTCGAAGAAGCGCTGGAGAACGGCGCGCTCGGTTTGAGCAGCGGACTCGCGTACGGATCGGCGTTCAGTGCGCCGCCGGAAGAGGTGAAGGCGCTGGCCGAGCCGCTCTCGAAGGCGGGCGCGCTCTACACGACGCACATGCGCACCGAATTCGACGCGATCCTCGACGCGATGGACGAGGCGTATCAGGTCGGCCGCCATGCGCGCGTGCCGGTGGTGATTTCGCATCTGAAGTGCGCGGGGCCGTCGAATTGGGGACGCAGCGTCGAGGTGCTGAAGTCGCTTGAAAACACGCGCGACGGACAGCCGGTCGGCTGCGACTGTTATCCGTACAACCGCAGTTCGTCGACGCTCGATTTGAAGCAGGTGACCGGCGACATTGATATCACGATCACGTGGTCGGAACCGCATCCCGAAATGGCGGGCAAGCTGATCAGGGAGGTCGCGGCGGAGTGGAGCGTGAGCCAGCAGGAGGCGGGCAAGCGCTTGCAGCCAGCGGGCGCGGTGTATCACAACATGTCGGAGGACGACGTGCGGCGCATCCTCTCGCATCCCGCGACGATGGTCGGCTCCGACGGCCTGCCGAACGATCCGCTGCCGCATCCGCGTCTGTGGGGCGCGTTTCCACGCGTGCTCGGCCACTACGCGCGCGACACGGCGCTGCTGCCGCTGGAAGAGGCCGTGCGCAAGATGACGAGCTTGTCGGCGCGGCGCTTCGGGCTGCCCGAGCGCGGCGAGGTGAAGGTGGGCTATCACGCCGATCTGGTGATGTTCGATGCGGAAAAGGTCCGCGATGCTGCGACGTTCGCCGATCCGCAGCAGCCGGCGGATGGCATCGACGCGGTCTGGGTGAATGGGGTTTTGTCGTACAGCGAGCGGGCGGTGACTAGCGAGCGTGCGGGACATTTCGTGTCGCGTGGTTCGGCTTCCAAGCTGGACGCACACGGCGCTTTCTGAGTTTTAAAGGAGTTGAAGATGAAACGATATGGCGTGGAAGGCGGTAAAGGTCAGGGCGGCGCGCATATGCCGTTTGCGCGGGCGGTTGAAGCGAATGGATGGCTGTTTGTTTCGGGGCAGACGCCGATGGAAAATGGCGAAGTGATCAACGGCGGAATCGTCGATCAATCGCATAAATGCATTCAGAATGTTTTCGCGATTTTGAAAGAAGCGGGGTATGGCGCGGAGCATGTGGTTCGATGCGGCGTATGGCTCGACGATCCGCGGGATTTTGCTTCGTTCAATAAGGTGTTCAAGGAGTATTTCGGGGAAAATCCGCCGGCGCGCGCTTGTGTGGTTTCGTCGATGGTGATCGATTGCAAGGTCGAGGTGGATTGCGTGGCTTATAAGGCGCCGGGCGCCTGAATTGCTTAAAAAAGAGCGTTGCCGCAGAGGGCAACGCTCGATTCTTTACTGCCGCGCCAACCGGGCATTATCAGGCATCGGCAAATTGAAATTCGTCCGGAACGGATTAATATCCAGCCCGCCTCTCCGCGTATATCTCGCATAAACCGCCAGCCTTTCCGGCTGACACTCCCGCATGATATCCATGAAAATGCGCTCGACGCATTGCTCATGAAACCCGGTATGTCCGCGATAAGAAATGACATACCTCAGCAATCCCGCGTGATCGATCTGTCCGCCGTAATAGCGAATCTGAACGCTGCCCCAATCCGGCTGCCCAGTAACCGGACAATTCGATTTCAAAAGATTCGAAAAAAGCGTCTCATCGACCGGCGCTTCATCATGTGTCGCTTTAAGCAATGACGGATCAGGCGAATAGACATCCGTATCCAGATCCAGCCGATCCAGCGACAACCCGTCGAATTCCTCCATCTGCAATTTGCCAAAATCCCCCGGTGCCGCAAGCTGCACCGACACATTCACTCCGCAAATCGCCGACACATCGCGCTTGATCGCGGCGCGCACATCATCGATGGAATCGAAAGCCGTCTGCGCGAACGATCCCAAATACAGCTTGAACGACTTCGATTCGACGATATTCGGCGATTCCGCCGGCACGAAGAACGTCGCGACGGCGATCTGCGGCTTGCCGCGCCGGTTCAGCCAGGACAATTCATACGCATTCCAGATGTCCGTCCCGAAAAACGGCAGCCGCGCGCCAATGCCGATCGCATCGCGCGCCGTCTTGCGGTCGATCGGAAACAGCAGCAGCGGATCGTACTGTTCGGTGTAGACGACTTCCTTGCCGAGCGGAGATTGGTCGGGTGTCATGATGCGTTCGATATGCCACTCAGCACGTGCCCGGTCGCGGTCACGACGCGGGCCGATTCGCAGTGGCCGATTTGGTCGTCGAAGAAGAAATCGGGCTCGAACTCGCGCAAAAACGCGCCTTTGTCGAGCCCGCCGAGGAACATCGCTTCGTCGATTTCGATGTTCCAGGCCATCAGCGTCCGGATCGCGCGCTCGTGCGCGGGAGCGGAACGCGCGGTGACGAGCGCGGTGCGGATGTGCATCGGCGCGGCGTCACCGGCGATTTTTTGCAGCTTGTGCAGCGCCGCCAACAAAGGCTTCAGCGGCCCGCCTGCGAGCGGCGAATCCTTCTTCGTCGTCTCGTGCCCGACAAACGCCGACAACCCCGCCGACTGAAACACGCGTTCGGCTTCATCGGAGAAGAGCACGGCGTCGCCGTCGAAAGCGATGCGGATTTCGTCAGAATACTGGCTCGCGGCCTGCGGCGTCTCGGGCAGCACGCGCGCGGCGGGAAAACCGGCGTCGAGCGCGGCGCGCACGTCGTCCGGATTCGCCGACAGAAACAGCGACGCCCGCAGCGGCTTCAGATAACCAAACGGCGGACGCCCGCGCGTAAACACGCCGCGTTCGATCGCGAGCCCGTGCGCCTTGCACGAACTGAACGCGCGCAGGCCGCTGATCGGATCGCTGCGCGAGAGGATCACCACTTCGACGTGATGCCCGCCCGCGTTGAGCTTGAGCAGTTTACCAATCAGCGGAAACGCGACGCCGGGCTTCGCCGGCACGTTCAGCCGCGACCGCTGCAGCGCTTCATATTCTGCGAGGTCGCCCGTCTCGTAGACCTCGTTTTCTTCTTCAAAGTCGAAGAGCGCGCGCGACGAAATCGCGACGACGAGCTTGTCTTCGAGCGTGAACGCCGCCATCGCTTACGCCAGGAAGAGCTTGTAGACCGGATTCGCGCCTTCGTCCCACCACGGATAGCCGAGCGTCGCGAGAAAACGCTCGAACTCGGCGTTTTCCGCCGACGGCACCTGAATGCCGACGAGAATCGAGCTGTAGTCCGCGCCCTGATTGCGGTAGTGGAAGAGGCTGATATTCCAGTTCGGCGCCATCGACGAGAGGAACTTCATCAGCGCGCCCGGCCGTTCGGGGAATTCGAACCGCAGCAGCCGTTCGTCCCGGGCGAGCGGCGACCGGCCGCCGACCATATAGCGGATGTGCTGCTTCGAAAGCTCGTCGTGCGACAGGTCGACGGTCGCGAATCCGTGCTCGACGAACGCGTTCATCATCTGCGCCGATTCGCTGCGCGTCTTGATCTGCACGCCGACGAAGATGTGCGCGGCGCTGGCATCGGCGATGCGGTAGTTGAATTCGGTGACGCTGCGCGTGCCGACGAGCTCGCAGAAGCGTTTGAAGCTGCCGCGCTCCTCGGGGATCGTCACGGCGAACACGGCTTCGCGCGCCTCGCCGACTTCCGCGCGTTCCGCCACGAAGCGCATCCGGTCGAAGTTCATGTTCGCGCCGGAGGTCACGGCGACGAGCGTCTTGCCTTCGATGCCCTCGCGTTCTGCATACAGCTTCGCGCCCGCGACGGCGAGCGATCCGGCCGGTTCGAGCACGCTGCGGGTGTCCTGAAACACGTCCTTGATCGCGGCGCAGAGCGCGTCGGTATCGACGGTGAGCACTTCGTCGAGCAGTTCGCGGCACAGCCTGAACGTTTCCTCGCCGACCAGTTTCACCGCCGTGCCGTCCGAAAACAGGCCGACTTCCGCCAGCGTGACGCGCTCGCCCGCCTTGATCGACTGCGCCATCGCGCAGGAATCGTCGGTCTGCACGCCGATCACCTTGATCTCCGGCCGCACCGCTTTTACATATGCCGCGACGCCCGCCGCGAGCCCGCCGCCGCCGATCGGCACGAAGATCGCGTGGATCGGCCCCTGATGCTGGCGCAGGATTTCCATAGCGACGGTGCCTTGGCCGGCGATGACGTCGGGGTCGTCGAACGGATGGACGAAGGTGAGGCCGCGTTCTTGCTGCAACTTGAGCGCGTGTGCGTAAGCGTCGCTGTACGACTCGCCCGCGAGCACCACTTCGACCGTCGGGCCGCCGTGCGCGCGCACCGCGTCGATCTTGACCTGCGGCGTGGTGGTCGGAATAGCGATGACCGCGCGGCAGCCGAGCCGCGCGGCCGAAAACGCGACGCCCTGCGCATGATTGCCCGCCGATGCCGTGATCACGCCGCGCGCGAGGACGTCGGCGGGAAGCTGCGCCATCTTGTTATAGGCGCCGCGAATCTTGAACGAGAACACCGGCTGGTTGTCCTCGCGCTTGAGGAAAACCGCGTTGGAGAGACGCGCCGACAGATTGCGCGCGGGCTCGAGCTCGCTTTCGCGGGCAACATCGTAGACGCGCGCGGTCAGGACTTTTTTCAGGTAATCGGGGTGTGCCATGCGGGAAAGTCACGCAGAGCGACTGCGCGCTATTTTTGAGAGCGAAAACGTCAATGATAGCGCCAACCACCTTCGGCTCGGCCGTGAAGTCGCTTTTACCGACCGGACGGTCGCCTTAACACAGGCGAAAAACCGCAGAAATACGGCGAAAACCGGCTGGCGAAAGCCCCTTCGACGCGCTAGCTGCCGCGAACGAGGGGTTTCGCGATGGGTTAGAATTGTCTTTTCGAATCTGGATCGGAAGATGCAAGCGCAGCCTCGGATCGATTTTTTGACGCATGTCCCCCGCGAGTCTCATCCCGCGGCCGAGCGGCACGCGCGTCATGCGCGATCGTGGCGCTGATTCCGGGCACCTCGAAGGCACGGCGCGGCTCGCCGCGCGGTTGATGAAGCCGCTTATCAGTCCAATGACCGGCTGCCTTCCCAAAAGAAAGTCTCACTCGAAAATTTGCGCCCCCACGCGCATCGCCGGGCATTGCGCCTTCCTTGACGCATGCGCCGGCCTACCGAACCGTCGAACATGAACGCACCCCAAGCCTTCGATCCGAATGGCGGCGCCGCCGTCGTGGCGCTCGATCTCGAACCGCGCCTGCGCGAAATTCCCTATAACTACACGTCGTTTTCCGACCGCGAAATCGTGATCCGGCTGCTCGGTGACGAAGCCTGGGCCGCTCTCGACGTGCTGCGCAGCGAACGCCGCACGGGCCGCTCGGCGCGCATGCTGTACGAAGTGCTCGGCGATATCTGGGTCGTGCGCCGCAATCCGTACCTGCAGGACGATTTGCTCGACAACCCGAAGCGCCGCGCGCTGCTCGTCGAGGCGCTGAATCACCGGCTGCACGAGATCGAGAAGCGCAGGAAGGACGATTTGTCGCTGCACGGAGATACGGCGGGTCACGACCGCGCCGCGCGCGTCGAAGTGCTGGTGTCGGCGGCGCGCCGCGCAGTCGATGATTTCGCCTCCGAGTTCGGCAAGATGGCAGAGTTGCGCCGCAAGGCCGCGAAGGCGCTCGGCAAGCGCACGCAGAAGGACAACATCAAGTTCGACGGCCTCTCGCGCGTCTCGCACGTTACCGATGCCACCGACTGGCGCGTCGAATATCCGTTCGTCGTGCTGACGCCGGACAGCGAAGCGGAAATCGCCGGGCTCATCAAGGCGTGTTTTGAACTCGGTCTCACCGTGATCCCGCGCGGCGGCGGCACCGGCTACACCGGCGGCGCGATCCCGCTAACACCGTTCTCGGCCGTCATCAATACGGAAAAGCTCGAACAGCTCGGTCCGGTCGAAATGACCGATCTTCCCGGCGTCAGCGCCAAGGTCGCGACGATTTTCTCGGGCGCGGGCGTCGTCACCCGGCGCGTGACCGAGGCGGCCGAGCAGGCGGGCTTCGTCTTCGCCGTCGATCCGACTTCGCTCGATGCCTCGTGCGTCGGCGGCAACGTCGCGATGAACGCGGGCGGCAAGAAGGCCGTGCTGTGGGGCACGGCGCTCGACAACCTCGCCTGGTGGCGCATGGTCGACCCGGAGGGCAACTGGCTCGAAGTCACGCGGCTCGATCACAACTGCGGGAAGATTCACGACATCGAAGTGGCACGCTTTCGCCTCGACTGGTTCGACGGCGCGCGCGCGCCGGGCGAAAAGCTTCTGCGCACGGAATCGCTCGATATCGCGGGCAAGACGTTCCGCAAGGAAGGGCTCGGCAAGGACGTGACGGATAAATTCCTCTCAGGCCTGCCGGGCGTGCAGAAGGAAGGTTGCGACGGGCTCATCACGTCCGCGCGCTGGATTTTGCACAAGATGCCCGCGCACACGCGCACTGTCTGTCTCGAATTCTTCGGCCAGGCACGCGACGCGATTCCGAGCATCGTCGAGATCAAGGATTATCTTTTCGAGACGTCGAAGCAGGGCGGCGCGATCCTCGCGGGCCTCGAACACCTCGACGAACGCTATCTGCGCGCGGTCGGCTACGCGACCAAGAGCAAGCGCAACGCGTTCCCGAAGATGGTGCTGATCGGCGATATCGTCGGCGACGATGCCGATGCGGTCGCCATCGCCACGTCCGAAGTCGTGCGCATGGCGAATGGCAAGAGCGGCGAAGGTTTCGTCGCGGTGAACGCCGAAGCACGCAAGCGCTTCTGGCTCGACCGCTCGCGCACGGCCGCGATCGCGAAGCATACGAACGCGTTCAAGATCAACGAAGACGTCGTCATCCCGCTCAACCGCATGGGTGAGTACACGGACGGCATCGAGCGCATCAACATCGAGCTGTCGATCAAGAACAAGCTGCAACTCGTCGACGCGTTGGAGGCGTTTTTCCGCACCGGCAAGCTGCCGCTCGGCAAAAGCGACGACGCGAACGAAATCCCGAGCGCCGAACTGCTCGAAGACCGCGTGCAGCAGGCGCTCGATCTGCTAAAGCGCGTGAAGGCGCGCTGGACCTTCGTCGGCGACAAGCTCGATCTGCCGTTGCGCGAGGCGCAGCACTACATGGTCGGGCTCGGCTACGAGGCGCTGGCGGAAAAACTCGCCGATCGCGTCGATGCGCAGCCGGGCGCGACCGTCTTCAACGTTGCGCAGGATCGCACGGTGCGCATTTCGTGGAAGCAGGAAATCCGCGCGGAACTGCGCCAGATTTTCAACGGCGGCGAGTTCAAGCCGATCCTCGACGAAGCGCAGAACATCCACAAGCAGGTGCTGCGCGGACGCGTGTTCGTCGCGCTCCATATGCACGCGGGCGACGGCAATGTTCATACGAACATCCCCGTCAATTCCGACAATTACGAGATGCTGCAGGACGCGCATCACGCGGTCGCGCGGATCATGAAGCTCGCGCGCGCGCTCGACGGCGTGATTTCCGGCGAGCACGGCATCGGAATCACGAAGCTGGAGTTCCTGACGGAAGAGGAAATCGGCGATTTCCGCGCGTACAAGCAGCGCGTCGATCCGAACGGGCGCTTCAATGCGGGCAAGCTGCTCCCGGGCGCGGATCTGCGCAACGCCTACACGCCGAGCTTCGGCCTGATGGGTTACGAATCGCTGATCATGCAGCAGTCGGATATCGGCGCAATCTCCGATTCGATCAAGGATTGCCTGCGCTGCGGCAAGTGCAAGCCGGTGTGCGCGACGCACGTGCCGCGCGCGAACCTGCTCTACAGCCCGCGCAACAAGATTCTCGCGACGTCGCTGCTGGTCGAGGCGTTCCTGTACGAAGAACAGACGCGCCGCGGCGTGTCGATCAAGCACTGGGACGAATTCAACGATGTCGCCGATCACTGCACGGTTTGTCATAAATGCGTGACGCCGTGCCCCGTGAAGATCGACTTCGGCGATGTCACGATGAACATGCGCAACCTGCTGCGCAAGATGGGCAAGAAGAAGTTCAATCCGGGCAACGCGGCCGGCATGTTCTTCCTCAACGCGACCAATCCGCAGACGATCAACGTCGCCCGCACCGCGATGATGGGCGTCGGCTACAAGGCGCAGCGGCTCGGCAACGACCTGCTGAAGAAGTTCGCGAAGAAGCAGACGGCGCATCCGCCGGCGACGGTCGGCAAGCCGCCGGTCGTGCAGCAGGTGATCCACTTCATGAACAAGAAGATGCCGGGCAACCTGCCGAAGAAGACGGCGCGCGCGCTGCTCGACATCGAGGACAACAAGATCGTCCCGATCATTCGCAATCCGAAGGCGACGACCGTCGATTCCGAAGCGGTGTTTTATTTCCCAGGCTGTGGTTCGGAGCGGCTGTTCTCGCAGGTCGGCCTCGCCACCCAAGCGATGCTCTGGGAAGCGGGCGTGCAGACCGTGCTGCCGCCGGGTTACTTGTGCTGCGGCTATCCGCAGCGCGGCTCTGGCCAGTTCGACAAGGCCGAGCAGATCGTCACCGACAACCGCGTGCTGTTCCACCGCGTCGCGAATACGCTGAACTATCTCGATATCAAGACGGTGGTCGTGTCGTGCGGGACGTGCTACGACCAACTCGCCGGCTACGAATTCGAGAAGATCTTTCCGGGCTGCCGGATCATCGACATCCACGAATTTTTACTTGAAAAGAACATTCGGCTGGAAGGCGTGAAGGGCACGCGCTACATGTATCACGACCCGTGCCACTCGCCGATCAAGACGATGGACCCGGTCAAGCTCGTCAACGAACTGATGGGCTCGAAGAACGACGGCTACAAGATCGAGAAGAACGATCGATGCTGCGGCGAATCGGGCACGCTCGCCGTCACGCGACCGGATATTTCGACGCAGGTGCGCTTTCGCAAGGAAGAGGAGATCCGCAAGGGCGCGGCGAAGTTGCGCGACATCCCGCTGGTCGCTGCTGCCGGCGCGAGCGGGATCGATCCGGCGGGATCAGTGTTGAAGGCCGGCGACGGCGCGCAGTCGAATGGCACTGAGGTCAAGATCCTCACGAGCTGCCCGTCGTGCCTGCAAGGTCTTTCGCGCTACAACGAGGACGCGAACATCGAAGCGGATTACATCGTCGTCGAAATCGCGCGGAAGGTGCTCGGCGAAAACTGGATGGCGGACTACGTCGCGCGCGCGAACGATGGCGGTATCGAGCGCGTGCTGGTGTAATAGCGAGATCGAGGTTCGTTTCGCCAGAGGTTGATGATGGATTGTGTGTTTTGCCGTGAAGACGGCGGTGAGGTTTTATGGTCGGACGACACGCTGCGTGTCGTCCTCGCCGATGAGGCCGACTGGCCGGGCCTGTGCCGCGTGATCTGGAATTCGCACGTCGGAGAGATGTCCGATCTCTCCGATCAGGCGCGTCTGCGCATCATGACGGCCGTGAACGGCGTCGAGCGCGCGATGCGGCGCATCCTTTCGCCGGCGAAGGTGAATCTCGCGAGCCTCGGCAATCAGGTGCCGCACGTCCATTGGCACGTCATCCCGCGCCGCTCGAACGATTCGCGCTTTCCCCTGCCGATCTGGGCGCCGCGCCAGCGTTCGGTGCCCGAGGCGCAACTATCGAAGTGGCGCGCGCAGGCCACGCTCCTGCGCGAGGCTATCCGCACTGAACTGAACCAGGCGTTCGGGCAGAACTAGACATCTACCATCAAGGCTCATCATGAGCGGACTGACAAAAGAGACGCCGATCCCCACCGGGATCGTCGTGCATTCCAAATCGCGCGCGCTGGAACTGCAGTACGCGAACAATGAAAGCTATCGCGTTCCGTTCGAACTGCTGCGCGTGTATTCGCCGTCGGCGGAAGTGCAGGGCCACGGCCCGGGCCAGGAAACGCTGCAGACCGGCAAGCGCGACGTGTCGCTGATTGGCGTCGATCCGGTTGGCCACTATGCGTTGCAACTCAATTTCTCCGATGGCCACAACACGGGCATCTACTCGTGGGACATCCTGTACGACCTGGCCGTGCGCCAGGACGAACTCTGGCGCGCATACCTGGCCAAACTTGAAGCGGCGGGCGTCGACCGCGATGCGCCGATGGCGACCAAGGCATCCGGCGGCCACTGTCATTGATCAGCGTAGCTGGCGCGGCGTTTTGCCGCACGAAGCCGCGTTCCGAGCGCGGACAGAGAACAAATAACAGGCGAGGACGAGCGCGATGAGCAAGACCCACTTCGGTTTCGAAACGGTCGACGAGCAGGAAAAAGCAAAAAAAGTGGCGGGCGTGTTTCACTCGGTCGCGAGCAACTACGACTTGATGAACGATCTGATGTCGGGCGGGCTGCATCGCGTGTGGAAGTTCTTCACGATCGGTCAGGCAAAGATACGGCCCGGCTACAAGGTGCTCGATCTGGCAGGCGGGACGGGCGATCTGGCGATGGCGTTCGCGAAACAGGCGGGGCCGTCGGGCGAGGTCTGGCACACCGATATCAACGAATCGATGCTGCGCGTCGGGCGCGACCGGCTGTTGAACAAAGGCGTGATCACGCCCGCGCTTCTTTGCGATGCCGAGAAGATCCCGTTCCCGAACAACTACTTCGACGTGGTCACCGTGGCGTTTGGTCTTCGTAATATGACGCACAAAGATGGTGCATTAACGGAGATGCAGCGGGTTTTGAAGCCGGGGGGTCGTCTTCTCGTATTAGAGTTTTCCAAGGTGTGGGACCCGCTGAAAAAGGCTTACGACGTCTACAGTTTCAAGGTTTTGCCGTGGCTTGGCGACAAGTTTGCGAAAGATGCTGATAGTTACCGGTATCTTGCGGAATCCATCCGCATGCATCCGGACCAGGAGACGCTCAAAACAATGATGGAACAAGCGGGCCTGGATCGAGTCGAATATTACAATTTGTCAGGTGGCGTGGTAGCTTTACACGTCGGGACCAAATTTTAGTGTTCCACTCTTTTTAAAGGATTCGAAATGTCCGATTCGCGCTCACCCCAGTCTCGGGGTTTCCTGAAGTCGATTTTCAGGAAAGCCGGGCTCCTGGCGCTGGCTGGCGTAATCATGGCCGGCGCCATCATTGCTGAAGACGCAGAAGCAAAACGCATGGGCGGCGGCCGCAGCATGGGCCGTCAGTCAGCCACGGCGACTCAGCAGAACCAGGCGACGCCGCCTTCCCAATCGATGCAGCAAGGTCAGGCCGCGCAGGCTCAGCGCGCCCAGCCGGCGCCCGCAGCCGCCGCCGCGGCGCAACCCGCGCGCAATCGCTGGCTCGGGCCGATCGCCGGTCTGGCCGCTGGTCTCGGCATCGCGGCGCTCCTGTCGCACTTCGGCCTTGGCGAAGCGTTCGCCGGCGCGATGGCGAACATGATCATCATCGGTTTGATCGTGCTGGCCGCCGTTATGCTGTTCCGCTTCATCATGAGGAAGCGCGCGGCTGCCAATCAGCCGGCGTACGCGAATGCGGGCGCGGGCGCGTCGCCGTTCGGCGGCACGGCTCGCACGGGGCTGAATCAGGAGCCGGCTTATACAGCGCCGACCTCGGGTGGTTATCTGCCGCAAAACGCTGCAAGCACGCAGGATGTTGCGCCGCAACCAGTCGTGCCGGCCGGTTTCGATACCGACGCCTTCATCCGTAACGCGAAGGTCTACTTCGTGCGTCTGCAGGACGCGTGGGATCGCGGCAACACGAACGACATCCGTGAATTTACGACGCCCGAAATGTTCGCCGAAGTGAAAACCGACATCGACGCGCGCGGCAGCCAGCCGAATCGCACCGACGTCGTGCAACTCAACGCCGATATCCTGGGCGTCGAGGATCGCACGTCCGAGTATCTGGCGAGCGTGCGCTTCCACGGCCTGATCCGCGAGTCGGAAGGGGCGGCGGCGGAACCCTTCGTCGAGATCTGGAACCTGTCGAAGCAGAAGACGGGCAACGAAGGCTGGCTTCTCGCCGGCATCCAGCAGGTGAACTAAAGCCTGATCCTGCGCATCGGCCGAATGGCCAGGCCGGCGAGACCGGCCGGCGGCGAGGCCGGTTGCGAAGGTAGAATAGAAACCCGCGCAAGCCACCGCTTGCGCGGGTTTTTTCATCTCACAGCCGATGACGAACGCAGACGAATCCGCCCGAACTGTTGCAAGTCCCGCCGTCAAGACCGCGTCGAAAGCGTTCGCGGCCGCCGTGAATCATCTGCTCGCTCGTGAGTCCTGGGCCCGCGAGCGCTTCAAGCCCTACGCCGGCAGGACCGCCCGGCTCGTTTGCGCGCCGTTCGCGCTCTCGCTCGTCGTGCAGCCGGACGGACTGATCGCCGCCATCGACGAAACGGAGGCCGGGCAATTCGACGTCACCATATCCGTGCCGCCCGACGCGCTGCCGGCCTTTCTGCAAGGCGGTCAGGCGGCGGTGATGAAGCACGTCAGGATCGAAGGCGACGCGGAATTCGCCACGACCATCGCGAAACTTGCCGAGCATTTGCGCTGGGAGCCGGAAGAAGACCTGTCGCGGCTGATCGGCGATGCGCCCGCCCACCGGATCGGCGCGGTCGCGCGCACGGTGCACGAGCAGGCGCTGCGGACGGGGCGCAATCTGCTCGATTCCGTCGCCGAATATCTGCTCGATGAAAAGCCGCAGTTGGTGCGACGCAGCGCGCTCGACGCATTCAACACAGAACTGTCGCGCGTCCGCGATGCGCTCGCGCGCGTGGAAAAACGCGTCGAGCGAGTCGAACAAACAGCCGAAGCCCGTGGCGCGCTCGCGCCCGGCGCCGCCGCACTCCCGCGCGGCATGCGCAAGTAATGGGCTGAACCATGCGTTTTCTGCGTTTCCTGAAAATATTCTTCACGATTGTTCGCTTCGGACTCGACGAACTGGTGCTGAGCGGCATCGACGATCGGCGCGTGCGCTTCCTGATGCGCATCACCACGTTTGGCCGCAAGTTCGAGATTCCGCGCGGCATTCGGCTGCGTCTCGCGCTGGAAAGCCTCGGGCCGATTTTCGTGAAGTTCGGGCAGGTGCTGTCGACGCGGCGCGACTTGCTACCCGTCGATATCGCCGACGAACTCGCGAAGCTGCAAGACCAGGTGCCACCGTTCGATTCGGCGCTGGCTGTGGAAATCGTCGAGAAGTCGCTGGGCGCGCCGATCGACGTCCTTTTCGATGATTTCGAGCGCGTTCCGGTGGCGAGCGCATCGATCGCGCAGGTTCACTTCGCGAAAATTCGTACCGGCGTGCACGCCGGCAAGGACGTCGCGGTGAAGGTGCTGCGGCCCGGCATGCTGCCCGTCATCGATTCGGACCTGGCGCTCCTGCGCGATATCGCGATCTGGGCCGAGCGTCTGTGGGCGGACGGCCGGCGCCTGAAGCCGCGCGAAGTCGTCGCGGAATTCGACAAGTATCTGCACGACGAGCTCGACCTGATGCGCGAGGCGGCGAATGGCAGCCAGTTGCGCCGCAACTTCGCGGGCCTCGACCTGCTGCTCGTGCCCGAGATGTACTGGGATTTTTCCGCGCCGACAGTGCTCGTCATGGAACGGATGATCGGCGTGCCGATCAGTCAGATCGAAACGCTGCGCGGCGCCGGCGTGGATATTCCGAAGCTGGCGCGCGAAGGCGTTGAAATTTTCTTTACGCAGGTGTTTCGCGACGGTTTCTTCCACGCCGACATGCACCCGGGCAACATTCAGGTAAGCCTCGATCCGGCGCATTTCGGCCGCTATATCGCGCTTGACTTCGGAATTGTCGGCGCGTTGTCGGACTTCGATAAGAATTATCTGGCGCAGAACTTCCTCGCGTTCTTCAAGCGCGACTATCACCGGGTCGCGACGCTTCACCTGGAATCGGGATGGGTGCCGTCGAATACTCGCGTCGAGGAACTGGAGAGCGCGATACGCGCTGTCTGCGAACCGTATTTCGATCGCGCGTTGAAGGATATTTCGCTTGGACAAGTGCTGCTGCGGCTCTTTTCGACGTCGCGCCGCTTCAACGTCGAAATCCAGCCACAACTCGTGCTGCTGCAAAAGACGATGCTGAATGTGGAAGGGCTCGGCCGCTCGCTCGATCCGGAACTCGATCTGTGGAAGACCGCGAAGCCGTATCTGGAACGCTGGATGAACGAGCAGATCGGCTGGCGCGGCTGGTTCGAGCGTCTTCAGATGGAAGCGCCGCAGTGGAGCAAGACCCTGCCGCAGATGCCGCGGCTGATTCATCACCTTCTCGCCGAACGCCACGATCTGCCGCGTCCCGGCAACGACGATCTGATGCGGATGATCCTCGTCGAGCAAAAGAAGACGAACCGACTGCTTCAGGCGCTGCTCATTTTCGGACTGGCGGTGGGGGCGGGCGTGCTGATCGCGCAGGTCTGGCTGACGGTCGCGTACGGCGGGTGAACGAGATGAGTGATCCGTCGACGCCGTCGTTTGAATCCCGCGATCCCAACTCGCCCGATTTCTGGGACGAGCGCTTCGATCACCAGTTCACGCCCTGGGACCAGGCGGGCGTGCCCGAAGCGTTCCGCGCGTTCGCAGCGGCACTCACGCCGCGCAACGTGCTGATCCCGGGCTGCGGCAGCGCGTATGAAGCGCTTTGGCTTGCGAACGCCGGCTGGCCGGTCCGCGCGATCGATTTTTCGCCGAGCGCGGTGGCGGTGGCGCGGGTGGAACTCGGCGCGCAGGCAAATATCGTCGAACAGGCGGATTTCTTCACTTACGAGCCACCGTTCGCCATCGACTGGATCTACGAGCGTGCGTTTTTCTGCGCGTTGCCGCCGGATCGCTGGCCGGACTACGCCGCGCGTATGGCTGCGCTTCTGCGCCCCGGGGCGCTCCTCGCTGGTTTCTTCTTCCTCGGCGCGACTCCGAAAGGCCCGCCGTTCGGAATCGAACGCGACGCGCTCGACGCCTTTCTGACCCCGCACTTCGAATTGATCGACGAACACGCGGTGACCGATTCGATCCCCGTCTTCGCGGGGCGCGAACATTGGCTGACCTGGCGCCGACGCGCCTGAATTGTTGCCTTGAATTGCGCGCTAACGGCCCTCATTTAGGAGTTCGCCCGCTGGGGCCATCGACCCGAAAATCGCGGGCCGGAAATGGTTTGCGGCTATAATTCAAGGCTTTGCAAGCGTCGACAGATAATTGTAGGAAGAGTGCCATGCCGATCTACGCGTACCGCTGCGAGTCCTGCGGCTTCGGAAAAGACGTGCTCCGGAAGCTGAGCGACGCGCCGCTTACCCAGTGTCCCGAGTGCGGGAAGGAAACGTTCGCCAAGCAGGTGACCGCCGCCGGCTTTCAACTGAAAGGCTCCGGCTGGTACGTTACGGACTTCCGCGGCGGAAATACTGGCGGCAAGCCGGCCGCGGCCGAGACGTCCAAGCCCGACGAAGCCGCTTCAAAGCCGGACACAGCGAGCGCACCGGCCGAGGCGTCCAAGGCGGATGTGAAGTCGACTCCAGCCGCCAGCACGACTGCGGCTCCCGCGAGCACGCCATCGTCCGGCAACGCGTAACGTTGCAAACGCGCACGACCCGCCGAATCCGATCTGTCCGATCGCACGCAAGAAGACGACCGCTCATGCCAAGGCACGGGCGGCAACCCTGCCAAACCGCGCTTCGAAAGCCGGGGCGGCCTTCCGGCTGTGTAAATGACGACCAAAAAGACTACGTTGAAATCCGTGTTCCTCACCGGCCTGCTCGTGCTGGTGCCGCTCGCCATCACCTTGTGGGTGCTGGGGCTCGTAATCGGGACCATGGATCAGACGCTCTTGCTGCTGCCGTTGTCGTGGCAGCCCGAGCGGGCGTTCGGCTTCCATCTGCCGGGCCTGGGCGCGGTGCTGACGCTGGCGTTCATCTTCATCGTCGGGTTGCTGACGCAGAACTTCATCGGGCAGAAGCTCGTCGGTTGGTGGGACGTAGTCGTGCGCCATATCCCGGTCGTCGGCCCGCTTTATACGAGCGTGAAGCAGGTATCGGACACGCTGCTCTCGAGCAGCGGCAACGCCTTTCGCAAGGCGCTCCTGATCGAATATCCGAGAAAGGGTTCGTACACCATCGGTTTTTTGACCGGCATTCCCGGCGGTGACGTGCTCAACCACCTGAAGGAAGAGCACGTGAGCGTCTACGTGCCGACCACGCCGAATCCCACGTCGGGCTTCTTCCTGATGATGCCGAAAAGCGAAGTGATCGAGCTCGACATGTCCGTCGATGCCGCCCTGAAGTACATCGTCTCGATGGGTGTGGTGGCGCCGAACGCGCCGCCTGCGCCGGTGGCCCCCGCGCGCCGCCCCACCGAGCCGCCGCTGTAATGCCGGCACGCGTTGCGAAGATCTGCCATTTCGCGCGCGTGCCGTTGATTAATGAAACAACGATAGACACAACACCATGTTGATGCGATCTGAATACTGCGGTCTGGTGACCGAAGCCCTGCTGGGCCAAAACGTCTCGCTGTGCGGCTGGGTACACCGCCGCCGCGATCACGGCGGCGTTATCTTCATCGACCTGCGCGATCGCGAAGGGCTTGTCCAGGTCGTCTGCGATCCGGATCGCGCTGACATGTTCAAGGTCGCCGAAGGCGTGCGCAACGAGTTTTGCGTGCAGGTGAAAGGCGTCGTGCGCAGCCGTCCGGAAGGCACGGCGAACGCGGGCCTCACGAGCGGCAAGATCGAAGTGCTGTGCCACGAACTGACCGTGCTGAACGCATCGGTCACGCCGCCGTTCCAGCTCGACGACGACAACCTCTCCGAAACCACGCGACTCACGCATCGCGTGCTCGACCTGCGCCGCCCTCAGATGCAGCAGAACCTGCGTCTGCGCTATCGCGTCGCGATGGAAGTGCGCAAGTATCTGGACGCGCAGGGTTTCATCGACATCGAAACGCCGATGCTCACCAAGAGCACGCCGGAAGGCGCGCGCGATTACCTCGTGCCGTCGCGTGTGAACGCCGGCCAGTTCTTCGCGTTGCCGCAGTCGCCGCAGTTGTTCAAGCAGCTTCTGATGGTCGCGAACTTCGATCGTTACTACCAGATCGTCAAGTGCTTCCGCGACGAAGACCTGCGCGCCGACCGTCAGCCGGAATTTACGCAGATCGACTGCGAAACGTCGTTCCTGAACGAACAGGAAATCCGCGATCTGTTCGAAGCGATGATCCGTCACGTTTTCAAGGAAACCATGAACGTGTCGCTCGCCGAGAAATTCCCGGTAATGCTGTACTCGGAAGCGATGCGCCGTTTTGGCTCGGACAAGCCCGACCTGCGCGTGAAACTCGAATTCGCCGACTTGACGGACGCTGTGCGCGACGTTGATTTCAAGGTGTTCAGCACGCCGGCGAACTCGAAGGACGGCCGCGTCGCGGCGTTGCGCGTGCCGAAGGGCAGTGAGCTGTCGCGCGGCGACATCGATGGATACACGGAATTCGTGCGCATCTACGGCGCGAAGGGCCTCGCGTGGATCAAGGTCAACGACGTGTCGAAAGGCCGTGACGGCCTGCAAAGCCCGATCGTCAAGAACCTGCACGACGCGTCGATCGCGGCAATCCTCGAGCGCACCGGCGCGCAGAACGGCGACATCGTGTTCTTCGCCGCCGACCGCGCAAAGGTTGTGAACGACAGCCTCGGCGCGTTGCGTCTGAAGATCGGGCACTCGGAATTCGGCCGCGCGAACAATCTGTTCGAGCCGGGTTGGAAGCCGCTGTGGGTGACCGACTTCCCGATGTTCGAGTACGACGAGGAAGAAAACCGCTACGTGGCGGCGCACCACCCGTTCACGAGCCCGAAGGATGAGCATCTCGAATATCTCGAAACCGATCCGGGCCGTTGTCTCGCGAAGGCGTACGACATGGTCCTGAACGGCTGGGAAATCGGTGGCGGATCGGTGCGGATTTTCCAGGAAGACGTGCAGAGCAAGGTGTTCCGCGCGCTCAAGATCGGCGCGGAAGAAGCGCGCGCGAAGTTCGGCTTCCTGCTCGACGCGCTGCAGTACGGCGCGCCGCCGCACGGCGGTATTGCGTTCGGTCTCGACCGCATCGTCACGATGATGGCCGGCGCCGATTCGATCCGCGACGTGATCGCGTTCCCGAAAACGCAGCGCGCGCAGTGTCTGCTCACGCAGGCGCCGAGCGAAGTCGACGAGCGTCAGTTGCGCGAATTGCACATCCGCTTGCGTCAGCCGGAGCCGAAGGTGCAGTGAAGTTGAAGTAAGCAAGTCGTACGAAAAGGGCGCCGAGTGCGCCTTTTTCGTTTTTTGGGTTAAAGTCGTTGGCCGTATTCAAAAGATGAGCGCGCCGCCGCCATGCCCAAGCCGCCGAAAATCCCCGAATCCGTCCTCGTCGTCATCCATACGCCGGAGCTCGACGTGCTGATCATCGAGCGTGCCGATCACAAAGGGTATTGGCAATCGGTGACGGGTTCCAAAGATCATGCCGATGAACCGCTCACCGAGACCGCCGCGCGCGAAGTCGCCGAGGAGACGGGCATCGTCATCGGCAGTGAACTCGTGCCCGAGCATTGCCTGCTCGACTGGCATCACAGCATCGAATACAGCATCTATCCCGAGTGGCGTTACCGCTACGCCGAGGGCGTCACGCGCAACACCGAGCATCAGTTCAGCCTGCTCGTGCCGCATTGCCTCGAAGTGACGCTCGCGCCGCGCGAGCACACATCGCATGTGTGGCTGCCGTTTCGCGAGGCCGCCGACCGTTGCTTCTCCTCGTCGAATCGTGAGGCGATCCTGCAGTTGCCCGAGCGGCGCGCGGAGCACAATCGATGATCGGTCAGCGGCGCCGATTCGCGCGCTTGCGGGCCGCATTGTTCTCCGGGCGACGTCCGCCGCGTCTGTGCTTCACCGTCGGCAACGAGGTGCGGCTGCTCAAGTCGGGCGTCGAGTTGTTTCCGGCGCTGCTCGAACGCATCGATAACGCTCGTCACGACATCACGCTCGAAACCTACATCTTCGCCAACGACGACACTGGCCGCGCGGTTTCCGAAGCGCTCGTGCGCGCGTCCGTTCGCGGCGTGCGCGTGCGCGTGATCACGGACGGCATCGGCACGCAGAAGAACCTGCCGATGTTCACCGAGTGGGAGCACGCGAACGTCGAGCACCGGATCTACAACCCGCATCTGTTCGGGCCGCTCGGGTTTTCGCGCACGCATCGCAAGCTCGCCGTAATCGACGATACGGTTGCGTTTTGCGGCGGCATCAATATCGTCGACGATTTCGATCAGGACGGCGCGCGTCTCGAATTCGCGCGCTGGGATTTCGCGGTCGAAGTGAAGGGGCCGGTCGTCGCCGATGTGCATGAAGCTTTCAATATGCAATGGCTGCGGATTCGCCTGGGCGTCAAGCCGACGCAGCCGCGCCAGCCAAGCTGCGAGCAGCAGGAAACTGCCGACACGGGCTCGCATAGAGTGCCGCGCGGCGCCACGTGGCGCGCAATTCGCGCAAAACGCCGCGCGCGTCTTGGCGAGATCCACGCCGTCGATCAGCCGTGCGTCGCGTTCGTCGCCCGCGACAATCTGCTGAACCGTCGGGCGATCGAAAAGGCGTACCTGCGCGCGATTGCACACGCCGAGCACGAAGTCCTGCTCGCGAATCCCTACTTCATGCCGGGCCGCAAGCTCCGCCGCGCGCTCGTGCAGGCGGCGCAACGCGGCGTGCGCGTGAGTCTCGTGATCGGCCGCAAGGAGTTCGTCGCGCTCGACCACGCAACGCCGTTTCTCTACGCGAACCTCCTCAAACACGGCGTGCGGATTGCGGAATACGAGAAAACGATGCTTCACGGCAAGGTCGCCGTCGTCGATGCTGACTGGGGGACGGTCGGATCGTCGAATCTCGATGCGCTGAGCCTCGTGCTCAACAACGAGGCGAACATGGTGCTCGTGAATCATCCGGAAATTGCCCGGTTGCACGACGGCATCCTCGCCGCGTTCGACGAAGGCCGCCGCATCGACGAAAAACACTACGCTGCGCGCCCGATCGGCGAGCGCATGCTGAGCTGGCTGGCCTATAACTCTTATCGAATGATGATGAAGCTGCTCACAATCGGCCAATACGACTGAATCCCACCAATTGGGAACTCGGGCAGGCACTGAGAGGCAGGCATAAAATAAAAAGGGACAATGAGCGCCGGCGTGTTACTCAGCGCTTTCCTATTGACGGGCAGCGAGACGGTTAGACACGGCTTTCTAATAATTAGCTTGTTTCGCGAACGGTCGCCTACAATAATAGTACGGCCGTTCGATTTTTAATCGGTCACATAAGAACGGCAGGCAAATCATGCGAAAAGGCGAACAGACGCGGGTCGCGATTCTTGATGCGGCACTGGACCTCGCAAGCCGCGATGGGCTCGAAGGCCTGACCATCGGCCTACTAGCCGAACGGATGCAGATGAGCAAAAGCGGCGTCTTCGCGCATTTCGGTTCGCGCGAAGATTTGCAGGTGGAAGTCGTGCGGGAGTACCACCGTCGTTTCGAGGACGAGGTGTTTTTCCCGAGCCTGCGCGAGGCGCGCGGTCTGCCGCGTCTGCGCTCGATGATGAACCGCTGGATGGAAAGACGCATTCAGGAAGTGACGACGGGCTGTATCTACATCAGCGGCGCGGTCGAATACGACGATCGCGCGGCGAGCGCGGTGCGCGAACAGCTCGTGCACAGCGTGACGATGTGGCGCGAAGCGCTACTTCGCGCGATTCGTCAGGCGAAAGACGAGGGGCATCTGAAGGCCGAGACCGATCCGGCGCTGATGCTTTTCGAACTGTATAGCTTCACGCTCGGCCTGCATCACGACGCACGTTTCCTGCACTTGCCGGAAGCCGTGCAACTGACGCGGGACGCGCTGGAAAAAACGATTGTTTCGTATCAAAGCGATAACAGCCGTTAGCGGCGTCGACGACAAACGAGTTCGGCGGCGGCGCGCGGCATCAGAGTGAACATCTGGAGAAACTCATGGGACAGTACGCCGCGCCGCTGCGTGACATGCAATTCGTATTGCACGAAGTGCTTAATGTCGAAGCCGAACTCAAGAACATGCCGAAGCATGCCGACCTCGACGCCGACACCATCAATCAGGTGCTCGAGGAAGCCGGCAAGTTCTGCTCCGAAGTCGTTTTTCCGCTGAACCAGATCGGTGATCGCGAAGGCTGCACCTACGAAGGCGACGGCGTCGTGCGCACGCCGACGGGCTTCAAGGAAGCGTACCGGCAGTATGTAGAAGCCGGCTGGCCGGCGCTCGGCTGCGATCCCGAATTCGGCGGCCAGGGCCTGCCCGCGTTCGTGAATAACGCGATGTACGAGATGCTGAACTCGTCGAACCAGGCCTGGGCGATGTACCCCGGCCTGTCGCATGGCGCGTACGAATGCCTGCATGAGCACGGCACGCCGGAACAGAAGTCGGTGTATCTGCCGAAGCTGGTTTCCGGTGTGTGGACCGGCACGATGTGCCTGACCGAACCGCATTGCGGCACCGACCTCGGCATCCTCCGCACGAAAGCCGAGCCCAACAGCGACGGTTCGTATTCGATCTCCGGCACGAAGATATTCATCTCCAGCGGCGAACACGATCTCACCGAGAACATCGTCCATCTCGTGCTCGCGCGCCTGCCGGGCGCGCCGATCGGCACGAAGGGCATTTCGCTTTTCATCGTGCCGAAATTCGTCCCGACCGATACCGGCGAACCCGGCGAGCGCAACGGCGTGAAGTGCGGTTCCATCGAACACAAGATGGGGATTCACGGCAATTCCACTTGCGTGATCAATCTCGATAACGCGAAGGGCTGGCTTGTCGGCGAGGCGAACAAGGGCCTCAACGCGATGTTCGTGATGATGAACGCGGCGCGTCTCGGCGTCGGCATGCAGGGCCTCGGGCTTACCGAAGTCGCTTATCAGAATTCGCTCGTGTACGCGAAGGAGCGCCTGCAGATGCGCTCGCTGACCGGTCCGAAAGCGCCGGAAAAGGCAGCCGATCCGATCATCGTGCATCCGGACGTGCGCCGCATGCTGCTCACGCAGAAGGCCTATGCGGAAGCCGGCCGCGCGTTCACGTACTGGGCGGCGCTTAACATCGACAAGGAACTCTCGCACGCGGACGAATCCGTACGCCGCGATTCCGCCGATTTCGTCGCGCTGCTCACGCCCGTCATCAAGGCGTTCCTGACGGACAACGCGTTCGAAGGCACGAATATGGGCATGCAGATCTACGGCGGCCACGGCTTTATCGCCGAGTGGGGCATGGAGCAGTACGTGCGCGACGCGCGCATCAACATGATCTACGAAGGCACGAACTCGATTCAGGCGCTCGACCTGCTCGGCCGCAAGATTCTCGGCGACATGGGCGCGAAGCTGAAGAAGTTCGGCAAGCTCGTGTCGGATTTCGTGGAAGAGGAGGGCGTGAAGCCTGAGATGCAGGAGTTCATCAACCCGCTCGCGGACATCGGCGACAAGGTCCAGAAGCTGACGATGGAAATCGGCATGAAGGCGATGCAGAACCCGGACGAAGTCGGCGCCGCCGCCGTGCCGTACATGCGCACCGTCGGGCATCTCGTGTTCTCGTACTTCTGGGCGCGCATGGCGCGCGTCGCGCTGGACAAGCAAGCCGAAGGCGATCCGTTCTACAAGGCGAAGCTCGGGACCGCGCGCTTCTACTTCGCGAAGCTCCTGCCTGAAACGGCATCGACGATCCGCGCCGCGCGCGCCGGATCGAAGACGCTGATGGACTACGACGAAGCGCTGTTCTAAGCGTCTTTTCGCGAGGGGTGCGCCGCTTGTCTGCAAGAAAAAAAGCGGCGCGCGCCGGCCTCTTAAAGTCGCTTCGCACGAAGCGCATCGAATCAAACCTCCCGGAGATAAAACGTGAGCAACCTGAATATCGCCAAGGTCGCCGTGCTCGGCGCCGGCGTGATGGGCGCGCAGATCGCCGCGCACCTCGTCAACGCCCGTGTGCCGGTCCTGCTGTTCGACCTGCCCGCGAAGGAAGGCCCGAAGAACGGCATCGCGATCAAGGCGATCGAGAACCTGAAGAAGCTGTCGCCGGCGCCGTTCGGCGTGAAGGACGACGCGCAATACATCGAGCCCGCGAACTACGACGACGACATCGAGAAGCTGAAGGAATGCGATCTCGTGATCGAAGCGATCGCCGAGCGCATGGACTGGAAGCACGACCTCTACAAGAAGGTGTCGCCGTTCATCGCCGATCATGCGATTTTCGCGACGAACACGTCGGGGCTGTCGATCACGGAACTGTCGAACGGATTCTCCGGCGAGTTGAAGGCGCGTTTCTGCGGCGTGCATTTTTTCAACCCGCCGCGCTACATGCATCTCGTCGAGTTGATTCCGACGGCATCGACGCGTCCGGAAATCCTCGATCAGCTTGAAACATTTCTGACGAGCGTCGTCGGAAAGGGCGTCGTGCGCGCGAAGGACACGCCGAATTTCATCGCGAATCGCGTCGGCATCTTCTCGATTCTGGCGGTGATCGCCGAGGCGCAGAAGTTCGGCCTGCGCTTCGACGAAGTCGATGACCTCACCGGCGCGCGCCTGGGCCGCGCGAAGTCCGCGACGTTCCGCACGGCGGACGTGGTCGGCCTCGACACGATGGCGCACGTCATCAAGACGATGCAGGACAACCTCGCCGACGATCCGTTCTTCCCGGTCTACGAAACGCCCGCCGTGCTCGCCGCGCTCGTACAGCAGGGCGCGCTCGGCCAGAAGACGGGTGCGGGCTTCTACAAGAAGGAAGGTAAAGCGATCAAGGTGCTCGATCCGAAGTCGGGCGGCTATGTCGATGGCGGCGCGAAGGCCGACGAACTCATCGGCCGGATTCTGAAGCGGCCGCCTGCCGAGCGTCTGAAGCTCCTGCGCGAATCGGAGCATCCCCAGGCGCAGTTCCTGTGGGCGATCTTCCGCGACGTGTTCCACTACATCGGCGTGCATCTGGAATCGATCGCCGATAACGCGCGCGACGTCGATCTCGCGATCCGCTGGGGCTTCGGCTGGAACGAGGGTCCGTTCGAAGGCTGGCAAACGGCCGGCTGGCAGCAGATCGCGACGTGGGTGAAGGAAGACATCGACGCGGGGAAAGCGCTTTCGAACGCGCCGCTGCCGTCGTGGGTGTTCGACGGTCCGGTTGCCGAGAAGGGCGGCGTGCACACGCCGGAAGGCTCGTGGTCGCCAGCGGCGCGCAAGTTCGTGCCGCGCTCCGGACTGCCGGTCTACAGCAAACAAGTGTTCCGCGCGCCGCTCGCGGGCGAAACCGGCACCGATCCGAAGTCCTACGGCAAGACGCTGTTTGAAACGGATACGGTGCGCGCGTGGGTCGATGACCGCGCGGGCGAGGACGACGTCGTGATCGTGTCGTTCAAGAGCAAGATGAACACGATTGGACCGTCGGTGCTCGACGGCCTGACGCAAGCGATCGACCTCGCCGAGAAGGACTACAAGGGCGTCGTGATCTGGCAGCCGACCTCGCTCAAGCTCGGCAATCCGGGCGGCGCATTCTCGGCGGGCGCGAATCTCGAAGAAGCGATGCCGGCCTTCATGATGGGCGGCGCGAAGGGCATCGAGCCGTTCGTGAAGAAGTTCCAGCAGGGCATGTTGCGCGTGAAGTACGCGAACGTGCCGGTCGTGGCGGCGGTGTCGGGCATCGCGCTCGGCGGCGGCTGCGAACTCGTGCTGCATTCGGCTAAACGCGTCGCGCATATCGAAAGCTACATCGGGCTGGTGGAAGTGGGCGTCGGTCTCGTGCCGGCGGGCGGCGGGCTGAAGGAAGCCGCGCTGCGTGCTGCGGAAGCGGCAAGCGCGGTCAACGCGACCAGCGATCTCCTCAAATTCCTGCAAAAGCCGTTCGAAAACGCGGCGATGGCGAAGGTCTCGGCCTCCGCGCTCGATGCCCGCGCGATGGGTTACCTGAAGCCGTCGGACACGATCGTCTTCAACGTGCACGAACTGCTCGACATCGCGAAGAAGGAAGCGCGTGCGTTGAGTGCCGCGGGCTACCGTCCGCCGCTCCGCGCGAAGCAGGTGCCGGTCGCGGGCCGCTCGGCGATCTCGACCATCAAGGCGTCGCTCGTCAACATGCGCGACGGCCGCTTCATCAGCGAGCACGATTTCCTGATCGCGAGCCGCATCGCCGAAGCGGTGTGCGGCGGCGATGTCGAAGCGGGCAGCCTCGTCGATGAAGAGTGGCTGCTGAAGCTCGAACGTCAGGCGTTCATCGACTTGCTCGGCACGCAGAAGACGCAGGAACGGATCATGGGCATGTTGCAGACCGGCAAGCCGGTTCGCAACTGAGCGCACACAGGAGCTGGATATGAGCAAACAATTGCAGGACGCATACATCGTCGCCGCGAGCCGCACGCCGATCGGCAAGGCGCCGCGCGGCGTTTTCAGGAACACGCGCCCGGACGAACTGCTCGTCCACGCGATTCGCTCAGCCGTGGCGCAAGTGCCGGGGCTGGACACGAAGCTGATCGAAGACGCGATCATCGGCTGCGCGATTCCCGAAGCGGAGCAAGGCTTGAACGTCGCGCGCATCGGCGCGTTGCTCGCTGGCTTGCCGAATTCGGTCGGCGGCGTGACGGTGAACCGCTTCTGCGCGTCGGGCGTGACGGCGCTCGCGATGGCGGCGGACCGCATTCGCGTCGGCGAGTCGGATGTGATGATCGCGGGCGGCTGCGAATCGATGAGCATGGTGCCGATGATGGGCAACAAGCCATCGCTGCCGCCACATATCTTCGATCGCGACGAGAACGTCGGCATCGCATACGGCATGGGGCTGACCGCCGAGCGCGTGGCCGAGCGCTGGAAGATCAGCCGCGAGGCGCAGGATGCGTTCGCGGTGGAGTCGCATCGAAAGGCTTTGGCGGCGCAAGAGTCGGGCGAATTCGACGATGAAATCGCGGCGTTCACGCTGAACGAGCGCTTCCCCGATCTCGCGACCGGCGACGTGCGCGTGAATTCGCGCGAGATTCGTCTGGACGAAGGTCCGCGCGCCGGCACGACGCTCGAAGGCCTCGCCAAGCTGCGCCCGGTGTTCGCGAACAAGGGTTCCGTGACGGCGGGCAACAGCTCGCAGACCTCCGACGGCGCGGGCGCGCTGATCGTCGTGTCGGAGAAGATCTTGAAGCAGTTCAACCTCACGCCGCTCGCGCGCTTCGTGAGCTTCGCGGTGCGCGGCGTGCCGCCGGAGATCATGGGCATCGGTCCGAAGGAAGCAATTCCGGCTGCGCTGAAGGCCGCCGGCCTCAAGCAGGACGACATCGACTGGATCGAACTCAACGAAGCGTTCGCCGCGCAGGCGCTGGCGGTGACGCAGGACCTCGGCCTCGATCCGTCGAAGATCAACCCGCTCGGCGGCGCGATCGCGCTCGGGCATCCGCTCGGCGCGACGGGTGCGATTCGCGCATCGACGGTCGTGCACGGCCTGCGCCGGCGCAACCTGAAGTACGGCATGGTGACGATGTGCGTCGGCACGGGCATGGGCGCGGCGGGCATCATCGAACGGCTGTAAGCGGGCACGCGGCATCACTCGAAACGACGGTTCGCAAGCCTCGGTGCTTGCGAACCGTTTTCACATAGGAGACGAGATGGACATACTCATCGAACGAGCGGACGGCGTGCTGACCATCGCGCTTAACCGGCCCGACAAGAAGAACGCAATCACGGCAGCGATGTACCAGGAAATGGCCGACGCGTTCTTCGAAGCCGAGAAGGACGCCACCGTGCGCGCCGTGCTGATCCGCGGCAACGGCGGCACGTTTTCCGCGGGCAACGATCTCGAAGACTTCATGAACGCGCCCTCATTGGACCACGACGCGCCCGTGCTCCAGTTCCTGCGCCGCATCAGCACGGCGCACAAGCCCGTGGTGGCCGCGGTGGCGGGCGCGGCGGTCGGCGTCGGCACGACGATGCTGCTGCATTGCGACCTCGTCTACGCGGCATCGACGGCGAAGTTTTCGCTGCCTTTCGTCCAGCTCGGGCTCGTGCCGGAAGCGGCGTCGAGCTTGTTGCTGCCGCGTGTCGCGGGGTATCAGCGCGCGGCGGAGAAGCTGCTGCTGGGCGAAGCGTTCGATGTGCACGAAGCGCTCGGCATGGGCTTCGTGAATCGCGCAATGGACGCCGAAGAAGTCGATGCCTTCGCGCTCAAGCAGGCGAAGAAGCTCGCGGCGTTGCCTGCGTCGTCGCTGCGGGTGAGCAAGTCGCTGATGAAGAGCGCAGCCGCCCGTGAAGTTGCCGCGCGCATCGACGAGGAAGCGGAGCACTTCGCCAGGATGCTGAAGGCGCCGGAAGCGCGCGAGGCGTTCCAGGCGTTCTTCGAGAAGCGCAAGCCGGACTTCAGCCGCTTCGATTGAACTTCATTCCGTGTCGTATTCGACGAAGCTGCTCTCCCGCGCGAAGCTGACGAGCCGCAAGCCCGCCTGCTTCGCGATGGAGATCGCAAGCGAAGTCGGCGCGGAAATCGTCACGACCATCGGCACGCCGACGCGCGCCGACTTGCGCACGAGTTCATAGCTCGCGCGGCTCGACAGGAACACGAAGCCTTGCGTTGTGTCCTGACGTTCGAGGATCAGGTGGCCGATGAGCTTGTCGAGCGCGTTGTGCCGCCCGACGTCCTCGAACGCGTGGCGCACCGCGCCGGTTTCGTCGCACCATGCCGCCGCGTGCAGGCCGCCGGTCAGCTTCGTCAACTGCTGATGCGCGGGCAGCTCGCGGGAAGCGCGGGCGATGGCATCGTCCGCGAGACGCGCGAGGAAGCCGGTATCGGGCACCTGTTCGGGCTGCAAGTCGAGCAGCTCGATACTTTCGATACCGCACACGCCGCAGCCCGTGCGTCCGGCGAGCGCCCGCCGCTTGTCCTTCAGCGCGACGAACGCCTGTTGCACCACCTGCAGATGCACTTCCGCATGCGGCAATGCTTGGCCGTCGTTGCGAAAGAAGACCTCGATGTCGTGGATATCGCTGCCGCGCTCCACGATGCCTTCCGTGATCGAGAAGCCCACGGCGAACGCTTCGAGATCGCGCGGCGTACACATCATGACCGCGTGCGAGATGCCGTTGAAGACGAGCGCGACAGGCCACTCCTGGCCGACGTTGTCCGCTGCTATTGCCGTGTCACCGGCGCGATGGCGGCGCACTTGCCGCTCGATGAAACCCGGTTGATCGTCCGTGTCGAGATCGTTCACTTTGATGATTCCTTGTGCCAGGCCCGGCGCGCAAATACGGGCATAACGTTTGCTGCCTGAAACGAAAATGAGTCGTTATGAACACCGTGCGAATGCGCATGCACGAGCGCCGCGACTGTGGGTATAGTTGTCGTCCGAGGCCCTACAATAACTTAAGCCGGCGATGCATGCCGATGCGCGCCTTTCACGCCAACGAGGCAACTGTCATGGGACTTTACGACGCTGCGCGCCTGTTCAACTTCGAAGTCGAGTCGTCGGAGAACTTGCGCTTCATTCCCCTTGCCGTGCGATTCAACCTCGATCGCTTTGGTCTGCGGATATCGCTCGATCAATGGCAGATGCTGCCTTACGACGATCGCGTGTTGCTCGCGCGCTTTCCGGTCGAAGACGGCAGCGAGATCGAGCCGAACTTCGACCACGCCGTTGACGAAATGCTGCGCACGCATGCGAACGCCGTGCCCGAAAAGTTCGCCCCCGATACGGACCCCGTCTGGGCACACGCCGATGCCGTCCCCGAAACAGTCATCCGGCAGAGCAGCCTGGCCGGCGTGAGTTCGCCGAGTCTTTCGCGCTGGGGCGAACTCGACCGGTTTCAACGCTATGCGCTCGCCAAGCTCGCGCGCAGGACGGGCGAACTGAATCACGATTTCCTGCCTGCTATGCGCGAATTCGGCCTCGCCGACTGAGAATCCGCCGCACCGCGTATTAAGCGTTTCACGCGGTTTCAGCTCGCCGCGCCCTAAATTCCGGTGGCTGGCGGCCGTTATTCAGTGACCGCGCCGTGGACGGTGAGTCCGCGCGTGCTCTCATGGATGACGCGCGTAGCCCAATGATCCAATTCTTTACGAGGCGGCTTTCGAGTCGCCTGCTCGTCAATATCGCCGTGGTGCTGCTTGCACTCGGCGCGAACGCGTTCGTCGCTTACGAGCAGATCCGCGCGCAGAACGAAGCCGATGCCCGCACGCTGCGCTCGATGAGTCTGATGCGCGACCTCGACGCCTTTCGCACCGCGCTCGGCGACAACCTGACTGCACTCGGCCGCTACGAGGCGACCGGCACGCTCGATTCCGCCGACGTCCGCGAGGCGCGCGCCGCGCATCTCGACGCGCTGGAAAGCAGCCTGCGCGCGCAGTTCGCGATGGAGCCGGGCATGGCCGGCGCCTTCGATCGCCTGGCTACGTTCGCCGCCATCATGAGGCACGACGCAGCGGCCACGTTCGAGCGGGCGGCGTCGGCGAAAGCGGGTGCACCGCGCAACTGGGCCGATGCCGCGTTCGTGAAGCTGAGCGAAGACCAGCAAGCCGTCGATGAGGAACTTGCAATCCTGCGCGCGCGCGAAGACACCGCGCTGACCGCGGCGCTGAATCTGTCGGCGCAGTCGTCGGGGCAGGCGATGCTGCTTTTGATCGTCACCGTGCTCGCGGGCAGCGGCGTGCTCATCTACACGTTCGCGAGCCACGAGCGCTCGGCCCGCGCCAAGCTGCGCATCGCGCGGGCGATGCAGCGCAACAACGAGCGCTTTCGCGGCCTCTTCGACGCGCATCCGGTGCCGATGTGGATCGTCGACAGCGAGACGATGCGCTTCGTCGCCGTGAATCCGGCTGCGATGCGTCACTACGGCTACAACGAGCCGGAGTTCATGAACCTGACACTGCGCGACCTGCACGGCGGCGACGACTTCGAGCGCTTCGCCGCACGGCTTGCACGCAGCGCGGGCGAGGACGCATCGGCGCAACGCTCGGCGGGCGTCTGGCGGCATCGTCACAAGAACGGCTCGACGATCAGCGCCGACGTCTCGCATCACGCGCTCAAATACTCAGGGCGGCAGGGTATTTTCATGCTCGCCAACGACGTCACCGGCCGCATCAACGCGGAAGCCGAGGCGCGGCGCTCGAACCAGATGCTCGAATCGATCATCGACAACATTCCGCAGCGCATCTTCTGGAAGGATCGCGAGTCGCGCTATCTCGGCTGCAATCACGCGTTCGCGCGCGACGCCGGGCTCGCGTACAACGAACAGGTGATCGGCAAGACCGACGACGAGCTTCCGTGGGGCCGCTTCGCGCACATCCTGCGCGCCGACGACGAGGAGGTGATCATGTCGAGCGTGCCGAAGATGCACTTCGAGCGCGAGATCATGGTCGGCGACACGCTGCGTACGGTGGTCGCGAGCAAGCTGCCGCTGATGGACGGCGAAGGGCAGACCATCGGCGTGCTCGGTTCGTATCACGACGTCACCGAAAGGAAGCGTTCGGAACTCGCGCTGCGTCTGCAAAGCCGCGCGCTCGACGCGAGCGTGAACGCGATTCTGATCACCGCGCCGGGGGACGGCGGCAACATCATCGAGTACGCGAATCCTGCGTTCAAGCGCATCACGGGCTACGATCCGGCCGAGGTGACCGGCCGCGATTGCCGCTTCCTGCAAGGCACCGACCAGGATCAGGAAGGGCTGAACACGATCCGTCGCGGGCTTGGCGCGAACAACGAGGCGAGCGCGGTGCTGCGCAACTATCGCAAGGACGGCGCGCCTTTCTGGAACCAGTTGTTCGTCGCGCCCGTGCCGGACGCGCACGGTCACACGACGCATCACATCGGCGTGATCAACGACGTCACCGACCTGATCCGCTATCAGGAGCAGCTCGAATACCAGGCGAACTACGACGCGCTCACGCGCCTGCCGAACCGCAAGCTGCTGCGCGAGCGTCTGCAACACGCGATCGATCATGCGCGGCGGCACGATACGCGGCTCTCCGTCGTGTTCATCGATCTCGACGGCTTCAAGAACGTCAACGACAGCCTGGGTCACAGTGTCGGCGATCGTTTGCTCGCGGTGGTCGGCGAGCGGTTGCAGCGCTGCGCGCGCTCTTCTGATACGGTCGCGCGCCACGGCGGCGACGAGTTCGTGATCGTGCTGCCCGATCTCACCGACGAAGCGCTGCTGATCGCGTGGATGGAGCGCGTACGGGCAGCGATCTCCGAGCCGGTGTGGCTCGACGGCACGGAGCTGTACGTCGGCTGCAGCATGGGCGCGAGCCTGTTCCCGCAAGATGGCGACGACGCCGAGACCGTGCTGAAGAAAGCCGATCTCGCGATGTACCGCGCAAAGGACATGGGGCGCAACACGTTCCAGTTCTATCTGCCTGAGATGAACGCGAGCGTCGGCGCGCGGATGAACGTCGAGCGGCGTCTGCGGCGCGCGCTGCGCGACGGCGAGTTCATCCTCCATTACCAGCCGCAGATCGACATGGCGACGGGCGGCATCGTCGGGATCGAGGCGCTCGTGCGCTGGATGGACCCGGAGCACGGGCTCGTGTCGCCGGCGTCGTTCATTCCGGTCGCGGAAGAGAGCGGGCTGATCGGGCCGCTCTCGGAGTGGGTGCTGCGCGAGGCGTGCCGCCAGAACAAGGCGTGGCAGGATGCCGGATTGCCGCCGGCGCGGGTGTCGGTGAATTTGTCGGCGCGGCAGTTCCAGCAGCGCGACATCGCGACGCTCGTCATGTCGGTGCTGGAGGAAACCGGGCTCGAGCCGAAGTATCTCGAACTCGAACTCACCGAGAGCACCATCATGCGCAACGCCGAAGAAGCGATCACGATGCTCGCGGAACTGTCGGCGCTCGGCATTGGTATCGCCATCGACGACTTCGGCACCGGCTATTCGAGCCTCGCGTATCTGAAGCGCTTTCCGGTGCACCGGCTGAAGATCGACCGCTCGTTCGTCGCGGACATCGGCTCGTCCGGCGACGACGAAACCATCACCGCCGCGATCATCGCGCTCGCGCATTCGCTGGAGTTGCAGGTGATCGCGGAGGGCGTCGAAACCTCCGCGCAGCACGACTTCCTGCGCGCACGCGACTGCGACGAAATGCAGGGCTACCTGTTCTCGCGCCCGATGCCGCACGACGATATTCCCGGGCTTTTGCAGCGCGGGATCGTGCTCAACTGAGGCTGCTCAATCGAGCGATGGCAGCGCGCGCGGCCGGCGGTCGCGATCGGTGGCGACGTAGGTGAGCATCGCCTCCGTCACCTTCACCACTTCGCCGTTCAGGCGCATGCGCTGCGCATACACCTCGACCGACACCGTCACCGACGTATTGCCCGTCTTCACGACTTCGGCATAGAAACTCAGCAGGTCGCCGACGAACACCGGCTGCTTGAAGATGAACGAGTTCACCGAGATGGTCGCGACGCGTCCGTTCGCGCGGCGGCTCGCCGGAATCGAGCCGGCGATATCGACTTGCGCCATGATCCAGCCGCCGAAGACGTCGCCGTGGACGTTCGAATCGGCGGGCTGCGGCATCACGCGCAGCGCGACCGGCTTGTCGGGGAGTTGCAGGGAGTCGGTCATCGATGGATTCCAGTTAGAAGCGCTTGAGCGGGGTGCCGTGCCATCTGCGACAATGAATGCATGACGATGGTGCCGGGCGTGTCTGTACGCGTTTTCAAGCCCGCCCGGGTCATCGAATTGTACGGGAAAGCACGCGCCGACGACGTGCTCCCGCCCCGCGATACAGCTCACGCGCGCCCGGTTTCACGGGGCGCCGCGACCCCATGCAGGTCCCGATTTCATGCGCCGCAATCCGACTACCGAGCCGGCCCCGCTCTCCAAAGGACCGCGCAACGACTGGCAAACCATCCGCTCGCTGCTGCCTTACCTCACCACCTACAAATGGCGCGTCGCATTCGCGCTCACTTGCCTCATCGGCGCGAAGGTCGCGAACCTGGGCGTGCCGGTCGTGATGAAGAAGATCGTCGACGGCCTGGCGTCCGTGCAGCATCTGACCGCGCTCGGACGCGCGCAGGATTCGCCGGGCATCGTGCTGATCGGTGGCATTGGATTGCTGGTCGTCGCGTATGCGGTCGTGCGGCTCTCGACCTCGCTCTTCACCGAATTGCGCGAACTGCTCTTCGCGAAAGTCACCGAGAGCGCCGTGCGCACGCTCGCGCTGCGCGTGTTCCGGCATCTGCATTCGCTGTCGCTGCGCTTTCATCTCGAACGGCAGACGGGCGGCATGTCGCGCGATATCGAACGCGGCACGCGCGGCATCCAGCAACTGGTGTCGTATTCGCTCTACAGCATCCTGCCGACGCTCGTCGAAGTGGGGCTCGTGCTCGGCTTCTTCGTCGCGAAGTACGAGGCGTATTACGCGATCGTCACGCTGATCGCGCTCGTCACGTACATCGTGTTCACGGTGAAAGTGACGGAGTGGCGCACGCATTTTCGCCGCACGATGAACGATCTCGATTCGAAGGCGAACTCGCGCGCGATCGATTCGCTGCTGAACTACGAGACGGTGAAGTATTTCGGCAACGAGGAGTGGGAAACGCAGCGCTACGACGAAAACCTGAGGCGCTACCGGAGCGCGGCGATCCAGTCGCAGCGCTCGCTCTCGATGCTGAACTTCGGCCAGCAAGCGATCATCGGGACGGGGCTCGTGTTTATCCTCTGGCGCGCCACTCAAGGCGTGATGGCGGGGCGCCTCACGCTCGGCGATCTCGTCTTGATCAACACGTTCATGCTGCAGCTCTATATCCCGCTGAATTTCCTGGGCGTGGTGTATCGCGAGCTGAAGCAAAGCCTCACCGACATGGACCGCATGTTCACGCTGCTCGCCGCCGGCCGCGAAGTGCCCGACGCGCCGAACGCGCAGCCGCTCGCGGTGCGTGGCGCGGCGGTGCGTTTCGAGAGCGTGAGCTTCGCCTACGAAAGCGCGCGGCCGATTCTCCATCACGTCGATTTCACCATTCCCGCGGGCACGACGACGGCCGTCGTCGGCCATAGCGGCTCGGGCAAGTCGACGCTCGGGCGGCTGCTCTTTCGCTTCTACGACCTCGACCGCGCGCACGGCGGACGCATCCTCATCGACGGACAGGATATCCGCGACGTCACGCAGGATTCGTTGCGCGCGGCGATCGGCATCGTGCCGCAGGACACGGTGCTCTTCAACGATTCGATTTACTACAACATCGCGTATGGGCGCCCGACAGCGACGCGCGATGAAGTGATCGCGGCAGCGCGCGCGGCGCATATTCACGATTTCATCGAGGGCTTGCCGGCGGGTTACGACACGCCGGTCGGCGAGCGCGGGCTGAAGCTGTCAGGCGGCGAGAAGCAGCGCGTGGCGATCGCGCGGACCTTGCTCAAGGACCCGCCGCTTTTGATCTTCGACGAAGCCACGTCGGCGCTGGACTCGAAATCCGAGCGCGCGATCCAGCACGAGCTCGATTCGATCGCCCGCGAGCGGACGACGCTCATCATCGCGCATCGGCTGTCGACGGTCGTGCATGCAGAGCAGATCATCGTGATGGATCACGGGCGCATCGTCGAGCGGGGCACGCATGCCGACCTGCTGGGCGCGGGCGGGCTCTTTTCGCAGATGTGGGCGCTGCAGCAGCAGCGGGCCGCGGAGCCGTCCACGACGACGGACGACGCCATCGCGCGTGCATGAAAAAAAGCGCCGATGCCTCGCGGCGTCGGCGCTTTTGGTCAGAGCAACGCGATCACTCCGTCGCGTGCACCGCCGCGATTCTCGCGCCGCCGTGCGTAGCGCCCGACATCGTCACCACCGCCCAGCGCAGCCACTGCGAACGCAGCGCGACGAGCAGGCCGAACGCGCAGGTTGCGAGCACGCCGAAGGTCGCGAAACCCATCTGATAGCTGCCGGTGCTTTCCTTTGCCATGCCCATGATCACCGGCAGATAGAACCCGCCGATCCCGCCCGCCGCCCCGACGATCCCCGACAGCAGCCCCGTCTTGCCTTTCCAGCGCTGCGGCACGAGTTGAAACGTCGAACCGTTGCCGAGCCCGAACGCGACATAGAGGCAAATCAGCAGAGCGATCCCGCCCGCCACCGGCGGCATCCAGATCGCGAACGCGAAGTCGGCGGCGGCGATCACCGCGAGCAGCACGATGAGCGCCCGCACGCCCGTCACGCGATCCGCGAGATAGCCGCCGAACGGCCGCACGATCGCTCCGAGAAACGCGAGCAGCGACATGAAGAGCCCCGCTTCGAGCTTCGGCATCTGATAGAGCGTCGTCAGCAAGAGCGTCACATACGACGACATCCCGACGAACCCGCCAAACGTGATGCTGTAGATCAGCATGATGACCCACGTATCACGCTCGGCGAGCACCGCGCGATAGCGGCTTGGCAGCACCGCGATCGCGAGCAGCGCGCCGATCACGGGCAGCACGAGCACGCCAGTGCGTCCGCCGCCGAACACGCCGCTGTGAACCGCGAGCACGAGCACGATCAGGCCACCCAGCGTCACCGCGAAGCTCACCAGCGCGCGCAGCGTGCTGCCGGTCTTCTCGCCTGCGTCCGAGGCCCACGCGTAGAGCGCCACCGCCGTGATAGCGAGGAGGGGCAGCGCGGCGGCCGTCGATAGCTTCCAGCCGAAGGCATCGGCGAGGTGGGGGAAAAGGAAGCCGTCGAGCACCGCGCCGATGTTGCCCGCTGCTGCCAAGCCCAGCACGAGGCCCTGGACCTTCGGCGCGTACGTGCTGCCCGCCATCGGCAGCGCGACGGCGAAGCTCGCGCCGCCCATGCCGAGGAACACGCCGAGCACGAGCATCAGCGAATAAGAGGGCACGCCCGGAAGGAGCGGCAGGACGATCGTCGGGATCGAGGAGAGCGCGACGCCCATCAGCGCGACGCGCCGTCCGTCCGTCGATTGATAGAGGTTGCCGAGCGTCACGCGCAGGATCGCGGCGGCGAGCACCGGCACGGCGACGAGGAAGCCCTGCTGGGCGGCCGTCATCGCGATGTCCTTGCTGATGAACGGCGCGAGCGGGCCATAGAGCACCCAGACGGTGAAGCCGGTATCGAAATAGAGGAAGCACGCAAGGAGCGAGCGCCAGTTGCCGCTTTTCAGCGACGTCGTCAGGTTCTTCATGCAGAGTCCTTGGATGGGCGGCGCGCGGCGCATTGACGCGCGCGCGGGAGAACCCAGGAGACTGCAAGCATCATGCCAATTATGTGCATGTTTGCTTGTTGCCAGCGCCGACGCGGGTTTCACCTGCGTTCGAAGCATGAAACGCTGCGAGGAGTCGCTGCACCGCAGCACCGCACGAGTGCGACCTGCTCGCGATTGGTGCGGCAACCCATCGCCCCGCTAAAATGCGGGCTTCATCGCCGACCCGCGCGAGAGGAGCGACAACGCATGGAACTCAAATGGCTCGAAGACTTCGTCTCGCTCGCGGAGACGCGCAGCTTCAGCCGCTCGGCCGAGATGCGGCACATCACGCAGCCCGCATTTTCGCGGCGCATCCAGGCGCTGGAAGCGTGGCTCTGCACGGAACTCATCGACCGTTCGGTCTATCCGACGCGTCTCACGCAAGCGGGTCAGGTCTTCTACGAGCAGGCGCTCGCGATGCTCTCGCAATTCCACGAGGCGCGCACGCTCCTGCGCGGACAAGGCGGCGCGCCCACCGCGACGATCGAATTCGCCGTCCCGCACACGTTGTCGCTGACATATTTCCCGCGCTGGCTGCATCGCATCGAAGCGCGGCTCGGGCGCATCCATACGCGGCTGCGCGCGCTGAACGTGCATGACGCGGTGCTGTCGCTCGTCGAAGGCGGGTGCGACCTCGTGATGGGCTATCACCATCCGAGTCACCCCGTCGCGCTCGATCCCGCGCGCTACGACATGCTCGCGCTCGGCACCGAGCCGATCAGCCCGTTCTCGGCGGTGACCAAGGGCGGCCGCGCGCGCTACACGCTGCCTGCAAGCGCCGAGGCTCCGGTGCCGTATCTGTCGTACACGCCGAACGCCTACCTCGGCCGCATGACGGAAGTCATCATCGCGACGGCGCCGACGCGTCTTCATCTTGACAAGGTCTACGAAACCGACATGGCCGAGGGCCTCAAGGCGATGGCGCTCGCGGGCCACGGCGTCGCGTTCCTGCCGCACAGCGCGGTGGAGGACGCGGTGGAGGAAGGGCGCCTGATCCGCCTCGACCGGGGCACGCGCGGCACGCCCGCCGGCCAGTTCACGCTGACGATGGAAATCCGCCTCTATCGCGACAAGCTGGCTTCGCAAGGCGACGATCCGCGCCAGGCACTCACCCGTAGCCTGTGGGACGCCGTCATCGACGAACTCGCCGAGCGTGCCGCCGAAACCCAGACGGGATAAGCTTCTCCTGCGCTATGCGCGAAACGCATAATCGGATAAGGAAACGGCATTGGATTTCGCGACAGCCTTTTTCGACAATGTGCGCATTGCCAAAAACGCTGGAGCGTAAATGTCATCTCCGAAGCACGACCTGCCGTCACCCGCCGCCCAACACGCCATTCCGTCGTATCTCCACGCCGACGATCTCGGCCCCTGGGGCAACTATCTGAAGCAGGTCGATCGCGTCGCGCCTTATCTCGGCTCGCTCTCGCGCTGGCTCGAAACCCTCAAGCGCCCGAAGCGCATCCTGATCGTCGATTGCCCGATCGAACTCGATAACGGCACCGTCGCGCACTTCGAGGGCTATCGCGTGCAGCACAACACGTCGCGCGGCCCGGGCAAGGGCGGCGTGCGTTACCACCAGGACGTGACGCTCTCGGAAGTGATGGCGCTCTCCGCGTGGATGTCGGTGAAGAACGCGGCCGTGAACGTGCCGTATGGCGGCGCGAAGGGCGGCATCCGCGTCGATCCGCGCACGCTCTCGCGCGGCGAGCTCGAACGCCTGACGCGCCGCTATACCAGCGAAATCGGCATCATCATCGGGCCGAACACCGACATCCCCGCGCCGGACGTGAACACGAACGAGCAGATCATGGCGTGGATGATGGACACGTACTCGATGAACCAGGGGCAAACGGCGACGGGTGTGGTGACCGGCAAGCCGATCTCGCTCGGCGGCTCGCTCGGCCGCAAGGAAGCGACCGGACGCGGCGTGTTCGTCGTCGGCACGGAAGCGGCGCGGCGCATCGGCTTCGACATCGAAGGCGCGCGCATCGCGGTGCAGGGCTTCGGCAACGTCGGCGGGATCGCGGCGCGGTTGTTCCAGGAAGCCGGCGCGCGGGTCGTCGCCGTGCAGGATCACACGGGCACGATCCATAACTCGAAGGGCATCGATGCGGTCGCGCTGCTCGATCACGTCGCGCAGAACGGCGGCGTGGGCGGCTTCAAGGGCGCGGACCCGGTTTCCGCCGACGAGTTCTGGACCATCGAAAGCGACATCCTGATCCCGGCTGCGCTCGAAGGTCAGATCACGGAAAAGAACGCAGCGAAGATCAAGACGAAGATCGTGGTGGAAGGCGCGAACGGCCCGACGACCACCGCCGCCGACGACATCCTTCACGACAAGGGCATCCTCGTGATCCCCGACGTCGTGGCGAACGCGGGCGGCGTGACGGTCTCGTACTTCGAGTGGGTGCAGGACTTCTCGAGCTTCTTCTGGACCGAGGACGAGATCAACCAGCGCCTCGAACGCGTGATGCGCGAAGCGTTCGCGGCGGTGTGGGCTGTAGCAAGCGAGCACAAGGTGTCTGTGCGGACGGCCGCGTTCATCGTCGCTTGTTCGCGCATTCTGATGGCGCGTGAAATGCGCGGTCTCTATCCGTGATCGCCGGCTTCGCTTCACACGGCGCTCGCCCGGTTTTATGCCGCGTTCGCGCCCTTTAAAAAACAGGCGCCATCCGCTTCGGATGGCGCCTGTTTTTGCATGCAAACTACAGTTAGAATGCGCGTCGCGCGGGGCTTGCGCGGCTTCCGGGTAAATTTCGGGACGTGTGGTTAACAATCATTCTTTCAGAATAATTACCCTGCTAAACTTGCCCCGTTTTCGCCACAGGAGATCGAACAAATGAAGATTAAAAAAGCCGCGCTGGTGCTCGCCGCTCTGGGTTTTCTCGCAACGAGCGCATACGCTCAGGATGCAGGCACGCTCAAGAAGATCAAGGACACGGGAGTGATCTCGCTGGGTCACCGCGAGTCGTCGATCCCGTTCTCGTATTACGACGACAAGCAGAACGTCGTCGGCTATTCGCATGAGTTCGCGCTGAAGGTGGTGGAAGCCGTCAAGCAGAAGCTCAACATGCCGAACCTGAAGGTGAAGCTCACGCCGATCACGTCGCAAAACCGCATTCCGCTCGTGCAGAACGGCACGGTCGACATCGAGTGCGGCTCGACCACGAACAACGCCGAGCGTCAGCAGCAGGTCTCGTTCTCCAACACGATCTTCGTGATCGGCACGCGCCTCATGACCAAGAAGGATTCGGGCGTGAAGACATGGGACGACCTGAAGGGCAAGACCGTCGTGACGACCGCGGGCACCACGTCCGAGCGCCTGCTTCGCAAGATGAACCAGGACAAGAGCATGGGCATGAACATCATCAGCGCGAAGGATCACGGCGAGTCGTTCCTGACGCTGTCGACCGGCCGCGCCGTTGCGTTCATGATGGACGACGCACTGCTCGCGGGCGAGCGCGCGAAGTCGAACAATCCGGGCGATTTCGTGATCGTCGGCGACCCGCAGTCGCATGAAGCGTACGGCTGCATGATTCGCAAGAACGATCCGGAGTTCAAGAAGGTCGTCGACGACGCAATCGCGAAGGTCGAAACCTCGGGCGAAGGCGCCGCGATCTACAAGAAGTGGTTCGAAAGCCCGATTCCGCCGAAGGGTTTGAACCTGAACTTCCCGGAAAGCGATGACATCAAGGCCCTCTTCAAGAGCCCGAATGACAAGGCAATCGACTAACCTGTCCGGGTATCGATAAACGAAACGGAAGGAGCGTCCCGCTTCTTCCGTTTTCTTTTGGAGTTGAGTCCATGTCTTATCACTGGAACTGGGGCGTTCTGCTGAGTCCGGTTTCGACCGGCGAGCCCACTACCTACCTCGGCTGGCTGATTTCCGGCTTCTGGGTGACCGTCACCGTGTCGCTCGCCGCGTGGGTGATCGCGCTCGTGGTCGGCTCGCTGTTCGGCATCTTGCGCACGGTCCCGAATCGCTTTCTCGCAGGCATCGGCACGGTCTACGTGGCGATCTTCCGCAATATTCCGCTGATCGTGCAGTTCTTCATCTGGTATCTCGTGATACCGGAACTGTTGCCGCCATCGATCGGAAACTGGTTCAAGCAATTGCCGCCGGGCGCGCAGTTCTTCTCGTCGTCGATCATCTGTCTCGGGCTCTTCACCGGTGCGCGCGTCTGCGAGCAGGTGCGCTCGGGCATCAACGCGCTGCCGCGCGGCCAGCGCGCAGCGGGCCTCGCAATGGGCCTCACGCAATGGCAGACGTACCGCTACGTGCTGATGCCGGTCGCGTACCGGATCATCGTGCCACCGCTCACGTCGGAGTTTTTGAACGTGTTCAAGAACTCCGCAGTCGCCTCGACGATCGGCTTGCTCGACTTGTCGGCGCAGGCGCGCCAGCTCGTCGACTACACCGCGCAGACGTATGAGTCGTTCATCGCCGTGACGATCGCGTACATGCTGATCAACCTGGTCGTCATGCTGCTGATGCGCTGGGTCGAAGCGAAGACCCGGCTGCCCGGCTACATCGGAGGCAAGTGATGCATCATTTCAATTGGAGCGGCGTCATCGGCGCGCTGCCGACTCTCTGGACCGGCGCGATCATCACGCTGCAGATCACGGTGCTGGCGATTGTCGTCGGTATCGTCTGGGGCACGGTGATCGCGCTGATGCGCCTGTCGGGCATCAAGCCGCTCGTGTGGTTCGCGAACATCTACGTCACGCTGTTCCGCTCGATCCCGCTCGTCATGGTGCTGCTGTGGTTCTTCCTGATCGTGCCGCAGTTGCTGCAGAATGTGCTCGGGTTGTCGGCGGATATCGACATTCGCCTCGCCTCCGCGATGGTCGCGTTCTCGCTTTTCGAGGCCGCGTACTATTCGGAAATCATCCGCGCCGGCATCCAGTCGGTCTCGCGCGGACAGGTGAACGCGGCGTTCGCGCTCGGCATGACGTACTCGCAGTCGATGAAGCTCGTCGTGCTGCCGCAGGCGTTTCGCGCGATGGTGCCACTATTGCTCACGCAGGCCATCGTGCTGTTTCAGGATACGTCGCTCGTCTACGTGATCAGCCTCGCGGACTTCTTCCGCACGGCGACGAACGTCGGTGACCGTGACGGTACGACCGTCGAAATGGTCCTGTTCGCCGGCGCGTGTTATTTCGTGGTTTGCGTGGCGGCCTCGGCCCTCGTCAAAAGTCTTCAGAAAAAGGTCGCAAGATGATCTCCTTGAAAAATGTTTCCAAGTGGTACGGTCCGTTCCAGGTGCTGACCGACTGCACGACCGAAGTGAAAAAGGGTGAAGTGGTGGTGGTTTGCGGCCCGTCGGGTTCGGGCAAGTCGACGCTCATCAAGACCGTGAACGGCCTTGAGCCGTTCCAGAAGGGCGAGATCACGATCAACGGGCAGTCTGTCGGCGACAAGAAGACCAACTTGTCGAAGCTGCGCGCGAAGGTCGGCATGGTGTTCCAGCACTTCGAACTGTTTCCGCATCTTTCGATCGTGCAGAACCTGACGCTAGCGCAGGTCAAGGTACTCGGCCGTTCGAACGACGAAGCCACCGCGAAGGGCCTGAAGCTGCTCGATCGCGTGGGCCTGCGCGCTCACGCCGACAAATATCCGGGTCAGTTGTCAGGCGGACAGCAGCAGCGCGTGGCGATCGCGCGGGCGCTGTCGATGGACCCGATCGCGATGCTCTTCGACGAACCTACTTCGGCGCTCGACCCTGAGATGATCAACGAAGTGCTCGATGTGATGGTCGAACTGGCGCAGGAAGGCATGACGATGATGTGCGTCACGCACGAAATGGGCTTTGCCAAGAAGGTCGCGCATCGCGTGGTCTTCATGGACAAGGGCTTGATCGTGGAAGACGACAAGAAGGAAGAGTTCTTCGCGAATCCGAAGTCGGATCGCGCGAAGGATTTTCTGGCGAAGATTCTGCACTGAGCTTCGGTTTTGCCCAGGCGAGAAAAAACGCGGTTTCTTTTGCGAGAAGCCGCGTTTTTGTATAAACCGCGCGAATTACTTCGTATTGTCCTGAACCGTTGCGTCCGGCGCGTTCTTCTTCACCGAAACGATGCCGTTCTCCATCGCCGACGTGCTGCTGTATCCCTCGCTCACGCCGATCACTTCGTGATTGCCGGCTTTGAGCGTGAACATCGGCTCGCCCTTCGCGTTTTCCTTGCGGTCGTAGCGCTCGTCGAGCGGCGCGTTCTTGCGCACCGATTCGATCCCGTGTTCCGCCGATGCCCGCGTCACATACAACTCGCTTTGCAGGATCGGCTCCCCGTTGCCCGCGCGCAAGTTGAAGTAGAACTGGCCGTTCTTCGCTTTATCGATGACGAATTTTCCTGACATGGCCCTTCCTTTTTGAGGTGAGTGAAGCCTGAGTCTAGGGTGTCACCGCATGCTACGGCGTCGAGGTGACAATTGTTAACGATGCGTTATTCAATGCCCAATGCCGTTTCCACTGCCGCCGTCGAATCGATCTTCAGCGCCGATTCAACGCACACCTTGCACAGCGGTTCGGCGGCTTTCTTCGCTACTTCGTCCGGCACGGGAATGTTCACCGTCCGTTGCAGCGCGCCTTTCTGAAACATCGCGAGATCGCCGGGGGCGAAGCGCGTCCAGATTTCATTGTCGGTGAGCGGCGACGTCGCGATCACGGCGACGCGGTCTTCCGGCGTCGTGTACTTCGCGAAATCGATCGACATGTCCGCGTCGATCAGATGCGCCGTCGAAAACGGCCAGCTGCGTACGAGATAGTACAAATGCGTCGAACAATGTGAGAACAGCGCCTGTCCGTTCGACATCAGGAAATTGAACACGCCGTGTTGCGTGATGTCGCGCGTGAGCGTGGCGAGCGCATCGAAGAGTTCGTCGAGCGGCGGCTGCGAGCCGGGAAACGCTTCGCGCAGGCCTTGCAGCAGCGCGCAGAACGCGAGTTCGCTGTCCGTCGTGCCAACTGGCTGGTAGACGCCGGTGAATTCAGGATCGTGGCCTTTCAGGTCGCCGTTGTGCGCGAAGATCCAGTGCCGGCCCCACAGTTCGCGCAAAAACGGATGGCAGTTTTCGAGCAGGATGTGCCCCTGCGTCGCCTTGCGAATGTGCGCGATCGTGTTCTTCGACTTGATCGGATAACGCTTCACCATCTCGGCGAGCGGCGAACTGGCCGACGACTGATGGTCGATGAACAACCGGCACGCTTTGTCTTCGAAGAAGGCGATGCCCCAGCCGTCGGCGTGGTGATCGGTGACGCCGCCGCGCGCCGCGAAGCCGGTGAACGAGAACGTCACGTCCGTCGGTTCCGCGCAGTTCATTCCGAGAAGTTGGCACATGTTGCAGAGGCTGGCAGGCTTGGGTGTTAGGGCGAATTGTTACAATGGTGTCTCACAAGCATAGCACCGAGCCAATCGCCAAAAAATCGATCATCCAGCGCGTGCGGGCATCGTTGTTGATTTTCCACGGCGGTTTTTGCCGCTTTTTGCTTCGATCGCCATCCGTTGCCGGATTTTTGATTCGTCCCTCCGTCCTCCGACCGTTCTCGCCATGTCAGCTCTCTCGTCCGCCGCTTCAGAATCGACGCAGTCTCCCGCCACGCTCACGATCGCGCGCCCCGACGACTGGCACCTGCACGTGCGCGACGGCGCCATGCTCGCCGCCGTCCTGCCGCACACCGCGCGCCAGTTCGGCCGCGCGATCATCATGCCGAACCTGCGCCCGCCGGTCACGACGACCGCGATGGCCGCCGCGTATCGCGAGCGCATCCTTGCCGCGCTGCCGAAAGAGGGCACGGACGCCACGTTCGAGCCGCTGATGACGCTCTATCTCACCGACAACACGCCGCCCGACGAAATCCGCCGTGCACGCGCGAGCGGGTTCGTGCACGGTGTGAAGCTGTATCCGGCGGGCGCGACGACGAATTCGGACGCCGGCGTCACCGATCTCCAGAAATGCGCGGCTACGCTCGAAGCGATGCAGGAAAGCGGCATGCCGCTGCTGGTGCACGGCGAAGTGACTGATTCGTCGATCGATTTGTTCGATCGCGAAAAGGTGTTCATCGACCGCGTGATGACGCCGCTGCGGCGCGATTTTCCCGCGCTGAAGGTGGTGTTTGAACACATCACGACGAAGGATGCCGCCGATTACGTGCGCGAGGCGAGCGGCCCGATCGGCGCGACAATCACCGCGCACCACTTGCTGTACAACCGCAACGCGATTTTTCTCGGCGGAATTCGGCCGCATTACTACTGCCTGCCGGTGTTGAAGCGCGAGACGCATCGCGTGGCGCTGGTCGAGGCGGCGACTTCGGGCAATTCGCGCTTTTTCCTCGGCACGGACAGCGCGCCGCATCCGAAGGGTTTGAAGGAGCACGCGTGCGGCTGCGCGGGTTGTTACACGGCGCTGCACGCGCTCGAGCTCTACACCGAAGCCTTCGACAAAGCCGGCGCGCTCGACATGCTCGAAGGATTCGCGAGCTTCTTCGGCCCGGATTTCTACAGTTTGCCGCGCAGCAAGGAAACGGTGACGCTGCGCCGCGAATCGTGGACGCTGCCCGCCGAATTCATGGCCGGCGACGCCGAAGTCGTGCCGTTGCGGGGCGGGGAAACGATCGGCTGGCGGCAGGTTTAAGCGCCTTTTCGTGCGCTGAGTGTATGACCCTGCCGTTCAAGCGTATCGATTGGACGCAGCCGTGGCTCGCGCCGCTCGCCGAACGCGGCGTGCGCTGGCAATCGGCGGCGATCGACGGCTACTCGATATATCTCGAAACGCTCAACGCCGACGCCCGTTCGATGGACATCACGACCGGCCGCGGCAAACCGCTTTCTTTTATCGCGCAGGACGATTTACCGGCGGGTGCGTCCTACGAGGCGCACATCGCCGCTACCGGTTGCGTGCCGACGCGCCACAATCTCCACGATTTCTTCAACGCGTCGATCTGGTTCCAGTTTCCGCGCATCAAGGCGGCGCTGAACGCACGGCAGGCGGCGCAAATCGATGCGCTCGGCATCGGCCCGACGCGCGGCGTTCTGCGCGACGCGCTCACCCTTTTCGATGAAAACGCCGTGCTGTTCGTCTGCGCCGATCCGGCGCTGTCGGACGCATTGCGCGATTTCGACTGGCGCACGCTTTTCGTGACGCGGCGTGCGGATTGGGGCGTGCGCTGCGAAGCGCAAATCTTCGGCCACGCGCTTCTGGAAAAGCTCGTCGCGCCGTACAAGGCGTGCACGGGGCACGCATGGATCGTCGCCGTCCCGCCCGGTTATTTCTCCCTCGACGATTCAAAACGCCGCGTCCTGCTTGACGAACGAGTCGCAAAAACGCTGCTGGACCACCCCCCGACGAGCCGCGATTTCGCTCCGTTGCCTGTTTTGGGTGTGCCGGGGTGGTTTCCGGCGAACGAATTTCCCCCATTCTACGACGACACGAGCGTCTTCCGCCCCGGCCGCCGCCATCGCGGATAAGGCTCCGCCGGCGCGAGTAATCGCCGCAATCCGCCCAACCCGGCATGTTAAAATTCATCTCGCAAAGCAGGCCAGGCAGTCGCGGCTTTTCCGGTTTCGGCTGGAAAAGGCGAGGAAAGTCCGGACTCCACAGGGCAGGGTGATGGCTAACGGCCATCCGTGGCAACACGCGGAACAGGGCAACAGAGAGCAAACCGCCGATGGCCCGGTGCAAATCGGGATCAGGTAAGGGTGAAACGGTGCGGTAAGAGCGCACCGCGGCTGTCGCGAGACAGACCGGCACGGTAACCTCCACCCGGAGCAATTCCAAATAGGCAGGCGCGCATCGTCACGATGCAGGACGGGGCCCCCGTCTCGTCTGCGGGTAGGAAGCTTGAGCGCGTCAGCAATGGCGCGCCTAGAGGAATGACTGCCACGCGCTTCGCGTCTTCGGATGCGGTGCGTGCACAGAATCCGGCTTATCGGCCTGCTTTGTCGTCATTCAAAGTCAAAAAGCCGGCGTCAGTGATGACGCCGGCTTTTTGCATTCTGTTCTGCTGAATCGCGCGTTCAGGTCGGCACGATGTCGAAAGAATGGGTCAGTTCGGCGGTTTTCGCGATCATGATCGACGCCGAGCAGTACTTGTCGTGTGACAGGTTGATCGCGCGCTCGACCGTCGACGGATTCAGGTTTTTGCCCGTTACCGTGAAGTGGAAGTGGATCTTCGTGAACACCTTGGGGTCTTCACTGGCGCGCTCGGCCTTGAGCGTCACCGAGCAGCCCGCGACTTCCTGGCGGCTCTTTTTCAGGATCATCACGACGTCGTAGGCTGTGCAGCCGCCGGTGCCGAGCAGCACCATTTCCATCGGACGCGGCGCGAGGTTGCGGCCGCCGCCGTCGGGGGCGCCATCCATCGTGACAAGGTGGCCGCTACCGGTTTCGGCGGCGAACGCCATGCCATCCTGTCCCATCCAGCTAACTTTGCATTCCATCTCAGGCTCCAGCGCGCTTGCTACGTTGTTTTTCAAGCGGATTATTGTAGCTGTTTGTCGTTTCGCAAGATGCCCACGCTCCGCGCAACTCCGGGTTGACGGATGCTGATTAGCGAAATAGTGCCGGGGACCACGTGGACCGTAATGAAATCCGAAGAGAACCTCTAGACCGCTCGCGAATTTCAGATTTGCTTGCATGGCTAACACAAGTCATTGTTTTAGAGAGGAATTACGCGGAGGTGTGCGGACGTTCGTCGATATCACATTACGGAAAACAATCTCATGATGCGAATTTTATTGCTTGACAGAAGACTGCTACCTATACTCTGCTCATTGGTTGTCGCAGTTAGACGAATCTACCGCGTCTCCTCCACCTCCTCCTGGTGGATTCAGCCCGAGCCTCAGATGCTCGGGCTTTTTTTCGTCCGGTCCTCGTTCGTCACGTCACAGATCGCGCAACTTTTGACGCAGCATGCAAAATCCCCTTATAATTCAAAGTTCTCTTCGCACAATGCCCGCGAAGGGGAATCAGGGAGAGCCTGCACGCGCCTCGATGCGCAACTTATATACAAGCGGGACAGCAAGGGCACAGTTAATTTTTTGGATCGATCATGAAAACGTTTTCCGCAAAAGCCCATGAGGTGACGCGTGAATGGTACGTGATTGACGCGACGGATAAGGTTCTCGGCCGTGTCGCCAGCGAAGTGGCACGCCGTCTTCGCGGCAAGCACAAACCCGAGTTCACCCCGCACGTCGACACTGGTGATTTCATCGTCATCATTAACGCCGGCAAGCTGAAGGTCACGGGCAACAAGGCAACCGACAAGAAGTACTATCGTCACTCGGGCTACCCGGGCGGCATCTACGAAACGACGTTTGGCAAGATGCAAGAGCGTTTCCCGGGCCGCGCGCTCGAGAAGGCGGTCAAAGGCATGCTGCCGAAGGGTCCGCTCGGCTACGCGATGATCAAGAAGCTGAAGGTCTACGCCGACGCAACGCATCCGCATACGGCTCAACAGCCTAAAGCGCTCGAGATCTAAGGGGAGCCCACATGATCGGTAACTGGAACTACGGTACGGGCCGCCGCAAGAGCGCCGTCGCTCGTGTCTTCATCAAGGCAGGCAAGGGCGACATCATCGTCAACGGCAAGCCCATCGCCGACTACTTCTCGCGCGAAACGTCGCTGATGATCGTGCGCCAGCCGCTCGAACTGACGAGCCACGCCACCACGTTCGACATCAAGGTCAACGTGGCGGGCGGCGGCGAAACGGGTCAAGCCGGCGCGGTTCGCCACGGCATCACGCGCGCACTGATGGACTACGACGCAACGCTCAAGCCGACGCTGTCGAGCGCTGGCTTCGTGACGCGTGACGCGCGTGAAGTGGAACGTAAGAAGGTCGGTTTCCACAAGGCACGCCGCAGGAAGCAATTCTCGAAGCGTTAAGCCGTATCGCGCTTTTCGTCCGCTGGGCGAATCGCTGCGAAAAGCCGCTGGCGTCATGCGCCGGCGGCTTTTTATTTTTTGCGACACGGATTCGTCCGCAAGCGCCATCTATATCGATATAGCCCATTGATTTCATGGGCTTCCAGCACGATATTGAGATCGGCCCTACAATGACGGATAGAAGCTTTTTTGGAGAGTTCGAATGAACGCTGTCACCGACACCCCCACGACCGAAATGCCGATGCCGTTCGTCTTCACCGACGCGGCCGCTGACAAGGTCAAGCAACTGATCGACGAGGAAGGCAATCCGGACCTGAAGCTGCGCGTGTTCGTGCAGGGCGGCGGGTGTTCGGGTTTCCAGTACGGCTTCACGTTCGACGAAGCCGTCAATGAAGACGACACCGTGATGGACAAGGCCGGTGTCCAGTTGCTAATCGACTCGATGAGCTATCAGTATCTGGTCGGCGCGGAGATCGACTATAAGGACGACCTCAACGGCGCGCAGTTCGTGATCAAGAACCCGAATGCGTCGACGACTTGCGGTTGCGGATCGTCGTTCTCGGTGTGATTCTTTAGCACCAAAGCGGTATGAAAAAGCGGAGCCTGCGGGCTCCGTTTTTTATTTCAAGCTCAATGCGGATAAATCGCGCCCAGAACCCGCTCGCCCGCCGCGCCCGTCACCGCCGCGATATTTCCCGGTTCGCGCGCTATACAGCGCATCGCGAGCCACGCGAACGCCAACGCCTCGACCTGCTGCGGCGGAACGCCAAGCGCTTCGGTTGTCATCACGGGGACGCCCGACACGCCGCTTTCCTCCAGCGCCTGCTGGATCGCGCTCATCAGCACCGGATTGCGTGCGCCGCCGCCGCAGACGTACACCGCGCGCACATCGGAGGCATGGCGTTCGATCTCGCGCGCGACGCTCACCGCCGTCAGTGCGACGAGCGTCGCCTGCACGTCGGCGGGCGGGACGTTGGCGAATGCCGCGAGTTTCGCGTCGAGCCACGCCGGGTTGAACAGGTCGCGGCCGGTGCTTTTGGGCGGCGCCTGCTCGAAAAACGGTTCGTCGAGGAGCGCGTTCAAAAGCGGCCGATGCACCTGTCCCTGCGCCGCAAACTGCCCGCCCTCGTCGTAGGGACGTTTCAGATGCCGGTGCGCCCACTCGTCGAGCAGTGCGTTCGCCGGGCCGCAATCGAAACCGCGCACCGCGCCGTTCGCCGACAACACCGTGATATTGCTGATCCCGCCCAGATTGCAGACGACGCGCGTCTCGCCCGGCGCACCGAACACGGTCGCGTGGAACGCCGGCACGAGCGGCGCGCCCTGGCCGCCGGCGGCGACGTCGCGGCTGCGGAAATCGGAGATCACGTCGATGTTCGTCATTTCCGCGAGCAGCGCCGGGTTGTTGATCTGGGTCGTGTACCCCTTTTCCGGCCGATGCCGCACCGTCTGCCCGTGCACGCCGATCGCGCGCACCTTCGTGGCCGAGCAGTTGCTCATGCTCTGCAGTTCGTGGCAGCAGACGGCGTAGCGCGTCGCGAGCGCGTTCGCCGCGAGCGCCGCGCGCTCGATTTCGTTCTCGCCGGGCGTCTGCAAGGCGAAGAGCGCGTCGCGCATGCCCTGCGAAAAGCTCACGTGCGCCTCGCCGATCACGACGGGCGGCTTGCCGGTCGTGAACTGAACCGCGACGCCGTCGACGCCGTCCATGCTCGTCCCCGACATCAAACCGAAGTACACGCCGTCCGCCTTGCCGGTTTCGATTGCCTCGGTTTTTCGTCCCACGCTCGTCTCCTGTCGATGCCGATTTCGCCAATAAAGCGCGATTATCCGCGCATCGGGTGAAATCGGTAAGTCGCTTCAGAATCGGCGCGCGCGGTCGAAAGCGGGGCGAAGCGAGGCGTCATCGCGTAAAATCCTGTGCCTGAACAAGGGATTGCAGCGCATCGCGCGCCTTTCGCCGCGTGCCTGCCCCAGCCGTTTGCGCTAGCGTTTTCGCCGGCCCGTCGACTTTCGCGCCGCCGCCAGTTGCGCCGGCCATCGAATCACATTCAATCCAGAAGCCGCAAGCATGACCACTGAATCCAACGCGCCCGCCGCGCCCGCTTTCCCCATCACCGACGAAGTACGCGCCGCGCTCGCAATCGCCAGGCGCGGCGCCGACGAACTGCTGATCGAAGACGAATTCGCGCAGAAGCTCGCAAGGAGCGCCGCGACGAAGAAGCCGCTGCGCATCAAGCTCGGCCTCGATCCGACCGCGCCGGACATTCACATCGGCCACACGGTCGTGCTGAACAAGATGCGGCAATTGCAGGATCTCGGCCATCACGTGATTTTCCTGATCGGCGATTTCACGTCGCTGATCGGTGATCCGTCGGGCCGCAATGCGACGCGCCCGCCGCTCACGCGCGAGCAGATCGAATCGAACGCGAAGACGTATTTCGAGCAGGCTTCGCTCGTGCTCGACCGCGAGAAGACCGAGATCCGCTACAACAGCGAGTGGTGCATGCCGCTCGGCGCCGACGGCATGATCAAGCTCGCGTCGCGTTACACCGTCGCGCGCATTCTCGAACGTGAGGACTTCACGAAGCGCTTTCAGGGCGGCGTGCCGATCTCGATCCACGAGTTCCTGTACCCGCTGATGCAGGGCTACGACTCGGTCGCGCTGAATTCGGACCTCGAACTCGGCGGCACGGACCAGAAGTTCAACCTGCTCGTCGGCCGCGAACTACAGAAGCAGTACGGGCAGGAACAACAGTGCATTCTCACGATGCCGCTGCTCGAAGGGCTCGACGGCATCGAGAAGATGTCGAAGTCGAAGAACAATTACATCGGCATCAGCGAAAAACCGACCGACATGTTCGGCAAGCTGATGAGCATCTCCGACACGCTGATGTGGCGCTATTTCGAACTGCTGTCGTTCCGCAGCATCGAGGAGATCGCGCAGTTCAAGAAGGAAGCCGGCGAAGGGCGCAATCCGCGCGATTTCAAGGTGCTGCTCGGGCAGGAAATCGTCGCGCGGTTCCATTCGGCGGCCGATGCCGGGCGCGCGCTCGAAGACTTCAACCACCGCGCGAAGGGCGGCGTGCCGGACGATATTCCGAGCGTGAAGCTGTCCGGCGCGCCGCTTGCAATCGGGCAGTTGCTGAAGCAGGCGGGGCTCGTGCCGTCGACGAGCGAGGCGCTGCGCAACATCGACCAGAACGGTGTGAAGATCGACGGCGAGGTTATTTCAGATCGCGGTCTGAAAGTCGAAGCGGGCGAATTCGTCGTGCAGGTCGGCAAGCGCCGCTTCGCGCGCGTCACGCTCACCGCTTAAGGTGATCGCGCTCATCCAGCGGGTGCGGCGCGCGGAAGTGCGCGTCGCGGATCGCGTAACCGGCGCGATCGACGCGGGCTTGCTCGCGTTCGTCTGCGCCGAACGCAACGACACCGAAGCCGCCGCCGACAAGCTCCTCACGAAGATGCTCGCGTACCGCGTGTTCAGCGATGCCGCCGGCAAGATGAACCTGCCGGTGCAGAACATCGACGGGAATGGGCGCGCGGGCGGCGTGCTGCTCGTCTCGCAATTCACGCTCGCCGCCGATACGTCGAGCGGCCTGCGCCCGAGCTTCACGCCTGCCGCGCCGCCGGACGAGGGCAAGCGTCTCTTTGACTACTTCGTCGCAGAGGCGCGGGCGAAACATCCGATCGTCGAGACCGGCGAATTCGGCGCCGACATGCAGGTGTCGCTCGTCAACGACGGGCCGGTCACCTTCTGGCTGCAAGTCCAACCGTGATCGTGGCGACGCGCGCGATCCATCCCGACATCAAGACAACGCGCAAATGACCACGCAGATTCTCTTCATCCGCCACGGCGAAACCGACTGGAACCGCATCAAGCGCATCCAGGGCCACATTGATATCCCGCTCAACGCGACCGGGCTCGCGCAGGCCGCGCAACTGGCGGCGCGTTTCGAGCGGGAAAGAGCGGCGGGCGCGCGGCTCGACGCGGTCTATTCGAGCGATTTGCAGCGCGCGCAGCAGACGGCGCGTCCTTTCGCCGATGCGCTCGGCCTCCCGCTGCAACTGAGCGAAGGCTTGCGCGAGCGCTGGTACGGCGCATTCCAGGGCCACGACAGCGACGAAATCAACGACAAGTTTCCCGAGGAATACGTCGAATGGCAGACCCGCGATCCGGGCTTCGCGCCGCCCGGCGGCGAGTCGCAGCGCGTGTTCTATCATCGCGTGCTTCATGCGGTCGAGCCGATCGTGGCGGCACATCCGGGCGGGCGCATCGCGCTGGTGGCGCACGGCGGCGTGCTCGATTGCGTCTACCGGTTCGCGATGCAGATTCCGCTGAGGGACCCGCGCAAGTGGCCGCTGCTCAATGGCAGCGTGAATGTCGTGGAGTTTGAGAGCGGCGCGGCGAAGGTCGTCGCTTGGGGCGATATTGCGCATCTGTCGACGGGTAGCAGCGACGACGAACTGCGCAAAACCGCCTGATTCAGCGCCCCTTCGCGTCCCACAGATCGCGGATCGGGCCCGCGTCAGGTGCGGCCAGGCCGAAGTGGCGATACGTCAGCAACGTAGCGACACGCCCGCGCGGCGTGCGCTGCAAATAACCCTGCTGGATCAGGTAAGGCTCGAGCACGTCTTCGATCGTGTCGCGCTCTTCACCGATCGCCGCCGCCAGGTTGTCCACGCCGACCGGACCCCCGTCGAACTTGTGCAGAATCGCTTCGAGCAGCTTGCGGTCCATCAGATCGAAGCCGACTGCATCGACGTCGAGCATTTTCAGCGCGGCATCGGCGACGGACGCCGTGATGTTGCCGTCGGCCTTCACCTCGGCGAAATCGCGCACGCGCCGCAGCAGCCGGTTCGCGATCCGCGGCGTGCCGCGCGCGCGTTTCGCGATCTCCAGCGCGCCTTCCGGAACGATTTCCGCCTTCAATAGCGACGCCGAGCGCGTCACGATCCGCGCCAATTCGCTCGCGTTATAGAACTCGAGCCGCGACACGATCCCGAAGCGATCGCGCAGCGGATTCGTCAGCATGCCCGCGCGCGTCGTGGCGCCAACAAGCGTGAACGGCTGCAAATCGAGCTTGACGCTGCGCGCAGCGGGCCCCTCGCCGATCATGATGTCGATCTGATAATCCTCGAGCGCCGGGTACAGGATTTCCTCGACGACCGGTGAGAGCCGGTGAATCTCGTCGATGAACAGCACGTCGTTGGCTTCGAGATTCGTGAGAAGCGCGGCGAGATCGCCCGCGCGCTCCAAAACTGGCCCCGACGTCTGCCGCAGATTCACGCCCATTTCGCGCGCGATGATATGCGCGAGCGTCGTCTTGCCGAGCCCCGGCGGGCCGAACAGCAGCACGTGGTCGAGCGCTTCGGAGCGACGCTTCGCCGCCTCGATGAAGATTTCGAGCTGGCCGCGCACCTTCTCCTGGCCGACGTATTCATCCAGTTGGCGCGGGCGCAGCGCGCGCTCGAACGCTTCTTCGTTCGGCGAGACGGGCGTGGCCGAGATGATGCGTTCGGCGGCGAGTTTGTCGGTTTCGATCATGTTTTCGATTGTACAGGCGTAGTTTTGCGACGTAGAGGCTACGTTTCGTCGGACTCGTGCGCGCCGTCCCCATTACCCGCGACGACCACCAGCACTTCCGCCTGCACCGCGCCGAGCGTGCGGATGCGGTGCGGCAGCGCGGCGTTGAAATGCATGGCGTCGCCGGTCTTGAGGGCGATCGTCTCTCCGCCGACTTCCACTTCGATCGCGCCGCGATGCACGAACAGGAACTCGTCACCCGCATGCTCCTTGAACGTCGATGCCGCGAAATCCGCGGGCGGACGCAGCACGAACGGCAGCAGCGCGCGTTCGTCCGGGCCGCCGCCGATCATCTGCACGCGTGGCTCGCCGCCCTCGGCGCCGCCCGACAGCGCGATGCGTTCGGTCTTGCGCACGATCGTCACGGGTTCGCGCGCGGCGCGGCCGGCGAACAGGCTCTCGACGTCCACCCGCAACGCCTCAGCGAGCTTGAGCGCGACCGAAATCGACGGCGTGCTCAAGCCGCGCTCCACCTTCGACAGATAGCTCTTCGTCAGGCCGGTGAGCTGGCCGAGCGTGTCGAGCGTCATGCCGCTTTGCTTGCGCAACATCTTCAATCGGACGCTCATAGGGCTTTTCGATGGAATCGCATAGAAATCATTGATTGGCTATGACACCAAGTGTCATGTAGTTTACTCTGTGTCCTATCGATCAAACGCGCGGTGAAGTGAAGCCGCAATTCTGGCACGGAGTCATAGATGGCAAACAGTCTTGAAGCAGCGAAATCCGAACTCGTCGAACTGGCGCATCGGCGGATGCAACACGCAATCGCCGATAACGCGTGGAGCGATCGGCAAAGACTCGCGCTGACGTGTCGCATCCTGTTCGACGGCGGACACGATTCCGGCCTCGCCGGACAGATCACGTGCCGCACCGGCACGCCCGGGCGCTATTACACGCAGCAGCTCGGCCTCGGTTTCGACGAGATCAGCGAACGCAATCTGCTCGAAGTCGACGAGGACCTGAACGTGATCGAGGGCGCCGGCATGGCGAATCCCGCGAACCGCTTTCATACGTGGATCTACCGGCATCGCAGCGACGTGAACTGCATCGTTCACACGCATCCGGCGCACGTTGCCGCGCTGTCGATGCTGGAGACGCCGCTCGTCGTCTCGCACATGGACACCTGTCCGCTCTACGACGACTGCGCGTTCCTGCCGAAGTGGCCGGGCATTCCCGTCGGCAACGAGGAGGGCGAGATGATCACGCGCGCCCTCGGCGACAAACGGGCGGTGCTGCTTGCGCACCACGGGCACGTCGTCACCGGCCGGACGATCGAGGAGGCGTGCGTGCTCGCAATGCTCATCGAGCGCGCCGCGCGCCTGCAACTGCTCGCGATGAGCGCGGGCGACATCAAGCCGATGCCGCCGGAACTCGCGATCGAGGCGCGCAACTGGATCACGACCGACAAGCGCCACGCCGCCGCGTTCGCGTATTACGCGCGCCGGGCGCTGCGCACGCACGCGGACTGTCTCGCGTGAACCTCCTCAACACTACGAAGAACCCGACCATGACCGAAAGCCCTTCGCAATTCCACGGCATCATCGCGTACCCCGTGACGCCCTTCGCCGCCGACGGCTCCGTCGACGAAACCGCGCTGCGGCGCCTGATCGACCGCCTGATCGACGACGGCGCGCACGCGATTGCGCCGCTCGGCAGCACGGGCGAAAGCGCGTATCTGACGGAGGCCGAGTGGCAACGCGTCGCGGCGATTTCAATCGAGCAGGCGAACAGACGCGTGCCGGTGATCGTCGGTGTGTCCGACTTGACGACAGCGGGCGCCGTGCAGCGCGCGCGTTTCGCTGCGCAGCGCGGCAGCGATGCCGTGATGTTGCTCCCGGTGTCGTACTGGAAACTGAGCGAGGCGGAGATTTTCGAGCACGTCAGCGCGGTCGCACGCGCAACCGACACGCCGATCATGCTCTACAACAATCCCGCGACGAGCGGCGTGGACATGCAGCCGGAATTCATCGTGCGCATGGTGAACGCGATCGACAACGTCACCATGGTGAAGGAAAGCACCGGCGACATCCAGCGCATGCATCGCATCGCGCAGCTTTCGGATCACCGCATCCGGTTCTACAACGGCTGCAATCCGCTGGCGCTGGAGGCGTTCGCCGCGGGCGCGACGGGCTGGTGCACGGCCGCCGCGAACCTGATTCCCGCGCAGGTGCTGGAGCTCTACCAGGCGGCGCGCGCCGGCGATTTCGATACGGCGCGACGCGTGTTTTACCAGCAGTTGCCGGTGCTGCAATTCATCCTGAAGGGCGGCCTGCCGACGACGGTCAAAGCGGGACTCTCTTTACGCGGCTTCGATGCGGGCGCACCGCGCCTGCCTCTCGTGGCGGCATCCATGGAGTCGCGCGTCGAACTGGCGCGGCTCCTCGACCAGGCGCTGGCCCGCTGAACGCGGCCTCGCGCATTTCAGGACTCAGCGAGTCCATCCATAAAAAAGGAACAATCATGAAATCGAAAGCAGTCTTCTATCACGCGGGATGTCCGGTCTGCGTGTCCGCTGAACAGCAATTCGTCACGGCGCTCGACCCGAAACAGTTCGACGTCGAAGTCGTGCATCTCGGTACTCAACCGGATCGCCTCGGCGACGCGAAGCGCGCCGGCGTGGTGTCCGTGCCTGCGCTGGTGCTCGACGGCGCGCCGTTTCACATCAACTTCGGCGCGAAGCTGAGCGATCTCGACGCCTAAAAGCTACAACGCCCGCGCGAGCGATAGTCCGCGCGGGCGTCGTAAGGTCAACTCTTCGACAACGCCTTCAACGCCAGCTTGATCCCCTCGGACACCCCCGTTCCCGCTGGCATGTTCTTCACCGCCGCGAGCGCTTCCTTCTCCGAATACCCGAGCGCGAGCAACGCATTCAGAATATCGCTCGCGTGATCCGAGACCGCTATCGCGCCTGCCACGGCACCGAGATCCGCGCCGAGTTTCCCCTTCAGTTCGAGCAGCAACCGCTCGGCCGTCTTCTTGCCGATGCCCGGCGTGCGCGTGAGGCGCGCGGCGTCCTGCAGCGTCACAGCCTGCGCGAGTTCCTGGACGCTCATACCCGACAGCACCGCGAGCGCCATCCGCGCGCCGATCCCGCTGATCTTGAGCAGTTCGCGAAACGTCGTGCGTTCCTGCGCGGTGCCGAAACCGTAAAGCAGATGCGCATCCTCGCGCACGATCAGTTGCGTGAGCAACACGACCTTCTCGCCGTTGTGCGGCAGGTTGTAGAACGTGCTCATCGGCACGGCGATTTCATACCCGACGCCGCCGCAATCGACGAGCAGATGCGGCGGATTTTTTTCCAGCAGAACGCCGGCGATGCGACCGATCATGGTGAGCTTCGTGAAAAAGTGGATTAACCGCGATTTAACCGATGAGCCGCCCGCGCCGCACGCGCAGGCCTTTCTTCGCGAGCGATGGCGCGATGCCGCCGAGCGTCGCGAGCGCGCCGCCGCCGTGCGCGTGGCAGATCGCCATGCCGAGGGCGTCAGCGGCGTCGGTGCTGGGCACGCCCGTGAGGTTGAGCAGGCGCACGACCATCTGCTGCATTTGTTCCTTGGTGGCGCGCCCGTATCCGACGACCGCCTGCTTCAACTGCAACGCCGTATATTCCGCGACCGGCACGCCGCTGGCAACCAGACCGCAGATCGCGGCGCCGCGCGCCTGGCCGAGGAGCAGCGTCGATTGCGGATTCACGTTGACGAACACCTTTTCGATCGCCGACTGGTCGGGCGCGTGCTGCGCGACGAGCGTCGAAATGCCTTCGAAGATCGTATTCAGGCGCGACGGGAGGTCGGCATCGGCGGTCTTGATGACGCCGCTCGTCACGTAGGTCAGCGTGTGGCCGGTCTTGTCGATGACGCCGAAGCCGGTGACGCGCAGGCCCGGGTCTATGCCGAGGATTCGCATGGGATCGGAGAAGTGGCCTCGGTGGGAAATGGACAGGCCCTATTGTCGGCGCCGCGCGCGATTGCGGCAACGCCGGCGCGCGCGAGGCGGCCGGCGTGCGCGACGGTCAGTGCCGGAAGTGGCGCGTGCCGGTGAGGATCATCGCGACGTTGTGCTCGTCGGCGGCGGCGACGACTTCGTCGTCGCGCATCGAGCCGCCGGGCTGGATCACGCAGGTCGCGCCCGCGTTCACGACGACGTCGAGGCCGTCGCGGAACGGGAAGAACGCATCCGAAGCCACCGCCGAGCCCGTCAGCGTGAGCCCCGCGTTCTGCGCCTTGATACTCGCGATGCGCGCCGAATCCACGCGGCTCATTTGCCCCGCGCCGACGCCGAGCGTCATGCCGCCACCGCAGAACACGATCGCGTTCGATTTCACATACTTCGCCACGCGCCACGCGAACATCAGGTCGTCCATTTCTTTCGGCGTCGGATGGCGCTTCGTTACGACGCGCAGCTCATGCGGCTGCACGTTCTTCGAGTCGAGCGACTGTACGAGCAGCCCGCCGCCGACGCGCTTCAGGTCGAACGCGTTGTGGCCGTCGCCGAGCGCGATTTGCAGCAAGCGCACGTTCTGCTTCGCGGCGAACACCTGCTTCGCGGCGTCGCTGAACGAGGGCGCGATCAGCACTTCGACGAACTGCTTCGCGACCGCCTGCGCCGCCGCTTCGTCGACTTCGCGATTGAACGCGATGATCCCGCCGAACGCCGACGTCGGATCGGTCTGGAAAGCCTTCGCGTACGCATCGTGAGCGTTCGCGCCGATCGCCACGCCGCACGGATTCGCGTGCTTGATGATGACGCAGGCGGGCGTGTCGAAGGTTTTCACGCATTCCCACGCGGCGTCGGAGTCGGCGATGTTGTTGTAGGACAGTTCCTTGCCCTGCAACTGCTTGTAGTTCGCCAGCGCGCCAGCGGGCGTCGTCAAATCGCGGTAAAACGCCGCGCTTTGATGCGGATTTTCGCCGTAGCGCAGGTCCTGCACCTTCTCGAACGCGAGGTTGAACGTCGACGGATACGTGTTGCGGTCGGCGTGGCGCAGTTCGTCGGTAAGGCTCGTCAGGTAATTCGTGATCGCGCCGTCGTACTGCGCGGTGTGCGCGAAAACCTTCGTCGCGAGCTTGAAATTCGTCGCGTAACCGACCGAATTGCCGTTCGTGCGCATTTCGTCGAGGACGGTCTTGTAGTCCGCCGGGTCGACGACGACCGTCACGTCGCGATGATTCTTCGCCGCCGAGCGCAGCATCGTCGGACCGCCGATGTCGATGTTCTCGATCGCGTCTTCCAGCGAGCACTCTTCCTTCGCCACCGTCTGCACGAACGGATACAGGTTCACGACGAGCAGGTCGATCGTCGGGATCTCGTGTTGTTCGAGCGCGGCCATGTGTTCCGGCAGGTCGCGGCGCGCGAGGATGCCGCCGTGCACTTTCGGATGCAGCGTCTTCACGCGGCCATCGAGCATTTCCGGGAAGCCGGTGTAATCGGCGACTTCGGTGACGGGCAGACCCGAGTCGGCGAGCAGTTTCGCCGTGCCGCCGGTCGACAGGAGCTTGACGCCGAGGTCCGACAGCGATTTCGCAAAATCGACGATGCCGGACTTGTCGGAAACGGAAATGAGCGCTTGCTTGATCATGATGAAGGCTGAAACCGAAGTAGGGATGCGGAACGGGCCTTGAGCCGTGGCCCTGCGGATCAAATCAGTCCGTGCTGTTGCAGCTTCTTGCGCAGCGTGTTGCGGTTGATGCCGAGATATTCAGCCGCGAGCGACTGGTTGCCGCCCGCCTGCTCGAGGACCACCTCGAGCAACGGTTTTTCGACGCACGAAATCACCATGTCGTAGACGTCGTGCGGATTGGAGCCGTCGAGATCCTGAAAATAGTTGTCCAGGCTCTGGCGGACGCATTGTTCGATGTTATGTCTGCTCATGCGGCAATTCGGTCTGTGGTGTTCTGCCCGTCGCACGATTCTTCATCCCCGGCTTCCTCCGGCCCGAGCGCTTCGTCAACATAGACGAGACGGTCGGACAACGCTTTTTGAGCGTCGAAGAATTCGTTGACGGCGAGCAATTGTTCTCGTGTGGTATCCAGCGTGTTCATGCGATGCCTGAACGTATTGGCGCCAGAAAGGCCGCGAGTGTACCAGCCGATGTGCTTGCGCGCAGTGCGTACGCCCGTGAATTCCCCGTAGAAGGCGTAGTGGTCTTCGAGGTGCTCGTTCATCACCTGCTGGATCTCGTCGATGCGCGGCGGCAGCATGCGCTCGCCGGTCAAAAGGAAGTGCTCGATCTCGCGGAACAGCCACGGCCGGCCCTGCGCCGCGCGGCCGATCATGATGGCGTCGGCGCCGGTGGCGGCGAGCACGTCGCGCGCTTTTTCCGGCGTGGCGATGTCGCCGTTCGCGACCACGGGAATTTTCACCGACGCCTTCACCGCCGCGATGGTTTCGTATTCCGCGTCGCCCTTGTAGAGGTCGGCGCGGGTGCGGCCGTGGACGGTGAGCATAGCGATGCCCGCGTTCTCGGCGATCCGCGCGATGTTCAGCGCGTTCTTGTTCTCGCGATTCCAGCCGGTGCGGATTTTCAGCGTGACGGGCACGGCATCCGGCCCGACGCCGACCGCCTGCACCACCGCCTCGACGATCCGCGCGACGAGCGCCTCGTTTTGCAAGAGCGCGGAACCCGCCGCGACATTGCAGACCTTCTTCGCGGGACAGCCCATGTTGATGTCGATGATCTGCGCGCCGTTCGCGACGTTGTGACGCGCGGCTTCAGCCAGCATCTGCGGATCGGCGCCGGCGATCTGCACGGAGATCGGCTCGACTTCGCCGGCGTGGTTCGCGCGGCGCATCGTCTTCTCGCTTTTCCAGAGCTGCGCGTTCGACGCGACCATCTCCGACACTGCGTATCCCGCGCCCATGCGCTTGCACAACTGCCGGAACGGGCGGTCGGTGACGCCCGCCATCGGCGCGACGAAAAGATTGTTGCGAAGAACGTGTGAACCGATGCTGGGCATGAAGGCGGGCGGCGTCCGCATGACACGGCGGACACGATAATGCGTTAGGAAAACAGCTATTTTAACGCGAACGCGTTGCTGAATTTAAGTGCAATCGCATGCAAGTCTTTAAATCTTCTATGAAAGTCGGGGGTCGGGAGGGGGATAAGTCGGGGTGGATGGCGTGGGGCGGTGCACACCGGCGAGCGCTCGGCGCCCCGCTGGCCGAGCCTTTCGATGATTCGCAGATTCGGCGTTGCCGTTCAGCGCCGCTGCCCGAACATCATCTGCCTGGCGAGCGCCGTCTTCACCGGCGGCAGGAATTCCAGCGCCGTCAACGCGAGCCCGCGCAGCGCGGCGAGCGGCGGAAAATCGATGGTGAACACGCGCGCGAGCGTATCGGTCGCGCCGATCGTCAGGCGCCGGTCGAGCGCCCGGCGCTGCGCGAAGTGCGCAAGCGCAAGCGGCGTAGCGCCGTCGATGGAGAGCGCGTCGCAGAGTGCGTGGGCGTCGCGCAGGCCGAGGTTCAGGCCCTGCCCGGCGACCGGATGCAGCGTCTGCGCCGCGTTGCCGATCGCGACCGTGCGCCGCTCGACGAGCGCATGCAGCGCGTTCAGCCCGAGCGGAAAGGTGGCGCGGCCCTTGATCTGCGTGAAGCGGCCCATGCGCTCGCCGAACGCGGCGCCGAGTTCGGCGAGGAACGCCTCGTCGGGAAGCTCGGCGCGGCGCGCGGCTTCGTCAGGCGTGCAGCACCAGACGAGCGAATAATCGGCGTGACGCGCGCCTCCGCATGGCAGGAGCGCGATCGGGCCCTCGCGCGTGAAGCGCTCCCACGCGACGTTCGGCTGCGGCGCTGCAACGCTCACCGTCCCGACGATCGCCGTCTGCCCGTAATCGCGGGCGTGTTCGCGCGAATCCTCGTACAAGCCGCCTTCCGCATTTACGAGAACGCGCGCGCGGATCGTGCGCTCGCCGCTCGCGGATTGCACCGGCAGCGTGACGCCGTCGTGGTCCTGCATCGGCGGGAGGGCGTGCGTTTCGGTGAGCCAGTGGACGCCGCTCTCGCGCACCGCCTTCGCGAGCGCGCTCACGAGCGACCCGTAACGCGCGACGTAGCCGAGCGCGGGCAGTTCGTGCTCGTCGTGCTCGATCAGCGTGCGGCCGAAGTGCCCGCGCTGCGAGACGTGGATGCGGCGGATCGGCGTGGCGTCGGCGGGAAAGCCGAGCGTCTCCAGCATCACGCGGCTGCCGTGCGAGAGCGCGAGCGAACGCGGATCGGCAGATGCCGCCTCGGGCGTGCGCGCGTCGATCAACGCGACCGACAGGCGCGAAGTCGCGCTGCGCCGCGCGAGCCAGCCGGCGAGCGCGAGCCCGACCGGCCCCGCGCCGACGATCGCGATATCGAAGTCGAAGGGAATGGCTTCGGTCATTACGGATTCACCTCGACGCGCGCATCAACGCTTCGATTTCGGCGGCATCGACGGGAATTTCGCGCGTGATCAGCTCGCAGCCGGTGGCCGTGACGATGGCGTCGTCCTCGATGCGGATGCCGGTGTTCCAGAAGCGTTCGGGCACGTCGTCGGCGGGGCGCACGTACAGGCCAGGCTCGATCGTCAGCGCCATGCCCGGCTTGAGCGTGCGCCACGGACGCGCGCCCTGGTCGTCGAGCGGACCTTCATGGTCGCGGTAATCGCCCGCGTCGTGCACGTCCATGCCGATCCAGTGGCCCGTCCGATGCATGTAAAAACGCGAATAGGCGCGCTGGGCGATCACGTCCTCGGCGGTGGCGAATTTGGTTTTATCGACGATGCCGGTATCCAGCAGCCCTTGCGACAACACGCGCAATGCCGCCTGATGCGGGGCGTCGAAGCTGACCCCGGCGCGCGTCGCATCGACCGCAGCCGATTGCGCGGCCAGGACGATGTCGTACAGCTCGCGCTGCGCGGACGTGAATCGGCCGCTCGCGGGGAAGGTGCGGGTGATGTCGGAGGCGTAGCCGTCGAGCTCGCACGCGGCGTCGATCAGGATCAGGTCGTTTTCCTGGATGATCGCGTTGCCCGCCGGGTAGTGCAGCACGCAGGCGTTCGCGCCCGTCGCGACGATCGAACCGTACGCAGGCGCCTGGGCGCCGTGGCGGCGGAACGTGTAGAGCAACTCCGCTTCGAGCTCGTATTCATGCAGGCCGGGACGGCACGCCTGCATCGCGCGTCGATGCGCTTCGGCCGAAATCGATCCGGCGCGGCGCATGATCGCGATCTCGTGGGCGTCCTTGACCAAACGCATTTCGTCGAGAAGCGGCAGCAGGTTCTGCGCCTTCGACGGGGCTTCGATTCCACTGCGGCTCTGCGCGCGCACAGTGGACAGCCAGCCGCGCACCTTCGCGTCGAGTTCCGCCGATGTGCCGAGCGCATAGTGCAGCGCGGGCGAATCGGCGATGAGGCGCGGCATGTGTTCGTCGATCGAATCGATGGCGAAGGCCGCGTCGAGACCGAACGCGTCGCGTGTGCCTTCCGGGCCGAAGCGGATGCCTTCCCACGTCTCGCGTTCGGCGTTTTTCTCGCGGCAGAAGAGGATCGACGACGGTTCGCCTTCCTCGGCGCTCGCGTCGAGCACGAGCGTCGCTTCGGGTTCGGCGAAGCCCGTCAGGTAATAGAAGTAGCTGTCGTGGCGATACGGATAGTCGGTGTCGCGATTGCGCATGACTTCCGGCGCGGTCGGCACGATGGCGACGCCGCCGCCCGCAAGCTTGAGCGCCGCGAGCACGCGTTCGCGGCGGGCGCGGTAGACGTCGATGGCGGATTCGGTCTGTGAGTTCATCCACAGATTGTAGCGCCCGCGTATAAATGGCGGGCGCCGCCGCGTCATTCTTCGCGAGGCGCGTCCTGGCTCGCCGGACGATTGCGCACGCTGCCCGCGATCAGGTCGAAGCGGAACAGGCGGCATTCGAGCGCGCCGTTGAAAAGCGGCGTTTTCGTCGATTCGCGCAGGCGCATGAGGCCCGGCAGCTTGCGGTCGGATGTGAGCACGTAAGCGCGCCAGCCGGGAAAGCGCTGCTTGAGCGCATTGCCGAACGAGATGAAGAACTCGGTATCGGCGGGATCGGGCTGGGCGCGGGTGAAGGCTTCGTCGTCTTCGTCGCGATCACGGCGGCCGCGTCCCGTGTCGCGGATTTCGCCGCGCGGGCCGCGGCCTCGCACTTCGATCCGCTCGCCATACGGCGGGTTCGCGACCAGGATGCCGGGGGCATCGGTGGGCGGCGTCATGTTGCGGGCGTCGACCTGTTTCAGCGACAAATCCGGCAACCCCGCGCGGTCCAGGTTGGCGCGCGCCTTGTCGAGCATGTCGCCGGAGATGTCGCTGCCGAAGATTTGCAGATCGGCGCGCGAGGTGCGCGCGGCGCGCTTGGCATCGACGGCGGCGACTTTCAGCTTCTGCCACGCGTTGACGTCGTATTGCTTCAGCTTCTCGAAGCCGAACCGGCGCTCGACGCCCGGCGCGATGTTCAGCGCCACTTGCGCGGCTTCGGCGAGGAACGTACCGCTGCCGCACATCGGATCGTAGAGCGGCGTGCCGGGCGTCCAGCCGGTCAGGCGCAGGATGCCGGCCGCGAGATTTTCGCGCAGGGGCGCCGCGCCCTTGTCGAGCCGCCAGCCGCGCTTGAAGAGCGGGTCGCCGGAGGTGTCGAGGTAGAGCGTGCATTCGTTGATCGTGAGGAACGCGAAGACGCGCACGTCGGGTTGCTGCGTATCGACGCTCGGACGTGAGCCGCTCAGTTCGCGCAGACGGTCGCAGACGGCGTCCTTCACCCGCAGCGTCGCGAATTCGAGGCTGCGCAGCGGCGATTTGATCGCGGTGATGTCGACGCGCATCGTCTGGTTCGGTGTGAACCACTGCTCCCATTGCTGCTGGTAGGCGAGTTCGTAGATGTCGTTTTCGCTGCGATACGGGCCGTGGGCGATTTTCAGGAGCACGCGGCTCGCGATGCGCGAATGCAGGTTCGCCGCCATGCCGGCTGTCCAGCCGCCTTTGAAATGCACGCCGCCCGGGACTTGCGCGCCTGCCTTGAAGGATGCGCCGCCAAGATGGCGCTGCCCGATTTCGGCAAGCTCGGCCGCGAGTGGCACTTCGAGGCCGCGCGGGCAGGGGACAAACCAGTCGAACAGGGCAGGGGGCATGGCGGGAGGTGCGTCGTTGATGTCTTGGGAGGTGACATTGTACGCGGGGGCGATTATCGAGGTCGTGGCCTGACACAGAAACGCCGAGGCCCCGCAAACTAAACTTGCGGGGCCTCGGCTTCAATACGACGGCGTGGGAAGAAGGTTAATCCACTGCCTTCATCATATCCTCCACGACCTTCTTCGCATCGCCAAAAACCATCATCGTCTTGTCCATATAGAACAGCTCGTTGTCGAGACCGGCATAACCCGCCGCCATCGACCGCTTGTTCACGATGATCGTCCTCGCCTTGTACGCTTCCAGAATCGGCATCCCTGCGATCGGAGAAGTCGGATCGGTTTTCGCCGCCGGGTTCACCACGTCGTTGGCGCCGAGCACGAGCACCACGTCGGTCTGACCGAACTCGCTGTTGATGTCCTCCATCTCGTGGACCAGTTCGTACGGCACTTCCGCCTCCGCCAGCAGCACGTTCATATGCCCCGGCATCCGTCCGGCGACCGGGTGAATCGCGTAACGCACGTCGATGCCTTTCTCGACAAGCTTGTCGGTCAGCTCCTTCAGCGCGTGCTGGGCGCGAGCGACCGCCAGCCCATACCCCGGCACGATCACCACGCTTTCCGCGTTACCGAGCATGAACGCGGCATCATCGGCCGAACCGGATTTGACCGGGCGTTGCTCCGTCGAACCGCCGGTAGCCGCCGCACCGCCTTCATTACCGAACCCGCCGAGCAGCACGTTGAAGAACGACCGGTTCATCGCCTTGCACATGATGTACGACAGAATCGCACCCGACGACCCCACGAGCGACCCCGCGATGATCAGCATCGGATTGTTCAGCGAGAAGCCGATACCCGCCGCCGCCCACCCCGAATACGAGTTGAGCATCGACACGACCACCGGCATATCCGCGCCGCCGATCGGGATGATGATCAGCACGCCGAGCCCGAACGCGATCAGCGTCATCACGACGAACGGCAGCCACGATTGCGTCAGCATGAAGATGATGCCGAAGCCGAGCATTGCGATCGCGAGCAGCAGGTTGATCATGTGCTGGCCCGGATACACGACCGGCGCGCCCTTGAACAAGCGGAACTTGTATTTGCCCGAGAGCTTGCCGAACGCGATGACCGACCCGGAGAACGTGATCGCCCCGACGAACGTGCCGATGAACAACTCGACGCGATTGCCGTAAGGGATCAGATAGCCGGGAGGCGCGAGCCCGAACGCCGACGGTTCGGCAACCACCGCGTACGCAATCGCGACCGCAGCGAGACCGATCAGCGAGTGCATCGCGGCGACGAGTTCGGGCATCTTCGTCATCTCGACTTTCGCCGCGATGTACGAGCCCGCCGCACCGCCGATGATCAGCGCAGCAAACAAGAGCCCGAGGCCGAAGCCAAGATTGGACCCGAGCAGCGCCGCCTGCTTCACGATCAGCGCGAGCGTCGTGAGGATGGCGATCGCCATGCCGGTCATGCCGAACGTGTTGCCGAGCCGCGCGGTCTTCGGATTGGACAAGCCCTTCAATGCCTGGATGAAACACACCGAGGCGACGAGATAAAGCAGCGTGACGACGTTGAGGCTCATCGCGCGCCCTCCTTGCCCGAAGCGAGCTTCTTAGGCTCTTTCTTCTTGAACATTTCGAGCATGCGTCTCGTCACGAGAAAGCCGCCGAACACGTTCACGGCTGCCAGCACGACAGCCAACGTGCCAAAGAACTTGCTCGTGCCGCTGACCGTGAGGCCGGTCGCGAGCATCGCGCCGACGATCACGATCGCGGAGATCGCATTCGTCACCGCCATCAGCGGCGTGTGCAGCGCGGGCGTGACGTTCCACACCACGTGATAGCCGACGTAGATCGCCAGCACGAAGATGATCAGGTTGATCACCGTGTGATTGATGATGTCCACTTCCATGTCTATGTCCCCTTACGCCGATGCCGGCCGCGTGACTTGTCCGTCGCGGCACTGGAGCGTGGCCGCGACGATATCGTCCGCGAGATCGATGTTGAGCGTGCCTTCCTTCGAGATGATCAGCTTGAGGAAGTCGAGCAGGTTGCGTGCGTAGAGCGCGGAGGCATCGGCGGCGACCATTGATGCGAGATTGGTATAACCGACGATATGCACACCATGCTTCATCACCGCCTGATCGACTTCGGTCAGCGGACAATTGCCGCCCTTCTTGCCCTCGTACTCGGGACCACGGCCCGCAGCGAGATCGATGATCACGGAGCCCGGCTTCATGTGCTTGACCGTTTCGACGGACAGCAACGTCGGCGCGGGGCGGCCCGGAATCAGCGCGGTGGAGATCACGATATCGGCGAGCTTCGCACGCTCGTGCACCTGAGCCGCTTGCCGCGCGAGCCAGCTTGGCGGCATCGGGCGCGCGTACCCGCCGACACCCACTGCCGCTTCGCGTTCCTCATCGGTTTCGAAGGGCACATCGACGAACTTCGCACCCAGCGACTCGATCTGCTCCTTGACGGCCGGCCGCACATCGGACGCTTCGACCACGGCGCCTAAGCGCTTGGCCGTCGCGATCGCCTGCAAGCCCGCGACGCCCGCGCCGAGAATTAGCACGCGCGCGGCTTTCACCGTGCCCGCGGCGGTCATCAGCATCGGCATGAATCGCTGATACAGATTGCACGCGACCAGCACCGCCTTGTAGCCCGCGATGTTCGCTTGCGAAGACAGCACGTCGAGGCTTTGCGCGCGCGTCGTGCGTGGCGCGGCTTCGAGCGCGAACGCGGTGACGCCTGCCGCAGCCAAGCGGGCGGTGTTGTCGGTATTGAAGGGATCGAGCATGCCGGCCAGCACGCTGCCTGACTTCAGCAACGGCAATTCGGCTTCGCTCGGGGACTGGACTTTGAGAACGATCTCAGCGGCAAAAGCAGTGTTCACATCGACCAGCTCGGCGCCCGCAACGGCGTAAGCATCGTCGATATAGCTCGCCGGCAAGCCCGCACCGCTTTGCACCGTGACCCGGTGACCTTGCGATACGAGTTTCTTGACCGTCTCGGGCGTCGCGGCGACGCGCGCCTCGTTCGCCCGCGTTTCAGCAGGCACTCCGATGTGCATCTTTGAATCCTCCATGGTTCTACGCGCGCGTTCGGTCAGGAAGCGCGGGACTTAGGCTGAGTTATGAAATTCAAATGCTGGGGCAAACGGCTACCGCAACTGTAACCGAAGAACGCCATTGTAAAAATGTGATCCGGCACTTGAATGGCGCATTTGTGCAACGGGTTTTTCAGGCTTGCGCCCGCGGCCGTTTTGGACCTACGGGCGTGAAAGTGTGCGAAACGGTAAAATAGCGACCCATGAAACCAGACCATTGGGCACCGCATGTGACGGTGGCGGCCATCGTCGAGCGGGACGGACGTTTTCTCGTGATCGAGGAACACACGTCGGCGGGACTTCGGATAAACCAACCGGCCGGTCATCTGGAGGCGGGCGAGACGCTCGCTGAAGCGGTGGTCCGCGAGACGCTGGAGGAAACCGCGCATCGCTTCGTGCCGGAGGCGTTAGTCGGCGCCTACATGACGCACTTCGCGCGGCCGGGGCGTGACGTCACTTACCTGCGCTTCACGTTTTGTGGCACATCGGCGGGCGAGGAAGTGGGGCGCAAGCTCGATGATGGCATCGTCCGCGCGATGTGGCTCACCGCCGACGAACTGCGCGCCTGCACGGCGCGGCACCGGACGCCGCTCGTCATGCGTTGCGTCGACGATTATCTTGCCGGGCGGCGCGTGCCGCTCGACTTCATTCATACGCATTCGGTAGCGCCAGTGGTGCGGGCCTGAGCCCTTCGATGCCCGCCACGGCGCCGCTTCAGCAAATCGGTAGCAACATGAGCAAGCAAAAGGTGGTGGTGGGGATGTCGGGCGGTGTCGATTCGTCGGTGACGGCGTGGCTGCTGAAAGAGCAGGGCTACGACGTCGTCGGTCTCTTCATGAAGAACTGGGAAGACGACGACGACGGCGAATACTGCTCGACGCGCCAGGACTGGATCGACGTGGTGTCGGTTGCGGATCTGATAGGCATCGACGTGGAAGCCGTCAACTTCGCCGCCGAGTACAAGGACCGCGTGTTCGCCGAGTTCCTGCGCGAATATTCGGCGGGCCGCACGCCGAACCCGGACGTGCTCTGCAACGCCGAGATCAAGTTCAAGGCGTTCCTCGACCACGCGATGTCGCTCGGCGCCGAGACCATCGCGACGGGCCACTATGCCCGCGTTCGCGAGCACGACGGCCTGTTCCAGTTGCTCAAGGCCACGGATTGGACCAAAGATCAGTCGTACTTTTTGCATCGGCTGAATCAGCAGCAGTTGTCGAAGACGCTGTTTCCGCTCGGCGAGATGCCGAAGACGCGCGTGCGCGAGATCGCCGCGCAGATCGGCCTGCCGAACGCGAAGAAGAAGGATTCGACCGGCATCTGCTTCATCGGCGAACGGCCGTTCCGCGAATTCCTGAATCGCTACCTGCCCACCCAACCCGGCCCGATGAAGACGCCCGATGGCAAGACCATCGGCGAGCATATCGGGCTCGCGTTCTACACGTTCGGGCAGCGCAAGGGCATCGGCATCGGCGGGGCGAAGGACGGCAGCGGTGAGCCGTGGTTCGTCGCGGGCAAGGACATGGCGAGCAATACGCTCTACGTCGTGCAGGGGCACGATCATCCGTGGCTGCTCGCGCGCACGCTCGTCGCGGGGAATACGAGCTGGGTCGCCGGATCGGCGCCCGAGGAAGGCGCGTCATGTGGCGCGAAGACGCGCTATCGGCAGGCGGATGCTGCGTGCAGCTTCGGTGCGGCGTCGGATGGGCGTTTCGAGCTAAGTTTCGACGAGGCGCAATGGGCCGTGACCCCGGGGCAATCGGCGGTGCTTTACCAGGGCGACGTGTGTCTGGGCGGCGGCATCATCGAGCAGGCTGTGACGGAGTCGTCGCCAGTGCCGGCGAATGAGGCGGCGCTACTGAGCGCGCGCTGACCGTTTCTTCGCGCAGATTTTTGCCCGTCTGCGCGCGAAACCTTTTTTGATACAAGCGCTTGACTGTCTACCTAGTAGTAGATAATCATCGGCGAATGGACAAAAATACCGTACGCGACCAAGTGCTCGACCACGCCCGCACTCTTTTGATGACGCGCGGCTACAACGCATTTAGTTATCGCGATCTGTCGGAACGGGTCGGGGTGAAGACGTCGAGCATCCATTACTACTTTCCGTCGAAGGAAGATCTGGCCTTCGAAGCGGTCAATGCTTATAGCGCGGACGTCATGTCGTCGATCTACGCGATCGACAGCTCCGCCCCCGCCGATAAAAAACTCGACCGGTATGTGAAGGTGCTGGTGAGAGTGATCGGCGAGGAGGGCGATCGCGTTTGTCTGTGCGGCATGCTCGCGGCGGACATCGCTTCCTTGCCCGACAATGTGCGGCAAGCAGTACAGGCGTTTTTCAGGGCCAATGAGAACTGGCTCGCAAAGGTGCTGGCCGAAGGCGAAATCCAGGAGACGCTGCACGCAAACAATCAGCCCGAAGCCGCTGCCCGCGCGTTATTTGCAGCGTTTCAGGGAAGCCTGCTCGCGGCGCGGCTTTTCCAGACGCCCGCGCGGCTGGATGAAATTATGCAGGTCGCAAAGCGTTGAAAAATGTGGATAACTCGGTTCCATTCAGGCTCATTTGTCTATCTTTAGATAGATAGATTTTGGCGGATTTTGCCGAGTGGACGAATATAGGTCGCCTTCCACGCGGTCGCCGGTGAAATTCAGTATTTGTACGCCACCGTACCGGCGTTTTCGCCAGTTTTATCCGCCAATCTATCTATCAGTAGATGAAGTCGATTGTAGCGGCGAAAAAAAAGCCACCGGTCGGGTGGCTCTCTTTGATTACGGAGCTGAATCAGCTCGGCATCGTATCGATGAACGACTGCCGTTGCGAGAGTCGCTGGAAATGCTTCTCCAGATTCGGATAGTCCTCGCGCCAGTTCCTCTCCGGCATGCGGAAGTCGAGATATCCGAGCGCGCATCCGCAAGCGATATCGGCGAGGGTGAAATGATTCGCCGAGCACCACGGCTTCGAGCCGAGCCCTTTCGCCATCGCCTTCAGGCCGTCGTCGACCTTGCGTTGCTGGCGCGCAACCCACGCCGCACTGCGATGCTCTTCCTCGCGCAGCACGGTTTCGAGCCGGATCAGCACCGCCGCGTCGAGCATGCCGTCCGCGAGCGCCTCCCAGCAGCGCACTTCCGTGCGCTCGCGCCGCTCTTGCGGCAACAGCTTGCCGACGGGCGTCAGCGTATCGACGTATTCGCAGATCACGCGCGAATCGAACACGGCTTCGCCGTCGTCGAGAACCAGGCACGGCACCTTGCCGATCGGGTTGTAATTGTGAATCTTCGAATCGGGCGCCCAGACGTTTTCGAGCACCAGTTCGCAGTCGATTTTCTTCTCCGCCATCACGATCCGCGCCTTGCGGACGAACGGGCTGCTTAGCGAACCGATCAGTTTCATCATCTTCTTTGCGGGTTTTCAGCAAGATTGGTCATGGAGATCGATCTTAACCGGCCGCCAAGGCGCCAAGGTGATTTGGAGGTGGCGCCGTTGTGGTTGGACGACAACAGTTTCAGCGCGCTCGCGCACCGCGCCGATCCTCAACTCGCCGCAGCCTTCCCGACCGGACACGGCAGCACGGCGGCCGGCCTTGCCTTCGCGCCATCCGCCGTTTTCGATGCCGAAACAGCCGCCACCGGCACCGAACTGACGGCGCGCACGCCCGCCGAAATTTCGGCCGCGAGCTGATCGACTGCCTTCCGATGCCCCGCGACGAGCGCGTCGTAGCCCGCGCCGACCGGCTGCTGCGCGACCGTGCGACATGTCAGCACGGTCTGCGATCCGGCGGCGCGCACGCTCCATACGGCGTCGATCACGGCCCGCGCGCCCGGCCACGACTCGAAGCGCTGCACGTTCACCTTCACGCGATACACCGCGACCGAATCGGGGCGTGGCGTGCCGTACACGTCGATGGCGCCGAGCTGTCGCGTCAAATCCGACGACAGCGCGCGCCGCACCTCGTCGGCCGGAAGCGATGCCCAGCGCTCCTCCTCGAGCACCTGCACCTGCGCGGCGCTTGTCTGCACGACGAGCTGGTTCTTCGCGACCTGCTGCGGCATGTCGACGGGCGGCACTTCGATATAGAACGACGCCGGCATCGTCGAGACCGACGGCGCCTCGCCGCCGAGCGTGTAGAAGCGGCTCGACGGTGAGGAAGCGCAGCCCGCCAGGATCGACAGCGCGGCCGCCGTCATCAGAAACGCGCCTGACCTCATGGTTTATCTCCAGATTTGCCGCGCAGCAACGATTCCGGATGGCGTTCCAGGTAATCGGAGAGCGCATTGAGCGATTGCAGCGTCCGCGTGAGTTCCTGCAGCGCCTGATGAACGTCCGATTGCAGCGGCGAATCTTGCTGCAGCGTCGACTGCGCATCGGCGAACGTCTTGCGCGCGGCCGTCAGCGTGTCGCGCGCCTCGGGCGCGACCTGCGTGTCGAGCTGCTTGAAGAGACTGTTCGCGTTCTTGAGCGAACTGTTCAGGTTCGTGCCGATCTCGTCGAACGGGATCTTGTCGAGCTTTCTCGCGATGCTCGCCACCTGTAGCTGCAGTTCGTCGAGCGTGTTCGGCACGGTCGGCAACTCGATCGGATCGGCGGATGCATTGACCTTCGCCGGCGCTGCTTTCGGGAAGAAATCGAGCGCGATGTACAACTGGCTGGTCAGCAGGTTGCCGGTGCGTAACTGCGCGCGCAGGCCGTGATCGACGAGGCGGTGCAGCAAGTCCTCGCTCTCGCGGCTGCGCGGCTCGGGCAGCGTCTCGCGTGCGCGTGTGCCGAGGCGGTCCGGGTAGATGTTGAGCGTGACGGGCATCCGGAAACTGCGCGACTTCGGATCGTATTCGATGCCGATATTCGTCACGTTGCCGAGCACGATGCCCCGGAAATCGACCGGCGCGCCTACCGACAAGCCCCGCAGCGACTGGTTGAAGTTCATCACCACGCGCAGCGGCGTGCCGTCCGGGTCGCGCATCGCGTCGGTTTCGTCGGAGCCCAGGCGGAATGTCATGTTGTTCTGCGCCTGCGCGCCGGGCTGCTGGTTCGGCGGCGTCTGGAACGCGATGCCGCCGAGCACGATCGTCGCCAGCGACTGCGTGTTGAGCTTGAGGCCGCTCGAATCGAGCCGCAGATCGACGCCGCTCGCGTGCCACCAGCGCGAATTCGTGCCGACGTACTGGTCGTATGGCGCGTTGACGAACACGTCCATCGTGACGCCGGTGCCGTCCTTGTCGAGCTTGAAGCCCACCACTTGCCCCACCTGCACGCGCCGGTAGTAGATCGGCGAGCCGATGTCGATGGAGCCGAGCGAGTCGCCGCGCAGCGTGAACTTGTGGCCTTTCTGGTCGCCGGTGACGGCCGGCGGCGTCTCCAGCCCGACGAAGTGCGTCTGCTCCTCCTCCGCTTTGCCCGCGTCGACGCCGATATACGCACCCGACAGCAGCGTCGACAATCCGCTCACGCCGCTTGCCGCGACGCGCGGGCGCACGACCCAGAAGCGCGTGTCTTTCACGGCGAAATCGGAGGCTTCCTTCGTGAGCTGCACATCGACGAGCACGCGCGAATGGTCCTTCGAGAGCGTGATCGTCTTGACCGTGCCGACATCGACGTCCTTGAACTTGAGGCGCGTCTTGCCCGGCTCCAGCCCTTCGGCGCTGACGAAACTGATCGTGATGGTCGGGCCGCGCCCGGCCACCGTCTTGACGACGAGCAGCACGCCCACCAGCGCCGCCACGAGCGGAATGACCCAGACGAGCGACGGCAGCCAGCGGCTTCTCGGCTCGATCACCGGTTCAGGAAGATTGGGCGGTAAGCCGCCGCCGGCGCCTTTCGCGCCGCCGTTCGGCGAATCGTTGCGAGGCTCGTTCGGCCCTTGTGGACTAGTCATATTTCTTTCCTGAGGGTTCGATGTTGTCCCACATGAGTCGCGGATCGAATTGCATGGAGGCGATCATCGTCAGCACGACGACCGACGCGAACGCGAGCGCGCCGGGTCCTGCCGTGATGACCGCGAGCGACCGGAAGCGCACGAGCGCCACCGTGAGCGTGATCACGAAGATATCGAGCATCGACCAGCGGCCGATGCGCTCGACCGCGCGAAAGAGCGTCGTGCGCTGGCGCGGCCGCCAGACCGAGCGCGTCTGCACGGACCACGTGAGAAACGCGAGCGTGCCGAGTTTGAGCATCGGCACGAGGATGCTCGCGATGAAGATCACCATCGCGAGCGGATAGTCGCCGTCGTTCCAGAAAAGCGCGACGCCGCTCATGATGGTGTCGTCCTCGGAACCGACGATCGACGCCGTATGCATCACCGGATACAGGTTCGCCGGGATGTAAAGGATCGCGGCGGTGATGAGCAGCGCCCACGTGCGCGCGATGCTGTCGGGATAGCGCCGGTGCAGCGAGGCGTCGCAGCGCGCGCATCGTTGCCGCTCGACCGTGTACGCGCGCGGCTGCACGCGGCCGCACGAATGGCACGAAACGAGTCCTTCGCGCGACGCGGTCGTGAAATACAGATCGGGCGCGTCCGGCTGGCTGCTGCTTACGGGTTCGTTCATGGCTCGTGTCTCTTGACGGAAGCGGTGCTGCTACTCTCACCGCGACGCTGACGGATGGCCCGGATGCGCAGGGCGCGCTGCCTCGGCAGGCGTTCGGAGATGTCCCACAGCGCGCCGGGATCAAAACTTACGACCACCGCGATCATCAGCGTGAGCGCGCCGAACGCGAACAGCGCGGCTTCGGGAATCACGCGCGCGAGGCTCACCATCTTCACGAGCGTGACGAGGATGCCTAGCATGAACACTTCGATCATTCCCCACGGCCGCACGAGCTGGATCGCGCGCAGCACGAGATTGAAGCCGGCCGGCACGTACCCCGCGCGCAGCGGAACGAGCACGTAGAGGAGCGCGAGTAGTTCGGTGAGCGGGAACAGAATCGTGGAGCAGAAGACGAGGATCGCGACGACCTGCATGTTCTCGCTCCAGAGCGCCACGATCGCGCCGATCAGCGTCGTCTCCGAGACGATGCCGTTCGCGTCCAGTTCGACGATCGGAAACGCCTGCGCGATGAGAAACGTGATCAGCGCGGCGAGCGTCATCGCGCAAACCCGGTCGACATTTGACGACACGGCGCGATACAGCAGCGCCCCGCAGCGCGGACAGGACGCGCTCGTGCGTTTGGGCAGATATCGCTTGGCGAGAAGCGCGTCGCATTCGTGGCATGCGATCAGATCGACTGAATGTTTCTCGTCAACGTCTTTCATGGGTTGGAATGCCGAGGTCCTCGATCGTGCGTGGCGGGGGCGCCGAATGAACGGCAGCGGGCGGTTCTAGCAAGTGGCGGGCCAGTGCGCATGGTATCAAATGACGTGGCCGCGACGCAGCGCGCGCCCGTGCGTCTCCTTCGCCGCTGGAATGAAACGGCGCGTTCGAACGTTTAACTGGATTGGACCGTCGCGCGCGCACGGTGTCATCGGACTGTTGCATCGCTAGGATAGTTCGTTGCGGCAGTAGAACGCGGCGGGCGAATTGAACGGCTAGAATCGCTGAAGCTCAATAGCGACGGGCCTTGACGGCTCGCGGCCGATGATTTTTCGGCGCCAAGCCTGAACGCGGCCGTTGGGGTACGATGGCGGCCTTGAATGCCGGTCGTTGCGACGAACCGGCTCTTTCGCAATCCTTTCGGTGGGTCATTTATGGCAAGCAGCGCACAACTCGCGCCGACGACACGCTACAGCGCCACGGCAATCGGCCTTCACTGGCTGATCGCGTTGTTGATCGTCGGCGGCTTCTGGCTCGGCTGGATCATGACCGACATCCCCGGTTTCACGCCGACGAAGCTCAAGTACTTCTCGTGGCACAAATGGATCGGCGTCACGGTGTTCATGCTCGCGGCGATCCGCGTGCTCTGGCGCACCACGCATCGCGCGCCGGAGATGCCCGAAGGCGTCGCGCCCTGGCAGAAAGCCGCAGCGCACGTCACGCATTTCGTGCTCTATCTGCTGATGCTGGTGATCCCGATCTCGGGCTATTTCTACAGCTCGGCGGCGGGTATTCAGGTGGTGTACCTCGGCATTCTGCCGCTGCCGACCCTCATCGGACCGGACCAGGCGCTCAAAGGCACGCTGCGCCTCGTGCACGTCTGGCTCAATTACACGCTGCTCGTGCTCGTCGTCATGCACGTGCTGGCGGCGCTGAAGCATCATTTCGTCGATCGCGACGGCTTGCTCGGACGCATGATTCCGTTCGTCAAATAGTCGTCGGCGCCGACTGTTTCCTGTGCGTTGGCGGCGCATTTCCCGCCGGCGGATTGTTCCAGGCGCATTTTGCTATCCAATACAGGTTGTATTTTTTTGCCTCATCTTTGACAAGGCTGACATGAAAGTGAATCTCTATCGTTGGGTCCTGGCGGGCGTCGCCGCTACGTCGCTCGCGGCGGCCGTTGCCGCCTACGCGCAGGTCGATGCCGCCAAGAGCACGGTGATTGCGACGTCGAAGCAGATGAACGTGCCCGTCGACGGCAAGTTCAAGAAGTTCACCGCGCAGATCAGCTTCGACCCGGCAAAACCGGCGGCGGGGACAGCCAACATCTCGATCGACACCGGCAGCTACGACCTAGGCGACGACGAATACAACAAGCAGGTGCGCGGCAAGGAATGGTTCGACAGCGCCACCTTCCCGAGCGCCACGTTCGCGTCCACGGCGATCGCGCCGGCCGGCACGAACCAGTACAAGGTCACGGGCAAGCTGACCATCAAGGGCAAATCGCAGACCGTCACGGTACCCGTCACCGTCACGCAGCAGGGCGCAACCGAAACCTTCGACGGCGCGCTGCCGGTCAAGCGCACGCAATTCGACGTCGGCACGGGCGAATGGAAGGACACCTCGGTGGTGACGGACGACGTCGTCATCAAATTTCACATCGTCGCCGCGAAGAAGTGAGCGGCACACTCATCCTGGAGAAGAACTTGAAGAAGCAACTTTTGATCGCAGCGGGCGCTTTGGCCGCCAGCATGTCGTTCGGCGCGATGGCCGCCGATACTTACCAGCTCGACCCGAACCACACCTATCCGAGCTTCGAGGCTGACCACTTCGGCGGCGTGTCGACGTGGCGCGGCAAGTTCAACAAGTCGAGCGGCGCGGTGACGCTCGATCGCGCGGCGAAGACGGGCACGGTGAACGTGACCATCGACGCAACCTCGATCGATACGGGTAACGACAAGCTCAACGAGCATCTGCAGAAGGCAGAATTCTTCGACGTCGCCAAGTTCCCGACGGCCGTCTACAAGGGCACGTCGATCAAGTTCGACGGCGATACGCCGACGGAAGTGGTCGGTACGCTGACGCTGCACGGCGTGACGAAGCCGCTGAACCTGAAGATCGAATCGTTCAAGTGCTTCCAGAACCCGATGCTGAAGAAGGAAGTGTGCGGCACCGAAGCGTCGGCGACATTCGATCGCGGCGATTACGGCATGGATTACGGCAAGGCGTATGGCTTCAGCCTGAAGACGACGCTGCATATCCAGGCGGAAGGGATCAAGCAGTAAGCGCCGCCTTTCTGGCACGCAGTATCAGGAACCGCTTCGCGCGCCTCGGCGCCGAAGCGGTTTTTTTGCGTTTGTATTTTTGCAAAGGATTGTCTTTGTCGATCCCGGTGTGGCACAGTCGGCACGCACTTTGCGCGCTGATTCGACCACTAGATGACATGGCACCAGAGTAAGGCGCATGGGGCGAGAGTAAGCGCTAAAGCGCTAACTCTCGCCGACAGCGCCAACTCTGGTCGACTTACTGTGTGTGGGACCAGAGTAAGCGCATGGGACGAGAGTAAGCGCTAAAGCGCTAACTCTCGCCGACAGCGCCAACTCTGGTCGACAAAGGAGACGACAGCATGAGCAGTATCCCCGCCACCCGGCCGATACCCCGCCCGGCGGCATGGCGCGCCGTGATCGCGGCATCGATCGGCAACGCACTCGAATGGTTCGATCTCGTCGTCTACGGCTTTTTCGCCGTCGTCATTTCGAAGCTGTTTTTCCCCGCGGGCAACGACACCGTCTCGATGCTGCTCACGCTCGGCACCTTCGGCGTGTCGTTCTTCATGCGGCCGCTGGGCGCCATTGTGCTCGGCGCCTACGCCGACCGGGCAGGGCGCAAGGCCGCGCTCACGCTCTCCATCCTGCTCATGATGGTGGGCACGTTCATCATCGCCGTGCTGCCGACGTATCACTCTATCGGCATCGCTGCGCCGCTGATCCTGGTCGTCGCGCGGCTGATGCAAGGGTTCTCGGCAGGCGGCGAGTTCGGCAGCGCTACCGCGTTTCTCGCGGAGCACGTGCCGGGGCGACGCGGGTTCTTTGCAAGCTGGCAGGTGGCGAGCCAGGGACTCACGACGCTGCTCGCCGCGATCTTCGGCGTCTTGCTGACAACGAAGCTCTCGCCCGATCAGATGAATGCGTGGGGCTGGCGCGTGCCGTTCTTCTTCGGCTTGCTGATCGGACCGGTGGCGTATTACATCCGCACGCGGCTCGACGAGACGCCCGAGTTCCTCGCCGCCGAAACCACGACGACGCCCCTGCGCGACACCTTCGCCACGCATAAGCTGCGGCTCGTGATTGCGATCGGCGTGGTGGTGCTCGGCACGGTCGCGACGTATCTCGTGCTGTACATGCCGACCTACGCGATCAAGCAACTGGGCCTCGCGCCCTCGGTGGCGTTCACCGCGATCCTGCTGACGGGCGCCATCCAGATGGTGTGCTCGCCGATCGTCGGGCATCTCTCCGACCAGCACGGGCGCACGCGGATCATGATGGTGTCGGCGGTCTTGTTGCTCGTGCTGATCTATCCGGCGTTCACGTTTCTCGTCGGTCATCCGACCTTTGGCACGCTGCTCGTGATTCAGGCAGGGTTCGGGCTCTTGATGACCGGCTATTTCGCGGCGCTGCCCGGTCTTTTGTCGGAGATGTTCCCGGTCGCGACGCGCACGACCGGCATGTCGCTTGCCTATAACGTCGCGGTGACGATCTTCGGCGGCTTCGGGCCATTCATCATCGCGTGGCTGATCGGCGCGACGGGATCGAAGGCGGCGCCAAGCTTTTATCTGATCTTCGCGGCGCTCGTGAGTCTCGTCGCGCTCCTCGCGGCGCGCGGCAAGCTCGGGTTCCGCTGAGCGCCTGCGGAAACGAAACGAAGCAAAAGGCCGGTTCAGAATCGCCGAGGCGGGTTTTTGGTGATCAAGACATTTCAATATCTACAAGATTGATTGAGATAAATCCTATATCTCAAAAAACGCCCGATTTTTATCCTTGAGTCATCTCGAAATAGCACGGAAACGGCAGTTGCCGAACCGGTTCGACTCGACTCAAGGAGCATCATGAACATTGCATCGCAAGTGTCATCGCCGGTATCGGCCTGTGCGCGGGAACAGGCGGCAACTTGCGGCGACGTCGATTCGTGGGTTCTCCGGCCGCTCGTGGTAGCCGCGAGCTTACTGTTTCTCGCATCGTTATATCCGGCGGCTTCCGCGGCTGCCACGCTGAATTTCAGCGACGGCAAGGCGCACACGGTATCCGGGCCAGCGACGTACCAAGGGGCCAATGCCATCAGCACATCGGGCACGAATACGTCGCTTGCGGTGGACAACGTGACAGCGACGTCCAGCGTGCAAAACGCCGCGACGGTGGCGGCAACCAACAGCACCTCGCTTTCGATCTCGAACAGCCGCATCGAGGCCAGCGGCGCGAATGGCACCGGTGCCAGCGTGAGTGCGTCAAAAAATGCCCGCTCGAGCCTGACAGTAAGCGACAGCGTCGTGATGACCACTGGAACGGGGCTAGCATTCGCGCCCGGCTCACGCCCGGGCGGCGGCGCCATCTCGGCGCTGGGCTACGCGAGCTCGACGGACCCGACAGCCGCGTCCATGAACGTCAACCGCTCCTCGGTCACGACGAGCGGAGAGGACGCGAGTGCGTTGCTGGCCGCGGGCGGAGTGATCAATGGTACGGCGGTCCGGGCGGAAACGAGCGGTGCCAACGCAATGGGCGTGCGAACGGCAACCACGCCAAAGGCTGGCGGCGTGATTGCCCTCACCGGCGATAGCTCGGTCACGACATCCGGCACGGGTAGCCACGGATTGATGTCGGATGGGCGAAACAGCAGCTTCTTCGTACCCGGCTCGCTGATTTCCATGACCGACGGCACGGTGACGACGAGCGGCGACAACGCCATCGGCGCGACGGCGATGGGCTCGGGGCGCATCGTGCTCGACAATACGCGGGTTCAAACGAGCGGTGTGTCGGCCACCGGGGCGTCTGCCGCGTCCACCAGCCGCATCGAGACAACCGGCGGCAGTATCGCGACGACTGGCGATAACGCCAGCGCAATGACTGCGATCGACGCAGGTACGACGCTCGCCACGCAAGGCACGACGCTTGCCACATCGGGCGCTCAGTCGCACGGCATATCGGTGGATCAGAATGCTACGGCAAGCGTGAACGGCGGCAGCATCGCGACGAGCGGTGCGCAAAGCGCGGGCGTCGTCGCGAAATCGGCTGGGACGCTCGCACTCAACGACACTATCGTGACGACGTCCGGCGCGGCGAGCCACGGCGCGGTGCTGTCGCGCTCGGGCGGGCTCACCATGACCAGCACGACCCTTACAGCCACGGGCGACAACGCCCACGGCATTTCCGTCGAAGACCAGCAAGGGCCGGGCACGCCCGAGTCCGTCTCGCTGACGGGCGGCGCTGTCCGCAGCACGCAGGGCAGCGCGATCCGCGTCGAAGGCGCATCGCTCGCGGTTCAGGCGAAGGGCGACGCGCAACTGAGCGGCGCGAACGTGCTCGACGTCAGGACGGGCGCGGCGGGCGACGCGGTTGCTGTGTCGTTCAGCGCGACTGACACCGTTATGCTGACCGGCGACATCGTCTCCGACGCGCAAAGCTCGGTGGACGTAGCGCTCGATCGCACCGCGGCCTGGACGGGCGCGGCGCGCAATGTCGGCGCGCTGTCGGTTTCCGACGATGCCGTCTGGAACCTGAATGCCGATTCGAACGTGGCGAGCGCGTCGCTGGCGGGCGGCTCGGTGAACTTCACGCCGTCGAGCGACGGCTCGTTCAGGACGCTCAATGTTGCTGGCGGCTGGAACGCGAGCGCATCCAATGGACGGAACCCGACGGTCACGCTGAACACGACGCTGAACGAAGGCGGCGCAATGTCGAACCAGAAAACCGACCGCCTGCTGATTGCGGGCGATGCAAAGGGCTCGACCACGCTGAACGTGCGCGCGCAGGGCGCGGGCGCCTTCACGAGCACGTCAGTCACGCCTGGCTCGAACGAAGGGATTTCGCTCGTGCAGGTCGGCGGCAACGCGTCGGCGCAGAGCTTCGAGTTGCAGAACGGGTATGTGGCGGTGGGCCCCTATCAGTATCATCTGAGCGCTTTTGCGCCCGGCGCTTCCAGCGCGGAGCAGCGGCTGGTCGCGGGTTCCGGCGACGCGTTTTGGGACTATCGTCTGAATTCCGTGCAGGTGAGCGAAGGCGGCCTTGCTCCCGAAGGTAATGGCTCGGAAACGCCGGGCAACGTTGCGCCTCCGGACGGCGACGTGCATGCAAACGGCGGCGGCGCGGGCGACAACGGTACGAACACGGTCGCCTCGGCCGGTACGGTTGGCAATGGTACGGACACGGTTGCCTCGGCCGGTACGGGCGGCGACGGTACGGACACGGCTGGGATTGGCGCCACAGGCGGCACGGCGAACAGTGGCGACGCAGTCGCGAACAACGGCGATGCCGCTGCCGCCGCAGCAACGCCCGCGCCGATCGATAGGGCCGTCAGGCCCGACACACGTGCACTGCTCGTGCCGCAGGCACCGTCGTATCTCGCCGCCAAGACGTCTCTCACGCATCACCTGATCGACGCGTTACCGATGCTTCATGCGCGCAACGGCGTGCCGTCGATAGAGTCGGATGCGGATGCGGCAGCTTCGCGCGGCGTGTACGCCCGCACTTTCGGAAGCAACTATACGCAGCACACAGACCGTTCGTTCATGCAATACGGCAGCGATTTCGACATGCAATCCGGCGGCGCGCAGGTGGGTGCCGATGTTTACAAACGCAAGCTCGGGAATGGCGCCTCGGTTCAGTTCGGCGTGTTCGGATCGTACGGCTCGGGCCGCACGTCGAGCAATGCCGTGGACGGCGAGAGCCGCAGCAGCTTCGACAGCATCGGCGGCGGCGTAACGGCGACGTATCGGTTCAGCAACGGCGCCTACCTGGACGGCGTCGCGAAAATCGACCGCCTCAGCGATTCGTTCAGCACGAACGGCCGCGACGTCGCATCGACCCGGGGTATGGGCTACACGTTTGCAGCGGAAACCGGCTATGCGCGCACGCTGGCGAACAACTGGTTCGTCGACGGCAGGCTGGCGCTTGGCATGGTCAACGTGAGCCTCGCCGACACCACCGACGCCGATGGCATCGACGTCCAGTTCGGTTCGCAAACGAGCGCGATCGGACGAGCGGACGCACGTGTCGGCCGCGAATTCGGTGCCGGCGAAAAGCGCGTGCGCCCGTATGTGCGCGCCGGCCTCGAAGGCGTGTCGGGCGGCAACACGGCGGTGATGCTGTCGGGCTACCGTTTCAACGGATCGGGCGTGGGTAATAGCTGGATCGCAGGCATGGGTATCGACGCGCGTTTCGGCAAGTCGACGACGCTTTCCGTCGACGGCGGTTACCGCGGCAATCTCGGCGCCGCGGGCGCAGAAGGGCTGGAAGGCAATCTGACTTTCAAGAAGGCGTTCTGAGGCTCGTTTTCACGAGCACGTCGTCCCACCTACGCAAAAGGCCGGTTCAGAACGAACCGGCCTTTTGGTTTCTAACCTGCGACGCTCAGACTTCCGCGCCTGCGTTCGGATCGTTCGGATCGTACTTCGCCTTCTTGTCCTTCACGAGGTCTTCGCGCTTCACGCCGAGCCACATCGCGAGCGCGGCGGCCACGAACACCGACGAATAGATACCGAACAGAATACCGACCGTCAGAGCCAGCGCGAAGTAGTGCAGCGTCGGGCCGCCGAAGAAGAACATCGACAGCACCATCATTTCCGTACAGCCGTGGGTGATGATGGTTCGCGACATCGTGCTCGTGATCGCGTGGTTGATGACTTCGATGACCGTCATCTTGCGCTGCTTGCGGAACGTCTCGCGAATCCGGTCGAAGATAACGACCGATTCGTTCACCGAGTAGCCGAGCACCGCGAGAATCGCCGCGAGCACGGAGAGCGAGAACTCCCATTGAAAGAACGCGAAGAAGCCGAGGATGATCACCACGTCGTGCAGGTTGGCGATCACGCCGGCCACCGCGTACTTCCACTCGAAGCGGAACGACAGGTAGATCACGATACCGATCACCACGCACGCCAGCGCGAGCAGGCCGTTTGTCACGAGTTCCTTGCCGACCTGCGGCCCGACGAACTCGACGCGCTGCAGCTTCGCCTGCGCGTCCTCGCCCTTGAGCGCGGTGATGACCTGCTCGCTTTGCTGCGCCGACGTGAGCCCTTGCTTGAGCGGCAGGCGGATCAGCACATCGCGCGACGTGCCGAAGTTCTGCACTTGCGCGTCGGGATAGCCGAGCTTCGCCATCGTGGCGCGCACGGGTTCGAGCGGTACGGCTTGCGGATACTGCACCTCGACGACCGTCCCGCCCGTGAATTCCACCGACAGATGCAGCCCGCGATGCACGAGGAAGAACACGGCCGCGAGAAAGGTGATGAGCGAAATCGCGTTGAAGATCAACGCGCGCTGCATCAGCGGCAGATCACGACGAATACGAAAAAATTCCATGATTTATTCTCCGGGGCTCAGTGGGACGAGCCCGGTTTCTTTTGGTCGACGCCCGGACCCGAGCGGCGGCGCGCCACCGGCTTGCCGGTGCGCGCGGGCGCGGCGGCCTGATTCGCCGAACGTGCGGGAACCGGCGCCTTGGCTTTCGCCCTGGCCGGCTGGACGATTTCGTCGACGGGGGAATCGTCGCCACGCTGCATCGCGAGGTAGTTCGCGGTTGCGGCAGCGGTGTCGCCGCCGTCCGGACGCCACACCTGACCGATCGCGAGCGACTGCAGCTTCTTCTTGCCGCCGTACCAAAGATTCACGAGACCGCGCGAGAAGAACACGGCCGAGAACATCGACGTCATGATGCCGATACAGTGCACGACCGCGAAACCGCGCACCGGCCCGGAGCCGAATGCGAGCAGCGCGAGGCCGGCGATCAGCGTGGTCACGTTCGAGTCGAGAATCGTCGCCCAGGCGTGCGAGAAGCCGTTCTGGATCGCGAGCTGCGGCGGCGCGCCGTTGCGCAGTTCCTCGCGGATCCGTTCGTTGATCAGCACGTTCGCGTCGATCGCCATACCGAGCGCGAGCGCGATAGCCGCGATGCCCGGCAGCGTCAACGTGGCCTGCAGCATCGACAGGATCGCGACGAGCAAGAGCAGGTTCACCGACAGCGAGAGCATCGAGATCAGGCCGAACAGCATGTAGTACGCGATCATGAAGACGGCGATCGCGGCGAAACCGTACACGACCGAATCGAAGCCCTTGCGGATATTGTCCGCGCCGAGGCTCGGGCCGATCGTGCGTTCCTCGATGATGTCCATCGGTGCCGCGAGCGAGCCGGCGCGCAGGAGCAGCGCGAGATCGGTGGCGGCTTGCGGTGTCGGCTGGCCGGTGATCTGGAAGCGGTCGCCGAGTTCCGACTGGATGGTCGCGACCGTCAGTACTTCGCCCTTGCCCTTTTCGAACAGCACCATCGCCATCGGCTTGCCGATGTTGTCGCGCGAGACGCTGCTGACCGCCCGCCCGCCCGCCGCGTCGAGACGAATGCTCACCGACGGACGCTGATGCTCGTCGAAGCTCGCCGAGGCGTCGATGATGCGGTCGCCAGTGAAGATCACCTGCTTGCGCAGCAGAACCGGCGTCGAATTGCCTTGCGTGAAGAGTTCGTCGCCCGGCGGCACTGGGTCGTTCGGACTCGGATGCGTATTGGTCGGGTCGGCGAGACGCGCTTCGAGCGTGGCTGTGCGGCCGATGATGTCCTTCGCCTTCGCCGTGTCCTGCACGCCCGGCAGTTCCACGACGATGCGGTCGCTGCCCTGCTGCTGGATCACCGGTTCCGCGACGCCGAGTTCGTTCACGCGGTTATGCAGCGTGGTGATGTTCTGCTTGAGCGCGCCGTCTTCGACGAGCTTTTGCGCCGCCGGCGTGAAGGTGCCGACCACCTGATAGCCGTCGCCGCCCTGACGCGTCGCCCATTGCAGTTCGCTCACGCCAATCGTGAGCACGCCGCGCGCGTTGTCCGCGACAGCCTGATCGGAGAAATTGACGACGACAGATTGCCCCGTGCGATTCACGCCGCCATCGCGGATGTTCTTGTCGCGCAGGAGGGCGCGGGCGTCGGCGGCGTCGGAGTCGAGCTTCTTGTTCAGCGCGCCGGCCATGTCCACTTGCAGGAGGAAGTGGACGCCGCCGCGCAAGTCGAGGCCGAGGTACATCGGCAGCGCGTGCAGCGCGGTGAGCCAGCGCGGCGACGCGGCCTGCAGGTTCAGCGCGACGATATAGACGGGGTCGGTCGGATCGCTGTTGAGCGATTTCTGCAGGAGGTCTTTCACGCGCAATTGCGTGTCGGTGTCCTTCAGGCGCACGCGGATGTTCGCGTTGGTCGACGTGTTGTCGAACGTCACTTCGTCCGGCTTCACCTGATTGGCGGCGAGCGTGCTCTCGACCTTATCGAGCGTGGACGAATCGAGCTTGACCGTTGCCTTGCCGCTCGACACCTGCACCGCCGGCGCTTCGCCGAAAAAATTGGGCAGCGTGTACACGAGGCCGATGACGAGCGCCACCAGCATCACGACATATTTCCAGAGGGGGTAACGATTCATGGGGATGGCCGAACGGGAAAGTTGGCTTGGAGGAGCGGGGGGCGTCCGGCGGTTGAACGCGACGAGCCGTCTGACTGTGCTGACGGCGGCTCGGGAGGGGCGAGGCCGCGCCGGACGCGAAAGAAACTGGCCTTACAGCGACTTGATCGTGCCCTTCGGGAGAATCGTCGTGACGGATGCCTTTTGCACGGTAATTTCGGTGCCTTCGGCGATTTCGACGCCGACATATGCGTCCGTCACCTTCGTCACCTTGCCGACGATGCCGCCGTTCGTCACCACTTCATCGCCCTTGGCCATCGCGGCGAGCATGTTGCGATGTTCCTTCTGGCGCTTCATTTGTGGGCGAATCATGATGAAGTACAGCACCGCGAACATGAGGATCAGCGGCAGGAACTGCATGACGCTGGATTCGATGCCACCCGTTGTTGTGCCCTGTGCAAAGGCATTTGAAATAAACGACACGTTGGTCTCTCCGTATTGACGACTGATTCAGAAAATTAGCCCGATATTCTACACCGGGCCAGGCCGCGACAGCGCCGGAAGCGCTTTGCGATCAAGCTGTTAACGCCATTTCGCGAATGGGTCCAGCGTTGCGGTGCCGGCTGATTGTAATGCGTTTGTAGGTTTCGCTAGTCGATGCCGCGCGCCCGGTTCTCGTGAAACTGCTTGCGGAACGTGTCGAACGTGTGATTTTCGATCGATTCGCGCACTTCGCTCATCAATTCCAGGTAGTAGTGCAGGTTGTGGATCGTGTTCAGTTGCGCGCCGAGAATCTCGCCGACGCGATGCAAATGATGCAGATAGCCGCGCGTGAAATTGGCGCAGGTGTAGCAGCCGCAGCTTTCGTCGAGCGGCTTGAGCGAATTCTTGTGCGTCGCGTTCCGGATTTTCACGTCGCCGAAGCGGGTAAACAGCCAGCCGTTGCGGGCGTTGCGCGTCGGCATCACGCAGTCGAACATGTCGACGCCCGCCGCCACGCCCGCCACGAGGTCTTCCGGCGTGCCGACGCCCATCAGGTAGTGCGGCTTGTCGGCGGGAAGCTTCGGGCCGATGTGGTTCAGGACGCGCATCATGTCTTCCTTCGGCTCGCCGACCGACAAACCGCCGATCGCCAGGCCGTGGAAGCCGATGTCAGCCAAACCCGCAAGCGATTCGTCGCGCAAATCCTCGAACATGCCGCCCTGCACGATGCCAAAAAGCGCGTTCGGATTGCCGAGGCGCGCGAATTCGTCGACGGAGCGCTTCGCCCAGCGCATCGACATGCGCATGGAATCGGCGGCGTCCTTGTGCGACGTCGGCACGCCGTTGGTCGCGTAGGGCGTGCATTCGTCGAACTGCATGACGATGTCGGAGTTCAGCACTTTCTGGATCTGCATCGAGATTTCGGGCGACAGGAACAGCTTGTCGCCGTTGATCGGCGACGCGAACGTGACGCCATCTTCGGTGATCTTGCGGAGATCGCCCAGCGAAAAGACCTGAAAACCGCCGGAATCAGTGAGGATCGGACGCTTCCAGTTCATGAACTGATGCAGCCCGCCGTGCGCGCCGATTGTCTCCAGACCGGGACGCAGCCACAAATGAAACGTGTTGCCGAGGATGATCTGCGCCCTGATTTCCTCGAGTTCGCGGGGCTGGATCGCCTTCACCGTGCCGTACGTGCCGACCGGCATGAAGATCGGCGTTTCGACCACGCCGTGATTCAGCGTGAGCCGTCCGCGACGCGCCTGGCCGTCGGTCGTGAGAAGGTCGAACTTGAGGCCGTTCGTGGGCGGATTATGACCATCGGTCATTGAGTGTGCTCCTGTGCCACCGGAAAACAGTCCGGCGCAAATGGGTGATAAAAGGTCAGCGCGCTTGCCGCGTGAGCAACATGGCGTCGCCGTAGCTGAAGAAGCGGTAGCGCTGGTCGATCGCGTGGCGATACGCCTCGCGGATCGTCTCCATGCCCGCGAACGCGGACACGAGCATCAGAAGCGTCGATTTCGGCAGGTGGAAGTTCGTCACCAGCCGGTCGACGACGCGGAATTCATAACCCGGCGTGATGAAGATGTCGGTTTCGGCGCTGGCCGCGGCGAGCGGCCGGCCGGCGTTCGCAGCGTCGCGCGCGGCGGCTTCGAGCGCGCGCATCGACGTCGTGCCGACCGCGATCACCCGATTTCCCCGCGCTTTCGTCGCGGCGATCTTGTCGACAAGCGATTGCGGCAGCGCGTACCACTCGCTGTGCATCTTGTGCTCGTCGATCTTCTCGACGCGCACCGGCTGGAACGTGCCCGCGCCGACGTGCAGCGTGAGCGTCGCCCGCTCGATACCGCGCGCGTCGAGCTTCGCGAAGAGCGCGTCGTCGAAATGCAGGCCCGCCGTCGGCGCGGCGACCGCGCCCGGATTGGCCGCGTACACCGTCTGGTAGCGCGTTTCGTCGTAGACGTCGGGATCGTGCTCGATGTACGGCGGCAGCGGCAGGCGGCCGTACTGTTCGATCAGCGTGAGGCAATCGGCGGGGAAATGCAGCGTGTAGAACGGCTCGACGCGCTCGCCGACCGTCACGTCGAACGCGTCAGCGAGTTTCAGGACCGTGCCCGGCGCCGGGCTTTTGCTCGCGCGGATCTGCGCGAGCGCGGTCGTCGGGCCGGTCAGGCGCTCGACCAGCACCTCGATGCGCCCGCCGCTGGCCTTCTGGCCGAGAAAGCGCGCCTTCAGGACTTTGGTATCGTTGAAGACGAGGAGATCGCCCGAGTCGATCAGATTCGGCAATTCGGCGAACTGGCGATCGGTGAGCGTGGCGGGCGACGTGCGGTTGTCGACCTCGAGCAGGCGGCTCGCGCTGCGCTCGGCAAGCGCTGTTTGCGCGATCAGCTCGGGCGGCAGATTAAAATCGAAATCGGAAAGCGTGAACATGGGAAGCGTGGATCGATGCGCGGTGGGTCGGGCGTCGCAGCCGGCGCCCGGTGCGCCGAATAGCCGACAAACTAGCCCGATATTGTACTTGCGAAGAGATTAGATGCCCTTGTCCGACCGCCGCCTGGCCTTGAGTCCCGATGCTCCCGACGCTCCCGGCGCGGCGGACGACGCCGTCACGCCCGCACCGAAGCCCGCCAAGCGGACAAAAACCGGCGGCGTCGAACCGGCGGAAGTGCCAAAAAAGCCCGCCGCGCTGCCGAAAACCGCCGACAAACTCGCGAAACTCGGCCTGAAAAGTGATATTGATCTCGCGCTGCACCTGCCGATGCGCTACGAGGACGAAACCACACTCATGCCAATCGGCGAGCTGATTCCCGGCGACAACGCGCAGACCGAAGGCATCGTGTTCGAGAACGAGATCGCGTACCGGCCGCGCCGTCAGTTGCTCGTGAAAATCCGTGACGACGCCGGCGACGAACTCACGCTGCGATTCCTCAATTTCTACGGCTCGCAGGTCAAGCAGATGGCGGTCGGCGTGCGGCTGCGCGTGCGCGGCGACGTGCGCGGCGGCTTTTTCGGGCTGGAGATGGTGCATCCGGCGCTGCGCCCCGTCGATGACGACACGCCGTTGCCGCAAGCGCTGACGCCGGTTTATCCGAGCACGGCGGGCGTGTCGCAGGCGTATTTGCGCAAGGCGATCGACAACGCGGTCGGACGCGTTTCGCTGCCGGAACTGTTGCCGGAGAAGATCGCGCGGACGTATTTGCAGCCGCTCAACGTGCCAGGCCTGCTCGACGCGGTGAAGACGCTCCACCACCCACGCGCCGATTCCGATGAACCCGCCCTCGTCGACGGTACGCATCCGGCGTGGACGCGCATCAAGTTCGAGGAATTGCTCGCGCAGCAGTTGTCGCTCAAGCGCGCGCACGAGGAGCGCCGCACACGCGCCGCGCCGGTCATGCCGCGCCGCTCTCTGCATGAACCGGACTCGCTCGTCGTGCGGTTTTTGGGGACGCTGCCGTTTCGGTTGACGGGCGCGCAGGAGCGCGTCTGCGCGGAAATCGCGGCCGAACTGACGCTGCCGCATCCGATGCAGCGCCTCTTGCAGGGCGATGTCGGCAGCGGCAAGACGGTCGTCGCGGCGCTCGCAGCGGCGCAGGCCATCGACGCCGGCTATCAGGCCGCGCTGATGGCGCCGACCGAAATTCTCGCCGAGCAGCACGCCCGCAAGTTGCGCGGCTGGCTGGAGCCGCTCGGCGTGACGGTCGCGTGGCTCGCCGGCAGTCTGAAGACGAGGGAGAAGCGCGCCGCGCTTGAGGCGGCGGCATCGGGCGTCGCGCAGCTCGTGATCGGCACGCACGCGATCATCCAGGACGCGGTGGAATTCGCGCGGCTCGGGCTCGTGATCGTCGATGAACAGCATCGCTTCGGCGTCGCGCAGCGGCTCGCGCTGCGGGCGAAGGCGCAGAACGCCGCCGACGGCGCGCGCGATTTCCAGCCGCACCAGTTGATGATGTCCGCGACGCCGATCCCGCGCACGCTCGCGATGACCTACTACGCCGACCTGGACGTCTCCACCATCGACGAACTGCCTCCTGGCCGCACGCCGATCCTGACGAAGCTCGTCTCCGACGCCCGCCGCGAGGAGGTGATCGGCCGCGTGCGCGAAGCGGCGCTGACCGGGCGGCAGGTGTACTGGGTCTGTCCACTGATCGAGGAAAGCGAGACGCTGCAATTGCAAACGGCCGTCGAAACCTACGAAACGCTTGCCACGACACTGCCGGAATTGCGCGTCGGACTGGTTCACGGGCGGCTTCCGCCAGCGGAAAAAGCCGCCGTCATGGACGCTTTCACGCGCAACGAAGTGCAACTGCTCGTCGCGACGACGGTGATCGAAGTCGGCGTGGACGTGCCGAACGCGTCGCTGATGGTGATCGAGCATGCCGAGCGCTTCGGGCTCGCGCAGTTGCACCAGTTGCGCGGGCGCGTCGGGCGGGGGAGCGCGGCGTCGGTGTGCGTGCTGATGTACGCGGGGCCGCTCTCGCAGACGGCGCGCGCGCGCCTGCAAACGATGCGCGAAACCACCGACGGCTTCGAAATCGCGCGGCGCGATCTCGAAATCCGTGGTCCCGGCGAGTTTCTGGGCGCACGCCAGTCGGGCGAGGCAATGCTGCGCTTCGCGAGTCTCGAAAACGATGCCTGGCTGATCGAGCCCGCGCGCGCGGCCGCCGATCACATGCTCAGGGAATTTCCGGACGCCGTGACGCGTCATCTGTTGCGCTGGCTAGGCGCGCGCGAACAATACCTGAAGGCCTAAGGGTTTTGAACTTGGGACGCGCGCCTCGGTCCCTAATTCAGCGACGCGGCGCGCGCGGGCATTCAGTTGGCGAATTTCCGTCGCGGGTGTATAAGTCGAACCTATCGAATTCACGTCTTTCATTGGCCCCAATGACGCTTACTGAACTGAAGTACATCGTCGCGGTGGCGCGCGAACGGCACTTTGGCCGCGCTGCCGAGGCCTGTTTCGTGAGCCAGCCGACGCTGTCGGTTGCAATCAAGAAGCTCGAAGACGAGCTCAATGTGCAGATTTTCGAGCGCGGCACGAGCGAAGTCAGCGTCACGCCGATCGGCGAGCAGATCGTCACGCAGGCGCAGCGCGTGCTCGAACAGACGCTCGCCATCAAGGAAATCGCCAAGCAGGGCAAGGACCCGCTGATCGGGCCGCTGCGCCTCGGTGTGATCTATACGATCGGGCCCTATCTGCTGCCGACGCTCGTCAAGCAGATGATCAAGGCCGTTCCGCAGATGCCGCTGATGCTGCAGGAAAACTACACGCTGAAGCTGATCGAGTTGCTGAAGCAGGGCGAAATCGACGTCGCGATCATGGCGTTGCCGTTTCCCGAAACCGGGCTGATGGTGCGCGCACTGTACGACGAGCCGTTCGTCGTCGCGATGCCGTCGGGGCATGCGTGGGAAAACCGCAGCAAGATCGATCCCGAGGATCTCAAGCTGGAAACGATGTTGTTGCTCGGCAGCGGGCATTGTTTCCGCGATCACGTGCTCGGCGTGTGTCCCGAACTGATGCGCTTTTCGCAGAACGCCGACGGCATTCAGAAGACGTTCGAGGGCTCATCGCTGGAGACGATCCGGCATATGGTCGCGAGCGGCGTCGGAATTACGGTGCTGCCGCGCATGTCGGTGCATGAAGTGAAGCCGCACGCTGGCGGCATCGATGCGGGCCTGCTCAGCTATGTGCCCTTCGACGAACCGGTGCCGGATCGCCGCGTCGTGCTGGCGTGGCGCAAGAGCTTCACGCGGATGCCCGCGATCGACGCCATCTCCGACGCCATCGCCGCCTGCGATCTGCCGGGCGTCAACAAGCTCGACATGCCGGTCGCTGTTAACTAAAGCAGTACGCCGCGTCCGGTCCGGGCGCGGTTCCTCGTCCCTTCCTTTTTTCTTGTCGGTCCATCAACGCTGCTCTTCCCGCTATCGAATAGATAAGAATTATCGAATTAGAATTGCGAATAGGTTTTGTTAAGCTTGGTTCCGGGACAAAACCGGAGAGACCTCGTGACGCACATCGCCCGTATCGCTGCTCGATCTCTGTGCGAGACGCGCTGCGTCTTCGCCCGCGTGCTGGCGGATTTCGCCGGCGTTTGCTGAAGCGCTCTCCGTTCCGATTCCTTCGATAAAAACCTGGAGCCCACGATGACCACACGTACTCTCACCACGGCCGCCGGCGCACCCGTCGGCGACAATCAGAACTCGCAAACCGCTGGCTCGCGCGGGCCCGTCACGCTGCAGGACTTCTGGCTGATCGAAAAGCTCGCGCACTTCGATCGCGAAGTGATTCCCGAGCGGCGCGTTCACGCGAAGGGCTCGGGCGCGTTCGGCACGCTGAAGGTCACGCACGACATCTCGCGCTATACGAAAGCGAAGGTCTTCGCGCAGGTCGGCAAGGAAACGCCGCTCTTCATGCGCTTCTCGACGGTTGCGGGCGAACGCGGCGCCGCCGACGCCGAGCGCGACGTGCGCGGCTTCTCGATCAAGTTTTACACCGAGGAAGGCAACTGGGACGTGGTCGGCAACAACACGCCGATCTTCTTCATCCGCGATCCGCTCAAATTCCCCGACTTCATCCACACGCAAAAGCGCGATCCGTATACGAACCTGCGCAGCAATGTAGCGGCGTGGGATTTCTGGTCGCGTCACCCGGAGTCGTTGCATCAGGTGACGATTCTGATGAGCGATCGCGGCATTCCGAAGAGTTATCGGCAGATGCACGGCTTCGGATCGCACACGTTCTCGTTCATCAACGCGGACAACGAGCGCTTCTACGTGAAGTTCCACTTCAAGTCCCAGCAGCCGCTCGAAAACTACACCGACGCGGAAGCCGCCGCCGTCGTTGCGCGCGATCGCGAAAGCGCGCAGCGCGATCTGGTCGATAACATCGATCGTGGGAATTTTCCGAAGTGGAATTTCCGCATCCAGGTGATGTCCGAAGCCGATGCCGCGACTTATCACCTCAACCCGTTCGACATCACCAAAGTGTGGCCGCACAAGGATTACCCGCTGATCGATGTCGGCACCATCGAACTGAATCGCAACGCGGCGAACTATTTCGCGGATGTCGAGCAGGCGGCGTTTTCGCCGGCGAACGTGGTGCCGGGGATCGGCTTCTCGCCAGACCGGCTGTTGCAGGGGCGGTTGTTTTCCTACGGCGACACGCAGCGCTATCGTCTTGGCATCAATCACCATCAGATTCCGGTGAACGCGCCGCGCGTGCCGGTGAGCCACGCGTTTCATCGCGACGGCGCGATGCGTACCGACGGCAATCACGGCGGCCGCGTGAACTACGAGCCGAACCGTTTCGGCGACTACGCGCAGGACGCGAGCGTCAACGAGCCGCCGCTCGCGGCGGGCGCGATCGCGCGCTACGACCACCGTGAAGACGGCGACTATTACAGCCAGCCGGGCGCGCTGTTCCGCCTGTTCGACGATGCGCAGCGTCAGCGGTTTTTCGGCAACATCGCGCGGCACATTTATGGCGTGCCGGACGATATCGTCGCGCGTCAGATCGAGCATTTCCGTCGCGCCGATCCGGCTTATGCGGAAGGTGTCGTGAAGGCTTTGGCTGCGCTCGGACAGCAGCTCGAAGCGGCAACGGCGTAAGCCAGGGAGAAACACGATGACGACGATCGAACGGGCCATCAACAGCATCGACATGAAGAGCCGCACGGCGTCGCGCGGCGTGCGCATCGCGATCGCGTTCGGGATGGTCGCGGCGGGTTATGGGGCGATCGTCGTCGAGGCATTGCGTGCGGGCGGCGTGGGCGTATTTGCTTGACGCGGGTGCGTCCGAAAGGCGCACCGCGACAGGCCGCGCGGCCTTGCCAGGCAACGAAGCGCGCAACGTTTCTAAGATAAACTGTCGAACGCTCGAACGGCCGCGTGGGGCATGTTGCCCGAAAGCGCGGCGCGTTCGCTCCGTTCGTATCACTCTCTCAAGGGGGCATCATGGCGAAGAAAGGCACTGCACCGGCTGTCAACATCGGTATCAGCGACAAGGACCGCAAGAAGATCGCCGACGGTCTTTCGCGACTGCTCGCGGACACTTACACGCTGTATCTGAAGACGCACAATTTCCACTGGAACGTCACGGGGCCGTTGTTCAACACCCTGCACCTGATGTTCGAGACGCAATACAACGAACTGGCGCTGGCCGTCGATTCGATCGCGGAACGCATTCGCGCGCTCGGCGTGCATGCGCCGGGCAGCTATCGCGAGTTTTCGAAGCTGTCGTCGATTCCTGAAGCCGATGGCGTGCCGGCCGCGGAAGAGATGATTCGCCAGTTGGTGGAAGGGCAGGAAGCGGTGGTGCGCACGGCCCGCGAAATCTTCCCGGCGACCGAAGCCGCGAACGACGAACCGACCGCCGATTTGCTCACGCAACGCATGCAGACGCATGAGAAAACCGCGTGGATGCTGCGGGCGATGCTGGCTTGATGGATTTGCGGATTGATTTGAGAAACCCCCGTGCTTGAAAAGTGCGGGGGTTTTTGTTTGGGATTGAAGTTGCAAAAACTCCGACTTGTGTCTGAAACAGGAGGCCATGCCGTCGGCGACCATCGCGTCGAGGGAACGTTTGACTATCCCCGCAAGCATCGGAAGCGGGCGCAGTCGATGTCATTCAAATGGTGTTGAAGAAACCCGGACGGTCGTGCAACGGGACTGTCGCCGCGCTGCACTAAAATACCCCATCGCCCCTATCGATCCCAGTCCATGCTCGCCCGCCTTCCGCTCTACCTGCGCCTCGTGCGCCTCGACAAGCCCATCGGCAGCCTGCTGCTGCTCTGGCCGACGCTCAACGCGCTGTGGATCGCATCGAACGGCCGTCCGTCGCCGATGCTGCTCGTCATCTTCGTGATCGGCACGATCCTGATGCGCTCCGCCGGCTGCGCGATCAACGATTACGCCGACCGCGATTTCGACCGTCACGTGAAGCGCACCGAAAACCGTCCGTTGACCTCAGGCAAGATCCAGGCATGGGAGGCGATCGCGCTGGCAGCGGCGCTCTCGCTCATCGCGTTCCTGCTGATCCTGCCGCTCAATACGCTGACGAAGGAACTCTCGGTGTTCGCGCTCTTCGTCGCGGGCACGTATCCGTTCACGAAGCGCTTTTTCGCGATTCCGCAGGCGTATCTCGGGATTGCGTTCGGCTTCGGCATCCCGATGGCGTTCGCCGCCGTGCAGGACCACGTGCCAATGCTCGCGTGGATCATGTTGGCCGCGAACGTGTTCTGGTCGGTCGCCTACGACACCGAATACGCGATGGTCGATCGCGACGACGACATCAAGATCGGCATCCGCACGTCGGCGCTGACTTTCGGCCGATATGACGTGCTCGCCGTGATGCTCTGCTACGCGGTGACGCTCGCGATCTACGTGGGGATCGGGATCGCTTTGGGCTTCGGATGGCTGTACTGGCTCGGCTGGGCGGCGGCGGCGGGGTGCGCGGTCTACCATTACGCGCTGATTCGCAACCGCGAGCGCATGCCGTGCTTCGCGGCGTTCAAGCACAATAACTGGCTCGGCGGCGCGCTGTTCGCGGGGATCGCGTTGCATTACGCGATGGCGCCTTAAGCCTCCCGCAGCCACTTTCTCTTGCTAAAAAGCCGTTCCGGTCTCACGACCGAAACGGCTTTTTCATGCGCGTCGAATCATCAAAGATTAACCCGCCCCCAACTCATCACCCATTTCCTTCGCCCTGGCATCCGCCGCGAGCGCACCGCGCACGATCGCGTCCTTCACCCCTGAAGCATCGAACGATGCAAGCGCCGCCGCCGTTGTCCCGCCCTTCGACGTCACGCGCTGACGCAGCACGCTCGCCGGCTCACCCGACTGCGCCGCGAGCTGCGCCGCGCCCGTAAATGTCGCGACGGCGAGCGCGCGGCCTTGCTCTTCGTCCATGCCGAGCTGGCGCGCCGCTTCCTGCATCGCTTCGATGAAATAGAACACGTACGCCGGCCCGCTGCCCGAGATCGCGGTGACGGCGTCGATCTTCGCTTCGTCGTCGAACCAGACGGCCGCGCCGACCGCCTCCAGAACCTTCGACGCCAGGGCCTTCGCCGCATCATCGACGCCCGGCAGCGCCGCGAGCCCCGTCACGCCCATGCCGATCAGCGCGGGTGTGTTCGGCATCGTCCGAACGATGCGCGCGTAGCCGTCAAGCCAGCGCGACAGGTCGCTGGCACGGATGCCGGCGGCGATGCTGATCACGAGTTGCGCCGACAAATGCGGCGCCAGCGCCTTCGCGACGTCTTTCAACACCTGCGGCTTGACCGCGAGCAGGATTGCATCGAACCGGCCAAGCGTCGCGTCGATCGCCGCGCCCGTCGCGATGCCGAACTGCTCTGCGGTGCGCGCGCGGGCTTCGTCGTTGATATCGATCGCGTACAGGTCCGCCGGCGCCACGCCGCGCTTGATCAGGCCGCCGATGAGCGCCGCGGCCATGTTGCCGCCGCCGATGAATGCAATTTTCATGGTGAGTTTCGGAAGGTTCGGGAGAGAAGAGTCACTTCGAGTAATCGCGCGCGCCGAAGATTGCCGTGCCAATGCGCACCATCGTCGCGCCTTCGAGCACGGCCGCCTCCAGATCCGCCGACATGCCGATCGACAGCGTATCGAGGTCGAGGCCATCCGCGCGCAGTGTGTCCAGCAGCGCGCGCAGGCGGGCGTGCGGCACGCGCTGCTCGCCCTGCGTGGCGGCGGGTTCGGGGATCGCCATCAGTCCGCGCAGCCGCAAGCTGGGCAGGGCGGCGATCTTGTGCGCGAGCACGGCGGCTTCGTCCGGCTCGACGCCGCTCTTCGACGCCTCGCCGCTCACGTTCACCTGCAGGCACACGTTGAGCGCCGCCGCGCCTTCTGGACGCTGATCGGACAGCCGCTCGGCGATTTTCAGCCGGTCGACGGAATGCACCCAGTCGAAGTGTTCGGCGACGACTTTCGTCTTGTTCGATTGCAGCGGCCCGATGAAATGCCACTCGATCTCGCCGCGCAGCGCGCCGAGTTCCGTGATCTTCGCGACCGCTTCCTGCACGTAGTTTTCGCCAAACGCGCGCTGGCCGGCATCGAAGGCAGCGCGGACATCGCTGGCGGGGAAGGTCTTCGAGACGGCGAGCAGCTTGACCGAAGCGGGATCGCGTGAAGCGGCGGCGGCCGCCTGCGCGATGCGTTGCCTGACTGCGTCGAGATGAATGGCGATATCGGACATGGCGAATGCGGCGCGGTATGCAAACCGTCGATTATACGGACGCCCCCGCGACGCACGCGCTACCCGTAAAGCAAGTGTTCGAGCAGTTGAATCCAGTGCGTAACGGGCGTGGACGTGCCGCTCTGCAAGTGCGCGATGCAGCCGACATTCGCCGACACGATCAACTGCGCCTCCAGCTTTTCGAGCTTGTCGAGCTTCTGGTCGCGCAGCTTGTAAGAGAGCTTCGGCTGAAGCACCGAATACGTGCCGGCGGACCCGCAGCATAGATGGCTGTCGGCGGGCAGGCGCACTTCGATCCCGAGCGCGGTCAGCAACTGCTCGACTTGTCCGCGAATCTGCTGTCCGTGCTGCAGCGTGCACGGCGGATGAAACGCCACCGTATGCACGCCACGGCGGCGCGCGAGCGTCACGAGTTCTTCCTCGTATTGCGGCAGGATTTCGGCCAGGTCGCGCGTCAGATCGACGATGCGCCGTGCCCGCTCCGCGTAAGCCGGATCGTCGCGCAAGAGGTGCGCGTATTCCTTCACCGTCGCGCCGCAGCCGGACGCATTCATCACGATCGCCTCGACGCCGTCGTCAACGTACGGCCACCACGCGTCGATGTTGTTGCGCACGTCTTCGAGGGCGTCGTCGTTGTAGCCGAGGTGCAGGCGGATCGCGCCGCAGCAGCCCGCATCGGGCGCCGTCACGATCTCGATGCCGAGCGCATCGAAGACGCGCGCCGTCGCCGTGTTGACGTTCGGCATCATCGCGGGCTGCACGCAACCCGAGAGCATCAGCATCTTGCGTTCGTGCTTGCGCGTGGGCGCGGCGAGCGGCCTTTCGGCGAGTGGAATCTTCGCGCGCAGCTTCTTCGAGAGCAACGGCCGGAACTGCTGGCCGATCTTCATCGCAGGCGTGAAAAGCGTGCTGTTCGGCAGGAAGTTGGCGAGCAGTTTGCGCTGGAGACGCTGCCGCAGCGGCCGCTCGACCTTCTCCTCGACCACCTTGCGCCCGATCTCGACGAGCCTTCCGTACTGCACGCCCGACGGACACGTTGTTTCACAACTGCGGCACGTCAGGCAGCGGTCCAGATGCAGTTGCGTGCTGCGCGTGACGGGCGCGCCTTCGAGCATCTGCTTCATCAAATAGATGCGCCCGCGCGGGCCGTCGAGTTCGTCGCCGAGGAGCTGATAGGTCGGGCAGGTCGCCGTGCAAAAACCGCAGTGCACGCACTTTCGCAGGATGGCATCGGCTTCGTCGCCTTCGGGCGTACCGCGGATGAAATCGGCGAGATTGGTTTGCATCGCGTGGGTTTTCCGCGCTCAGAAGTCGGGGTAGAGACGGCCGCGATTGAAGATGCGCGCGGGATCGAAAGCGGCTTTCAGTCCGCGATGAATTTTCATCACGGGCGCGGGCAGCGGCGTGAAGACGCCCGCATTGCGATCGTACGAAGCGCCCGCGCGGAAGATCGTCGCGTGGCCGCCGGCTTGCTTCGCGCTGATGCGCACGGTCTGCGGATCGGTATCGGTGATCCACCAGCGCTGCGCGCCGCCCCATTCCATCAATTGCGCGCCGGGCAGATGCAGCGGTTCGGCAATCGAGGGTAGCGCGAGACGCCAGAGTGCCGCCTTCGGCTCGATCACCGCGAAGAACGGATCGGTCTGTTCGCGCAGGCCGACCCAGAAGCGATCGGCCTCCACTGCATCGACGACTTCGCCGCCGAGCGTCGTGCGCGCCGCCTTCACCGCCGCTTCCGCGCCCGCGAGCCGCAGCGCGAGCGTGCCGTCGCGCCACGCGCTGCCGGTGATCGGCAGCGGATGGCCGCCCCATTCGTTGAGCTTGCGCACGCCGTCGGTGGCGTGCATGTCGAACTTGAGCGTCGCCTCGGCGACGGATTTGGGCAGCACCTTGATCGACAGTTCCAGGATCAGCCCGAGCGTGCCGAGCGAGCCGGCCAAAAGCCGCGAGACATCGTAGCCCGCGACGTTCTTCACCACTTGCCCGCCGAAGTGCAGCACCTGGCCGTGGCCGTTCATCACGACGGCTCCGAGCACGAAGTCGCGTGGCGCGCCGGTCCATGCGCGGCGCGGCCCCGCGATACCCGCCGCGATGCAGCCGCCGATGGTCGCATCGCGCCCGAAATGCGGCGGCTCGAACGGCAGCATCTGGTCGCATTCGCGCAGCGCCGCCTCGACGGCCCGAAGCGGCGTGCCCGCCTTCACGGTGATGACGAGCTCGGCCGGGTCGTATTCGATGATCCCGCTATGTGCGCGCGTATCGAGGATCTCGCCGCGCAGCGTCTGCCCGTACCAGTCCTTCGTGCCGCCGCCCCGGATGCGGACCGGCGTGCTGGTTTCGGTGGCGCGGCGAATCCGTTCCGACCAGCCGGCGACGATGTCGTCGTGTTCCATGGTGTCCGCTTCTCGTGGCTCGTCGATCGATTGTACCGGCCGGTTCAGGCCGCACGACTCGGGTTAAACGTGGATAGCCTGCGGTGTGCCTCACCTCGCTTCAGAAGCGCGGGATCTCGGGATGCGGCAGCAGTCCGCCGCGAATGTGCATCTTGCCGTACTCGGCGCAGCGCGCGCGTGTCGGGATGCCCTTGTCGGGGTTCAGCAGGCCGGGCGGGTCGAACGCGCGTTTCACCGCGTGAAACGCGTCGCGCTCTTCCGGCGAAAACTGCACGCACATCGAATTGATCTTCTCGATGCCGACGCCATGCTCGCCTGTCACCGTGCCGCCCAGCTCGACGCACGTTTCCAGGATGTCGGAGCCGAACGCCTCCGCGCGGTGCCATTCGTCGAGATCGTTGCCGTTGAAGAGAATCAGCGGATGCATGTTGCCGTCGCCGGCGTGGAACACGTTGATACAGCGCAGCGCGTACTTCTTCTCCATCTGCTCGATACGCGCGAGCAGCGGCCCGATCTGGCGGCGCGGCACGGTGCCGTCCATGCAGTAGTAATCCGGCGACATGCGCCCGGCCGCCGGAAACGCGTTCTTGCGACCTGACCAGAATTTGAGCCGCTCGGCTTCCGAGCGCGAAATCTGGATGCGGCTCGCGCCGTTCTCGCGCAGCACGGCCGTCATGCGGACGATTTCCTCGGCCACTTCGTCGTAGGTGCCATCCGATTCGCAGAGCAGGATCGCGGCGGCGTCGAGGTCGTAGCCGGCGTTCACGAATTCCTCGACGGCGCGCGTCGCGGGTTTGTCCATCATTTCGAGACCGGCCGGGATGATGCCCGCCGCGATGATCGCCGCGACCGCGTTGCCGCCTTTCACGACGTCGTCGAAGCTCGCCATGATGACTTGCGCCGTCTGCGGCTTCGGAATCAGCTTGACGGTGATCTCGGTGACGATCGCGAACATGCCTTCGCTGCCGATCAGAACGGCGAGCAGGTCGAGTCCGGGCGCGTCGGGCGCGAGCGAGCCGAATTCGACGATATCGCCTTCCATCGTCACCGCGCGCACGCGCAGCACGTTATGGACGGTCAGGCCGTACTTGAGGCAGTGCACGCCGCCCGAATTCTCGGAGACGTTGCCGCCGATCGTGCACGCGATCTGCGACGACGGATCGGGCGCGTAATAGAGACCGTAGGGCGCGGCGGCTTCGGAGATCGACAGGTTGCGCACGCCTGGCTGGACGGTGGCGGTGCGCGCGTACGGATCGACTTCGACGATCTTCCGGAAACGCGCGAGCGACAGCACGATGCCGTGGCGGATCGGCATCGCGCCGCCCGATAGGCCCGTGCCCGCGCCGCGCGGGACGATCGGCACGTCGAGCCGGAGGCAAATCTGCACGACGCGTTGCACCTGCGCCTCGGTTTCCGGCAACGCCACCGCGAGCGGCAGACGTCGATAGGCGGCGAGGCCGTCGCATTCGTAGGCGGCGGTGTCTTCGTCGCGAAAGAGCAGGCAATGCGTCGGCAGCACGGCCATCAGCGCCTGCACGACTTCGCGCTGGCGCTGTTCGAGCACTTCCGGAGTGAATTCCGTGGGTGCGTTCATATCTCCTCCTGGCGCCTGGTTCTTGAAATGTGCGGTTCGTTGCTCGGGCGTCGATCTGGCGCTCTCAACCGCCGGACCGCGCGCATCACGCCGCGAAGGAAAAGATCTTGCCGGGGTTCATCAGGTTTTTCGGATCGAGCGAATGCTTGATTGCGCGCATTACGCCGACCGCGTCCTCGCCGTGCTCCTCGATCAGAAAGCCCATCTTGTGCAACCCGACGCCGTGCTCGCCCGTGCAGGTGCCGCCCATGCGCAGTGCTCGCTGCACGATCCGGTGATTGATGCGCTCCGCTTCTTCCAGCTCCTCGGGCTTCGCGGGATCGAGCAGCATCGCGACGTGAAAATTGCCGTCACCGACGTGGCCGACGATCGGACACGGCAGCGTCGATTCCTTCAAATCCTGCTCCGTCTCGACGACGCATTCCGCGAGTCGCGAAATCGGCACGCAAACGTCCGTCGTCACCGCACGGCAGCCGGGCTTCAGTTGCAGCATCGCGAAATAGGCCGAATGGCGGGCGTTCCAGAGACGGCTGCGGTCTTCCGGGCGCGTCGCCCATTCGAAGTCAGCGCCCGAATTCTGCGCGACGATCTCCTGCACGATGCCCGCCTGTTCCGCGACACCCGATTCGGAGCCGTGGAATTCGAAGAACAGCATCGGCGATTCGCGGAAGGTGAGGTTCGAGTGGCGGTTGATTGCGCGCACGGCGAGCGAATCGAGGAACTCGACGCGCGCCACTGGCACGCCCATCTGAATCGTTTCGATGACGGCGCGCACCGCATCGCCCATCGACGGGAACGCGCACACCGCCGCCGACACGGCTTCCGGCTGCGGATAGAGCCGCACCGTGATTTCCGTGATGACGCCGAGCGTGCCTTCCGAGCCGACGAAAAGGCGCGTCAGGTCATATCCCGCCGACGACTTGCGCGCGCGTGTGCCGGTCTTGATGACGCGGCCGTCGGCAAGCACCACGGTCAGCGCCAGCACGTTCTCGCGCATCGTGCCGTAGCGCACGGCGTTGGTGCCCGAGGCGCGCGTCGCCGACATGCCGCCGATGCTCGCGTCCGCGCCCGGATCGATCGGGAAGAAGAGGCCGGTGTCGCGCAGCGCTTCGTTCAGCTGCTTGCGTGAAATGCCAGGCTCGACGGTGACGGTGAGGTCCTCGGCGTTAATCGCGAGCACGCGGTTCATCTCCGACAAATCGATCGACACGCCGCCCTGCACCGCGAGCAGATGCCCTTCGAGCGACGAACCGTTGCCGTAGGGAATGATCGGCACGTCGTATTGGCCGCAGAGTTTCACGATCGCCTGCACGTCCTCCGTGCTGCGCGCGAAGACGACGGCGTCGGGCAATTGCGGATCGAACGGGGATTCGTCGCGGCCGTGATGCTCGAGCACGGCGCGCGCGCTCGTCGCGCGATCCCCGAATTGCGCCTTGAGCGCGTCGAAAAGTGCGGCGGGGAAGGGGCGGCGAACGGCCAGCGGCGGGACGGGATGATTCACGGTGTTGTCTCCGGACCTCGGGGCGCTTTGTTCAGTCGCCCGATTATTGGTTGATTTGATTCGAATCGCGCGCGGCACGTGACGAAACCGGCGCGGTTAATCGGTATTTTGAAGTCATTTTACGCCGATAGACCCTCGTCCGCCGGGCATCGGCAGGCTTCATAATGAACGGCTCGATGACGCGCACAACGGAGAGAAACGATGGGCAATCGCCTGAGCAAGATAGCGACGCGCACCGGCGACGACGGCACGACCGGCCTCGGCGACGGCAGCCGCGTGCAGAAGGACGACGCGCGGATTGCGGCGATCGGCGACGTCGACGAACTCAATTCGCAGATTGGCGTGCTGCTGTGCGAACCGCTGCCGGGGAACGTGCGCGCGGCGCTCGTGGATATTCAGCACGATCTGTTCGATCTCGGCGGCGAGTTGTGCATTCCGGGTCATTCGATGATCGAAATGCAGCATCTGGCGCGCCTCGATGCGTGGCTTGCCGATTACAACGCGACATTGCCACCGCTGAAGGAGTTCATTTTGCCGGCGGGATCGCGGGGAGCGTCGCTGGCGCATGTGGCGCGGACAGTTTGCCGGCGGGCGGAGCGGTCGATCGTGGCGCTTGGGAGGGTGGATAAGGTCAACGCGGCGCCGAGGCAGTATGTGAACCGTCTGTCGGATTTGTTGTTTGTGATCGCGCGGGTGCTGAATTGTGTGGATGGTGGCAGCGATGTTTTGTGGGATCACGAGCGGAGGAAGTAGGGGCTCAGGCTTCCCAGTCCTCGACGCGAAGGCTTGGCACTCGGTCGAATTCGCGCGTGTTGTGTGTGACGAGCGTGAGATTTCGGGCGATTGCCTGTCCGGCGATCAGGGTGTCATAGACGCCGATTGGGGTTCCCTTCGATTCGAGCGCCGCGCGAATTCCACCCGCGCTTCGTGCGTCCTCGCAGTCGAAATCGAGCACCTCGAATGGCAGACTTTGGATTTGCGATAGGTTGTGCTCCACGCGCTGTCCCTTGTACGCGCCGAAATACAACTCGTAAGCAACGATCGACGGGATGCCGAAATCATTCGGCTGGTGGTTGGTCATGGTGGCCAGAATGCCTGCGTGTCGTTTGAGCAGTGCGATGATGGCGTTAGTGTCGAGCAAAAATTTCACTTGAAAAAATCCAGTTCCGGGCGATCTTGTTGACGTGCCTGTTCGGTCGCGGCCTTGACGAAGTCTTCATCGACTTCACCAGTGATGTCATCCAGCCATGCCCAGTCATTCGCGATGGGTTCGAGGATCACGGCGTTCCCGTGCCGCCGAATGCGGACTTCGTTCGCGTCGAAGCGAAATTCCTTGGGCAAACGCACAGCCTGCGATCGACCCGACCAAAAAAGTTTTGCGTTCATGATCACTCCAATACGGTATATATCAAAAGGATATACCTACATTGCATGCGCTTCAACTCGTCGCACAAACTGCGACAAAAACCCTCATTCAACGCTCCCTTAAAAGATGTAGCATTTGTGCATCTTATAAAAGGAGAAGCACGAATGACCGCACTGACCACCGACCAGATCGCCCGCGTGAAGGCCACCGCGCCCGTCCTCGCCGAGCACGGCGCGACCATCACGACGCATTTCTACAAGCGCTTGTTTGCCAACCAGCCCGAGCTCAAGCACCTGTTCAACCAGGCGCATCAGCAAAGCGGCGGACAACCGCAGGCGCTGGCCCGCGCGGTCTATGCCTATGCGGCGAACATCGACAACCTGGGCGCGCTCGGCGGCGCCGTCGCACATATCACGCAGAAGCACGCGAGCCTGAATATCCGCGCCGAGCATTACCCGATCGTTGGCGAGAACCTGCTGGCGGCCATCTCCGAAGTCCTCGGCGATGCCGTCGATCAACCCACGCTGGACGCCTGGGCCGCCGCGTACGGGCAACTTGCCGGCATCCTGATCGGCGCCGAGCAGAAGCTCTACGACGGCGCGGCATGGAGCGGCTTCCGTCCGTTCGCCGTGGTGCGCAAGGAAATGGAGAGCGACGAGATCACGTCGTTCTATCTGAAGCCGTCGGATGGCGGGAAGCTGCGCGATTTCGCGCCCGGCCAATACGTCAGCGTGAAGCGGTTCGTGAACGAGATCGGCGTCGTTCAGCCGCGCCAGTATTCGCTCTCCGATGCACCGAACGGCCAGTATCTGCGGATTTCGGTCAAGCGCGAGCGTCCCGTCGGCCTTCCTGCCGGGCATGTGTCGAACGGTCTGCATGATGGCGTAGAAGTCGGATCGATCGTCGAGGTGAGCGCACCGATGGGCGAATTCTTCCTTGATCGCACGAAAACGACGCCCGTCGTCCTGATGAGCGGCGGCGTTGGCATCACGCCAATGGTGTCGATGCTTGCGTCGCTCGTCGCCGAAGGCAGCAAGCGGCAAGTCGCGTTCGTGCATGCGTGCCGGCACGGCGGCGTGCACGCGTTCAAGCATTGGGTGAACGACATCGCGTCGAAACATTCGAACGTCACGCGCGCGGTGTTCTACGAAGCCGTGCGTCCGGAGGACCGCGAGGGCGCGGACTTCGACTTCCACGGACGCATGGATTGGGCGCAGTTCGTCAGCCAGGCGCTTCTGCCCGATGCCGATTACTACATCTGCGGCCCGGTCGCGTTCATGCGCGGGCAGATGGCCGCGCTGCACGCCGCGGGCATCCACGCCGAACGGATTCACACTGAAATCTTCGGCGCGGGCATGCTGGAATAAGCCGCATCGAAAGAAAAGGGGCTGCGAAACTCGCAGCCCTTTCTTGCTTAAGCAAGCGCCGGTCAGTTCCCGCCGCCGCGCGCCACGCGCCGCTGCTTGACGCTTTCGGCAAGCCCTTCCAGTACCTTCACGCTCTCTTCCCAGCCGATGCACGCATCGGTCACGCTCTGTCCATAGGTCAGTTCGCAACCTTCCTTGAGATCCTGCCGCCCCGCGACGAGATGCGATTCCACCATCACGCCGACGATCCGCTCGTCGCCGCCCGCGATCTGCCGGCCAATATCCTCGCAGACCGGAATCTGGTTCTCATGCTTCTTCGAGCTGTTCGCATGGCTCGCGTCGATCATCAAACGCGCCGCCAAACCCGCCTTGCCGATGTCGCTGCACGCGGCGTTCACACTTTCCGCGTCGTAGTTCGGCGCCTTGCCGCCGCGCAGGATGATGTGGCAGTCCTCGTTGCCGGCCGTCGAGACGATCGCCGAGTGGCCACCCTTCGTCACCGAGAGGAAATGGTGCGGCTGCGATGACGCCTTGATCGCATCGACGGCGATCTTCACGTTGCCGTCCGTGCCGTTCTTGAAGCCGACCGGGCACGACAGCCCCGACGCCAGTTCGCGATGCACTTGCGATTCCGTCGTGCGCGCGCCGATCGCGCCCCACGAGATCAGGTCGGCGATGTACTGGGGGCTGATCATGTCGAGGTATTCGGTGCCAGCGGGGAGTCCGAGTTCGTTGATGTTCAGCAGCAGCTCACGCGCGGTGCGCAGGCCCTCGTTGATCTTGAAGCTATTGTCCATGTGTGGGTCGTTGATGAGCCCTTTCCAGCCGACCGTCGTGCGCGGTTTTTCGAAGTAGACGCGCATCACGATTTCCAACTCGCCCGCGAAGCGCTTGCGCTGTTCGATCAGCCGTCCGGCGTATTCCATCGCGGCTTTGGGATCGTGGATCGAGCACGGCCCGACGATGACGATCAGGCGGTCGTCCATGCCGTGCAGGATGCGGTGCATCGACTGCCGGGCGGTGTAGATCAGTTCCGACACGGATTCGCCGAGGGCGAATTCGCGAATCAGGTGAGCGGGCGGGGTCAGTTCTTTCAATTCGCGGATACGGACGTCATCAGTGTTATGCGGGGGCATTTCGTTTCTCCAGGAGCGCGTTGCTGCGTACTTTTTGCCAGGCGGGGAGGCGAAAAAAAACCGCCAGACTCGGCTGGCGGTTTTTCGGGAATTTCGGGTTTTGCTTACCTACGACTCACCCCTCTCGATCCGCCAGCGGCTTGAGATGCCAAAAGAAATAAAAATAAAACTTGGCGGACATGGCGGTTTCGGGTGGTTCGTGAAAATCAGGTGATTGCCTTTATAACCTCAATCATGCACGACTGACAAGTCGGCGCACGGTAAAACGCGGATTATCCGCACGGTCAGAACAAAAATCGCAGGAAACGAGAATGGATCATGCGGGAACGCCGCATGATCCAGAGTCATCAGACCGTTCCACCGACCGTCATTTTTTCGATGCGCAGCGTCGGCTGGCCGACGCCCACCGGCACGCTCTGGCCTTCCTTGCCGCACACGCCGACGCCGCTATCCAGCGCCATATCGTTGCCGATCATCGTCACGAATTTCAGCGCTTCCGGCCCGCTGCCGATGAGCGTCGCGCCCTTGACCGGGTAGCTGATCTTGCCGTTCTCGATCATGTACGCTTCGGACGCCGAGAACACGAACTTGCCGTTGGTGATATCGACCTGACCGCCGCCGAAATTCACCGCGTACAGCCCGTTTTTCACCGACGCCAGAATTTCGCCCGGGTCCTTGTCACCGTTGAGCATGTAGGTGTTCGTCATGCGCGGCATCGGCAGGGCGGCGTACGACTCGCGGCGCGCGTTGCCGGTCACCGGCATCTTCATCAGGCGGGCGTTCAGCGAATCCTGGATGTAGCCCTTCAGGATGCCGTCTTCGATCAGCGTCGTGCACTGCGTCGGGTTGCCTTCGTCGTCGATATTGAGCGAGCCGCGGCGATTCGGCAGCGTGCCGTCATCGACGACCGTCACGCCTTTCGCCGCCACCCGTTCGCCGATCCGCCCCGCGAACGCAGACGATCCCTTGCGGTTGAAATCGCCCTCCAACCCGTGGCCGATCGCTTCGTGCAGCAGGACGCCCGGCCAGCCCGGCCCGAGCACGACGGTCATCGCGCCCGCCGGAGCCGGCCGCGCTTCGAGGTTCACGAGTGCGGCGTGCACCGCGTCATCAACGTATTTCGACAACACTTCGTCCGTGAAATAGCCGTAGTCGAAGCGGCCACCACCGCCGCCGCTACCGATTTCGCGGCGTCCGTCGTGCTCGGCGATCACCGTGACGGAGACGCGCACGAGCGGGCGGACGTCGGCGGCGAGCGCGCCGTCGCTGCGTGCAACCAGCACGACGTCGTATTCGCCCGCGAGGCCCGCCATGACCTGGACGATGCGCGGATCGCGGCCGCGCGCCATCTTCTCGACGCGTTCGAGCAATTTCACCTTGGCGGTGGCATCGAGCGAGTGGAGCGGATCGGCGGGAAGGTAGAGGTCGCGGCCGGAGACGCCGGTGAGCGAACTCGCCGACTTGATCTTGTGCTTGCCGCCGCCCGCCTTCGCGATCGCGCGCGTGGCGATGGCCGCCTGACGGATCGACTCGGGCGAGAGGTCGTCGGAATAGGCGAATGCCGTGCGATCGCCGGACACGGCGCGCACGCCGACGCCCTGATCGATGCTGAAGCTGCCTGATTTGACGATGCCCTCTTCAAGGCTCCATGCCTCGCTGCGGGTCATCTGGAAGTAGAGGTCCGCGTAATCGACCTTGTGCGTGAAGATTTCGGCGAGCGTGCGCGTGATGAGCGCCTCGTCGAGCCCATAGGGCGTGAGCAGAACGTCTTTCGCGGTGACGAGATTGCGGATGCCGGGTTCGATGATGTTCATGCGGTGCCTGTGGCTATATCGGTGACGTGTGTTGAAGTGTGTTGAATATTCTAACGTCGGTGTCTGGGGAGCTATCTGCGGGGTAGAAAGCGCGCTTTCAAGCTCGTTACGTGTTCAGCCTAGCACGCGATGGCGGTACGCCGGCAGGCTCTGCCGCACGGACGCGATGCGCGCCGGCTCGATCTCGCCGGCCACGACGCCCGCGCCTTCCTCGCGCACGTCGATGATTTCGCCCCACGGATCGATCAGGATGGTGTGGCCCCATGTGCGGCGGCCGTTCTCGTGCTTCCCGCCCTGCGCGGCGGCGAGCACATAGCACTGGTTTTCGATGGCGCGTGCTTTCAGCAGCGTTTCCCAGTGCGCTTTACCCGTGGTGTAAGTAAACGCAGAAGGAACGACGATCAACGCGCAGTCGCCCATCTTTCGATACAGCTCGGGAAACCGCAGGTCGTAGCAGACCGAGAGCCCGACGCGTCCGAACGGCGCCTCGAATGTGCGCACTTCGCCGCCGGGGCAGATGGTGCGGGCTTCGTCGAAGGACTCTTCGCCCTTTTCGAAATTGAACAGATGAATCTTGTCGTAGCGCGCGGCTTGCTTGCCGGCGGGATCGAAGACGAGCGTCGTATTCAGCACGCGCGCGGGTTCGGGCGACTCCAGCGGCATCGTCCCGCCGATCACCCACACGCGATGCTCGCGCGCGGCATCGGCCAGGAATTGCTGGATCGGGCCGTGGCCGGGCGTTTCGCGGATGGCGAGCTTGTCGGTGTCCTTGAAGCCCATGAAGCAGAAGTATTCGGGCAGCAGCACGAGTTGCGCGCCGTCGCGCGCGGCCTCGGCGATCAGCCGGCCCGCCTCGGCGAGATTGCGCTCGCGATCCGGCGTGCTGACCATTTGCAGCGCCGCGACCCTGAACGGCCCGGCGTGGTGTTCGCTTGATCTTTCGCTCATGTCTGCCTGCGGTGAATGCGTCTGATGCGTCGGAAGCCGGTGAAACGCGACGCTGTCAGCCTCAGTCGGTGACAGCGGCGGCAGGAGTTTCGATCTTACCCTGATCGCCCTTCACCCGCTGAATGACCGGTTTCGACCACGTGCCGGTGATCGCGTAGTCGCGCGCGAACGCCTTGCCGATCGATTTCGACAGCACCAGGTCCCCCGCCAGCGTCGCCAGGCCGAGCAGCGGATTGATGACCGCCGCGCCGATCGCGACCGCGCCGGCGCTGATCGTCGGGATCACGAGGGCGTGGAGGTCCTGGGTCTGCGTCGGCAGGTTGACCATGCCCTTCAGCTCAACGCGCGCGGGCGAGGTGACCATCGCGAAATTGTCGGTGCGGACGATGCCGTCGTCGATTTTCGCCGTCCCGGTGATGCGGTCGAACGGCAGCCCCTTGCCGACGACGTCCTGGAAATTCAGCGTAAGCAGATGCGCGAGACTTTGCAGGCTCAGGATGCCGAGCAGCTTCGCCGCGCCCGCGTTCACCTTCAGGATCTGGCCGTGGCGCAGGTCGACGGCAAGCGCCCCGTCCAGCGTCGGCAGGTCCACGGCGGTCGGGCCGCCGCCCCAAGCCGCGTTGCCGGAAATCGTGCCGCTGCCCGCGTTGACCGTGCGCGGCAGGCCGAAGCGGTCGAGCAGGGCGCCCGCGTCCTTCACGTCGAGCTTGAAATCGAGCGCGGTGCGGCGCGGAGTGGTGTCGTTGGGTTTGTCGTCGCCATCGTCGTCGGTTTCGGCGGACGTGAACGCGCGCCAGTTCGCTGTTGCGGCGAGCGTCGCGTCCGGGTTGGCCAGTTCGAACTTGTCGAGCGACCACACCGGCATGCCGTGATCGACGCTGTTGTGCGCATCGACTTCGAGCCGTCCGATCGGCCGTCCTCGCACGACGACTTCATTCACGATCAGATCGATCGACGGCACATTGCGCGGCGGCCGGCGGATCGTCGGCCCGGCGAGTTCGCCCTCCGATTTGTCCGGAATCACGACCTGCGTGAAGCGCGCCTGCAACGCGCCGGGGCTGTCGCGGATCGCGCCGGGCGTCCACGCGACCTGTCCCGTCACCTGATCCGACGCGATATTCGCCTGCCACTTGCGGTTGTCCTCGCTCGCATCGACGACGATGTTTTGCCAGCGTCGGCTGAGCAGCTTGAGCGTCGTGAGATGCAGCGCGACGCGAGTCGGGATGAACTGTCTGACGTTTTCGTTCATCGGTGGTTTTGGCGCGGCGACGGCGGACTGCGTTGCGGGCGGCGGCGTGAATTCCGTGATGAACTTGCGCCAGGCGTCGGCATCGAGTTCGTCGAGATCGATCGCGGCCGTTACGCCTTGCGGCGGCAGATCGGCCGGCTTGTTCACGCCGATCGCGCCGCGCACCACGTTCAACTGCGCTTTCCCCGTCTGCTGCAACAGGTAGTGCGCCTTCACGGGGCCGAGCGTGACATTCGCGTCGTGACGCCCGGCCGGGCCGTCCGTGGCCGGCTCGAAGCGGACGGCGAACGGCATCGGCGTTCCTTGCGGTTTCGCGAACGGCGCCGGAAAGTCGAGACCGAGGCCGGTCAGATCGGACGTTGCCTCGATGCGCGGCAGCGCGTTCTTCATGCCGCGCACGTGCATTTCGTAAGGCGCCGTGCCGCTGACGTGCTTTAGAACCTGCGTGATCTGCGGACTGATGCGCACGTTGAGCCCCTTCGCCGCATCCGCGCCGATGCGCCCGTTCACGTTCAGCGCGTAGCTGCCGTCCGGCTTCACGCCGCCGGTTCCACGCACGTCGCCGCCGAGAAAGCGCCCGGTGAGATTGTCGAGCGTGACGCTTTTCTGGGCGAAGCTCGCACGTCCGCGCACGTGCGAGAGCGGCGGCAGGTTCGCGTAGGCGACTTCGTTGTCGGCGAAGGTGAGCGAGCCTTCGTAATCGACGTGCGGCTTTGGCAGCCGGATGCGCGGCAGGCCGAGCTTGAGCGCGAGCGTGGCGTCGCCGGTCGCGCGGATCTTGCGCGTCGCGTGCTTTGCCATGATGCCGAGCGAGCTGTCGTCGACGTACTGGAGCATGTCCGCGAGCGGCCCGCGCGCCTGCCCGTCGATCAGCAACAGCGACTCGCGATTGCCCGTATCCTCGATGCGCCCGGTCGTCTTCGTGATCGCGACGTTGCGATAGTGCGCGCGGTCGATGTCGAAGCGCAGCTTGTTCTGTGCCATCTGGAACTTGCCGCTGATGCCGTCGAAGCCGGGCCAGAAGTTCGGCGTGCCGTTCAACATTTTGCGCGGCGGGTAGGGCGTCGGATCGAACTTGCCGCCGGTAAACGGCGCCTCGATGCGGAAGATGCCGGCATCGGGAAACTTCGTGTACGGGAAGCGGGTCAGGTCGCCGTGCACTTCGATCGTGCCGTTGCGCGACACGCCCGCCTGCAGCGCGTGTCCCAGATAGACGCGCACGCGTTCGTTAAGCGACGTCGGCAGGTAGCGCACGAGGCTCGTCACCTTCACGCGCGCGACCTTCGCCTTCAGATCGAGCGTGCCTCGTCCGTGGCCCTGGTTCCAGTAATAGGCGGTTGCTTCGCCCTCGGCGTCGGCGTTCTTCACGCGCAGCGTTTCGACGCGCACCGTGAACGCACGGCGCGGCTCGCCGGGCGCGGGCGCATCGGCGATGGTCCAGGCGGCGCGCCCTTCGAGCGTATCGAAGGTGAGGCGCGGATCGTCGAAGGCGCCGGGGATCGTCACGGCGGCATTCTTCGTATCGATCGTGATCGAGCCTTGCGTCTGGTCGGCGTCGATCTTGCCCCACAGGTTTTCAACGCCTGGAATCCCCGCGCGCGGGTGGTTGTTCGCCGTGAGCCCCGGCGGCGGCTCCTGCGCCTGCACGCTGATGCCCTGCAAGTCGCCCTTGACCGTGTATCTCAAAACCGGCAGCGCTTCGCCTTTTGCCTGCAGTTCCTTGGCTTGCTCGTCGGTTTTCGGCGCGACGCGTTCCGTTTGCAGCGTGAAATCGGCGATCTGCCCTTGCGGATTGAACAGCACGAGTTGCGTGAGCACCTTGCGCGGCAGCGGCAGCGCGCGGGCGAATTCCGCGAGTATCCCCAAATCGATGACATCGCCCGATACACCGAACAACTGTCCGCGCTGCGCTGACGCCGCCCGGTACTTCGCCGTCAGTGTTTTCGATTCGAGGAGGCGCGCGACCGCTGTGCCATCGGCGAGCGGCGCTTGACCGAGTTCCGCGTGCAGGTCGGAGAGATGCAGCGTGTACTCGGTGTCGTCCTTCGCGAGCGTCCATCCGAACTGCGCAACCGGCAGATCGAGCCGCGGCTGCGTCGGCCGCACGCGCAGCGCGATGTTGCCGCCCGTCAGGTCGCCGCTTGCGCTTTGCAGCATGCCGCCCGCGAAGTTCAGCCAGATCTCGTTGTCGATGCGGCCGCTGTACATCTCGAACGGGATCTTCACGTACCGCGCGAGCATCGGCAGATCGACCGGGCCGGTCGTCACGTAGGCGCGGCCGGTCCAGTGCGCCGGAACGCCGATCGCCGAGAACGGCTGATGGCGGAAATCCGCGCGAAAGTCGAGCGGGCCGTGGAGCACGTCGCCGTCGGCGGGGGCCTGCAAAGCGAGCCGGTGACGGATGCCGTCGTTGAACACAGCGAGCCGGATGCGCTTCAGCGCGATCTCGGGCGCCGCGCGCTCGGCGTCACGCCAGCGTAGCGTGCCGTCGTGCAGCACGATGGTCTGCTGCTTGAGGAGCCATGTCATGAAGGCGCTTTCGCCGGTGCGCCGCGTCGGGATCGGCACGCCCGCCACGCTCAGCGATCCATTGGCCGCGCGCGCGATGATGACGTCGGGGCCATCGACGGTGAGGTTCGCGAGCGTCGGCGCGAAGCTGAACAGGGAGCGCCACGAGAGGCTCGCGCTCGCGTGCGGGACGGCCAGGCCGGGCGTGCCGTCGGGGCCGTCGATGCGCAGGTTGTCGATATCGAGCACGGGCTCCATCCCGGACCAGCGCGCAGTGAGCCGGCCGATGTGCAACTGCGCGTGAATCTTCGACGAGACGAGTTGTTCGATGCGCGGCCTGAAGCCATCGATTTGCGGAAGGACGGCGTAGCGCAGTCCGAGATAGAGGCCCGCCACCGCGAAATACAGCGCGATGGCCAGCACGAGGATGATGCGGGAGACGCGTGAAATCACGCGCTCGGCATTGCCGCGGGGCTTCGCTTGTCCAACTTCGAGAGGGTCGACGGATTCCTTGCTGTCGGACATGCTGCGGCGTTTCGGCGATATGGTAGTTTTGCGTGTTTGACGTTCAAATCGTAACACAGGGTATCGCGCTCACGGCTGGGCGCGGGCTCTGCCAACCTGCCGCAAAGCCAAGCCAGACGGCGTTCGACGCGTTTCGCGGCAGGTCTTCCTGCAAGCACCCGACAGCATCTCACCGGGTGCCGCCTTTTCTGAAGCAACGAGTGAAGCAACGAGCGAGCCTGACTTCCCATGACTCAAGCAGCGACCCCGGCAACATTGCGTAGTACAGCCTATTCCAACTATGCCGCGCGCGCGTACGCTGCGCGTCCGGATTTGCCCGCGCAGGTCGCGCTATGGGCATCGGTGCCGATCACTCGCGGCTGGATCGAATCGCGTCTGGATGCGCTCTGCGGCACTTGTTCGGGCGACGGCGTGCTCAACGAAGCAGCGCTGAAAACCGCGTTGAGGCGCCTGCGCACCGAGGTGTTCTGCACGGTGATGGAGCGCGATCTCGCGGGCGAGGCCGATGTCGCCGAGGTCACGGGCGCGATGACCGATCTCGCTGAAGTCACCGTCCAGCGGGCGCTCGCGGTGTTGTCGGCCGATCTGGAAGTGCTCTTCGGCGAGCCGCGCGGACCGGAAGGCGAGCGGCTGACACTCGGCGTCGTCGGGATGGGGAAGCTCGGCGGGCGCGAGTTGAATGCGTCGTCGGATATCGATCTGATCTTCGTTTATGAGGAAGACGGCGAGACGGCCGGCGGCCAGCGCGCGCCGCTCACCACGCAGGAATTCTTCACACGGCTCGGACGCCGGTTGATCGGAGCGCTCGCGGAACTCACGCAGGATGGCTACGTGTTTCGCGTCGACATGCGGCTTAGGCCGAATGGCGATTCCGGTCCGCTCGTGTGCAGCCTCGGCATGCTGGAGGAATATTTCTACGTGCAGGGTCGCGAGTGGGAGCGGTATGCGTGGATCAAGGGTCGGCTCGTCTCCGAGGGCGAAAGCGAATCGGCGCGGCGGCTCGCGAAGCAGCTCGACGCGATCGTCACGCCGTTCGTGTACCGACGCTATCTCGATTACGGCGTGATCTCGGCGATCCGCTCGCTGCATCTGCAGATTCGACAGGAAGCGCAGCGGCGCGCGTCGATGCGTCCCGACAAGGCCGACGACATCAAGCTCGGGCGCGGCGGCATCCGCGAAATCGAGTTCAGCGCGCAGGTGTTTCAGTTGATCCGAGGCGGACAGGCCGCTGAATTCCGCATTCGTCCGACGCTTGCCGTGCTCGAGCGGGCGGCGGCGCATGGGCTGATTGCGACGGCGGTGCGCGCGGCGTTGAGTGAGGCGTATCTGTTTTTGAGGACGGTCGAGCATCGGCTGCAGTATCGCAACGACGCGCAGACGCATGCGATGCCCGTCGCCCCCGACGAGCGCGCGTTGCTCGCGGAGTCGCTCGGGTTCGCCGATTACGCCGCGCTGATGACGAAGCTCGATGCGCATCGTGAACTCGTCGAAGAACAGTTCGACGAGATCTTCGCGGACAAGGTCAGCGGGCAGGGCGGCTGCGGTGTGGCGGAGGATTCGGCGGCGTCGTGGATCTGGAGCAGCGCGCTCGCCGACGACAGCGCTGGCGAGGAACTCGTCGCGCGGCTGGCCGGGCTTGGCTTCACCGATCCGGCTGCGTTGCTCGCGCGGCTGATAAGCGTCTGGAATTCGACGCGCTATCTTGGATTGCCGTCGAAGAGCCGCGAACGCTTCGATATCGTCGCGCAGCGCGCGCTGGAAGCGGCGCAGTCGATCGAGCCGGCCGCGCGGCGGGGTGACACGATTACGCGTCTTTTTGATTTGCTCGAAGCGGTGAGCAAGCGCGGGGCGTATCTCGCGCTGCTCACCGAGTATCCGGCGGCGCTGGATCGGGTGCTTTCCGTTTTGGGTGGCTCGCGCTGGGCGGCGGGGTATTTGATCCGCCATCCGCAATTGCTCGATGAATTGCTCGACGACGAAGCGATTGCCAGTCCGTTCGATTGGCCCGAGTTCAAGCGCTCGCTGCGCGCGCGGCTTGCTGTCGCCGATGGCGCCGAACAGCAGATGGACTTGCTGCGGCATGCGCATCAGGCTGAAGTGTTCCGGATTCTTCTGATCGATCTGGCGGGGCGCCTCACGGTTGAGCATGTGAGTGATCGGTTGTCCGAGCTGGCGGATGCGGTTTTGGACGTAACGGTCGAGACGGTGTGGAAGCATTTTCCGAAGCGGCATCTGGAAGTGCCGAGGTTCGCTGTGATCGCTTATGGGAAGTTGGGTGGGAAGGAACTCGGTTATGCGTCGGACCTCGATCTGATCTTTCTCTACGACGATCCGGATGACGCTGCTTCGGATGTTTATGCGATGTTTGCTCGGCGGCTTGTGACTTGGCTCACGACGGCGACTGGGGCTGGGACGCTTTTCGATGTTGATTTGCGGTTGCGGCCGAATGGGGAGTCGGGGCTTCTGGTGACGAGCTTGCAGTCGTTTCGCGCGTACCAGATTCGCGAAGGCGACGCGGCAAATACAGCCTGGGTTTGGGAGCATCAGGCGCTTTCCCGAGCGCGTTATAGCGCGGGCGATTCCGCGATTGGCGAGGCGTTTGAGGCGATTCGGGCTGAAGTGCTCGTTGCGCCGCGTGAGGCCGGGGCGCTGGCTAAGGAGATTGTGGCGATGCGCGAGCGTGTGGAGGCAGGCCATCCTAATCGGACCGCGCTTTTTGATCTGAAGCACGATCGCGGTGGAATGGTTGATATCGAGTTCATCGTGCAGTTTTGGGTGCTGCTGCATTCGCGCGAGCATCGGGAATTTGTGCGTAATGCGGGGAATATTTCGCTATTACGGATCGCGGCGCAGTGCGGGCTTATGTCGACCGAGGAAGCGGAGACGGTTGGGGCGGCTTATCGGGTTTATCGGAAGATGCAGCATAAGCTGAGGCTGGATGGGATGGAGAAGGCGAGGGTTGAGGCGGAGTTAGTGGCTGCGGAAAGGGAGGCAGTTACGCGGCTTTGGGAAAGGGTTTTTGGCGGGATTTTGGCTGCTGCTGTAGCGGGCTGAATTAGGCCGTTCCCACGCGGTAACTGAGGATGTGGGAGGCGCTCTGTCCTTGACCGTTCTATTACGCTGCACCAGTCTCGCCGAGACGCGAGCGTTTTATGATTTAGTATTTGGATTCGGCGTCATTGAGTCTGCAGATAAATGCGATCAAGATAAACAAGCAGGGCGGTAAATTGTTATTTAGGGAAATCTGGCAAAGACTTTTCTTACTTTGCTTTCTGCAATCTTGGTCGTATCAATCACCTTTTCAGAAAATGTAGTTGACACAGCAAATGCGAATTTATTGGCACTGGGTGCAATGATTGTTTGTTGGATAATGCTGTTGGTCGCAATAGTAGCTTGCGGCGTTGGACTTGTGTTTATAGCGCGAGCCGCAAATATTGTCCTATATATGCCCAAATCGGATCATTTGCCTGCGGAGCTTTGGTCGGTAGGCTGTTTTGTGACAGCGGACATAACATTCGTATTCGCTCTGCTCGCCATGAGCATTGCAGGCATTACTTCGTTGCTGAATAAGCGACAAGCACGGAAGAATACGACTGAGGTCAGCTAAGTGCGTTTGCAGGCATTTTGTCCGAAACCAAGCTTTGCCCACAACGCTCGTACGAACGGCCGTTGTGCCCTTGAGATTTGCCCTTTGGGTTCCGCTGCGTCGAAGGGCTGAAGTGGGTCGAATCGAGCCGCTTGTCGAGATCGAAGACGACAGCCGTAGACGTTCCAGTCGCAAAATCAAAAAATCTGACTCGTCGTGAGCACGGCATTTTCCAAAAATTAATTGAAATTCTCACAATTCGCAGACTCTCAACCACGCCTAAATCCGAACTCCAATAAATCCCTTATGCCGCCAACATCTCCCTCGCATGCTTCCTCGTAGTAGCCGTAATCTCAATCCCTCCCAACATCCTGGCGACTTCCTCCACCCGTTTCGCTTTGTCTAGCGGCGTAACGGTGCTCACAGTGCCGCCATTCGCATCCCCGGCCTTGGCAACTTGAAAATGCTGATCCCCACGCGCCGCAACCTGGGGAAGGTGCGTAACGCACAAAACCTGCCGATCTCGCCCCAACTGATGCAATAGCCGCCCGACGACCTCTGCCACAGAACCTCCAATCCCCGTATCAACCTCATCGAAGATCAGCGTAGGCGTAGGACTCGCGGTGCTCGCAATCACCGCAAGCGCCAGACTAATCCGCGCCAATTCGCCTCCCGAAGCCACCTTAGCAAGCGGCCGAAGCGAAACCCCAGCATGTCCCGCAACCCGAAACTCGACCTGTTCAAGCCCGCTAGCCCCGCCTTCCGCCAACGGTACAAGCGCGACTTCAAAGCTGCCGCCTGCCATCGAAAGCTCCTGCATCCCCACCGTAACCGCGGCCCCAAGCGCCTTCGCAGCCTTGGCCCGCGCCTTCGACAGCGCCTTCGCCTCCGCGAGATACGCGTCCTTACCCTTCGCCTCCGCCGCCCGCAATCCATCCAGATCCGCCGCAGCATCAAGCCGAGCAAGCTGCTGCCGACGCGCCTCATGCTCCTCCGGCAACGCTTCCGGCTGCAAACGAAACTTGCGCGCCGTCGAATGCAACTGGTCCATCCGCTTCTCAACCTGCGCTAACCGATCCGGATCGAGCTCCAGCCGCTGAGCATAATGCGACAGCGAATACGCCGCCTCCTGCAACTGAATTTCCGCCGGCTCCAGCGAAGCCAGTACATCGGAAAGCGCCGGATCGATATCTGCAAGCCCACGCAGCTTGGAAGTGATCGCAGCAAGCTGAGTAATCATCGCGTCATCCGATTCGGAGAGTGCGTCGAGCGCGCTCTGCACGCCGTCGATGAGACTCGCCGAATGCGACAGCCGATGATGCTCCGCGCTCACATCCTCCCACTCGCCCGGCTGCGGCGAAATCTTGTCGAATTCGCTCAGTTGCCACGCGAGCCGCTCGCGCTCCAACTGCAACTCGCGATCGCGGCTCTGCGCCGTCTCCACTGCCTGCGCCGCGTCACGCCACGCGCGATACGCACGCGTCACCGACGCAGCCGTCTCGGTAAGCCCAGCATGGGTATCGAAGAGTTCGCGCTGCGCATCGGGCCGCATCAGCAGTTGATGCGCGTGCTGCCCGTGGATATCGACCAGCATCTCGCCGACTTCGCGCAATTGCGTGAGCGTCGCGGGCGTGCCGTTGATAAACGCGCGCGACCGCCCGTTCGAGTCGATCACCCGGCGCAGCATCACCGTGTCCGCTTCTTGCGCGGCCAGCGCGTGCTCTTCAAGCCAGCGGAAAACTGCCGCGTGCGTCGAAAATTCAGCAGTGATGTCGGCGCGCGCCTCGCCCGTGCGCACGACGCTCGCGTCGCCGCGCGCGCCCAGCGTGAGGGCGAGGGCATCGATGAGAATGGATTTGCCAGCGCCGGTTTCACCCGAAAAAACCGTGAAGCCGCTGTCGAATTCGAGGTCGAGCGCGGCGACGATGACGAAGTCGCGAATCGAAAGATGACGGAGCATGAATGGGGGCGTGAAGGAGTGACGCGCGTGCGCGTTCAGGGATTCGAAGCGTCGGCCTGCGACGGATGCTCATGCCAGTGGAGCTTCTTCCTGAGCGTCGCGAAGTGGCTGTAGCCGACCGGATGCAGCACCGGCACCGTATGGCGCGAGCGGCGCACCTCGATCGTGTCGTTCAGTTCGAGCGCGGTGAACGACTGCATGTCGAAGTTCACGTTCACGTCGCGCCCGCCGATGATCTGGATATCGACCTTGGAATCGTCGGGCAGCACGATCGGACGGTTCGACAGCGAATGCGGTGCGATCGGCACGAGCACGAAGCCCTGCAACTCGGGATGCAGGATCGGCCCGGCGGCGGACAGGGCGTAGGCGGTCGAGCCGGTCGGCGTTGCGACGATCAGGCCGTCGGAGCGCTGGTCGTACATGAAATGGCCGTCCACGGACACGCGCAGTTCCGTCATGCCCGAAAAGCCGCTGCGGTTCACGACGACGTCGTTGAACGCCAGCGCGTGATAAATCGGCTTGCCACCGCGCACAATGCGCGCTTCGAGCAGGCTGCGTTCTTCGCGCTCGAAGCTTCCGCCGAGCATCTGCGGGACGAGTTCGTGCATCTGCGCGAGCGAAATATCCGTGATGAAACCGAGCCGCCCGTGATTCACGCCGATCAATGGCGTCTTGTACGGTGCAAGTTGCCGGCCGAAGCCGAGCATCGTGCCGTCTCCGCCGAGCACCACCGCGACGTCCGCGCGCGCGCCGATCTCGGCGGTGGACAGCGCCGGATAGCGCGTCACGCCGACCTCTTTCGCAGTCTGCGCCTCGAACACGACCTCGAAGCCCTGACCCGCGATCAACTCGGCGAGCGAGGTCAGCGGCGCCTCGATGCCGGGCGTGTTGGTGCGCCCTACGAGCGCGACGGTCTTGAATTGGCTGCCAATTTCCATGCCGGCATTACAACATAGGTTAAGGGCGAAAAGAACCGTGGGCGAACCCGCCCGCGGCATGCACGGCGCTTATATATTGTTTGTCGATAGAATGGAGCGCATCCTGAGTTCGGTGGCACACAGCGCGCGCCCTTGCGGCCCCGGGCGCGCACGCCGTTCAATGACGCGTTGAGCTAAAATTTCCTCATGCTAGACCCACGTGCACAAACCCTCCTCAAGACGTTGATCGAGCGCTACATCGCTGAAGGTCAGCCGGTGGGTTCGCGCACGCTGTCACGTTATTCCGGTCTCGAGCTGAGCCCGGCCACGATTCGCAACGTGATGTCGGATCTGGAGGAGCTCGGTCTCGTCGCGAGTCCGCATACGTCGGCGGGACGCATTCCCACGCCGCGCGGCTATCGCGTCTTCGTCGACACCATGCTGACTGTAGAGGCGCCCGAAGACGAGGCGATGACCACCGCCGTCAAGACGCGCCTGCAAGGCCAGGAACCGCAGAAGATCGTCGCTGCGGCGGCGAGCGTGCTGTCGAGCCTGTCGTCGTTCGCGGGGGTGATCCTGACGCCGCGCCGCAGCCACATGTTCAAGCAGATCGAGTTCATGCGCCTGTCGGACAAGCGCATCCTGCTCATCATCGTGACGCCGGAAGGCGATGTCCAGAACCGCATCATGGCGACGCAGCGCGATTATTCGCCGTCGCAACTGACCGAGGCGTCGAACTACATCAACGCGCACTTCGCCGGCCTGTCCTTCGACGAAGTGCGCCGCCGTCTTCGCGAGGAAATCGACCAGTTGCGTGGCGACATGACCACGCTGATGCACGCAGCGGTAGCGGCGAGCACCGACACAACCGATCCCGGCGACACCTTGCTGATATCCGGCGAGCGCAATCTGCTGGAAGTGGCGGACCTTTCGTCCGACATGGCGCGGCTGCGCAAGCTTTTCGACGTGTTCGACCAAAAGACGAGTCTCCTGCAACTGCTCGACGTATCGAGCCACGCGCAAGGCGTGCAGATTTTCATCGGCGGCGAGTCGAATCTCGTGCCGATCGAGGAAATGAGCGTGGTCACGGCGCCATATGAGGTGAACGGCAAGATTGTCGGCACCCTCGGCGTGATTGGGCCGACGCGCATGGCCTACAACCGCGTGATCCCGATCGTCGACATCACCGCGCGGCTGCTTTCAATGTCGCTCAGTCAGCAATAGACGCGCCGGCTTTGGGGCTATCTTCACCCGCCGTGCGGCGTTCCGCCACTAGGCCGTTCGGCCGATGATGCGCCGCGACCCGCGCCGCTATAATGGCCTTCACTCCACGACGCCCCTTATCCGGCCGCCTTCTCCATGCGTTTCGACCTCGAGTTGCCCTCGCAGCATGCCGCCTCGCATCGCGTCGCCGTGCTGCTGATCAACCTCGGTACGCCTGACGCGCCGACGCCCCGGGCCGTGCGCAAATATCTCGCGCAGTTTCTGTCCGATCCGCGCGTGGTCGAGATTCCGGCTGTCGTGTGGCAGTTGATCCTGCGACTCGTGATTCTGCCGTTTAGGAGCCGCGCGTCGGCTAAGAAGTACGCGCAGGTCTGGATGCCGGAAGGCTCGCCGTTGCGCGTCTACACAGAGCGGCAGGTCGAGCAGTTGCGGCGTCTGTTCGCCGCGAACGACTATCAGGTAATCGTCGAGTACGCGATGCGCTACGGCACACCGGGCATCCCCGCGATGCTGAACCAGTTGAAGTTGGAAGGCGCCGAGCGCGTGCTGCTCGTGCCGATGTATCCGCAATATTCGTCATCGACCACGGCCACCGCCTTCGACGACGCCTTTACCGCGCTCAAGCGGGTGCGCAATCAGCCGGAAATCCGCACGATCCGTCATTACGCCGACCATCCGGCCTATATCGGCGCGCTCGCCGAGCAGATACGCGATTACTGGCGGCATCACGGCCACCCGGATTTCGCCGCGGGCGACAAACTCGTGCTGAGTTTTCATGGCGTGCCCAAGCGCACGATGGATCTCGGCGATCCGTACCACGACCAGTGCCAGCAGACCGGTTCGCTGCTCGCGGCGGCACTTGGGCTTACACCGGTCGAATGCCGCATCACGTTCCAGTCGCGTTTCGGACGCGCGGAGTGGCTGCAGCCGTACACCGCGCCTACCCTTGCCGAACTCGGCGCGGGCGGCGTGAAGCGCGTGGACGTGTTCTGCCCGGGCTTCACCGCCGATTGTCTGGAGACGATCGAGGAAATCGGCATCGAAGTGCGCGACGAATTCCTGCACGCGGGCGGCAAGGTGTTTCACCGCATTCCGTGCCTGAATGCTTCGCCGGCGTGGATCAAGGCGCTCGGCGAGATCGTTGCGCAACATCTGCAGGGCTGGCCGGTTCAGGCGGTGCAGCCATTGAGCGCGGTCGCCTGACACATTAGCCAGAGAAAATGATCCACAAGATTTCGACTGAACCCGGCGCGCGTCTTCGCATCGACAAATGGCTTTGGGCGGCGCGCTTCTTCAAAACACGTTCGCTCGCGAGCGATGCCGTCGAAAAAGGCCGTGCGCGGATTAACGGGGCGAACGTGAAACCGTCAAAGGACGTGCGCGTCGGCGATATCGTCGAGATCGACATCGACCGGCTTATCTGGCAAGTGGAAGTACTGGGAATCTGCGACGTGCGCGGACCGGCGACTGTCGCGCAGACGCTCTACGCTGAAACGCAGGACGGCCGGGAAAAGCGGCAGGCGGAAACGGAGCGGCGCAAGACGTATCGCGAGCCGGCGGCCGGACTACAGGGCCGGCCGACCAAGCGCGACCGGCGCACTATCGACAAAATTTCGGGTCCGGATTGAAAAGCTGCTCCACCGTGGCGTGAATCCCGCCGTATTCGGTGTTGCGCGCCGTGATGGTGCCGGACATGCAGATGGTCGTGGTTCCCGCAACAAGTACCAAGGCGACCACCGCGATAGCAAAGGTCAGTTTCATGGTACCCCCAGGTAACGGGCGAAACGGGCAAGGGCTTGAGCGGGTTGAAATGCTTTCGTAGGGTTAGGGTTAACCTGCGCGGACGAAAGCCTCAACGAAGTGTAGGCGAGCAACGCCATCGGCTCAATCTGAAAGTTATTTTTGATGTCAAAGTTTGTTACGGTGCGTTAAGTCGTCCGTCGAATAGGTCGGAAAAATCCCGCACAGGGCCTTGAAAACGCCTGCCCACACCCAAAATGGGCGGTTAGCGCGGAAACAGTGCGTACGCGTGCGTTTCCGTAGTTGTTTTTTTGCAACGTGACCCGGTGTTTTTTGCCTCGCGTTCGCATCGGAATCAACCGAATCAACCTTCAGCCAATATTTAGCGACATGGAAAACACGCAAGAGAATTCAGCGAGCCAGAACCCCACGCCCGCCGACGACACAGCGCGCCAGGCCGCGGACGCCACCGGCGCCAACAACAACGCGCAAGCGGCAGAGCCGACGGCGCCTGAAGCCGTCGACGTCAACGAAACCGCGGCGCAGCTCGCCGAGGCGCAAGCCAAGGTCGCGATGCTTCAGGAAGAATTTCTGCGCGCGAAGGCCGAGACGGAGAACGTTCGCCGCCGCGCTCAGGAAGATGTGCAGAAGGCGCACAAATTCGCGATCGAAAACTTCGCGGAGAATCTGCTGCCGGTGCTCGACAGTCTCGAAGCCGCGCTTGCCGACAACTCGACCGACATCGCAAAGGTGCGTGAAGGCGTCGAACTGACGTTGCGCCAGTTGACCGGCGCGCTGGAGAAAGGGCGCGTGATCGCGCTGAATCCGGTCGGCGAGAAGTTCGATCCGCATCGCCATCAGGCGATTTCAATGGTGCCGGCCGAGCAGGAAGCGAATACCGTCGTGAACGTGCTGCAGAAGGGTTATGTGATCGCAGATCGCGTGCTGCGTCCGGCGCTCGTTACCGTCGCTGCGCCGAAGTAAGCCGCGCTCGCCGATATGGCCGACGTCCCGGTCGAAGGCACTGCGTTCTCCGTCTTCGAGATGCAGGAACTGAGCGCCGACACGTTCGACGCCGGGCTGGCATTGGCGGGCGAGGAATTGGCGGTCGTGTTCTTCTGGGGCGTGGATTGTTACAACTGCGAAATCGCGAAAAAGGCGATGGTCGCCAAGCCCAACGAAATCCGTGCGCTAGGCCTGAAGTGGTTCCACAGCAATGTCTACGAACATCGCGAACTGGGACGCCGCTTCATGCTGCATGGCGTGCCCACGTGGTTTTTTTTCCACCGCGGCAGGCGTCTCGGCCGTGCGACCGGCTGGCACGGCCTCGGCCAGTTCGAGGCTGCCGTTTCGGCGGCGCGCGCGAAGATCGGCGCGCTTGAAGCCAAGCACGCGACCGGCCCGGCGTCATAGGCAAAAAATAAAGACCGCATCGCATTCGGGGTCTTGAAATCGATGCGAACGCACTTATGTTGCGTACAGGTATGAATTCTGGGCGTCCGGCCCGGTGAATCGGCGGAAAAATCGGCGATTCGCGAGACCGGCCCCGCTGCGATCAAAGTTCTGGAGAGTACAAAAATGGGCAAAATCATCGGTATCGACCTCGGCACGACCAACTCGTGCGTGGCGATCATGGAAGGCAATCAGGTTCGCGTCATCGAGAACTCGGAAGGCGCGCGCACCACGCCGTCGATCATCGCTTATGTCGATGAGAACGAGATTCTCGTCGGCGCGCCGGCAAAGCGTCAGTCGGTCACGAACCCGCGCAACACGCTGTACGCGGTCAAGCGCCTGATCGGCCGCCGTTTCGAAGAAAAGGAAGTGCAGAAGGACATCGCGCTGATGCCCTACCAGATCGTCAAGGCCGACAACGGCGACGCCTGGGTGGAAGCGCACGGCCAGAAGCTCGCGCCGCCGCAGATTTCCGCGGAAGTGTTGCGCAAGATGAAGAAAACCGCTGAAGACTATCTCGGCGAGCCGGTCACGGAAGCCGTGATCACGGTTCCCGCGTACTTCAACGACAGCCAGCGTCAGGCAACGAAGGACGCGGGCCGCATCGCGGGCCTGGAAGTCAAGCGCATCATCAACGAGCCGACGGCTGCCGCGCTCGCGTTCGGCCTCGACAAGGCCGAGAAGGGCGACCGCAAGATCGCGGTGTATGACCTGGGCGGCGGCACGTTCGACGTCTCGATCATCGAAATCGCGGATGTGGACGGCGAAAAGCAATTCGAAGTGCTCTCGACGAACGGCGACACGTTCCTTGGCGGCGAAGATTTCGACCAGCGCATCATCGATTACATCATCGCCGAGTTCAAGAAGGAGCAAGGCGTCGATCTGTCGAAAGACGTGCTCGCGCTGCAACGCCTGAAGGAAGCGGCGGAAAAGGCGAAGATCGAACTGTCGTCGACCGCGCAGACCGACATCAACCTGCCGTACATCACGGCGGACGCCAACGGTCCGAAGCACTTGAACCTGAAATTTACGCGTGCGAAGCTGGAAGCGCTCGTCGAGGAACTGATCGAGCGCACGATCGAACCGTGCCGTATCGCGATCAAGGATGCGGGCGTGAAGGTCAGCGACATCGACGACGTGATTCTCGTCGGCGGCATGACGCGTATGCCGAAGGTGCAGGAAAAGGTGAAGGAATTCTTCGGCAAGGAACCGCGCCGCGACGTGAACCCGGACGAAGCCGTGGCCGTCGGCGCCGCGATTCAGGGCCAGGTGCTGTCGGGCGACCGCAAGGACGTTCTGCTGCTCGACGTGACGCCTCTGTCGCTCGGCATCGAAACGCTTGGCGGCGTGATGACGAAGATGATCAACAAGAATACGACGATCCCGACGAAGCACGCGCAAGTGTATTCGACGGCCGACGACAACCAGGGCGCCGTGACGATCAAGGTGTTCCAGGGCGAGCGCGAAATGGCGGCAGGCAACAAGCTGCTCGGCGAGTTCAACCTGGAAGGCATTCCGCCGGCCCCGCGCGGCACGCCGCAGATCGAAGTGACCTTCGACATCGACGCGAACGGTATTCTGCACGTCGGCGCGAAGGACAAGGCGACGGGCAAGGAAAACAAGATCACCATCAAGGCGAACTCGGGCCTCTCGGACGCCGAGATCGACAAGATGGTGAAGGACGCCGAAGCCAACGCTGAAGAAGATCACAAGCTTCGCGAACTGGCCGACTCGCGCAACCAGGGTGACGCGCTGGTGCACAGCACGAAGAAGGCCGTGGCCGAGTACGGCGACAAGGTCGACGCAAGCGAGAAGGAAAAGATCGAAGCCGCGCTGAAGGATCTCGAAGAAGCGCTGAAGAGCGGTACGACCGACAAGGTCGCGCTCGATGCGAAGATCGAGGCGCTGTCCACCGCGTCGCAGAAGCTCGGCGAAAAGATGTACGCCGACATGCAGGCAGCGCAGGGCGCGGCGGCGGGTGCTGCCGGTGCGGCGGGCGGCCATGCGGGTGCATCGGAGTCGGCCGGCGCGAGCCAGCAACACGACGATGTGGTCGACGCGGATTTCAAGGAAGTGAAGAAGGACTGAGTCGTTGATCCGCATTAGCAATTCATCGCCACGGCCGGAGCTGGTTTCGCGTGATTTCACACGAAACCAGCCGATCGAGACGAAGCAGGTTTGAAGACGCGCCTGGCGAGCCTGATGGCTCCCCGGGCACGTTGTTTTTTTAGAGGGCGCTTGGCTTCGTGGTTGAAAAGTCGGCTGAGAAGCTGATTGAGAAGCGGGGCGTCGAAGGGCACACACGGGTCGCGAGACCCGAAGCATCCGAGAGGGAGCCGGTGCGCGGCACGCGCGGCGGCATCGAACCGATATGGCGAAACGGGATTACTACGAGGTTCTGGGCGTCGCGAAGAATGCGAGCGACGACGAGATCAAGAAGGCTTATCGCAAGCTTGCGATGAAGTACCACCCCGACCGCAATCCGGACAGCAAGAACGCGGAAGACCATTTCAAGGAAGGCAAGGAAGCCTATGAAATGCTGTCGGATTCGCAAAAGCGGGCGGCGTACGATCAATACGGTCATGCGGGCGTCGATCCGAACATGGCCGGCGCGGGCGCGCAGGGTTTCGGCGGATTCGCCGATGCCTTCGGCGACATCTTCGGCGACATCTTCGGCCAGCAAGCCGGCGGCGCCGGCGCGCGCGGCCGTGCGGGTCCGCAGGTTTATCGCGGCGCCGATCTGCGCTACAGCATGGAAATCACGCTGGAGCAGGCCGCGCACGGCTACGACACGCAGATTCGCGTGCCGAGCTGGGTCAATTGCGACATCTGCAAAGGCTCGGGCGCGAAGCCCGGTACAAAGCCGGAAACCTGTCCGACGTGTCACGGGCAGGGCACGGTGCGCATGTCGCAGGGCTTTTTCAGCATCCAGCAGACGTGTCCGAAGTGCCACGGCACGGGCAGCCATATCCCCGAGCCGTGCGCGCATTGCCACGGCGCGGGCAAGGTGAAGGAAACGAAGACGCTGGAAGTGAAGATTCCGGCCGGCATCGACGACGGCATGCGCATTCGTTCCGCCGGCAACGGCGAGCCGGGCATCAACGGCGGGCCGAGCGGCGATCTGTACGTCGAGATTCATATCAAGCAGCACGCGGTGTTCGAGCGTGATGGCGACGATCTTCATTGCCAGATGCCGATTCCGTTCACTACGGCGGCGATCGGCGGCGAAATTGAAGTGCCGACGCTTGCCGGCCGCGCGAGCTTCACGGTGCCGGAAGGCACGCAGTCGGGCAAGACGTTCCGTCTGCGCGGCAAGGGCATCAAGGGTTTGCGCTCCAGCATCGCGGGCGATTTGTACGTGCACGTGCAGGTCGAGACGCCGGTCAAGCTCACCGATCAGCAGCGCGACCTGCTCAAGCAGTTCGAGAAGTCGCTGACCGAGGGCGGCGCGCGGCATAGTCCGCAGAGCAAAAGCTGGTTCGATCGCGTAAAGAGTTTTTTTGATTGACGATGCAATGACGGCCGATCTGCGCGGCGCGGCTTACGCGCTGCTCGACGATTGCGACTCGACCGCCGAAAGGCGGTCGAGTCGTCTTTACACTGGGTTCGCGCACGAGCGGTCCGCCACGGACGGCGCGGTGCTCGATGCCGTGTGTGCGGAGGTCGAAGGCGATTTGCGCGACGGTCTGCATGCGGTCGTCGTCGCGGATTACGAGTTCGGACGCAATCTTCAGTTGGCGCAGCCCGGCAATGCCGCGCTGCGCTTTTTGTTGTTCCGCGAATGCGCGCATCTTTCGCGCGGCGAAGCCGATGCGTGGCTCACCTCGCGCGATGACGGCGCGGCGGCGGGTGTCGCGGGAATCGAGGCGAGCGTCACGCGCGACGAGTTCGACGCGGCGATCGCCGCCGTGCACGAAGCGTTGCGCGCGGGCGATTCGTATCAGGTCAATTACACCTATCGGCTGACGTTCGATGTGTTCGGCACGCCGCTCGCGCTGTATCGGCGCTTGCGGGAAAGGCAGCCGGTGCGCTACGGCGCGCTGATCGCGTTGCCGGAGGGCGGCGCGGTGGTGTCGTGTTCGCCGGAGTTGTTCATCGAGAAAAGCGGCGACTTGCTGCGCGCCCGGCCGATGAAAGGCACCGCACCGCGCGAAACCGATCCGCAAGCGCTCCACGACGACCCCAAGAATCGCGCCGAAAACGTGATGATTGTCGACTTGTTGCGCAACGACATGTCGCGCGTGGCGGCCACCGGGTCCGTGCACGTTCCCGCGCTTTTTTCGATCGAGCCGTATGCGTCGGTATGGCAGATGACGTCGACGATCGAGGCGCGCGTGCGCGCGGGCACCACGTTCGCGGACGTCGTGCGCGCGCTCTTTCCGTGCGGCTCGATCACCGGCGCGCCGAAATACAGGACGATGCAGTTGATCGACGCCATCGAAAGTACGCCGCGCGGGCTGTACACCGGCGCGATCGGCTGGCTGGATCGCGGCGGGGACTTCTGTATGTCGGTGGCGATTCGCACGCTCGTGGTCCGCGAAGGGCGGGGCACGATGGGCGTCGGCGCGGGCATCGTGCTCGATAGTGTCGCCGCTGATGAATATGCGGAGTGTCGGTTGAAGGCGTCGTTTCTGACGGGCGCCGATCCGGGCCTGGAACTGTTCGAAACGGCCTATGCCACGCGCGAAGACGGGATGCGGCATATCGATCGGCATCTCGCACGGCTCGAACAAAGCGCGCTATATCTCGGTTTCAGGTTCAATCGCGAAGAACTGAAAACGCGGATCGACCAATGTTGCCGAACGTTCGACGAAGGAACGCCGTATCGTCTGCGAATCGCGCTCGACAAGGGCGGCAAAATCACGCTGACGCACGCGCCGCTAGCGCCGCTGAACACCGAAACCGTCGACGTTCTTCTCGCGTCCGAGCACGGTTTCGCGCCGCAGGCATCGAGCGATTCGCTCTTGCGCCACAAGACGACGCGCCGCGCCGACTACGATCGCGCGTGGAAGGAAGCCGAATCGCAAGGCGCGTTCGACATGCTGTTTTTCAACGAACGGGGAGAGTTGACGGAAGGCGGCCGGTCGACGGTTTTCGTGAAGCTCGACAACCGCTGGTGGACGCCGCCGATCGACGCGGGCGTTCTGCCGGGCGTGATGCGCGCCGTGTTGCTCGATGAATTGAGCGCGGCGGAACGCACGATCACACGCGAAGAACTGGAAAGCGCCGAAGCGGTGATGTTGAGCAACGCCCTGCGCGGCGCGATCAAGGCGCGCTTGAGACGCTAAAACCTCAAAACGTATGCTCGGGCCCAGGAAAAGTTCCTTCCTTGACAGCCCGCACATACGCCTCGACAGCCGCGAAAATCGACGGCTGTCCGGTCATGAAATCCTTCACGAAGCGCGGCCGCTTGCCGGGGAAAATTCCGAGCATGTCGTGCAGTACCAGCACCTGCCCCGAACAATCGATCCCCGCGCCGATGCCGATCGTCGGAATTGCGACCTGCTCGGTCACTTCGCGAGCGAGCAGCGTCGGCACCGCTTCGATCACGAGCAATTGCGCACCGGCTTCCTGTAGCGCGATGGCGTCGCGGCGCATCTGCGCGGCGGCCGCGTCGGTCTTGCCCTGCACCTTGAAGCCGCCGAACGCGTGCACCGACTGCGGCGTCAGCCCGACGTGCCCGCACACCGGAATCGACCGCTCGACGAGAAAGCGCACCGTATCCGCGAGCCATTCGCCGCCTTCCATCTTCACCATCTGCGCGCCCGCGCGCATCAGCGTGACCGCGTTCGCGTACGCCTCGTCGCGCGAGCCGATCGTGCCGAACGGCATGTCCGCGACGATCAGCGCGCCCCTATTGCCGCGCGCCACCGACGCCGTGTGATACGCGATGTCGGCGAGCGTGACGGGCAGCGTCGTGCTGTGTCCTTGCAACACGTTGCCGAGCGAATCGCCGATCAGCATCACGTCGACGCCCGCGCGGTCGAGCAGCGCCGAAAAGCTCGAGTCGTAGCACGTCAGCATCGCGATCCGCTCGCCTGCTTCGCGCATCGTCTGGAGCTTGGGGACGGTGATCGCGTTGCGGCCGGTTTCCTGCAAGTACGCCATGATCTTTCCGAGAGATAGAGTGAGTCAGCGCCGAAGCCTGAAAAGCCTGAAAGCTCAGAGCGACGTGCCTTTGACAAAGAATTCCTTGCGCCCACGCATCGACTCGATCCGGTCGACGAGCAGCGCGAAATCCGCCGGCGAATCGAGCGGATTCAGATGCTCGGCGTTGACGGTAAGGAGCGGCGTCGCGTCGTAGTGATAGAAGAAATCGTTGTACGCGTCGCACAGCGCGCGCAGGTACGCGTCCGGAATCTGCAGCTCCATCGGCAGCGCGCGTTTCTGAATGCGCGCGAACAGCACCTCGGGGCTTGCCTGCAGATACACAACGAGATCGGGCGCGGGCGCACTCGTATCGATTCGCGACGCGATATCGCGATAGAGATGAAACTCGTCGTCGGGCAGCGTGAGGCGCGCGAAAAGCTCGCTCTTCTGCGTGATGAAATCGGCGATGAGCGGCGCGTGGCCCGTCATCGCCTCGGCGACTTCGCGCGTCTGCGTGAGACGCTGGAGCGCAAAGTTCAGCTGCGTTTGCAGTGCATAGCGCGTCGTGTCGCGATAAAAGCGCTCGAGAAACGGATTGTCCTGTGGGCGCTCGAACAGTGTGCGCATCGACCACCGTTCGGCAAGCAGTGTGGCGAGCGTCGTCTTGCCGACGCCGATCGGACCTTCGATCGCGATATAGCGATGCGGCGGGCGCAACTGCGGCGCGGTGACAGTAAGGGGCGGAGCGGCGCTCATCGGCAGGTGTCGGGTTTGTTGGATGCGGTGGATGAAGCGTCGGAGGTCGCGCGTTGCGCCGCGAGCATCGGACACTGGCAGGTCGCGACCTTCTCGATGCGCTGATCCTTCACGGCGTCGAGGAATTCATCGGCGCGGCCGCGCAGCGGAATCACAAGCTCGACGTCGAGTTCGATGAGCGGCACGAGCACGAACGCGCGCTCGGTGAGACGCGGATGCGGCACGATGAGATCGGCTTCGTCGATGGAGGAATCGCCGTAGAGGAGGATGTCGAGATCGAGCGTGCGCGGCGCATTGCGATACGGCCGCTCGCGCCCGAAGTGCTCCTCGACCGTATGACAGAGCCGCAGCAGTTGCCGCGCGGGCAGCGAGGTCTCGATCTTCACGACGCAGTTGAAATAGTCGTCGCCACCGGCGTCGACCGGCGCGGTGCGATAGAGGCTCGATTTCGCGAGCACGGTGATCGTGCGTTGCTGAGCAAGACACACGACTGCGTCTTTCAGGGTCTGACGCGCATCACCGAGATTCGCGCCGAGGCCCAGATAAGCTACCGTCATGGCATAAGTCCTACGACAGTCGTTCAACTGCTTTCATTACTGAAGCATTCGATCGAGTCACTCGTCGCGGGGGCCGGCATCGCGTACTTCACGCACTTCACGTGTTTCGCGGGTTTCGCTTCCCGAGCCTTCGCTACGAATCTCGCCACCTTCCGATCCCTCACCCGTCCTGCGCTTGGCATTGCTGCTGCGCCGGCGCCGCTTCTTCGGCGCGCGTTCCTTGCCGCCTTGCGAGAGTAGCGTTTCGCGCGCGGTGGCGTCGCCGTCGATGAAATCCGTCCACCACTGTCCAACCGAAGCATCGAGCTCGCCCGATTCGCAGCGCAGCAGGAGGAAATCATAACCCGCTCTAAACCTTTGGTGTTCCAGCAGCTTCAACGCGCTTCTGCCCGAGCGTTTTTCGAGCCGATGCTGCAGGCCCCAGATCTCGCGCATGTCCGACGAGAAGCGCTTGTGGATCGCGAGCTTCTCCGTTTGCATGTCGAGCACGTCGTCCATCGCGCGGTGCAGCGCGGGCACCGGATAATCGCCCGCCGCCGTGAACTGCTGCCAGCGCGTCTGCATGTCGTGCCACAGGAGCGTCGCGAAGAGAAAGCCCGGCGACACGGGCTTGCCGGCGCGCACGCGTTCGTCCGTGTTGGTGAGCGCGAGCGTCACGAACTTCTCGCCGTGGGGCTGTTCCAGCACGACATCGAGCAAAGGCAGCACGCCGTGATGCAGGCCTTCCTGACGCAGCCGTGTGAGACACGCGAGCGCATGGCCGGAAAGCAGCAGCTTCAGCATTTCATCGAAGAGACGCGCGGCCGGCACGTTGTTCATCAGGTCGGCGAGTTCCTTGATCGGCGCGCGCGTTGCCTCTTCGATCTCGAAGCCGAGCTTCGCCGCGAAACGCACGACGCGCAGCATCCGCACCGGGTCTTCGCGATAACGCGTCGCCGGGTCGCCGATCATGCGCAGCAGGCGCGCGCGGATATCGGCCATGCCGTCGTGATAGTCCAGCACGGTTTGCGTCGCCGGATCGTAGTACATCGCGTTGATCGTGAAATCGCGACGCGTGGCGTCTTCGTGCTGCTCGCCCCAGACGTTGTCGCGCAGCACGCGGCCGCTCGCATCGACGGCGTGCGTGCGCGCATCCAGTTCGCCGCGCTTCAGGCGCCGCGGCGGCTCGGCGGGCGGCGCGTCAACGGGCACGTCGACGAGCGCGCGGAACGTCGACGTCTCGATGATGTCCTGCCCGAACTGCACGTGCACGATCTGAAAGCGCCGCCCGATGATGCGTGCGCGCCGGAAGAGCTTTTGCACCTGATCGGGCGTGGCGTCGGTGGCAACGTCGAAATCCTTCGGCGCGACGCCGAGCAGCAAATCACGCACCGCGCCGCCGACGATGAACGCGCGGTGCCCGGCCTCCTGCAGGCCGTCGGTCACGCGGATCGCGTTCTTCGAGATGAGCGTGGGATCGATGCCGTGAATATCCGATGACAGGATGACCGGCACGTTCGGGTCGCGCTTGACCGGGTGCGCCGGGGCGGCGGGCTTCTTGCGCGCGGTTTTGCGCACAGCGGCTTTGGTTTCGCCTGAGGCGTCGGCTTCGGCGTCGGTCGATGCCGATGCAGCGTCGGCCGAAGCGCCATCGGAGGAATCGGCGCTATCCTGCCCGAACAGCTTGCGGATGAGTTTTTTAATCACTGTGTATTGAAGAGGTCCAGGATGCGCCAGCCTTTGGCTTGCGCGTGGGCGCGCAGGGTGTCGTCGGGATTGGTCGCGATCGGGTCGGTGACTTTTTCCAGCAGCGGGATGTCGTTGTGGGAGTCGCTGTAGAAATAGCTGTGCCGGAAATCGGAAAGCTGCTTGCCCATCGACGCGAGCCACGCCTCGACGCGTACGATCTTGCCCTCGCGATAGCTCGGCGTGCCCGTCGGACGGCCGGTGAACGCGCCTTCCGGATGGTTGCCGACGGTTTCGACTTCACACGCGATCAACGTTTCGATGCCGAACGCTTCGGCAATCGGCGCGGTGATGAAAGCGTTGGTGGCTGTGACGAGGCAGCATAGGTCGCCTTCGTCCTGATGTTCCCGCACGAGCGTGACGGCGGCCGGCACGATGCGCGGATTGATCACCTCGCGCATGAATTGCGCGTGCCAGTCGGCGAGTTGTTCGCGCGAGTACTTCGAGAGCGGCGCGAGCATCGCGTGCAGGTAGGCGTCGATGTCGAGCACGCCCGCTTTGTAGTCGGCGTAGAAGGCGTCGTTCTGGCGCGCGAACTTGTCCGCGTCGACGATGCCGAGCTTCACCATGAAGCGACCCCATTCGTGGTCGCTGTCGGTCGGGATGAGCGTGTGATCGAGATCAAAAAGGGCGAGGTTCATGGGAGCGCATTTTACTTGAAGCGGGTTGAAGCGCGGGGCGAGCCGCTTTCCGGCGAAATCGACACGGATTCGATGCTAAGCGGGTCACCGAGGAGGTCGGCGGGCGGCGGCGGTTTGTCGTCCGCTTTGTCGTCGATCGCGCGACCTTCCGCCGACTTCGTCATCGTGCGCAGCAACGTCAGCGTGACCGCGCGCTTCTGTTCGAGCGAAAAGCGGTCGAGTTCGTCGAGAAGCGCCATCAGGCTCGGCATGTCGCGGCGAAAATGTGTCAGCAGGTAGGCGGGTAGATCGTCGGCGAGAGCGATGCCGCGTTCACGCGCCGCGTGTTTCAACACCGTCGCCTTGCCTTCGTCGGTGAGCGGTGCGAGGTGAAACACGAGGCCCCAGCCGAGCCGCGTGCGGAGGTCCTCGCGCACTTCGAGGCCCATCGGCGGCGCGCTGCCGGTCGCGACGAGCGCGCTCGCCGGATACGCGCGCACCTCGTTGAAGAGATTGAACAGCGCGATCTGCTGCGCGCCGGAGAGGCCGTCGCAGTCGTCGATTGCGTAGAGCGTCACGCGCGGGTCGAAACCGAACGCCGTCAGGGCGCTTTGCGGGCTCAAAAACTTCGCGCGGCCCGTCGATTCGTGGACGAGCGCCTGCAGCAGGTGGCTCCGCCCGCTGCCCGGCTCGCCCCAGATATAGAACGTGCGATCGGCGACCGGCCCGGCCGCGAGCGCGCCTTCCAGTTCGCGCAGCCGCGTCACGAGTTCGTGATTGCTGGCGGCGAAAAAATTATCGAAGGTGGCAGGCGGCGGCGTGCCGAGATCGAGCGTCAGTTGGCGTTGCACGGGCAGTCGGTTCCGTCGGGGCGTATCTTGAAAAGCATGGTGCGGTTGGTGCCGCGGTACGGTTCGCGCCGGGCGCAGGGCATTCCGCTTGTTTTGCCCGGTCTTGAAAAGATGCGGGCGACGCGGCGCGGAACGCGTGAATTCGAGCCGGACGGCTGTCATCGGGTAAAATCCTATTTTACCGACCTTCTCGCTCATCCCCCATGAATCAGCCGAAATCCGCCCCTGACGCCCAAGGTTTGTCTTATCGCGACGCGGGCGTGGACATCGACGCCGGCGACGCACTCGTCGACCGCATCAAGCCGTTTGCCAAGAAAACGATGCGTGACGGCGTGCTTGGCGGGATCGGCGGGTTCGGTGCGCTCTTCGAAGTGCCGAAGCGTTACAAGGAGCCGGTGCTGGTGTCGGGCACGGACGGCGTCGGCACCAAGCTGCGCCTCGCGTTCCAGTTGAACAAGCATGACACGGTCGGCCAGGATCTCGTCGCGATGAGTGTGAACGACATCCTCGTGCAGGGCGCCGAGCCGCTCTTTTTCCTCGATTACTTCGCCTGTGGCAAGCTCGACGTCGATACGGCGGCTACCGTTGTGAAAGGCATCGCGGAAGGCTGCGAATTGTCGGGTTGCGCGCTGATCGGCGGTGAGACGGCGGAAATGCCGGGCATGTACCCGGACGGCGAATACGACCTGGCGGGCTTCGCGGTCGGCGCGGTGGAAAAGAGCAAGATCATCGACGGCAGCACGATCCAGCCGGGCGACGTCGTGCTCGGACTGGCGTCGAGCGGCATCCATTCAAACGGGTTTTCGCTCGTGCGCAAGATCATCGAGCGCGCGCAGCCGGACCTGAACGCCGATTTCGACGGCCGCTCGCTCGCCGACGCGCTGATGGCACCGACGCATATCTACGTGAAGCCGCTGCTTTCGCTGATGCAAAGCGTGACCGTGAAGGGCATGGCGCACATCACGGGCGGCGGGCTAGTCGAGAACATTCCGCGCGTGCTGCGCAAAGGGCTAACCGCCGAGCTCGATCATCGCGCATGGCCGCTGCCGCCGCTTTTCTCGTGGCTGCAGAAGCACGGCGGCGTCGCGGATGCGGAGATGCATCGCGTGTTCAATTGCGGGATCGGGATGGCGGTGATCGTCGCGGCTCAGGATGCGGAAGCGGCGACCGGGCTGCTGTCAGCGGCGGGCGAGCAGGTTTGGATGATCGGGACGGTGCGCGAGAGCCGCGAAGGTGAAGCGCAGACGGTGGTGATCTGAAACTTTTCCTTTATCGCTGAACAAGAACCGCTCCACCGTGAGCGGTTTTCATTGGCCCACATGCTCCATCGCCCGGACTGCCTGTTCCGTTGCATCCGCTGCGCAGCAATCCACGATGATCCGCTCCGGCATCGCGCGCAGCCAAGTCAACTGGCGCTTGCACAACTGGCGCGTCGCGAAGACGCCCTTGTCGCGCATCGTGTTGTAGTCGGTATCACCGTCGAGATATTCCCAGGCCTGCCGGTAACCGACGCAGCGCATCGACGGCATCTCTAGGCTCAAATCGCCTCGCGCGCGCAATCGCTTCACTTCGTCGATGAAACCGTGCGCGAGCATCGCATCGAAACGCGCGGCGATGCGTGCGTGCAGCACGCTGCGCTCGGAAGGCTCCAGCGCGATCGGCACGAAGCGATAGCGCGCCGATTCTTCCTGCGCACGCGGTGCCGCGAGCAACGCCGACATCGGCTGCCCGGTCAGCATAAACACCTCGAGCGCGCGCTGGATGCGCTGCGAATCGTTCGGAGCGAGACGCGCGGCGGTCTGCGGATCGATGGCGGCGAGGCGCGCGTGCAGCGCGGGCCAGCCGTCGCGGACGGCGTCGGCATCGAGGGTGGCGCGCGTGTCGGGATCGGCGGCGGGCAAATCGTTTAGGCCCTGCGTGAGCGCCTTGAAATACAGCATCGTCCCACCGACCAGAAGCGGCACGTTCCCCCGCGCGGTGATTTCGTCGACGAGCCGCAGCGCATCCGACCGAAACTCGGCGGCGGAATAAGCCTCTGCAGGATCGATGATGTCGATCAGATGATGCGGTGCCGCCGCAAGTTCGGCGGCGGACGGCTTGGCCGTGCCGATATCCATCTCGCGATACACGAGCGCCGAGTCGACGCTGACGATCTCCGCCGGCCGCCGCGCCGCGAACGCGAGCGCGGCGGCGGTCTTGCCCGACGCGGTCGGGCCGAGCAGGCAGGCGACCGGAAGCGTTTTCCTCGCGCTCATTGTCCGCGCATGAAAAGACGGTCGAGATCGCCGAGCGTCAGCTGGAACCACGTCGGACGGCCGTGATTGCACTGGTCGGCGCGTTCGGTGGCCTCCATCTGACGCAAAAGCGCGTTCATTTCGTCGAGCGTGAGGCGGCGGTTCGCGCGCACCGCGTGGTGGCACGCGAGTGTGCCGAGCAGTTCATGCTGGCGTTCGGTCAACACGCGCGAGCCGCCGTACGCCTGCAAGTCCGCGATGACCGCGCGCGCGAGCGATTGCAGATCGGCGTCCTTGAGCAGCGCGGGCACGGCGCGGATCGCGATCGACGTCGGCGAAAGCACGGCGAGGTCGAAGCCGAGCGCATCGAGCGTCGCGCGCTCCTCTTCCACCACGCCGATTTCGACCGGCTCCGCCGTCATCGACACGGGAATCAGCAGCGGCTGCACGGCGATCGCGCGATCGGCGAGGGCGTTCTTGAACTGCTCGTAGAGGATGCGCTCGTGGGCGGCGTGCATATCGACGATCACGAGCCCCTGCGTGTTCTGCGCGAGCACGTAGATGCCGTGGATCTGGCCGAGGGCAAAGCCGAGGGGCTGGTCGTCGGCGTGACTTTTCGGGTCGGCCTTGTCGCCGTAGGCAACGTATGGCGTCTCGGCGGCCACGTCGCGGCGGCCGAACAGCGCGTCGTAGAGCGCGAGCGGCTGCGCGACGGGCAGCGTGCCCTGCGTCATGCGCGACTGGCGCAGCCAGGTCGTGCCGTTTTCGCTCGTGTTTGATCCTGTCGATACTGTATTCAGCACCCCCGCTCCCGCAAGCGGCCGCGCACTGAACGACGCCGGCCCAGTCGGCTGAAGCTGCGCTGCGTGACCGCCCGCCGTCGTTTCCGGCGACGCGCCCGCGTTCCGCGCCAGCGCACGCTGGACGGCATGAAAGACAAACTGGTGGATCGAGCGCGAATCGCGGAAACGCACTTCGATCTTCGACGGATGCACGTTCACGTCGACAGCCTCGGGCGGCAAGTCGAGAAACAGCACGTACGACGGATAGCGGTTGCCGTGCAGCACGTCCTCATACGCGGCGCGCACGGCGTGCGTAAGCAGCTTGTCGCGCACGAAGCGGCCGTTCACGAAGAAATACTGCTGGTCGGCCCGGCCGCGGCTCGCTGTCGGCAGGCCCGCGCAGCCGTACACGGCGAGCGGTCCGGCGCGCTCGTCGAGCGGCAGGTGCGCCGTATCGAAGACTTCGCCGAGAATTTTCGCGACTCGCGCTTGCGGCGCGCTCGCGTTCCAGTGCTCGACGGCCTTGCCGTTATGCATCACCGAAATCGCGACGTCGGGCCGCGCGAGCGCGACGCGCCGGATCATTTCGAGGCAATGCCCGAGTTCGGTCTGCTCGCTTTTCAGGAATTTGCGTCGGGCGGGCGTGTTGAAGTACAGCTCGCGCACTTCCATCGTCGTGCCGACCGTGCCCGCCGCGGGCGAAATCACACCGGTCTGGGCGTCGATGCGGGTTGCGTGCGCGCATTCGCTCGTGCGGCTCGTGATGAAGAGTTCCGCCACGGACGCGATCGATGCCAGCGCCTCGCCACGAAACCCGAGCGTCGCCACGGCTTCGAGTTCGGCGAGTGAGCGGATCTTGCTCGTCGCGTGGCGCAGGAGCGCGAGTGGTAATTCGGCGGGCGGCATGCCGCACCCGTCGTCGGCGATCACGATGCGCTTCACGCCGCCTTCATCGAGCGTGATGCGCAGGGTGGTCGCGCCGGCATCGAGCGCGTTCTCGAGCAGTTCCTTTACGACGGACGCGGGGCGTTCCACCACTTCGCCCGCCGCGATCTGGCTGATCAACTGATCGGGGAGCGGCTGGATCGCGCGCGAACGGCGTGCGGCGCCGAGGGTCGAATCGACGGCGGGGGTATCGGTGAGATCGGGCATCGCCAAATTATAACGACTTGTGTCTGCGGATTTTTGGCTGCCGGCGGTGAGCCTCGCGCCGCTTGTACCCCAAATCCGCCCGCCACTGTGCTCGCATCTGTCGGCCAAAAGCAGGGCGTCTAAGTTTTCCGCCAACGACTTTCGGTATCATGACGCGACCGCTTTTTCATGCCATTCGACGCTTTCACGCGTTGTCGCTTACTTCTTTCGAGGATCACTTTTGGACACACTGCTGCAATTTCTGGGACTCATCCTTCATATCGACAAGTCGCTCGGTTTTTTCATCCAGCACTATGGCGGCTGGGTGTACGCAGTGCTGTTTCTGATCGTGTTCTGCGAAACCGGGCTCGTGGTGTTCCCGTTCCTGCCGGGCGATTCGCTGCTCTTCATCGGCGGCGCATTCGCCGCGACCGGCTCGATGCATCTCGGCGCGCTGATCGCGCTGCTGCTCGTCGCGGCGATCGCCGGGAACACGGTCAATTACTGGATCGGCCGCGCGGTCGGGCCGAAGGTGTTCCATTCGAATATTCCCGTGCTGGAGCGGTTTCTCGACCGCGCGGCGCTGCAGAAAACTCACGACTTCTACGAGAAGCACGGCGGCAAGACGATCGTCATCGCGCGTTTCGTGCCGGTCGTGCGGACCTTCGCGCCGTTCGTCGCGGGCGCGTCGGCGATGGACGCGATGCGCTTCCAGTTTTTCAACGTGCTAGGCGCGCTGATCTGGGTGCTGCTGCTCGTGCTGCTCGGCTACTTCTTCGGCAATATCCCGTTCATCCGCCAGTATCTGAACGTGATCGTGCTGGTGGGCATCGGCGCGGCCGTCATTCCGATCGCGCTCGGCGCGCTGTGGAAGATGACGCGACGGGGTTCGTCGAAGGTTTAGGTTTTCGTCGAGCGAGGCCGCCAGTTGGCGGCCTCGGCGTTCATGCTGCTTGACGATTGCCAGGGCGAAGCGTTACGCGCGCCGGAACAGTCGAATGACGAACAGCAGCACGACCGCGCCGACCACCGCCGTAATCAGCGTGCCGAGGATGCCACTGCCGAGCGATACGCCGAGCACGCTGAAGAGCCAGCCGCCGACCACCGCGCCGACGATACCGACGAGGATGTCCACCAGCAGCCCGAATCCGCCGCCCTTGACGAGCAGGCCCGCGAGCCAGCCCGCAACCGCGCCGATGATCAGCGCCCAGATGAGTCCGTGTTGCATGAATTCCATGCGATCAACCTCCGAGAATTGAGAATGCAGGATGCACCCGCATCGAGCGCGGCAAATGTAGCCGATGCACGCGCATCGCGGACCCCCTCAAATGTCAAGCATTGTTAGAACGTCGATCGCAAGGCCAATCGGCCACGGAGCCGCTAGAATCCAGCCTGCGAGCGAACGGCGAAGCGGTCGTGATTCGGACAAGCGCAGATGCGAAGCGCCGAACGCGTGTGATAACGTGAAAGGTTAGAACGCCAAAGTGTCAGTAAAATTGGCGCCTGGAAATGGCTTTCATCGTTAAATGTTTTATGCTCGCAGGGGTTGTCAGGCGTGAAAGAAGCAGTCGAAGTTCGCAGTAAGTCAAAAGAGCGGAACAAGTGGCGCCGGGTTCGGGCGGCAGTCGTCGTGATCGGGCTGGCGGCGTCGTTGTCGGGTTGCGGGTTGTTCGGTTGCGGCGCGGCCGGGTCGAACGGGGCATTCCTCGGCGGATGCGCCGTGGGAACGCGATTCTGAGCGTCACGGCGCGCGTCGGGACGTCGTTAAAACAAACAGCAGGGAATCGGAAGTATGGCGGTGATGCGTTCGGGATTATTCAGGCTGACGGCGTGGGCCGTCGTGTGCGGGGCGGGCCTCGCGGGGTGTGCGTCTTCGCTGACGCCGGCGCCCGTCGTCGAGCGCTCGACGGGCGGCGACGCGCCGCCCGCCGTGACATCGCCGGGCGATGGCGCGATGCCCGCGACCACAACGGCGCTGCCTCCGGCGGGAACGGTCACGCCGGCGCCGGCGGCTCCCGGTTTCTATCGCGTGAAGCCGGGCGATACGCTCTACGGCATCGCGCGTATATACAAGCAGAAGCCCGCCGATCTGTCGAAGTGGAACAACCTGCCCGAGAGCCAGCAGGTCAACATCGACCAGTTGCTGCGCGTTGTGCCGCCGGGCGCGACCGCATCGGCGGACGACTGGAGCAAATCGGCGACGGCGGGCGCAGCAAAGACGGCACAGCCGCCGCTGCTGGGCGCGACCTCGCCCGCTGCGCCATCCGCTGCGGCGCCGGCTGCGACGGCGAAGTCTTCCGTAAGCCCCGAGCCGGAGCCGGCCGGAAGCGGCAAGGGCTTCTCGCTCGCGTGGCCGACGCAGGGCGACGTCGTCACTAAGTTCGGCGGCAGCAGCAAGGGTATCGATATTGCGGGCAAGACCGGCGCGCCCGTGAAGGCCGCAGCGCCCGGCAAGGTCGTCTACGCGGGGAGCGGACTGCGCGCGTATGGCCAGATGATCATCGTGAAGCACAGCGGCGATTACCTGACCGCCTACGCGCACAACAGCAAGCTGCTCGTGCACGAAGGCGATACCGTGAAGCAGGGCGCGACCATCGCCGACATGGGCACGGGCCCGGACGGCAAGCCGGTGCTGCACTTCGAGGTGCGCAAGTCGGGTCAGGCCGTCGATCCGCTGCCGCTGATGAAGGCTGGCGGCTGATGCATCAAGCGGCTTTGGCCAAAACCACACGGCAGGGAGTCCGCTCGTGAAAAGAATCATGCTCGCCGCGTTGTGCGCGGCGTCGCTAGTCAGCGGCTGCGACCAGCAGCAGAGCGAAGAGGCGATGAACAAGCTCAAGTCGATTTTCAATTCGGTCAAGCCGGACGCCTTGCTGCTGAAGGATCTGAAGCCGGGCGTCACGACCGAAGCCGAGATTCGTAACCAGATGGGCGAGCCCGAAACCGCGCGCACTTTCACCGATGGCTCCAGGCGCCTCGAATATCCGCGCGGCCCGGCCGGGACGACCACCTACATGGTCGATCTCGATGCGAACGGCCGCTTCTTGTCGGCCACGCAAGTGCTGACGGCGGAGAACATCGCGAAGGTGCGGCCGGGCATGTCGCAGGATGAAGTGCGCCGCCTGCTCGGCAAGCCGACCACGGTGGCGGAGTATCCGCTCAAGAAGGAACGCGTCTGGAGCTGGCACTGGGAAGAGGGCGGCGTGACGCGCGACGCGATGTTCAACGCGCATTTCGGACCCGACGGCATCGTGACGACGACCTCGCGCTCCGAAGCGGAGGGCGGCGGCCGTCACTGACGACACACCGATGCCGCAGTGACGGCACCGACGGCATCAAGAAAGGGCAGGGCCATGAAGCAAAACAAATATAACGAGAGGCAGCGCGCGCATCGCGCGCTGATGGAACAAGCCGGGCAGTATCGCGAGACTTGCGCGCAAACACCGGACGATGCCGCGTGGAACTGCGCTCGCGGACACGCGTGGGACGATTCGCTCAGTGCCGCGCAGAACGTGCGCTGCATGAACTGCGCGGCGCAGCGTCGCGAGTTGCGTATGCAGCGGCTGGCGCGGATCGCCGGGGCGCGGGGCGGGGCGCTGCTCTCCGCCGCTTATATCGATGCCGCGAATCCGTTGCGCTGGCAATGCGCGTTCGGGCATGTGTGGGAGGCGCGGGCGGATGTCGTCGAGCGTCAGTGGTGCCGCGCGTGCGTGCGCGAGGGCGTGTACGACGCGAGTTCGCCGTGGCGACTCGATGAGTCGTCGGAAGACATGCAGGCCGAGGCGCTTACAAGGCGGATTTAAATGTCTCAATATATGTTCCGCGGTTTCGGCTGCGGAATAGAGAAGCGGCGTTTGAATACGCGAAGTCTCGGCTGTTGGGTGGATATCGAAATCGGCATTAAAACCCAATAACTGAAACTGTCGCCACCACTATTTCATTTTCGGCAATGCCATCATTTATTGAAGTGCTGTAACGCATCATCGTTTCACGCGCGCTATCATGCCTGCACCACAATCGATAATTCTCCTCACCTTACGACGAAACCACCACCCGAAGATCAGCCCGAAAAGGAGTGCGTATGTCATGGTTCACGGCAACACTACGCAGTTATCCGGAAATCGCGATTTTTTTGTCATTGGGAATTGGGTATTGGGTCGGAGGAAAGAGTTATCGCGGATTCAGTCTTGGCGCCGTCACCGCGACGCTGCTTGCCGCGATCGCCATCGGGCAACTCGGCATTACGATCTCGCCGAACGTCAAATCCGTTTTCTTTCTGATGTTTCTGTTTGCAGTCGGCTACGGCGTCGGTCCGCAATTCGTGCGCGGCATCGCGAAGGACGGCTTGCCGCAAGCGCTCTTCTCCGTCGTGCAATGCGCGCTGTGTCTCGCCGCGCCTTATGTCGCCGCCAAACTCGCGGGCTATGACATCGGCTCGGCGGCGGGACTCTTCGCCGGTTCGCAGACCATCTCGGCATCGATGGGCCTCGCCACCGACGCCGTCAATCGCCTCGGCCTCCCCGCCGATCAAACCAAGTCGCTTCTCGATGCGATGCCCACCGCCTACGCCGTCACCTACATCTTCGGCACGATCGGCTCGGCGATCATCCTCGCGACGCTCGGGCCGATCCTGCTGCGCATCGATCTCGTCGCGGCCTGCAAGGAATACGAGGCGACGCTCGGCGGCAAGCAGGAGCTCGGCGGCCCAGGCCAGGCGTGGCATCGCTACGAACTGCGCGCCTACCGGGTTCCGGAGGGCGGCCAGGTCGTCGGGATGTCGGTGGGAGAAATCGAAGCGCGTGAGCAGGCCGGCACGCGGCTCTTCATCGAGCGCATCCGGCGCGGCGGCGCGGTGCACGACGCCAAGCTCGACGACGTGTTGCAGGCGGGCGATGTCGTCGCCGTCGGCGGGCGGCGCGAGCAACTCGTCGATATCCTTGGGCCACGCGGCGTCGAAGTCGACGATCCCGAGCTGCTCGCGGTGCCGGTGGAGGGCGTCGATGTCTACGTGACGAGCAAGGAGGTCGACGGCAAGACGCTGCTGGAACTCGCCACGATGCCGCTGGCGCGCGGCGTATTCCTGCGCAAGATCAAGCGCGGCCCCACCGAGACGCAGATCCCCGTGTTGCCGAGCACGAAGCTGCATCGTGGCGACACGCTGACGCTCGTCGGCCGCACGCAGGACACCACGGCCGCCGCGAAGACGCTGGGCGTGCTAGACCGTCCGACGAGCGCGGCGGACATCGCGTTCGTCGGCTTCGCGATCACGCTCGGCGCGCTGATCGGCGCGGTCGTGATCAAGATCGGCGACATTCCGATCACGCTCTCTACGGCAGGCGGCGCGCTGATCGCGGGCATCGTGTTCGGCTGGCTGCGCGCGATCCATCCGACTTTCGGCCGCATTCCCGAGCCGACCATCTGGTTCATGAACTCGGTCGGGCTGAACGTGTTCATCGCGGTGGTCGGCGTGACGGCGGGGCCGGGATTCGTGAAGGGCCTGCAGCAACTCGGCGTCAGCCTCTTTCTGTGGGGCATTTTCGCGACGACGGTGCCGCTCATCATCGGCATGTTCGTCGCGAAATACGTCTTCAAGTTTCACCCGGCGCTCTTGCTCGGCATCTGCGCCGGTGCACGCACGACGACCGCCGCGCTCGGCATGATCTGCGATGCCGCGAAAAGCCAGGTGCCGGGCCTCGGCTACACGGTTACCTACGCGGTTGGCAACACGCTGCTCACGATCTGGGGGATGGTGATCGTGATGCTGCTCACCTGACGCAGGCCGCACGTTTCTCTCGACGTTCCGATTTTTTGCAGTTCACCCTATCTGGAGGTGTTGGATGGCAAAGTCAGCAAAATCAGCAAAGGCGGGCTCGAAGTCAGGCGCCGGCGACCGTGCCGGGATGGCGGCGCTGAGCCCGTTCGAACTGAAGGACGAACTGATCAAGGCGGCGGGCGGCGGCGCGGTGGAGCGCCCGGCCAACCTGTCGATGCTCAACGCGGGCCGCGGCAATCCGAACTTTCTCGCGACGATCCCGCGCCACGGTTTCTGGCAACTCGGTCTTTTCGCGATGCGTGAATCGGAGCGCTCGTTCGCGCACATGCCGGAAGGGCTCGGCGGGTTTCCGAAGCGCGAAGGGCTGGAGGAGCGCTTCGAGATTTTCGCGCGTGACTTCAAGGGCGTGCCCGGCATCGATTTCCTGCGCGGCGCCGTGTCGTACGTGCGCGACCAAATGGGGCTGAACGCGGGCGAGTTTCTGTACGAAATGTGCGAGGGCATTCTCGCGTCGAATTATCCGGTGCCGGACCGGATGCTGAAGCTGTCGGAAGTGATCGTCGGGCAGTATTTGCGGCGCGAGATGATCGGCGCGTATCCGTTCATCGGCGAGTTCGACGTTTTCGCGGTCGAAGGCGGCACGGCGGCGATGACTTATATCTTCAACACGATGCGCGAGAATCACCTGATCAAGGCTGGCGATACCATCGCGCTCGGCACGCCAATTTTCACGCCGTATATCGAGATCCCGCGTCTCAATGATTACCAGTTGAACGTCGTCAATCTCGACGCCGATGTCGCGAACGGCTGGCAATACTCGAAGCAGGAGCTCGACAAGCTGCGCGATCCGAAGGTGAAAGCATTTTTCCTCGTGAATCCGAGCAATCCGCCATCGGTAAAGATGGATACGGAGAGCCTCGAATACATCGCGGAAATCGTGAAGGAGCGGCCCGACCTGATCCTTCTCACTGACGACGTCTACGGCACTTTCGCCGACGATTTCGTCTCGCTTTTCGCGCTCTGTCCGAAAAATACGATTCTCGTGTATTCGTATTCGAAGTATTTCGGCGCGACCGGCTGGCGGCTCGGCGCGATCGCGACGCATCGCGACAACGTGCTCGACCAGCAGATCGCCGCGCTGCCGAAGGAGCAACGCAAGCAGTTGCACGAGCGCTATGAATCGATCACGACGGAGCCCGAGAATCTCAAGTTCATCGACCGGCTGGTTGCCGACAGCCGCACCGTCGCGCTGAATCACACTGCCGGGCTTTCGACGCCGCAGCAGGTGCAGATGGTTCTGTTCTCGCTGTTCTCGTTGATGGACACGCCTGACGCGTACAAGAATGCGCTGAAGCGCCTGATCCGCAGCCGCAAGCAGGCGCTGTATCGTGAAATCGGCATCACCTTCGACGACAGCGACGTCAACAAGGTCGATTACTACACGATCCTCGATCTCGAATTCCTCGGCGAGCGCGCGTATGGACGCGATTTCGTGGACTGGATCATCAAGAACACGGAGCCGTCGGAGTTGCTGTTCAAGCTGGCGAAGGACGCGCGCGTCGTGCTGCTGCCGGGACGCGGCTTCGGCACGCAGCATCCGTCGGGACGCGTGTCGCTCGCGAATCTCAACGAGAGCGATTATGTGCAGATCGGCCGGGCGATTCGGGAGTTGCTCGGGGAATATGTCGAGCGGTATAACGCCGAGTCCGGCAAGAAGCTGGACCGGAACAAGGTGCTTTGATGGGCGCCCCCGGACTGGCAACGGCCGGTCCGGGTGGCCTTGCTAACCCGCTTATTGCCCGATCGCGCGGATCGTCAGCGCGTTCTTGACTGACGTGACGCCCGCCGTTCCCTTCGCGGCTTCGCCTGCCTTGTCGATCTGCGCGGCATCGGGGACGGTGCCCGCGAGTGTCACGGCGCCGCCGTTCGCGCGGACCGTGATGTTCGACGAACTCAAACCCTTCGTCTTTGTCAGGCTCTTGCGCACCTCCTTCGCGAGCGCCCGGTTCGCCGCTTTCGACGACTTCGCGCTCGGTGCCGCCGATGTGGCGGCCGCGGCGTCGCTGGATTGCGCGTAGGCGCTGAGCATTCCCGCGTTCATCGATACCGCGACGACCAGAACGCCAGCCGCCAGCTTGAGTGGTTTCAGTGCATTCATTGCGATTCTCCTTTTCTCGTATGTTTTTCAAATGGCGCCAAGGTGCGCTGGAACGTAAAGATACCCGGTATGTCGAGTGTTGTCAGGCAACGGTATTGTCGTCGGTATTGAACCGTCAGCCGATTTAATCAGCGATCTAGCGTCTATCACGACAATTCGATTATTTCGCCGCCCGGAACGCGCGCCATTGATATTCGCGACTTGTAATTTATCGAAAGCCAATTCTAATTTCGACATATCCTGCGCGTCCGTCGCACTAGAATTGTTATGGACAATGACCAGCGCGTCGTCTGCGCCGACAGGAGTAATTGCGATGACTTCGAGGTCCATTCGGTTTGCCCGCGTTGCGCCGCATGGAGACGAATAACGTGCATGAACGCGTTCAACGTCGTCGGCGTCTTCCCGGTTGCTCGAGGCGCATGTTCAACGCGCTCGCGGCGGGAATTCCCGTGCTGCTGAGCGCTTCAAGCTTCGCCGACACCTCCGCCGCCGTCCGCTGGCGCGTGCTCATCATGCAAGGCGGCGATCCTTATCTGCCGTCCGCGATCGCGCAGGATCGCGGCATCCGCGAAGTCTTCGCGCGCGAGTCGGACGCGACCATTGAATTCGTCACCGAACCGCTGCATGCGCTCGAGTCCGGCACGCCGCCGCCCGATACCGTCATCACGCAATATCTGAAAACGAAGTTCGCGCAACGCGAGCCCGACGTCGTCATTGCGCTGCGGCAACCGGCGCTGGGTTTCCTGGAACGCAACGCCAACGCGCTCTGGCCCGATGTTCCCATCGTCTTCTGCGGCATCCCCGACGACGATCTCCTCGGCCGCGTACACTCCGCGCATGCATCGGGCGTGCGCATGGCGTTCGATGTCGCGGGCACGCTCGACCTCGCGCGGCGCTTGCAGCCGAACGCCGATCGAATCGCGGTGATCGCCGGGACCTCGACGTACGATCAGGCGTGGCGCAGGCGAATCGAGAGCACGGTGGCCATGCGCACGCATGGTCTGCCCGTCACCTGGATTTCGGACGCGCCGCTCGACATCATGCTCGAGCGCGTCGCGCAGCTTCCCGCGCGCACCATCATTCTTTATTCGAGCGTCTTTCGCGATGCGAACGGCAACACGTTCATTCCACGCGATCTCATCCGCCTCTTCGCTGATAAAGCGCATGCGCCGATCTTCAGCTTCTTCAGCACGTATCTCGGCGCGGGCATCGTCGGCGGATCGATTTCGAGCTGGGAAGAGCAGGGCGCGATGGCCGGCGCACTCGCGCTGCGCATCCTTCGCAATGCGGGACGAACTACGCCGTCGATTATGCCGTCGCCGCCGTCCGTGACGACGGTCGACTGGCGGCAGTTGCAGCGCTGGAACATCGATTCGAGCCTGCTTCCGCCCGGCACGAAGGTGCTCTACAAGCCGGATTCCCTGTTCAGGCGATATCGGACGGAACTGGGCATCGGCGCGCTCGTTCTCGTCGCACAGACCGGGTTGATCGCTTCGCTCCTGATCCAGCGGCGCCGCGCCAATCGCGCCGAGCATGCCGCGGCTGAGCAGCGCAGCGCGCTCGATCAGGCGTCGCGCCTCGCCGTGCTGGGCGAACTGACCGCGGGCATCGCGCACGAGATCAACCAGCCGCTCGGCGCGATCATGACCAGCGCCGATGCCGCGCAGATGATGCTGGAGAAAAGCCCGCCGATGTCCGCCGACGCAGCGATGGTCGTCGCGAGCATCCAGCGTGCGAGCGCCCGCGCGAGCGAGGTCGTGCAGAAAGTCCGGTCGCTCGCGCGCGGCAAGCCTTTGGAACTGCGTCCGCTGCATCTGAACGACGTCGTCCGCGAAGCCAACGATCTGATGATCCACAGCTTCTCCGATGCGAGCGTAGCCTGCGAACTCGCGCTCGCGAGCGACCTGCCGCGCATCGTCGGGGACAAGTCGGCGCTGCAGCAGGTGCTGCTGAACCTGATTCTGAACGCCATCGACGCGATGAAGGACGTGCCCGTCACGAAGCGCCGCCTGACGCTCTCGACATCGGTCGCCGGTCCCGATGAGGTCGCGCTGGCCGCGTCCGATTCGGGGCACGGTCTGTCGGAACAGGCTCAGAAACATCTCTTCGATTCCTTCTTCACGACCAAGCCGACGGGCCTGGGACTCGGCCTCACGATCGTCCGCTCGATCGTCGAAGCGCACGGCGGACGGCTCGCGGCGCTCAACAACGAAGGCGTGGGCGCGACGATCCGCATCACGCTGAGGGTCGCGGAACGCACGGGACTATCCCGTGAGGGAGTGCTGGAAACATGACGTCCTCTATCATCCCGATCGTCCACGTCGTCCACGTCGTCGACGATGACGACGATATGCGCGAAGCCGTCGCGGTACTGCTGCGCGTCGCGGGCTATCAGGTTCGCACTTACTCCGATGCCGGACATTTCCTGCTGTCGGATGCCACGCACGCTCCGGGCTGCCTGCTGCTCGATGTGCGCATGCCCGGCGGCCCGAGCGGCCTCGATCTGCAAGAAGCTCTGGCTGAACGGCGCTCGCCGCTGCCGGTGATTTTCCTGTCAGGACAAGCCGATGTTCCGATGTGCGCAAGAGCGTTCAAGGCAGGCGCGCTCGACTTCCTCACCAAGCCGATCAGGAAGGACGAACTGCTTGCCGCAGTCGCGCGGGCGATCGAACGCGATTGCGCGACACGGCGCGCAAGCGAGCATGCAAGCGATGTCCGGGTTCTGTTCGAATCGCTCACGGAGCGCGAGCGCAGCGTGGTCGCGGGGCTCGCTTCGGGGAAGCTGAACAAGGCGGTTGCGGCGGATCTGAGCCTGTCCGAGCGCATGGTGAAGACCCATCGCGCCCGCATCATGCAAAAGCTCGGCATCCACTCGATCTCGCAACTGATCGAACTGCTCAAGCAACCAGCGGACGCGTCCTGAGCGGGCAGCGAAGGAACAAACCTTCGCTGCGCGGCGTGCTTACTGCGACTTGATCATGACCTTGTCGATCGTGCCGGTGAACGCGTTGTCCCACGGGTCATAGTCGTTCGTGACCGGCGAGTACGCATCTTCCCCGATGTTCGCCGTCTCGGCGGCGAGCGAGTAGAGCGAGCCCATCGTTTTCTCGATGCGGCCTTCGGCGACTTTCTTCCCGTTCACGTACAAGGTGCCGGTGCCGCCCTTGTGCTGGCCTCCGCCGTCGTACTTGAAGTCGTAGACGAGCGTCACGTGACCGGAAGGCAATGGATCGTGGGACTCGATCACGTAATGCTCGCGGGCGAGCCAGTTGTACGTGTACTTCGGCCTGCCGTCGATCACGTACAGGCTCCAGCCGCCGAACATGCCCGCCTGCGACATGACCACGCCCTTCGTCGCGCCTCCCTTCGGAATCTCGAGTTCGGCGGTGATCGTGTGCGAGACCGACTTCGTGTTGATGAAGCTGTTTTCGGTCAGTCCGGGCATGCCGGGGTACAGCGTCAGCTCCTTTCGCCCGTACATGATGTCGGGCCGTCCCGCGACTTCAGGATTGAGCCGTTCGGCACGCCGGTCGTCCAGCGGCAAGACGTTGTTCTTCCGCGCTTCCTCGATGAACAGCGCCTTCATCTGCTCGAGTTTCTGCGGATATTGCGCCGAGAGATCGGTGGCCTGCCCGAAATCCTCGTGCAGGTTGTACAGCTCCCATTTGTCCTTCGAGAAGTCATCCGTGCGCAATTTGGGCTCCCACAGGGCGCTGTGGATCGTGGCGGCGAGCCAGCCGTCCTGATAGATGCTCCGGTTGCCGGCCGTCTCCGTGTACTGCACGCGATGCCGCTCCGGCGCGTTGCCGTTGTCGAACGAGTAGCGCATGCTCACGCCGGGCATCGGCAACTGCTCGACGCCGTTCACGTACTTCGGCGCTGGTATGCCGACCGCGTCGAGGATCGTGGGCACGACGTCGATAAGGTGCGTGTACTGCCGCCGCTTCTCGCCCTTCGCCTTGATGCCCGCAGGCCACTGCACGACCATGCCCGACATGATCCCGCCGCCGCTGGAGAACGTGATGCCGAGCGTCGCCGGCGTGCTGCCCGCCATCGCCCAGCCGACGGCGTAGTTCGGATACGAGTTCTCGGTTCCGTATTCCTTCAGGCGCGACAGCAGATACGGAACATCCTCCGGCGCGCCGTTGAGGCTCGACCATTCGACGAACGTGCCGTTCAGGTCGCCCACGACCGACCCGCCGTTGTCGCCGAAAATGTAGAAGATCAGCGTGTTGTCGAGCATGCCGATTTCCTTGAGGCCGTCGACCAGACGGCCCACTTCGAAGTCCGCACTCTCGGTCAGCGTCGCGTAGACCTCCATCTCACGCGAAAACACCTTCTTCGAATCCGCGTCGAGCGAGTCCCACTTCTGCACGGTGTCCGGATTCTTCGCGATCTTCGTGCCCGGCGGCACGATGCCCAGCTTGATCTGCCGCTGCAGCGTTTCTTCGCGCAGCTTGTCCCAGCCCTGGTCGAACTTGCCCTTGTATGGATCGCGCTCGAACCAGTCTTTCGGCGGCGTATGCGGCGGATGGCTCGCGCTCTGCGCGTAGTACATGAAGAACGGCCGGTCCGGTGTGAGCGAATGCGTCGCGCGGACCCAGTCCAGCGCTTTCGTGGTCAGGTCGCGATTGAAGTGATAGTTCGGATCGCGCGGCGTGGCGATGTAGGTCGTCCCGTCGATCAGGTTCGGATGGAACGACGACTGCTCGCCCGCGATATAGCCGTAGAACTTGTCAAAGCCGCTACGGGTCGGCCAGCGGTCGAACGGGCCGCTGATGTTCACCTCGTTGTCCGGCACTTCGTTGTTCTTGCCAAAGTAGCTCGTGAGATAACCCCAGCTTTGCAGCATCGTCCCGACAGTCGAGATGGTGAGCGGCCGGACGCCCGAGTCGCCCGGATAGCTCGTGTTGGTGCCCGTCACGCCCGCCATGCTGTTCTGATGCGAGTTGCGTCCCGTGAGCAGCGCGACGCGGCTCGGCGAGCAAAGCGGATTGACGTGGAAATTGGTGTAGGTCAGGCCGTTGGCGGCGAGGCGATCCATCGTCGGCGTGTGGATCGGTCCGCCCATCGTCGACGGATCGGAGTAGCCCGCCTGGTCCATCAGGATCACGAGCACGTTGGGCGCACCCTTCGGCGGCTTCACGACGAAACGTTCCGGCGGTTTCACTTTGCGCCAGTCCATCTCGGTGATCGGAGGCTGCGCTGGCGGCTGGATCGGCAGGACTTCGCCCATCTTGTAATTGCCCGGCGGCACGCCTTGTCCCCAGCCGGGTAGCGCCAGGCTCAGCGTCAGCGCAAGTCCAAGCGTGATCTTGCCTGCGAGCCACGCGATCGAAGCACGCTGGGGATTTCGTATGGGCGACGGCGTAGCGCGGCCGTCTTCGTCGCGCGAGTGACTATCGATCATGGCGTTCTCCTTTCGCTTGATTGCGATGGTTCAGCATGAATTGATGCAAAACGAGCAGGCTTAGTCCTTTTCCTCGGCTTTCGCGCGGTCGAGCGCGTCGCGCAACGCAGCGCCGCCGAAGGGCTTGCGCAGCAACTGCGCGTGCAGCCTCGTGCTCTCGATCCGGTAACGTTCGTCGTCGTGGGCGGTGGTGAAGACCACGGGCCAGTCGCAGCCGCGCGCCCGAAGCTGGCGGACCATGTCCGTGCCCGTCATGCCCGGCAGATGGATGTCGATCAGCATGCAGCCCGCGCCTTCGAACGTGGCGTCGCTCAGCGCGCGTTCCGCGGACGCGTAGTCGATCGCCGCGTACCCGAGCGTTTTCAGCAGCACGAGGAGCGCGTTGCGCATGTCGCGATCGTCCTCGACCAGCACGATGCGTCGTTCCGGAAGTGACTCCAATGTCGTCTCCCCGCAGCGCTTTCACGGTGGCTTTGCTCGTGTTCATGCTCGCGTTCTTGCTCGCGCTCGCGTGCTAGTCGGCCGCTGTCGACGCGCTTTGCGCTCGCGCTTCCCATGCGGACTGATCCATCGCCAGCCGGAATCCGAGATGCGACATGCCGTTCATCGGATCGGTGCCGCGCCGGGCACTCGTGCGATAGCTCGTGCAATACGAGTCGCTGCACAGGAACGAGCCGCCGTGCGTCACGCGTAGCGGCGCATGAGCAGTGGGACCGAGTTCGGGGTCGAAGCTGTCTTGCGGGCCGGCTGGGTTCATCGGGACTTTCGACGCAGCCGCTTCGATCCGGAACGCGTCCGAGCGATACCAGTCGCCGACCCACTGCCAGACGTTGCCGGCCATGTCGTAGAGGCCGTAGCCGTTCGGCGCATACCGTCCGACCGCCGACGTGCCGACCTGCACCTTTTCGTTCGACCTGGCGGCGACGGGAAAGGGCCGTGCGGCGTCGTCCCAGGTGTTCGCCATCTTGCGTCCGCCGGGCGCGAATTCGGCGCCCCACGCGAAATCGGCCTGTTCCAGACCGCCGCGCGCGGCGTATTCCCATTCGGCTTCGGTCGGAAGGCGTTTGCGCGCCCACTTCGCGTAGGCGTGCGCGTCCTCGTACGACACCTGGACGACCGGATGCCGCTCCCGGCCGGCGATGTTGCTGCCCGGACCCTCCGGGTGCCGCCAGTTCGCGCCGGGAACGTATTTCCACCAGCGGGTGTAGTCGTCGAGCCGGACCGGCTGGTCGGTGCCGGAGAAGACGAGCGCGCCGGGGACGAGAAGGCTGTCGTCGGGTGCGGGCGTGCCGGGCGGCGCCTGTACTTTGAGCTCTTCCCACGTGGGTTTGCGCTCGGCGGTCGTGATGTAGCCGGTTGCGGCGACGAAGCGTGAGAATTCGGCGTTAGTCACGTCGTATCGATCGATCCAGTACCCGTTAAGGCGTACGCGATGCGCGGGGCCTTCGTTGGGCGACGCGTCGCGATGATCGCTGCCCATGACGAAATCGCCACCGGCGATCCAGACCATGTCGGCGGGACCGGTCCTGCCGTCGCCGAGCGTCAGCGGCGCGGGGCCTCGGTTGTGGTGATAGACGGCGAACGCCGATCCGATGCCGACGAGACCCGCCAGCAGGATCGCGAGGGCGGTGAATCGTTTGGTCGATGACGAGCACGGCATGGCGGGTCCTTTGCGTGTCGGCTGGTGCGGGCGGGCGCGTACGGTTTAATAATCGTGGTTGGCACCGACGGCCGTGATGGCGATTGGGGAAGAGGGACGTTCCCTTATGGGGAAGTGGGTGGGTCGATGGCTACGGCGCTTCCAAGGGGTGGAAGCGCAATCGAGAAAGCGGGGACGATACGAGTCTCACTAACTCGATTACGCGGCATTTGCGCAACGGTCGAGCAAGGCGAAAGACCTGCATGTCCGCCATTGATTCGGTGGACAGGGCGAACGCGGCGGATTATCTCCGTAGACGCTGTTTGTTTCCTGCTTGAGCGTCGCTCTTCAGGGACGCTTCGTTCTTCACGATCTCACAGATACTCCACGTTCCCGTCCACGCTGATGGCCTGTCCCGAGATGTTCCGTCCTGCCGGCGATGCCAGAAAGAGGGCCATTGCAGCGATATCGTCAACGGTCACCATCCGGTGCAGCGATATTTTCTGCAGATACTCTTCCCGCATTGCTTCGTAGGTCAAGCCGAGCGATTCCGCCCGAGCCGAAATCACGCGGTCCATTCGTTCGCCCGCCACGACGCCGGGCAATATGGCATTCACACGGATGTTGCTGGGACCCAGTTCGATAGCGAGCGACTTGACCAGGCCGACAATCGCCCACTTCGTCGCTGCATACGGCGTGCGGAAAGCGTAGCCAAGCCGGCCAGCGACGGACGACATGGCGATGATGGCCGGACAGTCCGACGTCTCCTTCAGCAGAGGGACCGCCTTGCGCAGAAAATAGTATTGACTGTTGAGGTTGGTGGAAATCGTGCGTTCCCACTGGTCGGGGTCGATCGCATCCACTCCGCCCGTGGGTCCGGCTATCCCTGCGTTGTTCACGAGGATGTCGAGTCCCCCGAGCTTCGCACGAGCATCGTCGATGATGCTGTCGACCTGTTCGCGATTCGATACGTCAGCGACTCCTGCGTTGAGCGCGGGCATCCGTGCTTTTGCTTTCTCGATGGCGGAAGGGTCGACGTCGCAGACGTAGACCTTCGCGTCCGCTTGAAGGAAAGCATCGGCTATCGCCGCGCCAATGCCTGCGCCGGCGCCCGATACAAGGACGCGCAAACCAGGTCTGGGTTTCAAAAGGTCCAGGGTATTCATGGATGATTCTCTGTCAATGGCAATAGGCGATGGGGTGGGCAGAAGCGAAGCGCGCGGGTCCTCGGCGCTATCGCTCACTGTCAAGTTCAGGTGGCTTCGAGCCCGTCAGCAGTAGCCGGCCGCTCTTCCGCGCGAATCGCCTTGGCGAGCAACGGCACGAGGAGCAGGCCCAGCACCGCGGCCGCGACGATGATCTTGAAGCCCGCATCGCTTCGGCCGGACATGGTTTCCGCTAACCCGAAAAGGTAAGGACCCACGAAGCCGCCCAGCAGCCCGATGGTGTTGATGAAAGCCAGCCCCGCCGCTGCCTGCACGCCTTGCAGTCTTTTCATCGCGATACCCCAGTACGACGGCAGGACACCGCCAGCGAAGAACCCGGTCACGACCAGCAAGGCAACCTGAATCGCATGATTGCTCGTGGAGACGAACGCACAGGAACATGCAACCAGACCGATCGTCAGAACGCCGAGATAGAGGCAGTCATTGGTGAAACGCCGGTGTATCCGCGGAAGCGTCAGCACGCCCGCCAGGAAGCCGATACCCACGCTGCTCGACAGGAAGCCGACGAGCATCGGCGAATTGACTTGCATCTGTTGAATGATCGACGGCGTGAAGAAATAAAGTCCCACGAACGCGACCTGGTTTGCGAAGTAAATCAGGCTGATGAGAATGGTAGTCGGTCGTTTGAGCGCGGCAATCCAGTTCGCGGAGGACAGGTCGGCGTGGCCGTGCGTATCGATGACGGCCTGCGTTTCCAGCGCCTTGGCTTCCTGCGGCGACAACCATTTGGCGTTGCCCGGACGTTCGGGAAGGATGAAATACAGAATGACACCGACCACTACGGTGGGAAGTCCTTCCAGCAGAAACATCCACTGCCACCCGTGGAGTCCGCTCAGGCCGTCGAGTCGCATGAGGCCTGCACCAAGCGGGTTGCCAACGATGAGCGCGATTGCAGGCGCCGTGTAAATCCAGCCGACAGCGACGGCGCGATCCTTCGGCGCGAACCAGAGCGTCACCATGTACATCAGCGCCGGAAACAACCCGGCTTCGGAGATGCCCAGAAGCAATCGAAGAACGTAGAACGACCATTCTCCCTTCACGAACATCATGGCAGTCGACAATATTCCCCACGTGACAGCGATCCGCGCTATCCAGGTGCGGGGCCCGAAGCGATGGGCTGCCAGATTGCTGGGCACTTCGAGCAATGCATAGCCGATGAAGAAGATTCCTGCGCCGAGTCCGTAAGACGCTGCGCTGATGCCGAGGTCTACCGCCAATTGAGCTTTCGCCAGCGAGACGTTGGTGCGGTCGATGAACGACAGGAAATAAATCAGGCACATCAGCGGGACGAGCCTCAACAGTGCCTTGCGCGTCGCAAGTCTGTGCGTCTCTTCCAGGTGGTGGGCAGTGGAAATGGTAAGCATGTTGTCTCCAACCAAGGGTTTGCCTGTGGCTTCTGGATGCTGCCGGCTGCAGGGGCTATTCGGATCGGTAACGTGAACGAGTCTGTCAAAGAGAAGTGTTGTCGGCTCCCTTCAATCCGAGCATGGCGCGGGCTTCAGCCGGGGAGGCGATTTCGAAAGAAAGCTCCTCGAGAATTCGCCGAATCTTGCGGACTTGCTCGGCATTGCTCTGCGATTTCACGCCCTTCGATATATAAACGCTGTCCTCCAGTCCGACACGCACGTTGCCGCCCATGATTGCGCCCATGGTCACCAGAGACATCTGATGCCGACCCGCACCGAGGACGGAAAAGTGATAGTTCTCTCGACCGAACAACCTGTCGGCCGTCGAACGCATGACCGACATATTTTCCGGGTCCGCTCCAAGACCGCCGAGTATCCCGAATACCGACTGAATGAAGAACGGCGGCTTGAGCAGACCCTGGTCGATGAAATACGCGAGGTTATAGAGGTGTCCGACGTCGTAGCACTCGAACTCGAACTTGGTGCCATAGTCCCGAAACTCCGTGAGGATGTTCTTGATGTCCTTGAAGGTGTTTCGGAAAATCATGTCTTCCATGCCTTCGACATAATCCTTCTCCCAGTCATACCGCCACGACGCGATCTTGGCCCCTATCGGGTGAAGGGAAAAATTCATCGAACCCATGTTCAATGAACACATCTCGGGCTTTGCGAGACGAGGGTAGGCGAGTCGTTCATCGAGCGTCATGCGAGTACTGCCGCCCGTCGTGATGTTGATGATCGCGTCGGTCTCGTTCGCGATGGCAGGAACGAACTCTCTGTAGATTTCGGGACTTGGCGTCGGGCGCCCATCCTCAGGGTTTCTCGCGTGCAGATGAAGAATCGCAGCGCCGGCTTCAGCGGCTTCGATTGCTTGCGATTTGATGTCCGCCGGTGTGAACGGCAGATATTCGGACATCGACGGCACATGCGCCGAGCCTGTCACGGCGCAAGAGATGATGACTCTACGATTGATGTTGCTCATTTGATAACTCCCTCTTACGACTGCCATCCGACGGCGAATCTCTGTGATTACGACTTTGATAAAAGCGCGCGAACCGGTGCGAGTCGGTCTCGAATGACCGATGCGCTTTCCGTATCGCTTTAGTTGCCGGTTATGCGGCGATACCGCGAAAGCAGCGATGATGAAAGCGCGTGTTCTGACGAAAGGATGGGCAAAGCGACGTCGCCTTTTACTACGGCCCGCACGCTGCGAGCGCGAAAAGAATTGACGAGAAATTGGCTCATGCTTGTCTCCGATATCTTTTACGAGACCGGTCACCGCGTGCAGGGCCAGCCTCTTGTGATACGGATATTAGTGGGATAGGATTTCGTGCGTAAGGTCATTTTCGGACAGTTGAAGGTCGGAAGAGGACATTTTCAGGAGACGTCGTGTCGTCCAAATTCCCGTTGTTGAACGAGCGGATTTACGCGCCGTACAAAATTGCAGCGTTGGTTGAAGTTCTCGCAGAACAGGGCATATCTCCGGAGGAGAGCCTGAAGGGGACAGGCGTCGACGTCGCACAGATCGACGACGCGTCAGTGCTCACTTCGGTGCGTCAATACGCGGCCGTTTGCAAAAACGCCATCATGCTTTCGCATGACCCCGCGACCCCGTTCAAGACGGGCTCGCGGCTTCATCTGTCCGCATACGGGATGTACGGCTATGCGCTGATGTCATGTCTGTCGCTTCGCGACTATTTCAGGCTGGGCGTGAAGTACCATCGGCTCGCGACACCCACACTCACGATCGAATGGACCGAGTATCCCGACAAGGGTGTTTGGACTTTTCCCGATGCGTTCGTTTCGAGTCCGTCGCGCGAATTGCAGGAATTTTTGATCGAACAGCAATTTACTCAGCACGTCACGCACCTTCAGGATGTCGCCGGTCGAAGTTGCCCGCCTATTAAGGCTTCCTTCGCATACCCCGCGCCGGCGCATGCTGATATTTATCCCGAGTATCTTGGTTGCCCCTGTGAGTTCGACCAGGAGCAATGTGAACTAGCTTACGACAGCGCCATACTTGAACAGAAGCCGCAACTGGCACACCGACACTCGGCCGCTTTGCTTCAGGAGACATGCGACCGGCTGATCGGCCAGGCCAAGACTTCATTCGGGGCGTCAGGCGAGGTCTATCAGGTTCTGATGCGCAAACCCGGTGAATTTCCGAGTATGGAAGTGGTCGCGGACGCGCTGAAGATGACAAGCCGCACGCTTCGACGACGCCTCGAGGCCGAAGGAACGTCGTTCGTTGCCATCGCGGATGACGTGCGTTGCTCTCTGGCGACGGAGTATTTGAAGACCACGAAGATGAGCACGGACGACATCGCCATGCTTTTGGGCTTCAGCGACGCCGCGAACTTTCGCCGTGCATTGAAACGATGGACAGGGAAAGGACCGGGCGAACTTCGCCACTGATTTCATCGCTGGTTGGCGGCCTCGTGCGCGGTTCGGAAGCGCGACCTCTTCACGTGATCCATGACAAAACCGCCCGCACAAAAGGAAAAGGGCTTGCAATTGCAAGCCCTTGATTCCCCACATCTAATCTTTGGTAGGCCGTACGGGATTCGAACCTGTGACCAACGGATTAAAAGTCCGCTGCTCTACCAGCTGAGCTAACGACCCAAAGAGCCGAAATTATAGTCACGCGTGCGGCCGTCTGTCAACCGGGACGGGCCTCGGCGCACGGCGAATGTCCATAAGAAAAGGCCTGCAGCGGCGAAGCTGCAGGCCTTTCTTTCAGCGAGAGGCGCGAGTTCAAAGAGAAGCTCGCCTTACTTCACCTGCGACATCCTGCTCTGTGCCGTCTGCGCGGTTTCAGTGCCGCTGTACTGCGAGATGATCTGTTCCAGCGTCTTCTTCGCAGCGGCTTTCTGGCCTTGTTCGATCTGGTTGTTCGCGATTGCGAGCAGCGCTTCAGGCGCCCGCGGATGCGTGGGATAAGCCTTCACCAGATTCTGCCAGATGGCCGTCGACCCTTTGTAATCGCGCTCCGCGTACAGCGCGTTGCCGAGCCAGTACTGCGCGGTCGGCTGATACGGACTCTGCGGAAACTTCGACACGAACGTCTTGAACGACGCAGCGGCGTTCTTGAAGTCGCCGTTGCGGAATTGCGTCGACGCCGCGTTGAACGCTTCCGTCTCACCCGGTTGCACGGTGCCCTGCATGCCATCGACCGTCTGCTGCTGCGGCTCGAACTTCTTCATCCGGGCATCGAGGTCGGTGTAGTAGTCCTTCTGCTGCTTCTGCACGGTAGCGAGCTGGTTGGACATGTCCTCGTTCTGGCCTCGCAGCGTCGCAACCTGCTGGTTCAACTGGTCGATACGATTCGACTGATCGAGGATGGTGCGCTGTGCTGCGGACAACTGGCTCGACAGACTGTCCGTTTTCGTGCGCAGGTCGAGCACGGCCTTGCGCGCTTCGTTGTCGTCGAAGACGCCCGCGTGCGCGGGCGAAACGACGAGCGCCGAAGCGGCTGCACTCGCGAACACACAAGCGGCTGCGGCAACGCGCAGCGAGGGAAAGCGATACAACATAGGGCGACTCACCCGTGACTGGTTACGTTACTGTTGATAAACGAGGTCGGCGCGGCGGTTCTGGGCCCACGACGCTTCGTCATGACCCGTCGCCGTCGGCTTTTCCTTGCCGAGGCTCACGGCTTCCATCTGCGTATCGGCAACGCCCATCAGCGACATCGCGCGACGCACGGCTTCAGCACGCTTCTGGCCGAGCGCGAGGTTGTACTCGCTCGTGCCACGTTCGTCGGTGTTGCCCTGGATCAGCACGCGCCGCTCCGGATGGCCCTTCAGGTACTGCGAGTGCTGCTGCACGAGCGGCTGGTAGTCGTCACGCACGGCGTAGCTGTCGAAGTCAAAGTAGATGCTGCGCTTGGCGAGCGGGCTGTTCGGATCGTTCAGCGGATCGACGTTGACGGTGGTCACATCGTTCGGGTTCGGCTGCGTGGCGCCGCCGGCACCCTTGTTCGCGCCTTCATCGAGCTTCACGCCCGAATGACAGGCGGCGAGCGCACCGACCATCGCAATTGCAAAGCCGACACGAATTTTCGACATCATGGTTACTCTCCTTGTGTTATTGCGCAACTAAATGCATGAGGTTATTGCATGAACGGACCCCAGGACGGCTCGCGTACGATGCCGCCCTGCACGGACAAGACTTGCCGCGTCCGACCGTCGGTCGAAACGGCAGCCAACACGCCACGCCCGTTCACCTGGGTGGCGTAGAGGATGTACTGACCATTCGCCGCGAAGCTGGGCGATTCGTCGTGCGTCGTGTCGGTGAGGCCTGTTGCCGAGCCGGACCCGAGGTCCTGCACGTACAGCTTGAAGCCGCCGCCGGTACGCGAAATGTACGCGAGTTGCTTGCCGTCCGGGCTCACGCGCGGGCTTGTATTGTAGTTGCCCGTGAAAGTGACGCGCTGTGCCGCGCCGGCGCTCTCGCCGTTCGCGGACATCTTGTAGATCTGCGGCTGGCCTCCGCGATCGCTCGTGAAGTAGATCGAGTTGCCATCAGGAGAGTAGGCGGGCTCGGTGTCGATCGAGCTGCCTTGCGTCAGGCGGCGCAGTCCGCTGCCATCCGCATTGACTTCGAAAACCTGCGTGTTGCCCGTGCGCGACAGCGCGACCGCGAGCTTGCGGCCGTCCGGCGACCACGCCGGCGCGCTGTTGTTGCCTTTCTGGTTCGACACGACGATGCGCTTGCCCGTCGGCAGATCGTGGATGTAGACGACCGGCTTCTTCTTCTCGAACGAGACGTACGCGACCTTCGTGCCGTCCGGCGACCAGGCGGGCGAGATGATCGGTTCGGGGCTGTTGAGCGCGATGCGCGCGTCCTGGCCGTCCGAATCGGAAATCTGCAACTGGTACTTGCCGCCCGTCTGGATGACGTACGACAGACGTGTCGCGAATACGCCGCGGCCGCCGAGCAGCTTGGCGTAGATGTAGTCGGCGACCTTATGCGCGCTCATGCGCAGGCCGCTCTCGGGGCTGACGAGGGAGAGGCCGCCGAGGCTTTGCTGCTTGACCGTGTCGTACAGGCGAAAGCGCACTTCGTACTGGCCGTTGGCGAGCCGCGTCACGCTGCCGGAGACGAAGGCGTCGGCGCCTTTCGCCTTCCAGCTTCCGAGATCGACGGAATCCGTTTCGGCGACCGGCGTGGCGCCCGCTTCGATGTTGGTGAACTTGCCGCTGCGCGCCAGATCCTGACGCACGATGGCGCTCACCTGCTGCGGCGAATTTGCCTCGTTGGCGAAGTTGGCGGTCGCGATCGGAAACTGCGTCGAGCCGACGCCGGTCACGAGCACGTTCAGCTCCGCATGCGCGGTGCCGGCGGCGATCAGGCAAGACGCGATCAGCGTCCTCAGGCCAAGCTTTGTCATCAAACTCATGCTGTATACGTTCCCAAAAGCGATTTTTAAACTAGTCGAAACTGCAGAACAGACCGCCGATTGCACGATTCGTTCCCACTCGTACAAATCGGCCATCAGCTCCCGGCTGGACGAAGCGTGATCGTAAAGGACGCCGGCGCCTGACCGTTGATATCGACCGGCATCGGATCGGAGCGCTGTACCGCGCGCAAAGCCGCTTGGTCCCATTGCTCGTTGCCGCTCGAACGCGAAACGCGGGCATCAAGCAGTGTTCCCGTCGGCGCGCAACGCACCGACACCACTGTCTCGAGACCGCTCGTTTCACCGCTCCACACGATTTTTGGCCGCACGAGCCGCTGCACCTTCTCCGCATAGCCCGGCGACGTCGCATTCCCGCCCGCGCCACGCCCAGTGCCACTCTTCGCAAGCCCTTCACCGCTGTCACTCGACCCACCGCCCGCCTGCCCCTGCAACTGCGCGAGGCGCGCGCGTCGTTCACCATCGAGCTTGGCTTTCGCCGCAGCATCGGCTTTGGCTTTCTCCTTCGCTTTCGCGTCGGCATCTGCCTTGGCTTTCGCTTGTGCGTCAGCCTTTTCCTTGGCGTCCTTCTGTTGCTGTTCCTTCTGTTCCTTTACCTGCTCGGCCTTTTCAGCGTCTTTCTGCTGCTGCGCCTTCAGTTGCTGCTGTTTCTGCTGATCGAGCTTCTGCTGATCAAGCTGCTTCTGCTTCTCGACCTGCTTCTGCTTTTCCTGCGCGGTCTTCTGCGCCGCGACCGCCGCCGCCTGCTGCGCGGCGAGCTGTTGCTGCCGTTTCGCTTCGGCTTCCTGCTGTTCCTGTTGCTGCTGGCGACGCTGCTCCGCGAGCTGCGCCTCGCGCGCCGCGGCTTCCTGCTGCTTGCGCTTCTTTTCCTGCAACGCGATGTCGGCTTCTTCGTCCTTCGCGGGCGGCGGCGCGGGCTGCACCTTGACAGGCACGGGCGGCGGCGGAGTGGGGCGGGGCGTCGGCGTCGACAGGTCCGGAATCTCGGTCCACAGTTCCGCTTCGGAACCGGCCGGCGTGTTGTTCTGCCAGTTGATACCGTGATACAGCAGCCAGCCAAGCAGCAAATGCATCAGCGCGGCGAGCGCGAACGCTTTCCACGTGCCGCGCTCGCGCGGCGGTCGTACGGGTCGGGCGCGGGTCTGCCGGGTGGTCATTGCGATTTGACTAGCAATCCGACGCGTTTGACGCCGCGCGCCTTCATGTCGGACATCACGTTCATGACGACTTCGTACTTCACCGTTTTGTCGGCGGCGATCACGACGGGCTGGTCAGGATGTGACTCCTGCCGGTTCAGCACGAACGTGTTGAGCTGGTCCTTGGTCATGTTCTGCTGCTGCGCCGCGCCGCCGTCTTCCTTGTACCGGACGTTCATGCTGCCGTCGGCCTTGATGTTGACGACGAGCGGCGGCGTCTGCTCCTGCGGCTGCGCGTTGCCGACCGTCGGCAGGTTGATGATGGACGGTGAAACGAGCGGTGCCGTCACCATGAAGATGACGAGCAGCACGAGCATCACGTCGATATACGGCACGACGTTGATGTCGGACATCGCGCGGCGTGAACTGCCGCGCATGCTGGAACGGGAGGGGCCTCCGGCCATCGCGTGCTCCTTAGTGCGCCTGGCGCTGCAAGATGTTCGAGAACTCTTCGATGAACGTCTCGAAGCGGATCGCCAGGCGGTCGATATCGTGGGCGTAGCGGTTGTAAGCGACCACCGCCGGAATCGCGGCGAACAGGCCGATCGCGGTCGCGACGAGCGCTTCCGCGATCCCCGGTGCCACGTTCGCGAGCGTGGCCTGCTGCACGTTCGCGAGACCGCGGAACGAATTCATGATCCCCCAGACCGTGCCGAAGAGACCGATATACGGACTCACCGACCCCACCGACGCGAGAAACGCGAGATTTGCCTCGAGCACGTCCATCTCACGCTGGAAGGCGGCGCGCATCGCGCGGCGGGAGCCGTCGAGGATCGCGCCCGGATCGGTGATGCGGCGTTCCTTGCCCTTCAGGAATTCGCGCATGCCCGATTCGAAGATGCGCTCCAGCGCGCCGATCGTATGACGGTTGTTGGCGGCGCTCTGATACAGCGCCTGAAGGTCGCCGCCCGACCAGAAATCGCGCTCGAAGCGCTCGGTCTGCGCTCGGGCGCGCCGGATGGCGAACCACTTGCGGAAGATGAAAGTCCACGATAGCAGCGACAGTATCAGCAGCAGCGCCATCACGGCCTGCGCAAGCAGGCTCGCGTGGATTACGAGAGAAACGATCGACAGGTCTTGTGTGTTGTTCATAAAGGTCCGCTGTTACGTCCCGGAAGGGGCGTCCGGTCAGAAGTGTGTCAGGCTTTCGTGACGCTGTTGAAAGTCCAGGCTTCCGCCGGCTCATGCTCGATGTTGCTTGCCCTGCACCGCAGGCTTGGTGTTGTTCAGGTCACGACGAGTTCATTGTTTCTGACTGCGCTCATAGAGCTGCGGTGGCATTTTCATGCGCGACTCACGGCCGGTCCGCGCTTCAATCCCTCGAGCACCGCTTTCGGAATGCCTGTGGGCCGGAAGGACGCATGATCGACTGATGCCACACGGATGTCGCCGGCAGCGAGCAGAACGCCGTCGCGCCACGCTTCCTGGTGAAAATCCACCGACGCCCGGCCGAGCCGCTCGATCCGGCTCGCGACGCGCACGACGTCGTCGAGCCGCGCGGGCGCCGAATAATCGACCGCCGTGCGCTTCACCACGAACACGACGCCATCCGACTCGATCAGCTTTTGCTGGTCGATGCCGCACGCGCGCAGCCATTCGGTGCGCGCTCGCTCGAAGAACTTCAGGTAGTTCGCGTAGAAGACGATGCCGCCGGCGTCGGTGTCCTCGTAGTACACGCGAATTGGCCAGTCGAAAATCTGCGGGCCGTTCGCGCGTTCAGTCGCCTGCTCAGTCGCTCGCTGAGGCCCGCTGCTAGACATATTCATCCGCGCATTTTACCGGAAGCCACGCAAGTGACGCCAAATCAGGCAGTCAGCCGCGATGAATTTGCAACGGTGCGAACGTCTGCGCGATCGGCATCAGCTCGATTGCGTTGATGTTGACGTGCGCGGGGCGCGTCGCAACCCAGTAGATCGAATCGGCGATGTCTTCGGCCGTGAGCGGCTGCAGGTCCTTGTAGACGCCGGCCGCTTTCTCGTCGTCGCCCTTGAAGCGCACGTTCGAGAATTCGGTGCCTCCGCACAGGCCCGGCTCGATGTCGGTGACGCGCAGCGCCGTGCCCGCCAGGTCCGAGCGCAGGTTCAGGCTGAACTGGCGCACGAACGCCTTGCTCGCGCCGTACACGTTCCCGCCCGCGTACGGATACGTGCCCGCGACCGAGCCGATATTGAAAACGTGGCCGCGATTGCGCTCGACCATGCCCGGCAGCACGGCGTGCGTGACCGCGACGAGGCCCGTGCAGTTCGTGTCGATCATCTTCTTCCAGTCGTCGAGATTCGCGCGCTGCGCGGGCTCGAGTCCGAGCGCGAGGCCCGCATTGTTGACGAGGACGTCGATCTGCGAGAACGCTTCGGGCAGCGAGGCGAGCGCGCTGGCGATGGCGGCGTCGTCGCGAACATCGAGTTCGATCGGCAGGAGCGCATCGCCGAGTTCCTTCGAGAGCGCAAGCAAGCGATCCTTGCGCCGCGCAGTCGCGACCACGCGATGGCCGCCTTTCACGAAAGTGCGGGCGATGGCGGCGCCGAAGCCGGCCGACGCGCCAGTGACGAATACGATCATGAGCGGATTCCGGTTTTGAGGGAGGGAAACGACGTCGGCGCGGCGCACGGGCGCCCTCGGCGACGGCGCAAAGCGTACTTCGATTGGTGCGGCGCGGCAAGTCGAAGGCAAAGCATGGGCGCAGGTTTCATCGGGAACGAACGATCGTGCTACAAAGGAATGATCGCTGCCGCCTGAGCCATACGGGCCGGGGCCTTGCGCGCGGTTGCCTATTCCAGGACAGCCCATTACACTACAACGCTCAAACTCCGCGTGACTGGCGATAGAATCTTCGGATTCAAGGTGGAACGACCCACCGGGAAGCGCGGAGTGTCGTTTTGCCGTTCGCCTGGGCAGCTGAGATCCGCGCGCCGTCGCTGCGCTGCCGGTGGCTGTCCTGTCTGCGTCATCTGCGTGAATGGAGTCTTCCTCCCGCCGCGCCAGGACACTTCCAGCATCTTGCGCCATGTGCCGCAGCCCTGCCCGCGCACGCGCGATCCGGTCAACCTGACTAGACCTTACGGAAAACGTATGTTTGACAAAGCCAGAAGCACCATTGCCAGCGTCGATCCTGAAATCTTCAAGGCGATCGAACAGGAAAACCGCCGCCAGGAAGATCACATCGAACTGATCGCGTCGGAAAACTACACGAGCCCGGCCGTCATGGCCGCGCAAGGCTCGCAACTCACAAACAAGTACGCGGAAGGCTACCCCGGCAAGCGCTATTACGGCGGCTGCGAATACGTCGACATCGTCGAGCAGCTCGCGATCGACCGCGTGAAGGAACTCTTCGGCGCCGAAGCCGCGAACGTGCAGCCGAATTCCGGCTCGCAGGCGAATCAGGGCGTGTTCTTCGCGATGCTCAAGCCCGGCGACACCATCATGGGCATGAGCCTCGCCGAAGGCGGCCACCTGACGCACGGCTCGCCCGTGAACATGTCGGGCAAGTGGTTCAAGGTCGTGAGCTATGGCCTGAACGCGGCCGAAGACATCGACTACGGCAAGACCGAAGAACTCGCCAAGGAACACAAGCCGAAGCTGATCGTGGCGGGCGCGTCGGCGTTCTCGCTGAAGATCGATTTCGCGCGTCTCGCGGAAATCGCGAAGAGCGTCGGCGCGTATTTCATGGTCGACATGGCGCACTACGCGGGCCTCATCGCGGCGGGCGTCTACCCGAATCCCGTGCCGCACGCGGACTTCGTCACGACCACGACGCACAAGAGCCTGCGCGGCCCGCGCGGCGGCGTGATCCTGATGAAAGCCGAGTTCGAGAAGCAGATCAACTCCGCGATTTTCCCGGGCATCCAGGGTGGGCCGCTCATGCACGTGATCGCCGCGAAGGCCGTCGCGTTCAAGGAAGCGCTGTCGCCGGAGTTCAAGGAATACCAGCAGCGCGTCGTCGAGAACGCGCGCGTGCTGGCCGAAACGCTCGTCAAGCGCGGTCTGCGCATCGTGTCGGGCCGCACGGAAAGCCACGTGATGCTCGTCGACCTGCGCGCGAAGAAGATCACCGGCAAGGCGGCGGAAGCCGCGCTCGGCGCCGCGCACATCACGGTCAACAAGAACGCGATCCCGAACGATCCGGAAAAGCCGTTCGTGACGAGTGGCGTGCGCCTCGGCTCGCCTGCCATGACGACGCGCGGCTTCGGCGTGAAGGAAGCGGAGATCGTCGGCAATTTGATCGCCGATGTCCTCGACAACCCGGAAGACCAGGCGAACCTCGAACAAGTTCGCGCGAAGGTCGCGGAGCTGACGAAGCAGTTCCCGGTTTACGGCTAAGCCGCGATGCGCTGCCCCTTCTGCCGTCACGACGACACGCAAGTGGTCGATTCGCGCGTGTCCGAAGACGGCGCGGCGATTCGCCGGCGGCGGCGCTGTCCGTCCTGCGACAAGCGTTTCACGACGTACGAGCGGGTCGAGCTGGCGTTGCCGTCGGTGGTGAAGAAGGACGGCAGCCGGACCGAATTCGACCGCGGCAAGATTGTCGCGAGCATGCAACTGGCGCTGAGAAAGCGCCCGGTTGCTGCAGACGCGATCGACGCCGCGGTCGCCCGGATCGAATATCAGTTGCTCGGCAGCGGCGAACGCGAAGTTCGCAGCGACCGTCTGGGCGAACTCGTGATGAACGAGTTGCGCCAGCTCGACACGATCGCCTACGTGCGTTTCGCGTCCGTCTACAAGCGTTTCGAAGACGTCTCCGAATTCGAAGACGTGCTCGATGAATTCCGGCGCGCCGCGCCAAAGAAATCGACTTCCCGCAAGCGCTGAGCGTTTCAGCATTTCATTTTCTCCGTGCGTTAAGAGCGTCGACGAGCAGTCTGTCGAGGTTCTTGCACGTCCGGTAGTCGGCCGTTCGGCCGATGGCGGCGGCCAGATTTTCTCTCTAGATTGAGCGCTGTTTTCACTCGATCGATGAGGGATGCAGATGACGCCTCGCCGCAAATCACCCGGTTTTACGCTCGTTGAACTGTCCGTCGTGCTTGCCGTCATGGCGATCATCGCGACGTTCGCGACGCCTTCTTTCGTCGCGTGGCATCTGCGCGACCAGGTCGATGCCCGCGCCCGCGCGCTGGTTTCGACGCTTTCTCTCGCGCGCTCCGAAGCGGTCAAGCGCGGCGCGCGCGTGACGCTTTGCCGTATCGACGCGGCGCGCCGCTGTCTCACGCCGGGCAAGACCTGCGACGGCGGCGCGGCGGACTGGTCGTGCGGCTGGGCGCTTTTTGTCGAACGCGACGGAGCGCCGACGCTGCTGCGTGCGCAGGCCGCGTCGCCATCGATTGCGATCGCGGGCGCGACGACCGATCTGTCGTTCACGCCGCCTTCGGGGCAGGTGATCGGCGGCTTTCGCAGCTTCGACTTCAGCGCGCGCAAAGGCAAGCTGGCGACGACAAACGCGAACCGCTGCATCCGGCTCGCAGCCGGCGGACGTGCGCGCATGACGCCCGGCGCGTGCGGAGCGGTGGCATGAGCGGCGTGCCCGGAAAGCAGCGGGGCGATTCGCTGATCGAAGTGATGATCGCGCTGTCGCTGACCGCCATTACCGCGCTCGGGCTGATCGCCGTGCAGACGTGGCTTGCGCGCAGCGAGCGCAATGTGCTCGCGGGTGAGCGTGCCGCGTTGATCGCCGATTCCGTAGCCGAGGCCATCCAGCGTGATGCGGATCGCGGGGCGGTGCTCGCGCAGTGGCGTGCGCGGGCGGCGTCGATGCTGCCGCAGGGCGATGTCGCCGTGCTCGATCAGGCGGATGGTGTGCGCGTCGCCGTGGTCAGCTGGCATGCCGACGGTACTTGCGCCGAGCCGCAGATAAAAAAAGCATGTGTCGTGTTGAGTTTCGCGCGATGACCAGACTCCAACTCAAAACGCGCGGCCACACGCTGCTCGAACTCACGATATCGATGGCGCTCGGGCTCCTCGTCGTGGTCGCGGCGCTTTCGCTGTATCGCGGACAGCGCGCGTCGCACGAGCGCGCCGCCGATGCCGCGCGCATGCACGACGCCGCGACCGCCGCGCTGGATCTCATCGGCCAGCAGTTGCAGATGGCCGCGTTCGCGCCGCTCGGCGCCGATGCCGGAGCGGCGCTCTTCGGCTGCTCGCAGGGCCGCGCATACGGAACTGACGACGCGCCCGCCTGCGAATCGCTCGCAAGCCGTTCGGATGGCGTCTCGATCCGCTACGCCGCCGACGGCATTTCGACGTGGCCGACCTTGTCCAGCGCGCCGACCGATTGTCTTGGACAAGCTGCGGCTGCGACTGTCACCAACCGCTTCTACGCGAAGGCGAGCACTTCGACCGGCGAACCGGAGCTGTATTGCGAAGGCGCGGGCAAGCAGGCGCAACCGGTCGTCGAAGGGATCGAGCGGCTGCGCATCGGCTGGTGGCTGAAGGACGCGTCGAGTTCCGTCGATGCCGCCGCCGTCCCGCGCGAGCGCTGGTCCAGCGTAATCGCGGCCGACGTCTGCGTAGTGGTGCGCGGAGATGTTCCCGGTGCGGCAAAACGAAATTACGTCGATTGCGACGGCTCGATCGTGTTCGCCCCGGACGCCCGCACGCGCCAGGTTTTCTGGCGGCGCGTCGCGATAAGAAACGGGGGACAAGCATGAGGCGGCGTGCAGGTTCACGCGGCACGGTCCTGCCGATCGTGCTGCTCCTCTCATCGATGATGCTGGTCACGGCCGGCGCGTGGCTCGAATCGTCGATCGTCGCGACGCGCGCTGCCGCGAGCCTGCGCGATCGCATCCAGGCGTTTCACGGCGCGGACAGCGCGCTCGCGAGATGCAGCCGGATCGTCATCGATTCGCCGGAGTTGGCACAGAACGGGCCGGCTGGTGAGCCGGTTCGATGGCGGCTGAAGGCATCGTTTGAGGGCGCGAGCGCCTTGGCGATTGCGCCGTTCGCAACGTGGCCTCACGCCGCTCGAACGCCGCAATGCCTGATCGAAGCGTGGTCACGGCCGGGCAAAGGCCCTTCTTATTTGCTGACCGCGCGAGGTTTCGGATCGACTAAAGATTCCGAGGCGTGGCTGCAGTTGCAAATTGAAATCGCGGAGAGCGGCGTCACGCGCCGGTGGCGGCGCGTCGTCGCAAAGCCCTTTTAAGGACATTCGAAAATGGCTCAGGCACAGCGAGGCTTTACGCTGCTCGAATTGATGATCGCGCTCGGCGTGGCCGCGATCATCGCTACGTTCGCGATTCCGGCGTACCGGACGCATGTCGCGAAAGCGCATCGCGTGGAGGCGGCGACGGCGCTGTATCGCGCGGCGCAGTTCGTCGAAACGGCTCGGGTCGTGCAGACGGCGGCCAGCACCGAAGCGCCGTCTTTACCGGCGGGGTTCGATCAGGCGCCGGCGAACGGTGAGGCAGTGTATCGGTTGAAGCTGTTGGCGGAATCGTCGACCAACGGCGGCTATGCGATCGAAGGGGCGCCGCTCGCGCCCGGTCCGATGCAGGACGACGCATGCGGCGTCTTCGTCATCGACGCAACCGGCGCGCGCTCGAATCGCACGTCGGCACAACTCACGCCGCAACAGGCGATCAATTGCTGGAGCAGCCGATGAAAAGCTCAGAACACAGTGGGATCGACGGCATCGGTCGAGGTTTCGGTGGACGTGGTCTTCATCTGCTGCCAGACGCGAAAGCCTTCCCAGACGACGAGCCCGAGGCCACCCCACTTGAGCGCGGGCTTGGCGCCGCGCAGGATTTTAGTCCGGACAGGCTTGGTGAGAATCAGCGAAGCGACCGATCCGATGATCGGATATTGCCGCAACAACGTGGTGAAGCTGCCGAGATTGCCGCCCGAGAGAAGCCCGGTCAGCAGCGAAAAAATACCACCGCCGCTGCTTGCCGCGCGGCCTTTGCCGAAGCCGCCGGTCCTGCGCCCGGGAAGAAGCATCTTCAGAAAACTGAAATGTGTGACCGAATAGCGCAGGTCGGTCGTGGCTTGGGCGATCTCCATGCGCTCGACGTCCGCGCGCGCGATCAGCAATTCCTTGCGCAGGGCGCGCATGTGCGGCGTGCTCAGTTTGTGAGCCTGGGCGCGCTTTTGTGCCTTGAAGGTGTCGTCGGATTGGCTCATGTCGGTGCGGGCTCGTTGAATGTCGGCGGTGTCGTGAATGACGGCTTCAGCGGAACGTATCCCGATCCTTGCGGAATTCGGAAAGGGTCTCGTCAAACATGTTCGGAGCGTCGCGCAGGCCGTTGCGTGCCTTTAATCCGCAGAACGCGGCAACGAGTACGTAGGCAAGCGTGATGCCCGCGAGCGACTGCCAACGATAGGTGTCCCAGAAGAAGATGGCGATCAGGACCGTCAGGGTGATCAGGGCCATCATGGTGAGCATCATTGCCGCGAGACCCAGGAACAGCACGCCGATCAGGCGCTCCTTTTCCTCCTGCAACTCGATGCCGAGCAGCTCGAGGCGCGTCTCGAAGATGGCGAATGTGGAACTCAGAATGCGGCGCAAAGGTCCGGGGGACGATTGCTGCGATGGCCTTTCAGTCGTCATGGCGTGGGCGCGAGGCGCGTTGGGTGGCGCTGAGTGGGGCCGGCCGGTCCAGAAGCGGACCGGCCGGCGCGGATGAAAGGGCCGCTGCGTGCCAAAGGCACTGGGCGGCCGCTATCGTTGGCAAGAACCTGAGCAATCGACAGGCCATGCCCGCTGCATCAGCTTCAGCGGCGATTGATCAGCAAGCCGATCACGACGCCCACGCCCGCCGCGATGCCGATCGACGCCCACGGATGCTCGTGCACGTAGTCGTCGGTAGCACGTGCGGCCTTCTTGCCTCGTTCGACGACCACGACCTGCGCGTCCGCTGCCTTTTCCTTGGCTTGCTTCAACTTCGTCAGAGCGGTCTCGCGCAGTTCGGACGCACGCTCGCCGGTCGCGCTGGCAGCCTGCTTCAGCAGGTCTTCTGCATCGGAGAGAACGGTTTTGATATCCGACATGAATCGCTCCTTATTGATTTCTGACATTGATGACTCCAATCGGGGTGAGGCTACGGGAATCGTAACCAAAGATGCGGTCGCTGACGAGCACCCTCCGGGTTCATTAAAACCACGGTACGCAGGTTTTGTTCCTGGCGCTTCGAGGCCTGGCGCACCGCCGTGTCAAACGCATGTCCATGAATGGAGACGATCTGGCCCGCAAAAGTTTCCGCGAGCGTCTTAAAATTACAAACCTTAAGGCGGTGTTTAATAAAAAAGGCCAACGCAAAGATTCACGTTGGCCTTTACGGAAGCGCGCGCTGATCGTCAAAAGAACGCTTGAATACCCGTCTGCGCGCGCCCGAGGATCAGCGCGTGGATATCGTGCGTGCCTTCGTACGTGTTCACGACTTCCAGATTCACGAGATGGCGCGCGACGCCGAATTCATCGGAGATACCGTTGCCGCCGAGCATGTCGCGCGCGAGGCGGGCAATGTCGAGCGCCTTGCCGCACGAATTGCGCTTCATGATCGACGTGATTTCGACGGCGGCCGTGCCTTCGTCCTTCATGCGGCCAAGGCGCAGCACGCCTTGCAGGCCGAGTGTAATTTCGGTCTGCATGTCGGCGAGTTTCTTTTGAATCAACTGGTTGGCGGCGAGCGGCCGGCCGAATTGCTTGCGGTCGAGCGTGTATTGACGCGCCGTGTGCCAGCATGCCTCGGCCGCGCCGAGCGCACCCCACGCGATGCCGTAGCGCGCCGAATTCAGGCACGTGAACGGGCCTTTGAGGCCGCGCACTTCCGGAAACAGGTTTTCCTCGGGCACGAAGACTTCGTCCATCACGATTTCGCCGGTGATCGACGCGCGCAAACCGACCTTGCCGTGAATCGCCGGCGCCGACAGGCCCTTCCAGCCTTTTTCGAGAACGAAGCCGCGGATCTCGTCGCGGCCGTCTTCCTCGAGCTTCGCCCAGACGACGAATACATCGGCGATCGGCGAGTTCGAGATCCACATCTTCGATCCCGACAGCGAGTAGCCGCCGTTCACCTTTTTCGCGCGCGTCGTCATGCTGGCCGGGTCGGAGCCGGCGTTCGGTTCGGTGAGGCCGAAGCAGCCGATCCATTCGCCCGTCGCGAGCTTCGGCAGATATTTTTCCTTTTGCGCGTCGGTGCCGAACGCGTTGATCGGCACCATCACTAGCGACGACTGCACCGACATCATCGACCGGTACCCCGAATCCACGCGTTCCACTTCGCGCGCGATCAGGCCGTAACTCACGTAGTTCAGGCCGGGGCCGCCGTATTGCTCGGGGATGGTCGGGCCGAGCAGGCCGAGTTCGCCCATTTCGCGAAAAATCGCCGGATCGGTTTTCTCTTCGCGGAACGCCGCCGTCACGCGCGGCTGGAGCTTGTCCTGCGCGTAGGCGCGCGCGGCGTCGCGGATCATGCGTTCTTCGTCGCTCAACTGATGATCGAGCAACAAGGGGTCTTCCCAGTTGAAGCGGGCGGCGTCGGCCATGTGCGTTCTCCTTGACTCTGGTTCCGCTATGCGGAACAATGTTTTGCAAATCACGATGGAGTGTAGCATTTGATGTTAAAGGCTTCCAACCGCAATCTGCCGCCGCACGATGCGATCGACGAGCGCAAGTTCGTCGTCGCGTTGGCGCGTGGGCTGGATATGCTGCGGGCGTTCCGGCCGGGCGAGGTCCTGCTCGGCAACCGCGACTTCGCCGAGCGCACCGGCCTGCCGAAGGCGACGGTCAACCGGCTCGCCTATACCCTCACGACGCTCGGCTATCTTCGTTTCGATGAAGCCGCCGGCAAATACGCGCTCGATACGGGCGTGCTGTCGCTAGGATTCGCACTGCTCGCGGGCGCCGATACATTGGAACTCGCGCGGCCGCATATGCGCGAGCTGGCGCGCGAGATCGGGGCGGCGGTGTCGCTCGGATGCCGCGACGGAATGGACATGATCTATCTCGAAACGATCCGCAGCGAGACGGCGCTGACGCTCGGCCTCGCGCCCGGTTCGCGTCTGTCGATGCTGACGAGTTCGATGGGCCGCGCGTATCTCGCGGTGCAGGAGCCGGCGACGCGTGCGGCGTTGCTGGAGGAACTAAGCGACGCGGCCGGTGCCGATGGGCCGGCGCTGGTGAAGACGGCGGAGCAAGCCGTCGAGGATTTCGCCCGCGACGGCTGCTGCTATTCGTTTCGCGACTGGCACGACGACGTCAACGCGATCGCCGCACCGTTTCGAGATGTCCGCAACGGACGATGGCTCGTGCTCAGCAGCAGCGGGCCGGCGTCGTCGATGGGGGAGGGTTATTTTCGTGAGGTTATCGGGCCGAAGTTGCGGGCGTTGGCGGGGCGGCTGGCGTAAGGCGAACGCACGAACTCATGCATCGCAGTTGCCCGCGTAACCATTTGCGTGACCTGGGCCGACGCATGGATCGGCACGAGTTCGACCTCGGGATGCTTGTTCGCGTACACCCGAGAGATCTCGTCCGCGAACGCCTGCGACGTCGTCGGTAGTTGAACGTCGCCCGTTACAACACCGTCCTCACGTGCCACAACTCCGGAAACAGCACGACATCCAGCATCTTCCGCAGATACGGCGCGCCGTTCGTCCCGCCTGTGCCTTGCTTGAAGCCGATGATCCGTTCAACCGTCGTTACATGCCGGAAGCGCCATTGCCGAAACGCATCCTCCAGATCGACCAGCTCCTCCGCCATCTCATAAAGCTCCCAATGCTGCGAAGGCTCCTGATAAACCTTCAGCCAGGCCGCTTCAACCGAAGCGTCATGCGTCGTCGGCTGGGTGAAATCGCGGTTCAGGCGCTCCGGCGCGATCGGAAAGCCGCGTCGCGCCAATAAGCGAATCACTTCGTCATAAAACGAAGGCGCTTCCAGAGTCGCCTGCACCTCGGCCAGCACCGCCGCCCGATGCGCATAAGGCTTCAGCATCTGCTCGTTCTTGTTCCCGAGCAAAAACTCGATCTGCCGATACTGATGCGATTGAAACCCCGACGATGCCCCCAGATACGGCCGCATCGCCGTGTATTCGGAGGGCGTCATCGTCGAGAGGACGCTCCACGCCTGCACGAGCTGCTCGAAAATCCGCGACACGCGCGCGAGCATCTTGAACGCCGGCGGCAACTCGTCGCGCTGAACCGCGGTGAGCGCCGCGCGCAATTCGTACAGCGCGAGCTTCATCCAGAGCTCGCTCGTCTGATGTTGCACGATGAACAGCATCTCGTTGTGATCGGGCGAGAGCGGATGCTGCGCCGACAAAATCGAATCGAGCGACAGGTAATCGCCGTAACTCATCGCGTCGGAGAAATCGAGCTTGGCGTCGTGCCAGCCTTCCTCTTTCGACGCAGGCTGCACGGAAGCGCCATACCCCATCGGGCAGCCAGAAGAAATTTGTGTCATTTTTCGATACCTCTCAGGTCACGGCGCCGCGTTCGGCGAATTCGGGCGCGCGCCACGCCTCGGTTTCGAGCACGTCGCGCAGGACTTCGACCGCGTCCCAGACATCGACGTATCGCGTGTAGAGCGGCGTGAAGCCGAACCGCAGCACGCGCGGCTCGCGATAGTCGCCGATCACGCCGCGCGCGATCAGCGCCTGCATGACCTCATAGCCGTCCGGATGCTCGAAACTCGCCTGCGAGCCGCGCTGGCCGTGCTCGCGCGGCGTGACGAGCGTGAGCGGAAACTTGCCACAGCGTTCTTCCACGAGCTTGATGAACAGATCGCTCAGAGCGAGCGACTTGCGCCGCAGCGTCGCCATGTCGGTTTGCAGGAAGACGTCGAGCCCGCATTCGACGAGCGCCATCGAAATCACCGGCTGCGTGCCGCACAGGAATCGTCCGATGCCGTCGTCCGGACGGTACGACGGGCTCATCTCGAAAGGCTTCTTGTGGCCCCACCAGCCCGAAAGCGGCTGCGAAAACGCGTTCTGATGGCGCTTCGGCACCCAGACGAACGCGGGCGAACCCGGCCCGCCGTTCAGATATTTGTACGTGCATCCGACCGCGTAATCTGCTCCGACGCCGTTCAGGTCGACCGGCACCGCGCCCGCCGAGTGCGCCAGGTCCCACACGGCGAGCGCACCCGCGCGGTGGATCAGTTGCGTGACGGCCGCCATGTCGTGCATGTAGCCGGTGCGGTAGTTGACGTGCGTGATCATCGCGAGCGCGGTGTTTTCGTCGATCGCGGTGGCGAGTTCGGCGGGATCGTCGACGAGGCGCAACTCGTAGCCGCGGTCCAGTTGCTCGATCAAACCTTGCGCGATGTAGAGGTCGGTCGGGAAATTCGAGCGCTCGGAGACGATTACGCGGCGTTTCGGGTCGCGTTCGTTGGCGAGCCGCAACGCCGCCGACAGCAGCTTGAAGAGGTTGCTCGAAATCGTATCGGTGACCACGACTTCGTCCGCGCCCGCACCGATCAGCGGCGCGAGCTTGTTGCCGAGGCGCTTGGGCAGCGCGAACCAGCCGGCCGTGTTCCAGCTTCGGATCAGGCCGTCGCCCCATTCGTCGGCGATCACGGCGGCGGCGCGCGCGGCGGCGGCTTTCGGCGGCACACCGAGCGAGTTGCCGTCGAGGTAGATTACGTCGCGGCCGAGCGCGAACTGGTCGCGCAGGGCGCGAAGCGGGTCGTCGCGGTCGAGCGCCGCTGCATCGTCACGATGGTTCATCTTGATATCCGGTTGATTGCACTATAGAAAATCAGGAAAGCGGACGCAGGACCGCGCGCACGGGGCTCGCGTCGAGCGTGGCGAATTTCAGCGGCAGCGCGATCAGTTCGTATTCGCCTGGGGCGATCGCATCGAGCACGAGGCCTTCGAGAATCGCCATCCGATGCGCGCGGATGCGGCGGTGCGCGGCCATGGTCTTCGATTCCTGCGGATCGAGCGACGGCGTATCGATGCCGATTAGCCGCACGCCGCTTGCCGCCAGCAAATCGACGGTTTCCGGCGCGACGGCGCAAAAATCCGGGTCCCAGGCGTCGAGCGGCGCCTGCGCATAGGTGCGCAGGAGCACGCGCGGCGGGGCGTCGGCGAGAAAATCGGCGATTTGCTCGGGCGTCACGACCGGCTTCGTGCCGATGCAGTGAATCACGCGGCATCGGCCGATATAGGTGTCGAGCGCGACTTCGCCGATCGGCGCGCCGTCGGCGTCGTAGTGCAGCGGGGCGTCGGCGTGCGCGCCGGTGTGCGGCGAGAGCGTCAGCCGCGCGACGTTCACGGGCGAACCCGCTTCCATGCGCCACACGCGCTCGATGTCGACCGGCGTGTCGCCGGGCCAGACCGGCGTTTCGGGGCGAATCGGAGGGGAAATGTCCCAGAGAGGTGTCATCGGCGGGGCTTGGCGGAAAGTGTGGGTATGCGTCAAATCATAGTCGCCATGCCCTGAAAAGTGCTTGCGAAATAACCACCCAAAACCGCCCGTCTTAGAACATAATTCGATGAAACGGGCCAGGGAGACTAAAAAATGACTGGGTTCACGCTCGATGCAACGGATTGCCGTATTTTGTCTGTGCTGCAGGAAGACGGAAGGATCAGCAACCTGGATCTGGCGGAGCGCATCTCGCTCTCGCCGTCCGCGTGTCTGCGGCGGATGCGGCTGCTGGAAGAAGAGGGAGTGATCGCGAGCTATCGCGCGTGTCTGGATCGCGAGCGGCTTGGCATCGAACTGGAGGCGTTCGTCCACGTGTCGATGCGCAACGACCAGGAAAACTGGCACGAGACGTTCGCGTCCGCGGTGCGGGAGTGGCCGGAGGTGGTGAGCGCGTTCGTGGTGACGGGCGACACGCATTACGTGCTGCGCGTGCTCGCGCACAACCTCAAGCACTATTCGGATTTCATCCTGAGCAAGCTGTACAAGGCGCCGGGCGTGATCGACATCCGCTCGAATATCGTCCTGCAAACGATGAAGGACGAAGGCGGCGTGCCCGTTGCGTTGATCGAACAGCCGCGTCCGTAGTTATTCGACCGATCGCAGCGTGTGGAACGCGCCCGAGTGAAACACAAGCGGCGCGATGTTGGCGGCGTCCTCGTGCACGCCGCAGCGCTCCACCTCGCCGACGAAAATCACGTGGTCGCCTTCCTGATAGCGGCTGCGGTTGTGGCATTCGAACCACGCGAGGGCGCCGTCGAGCACGGGCATGCCGGTGTCGCCCGCTGCGTGCGAAACGCCGGCGAAGCGGTCGCCCTTGACCGTCGCGAAGCGCTTGCACAAGTCGATCTGCGACGCCGCCAGCACGTTCACCACGTAGTGGCTGTTCGCCTGAAACACCGGCATGGACGCCGATTTGGTCGCGAGGCTCCACAAGACGAGCGGCGGATCGAGCGAGACCGAATTGAAGGAACTGGCAGTGATGCCGATCAACTGGCCGGACGCCGCGCGCGTCGTGATGACGGTTACGCCGGTGGCGAACTGGCTCAACGCGCCGCGAAAGGCGGCAGGATCGAAATTCGGGGATTTGGCGCGTTTCATCGGGCGAGTGTGTCGTGTGCTACCGGACCGGCCGCGCGTCGCGCATGAGTCGGAAGGACTGTGCTGAAGTCATTTAAAAATGGGCGAATTCTTTCGATTCTAGCGGAATCGTCTCAATAAAGTTCACTCTCGCCCGAGTCGATGCAACGAAAACGGCGCGGTTTTCACCGCCGCTCGCATGACGCCGCGATCTCGCGCGCGAGTTCGAAGCAGGTGAGCGGCGCCGAGCCTTCCGCCTTGTTGTTCACCGCGACCACCACCGGCTGACCCGCGAACACGTAGCGCGCGGCCAGTTCGGCCAGCGCTTGCCGCGTGTCGGGATCTTCGTCGACGAGTTTGTCGAAGGGCTCGTACTTCGCCTTCGCCTGCTCGTACTTGAAGCCGCTGTGCAGGCTCCAGCGCATGATCAGCGGTCCGAGGCCGTCTTCGTCGAGGAGCGCGAGCGCCTTCGCCTGCCGTTCGATCGCCGGCATCCGTGCGTGCACGCCGATGCAGTAGCGCACTTTCGCGTCACGCAGCGCGCGGATGAAGCGCGGCGTGAGCATCACGGCGTCGCGCAATTCGACCGCATAGCAGGTTTCGCCTTCGAGCGGCGGCAGCGCGCGCAGGAATTCCGCGAGCCGGTCGACGAACAGTGCCGGCTCGACGATCAGCGCGTCCGGCAGCGGCGAGAACTGGAATACGAGCGCGCCGGCCTTCGCGCCCAGTCCGTCGATGCATGGCCGCACGAATTCGTCGATGGCGATCTGTGCGTTCAGGAACGCAGGATTGTCGCCGGCTGGGACGCCTCGCTCGCCGCGCACGACGGCATCGGTCACGGCGGCAGGCGCCTTCACGATGAAACGGAAATCGGCGGGTACTTGTGCCGCGTAGCGCGCGTAGTCGGCGAGCGGGAGCGGCGCGTAGAACGAGCGGTCGATCGAGACGCTGCGCAACAGCGGATGCGCGCCGTAGGCGTTCAGGCCGTCGCGGGAGAGTTTGGCGTTCGGATAATCGTCGCCGTAGACGATGCCGCGCCACCCCGGAAATGACCACGTCGATGTCCCGAGATGCACGGCAGCGGGCAGGCGTTGCGCGAGGGCGGCGAGTTCGGGCGCGACGGGCGCGGGCAGCACGCCGCGCGGGTTTTTTCGTGCTGGCGCTCCCGATGCGCCGAACAAGTCGTCATCGTCGGGGAAAAGCCCTGGAACCGTCGCGTTCAGAGCGCCTTCTCGTACATGTAACGGCGCGACCACGGCAGCGTCTGCGCGCTGCGTCCCGCCTTGCGGCACACGATCTGGTAGATCGACACGTCGTCGTTCTCGAACGCATACGCGCAGCCCGCGAGATACACCCGCCAGATGCGGAATTTTTCATCGTCGACGAGTTGCTTCGCCTCCCCCGCGTTCGCCTCGAAACGCTCCGCCCAGCAGCCGAGCGTGCGTGCGTAGTGCCGCCGCAAGCTCTCGACGTCGACCGCTTCCAGCCCGCCGCGCTGCAGCGATTCGAGTGCAAGACCGATGTGCGGCAGTTCGCCATCCGGAAACACATAGCGATCGATGAATTCGCCGGCGCCGTAAGCGGTCTCGCCGCTGTCCGCATCGGTGGACGTGATGCCGTGGTTCATCGCGATGCCGTCGTCGGTCAGCAGATCGCGGATCTTGCCGAAGTACACCGGCAGATTCTTGCGCCCGACGTGCTCGAACATGCCGACGCTCGTGATGCGGTCGAACGTGCCATCGACATCGCGATAATCCTGCAGGCGGATCTCTACCTGGCCTTCGAGCCCGGCCTCCTTCACACGCCGGGTCGCGAGATCGAACTGGTTCTGCGAGAGTGTCACGCCAACGCACTTCGCACCGAACTTCTGCGCCGCGCGGATCACGAGCGCGCCCCAGCCGCAGCCGATATCGAGCAGGCGCTGGCCCGGCTGCAAATGGATCTTCGTGAGAATGTGGTCGATTTTCTTGAGCTGCGCGGTGTCGAGGTCTTCGTCGCCGTTTTCGAAATACGCGCATGAATAGAGCATGTTCCGGTCGAGCCACAACTCGTAGAACTCGTTGGACACGTCGTAGTGATACTGGATCGCCTTCCTGTCCGACGCCTTCGAGTGCTGGAAGTAGCGTCGCACGCGGGCGAGCTTGCTCGCGTTGGTGACGGTGCTCTTGGCGAGCGAATAACCGATGTTGATGATGTCCGACAGCTTGCCTTCGATGTCGATCTTGCCCTTGATGTAGGCCTCACCGAGGTTGTCGAGACTGGGTTCCAGCAGATAGGGCAGCGCGGTCGCGCTTCTCACGTGCAGCGTGACCTGCGGCGCGGCGAAAATTCCGAAGTCGTGCTGCTGGCCGTCCCACAGCACAAGACGCGCCGGAAGGTTCGCCTGGTCCCGAACGTCCTGCACCCACTGCGTCAGCTTCTTCTCCCAGAACATGCTTGTTTCTCCGCGCTTAGATGAAATTAAGGGAAGGCTCGCATTTCATGTTCGTCCTGCGGTGCTGCTTTCACACGCTCCATGTGGTCAACGGGACACGCGCGCTCCGGCCGCCCGAGGCCGGCGCGCGCATGCCACTTCATGGTCCGCGCGTTCTACGCGGGGCGAAGCGTCGTCAAGGCGCGAGCCGGACGATGCTCCATTCGCCGCCCGCGCGTTCGCGTGTGTACACGATACGGTCGTGCAACCGTGAAGGACGGCCTTGCCAGAATTCGATGGTGACGGGGACGAGCCGGTAGCCGCCCCAGTGCGGGGGGCGCGGTGGGTTGTCGCCGTATTGCGCGATCAGTTCGCGCTCGCGGGCTTCGAGCGCCGCGCGGCTTTCAAGCACCTGACTCTGCTCCGACGCCCAGGCGCCGATGCGCGATCCGAGCGGCCGCGACACGTAGTACGCGTCGCTCTCTGCGGCGCTCGTCTTGACGACGGAGCCCTCGATGCGCACCTGGCGTTCGAGTTCGATCCAGTGGAACAGCAGGCTCGCAGCAGGATTGTCGGCGAGTTCGCGACCCTTGCGGCTTTCGTAATTGGTGAAGAAGACGAACCCGCGCTCGTCGGCGCCCTTGATCAGGACGATGCGTGCCGAAGGGCGGCCGCGCGTATCGACAGTGGCGAGTGTCATGGCATTCGGTTCGGGCAGCTTCGCATCGAGCGCCTGCGCGAACCACGTTTCGAACTGGCGAACCGGATTCGAATCGACATCGGCTACGTCGAGCGAGCCGAGGGTATAACTCTTACGAAGATCGGCGAGAGTCGTCATTTTTTAAGCAAACGCTGCAGTCGCACCAGTATATCCAAGGGCAGCCGTTCGTGCTTTTGATCAGGGTCACGGTTTCATGACCGCCCGCGCATCGAACGATAATCGATCGATAAGGCAGAATACGCAATCCAATGAAATCCTGCAGACAATGCTCGCTATCGTTGTCATTGAGCATCGTTCGCTTAAGTTTGTCTCAGGAAAGCGCCTCTATCTTCGAGCACTATGACCGCCACATCTGATTCCAATCTTAACTCCGCATCGCCCGAGTCTGCTCGACACGCCGACACGGAAGCCGATCGTGCGCGGCGCTTCGGCGGCATCGCGCGGCTATATGGCGCACCCGCGCTCGCCGCGTTCGAACGTGCGCACGTCGCGGTGATCGGCATCGGCGGCGTGGGCTCGTGGGCGGCCGAGGCGCTGGCGCGCAGCGCGGTCGGCGCGATCACGCTGATCGACCTCGACAACATCGCGGAAAGCAACACGAACCGGCAGATCCACGCCCTCGACGGCAACTACGGAAAGGCCAAAGTCGACGCGATGGCCGAGCGCATCCGGCTGATCGACCCGGCGTGCGACGTGCGTCAGGTGGAGGATTTCGTGGAGCCGGCGAACTTCGATGCGGTCCTTGGCGGCGGCTTCGATTACGTGATCGACGCGATCGACAGCGTGCGCACCAAGACCGCGCTGATCGCGTGGTGCGTGGAGCGGCGCCAGCCGCTGATCACGGTTGGCGGCGCGGGCGGTCAGCTCGACCCGACGCGCATCCGCATCGACGATCTCGCGCAGACGATCCAGGACCCGCTGCTCTCGAAAGTGCGCGGCCAGTTGCGCAAGCTGCACGGCTTTCCGCGCGGGCCGAAGTCGAAGTTCAAGGTGAGCGCCGTGTATTCCGACGAGCCGCTGATCTATCCGGAAGCGCCGGCGTGCGATATCAGCGAGGACGCCGAGCATCTGGAGACGGCGCCGGGCTACGCGGGACCGGTCGGATTGAACTGCGCGGGTTTTGGATCGAGTGTCTGTGTGACGGCGTCTTTCGGATTTGCCGCGGTCGCGTACGTTTTACGCGATCTGGCGAAAAAAGCTTAAAGAAATCGCTTCCAAAAAAACGGCCGGCTTTTTAAAGGCCGGCCGTTTTCAATTTTAAAAGCATCGAATAATTGATTTGAAAGGCGTCTGTTAATTCATCGCCGCACTCAATTTACGCCGCCATTGCGAAACCACTTCTGGCTGATGCGCGGCCAGTTCGAAAACCGACAGCATCGTTTTGCGCCCGACGTCGTCCATGAAGCTGCGGTCGCGCACGACGATCGCCAGCAGATGCTCCAGCGCGCCCGCGTAGTCGCGCCCGGCGATCAGCCGGTTCGCCAGCGCGAAACGCGCTTCGAGATCGTCGGGATTCTGGTTGACCGCGTCGATCAGCGCGTCGGCGGGAGGGAGGTCGGCGGCGGCATCGGCGGCGTCGAGCTCGGTTTTCAGCGCGTTGTAGCGCGCGTCGATGCCCTGCGTCGTCTTCGGCGACAGCAGCTTGTCTTCCTCGCGCGCCTCGTCGATGCGCTGTTCCGCCAGGAGCCAGCCGATCAGGTCGAGCCGCGCTTCGTCGAAACCGGGGTCGATCGCGAGCGCGGTCTTGAGCAGATCGATCGCCTCGTCCTTGTTGCCCGCTTCCCACGCGGCATGCGCGGCGCGGCGCTCGGCGTCCGCGCCGTCGGGGACGAGCTTGTCGAGGAACTCGCGCAACTGGCCTTCCGGCAGCACGCCGATGAACTGATCGACGGCCTGGCCGTCCGCGAACGCGATCACATGCGGAATGCTGCGCACCTGAAAGTGCTGCGCAAGTTCCTGATTTTCATCGACATTTACCTTCACGAGTTTCCACTTGCCAGCGGCTTCGGCCTCCAGCCGCTCAAGCATCGGGCCGAGCGTCTTGCACGGGCCGCACCACGGGGCCCAGAAATCGACGAGTACCGGCGCGAGCATCGATGCGTTGATGACGTCGTTCTCGAAGGTGGCGATGGTCGTATCCATGATGTTCTCCTTGATCCTTGGCGCATTGATTCACGCCTATGTGGGGGCGTGTCACGCGTTTCTCAATATTCACGTCCTCGCGCCCGGGCTACGCCTCCGGCGCCTTGTCCTCGCGGCGCGGTGGCGGCAGCGGGATGAATTCGGTTTCGCCGGGCACATGGCCCATGCGCTGCTCACTCCACGCGAGCTTCGCCGCTTCGATCTTCTCGCGCGAGCTCGACACGAAATTCCATTCTATGAAGCGTTTCCCGTCGAGCGCCGCGCCGCCGAGCAGCATCGCGATCGCGCCGTTCGCGCTCGCGAGCGTCGCCGCGACGCCCGGCGTCAGCACCGCCATCTGCTGGCCGGGAAGCGGCACGCCGTCGATCGTCAGGTCGCCTTCGACGAGATACACGCCGCGCTCTTCGTGCTCGGTGTCGAGCGTGATTTCCGCGTCGGCGCCGAAATGGGCGGCGACGTAGAGCGTCGCGCAGAACGTGGTGGTCGGCGCCGTCTCGCCGAACGCGCTGCCGGCGATCACGCGCAGCGTGACGCCGTCGCGTTCGATCTGCGGCAGCGTCGCGCCCGGATGATGCTCGAACGACGGCTCGACCTCCTCGTCGGCGACGGGCAGCGCGACCCACGTCTGGACGCCGTGCATCGACTGGCCGGACGCGCGCTCCTCGTCGGGCGTGCGTTCCGAATGGACGATGCCGCGGCCTGCGGTCATCCAGTTGACGTCGCCGGGGACGATTTTCTGCACGGAGCCTACGCTGTCACGATGCATGATCGCGCCGTCGAAGAGATAGGTAACGGTTGCCAAGCCGATATGCGGATGCGGACGCACGTCGAGACCCGCGCCGGGCACGAGCGTTGCGGGTCCGATGTGGTCGAAAAAGATGAACGGACCGACGGTCCGCACGGCAAGCGCCGGCAGCACGCGCCGCACCGTGAGACCGCCGACGTCGTGTTGATGAGGCTTCAAAAGCACGTTGATGGTCGAAGACATGGGGTCCGCCGCGTTCGAGTCCTGGAATGATCGATTCTACTGGGCGGTTCCGCAGGGCGCAGCGTCCGCGCCGTTCACGCTTTCCCGCGCGGTGGGTCGCGCGGTGTTCGATTTGAGCTGTTTCTCTACCGCTTGCAGCATCAATGAGCAATTTGAAAGGAGTTTCAAAATGAGCAAGAGCACGCTTTTGATCGCTTTGACCGCTGGCCTTTTCGCAGCTACCGGCGCGATGGCGCAGACCTCGTCGGGCAACTCGTCGAACGCGACGGCCGCGCCGACCGCCGGCCCGTCGCAGGACGACTCGGCTACTGGCATGACCTCGAAGCACAAGTCGAAGAAGCACCACACGAGCAGCCATACGTCGTCGACGGGCAAGAAGACGCCTGATCAGACTACCGCTGGCGGCGCCGCCGGGACGGAGAACGGCCAGAGTAAGTAAGAAAGGTCCGCGCGGACGTCCGCTTTGAGCGGGCGTCGGCGCAGTTTCAGACAAGCCGGCTGCAAAGACCTCCGTTAAACTGCCGTTTCCGAAAAGGCCTAAGAAACGGAGCTGGCGATGTCGCCGAGGGATTTGCTGCTTGCTTTAGTTGTGATTCTCGCCTGGGGCGTGAATTTCGTCGTGATCAAGGTCGGTCTGCACGGTGTTCCGCCGATGCTCCTCGGCGCGCTGCGCTTCACCCTCGCCGCGATCCCGGCGGTGTTCTTCGTCAAGCGCCCGAATGTGCCGCTCTTCTGGCTGTTGGCCTACGGCCTGTCGATTTCGCTCGGCCAGTTCGCTTTTCTCTTTTATGCGATGTATGTCGGGATGCCCGCCGGGCTGGCGTCGCTCGTCCTGCAGGCGCAGGCGTTCTTCACGATGATCTTCGCCGCGATCCTGCTGCACGAACGCATTCGCGCGTCGAACCTCGCCGGACTTGTGATCGCCGCGTGCGGACTCGCACTGATCGGCATGCAGGGCGGCCACGCGATGACCTTCGCCGGCTTCATGTTCACGCTCGTCGCCGCCTCGATGTGGGCGCTCGGCAATGTGGTGACCAAGCGTATGGGCAAGGTCGATCTGGTGTCGCTCGTGGTGTGGGGGAGCCTGATTCCGCCGCTGCCGTTCTTCGCGCTGTCGTGGATTTTCGAGGGTCCGGAGAAGATCGAATCGAGCCTGCGCTCGATCCCGATGCTCTCGATTTTCGCGATCGCCTATCTGGCGTTCGTCGCGACGCTGATCGGCTACAGCCTGTGGGGCAAGTTGCTGGCGCGCTACCCGGCGAACCAGGTGGCGCCGTTTTCGCTGCTGGTGCCGATCATTGGGCTGGCGTCGGCGGCGCTATTGCTCGGCGAGGCGCTCACGCCGATGCAGATTGCCGGCGCCGCGCTCGTGATGGCTGGACTTGCCGTGAACGTATTCGGCGGATGGATCGTCGAGCGGCTGGCGGCGGCGCGCTAGAACGCTTCAGCTTCACGTCATCCGGTTCTTCGCCAGCGGCGGGTTCGCCGCGAAATAGCGCTTGATGCCCTTCATGATCGCGTTCGCCATCTTGTCGCGATAGGCGTCGTCGTTCAGGCGCGATTCCTCGTCCGGGTTGCTGATGAACGCGGTCTCGACGAGGATCGACGGAATGTCGGGCGCCTTCAGCACGGCGAATCCCGCCTGTTCCACCGATCCCTTGTGCAGCTTGTTGATCCCGCCGATCTCGTTCAGCACGAAATTGCCGTAGCGCATCGAATCGCGGATCTGCGCGGTCGTCGACATGTCGAAAAGCGCGCGGTTCACGCTGACGTCCTGCGTGCGCACGTTGATCCCGCCGATCGAGTCCGACTCGTTTTCCTTGTTCGCGAGCCAGCGCGCGGCCGCGCTCGACGCGCCGTGGTCCGACAGCGCGAACACCGACGAGCCGCGCGCGTCGGGCGTGGTGAACGCGTCGGCGTGGATCGAGACGAAGAGGTCCGCGCCGACGCGCCGCGCCTTTTGCACGCGCACGTTGAGCGGGACGAAGAAGTCGGCGTCGCGGGTCATCATCGCGCGCATGTTCGGCTGGGCGTCGATCTTCGCGCGCAGTTTCTTCGCGATATCGAGCGCGATGTGCTTCTCGTACGTGCCGTTGCCGCCGATCGCGCCGGGGTCTTCGCCGCCGTGGCCCGGATCGATCGCGACGGTGAGCAGGCGCGTCGTGCCCGGCTTGCTGTTCGACTTGGGCGCGGAGAACGCGTAGTTGTCGTCGTCGTCCTCTTTTTTCGCGAGCGGCGGCGCGAGCGGCACGGCCGGTTTCACCGTCGGCCGCGGCGCGGGCGACGGTATCGGCGGGATGGACGCGACCGGCGCGCGCGGCAGATCGGCGCTGTCCGCGTACTTCTGGAAAAAATCGTCGGAGTTGTCCTGCGCGAGCGGCTTGGGCGCCGTCGTCGGGCCGCTCAGGGTAGCGGGCGGCGGGTTCGGATTCGGGTTGGTCTTGTCGAAGGCTTCCTGCTTGCGCTCGGATTGCGCGAGCAGTTCCATCAGCGGATCGGGAGCGACGGCCGGATACAGGTCGAACACGAGCCGGTACTTGTAGCTGCCGATCGGCGTCAGCGTGAACACCTGCGGCTTCACGGAGCCTTTCAGGTCGAACACCATGCGCACGACGTGCGGTTGATACTGCCCGATGCGCACGGCCTGGATCTGCGGATCGTTCGGCGTGATCTTCGAGACGAGATCCCTCAGCTCCTGATCGAGATCGATCCCGTTCAGGTCGACGACGAGCCGGTCCGGCCCTTGCAGCAATTGCTGGTTGTTCTGCAGCGGCTGATCGGATTCGATCGTCACGCGCGTGTAGTCGCGCGCGGGCCAGACGCGCACGCCGAGCACGGAACTCGCGTGCGCGAGACGCGGGGCGACGAGCGCGAGCGCGATCGTCGAGACGCCCGCGCGCAGCACTTGCCGGCGGCGCCAGTTGTGCGAGGCGGTCGCCGTCGATTCGATCGAATGGAACGGCTTGATCAACATCTTTCGAGACATGTCTTTCCTGTATCGCTAAACGCCCGCGCAATCAGAACGCGGCCTTCTCCCTCGATTTCCAGCGCGAACTCGAGATCGGGCACACCAAGCAGGCCGCCCGCCTGCTGCGGCCATTCGACGAGACACACCGCGCCGCGATCGAAATACTCGCGAAAGCCGGCGTCGGCCCACTCCGCGGGATCGGCGAAGCGGTAGAGATCGAAGTGATAGACATCGAGCGGCCCGGACTTCGTGTCGAGCGAATAAGGCTCGACGAGCGTGTAGGTCGGGCTGCGCACGCGTCCTTCATGACCGAGCGCGCGTAGCGTCGCGCGCACGAGCGTGGTCTTCCCCGCGCCGAGGTCGCCGATCAACTGGACCTGCAGGCCGGTGAAACGTTCGTTATGAATGGATTGCGATGCTTCGGATTTCGCTCGCAACGAGTCGAGTGCCTGCGCGAAGCGTTGTCCGAAGGCGAGCGTCGCGTCTTCGTCCGGCAGTTCGAAGCGGCGTTCGAGCTGAGCGGCGGGAAGGGTAGGCGTCGATCGTGCTTGGGCTGCGGGCATTGCTCGTAAAATGTCGTGATGAACCGATTGCCGGAACACTCCATGGAAGTCACGACCGCGTCCGGGAACGCCGCCGCTGACTCGCGCGCCTTCGATATCCACGATGAAGCCGCGCTGGCGGAACTCGCGCAACGCATCAAGACGTGGGGGCGCGAGCTGGGGTTCGGTGCAGTCGGCATCAGCGACGCCGACCTGACGGATGCCGAAGAAGGCCTGGCTTCATGGCTCGAAGCAGGCTATCACGGCGAAATGGATTATATGGCGAAACATGGCATGAAACGCGCGAGGCCGGCCGAGCTTGTGGCCGGCACGCGACGCGTCATCACGGCCCGCATTGCCTACTTGCCGGCTTCTACACTTGGTCTCACAGGCGACGAAAGCGTCATGACAGCCGACGGTCAGCGCAACGACTGGCGCGCGATCGAGTGGTCGCGACTCGCCGATCCGACGGCCGCGGTGGTCTCGATCTATGCGCGCGGACGCGACTATCACAAGGTCATGCGCAACCGGCTGCAGCAACTCGCGGAGCGGATCGAAGGCGAGATCGGCGGCTTCGGCTATCGCGCTTTTACGGATTCGGCGCCGGTGCTCGAAGTCGCGCTGGCGCAGAAAGCGGGCGTCGGCTGGCGCGGCAAGCACACGCTGCTGTTGCAACGCGATGCCGGGTCGCTTTTCTTCCTCGGCGAGATCTACGTCGATATTCCGCTGCCGCCCGATGCCGTGACGAACGCGCAGAACGCTCCGGAACACGACGGCGCCCACTGCGGCCAGTGCACGCGCTGCATCGCGGCGTGCCCGACCGGCGCCATCGTCGGGCCGTATCGGGTGGATGCGCGGCGCTGCATCTCGTACCTGACGATCGAGCTGAAAGGCAGCATTCCCGAGGACTTGCGGCCGCTGATCGGCAACCGCGTGTACGGCTGCGATGACTGTCAGCTCGTGTGTCCGTGGAACAAGTTCGCGCAGGCCGCGCCGGTCGCCGACTTCGACGTGCGGCATGGGCTCGACCGCGCGTCGCTCGTCGAGTTGTTCCGCTGGAACGCGGACGACTTCGATGTCAGGATGCAGGGCAGCGCGATCCGGCGCATCGGTCACGAGCGGTGGTTGCGCAATATCGCGGTGGCGATGGGCAACGCGCTCCGCGCCGAAATCGGGGACGACGAGCGCGCGCGGATCATCGATGCGCTTCAGGCGCGCGCCGATGATCCGTCGCCGGTCGTGCGCGAACATGTCGAATGGGCGCTCCGCTACGGTGAAACTCCCGGAGAATGATGCGATGACATTCAACGCGATAATCGATGCGCCGTTCGGCAAGGTCGGCATCCGGACCGACGGTTCGACCGTGCGCGAAATCGTCTATTTGCCGCTGTCGGCGCATTGCGTCGAGCCGGACACGCCGCTCGCGCAGGCCGCCGCCGAGCAGATCCACCGCTATTTCGACGATCCTTCGATGCATTTCGACTTGCCGCTCGCCTCGCGCGGCACGGCGTTCCAGCGCCGCGTGTGGCGCGCGATCAGCAGCATCCCGCCAGGCGACGTCTGGACCTATGGGCAGCTCGCGCAGTCGATCGGCAGCGTGCCGCGCGCGGTCGGGCAGGCGTGCGGGTCGAATCCGCTGCCGATCGTGGTGCCGTGTCATCGCGTGGTGGCGGCGAGCGGCCTCGGCGGATTCGCGCATCACGCCGGCGACAATTTTTTCACCGACGTCAAGCGCTGGCTTCTGGCGCATGAAGGCGTACTGATCGCACGAGCATGAGCATGAGCACCGAACTCACCGACCTCACTGAACCGCCCCAGGCACCCGAATTCATCGCGAGCAACACGTCGATCGACCATTTTTGCGACGCGCTGTGGCTCGAACACGGCCTAGCTGCGAACACGCTCGAAGCGTACCGCCGCGACCTCACGCTCTTCGCCGACTGGCTCGCGAAGACGCGCGGCGGCACGATCGATACCGTCACCGAAGCCGACCTGAACGCCTACTTGGCCGCGCGTCGCGGCGACAAGGCGACTTCGGCGAACCGGCGTCTGTCGGTCTTCCGCCGCTACTACGGCTGGGCGATCCGCGAGCATCGCGCGATCGCAGATCCCACGCTGAAGCTGCGTTCCGCGAAACAGCCGCCGCGCTTTCCCAAGACGCTCAACGAAGCGCAAGTCGAAGCGTTGCTGCACGCGCCCGACGTCGAGACGGCGCTCGGCCTGCGCGACCGCACGATGCTCGAGCTGATGTACGCGAGCGGCCTGCGCGTGACTGAACTCGTCACGCTGAAGACGGTCGAGATCAGCCTGAACGACGGCGTCCTCCGCGTGATGGGCAAGGGTTCGAAGGAGCGCCTCGTGCCGTTCGGGCAGACGGCGCACGGCTGGATCGAGCGGTATCTGCGCGAGTCGCGGCCGGCGCTGCTCGGCGCCCGCGCCGCCGATGCGCTCTTCGTCACCGCGCGCGGCGAGGGCATGACACGCCAGCAGTTCTGGAACATCATCAAGCGGCACGCGCTCGTCGGCGGCGTGACCGCGCCGCTCTCGCCGCACACGTTGCGGCACGCGTTCGCCACGCACTTGCTCAACCACGGTGCGGATTTGCGCGTCGTGCAGATGCTGCTCGGCCACTCTGATATCTCCACGACGCAGATTTACACGCACGTTGCGCGCGAACGCCTGCGCACCTTGCACCAGCAGCATCATCCGCGCGGGTGAATCGCTTCTCGAACTCGTCTGCGAACGATCGTGCCACGCTCGCGGCGACGCCCGCAATAGACCGTTCGGCCGATGGTGAGCGCGGATCGGCGCCGCTACAATGCGCACATGTCCAAGGCCAAACACGTGTCCGAAACGCCCGCGACGCAGTTCCTGCGGCGCAACAAGATCGAATTCGGCGAGCATCCGTATGAGTACGTCGAACATGGCGGCACCGAGGAATCGGCGCGCCAGCTTGGTGTCGACGAACATCGCGTGATCAAGACGCTCGTCATGGAAGACGAGCACGCGAAACCGCTGATCGTGCTGATGCACGGCGACCGCACCGTCTCGACGAAAAATCTCGCGCGGCAGACGGGCGCGAAGCGCATCGAGCCGTGCAAGCCGGAGGTGGCGAACCGGCATTCGGGGTTTCTGGTCGGTGGCACGTCGCCGTTCGGCACGAAGAAGGCGATGCCGGTGTACGTCGAATCGAGCATTCTCGATCTCGATACGATCTACCTGAACGGCGGGCGTCGCGGCTATCTGGTCAGCATCAGGCCATCGGTGCTGACCGAACTGCTGCACGCGAAACCCGTGCAGTGCGCGAGCGTCGATTAAAATGCGCGCCACTTTCGAACCGTTGAATGACTGAGCTGAATCCATGAACAATCTGATCGTTGCCGTTGTTGCTTACCTGATCGGCTCGATTTCGTTTGCGGTCGTCGTGAGCCACGCGATGGGCCTCGCCGATCCTCGCTCGTACGGCTCGGGCAACCCCGGCGCGACCAACGTCCTGCGCACCGGCAACAAGCTCGCGGCCGTCCTGACGCTCCTCGGCGACGCGTTCAAGGGCTGGCTGCCGGTGTGGTTCGTCGTGCATTTCGGCGCGCGCTTCGGGCTCGACGGCACGGCGATCGCGCTTGCCGCGATCGCCGTGTTTCTCGGCCATCTGTATCCGGTCTTCTTCCGGTTCCAGGGCGGCAAGGGCGTCGCGACCGCGGCCGGCGTGCTGCTCGCGATCCATCCGGTGCTCGGGCTCGCCACGCTGCTTACGTGGCTCATTATCGCGTTCTTTTTCCGCTATTCGTCGCTCGCGGCGCTCGTGGCGGCGGTTTTCGCACCTTTCTTCCAAGTTTTCTTGTTTGGGCCGAGCCGAATTTCGATCGCGGTCGCCGCGATGAGCGCGCTTTTGATCTGGCGGCATCGCGGGAATATTTCGAAGCTGCTGAACGGGCAGGAAAGCCGGATCGGCGAGAAGAAACGCGCGGCTCAGGCTGCGGAATGATTCAAGCCGCCCGAGGGCGGCTTGATGCTTTTAGGGCCGGCGCGTCAATCGCGGAAATTGTTGAAGTCGAGCGGCGTGTCGGTGACATCCTTTCTGAGCATCGCGATGGTGCTTTGCAGGTCGTCGCGCTTGGTGCCCGCCACGCGTACCGCGTCGCCCTGAATGCTCGCCTGGACCTTGATCTTGCTGTCCTTCACGAGCTTGACGATTTTCTTCGCCAGATCGCCTGTCACGCCTTTCTTGATCGTGACGACCTGCTTGAGCTTGTCGCCGCCGATCTTCTCGATCTTGCCGTATTCCAGAAAACGCACGTCCACGTTGCGCTTGGCGAGCTTCGAGAGCAGCACGTCCTTGACCTGGCCGAGCTTGAAATCGTCGTCGGCGTAGAGCGTCAGTTCGCGTTCCTTTTGCTCGACGCGCGCGTCGGAACCCTTGAAGTCGAAGCGCGTGGCAATTTCCTTGTTCGACTGCTCGAGCGCGTTCTTTACCTCGATCATGTTTGCTTCGCTGACGACGTCAAACGATGGCATCTGTATTCCCCTTCGTTGAGGCGAGGCGCGGGCCGCAGGTGCGCTCTCGCTATAATTACGGACCGGTCATCATTCTACCGACGCCGTCCCGATTTTCCCAAGGACGCCTCTTTTCCCCACGCGGTTATTCATGTCCCAGCCCCTTATCGCCGACTACCCGCTTCGCGCGCACAACACGTTCGGCTTCGACGTGCGCGCGCGCTTCGCAATGACGCTCGAAAGCGAAGCGCAGGTGGCGGCGCTCGCGGGCGATGCGCGCATCGCGAAGCTGCCGCAACTGGTGCTCGGCGGTGGCAGCAACGTCGTGCTGACGCGCGATTTCGACGGCGTCGCGTTACTGGTCGGGATGCTCGGCAAACGGCTGATCGCGCAAGACGACGACGCCTGTTTCGTCGAAGCGGGCGCGGGCGAGAACTGGCATGACTTCGTCGCGTGGACGCTGGCCGCTGGCATGCCGGGACTCGAAAACCTCGCGCTGATCCCCGGCACGGTCGGCGCGGCGCCGATCCAGAATATCGGCGCGTACGGCCTCGAAATGGGAGAGCGCTTCGAGCGCCTGCGAGCGATCGAACTGGCGACGGGCGAGGCGCACGAGTTCGATCGCGAGGCGTGCGCTTTCGGCTACCGCGACAGCTTTTTCAAGCGGGCAGGGCGCGGGCGGTTTCTGATCACGTCGGTGGTGTTCCGACTGCCGAAAGCGTGGATGCCGCGCGCCGATTACGCCGACGTCGCACGCGCGCTCGAAAATTCGGGCAAGCACGACGCGCAGGCGATCTTCGATGCGGTCATCGCCGTGCGCCGCGCGAAGCTGCCGGACTGGAAAGTGCTTGGCAACGCGGGAAGTTTCTTCAAGAATCCGGTGGTGAGCGCTGAAGCCTTCGACGCGCTGAGGGCGCGCGAGCCTGAAGTCGCATCGTATCGGCAGCCGGATGGATCGGCCAAGCTGGCGGCGGGCTGGCTGATCGACCGCTGCGGCTGGAAAGGGCGCGCGATCGGCGGCGCGGCGGTGCACGATCGTCAGGCGCTCGTGCTCGTGAATCGAGGCGGCGCGACAGGCGCGCAAGTGCTCGAACTCGCGGATGCGATTCGGCGCGACGTGTTCGAGCGTTTCGGTGTCGAGTTGGAGGCGGAGCCGGTTTGTCTTTAAAGACGCTCACGTCCAACCAACAAAAAACCCGCCGATTCGGCGGGTTTTTCGCACAAGCACCTACAAATCAGCCACCCCGCTTGCGACGCGCATTTTCTGCAATCCGCATCCGCAGCGCATTGAGCTTGATGAATCCGCCGGCATCGGCCTGGTTGTACGCACCGCCGTCATCATCAAAAGTAGCAATGTTCTTGTCGAACAGCGTTTCCTTCGAATCGCGCGCCACCACCGACACGCTGCCCTTGTACAGCTTCACGCGCGTCCAGCCGTTGACTTTCTCCTGCGTGTGATCGATCAGAACCTGCAGCGCGCGGCGCTCCGGGCTCCACCAGTAGCCGTTATAGATCAGCGACGCGTAGCGCGGCATCAGGTCGTCCTTCAGGTGCGCGACTTCGCGGTCGAGCGTGATTGACTCGATCCCGCGATGCGCCTTCAGCATGATCGTTCCGCCCGGCGTTTCATAACAGCCGCGCGATTTCATGCCGACGTAGCGGTTTTCAACGAGATCCAGCCTCCCGATGCCGTGCTTGCCGCCGAGCCGGTTCAGCTCCGTCAGCATGTCCGCCGCCGACAGCCGCTTGCCGTTCAGCGCAACCGGATCGCCGCGTTCGAATTCGATATCGAGATATTCCGGCTGGTCCGGCGCGTCTTCCGGCGCCACGGTCCAGCGCCACATGTCAGCTTCCGCTTCCGCTTTCGGATCTTCAAGGTGACGGCCTTCAAACGAAATATGCAGCAGGTTCGCGTCCATCGAATACGGCGCGCCGCCCTGCTTGTGCTTCATTTCGATCGGAATGCCGGCCTTTTCGGCATAGGCGAGCAGCTTTTCACGCGACAGCAGGTCCCATTCGCGCCAAGGCGCGATCACCTTGATGCCCGGCTCCAGCCCGTAATAACCGAGCTCGAAGCGCACCTGGTCGTTGCCCTTGCCGGTGGCGCCGTGCGACACGGCTTCGGCGCCGCTCGCGCGCGCGATCTCGATCTGGCGCTTCGCGATCAGCGGACGCGCGATCGACGTGCCCAGCAGATACTCGCCTTCGTAGATCGTGTTCGCGCGGAACATCGGGAACACGAAATCGCGGACGAACTCTTCACGTAGGTCTTCGATGAAGATGTTCTCCTGCTTGATGCCGAGTTGCAGCGCCTTCTTGCGCGCCGGCTCGAGTTCCTCGCCCTGGCCGATGTCGGCCGTGAACGTGATGACTTCGGCGTCGTAGTTGTCCTGCAACCATTTCAGGATGACGGAGGTGTCGAGGCCGCCCGAATAGGCGAGCACGACTTTCTTGATATCGCTCATGGTGAACTCGTGTGGCTGTAGACAGGGCGCGCCGGCATCGCAAACGCGCGGGAAACCCCTATTTTGACATCAAAACGCCGCGTTTCCGGATTTTCGGGATGACGCGGCGGGTGAACGCTCGTGCGCTCGCTCAGTGGTTGAGCTTGCCGAGCAGCAGATATTCCATCAGCGCTTTCTGGACGTGCAGACGGTTCTCCGCCTCGTCCCAGACGACGCTCTGCGGTCCGTCGATCACTTCCGCGCTCACTTCCTCGCCGCGATGCGCGGGCAGGCAGTGCATGAAGAGCGCGTCGGCGTTGGCGCGCGCCATCATCTCTGCGTCGACGCACCAGTCGGCGAACGCCTTCTTGCGCGCCTCGTTCTCGGCTTCGAAGCCCATGCTGGTCCAGACGTCCGTGGTGACGAGATCGGCACCGGCGCACGCTTCGTTCGGATCGTCGAACTCTTCGTAGAACGGCGCGCTATCCGCCGAGACCAGCGCGCGATCGAGCTTGTAGCCCGGCGGCGTGGACAGACGCAGCTTGAATCCGAGGATCTGCGCCGCCTCGATCCACGTGTAGAGCATGTTGTTCGCGTCGCCAACCCACGCGACGGTCTTTCCTTGAATCGGCCCGCGATGCTCGTAGAACGTGAAGATGTCGGCGAGCACCTGACACGGGTGATATTCGTTCGTCAGACCGTTAATGACCGGCACGCGCGAATTCTCGGCGAAACGCTCGATGATCTCCTGGCCGAACGTGCGGATCATGATGATGTCGACCATGCGCGAGACGACTTGCGCGGCGTCCTCGATCGGCTCGCCGCGTCCGAGCTGCGTGTCGCGCGTGCTGAGAAACACCGCGTGGCCGCCGAGCTGGAAGATGCCGGCTTCGAACGAAAGACGCGTGCGCGTCGAATTCTTTTCGAAGATCATCGCGAGCGTGCGGTCGTGCAGCGGGTGATACGTCTCGTAGTTCTTGAACTTGCGCTTCAGGATGCGCGCGCGTTCGAGCACGTAGTCGTAATCGTCGAGCGAAAAATCCTTGAACTGCAGATAGTGGCGAATTTTTTTGGCGGTCATGAAACGCATACGGCGGCTTCGACCCGGCCCGAAATGAGCCGGACGGCGCCGCCGTCGTTGGTGGTATCACTTTTGAGCATAAAGGATTTCGCAACGTTTGACGAGTTGGCTAAACGGCCAGCGGGCGCGGCCGAGCGGCGCTCCGGATGAGCATCCAGCATTTTGTGTGCACTGCGGGAGAGGGGGCGCTACGGTATAATCCCGATGGTTTTTTTGACAGATCCGCAACATCTGGCCGCTTTCAACGCGCGTTCGCAGGCGCAATTGGCCGCGCGAAAATCGCGTGTGACACGCAGGTTTCACGATCGATCGTCACGGTCGAATCCTGAAGCCGGCCGGGAAGTCAGAGCACGATTCAACACCGCGAAAGCCGTATTCGACGCCGTTCAGCCGATGCGGCTCACGCGTCACGCATGCGCGTACGCCGGCGCCTCAGCCGGCCGTCAAACAGGTATTCCTACATGGCCGAAGCGACCCCAACCGAGTATTTCATTCAAGGCGTCACCAAGAACGGAAAGACTTTTCGGCCAAGCGACTGGTGCGAGCGTCTTTGCGGCGTGATGTCGGCGTTCGGTCCGGGAGCGAGGGGGCCGAATGCCCGCCTGCAATATTCCGTGTACGTGCGTCCGACGCTGCTGGGCGACGTGAAGACCGTAATCCTCGACTCACGTCTGCGCGATATCGAGCCGATGGCTTTCGATTTCGTCCTGAACTTCGCGAAGGACAACGACCTGCTGGTCACCGAGGCGTGCGAATTGCCGGCGCATCACGGCACGCAGACGAAGCAGGGCTGAGATCGACGGAAACGAATGCGTCAGACAGCAAAAAAGCCCGCGAAAGCGGGCTTTTTTGTGTGCTGCAGCAGCGGAAACAGGAAGCAGCAGCCGACCGGATGCCGATGCCGCCTGCGAAGGCGGCCGATCCAGCCGGCAGCGAGCCGGAATTACTGAGCTGCGGCGGGAGCCTGCAGACCCTTGATGGCTGCAGCCAGGCGGCTCTTGTGACGAGCGGCCTTGTTCTTGTGAACGATTTTCTTGTCGGCGATGATGTCGATCGTCTTGACCGACGTCTTGTACAGTTCAGCAGCCTTGGCTTGGTCGCCGGCATCGATTGCCTTGCGAACTGCCTTGATGGCGGTGCGGAACTTCGAGCGCAGTGCCGAGTTGTGTGAGTTGGCTTTGGCGGCCTGACGGGCGCGCTTGCGAGCTTGTGCGGTATTTGCCATGACGGTTCCTTATCCTGTTCCTGCTGTTTACTTGTTTCAGCGAGTGTTCAGCCCTCCCGCTACTGCTCTGGCCGCAGGCCAGACGAGGGTTTCCTACGCGCTGCATTTGATCAGAACTCACGGGAACGATTGCCCGCGAGCACAAAAATCGTCGAAAAAAGACGTGAAGCTGCCTTTGCGGAGCTTCGAAACCGGCAATTATAGCAATGAAATACGAGATGTGACAAGTTTGGATTGAGCGGATGCTTCCCTACAGGCAAACCAGGAGCAGACCCAAAGGCGCCTTTGTATCCCGCCAATCGGAATGGTCCGAGCGCCGCCCGTATAATAAGCGCCCCATGAATCTATTCCGCGCCCTCTTGACGGTCAGCGGCTTCACGCTGCTGTCGCGCGTGACCGGCCTGGTCCGCGAAACGCTGATTGCCCGAGCCTTCGGCGCCAGCCAATACACCGACGCATTCTACGTCGCCTTCCGAATTCCGAATCTGCTGCGGCGGTTGTCGGCCGAAGGCGCGTTCGCGCAAGCCTTCGTCCCGATCCTCGCCGAGTTCAAGAACAGCGAAGGCCACGATCCGACCAAGGCCCTCGTCGACGCGATGTCGACCGTGCTTGCCTGGGGCCTCGCCGTGCTGTCGATGGCGGGCGTGGCGGGGGCGTCGTGGGTCGTGTTCGCGGTCGCGTCCGGCCTGAAGCACGACGGACAGGCCTACGTCCTCGCGGTATCGATGACGCGGATCATGTTTCCGTACATCATTTTCATCTCGCTGACGACGCTCGCGTCCGGCGTGCTCAATACGTACAAGCAGTTTTCGCTGCCGGCATTTGCGCCGGTACTGCTGAACGTGGCGTTCATCGCGGCGGCCGTGTTCGTCGCGCCGCACCTGAAAGTGCCGGTGTTCGCGCTGGCGTACGCGGTGATCGTCGGCGGGTTGCTGCAGTTTCTCGTGCAGCTGCCGGGGTTGAAGAAAATCGACATGATCCCGCGCATCGGGCTGAATTTCTTTCGCGCGCTGCGGCATCCGGGCGTGAAGCGCGTGCTCGCGAAGATGGTGCCGGCGACGTTCGCCGTCTCGGTCGGGCAATTGAGCCTCATCATCAATACGAATATCGCGTCGCAGATCGGGCAGGGTGCCGTCTCGTGGATCAACTACGCCGACCGCCTGATGGAATTCCCGACCGCGCTCCTCGGTGCGGCGCTCGGTACGATTTTGCTGCCGAGCCTCTCGAAAGCGCACGTCGATGCCAATCCCGTCGAGTACTCGGCGCTCCTCGACTGGGGCCTGCGCATCACCTTCCTGCTGGCCGCGCCGAGCGCCGTCGCGCTGTTTTTCTTCGCCCAGCCGCTTACCGCGACGCTATTCCACTACGGCAAATTCGATGCGAATTCCGTCGTGATGGTGTCGCGTGCGCTTTCGGCGTATGGCATCGGGCTGGTCGGCTTGATCCTGATCAAGATTCTCGCGCCCGGCTTCTACGCGAAGCAGGACATCAAGACGCCGGTGAAGATCGCGATTGGCGTGCTGATCATGACGCAGGTCAGCAATTACATCTTCGTGCCGATCTTCTCGCACGCAGGCCTGACGCTGTCGATCGGGCTCGGCGCGCTCGCCAACGCGATGCTGCTTTTCATCGGCTTGCGAAAGCGCGGGATCTACCAGCCGTCCGCCGGATGGACGCGCTTTTTCGCGCAGTTGCTGGGCGCGTGTCTCGTGCTCGCGGGCGTGATGCGTTGGGTGTCCGCGAATTTCGACTGGATCGGCATGCGCGCCGCGCCGCTTGAACGAATTGCGCTGCTCGGAGCGAGCCTCGTCCTGTTTGCCGCGCTATATTTCGGTATGCTCTCCGCGATGGGCTTCAAATACGCGTATTTCCGAAGGCGAACGCTTTGATGACGACAACGCGCATCCTCGACTATTTCAGCTCGCTCGTGGCGGAAGACGAGAGTTTTCCGCTCACTGAATCGGCTTTGTCGCTCGCGCAGGACGCCTATCCCGATCTCGACATGCAGGGCGTGCTGGCCGAGGTCGATGAACTCGTCGTGCGCGTGCGCCGCCGCATGCCCGACGACGCCGACATCAAGCAGAAAGTCGGCGTGCTCAATCGCTATTTTTTCCGCGAGCTCGGCTTCACGAGCAACCTCAACGACTATTACGATCCCGACAACAGTCACATCAACATCGTGCTGAAGCGCCGACGCGGAATTCCGATTTCGCTGGCGGTCGTGTATCTGGAGATGGCGGAGCAACTCGGAATTCCGGTACGCGGCGTGTCGTTTCCGGGACATTTCCTGCTGCGCGTGACGACGCCCGACGGCGACGTGATGCTCGATCCGACCACCGGCCACTCGCTGTCCGAATCGCAGATGGTGGAGATGCTGGAGCCGTACGTGCAGCGCGTCGGCGAATCGCTCGGGAGCGCGCTGCGCATGCTGCTGCAGCCGGCGACGCGGCGGGAAATCGTCGCGCGGATGCTGCGCAACCTGAAGAGCGTCTATTTGCAGACGGAACGCTGGCAGCGGCTGCTGGCGGTGCAGCAGCGGCTCGTCATCTTGCTGCCGGAGAGTATCGAAGAAGTGCGCGATCGTGGTTTTGCGTATGCGCGGCTCGATTACCTGCGGCCGGCGCTGGAGGATTTGCAGCGATATCTCGACGATCGACCCGACGCGGAAGACGCGACGGTCGTCGAAACCGAACTGCACGAGTTGCGGCAGCGAACCCAGCACAACGGCGATTGAACAACGGCGGCCTCGTAAAAAAGCCGCCGTTTTTTCTTTAAGCGTCTCGGAAACGCGTTACTTCGGCTGCATCCGGATCGCGCCATCGAGACGAATCACTTCGCCGTTGAGCATCGGGTTATCGAAGATCTGCTTGACGAGCATCGCGAACTCCGCCGGCTTCCCGAGGCGCGGCGGAAACGGCACCATCGCGCCGAGCGCGTCCTGCACGTCCTGCGGCATGCCGAGCAGCATCGGCGTCTCGAAGATGCCGGGCGCGATCGTCATCACGCGGATCGCGTTGCGTGAGAGGTCGCGCGCGATCGGCAGCGTCATGCCCGCGACGCCGCTCTTCGATGCCGCATAGGCCGCCTGGCCGACCTGCCCGTCGAACGCCGCGACCGATGCCGTGCTTACGATCACGCCGCGTTCGCCGATCGCGTTCGGCTCGTTCTTCGACATTGCCGTCGCCGCGAGCCGGATCATGTTGAACGTGCCGATGAGGTTGACCGCGACGGTCTTCGCGAACAGGTCAAGCGGGTGCGGGCCGTCGCGCCCGACCGTTTTCGATGCCGGCGCGACCCCCGCGCAGTTTACGAGTCCGCGCAGCGTGCCGAGTTGCGTTGCGGCTTCGACGGCGCGCTGGCCGTCGCCTTCCTGGCTCACGTCGCATTTGACGAAGACGCCGCCGAGTTCCTTCGCGAGCGCCTCGCCTGCCGCTTCGTTCATGTCGGCGAGGACGGCCTTGCCGCCGTGTTCGGTCACGAGCCGCGCGGTCGCCGCGCCGAGTCCCGACGCGCCGCCGGTGATCAGAAAAACGTTGCCTTGAATCTCCATGTCTCACTCCTTGTGTCTGTGTTTTTTAGCCGGTCGATTGTAGCCGCTGCGCCGTTAACGAAAAAACCCGCTCACGGGTGAGCGGGTTTCGAGAAGGCAGCGAGCGCGTTTACTTCAACGCTTCGAACACGCGCGCGCGGATATCGTCGACGGTGCCGAGGCCCGAAATCTTGCGATACGCCGGCGCCTTCAGCCCGCTCGCGTCGCCGTGTTGCGCCCACGTGTTGTAGTACTCGATGAGCGGCTTCGTCTGCGCGACGTACACGTCGAGCCGCTTCTTCACGGTCTCTTCCTTGTCGTCGTCGCGCTGGATCAGCGGTTCGCCGGTAATGTCGTCGAGCATGTCGCTCTTCGGCGGATTGAACTTGACGTGATACGTGCGACCCGATGCCGCATGCACGCGACGGCCGCTCATTCGCAGGATGATTTCGTCGAACGGAACATCGATTTCGAGCACGTAGTCGATCGCGACGCCCGCGTCCTTCATCGCTTCGGCTTGCGGCAGCGTGCGCGGGAAACCGTCGAACAGATAGCCGTTCGCGCAGTCCGGCTGCTGCAGGCGTTCCTTCACGAGATTGATGATGAGCGTGTCCGGAACGAGTTCGCCGGCGTCCATGAAGCGCTTTGCTTCGACGCCGAGCGGCGAGCCGGCCTTGACGGCGGCGCGCAGCATGTCGCCCGTCGAGATCTGCGGAATGCCGAACTTTTCCTTGATGAAATTTGCCTGGGTGCCCTTGCCCGCGCCGGGCGCGCCCAACAGGATCAACCGCATGGTGATATCTCCGAATCGATTTGAAACCTGCGCCGCGAGGCTTAAGTAGCATCCGGCGATGCACGCTCGTGCGGCGTCGGGAACATGGGCGCAGCCGGTCGGAGAGACGGCGCGGCACCAGTCGACAGCGGCGCAAAGTTGAGCGTGGCGCTGACCGGATGGCTCGCGCTAATCGCTTGATTATGCCACGGCTCGTCATAATCGCGGCCGCTAAAAAACGGCTGTGATGCCCGTTATCCGGGCGAGAGCGGGGGTTTACACGAGTTGCGTGAAGGCGCGGAATTGCGCGTTTGAAGCACTCTTTTGCGCTCACCGCAAAGCGCTCGCTGGCTCAGTTTCCGCTGCTGAAAAGCGCCTGGACGCGCGCGAGATCGGCGGGGGTGTCGACGCCCGGCGGCGGCGCGTCGTTCGTGACGAGCACCGCGATGCGCTCGCCATGCCACATCGCGCGCAGTTGTTCGAGCGCTTCGGCTTCCTCGATCGGCGCCTGCGCGAGCGTTGGGTAGACGCGCAGGAATTTTGCCCGATACGCATAGAGGCCGATGTGGCGCAGCACGTTCGGCGGCACGGCGGGCAGCGTCGAGAGCGCGCCGACATCGGGCCAGTGCGGCTGCCACGCATCGCGCGACCACGGAATCGGCGCGCGCGAGAAGTAGAGCGCGACGCTTTGTGCATCGAGCACGACCTTCACGACGTTCGGACTGAAGACGTCGGCGGGATCGTGGATCGGGTGCGCCGCGGTTGCGATCGCGCACGACGGATGCGACGCGAGATGCGTCGCGACATCGCGCACGAGTTGCGGATCGATGAGCGGCTCGTCGCCCTGAACGTTGACGACGATGGTGTCGTCGCTCCAGCCGAAATGCGTCGCGACTTCGGCGAGGCGGTCGGTGCCGGTGGGGTGGTCTGCCCGCGTCAACAGCACTTCGACGCCGTGCTCGTTCGCCACGTCCACGACGCGCGGTGAATCGGTCGCGATCAGAACCTGCTGCGCGCCCGAGAGCCGCGCGCGCTCGGCCACGCGCACGACCATCGGCTTGCCGCCGATGTCGGCGAGCGGCTTGTTCGGCAGGCGCGTGGACGCAAGGCGCGCCGGAATGACGGCAACGAAGGACGGGGCGGCGGTCATCGCGGATAAATCTCAGTTGCCGCCGGCGGGCTTGATCGGCTCGACGGGCGTGCCTTCGACGGTCTGCCGCGCTTCCTCGGCGAGCATCACGGGGATGCCGTCGCGGATCGGGTACGCGAGCTTGTCCGCGCTGCAGATGAGCTCCTGCGCCGCGCGATCGTAAGTGAGCGGGCCCTTGCAGATCGGGCAGACGAGGATTTCAAGCAGGCGTGCGTCCACGGAGTTTCTCCACAACTAGAGCGATGAGGCGGGGCTTCAGCACGGCTTCGACCGGAACGACCCAGATCCGTGCGTCACGCCAGGCCCCGAATTTTACTGCATCCTTCTCGGTGATCAGGATCGAATCGGCGTCGATTCCGGCGAACGGATTGTCCTGATACGAGTAGTGATCGGGGAACGCGCGCGTCGCCGGCGTGATGCCCGCCGCACGCAGCGTCGCGAAGAAACGCTCGGGCGATCCGATGCCCGCCGCGGCCACGACGCGCTCGCCCGCGAACTGCGCGAGCGGCCGGCGCATGGTGGGATCGTCGAGGAGCCAGGCGTCGCCGGACTGGAGGTCGAGCGGGAATGTGTTCGGCCACGGCGGCAGCGTGCGCTCGTAAGGGCTGTTGATGAGCGTGGCATCGCGGTGGCGCGACATCGGCTCGCGCAACGGACCCGCCGGCAGCAGGAAGTTGTTGCCGCCGAGACGGTCGTCGAAGACGACAAGCTCGAACGCGCGCGCGAGGCGGTAGTGCTGAAGGCCGTCGTCGCTCACGATCACGTCGACCGACGGGTTCGCTTTCAGCAGCGCTTGAGCAGCGGCCACGCGGTCGGGGCACACGAACACCGGCGCGTGCGTGCGGCGCGCGATGAGGAGTGGCTCGTCGCCGACCTTGGCGGGCGAGCTCGTCGGCGTGACGCTCGTCGCCTGCTCGACTTTCGCGCCGTAGCCGCGCGACACCACGCCGGGCTGGAACCCCGCCGCCCGCAACGCCTCGACGAGCGCGATCACGGTCGGCGTCTTGCCGGTCCCGCCGACCGTCACGTTGCCGACGATCACGACCGGCACGCCCACGTCCACCCGCTTGATCCAGCCGAGTTCGAAGAGCGCGCGGCGCGTCGCCGCGACGGCGCCGAAGATGAATGCGAACGGCGTGAGCGCCCACGCGACCCAGCCGCGCGTGCGCCATTCGCGCGCGAAGAAGTTTTCGATCGGCGGCTTGAAGTCAGACATGGACCGACTTTTCGCCAGAAGCGAGGACGAAGCACGACGGGTTCTGCATCGGCGGGGGATCTCCTGAAGCGGTGGTCATGAACCCGGCACTCTAGCGCGCGAGCGTCACGGGCGCCAGTCGCCGACACGGCGCGCATGCCGTCCACAGCCTGTGGATAACTCTGTGAAGAACTTGCTGACGAAACGGCCAGAAACCGCATCGGAAAAGCGTTCTTTCGGCGTTGCGAACGATTCCATAAAATTTGTCATTCAAAATCAATTACTTGAAACCATCGCAAGGGCTTCCGAACGCGCTCCGCCGCGCCTTTCGGTAAGTCCTTCTGTGTGGACACTTGCTACATTTCGCCCAACTTTTGGCGGCGCTTGGCCGAATGGCGTATCGTCCGTCCGGTCTGTTCAAATCCACGTTCCCATGAATTCCGATCCCTTGTCCCAGCAAGCCGGCGATGCCGTCATCCCCGTTTCCGCGCTCAATCGCGCGATCGGTTCCGTGCTCGAACGGTCGTTTCCGCTCGTGTGGGTGTCGGGTGAAGTCTCGAATTTCACGCGCGCCGCGAGCGGCCACTGGTACTTTTCGATCAAGGACGCGCAGGCGCAGATGCGCTGCGTCATGTTCCGCGGCCGTGCGCAATATGCCGAATTCACGCCGCGCGAAGGCGACAAGATCGAAGTCCGCGCGCTGGTCACGATGTACGAGCCGCGCGGCGAATTGCAACTGAACGTCGAGGCCGTGCGCCGCACGGGGCAAGGGCGGCTCTTCGAAGCGTTCCTGCGTCTGAAGGCGCAACTCGAAAGCGAAGGGCTCTTCGCCGCCGAGAGGAAGCGCGCGCTGCCCGCGCATCCGCGTGCGATTGGCATCGTCACGTCGCTGCAGGCCGCCGCATTCCGCGACGTGCTGACCACGCTGTGCCGACGCGCGCCGCATATTCCGGTCATCGTCTATCCCGCGCCGGTGCAGGGCGCGGGCGTGAGCGCGAAGCTCGCCGCGATGGTCGAGGCGGCGAGCGCGCGGCGCGAAGTCGATGTGCTGATCGTGTGCCGGGGCGGCGGCTCGATCGAGGATCTCTGGGCGTTCAACGAAGAAGTGCTCGCGCGCGCGATCGCGGAGAGCGCGGTGCCGGTGGTGAGCGGCGTCGGCCACGAAACCGATTTCACGATCGCCGATTTCGCCGCCGACGTCCGTGCGCCGACGCCAACGGCCGCCGCCGAACTCGTGAGTCCGCAACGCGTGATGCTGCTGCGCGATCTGGATCACCGTCACGCGACGCTCGCGCGCGGCTTCGGCCGCATGATGGAGCGTCGCGCGCAGCAACTCGACTGGCTCGCGCGCCGGCTCGTGAGCCCGGCCGAGCGGCTCCAGAGGCAGCGCACGCATCTGCGGCAACTCGCGACGCGGCTCGCGTCCGCAGGCGCGCGTCCGGTGCGCGATGCGCGCGGACGCTTCGCGCTCGTGCAGTTGCGCTGGCAGCGCTGGCGCCCCGATCTCAACGCCGAGCGTGAGCATCTGATGCGCGTGGCGCAGCGCTTGCAGGCATCGCAGGCGAGGCGGCACGAGCGCGCGTCGGCGCGTGTTTCGGAACTGGCGGCGCGCTTGCAGGTGCTGAGTCCGCGGCGCACACTGGAACGCGGCTACGCGGCGTTGATCGATGCGCAAACCGGCCGCGCGGTGCGCACGCCGGGCGCGCTGAGGCCGAAGCGGCCGCTGACGGTGCATCTAGCGGAGGGCACGGCGGACGTGCTGCTCGCCGACGTCCAGCCGCGTCTCACCGACGAGTTTTGAATCACGCATAAGCGCGTAAAAAGCACGAAAGGCGCGTATTTTTGACGCCTGAAAATCGAGGCAGCCGAGCATTTTTTACGCCGCGCGAAAGGTCCTGAAAGCGATCCTGCTCATAAAGGGCATGCGGTTTGCGGGGTTATCCCAACTCGCCTACAATCCATTGCTCCACTGCCTCACTCCTCAGATCCCCACAATCCACATAGAAGGAAGTACGCAAAATGGAACATACGCTCCCGCCGCTCCCGTTCGACAAGAACGCGCTGGCTCCGCACATGTCGGAAGAAACGCTCGAGTACCACTATGGCAAGCATCACCAGACCTATGTGACGAACCTGAACAAGCTGATTCCGGGCACCGAGTTCGAGAACCTGTCGCTCGAAGAGATCGTCAAGAAAGCGTCGGGCGGCGTGTTCAACAACGCGGCTCAGATCTGGAATCACACGTTTTTCTGGAACAGCCTCTCGCCGAACGGCGGCGGTGCTCCGTCGGGTGCACTCGGCGATGCGATCAACGCCAAGTGGGGCTCGTACGACAAGTTCAAGGAAGAGTTTGCGAAGGTCGCGATCGGCACGTTCGGCTCGGGCTGGGCATGGCTCGTGAAGAAGGCTGATGGCGCGCTCGACATCGTGTCGACGAGCAACGCCGCGACGCCGCTCACGACGGATTCGAAGGCGCTCCTGACGATCGACGTGTGGGAACATGCTTACTACATCGACTATCGCAATGCGCGTCCGAAGTTCGTGGATGCTTACTGGAATATCGTAAACTGGGAATTTGCCGGGACGAATTTCGGGGCTTAAGCGCTCGGGTATCTGCCGGAAGTACGAAAGCCCTCCGCGTGAGGGCTTTTTGGTTTTTAGGCGCTGACGTTGTGTCTGCGATAACGCCCTACAACCCCACCCCCCGCAAAAACGTCAGCGACGGCGCGAAGAAATACTCCCCGCCCTTCATCGTCACGAACTGCTCGAAGCTGATCTTCTGAGCAACCGCCCCCGGTGTGTGCCCATCGAGCCACGTATGCTCATGCACCGCCGCATCCGCCGATTGCCCCACGATCGGATCGATCCCCGCTGAAGGCAGCGTCTTCGCCGGATTGATATTCGCGACGAACGACGCATTGTTCGCCCACGACTTCTGCGTGAACTCGAACTGGCCTTCGATACTCGCCATATACGCCATGAACAACAGCCCGACGTCCTTTTCTGGCTCGTGCCCGGCATCGGCGAATTCGCTCAAATCCGCGTTGTGCGGCCGCAGCGCGCCGTACGTGATGCCGCGTCGCGCCATGATCGGGCGGCGGCCCGGCTCGGGATCGGTGCCGCCGATGATGCGTTCGATGTCCCCGCGCGGATTCACCTTGCGGATATGCGCATGGAACGGACATTTCGACGCGTCCGCATCGGCGGAATAGTCGAAGTTGTTCGGCGGCGCGAGGCCCGCCTCGCGGTCCGACAGGACGAGCGGCGTCCCGTCTTCGAATCGGCCGACGACCATCGCGCCCGCGCGGTCGAGCTTCGCCTGCTCTTGGTCGGTGAGCGCGTCGCGTTCGGCCGTGATCCCGAAGAGCTTGCGCCCGAGCGACTCTTCCGCCGCATTGAAGCCGCGCACGTTCTGCTCCAGCTTGCGGAACACGAAATAGCTGCCCGCCGAGAGCGGACTGCCGCCGTTCGGATCGGCGACCAGAAATTGCGACGGCTTGAAGCGGAAGTCCCAGCCTCCCGGCGAAACCGCTTCCTCGTCGATGTCTTCCTGCAGGAAAAGCGGCTGGCTGCGGCCATCGACGTAACCGAAATGCTCGACGCCTTCCGCTACGCCCGGCCGGAAGTTGCGCGTCTGCTGCAAGCCGCGCTCGACGGCGAGCACCGTCACGCCGGTGAGCGTGAGCCAAGCCTTGACTGCGTCGGCATCGGCATCGACGGATTGCGGGTCCGCGTTCGCTACCAGGAACATCGCGTCGGGCGGCGTGTACGACCAGCCGTGCGCATCCCATTTGGCGCGGTCGGGATCGCCGAGATCGGCGCCGCGCGCGGCCATGCCCGCGCGGAACGCCTCGCCGGGCGGAATCTCGACGTTCGGACCGAGCGCCTTGTAGCCGCTCGCGCTCAGGAAGAGGCAGCGGACCGGGCCGCCGTCGAGGAACGGTGGCAGGCGCTTGTTGCCGCGCAGTTGTTCGTGGGCGCTCGTGCAGGCCATCCCGAGCGCGCGGACGAGTTCGGCAACCTGGTCGGGCGCGAGTCCCTGGAAGCTCATGAAGACGTGCGCGCTGTGATGCCGGCCGTGGCCCTTGAGGATGTTCGCCTGCAGATCGTCGAGGAAGGTTCTCGTGTCGGCGTCGAGTGCGGCGTGGTTCCAGCGAACGGGTGAGCCAAGGAGGGTATCGAGAGATGACATATTTTTGCGACTCCAGATCGGGCGGGTTGGACAGGACCGTGCTTTGTGGTCTTGCCGCGAGCGAATCGCGCGCTGTGAATGACGTCGACACGCGGGCAGTGTGACGCGGCCGGCTATCGATGAAGCCGCCGCGAACTCAGCCAAGCGTAAGAGGAATCGATCGCAGCACGTTATGACGATCGTGCTGATCTGTAGGAGGATTGTGCTGCGGAGGGAATTTGGAACGTGCTCGGCGAGGGGCGGAGCCGAGAGGGTCAAGTGGAAAAATTCAGCGCATGAACATTGACGCCGCCGCGACTACAGGAGGCTACGTTCACGCTGACGGCGGAAAATCTGCCGGTCGCGAACTTCAAGAGCGGGAAGGCGCAAGCGGACGCAAACCGAAGGGCGCGCCCCAAAATCACCGCCGCCGAATCGCCGCATCCCAGTTGATATCGACGCACAGCACCTGCAACCCGCGCGGCGTCTCTGCGGCGATCGACGCCGTCACGCAAAGATGCGCCTCGTTGATCGACAGATACGGCGCCGTCAAATGCACGCGTCCCGGCGCGCGCAGCGCCTCGATGAAGTACGGCCGACGCTCCCAGCTCGCGCCTTCCGAATGCAGCAGCGGACTAAAGCGCTTCGCGCGCTGCGAGGTCCGCACGATCGGCACGACGTTGTCGCCGATCTGCCGCCCCGCGTGATCCAGCAAAAAGCAGCGCGCTGTATCGAGCAATTGCAGCAGGTCGCGCGTCGCCGCTTCGAGCGATTCGCCTTCGATCAGCCGCGACGCCGCGTTCTCCAGCCCGCTGACATAAGGCGCGAGCCGCGCCGCCTGTGCACGCTCGCGCGCCGCGACCCGTTCGCGCGACGCCGCCGACAGCGCATCCATCACGTGCGCGGCGGCCTGCGGCTTGACGGCATCCACGCTCGGTCCCGCGAAATACGCGCCCTGCACGAAATCGACGTTGCATTCGAGCGCGATCAGCGCGTCGCGCTCGGTCGTGAGACCGCCCATCAGCACGAGCTGCCCCGATTCGTGCAGCAGCGACACGAGCCCCGGCAGCACACGCTCGATATGCTTGTGCTCGCTTGCCTGCTGCAGGATGCAGCGGTCGAGCGTCACGATATCCGGCCGCAGATGCCACACGCGGTCAATGTTCGAATGCTTGACGCCGAAGCCGTCGAGCGAGATCAAAAAGCCCGACTTGCGCAGCGAATCGATGATTTCGGCGAAGCGCGTCGTTTCGCCGCCCGCCTGCTCGGGCACTTCGAGCACCACGCGCTGCGGCGGCAATCCCAGTTCCTTGAGCGCGGCGAGGAGCGCGTCGCCGTAGCTCGTGTCCATCAACGCGGCGGGGTGCAGGCTCAGGAAGAGCCACTCGTCGTTGCTGTCGAACGCGAAGAAGTTGCCCAGATGCAGCGATTCCGCGAGCCGCCCGAGTTCCAGCAAGTCGCCGCGGCGCGCTGCCTGCGTGAACACCTCGGGCGACGGTACGTGGCGGCCGGTGTCGTCGCGGGCGCGCAGGGACGCGTGATAGCCGATCGCACGCCGGTGCGACACCGAGAACACCGGCTGGAACACGCTGAACACGGTGTATTCGCCGTACAGGACGGTGCGCCGCGAGCCATCGTCGCCGGCGATCGGGCGCGGCGGCTGGAAGCGGGGAGGGTCGAGTTCAACCATGCTCATGGTGTCGGGGCGTTGGCGGATTGACGTAGCTCTTGAGTTTACAGGATAGGCGCCCGAACGTCCGAGCAAGATCCATGCGCGTTTTCAGCATTTTCAAGACGTTGGCTCATATTCGTGTGTTCATTGGCTCGCGCGTGCAAGGCAGTGCTTCGCGGCCCGCGAAGCGCGCCGCCAAGCGGTGCCGCACGCACCGTTCGAGTGCGCGACGCACGACCGGACGGCGGAATCGGCCGGCTGGCGGCATTCGCATGGCGAGCGCCTAGTTCGATTCCGACGGGTCCGCCTTCCTTTTCGGGATCGCGCGGATTTCCGGCGCGAGCTGTCCGAAGATCCACGCCGTAGCCGCGGTAATCACGCCGACGCAGAGAAACGTCGCGTGGAAGGCAGGCAGCGAATTCGTCTCGGTGACGCGCGGGAGGAGGCCGGTGAACGTCGCGAGAATCGCGCCCGCGACTGTCACGCCGAGGCTCATCGACAGCATCTGCACCAGCGAAAACAGGCTGTTGCCGCTGCTCGCGCCGCCGGTGCCGAGGTCCTTCAGCGTGAGCGTGTTCATCGCGGTGAACTGCATCGAGTTGACGCCGCCGAAGATCGCCAGTTGCACGAGCCGCAGCCACAGCGGTTCGCCCGGACTCACGAGCCCGAAGCTCGCCATCATCAGCCCGACGAGCACCGTGTTCACCACGAGCACCCGCCGGTAGCCGTGGCGCTCGATGAGGCGCGTGACGAGCCGCTTGCACAGCATCCCCGCCGCCGCGACGGGCAGCATCATCATCCCCGCCTGGAACGCCGTGTAGCCGAGGCTCACCTGCAGCAGTAGCGGAATCAGATACGGCATCGCGCCGCTGCCGATGCGCGCAAAGAGGTTGCCGAGCAGGCCGACGCTGAACGTGTGGATCTTGAAGAGATCGAGCGGGAAGAGCGGATTGGCGGCGCGCGTTGCGTGCAGTCCGTACGCGACGAAGCAGCCGAACGAGAGGATCAGCAGCACGAGCACGATTGCGTGCTGCAGGCCGAGGTCGGCGAGGCCGTCGAGGGAAATCGTCAGCGCGACCATGCCGACCGCGAGCAGCAGATAGCCCGCGAGATCGAAGCGCGGCGTCGCGGGGTTGCGGCTGTCGGGCATGTAGAGGTGCGTCGCGATGCAGCCGGCGATGCCCACCGGCACGTTGATCAGGAAGATCCAGTGCCATGACGCGATCTGCACGAGCCAGCCGCCGAGCGTCGGGCCGATCAGCGGGCCGATCAGACCTGGAATCGCGACGAAGGCGAGCGCGGAAAGATAGCGCTCGGCCGGAAAGACGCGCAGCACGGCGAGCCGCCCGACCGGCAGCAGCATCGCGCCGCCGACGCCCTGCACGACGCGATACGTCACCAGTTGCGTGAGCGATTGCGCGTTGGCGCAGAGCAGCGATCCGACCGCGAACACGAGGATCGCGCTGAAAAACACGCGCTTCGTGCCGAGCCGGTCTGCGAGCCAGCCGGAGACGGGGATCATCATCGCCATCGTGAGCGAGTACGCGATCACGACGCCCTGCATGCGCAGCGGCGCTTCGCCCAGGCTTTTCGCCATCGCGGGGAGCGCGGTGTTGACGATAGTCGAGTCTAGCGTCTGCATGAAGAAGCCCGTCGCGACGAGCCACAGCATGATCGTGAGCGACCGGTCGGACGGCGTGGGGGCAACGGTCGAGCGGAGGGTGTCGGGCATGGGCGCGTTCGTTGAGCGGAGCGCGATGATTTTACGGTTGATCCACGCTTCGTGCCGCTCGTAGACTGGCGGTTCGCATCCACGCAGGGGCTTTCGATGACTCCGCTAGAAGAGCTTTGGCAGGCGGCGCAGTGCGATCCAGCCGCGCTTTCCGACGTTTCGATTACAGGTGACGATCCGCAGTTGCCGTCGGTGTATCGGGTGGCCGCGCTTGCAAACGGCGTGATCGCCGCGCAGGCGCTCGCCGCCGCGGAGTGCTTTCGCGAGCGCACCGGCCACGCGCAGCAAATCGATGCCGATGCGCGGCGCGCGTGCGTCGCGTTTCGCAGCGAGCGGTATCTGCGGGTCGACGATGGCCCGGCGCCCGACCCGCGCGATCCGGTCACGGGCTTCTACGAGACGCGCGACGGCCGCTGGATTCAGCTTCACGCGAACTTCGCACATCATCGCGCGGGCATCGTGCGGGTGCTGGGATGCGCGAACGATCATGCGGCCGTCACGCAGGCGATTCGCGGCTGGGACGGCGCCGCGCTCGATCAGGCGCTCGGCGACGCGGGGCTGTGCGCCGCGCTGATCCGCTCGCCCGACGAATGGGCTGCGCTGCCGCAAGCTCAGGCGCTCGCGCGGCTGCCGCTTTTCGAAATCATCCGCATCGGCGATGCGCCTGCGACGCCGATTGGCGGAGGCGGCGGAACTCAGCCCGAGCGGCCGCTTTCCGGCGTGCGCGTGCTTGATCTGTCGCGCGTCATCGCGGGGCCGGTCGCGGGGCGCACGCTCGCGCAGCACGGCGCCGACGTGCTCCTGATCAACGGTCCGCATTTGCCGAATATCGCACCGCTCGTGATCGACAACGGGCGCGGCAAGCGCTCCGCGACGCTCGATCTGCGCCAACCGGACGGCCACGAATCGTTACAGACGCTGTTGAAGGACGCCGATGTCTTCGTGCAATCGTATCGGCCGCAATCGCTGGCGGCGCGCGGTTTCGGGCCGGAGGACGCCGCGCGCGCGAAGCCCGGCATCGTCTACGCGACGGTGTCGGCGTATGGGCACGAAGGACCGTGGTCGACGCGACGCGGCTTCGACAGCCTCGTGCAGTCGGCGAGCGGCATCGCGTGGACGGAGGCGCGCGCGGCCGGCCAGACGAACCCGCGTCATCTGCCGTGCCAGGCGCTCGATCACGCGACCGGCTATCTGGCCGCGTTCGGCGCGATGGTGGCGCTCAATCGGCGCGCGAAGGAAGGCGGAAGCTGGCACGTGCGGGTGTCGCTCGCGCAGACGGGCCGCTGGCTGCAATCGATGGGAACGCTCGACGACGGACAGGCCGCAGCCGATCCGTCTTTGGACGACGTGCGCGACGCCTTGCAGACGATGGATTCACCCTTCGGCAGGCTCACCTGCACGCAGCCGGCGGAGCGCATGTCGGTGACGCCGCCGCATTGGTCGCTGCCGCCGGTGCCGATCGGCAGCGACGAAGCGCGTTGGTAGAACGGGCAGGCGCGCTTACTTGCGCAGTTCCGCGACGAAATCGTAGTAGTCGTTGCGGCAGTAGGTATCGGTGAGTTCGATCGCGCGTTGATCGGCGGTATAGCCGACGCGCGTAATCAGCAGAAGCGCATCGTGCGGCGCGATGCCCATTTGCTGCGCGATTTCCTCGCTCGCGTTCACCGCACGAAAATGCTGCAACGCGCGCACGATCGACAAGCCGCGCTGATCGAGAAAGCTGTAGAGCGAATCGCCGACCGCTTGCGGATCGGGGATCAGCGACGCGGGGAAGGTCGAATTCTCGACGGCCATCACGATGCCGTCCGCGAGCCGCAGCCGACGCAGCCGCGTGACGGCCGCCGCCGGCGAGAGCCCGAGCTGGATCACTTCATCGCGATTGGCGGGCTCGATCACGCGCGAGATCCATTTCGAGCTAGGCGTGAAGCCGCGCCGCCGCAGCATCTCGCTGAAGCTGGAGAGCCGCGAGAGCGGGTCTTCGTAGCGCGGCGTGATGAAGCTGCCAGCGCCTTGCGTGCGGCGGATCAGGCCTTGTTCGACGAGCAGCGCGATAGCCTTTCGCGACGTGATCCGCGATACCCCCAGCGCTTCCGACAGCACGCGCTCCGACGGCAGCGCTTCGCCTGCGTTCCAGCGATTGTCATGGATCGCATTGGCGAGCTTGCGGGCGAGTTGCAGATAGAGCGGGGTGTCACTGTCCGGGTCCGGGCGCAAGTCGCGCCAGCGGTCTTCCGATGTCGAGTTCATAAAGCGGACGCAAGAGGGACCAAGCGGCGATTCTAAGACAAACGGGTGACCGAGCGGGGTTTAAGCGTAATCGATTAGCAATGTCGTGCGGGTAATTGCGGAGGGTTCGCGCTTCGGCCATGCGTCATCGCACGGCCGTTCATGCCATGATGCTTTCCAAAGAGGCCGCGCTGAGGCCTTGCATCGAAGGTGAAGGTATCCGAATGAACGCACGCACGAATCCCGCCGCAGCCCGCTTCGTCACTGGTTCGACGATGCGTCACGTGATCGTCATGGCCGGCACCGGCGCGATCGGCCTGATGGCGGTGTTCGCCGTCGATCTCGCGAATCTCTTCTACGTGTCGATGCTCGGCGACACATCGGTCGCTGCGGCGGTCGGCTTCGCGGGCACGGTCAACTTCTTTCACGTCGCGATCTCGATCGGCATGACGATCGGCGTGAGCGCGACGGTCGCGCGCCTGCTCGGCGCCGGAGAGCGCGCGAAGGCGCGGCAGGTCGCGACCGCCAGCCTCGCGTTCATCGTGCTCGTTACGGTCGTGCTGACCGCGATCACGCTGCTGCTGCTCGAACACATTCTCGACGCGCTCGGCGCCACCGGCGAAACACGCGAACTCACGCGCCTCTTTCTCACCATCACCGCGCCGACCTTGCCGCTGCTCGCGATCGGCATGTGCACGGCGGCGCTGATGCGCTCGATCGGCGATGCACGCCGCGCGATGACGGTCACGCTCTCCGCCGCGATCGTCACCGCGATCCTCGATCCAATCCTGATCTTCGGCTTTCACCTCGGCCTGACCGGTGCGGCGATCTCGAACGTGATCGCACGGATTGTGCTCACGCTCGTCGGGCTGTACGGCGTGAGCCGCGTGAATCACCTGATCGCGCGCTTTCAGCCGCAGCGCACGTGGGACGACGTGAAGCCTGTGCTGAAGATCGCGTTGCCGGCGGTCCTCACCAACCTCGCGACGCCCGTCGCGGCTGCGTACGTCACGCACGCCATGGCGCGCTTCGGGCCGGCCGCGATCGCGGGGCAGGCAACCATCGACCGCATCACGCCCGTCGCCTTCGCGCTGATCTATGCGCTAACGGGCGCGGTCGGGCCGATCGTCGCGCAGAACCTGGGAGCGGGGCGCGCGGACCGCATCCGCGAGACGATCCGCAACAGCCTGGGCTTCGTGCTTGCGACCGTCGCGCTCGCGTGGATCGTGCTCGCGCTCTCGCAGCACGGGTTGATCCGCGCGTTCTCGGCGCGGGGCGTCACGGCCGAGATCATCTCGGTGTTCTGCTCGTGGCTGGTCGCGAGCTATGCGTTCGTCGGTTGTCTCTTCGTCGCCAACGCGACGTTCAACAACCTCGACCGGCCGCTTCTCTCGACGCTCTTCAACTGGGGACGCACGACGCTCGGCACCGTGCCGTTCGTGGCGGTCGGCATCAAGCACGGTCCGATTGGCGTGCTCATCGGACAGGCGGCGGGCAGCGCGATTTTCGGGCTGATGGCGATGGTGGTGGCGTGGATCGTCGTGAAGCGCCTGCCGATGGGCGACTGCGCACGCCTCGCCGCGCGGCACGCGGAGGAACCGGCGGCGATATCGGTCAGCGTGCCGGGCGCGGCGGCGGGCAATACCGTGGCGCCTGAAGTGCAGTGACGTGCCGTTACATGCACGCGTGATGCGAATGCACGGAGCCGAGCACGGCGACTTCGGCGGGCGTGCGCTTCAAGTCGTCGTCCTTGACCTGCCTGGCGTCGGTGAGGAATTCGTCGACGATCGACGAAACTTTCACGTCGTTCAGACACAGCGACACGCGTTGCGTCTCGTTGGCGGGAAGCGACGAGCGCTGGCCGAGGAACAGCACGCCGTACTGATAGCCGCGCACGATACCGCGCACCGCGCCTACGCACTGGCCCTGCGCGGCGTTGTCGGATTTCTGCGAGCACTGCTGGGCGAGCGAATACGCGGAAAAGCTCGGATCGATGGGCGTTTGCTGCGCGTAGGCGGCTGTAGCCAGGCCGAGTGTCGAAAAAGCCAGCGCAATCGAAGCGTGTCGCTTCATGTTTTATCCCTCATATCGAACGGTGTCCGAGTGAGAGGGATCGCGTGGCCTTTGGTTCCGTCAGCTTTCCTGCGACTGAAGCGAGCGCAACTCTTCAATGGGAATGTGACAGCGAATCCGGTGCGCGCCGCCTGCATCGGCATAAGGCGGCTCCTGCTCCTCGCAGATCGCGCCCAGCTTGCGCGGACAGCGCGTATTGAACACGCATCCCGAAGGCGGATTCGCCGCGCTCGGCAATTCGCCGGACAGGCGGATGCGCCCGCCATGCGCGCCTGCACTGCCATCGAGCGACGGCACCGACGACAGCAGCGCCTCCGTATAAGGATGCTGCGGCCCGCCGAAGACATCGGCGGCGCGGCCGATCTCCATGATCCGCCCGAGATACAGCACCGCGATTCGATCCGACAGATAGCGCACCACGTGCAGATCGTGCGAGATGAACACGTAACTCACGCCGCGCTCGCGCTGGAGATCGGCGAGCAGGTTGAGGATCGCGGCCTGCACGGAGACGTCGAGCGCGGACGTTGGTTCATCGCAGACGACGACGCGCGGATCGCCCGCGAACGCACGCGCGATCGCGACGCGCTGCTTCAGTCCGCCGGACAGCTGGCGCGTGCGCGCGCTCAGATAGCGCTCGGGCAGCCGCACGGATTCCGTCAGCGATTGCAGGCGCTCCTCCTTAGCCGCGCCGCGCAGCGAAGCGAGCTTCGAGAGCGACCGCGCGATCAGCCGCCGCACCGAATGCGCACGATTGAGCGCGGAATCGGGGTTCTGGAACACGATCTGCAGCGACTTCACCTGTTCGTCGTTACGACGCGTGACGCGCGCGGGCAGCGCCGCGCCGTCGAGTTCGAGCGTCGCGCCTTCGTCGGGAGAGAGCAGGCCGAGCATGAGCTTCGCGAGCGTCGTCTTGCCGCTGCCCGATTCGCCGACTAGCCCGAGCGTCTCGCCCTGCGCGAGATCGAGCGATACGTCGTGGACCGCGCGCACGAGTTCGTTGCCGACGCGAAACGTCTTCGATACGTTACGCGCCTTGAGCGCCACCGGCGCCAGCGATAGATCGACGGGATCGGACGCGGCTTCGGGCGTCGCGCGCGGCAGTTCGATCGCGCGCTCGTGATAGTGGCAGCGCGCCATCTGGTCGCCGTTCGCAGACGCCACGCGATACGGCGGCGGCGCGTCGCGCAGGCAGCGCGCGTCGGCGAGCTTGCAGCGCTCCGCGTAGATGCAGCCCTGCGTCACCGTGCCCGGCAGCGGCAGCGAGCCGGGAATCGTGTCGAGGCGTCCCATGTCCTTGCTGCGACCGCTCGTCGGCAGGCAGCGCAACAGACCGACCGTGTACGGATGGCGCGGCCGCGCGAACACGTCGCGCGTCACGCCCTCTTCCACGAGCTTGCCTGCATACAGCACGCCGACGCGATCGCACATCCGCCCGATCACCGCGAGGTTGTGGCTGATGAACAGCACCGCCGTGCCGAGTTCCGCGCGCAACTGCGCGATCAGATCGAGCACTTCGGCTTCGACGGTGGCATCGAGCCCGGTCGTCGGCTCGTCGAGGATCAGGAGTTCGGGATTGCACGCGAGCGCCATCGCGATCACGACGCGCTGCTGCATCCCGCCCGAGAGCTGATGCGGATAGCTCTCCATCACGCGCTCGGGCGACGCGATCCGCACGCGCCGCAGGATATCGACCGTGCGCGCGAGCGCATCATCCGCCGATGCCCCCGACGCCTCAAACGCTTCCGACACCTGCCGCGCGATGGTCAGCGACGGATTGAGCGCGCGCCCCGGGTCCTGATACACCATCGACACCGCATTGGCGCGCATGTCGCGCAAGGCGTCGGCGTGCAGCGAAGCGACGTCGCGCCCGCCGATCGAAATCTTGCCCGCCTTCACGCGCCCGTTGCGTGGCAGGTAGCGCAGCACGGCGAGCGCGGCAGTCGATTTTCCGCAGCCCGACTCGCCGACGAGCCCGTAGGCCTCGCCGCGCCGCACGCGCAGCGTGATGTCCTGCAGCACGTCGCGCTCGCGTCCCCGCATCCGGTAGGCGACCGTCAGGCCGACGATCGTCAGCGCATCGGCGCGATCGCGCTTCGGGACGGCGAATGCCGGAAACGCCGACGGCGGAGGTCCGTTCATCGGTCGAGCACTCCCTGAATTGCATCCGCCACGAGATTGACGCCGACGACGAGCGAGGCGATCGCGAGCGCATCGAACACAACGGTCCACCACGCGCCGCCCGCCATCAGCGTGTAGCACTCGGAGAGCGCAAGGCCCCAGTCGGCCGAGGGCGGCTGGATGCCGAAGCCGAGGAACGAGAGCGTCGCCACCGCGAAGATCGCGTAGCCGAGCCGCACGGTCGCCTCGACGATGATCGGCTGCAGCACGTTCGGCAGGACCTCGGCGAACATGATGTAGATCGCGTTTTCGCCGCGCAGTTGCGCCGCGAGCACGTAGTCGAGGTTGCGTTCCGCGAAAACCGCCGAGCGTACCGTGCGCGCGGTGATCGGCGCGAAGGTGAGACCGATCACGATGATCACCGTCGCGTTGCTCGCGCCGACCGCCGCGAGCGCGAGCAGCGCGACGATCACGAGCGGCAGCGCGAGGAGCGCATCGATCACGCGGCCGATCACGTTGTCGACCCAGCCGCCGAAGTAGCCGACGACGAGGCCGATCGCCGTGCCCGCGAGCGTGCCGAGCAGCGTCGCGAGCGGGGCGATCGTCAGGATGTCGCGCGCGCCGACGATCACGCGCGCGAACACGTCGCGGCCGAGCTGGTCGGTGCCGAACCAGTGCGTGGCATCGGGCGGCGTGAGCGAGTTGAGCGGATCGGAGGCGTACGGGTCTTGCGGCACGACGTGCTGCCCGATGAGCGCGCACGCGACCCAGAAGAGCAGAATCAGCGCGCCGATGACGAAGGTCGGCGATCGCAGCAGCGCCGTCGAACGTTCGAAACGCGGCGCTCTCACAGCGGGCGAGGGCGCGGTGCTCATTGCGATTCCCTCACGCGCAGCCGCGGATTGAGCACGACATAGAGCGCATCGGCGATCAGGTTCGCCGCGGTATAGATCACGCCGACCGTCAGCACGCCGGCTTCGAGCATCGGGAAGTCCTTCGCCTTCGCGGCGTTGTAGATCAGCGAGCCGATGCCCTGATAGTGAAAGAGCGTCTCCACGACGACCAGTCCGCCGATCATGTAGCCGAGCTGCGTAGCAGCGACGGTGACGGTCGGCAGCAATGCATTGCGCAGGACGTGCCGCCAGATCACCGTGCGGCGCGGCAGGCCTTTCAGGATCGCGGTGCGGGTGTAATCGGCGTCGAGCGCTTCGACGGTCCCGGCGCGCGCCATCCGCGCGATATAGCCGAAGAACACGAGCACGAGCGGCAGCACGGGCAGGACGAGATGCTTCAGTTGCACGAAGACGTTCGCGTCGGGCGGAAAGGTCGCTTCGATCGGCAGCCATTGCAGCCACACGCCGAACACGAGAATCAGCACGATCGACGAAACGAATTCCGGCACGACCGTCGCCGAAAGGCCGGTGATGCTGATCACGCGATCGATCCAGCGTCCCGCGTGCAGCGCCGAATACACGCCGCCCGCGATCCCGAGCGGCACCACGACGATGAACGCGAGCGCGCCGAGCTTCGCCGAATTGGCGAGCGCATCGACGATGAACGGCGCGACCGGCGATCGGTACGCATACGACTGGCCCATGTCGCCGCGCAGGAAGTGGCCGATCCACGCGGTGTATTGCGTGAGAAGCGGCCGGTCGACGCCGAGCTGATGATTGAGCGCCGCGACGGCGCGGGCATCGGCGAGCGGCCCGAGGATCGCGCGGCCGACGTCGCCCGGCAGCAACTGCCCGCCCGCGAACACGATCACCGACAGGAGCCACAGCGTGATGAGCGCGAGCACGAGCCGCGTGCCGGTAAAGCGCGCGATGCGCCACGCGCTGCCGCTTCCTCGTGAGGGGGTGAGCGCTCCTGTCGTCGCCGTGTTCATGAACGATCAGCCACTGATCGTCGCGCGATCGAGATAAAGCTGCGAGTTTGCGTTGAAGCGCACGCCCGCGACGTTCGCCCTTGTTACGACCAGATAGTCGTAGAAATACGGAATCACGACCGGGGTCTCGTCGAGCAGCAGGTTCTGGATTTGCGCGGAGAGCTTCTTTTGCGACGCGACGTCGAGCGCGGCGACGAAATCCGCGACGAGCTTGTCGTACTGCGGATTCTTGAAGTGCGCCGCGTTCCACGTGCCACCGCTCGTAAGCGGCGCGTTGAGGAACACGTTCGGCACGCCGCGATGACCGTAGTCGGTGATGCCGAGCGGCGAATCCAGCCAGTCCGACTTGCCGAACGTGCCCGTGCCGTAATACAGCTCCTGGCTCTCCACCTTTAGCGTGATGCGCACGCCGATCGCCTTCGCCGCGTTCTGGATCACGACCGCGAGATCGGGTATCTCCATGTACTTTTCGGTCGTGAGCGTGACGTCGAAGCCGTTCGGCACACCCGCCTGCGCGAGCAACTGCTTCGCCTTCGCGATATCGACCTTGCGCTGAGGCACCGACAGATCGCTCGACGGAAACACCGGCGCGAACGGGCTGTCGTTACCGAGCTGCGCTCGGCCGCGAAAGAGGCCCTTCACGATGATCTCGCGATCGATCGCGAGCGCGAGCGCCTGGCGTACGCGCTTGTCCTTGAACTGCGCGTTGTCGTTGCGCATGTGCATCTGCCGGTGCGCGCTCGATTTCACGCCGAGCACCTTGAACTGTGCGTTGTTCAGCACGCTCACGCCGCCCTGCACGGTGAAGTCGCCCATGACGTCAGCCTGACGGCCTTGCAGCGCGAGCAATTGCGCCTGCTGGTCCGCGTAGAACGCGAAGGTCACGCGTTCGGGCAGCGCCTTCTCGCCCCAGTAGTCGGGGTTGCGCACAAACGACGCGCCCACCTTCGGCGTGTACTTCTCGAACTTGAACGGCCCTGTTCCCATGAACGATTTCTCATACGTTCCCGAGAAGTTCGCGGGCAGGATCACCGCGTTGAAATTGTCGGAGGAAACATAGAACGGGAAGTTGCCGTTCGGTGCATCGAGATGGAACTCGACGGTGAGGTCGTCGGTCGCCTTCGCCGAATTCTTCGACAGCACGCCCTTCAGCACCGAAAGCGCCGCCGATCCGCTGCCGGGGTCGGCGAGACGGTTGAAAGTTGCGGCGACGTCCTTCGCGGTCATCTTCTGGCCGTCGTGGAACTTGACGTTGTCGCGCAGCTTGAAGGTCCACACGTCGCCCTTGTCGTTCGACTTCCACGAGAGCGCCAGCGCCGGACGCAGCGTGAGTTTCTCGCCGTCGTCGTCGATCAGGAATTCGCCGGTCTGGTTGATGAGCGCGAGACCGGCGGCATCGGTGACGGTGAGCGGATCGACCGCGCCCACCGGCGTCAGGTGCGCGACGCGGATCGTGCCGCCCGGCTTGCCCGCGACCTGCGCGCGAGCGTTGCGCGGCATGCCGATCAGACCGCCGACGCCGCCGACGGCCAGCACGAAGCCGAGCACGCTCGCGTGGCGCAGCAGCTCGCGGCGCGTGAGGCGGCCGGCCTTGAATTCGTCGATGGCGTGATTGCCGAGATCGCCGGCGCCCGAGCGTGAATCGTCCAGGGCGCGGTCGAAGGCGTGATCGTGGTCGGTCGATGTCTTCATCAGGGGGCGTTCCGTTCCGTATGTTGTATTTGTTGCGAGCGGCGTTGCGGCCAGTTTAGCCGAGCCACGCGCTTCAGGGCGTCGCGCTGAAGTAGCAAGCAACGCGCCGCCTCAATGATCGTGCGGATGCTTGTGGATCGGATCGACCCAGTAGACCGCTTCGGGCTCTTCCACCGCATCGATATTCAGGTTCACCACGACGGCTTCGTTGTCGCTGCGCACGAGCACGCATTCGAGCGGCTCGTCGGTGCGCGCGTTGATCTCCTGATGCGGCACGTACGGCGGCACGAAGATGAAATCGCCCGGACCGGCCTCGGCGGTGAACTCCAGATGCTCGCCCCAGCGCATGCGCGCTTGTCCGCGCACGACGTAGATCACGCTTTCCAGTGCACCGTGATGATGCGCGCCGGTTTTCGCGTTCGGATGGATCGTGACGGTGCCGGCCCAGATCTTCTGCGCGCCGACGCGCGCCGCGTTGATCGCCGCCGCGCGGTTCATGCCGGGCGTCTGCGGCGTGTTGGTGTCGAGCTGGTCGCCCTTGATGACCTTGACGCCGTGTTCGCGCCAGTCGGTTCGCTGTTCGTCGCTCATGATTTTTTCTCCGTCGAAAGAAGCCGCGCGGATAAAAAAAGTCCGTTGCGGCCACACGTGAAGCACGGGCATACAACGGACGGGTTACAGCAGGTGCTATGCATGGGACCAGAGTAAGCGCTAAAGCACTAACTCTGGATCGACAGCCTTGCATGGGACCAGAGTAAGCGCTAAAGCGCTAACTCTGGATCGACAGCCTTGCATGGGACCAGAGTAAGCGCTAAAGCGCCAACTCTGGTCGACAGAGTTTACTTCGACTTCGAATTCACAATCGCATCTGCCACATTGTTTGGCGTTTCTGCGTAATGCTTGAACTCCATCGTGTAGGTCGCGCGGCCCTGCGACAGCGAACGCAGCGTCGTCGAATAGCCGAACATCTCGGCGAGCGGAACCTCGGCGCGCACCAGCTTGCCGCCGCCGCCCGCGATGTCCTCCATGCCCTGCACGATGCCGCGCCGCCCCGACAAATCGCCCATCACGTTGCCCATGAATTCCTCGGGCGTTTCCACTTCGACGGCCATCATCGGTTCGAGCAGCACGGGTTTTGCCTTCCGCATGCCGTCCTTGAATGCCATCGATCCGGCCATGCGGAACGCGTTTTCGTTCGAATCGACGTCGTGGTACGAGCCGAAAGTCAGCGTCACCTTCACATCGACCACCGGATAGCCCGCGAGCACGCCCGACTTCAGCGTCTCCTGAATACCCTTGTCGACCGCCGGAATGTACTCGCGCGGCACGACGCCGCCCTTGATCGCATCGACGAATTCATAGCCGCCGCCGGGCTTTTGCGGCTCCATCTTGATCACGACGTGACCGTACTGCCCGCGTCCGCCCGACTGCTTGACGAACTTGCCCTCGACGTCTTCCACCGGAATGCGGATCGTCTCGCGATACGCGACCTGCGGCTTGCCGACAGTCGCCTCGACGCTGAACTCGCGCTTCATCCGGTCGACGAGAATTTCGAGGTGCAGTTCGCCCATGCCGGAGATGATCGTCTGGCCGGATTCCTCGTCGGTCTGCACGCGGAACGACGGGTCTTCCTGCGCGAGCCGGTTGAGCGCGATGCCCATCTTTTCCTGGTCGGCCTTCGTTTTCGGCTCGACGGCCTGCGAGATCACCGGTTCGGGGAAGATCATCCGTTCGAGGATGATGACGTGGTTCGGGTCGCACAGCGTGTCACCGGTGGTCGCTTCCTTCAGGCCGACGGCCGCGGCAATGTCGCCTGCGTAGACTTCCTTGATTTCCTTGCGCTCGTTCGCGTGCATCTGAAGAATCCGCCCGAGGCGTTCCTTCTTTTCCTTGATGGCGTTGTAGACGGAATCGCCCGAATTCACGACGCCCGAATACACGCGGAAGAAGATCAACTGGCCGACGAACGGGTCCGTCATGATCTTGAACGCGAGCGCGGAGAACGGCTCGTCGTCGGTCGGATGGCGTTCCGCTTCCTTGTCGTATTCGTCGTGACCGAGGATGGCGGGAATGTCCACCGGGGAGGGCAGATAGTCGATCACGGCGTCGAGCATCGCCTGCACGCCCTTGTTCTTGAACGCGCTGCCGCATAGCATCGGCACGATCTCGTTCGCGATCGTGCGCTGGCGGATGCCGCTCTTGATCTCTTCCTCGCTCAGCTCTTCGCCGCCGAGATACTTCTCGAGATAAGCCTCGTTCGCTTCGGCGGCCGCCTCGATCATCTTGTCGCGCCATTCCTGCGCGGTCGCGAGCAGGTTCGCCGGAATCTCCTGGTACTCGAAGAGCACGCCCTGGCTTGCTTCGTCCCAGATGATCGCCTTCATCTTCACGAGGTCGATGACGCCCTGGAAGTGATCTTCCGCGCCGACCGGAATCTGCAGCGGCACGGCGACGCCCTTCAGCCGGTCGCCGATCTGGCGTTGCACACGGAAGAAATCAGCGCCGACGCGGTCCATCTTGTTGACGAACGCGATGCGCGGCACCTTGTACTTGTTCGCCTGACGCCAGACGGTTTCCGACTGCGGCTGCACGCCGCCGACCGAGTCGTAGACCATGCAGGCGCCGTCGAGCACGCGCATCGAGCGCTCGACTTCGATGGTGAAGTCGACGTGTCCGGGCGTGTCGATGATGTTGATCCGGTGTTCCGGATAATTGCCGGCCATGCCTTTCCAGAAGGCGGTCGTAGCAGCCGACGTAATGGTGATGCCGCGCTCCTGCTCCTGCTCCATCCAGTCCATCGTGGCCGCCCCGTTGTGAACCTCGCCGATCTTGTGGTTCACACCGGTGTAGAAAAGAATGCGTTCGGTGGTGGTGGTCTTGCCGGCATCGATGTGAGCGCTGATGCCGATGTTCCGGTAGCGCTCGATGGGAGTCTTGCGGGGCACTTGAACCTCCTGTGGATGGGTCGAGCGGATGGCGGCAGTCCCGCAAAGCGGCGCCGCGCGGGGTTGAGCCGCTTGGGCGCGCGCGGCTGGGATAACCGCCGGACAGCGTCTCGCTGGTTTATTAGGATAGCGCTTCGACAGGGTCTTTGCAGGAATCTTGCCAGCCCGCGCCGGGCCTCGGTTCCTGCGCCGCGCGGACGAAAAAAAACCGGCGCGTCGCGTGGACGGCCGGTTTCATCGTGACGCGTGACGCGCCACGCGTTGTTGCGGCTTTATTGCGGTTGCGGCAGGCCCTGAATCTTCGTCCCCGGCTTGATGCCTTTCGATGCGAACCAGCCCTTGCTCATTTCGAGCGCATACACGCCGTTGTTGCGCGGGCAGTGGTTGTCTGTCGTTTCGGCCTGCATTTCGTCGATATCGGTGATCGTGCCGTCCGCGCGAATGAACGCGATCGACAGCGGGATCAGCGTGTTCTTCATCCAGAAGCAATGCACGGCGTTCTCGTTGAACACGAAGAGCATGCCTTCGTTCGGCGCAAGCTTCGAACGGTACATGAGTCCCTGCTCTCGATCGGCGTCGCTCGCAGCGACGGCCGCGTCGATCACGAACATGCCCGCGGTGAGTTTCGCGCGGGGGAAATCGGTCGGCTGCTTCGCGCCCGGCGGAAGCTGCTGCGCATGAACCGCCGACAACGCGGCGAGCGGCAGCACGAGCGCGATCGCCAGCATTCTGATTGCGCGAAAGAAATCGAAAGGACGGAAGGGGTGAAACGAGCGCAGCACAAGACGCACGGCGAAACTCCTTGCTGAAATCTTGGTTTAACAGGAAAAGCCAAAAAAGACTCGCGCATGTTACGCGATGCCCGCGCAAAAAGAAAAAAGGCAGATTGCCGTGTGGCCATCTGCCTTTCTAAGCCGTTGGAACGGCAGTACTGCTGTTTTTGACTTCGCTTTACTGCCTTTACATCAAACTTACTGCGATGCGCCCGTAGCGGCTGCCGGTGCTGCTTCTGCCGATGCTGCCTTCTTGTGCGACGACTTCTTGTGCGAAGTCTTCTTCTTGTGCGTCGTCTTGTGAGCCGTCGAAGCGGCTGCTGCCGGTGCTGCTGCCGGAGCCGTAGCGTCCGAAGCTTGAGCGAAAGCAGCCGTTGCGAACAGGCCGGCGACGAGAGCAGCGATCAGTTTGTTCATCTTGTGAATCCTTTAGCTTGAGTAAATTAACCAACGACCCGGTTATTGGAGTCATGTCGGTAAACGAGCCATCCACCTTTCGGTTGACAACGGTATCGACAAATAGATCGATACTGCCGCGAGCGCTAAAACCTTACAAACAGCCTGTGAAAAGCAGGTTATCGATGTGGGTCATTCGCTAATGCCGGATAGCTTTGCAAGGCATCTGCGACCACTAACGCGGGGTGTCGGGACTCGGTTGACGAAAATCTTCGTCGATATTTAATCGGGCTCAAAAAAAGCTGAAACGGTGGTGGCCTAACGTGTCTCGGTGACAATTTGTTTAAGCAAGCCGAAATTATCCGATGCCATCCCAAGGCGCGCGCGGCGGCAGTTCCATCGATTCGCCGGGCGCGAGTCCGAGCGCGAAAACATCGAGGGCGCCGATGCCCGCGCGCACGAGCCGCAACGTCGGAAAACCGACGGCGGCCGTCATGCGCCGCACCTGGCGATTCTTGCCTTCGGTAATCGCGAGTTCGATCCACGTCGTCGGGATCGCGGCGCGATAGCGGATCGGCGGCGTACGCGGCCAGAGCGTCGCCGGCGGCTCGACGAAATTCGCGCGGCAAGGGCGTGTGATGTAGTCGCCCAGATCGATGCCTTTCGCGAGGCGCTTCAACACCGCCTCGTCGGGCGCGCCCTCGACCTGCGCCCAATATCGCTTGACGAGCTTGTGACGCGGTTCGGCGATACGTGTCTGCAAGGCGCCGTCGTCGGTGAGGAGGAGCAGGCCTTCGCTGTCCGCATCGAGCCGGCCGGCGGGATACACGCCCGGCGTCTTCACCCAGTCGCCGAGCGACGCGCGCGTCTCGTGCGGTGAAAACTGACAGATCGTGCCGAACGGCTTATTCAGGGCGATGAGCGGCATGGGAAACCGGATGAACGTTGAGAGAGCGCGCCAGCGCTGGGCCCGCGTGGTTTATGCGGAAACTGCCGGATGGCGCATGGCGGGATATTAATGCATAATCCGGAACGACAAGTCCTATGTCTTATATAAGACATGAGAGCGGGCGGAGACCTGCGGCGAGTAGCTCAGGCAGCCGTAAAACGCCCGGCGCGGTGGGCTAGAATGAAGTTCTGGCCACCATGCGTGCGTCGCCGACAGTCCGGGCGCATGCCGCAATCAGCTCAGCTAGCCTTCAACCAGCCCAGCCTTCTATGGAGTCGACCATGCCGTATCAGCACATCAAGGTTCCGACGGGCGGTGACAAGATCACCGTGAACGCGGATTACTCCCTCAACGTGTCCGATCAGCCGATCATCCCGTACATCGAAGGCGACGGCACCGGTTTCGACATTACGCCGGTGATGATCAAGGTGGTCGACGCGGCGGTCGAGAAGGCGTATGCGGGCAAGAAGAAGATCCACTGGATGGAGATTTTCGCGGGCGAGAAGGCGACGAAGGTTTACGGCCCGGACGTGTGGCTCCCCGACGAAACGCTCGACGTGTTGAAGGAATACGTCGTGTCGATCAAGGGCCCGCTCACGACGCCGGTCGGCGGCGGTATCCGCTCGCTGAACGTGGCGCTGCGCCAGCAACTCGATCTTTACGTGTGCCTGCGGCCGGTGCAGTACTTCAAGGGCGTGCCTTCGCCGGTGCGCGAGCCGGAGAAGATCGACATGATCATCTTCCGCGAGAATTCCGAGGACATCTACGCCGGCATCGAATGGCCGGCGCAGTCGGAAGAGGCGAAGAAGGTCATCAAGTTCCTTCAGGAAGAGATGGGCGTGAAAAAGATCCGCTTCCCGGAGACCTCGGGAATCGGTATCAAGCCGGTTTCGAAGGAAGGCACGCAGCGGCTTGTGCGCAAGGCGATCCAGTACGCGCTCGATAACGATCGCCGCTCGGTCACGCTCGTGCACAAGGGCAACATCATGAAGTTCACCGAAGGCGCGTTCCGTGACTACGGTTATGAACTGGCGCAAAGCGAATTCGCGGCGGAACTGATCGACGGCGGCCCGTGGATGAAGATCAAGAACCCGAAGTCGGGCGGCGATATCGTCGTGAAGGACGTGATCGCTGACGCGTTCCTGCAACAGATCCTGCTGCGTCCCGCCGAATACGACGTGATCGCAACGCTGAATCTCAACGGCGACTACGTGTCGGATGCTTTGGCGGCTCAGGTGGGCGGTATCGGCATCGCGCCGGGCGCGAACATGTCGGATTCGGTCGCGATGTTCGAAGCGACGCACGGCACGGCGCCGAAGTACGCGGGCAAGGACTATGTGAATCCGGGCTCGGAGATTTTGTCGGCGGAGATGATGCTGCGCCATTTGGGCTGGACCGAAGCCGCCGATGCGATCATCAGGTCAATGGAGACTTCGATTCTGCAGAAGCGCGTGACGTACGACTTCGCGCGTCTGATGGAAGGGGCGACGCAGGTCTCGTGCTCGGGATTCGGCCAGGTGATGATCGAGAATATGTAGGCGCGGTTGATTTCTGGTTTCAGGAAACCCCGGTTGGCGTTATTGCGCTGCCGGGGTTTTTCACTTGCGTTGACAAAGGAGCATCACTTCGTGGCGTCACCTTTAATCGAATCGATGGAACTGAAGCCCAAGTGGCGCGAGCGCTTCGAATTCTTCGAGGCCCACGGCGCGCCAGATTCCGCCGGATTCAAGGCCGCGATCAAAACGCGACCGTTCTTGAAACGAATCACGATCGTTTTCAGCTTCCTGGGGTTCTTTGTCGGACCGTTCTATTTTCTCTATCTCGGGATGTGGCGCAAGGCACTGACCTTGTTCGCCTGCGCGATCGTGTTGTTTCTTATCGAACTGTTCATTTATTCGATGACAGGCCGTGATATATCGCAAATCCTGGGATTCGTGCTTTCGGGGTTGTCGGCGTGTACGGTGAATTACTCGTATTACCTCAAGAGAATCAAAGGTAACGACGGCTGGAATATCCTCGAAGGCATCCAGGTGGTCTAAACGTTATCGAAAGACGAGCACAAAAAACCCGGCACGAAGCCGGGTCCCAGAGGCAAAAAGTGCGATCGAACGGTCAGGCTGCGTCCTGGATGTTCGAAGCCTGTTTGCCCTTCGGTCCCTGGACGATCTCAAAGCTGACCTTCTGGCCTTCCTTGAGTGTCTTGAAACCGTTCATTTGTATCGCCGAGAAATGTGCGAACAGATCCTCGCCGCCTTCATCGGGCGTGATGAATCCGTAGCCTTTCGCGTCGTTGAACCATTTGACCGTACCAGTTGACATTACTTCCCCTCTAACTCTCGTCGCTACCACGAGCACGCTCGAAAAGATCATCGGCCACTCTGTGTGTGAACCGTGCCCTCCTCACAAGCTCACCTCGGCATTTCTTTCGCCTGATTGGTCTTCGGAAAAAAGTGCCAGTTTGATTGTTGAATCTCTTAAATCACGTGTCAAGAAAATTTTGAGATGGCCGTTAAGCACGTTGTAAAGACCACATTCGTAGGGTTATTCCTGCTTTGCGTGTGTGCTGCGCCCCAAGCAAGTCATCTTGAAAAGTCGCATAATCGTCTCACATGAGGAGTACCGGCAAGCAGTACCGGCAACGCGCCGCGGGGGAGCCTCCGGTCAGTTTTTTTGTAGCTGTGCGATACTGGATTCACGGAAGTTCAAGCGGGCCGTGGCTCAGGCGGGCAGCGGCGGAATTCAGGCATGACAGGCTCTGGCTGCGCGCGTCGTTGGTGCAGTTTTCCGACCGGACGGTCGGCGTTTTTCGGCAGCATTGCGGGCCTGTCCGAGTTGTTTAGAATGGGTGTATGGCGATCAATCCCAACAAGCAGGACGGCACTGTACTGGAGCGGCAGGAACAAAAGCTGAAGAAGCCGGCCATGTACAAGGTGGTGCTGCTGAATGACGACTTCACGCCGATGGAATTCGTCGTGATGGTGGTGCAGGAGTACTTCAACAAGGATCGTGAGACTGCGACGCAAATCATGCTGAAGGTTCATCGCGAGGGCAGGGGAGTTTGTGGGGTCTACACGCGGGACATCGCGTCGACCAAAGTTGAGCAAGTCGTTAGCCATGCACGGCAGGCGGGGCACCCGCTGCAGTGTGTGATGGAGGAAGCATGATTGCCCAGGAACTGGAAGTCAGTCTGCACATGGCGTTTATGGAAGCACGTCAGGCGCGGCACGAGTTCATTACGGTCGAGCATCTTTTACTGGCCTTGTTGGACAACCCGACCGCGGCTGAAGTGTTGCGCGCATGCGCAGCAAACATCGAAGATTTGCGTCAGAACCTGCGCAATTTCATTCATGACAACACGCCGACCGTGCCCGGCACGGACGACGTCGATACTCAGCCGACGCTTGGTTTCCAGCGTGTGATTCAGCGCGCGATCATGCACGTGCAGTCGACGTCGAATGGCAAGAAGGAAGTGACCGGCGCGAACGTGCTCGTCGCGATCTTCGGCGAGAAGGATTCGCACGCCGTCTACTACCTGCAGCAGCAGGGTGTGACGCGGCTCGACGTCGTGAATTTCATTTCGCACGGCATCGCGAAGACGAACAGCGGCGACGCGGCGAAGGCAAGCAGCGAGGCCAATCCGGAAACGGACGAAGCCGCCGCGCAGAAGGAAACGCCGCTCGCGCAGTTCACGCAGAACCTGAACCAGTTGGCGAAGGACGGCAAGATCGATCCGCTGATCGGTCGCGAGTCTGAAGTCGAGCGTGTGGTGCAGGTGCTGTGCCGCCGGCGCAAGAACAATCCGCTGCTCGTCGGTGAGGCCGGCGTGGGCAAGACCGCGATCGCCGAAGGGCTCGCCTGGCGCATCACGCGCGGCGAAGTGCCGGACATTCTTGCCGACGCGCAGGTCTATTCGCTCGACATGGGCGCGTTGCTCGCGGGCACGAAGTATCGCGGCGATTTCGAGCAGCGTCTGAAGACGGTGCTGAAGGAACTGAAGGAGCGTCCGCACGCCATTCTGTTCATCGACGAAATTCATACGCTGATCGGCGCGGGCGCGGCTTCGGGCGGAACGCTCGATGCATCGAACCTGCTGAAGCCGGCGTTGTCGTCGGGGCAGTTGAAGTGCATCGGTGCGACCACGTTCACGGAATATCGCGGCATCTTCGAAAAGGACGCGGCCTTGTCGCGCCGTTTCCAGAAGGTCGACGTGACCGAGCCGACCGTCGAGCAGACGGTGGCGATCCTGCGCGGATTGAAGTCGCGTTTCGAAGAGCACCACGGCGTGAAGTATTCGTCGGGTGCGCTGTCGGCGGCGGCTGAGTTGTCGGCGCGCTTCATCACCGACCGTCATCTGCCGGACAAGGCGATCGACGTGATCGACGAAGCGGGCGCGGCCCAACGCATCCTGCCGAAGTCGAAGCAGAAGAAGACCATCGGCAAGAACGAGATCGAAGAGATCATCTCGAAGATCGCGCGCGTGCCGCCGCAAAGCGTCTCGCAGGATGATCGCAGCAAGCTTCAGACGCTCGATCGCGACCTGAAGAGCGTCGTGTTCGGGCAGGACCCGGCCATCGATGCGCTGTCGGCATCGATCAAGATGGCGCGCGCAGGCCTCGGCAAGCTGGACAAGCCGATCGGCGCGTTCCTCTTCTCGGGTCCGACCGGCGTCGGCAAGACCGAAGTCGCGAAGCAGCTTGCGTTCACGCTCGGCATCGAATTGCTGCGCTTCGACATGTCCGAGTACATGGAACGTCACGCGGTGAGCCGGCTGATCGGCGCGCCGCCGGGCTATGTCGGGTTCGATCAGGGTGGTTTGCTGACCGAAGCCGTCACGAAGAAGCCGCATTGCGTGCTGTTGCTTGACGAAATCGAAAAGGCGCATCCGGACATCTACAACGTGCTGTTGCAGGTGATGGACCACGGCACGCTGACCGACAACAACGGTCGCAAGGCAGATTTCCGCAACGTCATCATCATCATGACGACGAACGCGGGCGCCGAGGCGATGGGCAAGTCGGTGATTGGCTTCACGAACCGCCGCGAAACCGGCGACGAAATGGCCGATATCAAGCGGATGTTCACGCCGGAGTTCCGGAACCGTCTGGATCAGATCATCAGCTTCCGTTCGCTCGATGAAGAAATCATCATGCGCGTGGTCGACAAGTTCCTGATGCAACTGGAAGACCAGTTGCATGAGAAGAAGGTCGATGCGCTCTTCACCGACGCGCTGCGCAAGCACCTGGCGAAGCACGGTTTCGACCCGCTGATGGGCGCGCGGCCGATGCAGCGTCTGATCCAGGACACGATCCGCCGGGCGCTTGCCGACGAATTGTTGTTCGGCAAGCTGCTGTCCGGTGGTCGCGTGACGGTCGACGTGGACGAGAACGACAAGGTGCAACTGACGTTCGATGAAAATCCGGTGCCGCGTAATCCGAATCCGGAGGCGGTTGAAGTCGAGTGATGTAGGAGCCTTATAGAAGAAAGCGGCACGGTCTCCCCGTGCCGCTTTTTTTCGTCTGTGCGTTTCATGCTGCGGGTAAACGCCAGCGCCCAAATCGCAAAAATCGCTTTACGTTACTTTCGATTCGAAACTAAACTCTTTCGTAACGAAAGAGCGGACGTCGCATTATCCCAATGCTTGCCAACAAGAATTCGCTGCATCGCCGGCTGCAAATCGTCGAGCTCGTCAGGAAGCGCGGCGAGGTGTCCGTCGATGAACTGAGCCAGGCGTTCGACGTTTCGAGCGTCACGATCCGCTCCGATCTCAGCTATCTCGAAGCGCAGCGCTATCTGGTGCGCTCGTTCGGCAAGGCACGCTATCTCGCGCAGCAACCCGCTGCTTCGGCCGACAGCGCACGCGGCGCCGTCACCGCGCCCGACGCCGAGCGCAAATCCATCGACATGGCGATCGCGCGCGCGGCCGCGGACTTCATCGACGATCACGCGTCGCTTTTCATCGGCGCGGGCGTCGTGACGCACAAGCTGCTGCCGCTGCTCGCCGACCGCTCGAATCTAGCGCTCACGCTCCACGATCTGGCGATGGTCGCGACCGCGCAACGCTTCGTGAATTGCGAGCTGCGGCTGACGGGCGGCGCACTCGAAGGCGACTCCACGATCCTCACCGGCCCCGACGCCGAGCGTTCGGTCGGGGCGCGCCCGCTTGACATCGCGTTGATCGAAGCGAGCGGCATCGGTCGAGACGGCAATCTCGTCTGCGCCGACGCGCGGCTCGCGCCGGTATTCCGCGCGGCGCTGAAGGCGTCGAAATGTCGCGTCGCGTTGTCGTACCGGCCGGAGATCGGCGAAGGTGAAGCCGTCTGCCGCCTGTCTGAGCTCGACGGAATCGTCATCGACGACGCGATCGAACCGGCCCTCGTCGACGCGTTTCAGCACGCCGGATTGCATATGCATCGGCGGGAAGAGGGCGTCGTCGAATTCCGTCCGAAGTCTGAATCCCGCTCCTAACCTCAAGCAAACCATGTCCAACCTCGAACGCAAACCTGGCTCCATCGTCGCGATGGGTGAAATCCTCGTCGAAATCATGGCGACCGGGCGCGGCCAGAGCTTTCGCCGCCCCGGCACGCTGATCGGCCCGTACGCGAGCGGCGCGCCCGCGATCTTCATCGATCAGGTCGCGAAACTCGGCAGCCAGTGCGCGCTGATCGGCTGCGTCGGCGACGACGACTTCGGCGCGCTCAACATCGAGCGCCTGCGCGGTGATGGCGTCGATGTCTCCGGCATCGCCGTGCTGAAAGACGCGACGACCGGCAGCGCGTTCGTCACCTATCGCGAGGATGGCGATCGCGACTTCATCTACAACATCACGAACAGCGCGTCGGCACAGTTGTCGAGCGCAAACGTGCGCGCCGACCAGCTCGCCGGCTGCGGTAATTTCCACGTGATGGGCTCGTCGCTGTTCTCGTTCCGGATCATCGAGGCGATGAAGAAGGCGATCGAAACGGTGAAGGCGAACGACGGCACGGTCAGCTTCGATCCGAACATCCGCAAGGAAATGCTGCGGATTCCGGAGATGCGCGACGCGCTCGATTTCATCCTCGACTACACCGACGTGTTCCTGCCGAGCGGCCACGAAGTCACGCTGCTCGCGAGCGCAACGACGGAGCGCGGAGCCATCGACGAGCTGTTGCGACGCGGCGTGAAGGAGGTGGTCGTGAAGCGCGGCGCTCAAGGCTGCAGTTTCTACGACGCCGACGGTGAGCAACACCATGCGGCGTTCGAAGTCGAAGAAATCGATCCGACCGGCGCGGGTGATTGCTTCGGCGCGACTTACGTCGCGTGCCGCGCGCAGCGCATGGACGCCGGTGCCGCGCTGCGCTACGCGTGTGCGAGCGGGGCGCTGGCGGTCGGCGCGAAGGGCCCGATGGAAGGCACAGCGACATTCGCCCAACTCGACGCGTTCCTGCGTGCAAACGGAGCGACGCAATGAGCGATATCGTCGCGCGTTTGAGCAACGGGCACCCGGCGGCCGAGCGGCTTGCCGGCCTCTATTCGATCTGTTCGGCGCATCCGTGGGTTCTGGAGGCCGCGATGCGGCAGGCATTGGCCGATCAGACGCCGCTCCTGATCGAATCGACATCGAATCAGGTCGATCAGTACGGCGGCTATACCGGCATGAAGCCGAAGGATTTCGTCACGTTCGTGTGGGGGATTGCGGATCGCGTCGGGTTCGCGCGGCAGCATCTGATTCTCGGTGGCGATCACCTCGGGCCGAACGCATGGAGGCATCTGCCAGCAGCCGAGGCAATGCAGCGCGCCGATGCGTTGATCGATGCGTACGCCTCGGCGGGCTTCACGAAGATCCACCTCGACACGAGCATGCCCTGCGCGGACGATCCCGAGCGACTGTCGGATGCAATCGTCGCGTCGCGCGCGGCGCGATTGTGCGCGGTCGCGGAGGCGGCGGTAAGGCGCGAGGGATTGCGCGTCGCGCCTGTCTACGTGATCGGCACCGAAGTGCCGGTGCCGGGCGGCGCGGCGGAAGAACTGGAAATCGTCGAACCGACTTCGCGCGAAGCGGCTTTGGAAACGGCGCGGGTGCACCGCGATGCGTGGCGCGCGTCCGGTCTCGATCACGCCTGGCCGCGCGTGATCGCGCTCGTGGTGCAGCCGGGCGTCGAGTTCGATCATACGAAGGTGATCGACTATCGGCCGGAACGTGCAACGTACCTGAAAAGCGCGCTCGACGACCTGCCGGGCATGGTGTTCGAAGCGCATTCGACGGATTATCAAACGCCCGAAGCGCTCCGCGCGCTGGTCCGCGATGGCTTTCGCATCCTGAAAGTCGGCCCGGGCGTGACGTTCGCGTTGCGCGAGGCGCTCTTCGCACTCGCCGACATCGAATCGCAACTCATCGACGAATCGCGGCGCTCGAATTTGCGTGCAGTGGTGGAGCGCGTGATGCTCGAGAAGCCCGGCTATTGGGAGAAGTATTACCACGGCGACGCGCAGCAGCAGCGCGTGTTGCGCACCTACAGCTACAGCGATCGCGTGCGCTACTACTGGACCGATGATGCAATCGGCGCGGCGGCAGAGAGGCTGCTCGACAATCTGTCGGCGGTGCGGATTCCGGAGAATTTACTAAGCCAGTACTTGCCGGATCAGTACTGGGCGGTCAGAAACGGCGCACTCGCCGCCGATGATCCGCACGCGATCGCGCAGGATCGCGTGCGGCAGGTGATACGGATGTATGCGGCGGCGTGCCGCGTCTGATCAATCTCAGTGCTTGCCGGTGCTGCCGAACCCGCCCTCGCCACGCTCACTCGCGTCGAAATCATCGACGATGTTGAGCTGCGCCTGCACCACCGGCACGATGACCATCTGCGCAAGACGCTCCATCGGATTCAGCGTGAACGCGATGTCGCCGCGATTCCACGTCGAGATCATCAACTGGCCTTGATAATCCGAATCGATCAGCCCGACGAGGTTGCCCAGCACCACGCCGTGCTTGTGCCCCAGTCCCGAGCGCGGCAGGATCAGCGCGGCGTAGCCCGGATCGCCGAGGTGGATCGCTAGACCGGTGGGCACGAGCTTTGTCTCGCCGGGCGCGATGACGAGCGGCTCGTCGATGCACGCGCGCAGGTCGAGGCCCGCGCTGCCGGTCGTGGCGTAGGCGGGCATGAAGTCGCGCATGCGCGCATCGAGAATCTTGACGTCGAGTTTCATGAGTTCAGTCGGAGCGGCCGAGCTCGAAGGCGTCGGCCAAAAGTTGATAGGAGCGCAGGCGCGCACGATAGCTGCCCGCGACGGTCAGCACGATCAGTTCGTTGGCGTCGAAACGCTCTTGCAGCGCGTGGAGTTCGGCGGTCACGCGTTCCGGCGTGCCGATGATGCTGCGATTCTTCTCGCGCGCGATCACGTTCAGTTCGCGCTCGCCGTAATGCTGCGCGGCGCCCTGTTCGATCGACGGAATCGGCATGTTCAGGCCGTATGCCATTTGCACGCGGCGCAAATCGACGGCTTTTTCTAGCGCTGCGGCTTCGTCGTCGGTATCGGCGCAGATGACGAAGACGGCGGCAGCCAGATACGGCTGTGCTTCATTACCCGCCGTGAACCGCTCGCGATACGCTTCGGCCACGCGATGCCCGTACTGCGCGTTGATGAAATGTGCGAACGCGAAGCGGATGCCAAGCTGCGCCGCCAGCAATCCGCCGAAGTCGCTGGAGCCGAGCATCCACAGTTCGGGCCGCGTCGCGATCTGCGGTTGCAGCAGCACACCGTTCGCGATGTGATCGTCGGGCAGCGCGCCGTTGAACAGGCCGACGAGATCGGCGACCTGCTGAGGGAAGATGTCGCCACGGTTGTAATCGCCCGCCGCGACGGCTTGCGCCGTGCGCATATCGCCTCCGGGCGCGCGTCCGACGCCCAGATCGACGCGGTTCGGAAACAGCGCTTCGAGCATCAGGAATTGCTCGGCAACCTTGAACGGGCTGTAGTACGGCAGCATGACGCCGCCCGAGCCGATGCGGATGCGCTTCGTCAGACTGCCGATGCGCGCGAGCATGACTTCGGGACAAGGATTCGACACGCCGCGCAAGCCGTGGTGCTCGGCGCACCAGTAGCGGGTAAAGCCGAGATCGTCGGCGAGTTGGGCGAGTTCGAGCGTGGCCGCGATGGCGTCGGCGGTGGTGTGGCCGTGGATGACCGGCGTCTGATCGAGGACGGAGAGCTTCGTCATGGCGCCGTCGCTACGACAGCAAGGAATCGCCGCCGACACGCGGCGCGCGTTTGGCGATCTCGCCGATCAGCGTGCGCGCGAGCAGCTTCTTGTCCGCGCGCGGCAGACGCGTCTTGCCCGACGCCTCGAACAGCACGACTTCGTTGTCGTCGCGGCCAAACGTCAGCGGGCCGAGGTTGCCGATCAGAAGCGGCACGTTCTTGCGCACGCGCTTGTCTTCGCCGTGCACGTCGAGATCGCCGCTTTCCGCCGCGAAGCCGACGCAGTACGGCGGATTCGGCAACTTCGCGACGGAGGCGAGGATGTCCGGATTCTCGACGAAATTGAACGAAGGCAGCGGCTGGCCGGCCGTCTTCTTGATCTTGTGTTCGCTCACGTGATCGACGCGCCAGTCCGCGACGGCGGCCACCGCGATGAAAATATCGGTGTCGGGTGTCGCGTGCATGACGGCGTCGTACATTTGCCGCGCGGTCTGTACGTCCTCGCGATAGACGCCCCACGGCGTCTCCAGCGCGACGGGCCCCGCGATCAGATGCACGTCGCCGCCGGCTTGAGCGGCCGCGCGCGCGAGCGAGAAGCCCATCTTCCCCGACGACCGGTTCGTGATCCCGCGCACCGGATCGAGCGGTTCGAACGTCGGGCCAGCGGTAATCAGCACGCGCCGTCCGCGCAGGATCTTCGGCTGGAAGAACGCGCAGATCGCCTCAAAAGTGGCCGACGGCTCCAGCATCCGCCCGTCGCCGACTTCGCCGCATGCCTGAGCGCCGGAATCCGGCCCGAGCACCTCGACGCCGTCGCCGCGCAGTTGCGCGACGTTGCGCTGCGTCGCCGAGTTCTGCCACATCTGGCGGTTCATCGCGGGCACGACGAGCAGCGGACAATCGCGCGCGATGCACAGCGTCGAGAGCAGATCGTCGCACCTGCCGTGCGCGAGCTTGGCGAGGAAATCGGTGGAAGCGGGCGCGATCACGATCGCATCCGCCTCACGCGAGAGATCGATGTGCGGCATGTTATTTGCTATGCGCGCGTCCCACTGCGACGTGTAGACGGGGCGCCCGGAAAGCGCCTGCATCGTCACGGGCGTGATGAACTGCGTAGCCGCGTCGGTCATCACGATCTGGACGGTCGCGCCCGCCTTGGTGAGCAGGCGCGTCAGCTCGGCGATCTTGTAGCAGGCGATGCCGCCCGTCAGGCCGAGTACGAGGTGTTTTCCTGCGAGTTCTGCCGTGTCCAACTTGCCTCCGCTTGTTCGTTTCCCCGCGAGCGCGGCGTGCCTTATTTGCGCCTTGGCAACCGCGTTATTTCGATCCGCGCACGCGCCGCAATTCGTCGAACACGAGTAGCGCGGCGCCGACGAAGATCGCGCTGTCGGCGAGATTGAACGCCGGCCAGTGCCACGTATTGACGTGAAAATCGAGGAAGTCGATCACGTGACCGTACGCGAGCCGGTCGATCACGTTGCCGATCGCGCCGCCCATGATGAGCGCGAGCGCCGTGCAGAACATGCGCTGCGCGGCGTGCTTCTTGAGCAAATAAATGATCACGATTGCCGCAGCGACGCCGAGCGCCGTGAACGCCCAGCGCTGCCAGCCGCCGGCCGCCGCGAGGAAACTGAACGCGGCGCCTCGGTTATAGACGAGCAGCAGGTTGAAGAACGGCGTGAGCGCGTGCGGCTCGCCGTAGGCGAACACGCGCGCGACGGCGATCTTCGTCAACTGATCGAAGAGAATGACTATCGCTGCGATGCCGAGCCACGGCGCGAGGGAACCACTGCTTTGTTTCACCATCGTTCTTGCCATTATGCTGCGCCCCGCGTTTCGCCGGAGCCGAAGAGGTTGGAGAAGCAGCGCCCGCACAGGCCCGGATGCTCGGCGTTCGCGCCGACGTCCGCGACGTAGTGCCAGCAGCGCTCGCACTTCAGATATTTCGATGCCGCGACTTCGACGCTTTCGTCCACTTCGCTCTCGACCTTCACGAGCGCCGCCGCCGATGTGATCAGCACGAACTTCAGGTCCGCGCCGAGGCTCGCCAGCGCGTCGTAGCGCGCGCCGCTCGCGCGCACTTCGACTTCAGCCTGCAGCGACGAACCGATAGCGTTCGCCGTGCGCGCTTCTTCCAGCGCTTTCGTCACGTCGCCGCGCGCGGAGCGCACGAGCGTCCACTTGTCGAGCAAATCGCCCGCGTTCGGCACCTTCGGATACGCGTGATAGACCTCGGTGAAGATCGTATCCTGACCGGGCTTCAGCACCTTGTACGCCTCTTCCGCCGTGAACGACAGATACGGCGCGATCAGCCGCAGCAGGCCGTGCGCGATGTGATACAGCGCGGTCTGCGCGGCGCGGCGTTCGCGCGAATCGGGCTTCGTCGTGTAGAGACGGTCCTTCAGCACGTCGAGATAGAAGCCGCCCAGGTCTTCCGAGCAGAACGTGGCGAGCTTCGAGACGACCGGATGGAACTCGTACTTCTCGTAATGCGCGAGGACGTCGTCCTGCAGGTTCTGCGCGAGCGCGATTGCGTAGCGGTCGAGTTCGAGCCAGTCTTCGACCGGCAGCGCGTCCTTCTCGAAATCGAAGTCCGACAGGTTCGCTAGCAAAAAGCGCAGCGTATTGCGGATACGCCGATACGTCTCCGTCACGCGCTTCAGGATTTCCTCGGAGATCGCGAGCTCGCCGGAATAATCGGTCGATGCGATCCACAAGCGGATGATTTCCGCGCCTAGCCGGTTCGATACCTCATGCGGATCGACGCCGTTGCCGAGCGACTTCGACATCTTGCGGCCTTCGCCATCGACGGTGAAGCCGTGCGTCAGGAGCGCGTTGTAGGGCGGGCGGCCGTCGAGCATCGACGCGGTCAAAAGCGATGAATGGAACCAGCCGCGATGCTGGTCCGAGCCTTCCAGATAGAGATCAGCCGGGAATTGCAGCGAATCCTTGTGCGAGCCGCGCAGCACGTGCCAGTGCGTCGTGCCGGAGTCGAACCAGACGTCGAGCGTGTCGCGGTTCTTCTCGTACATGTTGGCGTCTTCACCGATCAGATCGCTCGGATCGAGCGTCTGCCATGCCTCGATACCGCTCACTTCAACGCGCTTCGCCACTTCTTCCAGCAATTCCAGCGTGCGCGGATGCAGGTCGCCCGTTTCCTTGTGCACGAAGAACGCCATCGGCACGCCCCACTGGCGCTGGCGGGAGAGCGTCCAGTCGGGACGGTTCGCGATCATGCTGTACAGGCGCTGCTTGCCCCACGACGGATAGAACGCTGTCGCCTCGATGCCTTCCAGCGCGGTCTCGCGCAGGGTCTTTGCGGAGTCGTTCGGCTTCACGTCCATGCCGGCGAACCACTGCGACGTCGCGCGGTAGATGATCGGCGTCTTGTGGCGCCAGCAGTGCATGTAGCTGTGCGTGTATTTCTCCGACTTCAACAGCGACTTCGCGCCTTCGAGCGCCTCGACGATCTGCGGATTCGCCTTCCAGATCGACAGCCCGCCGAAGAGCGGCAGCGATTCGACGTAGCGGCCATCGCCCATCACGGGGTTGATGATGTCGGAGTCGGCCAAGCCGTGCTCCTTGCACGACACGAAGTCCTCGACGCCATACGCCGGCGACGAATGCACGATGCCCGTGCCGGTTTCGGTCGTCACGTACTCGCCGAGGTAGACGGGCGCCGTGCGCTTATAGCCCGGATGGGCGGAGGCGAGCGGATGGTGGAAACGCAGGTTCGCGAGCTTGTCGCCCTTGGCGGTCGCGACGGTCGTGCCGGTGAGGCCGTAGTTCTTCAGGCACTCTTCGACGCGCTCTTCGGCGAGGATCAGCAGGCCGCGCGGTGTATCGACGAGGCTGTAGACGATCTCCGGATTGACGTTCAACGCCTGGTTCGCGGGAATGGTCCACGGCGTCGTCGTCCAGATGACGATACCGCCCTCCGCCTTCGGCAGCTCGACGAGGCCGAAGGCCTGCGCGGTCTTCTCCGGCTCGGCGAAGGCGAACATCACGTCGATGGTCGGATCGGTCTTGTCCTTGTATTCGACTTCGGCTTCAGCCAATGCCGAGCCGCAGTCGAAACACCAGTTCACCGGTTTCAGGCCGCGGAACACATAGCCCTTCTCCAGAATCTTCCCGAGCGCGCGGATTTCACCGGCTTCGTTCGTGAAGTTCATCGTCTTGTACGGGTTGTCCCAGTCGCCGAGCACGCCGAGGCGCCGGAAGCCGGCCTTTTGCTTCTCGATCTGCTCGGTGGCATAGGCGCGCGCCTTCTGCATCACTTCGGCGGCCGGCAGCGACTTGCCGAACTGCTTTTCGATCTGGATTTCGATCGGCATGCCGTGGCAGTCCCAGCCCGGCACGTAGACGGCGTCGAAGCCCGCGAGGTTGCGCGCCTTGACGATCATGTCCTTCAGGATCTTGTTGACCGCGTGGCCGAGGTGGATGTCGCCGTTCGCATAGGGCGGGCCGTCGTGCAGGATGAACTTCTCGCGGCCCTGGCTCGCGGCGCGGATCTTCTCGTAGATCTTCTTGTCCTGCCATTCCCTGACCCACGCGGGCTCGCGCTTGGGCAGGTCGCCGCGCATCGGGAACGGCGTGTCGAGCAGGTTGACCGGGTATTTCGACTGCGGCTTCGCGTCAGGCTTTGAAGAGGCTTTCTTGTCGCTCATGGATGACTCAGTGTGAATGCTGTGAGGCGGCGCCTCGCGTTCTATCGGCGAGGCGCGCCGTGGATCGGCAGACGAGGCAGCGGGCGGCGCGCAAGGACGAAGCGCCGCGCGCTCACCTAATTCGATCGGTCGCCGAGGTGGCGAAGCCGCTGGCGCTGTTGTGAGTGCGGCCGCTTTCGGAATCGATCCGCACGCCGCCCGCCGCGAAGTAGTCGCGCGCCTGGGCGACGTCGCGCGCGATCGCGGCCGTCAGCGTTTCGAGGTCGATGTACTTTTCCTCGTCACGCAGTTTCTTCAGGAATTCGACGCGCACGAGCTTGCCGTAGGCGTCGCCGTGCCAGTCGAGCACGAAGACTTCGAGCAGCACGCGGCCCGAATCGTCGACGGTCGGGCGCAACCCCAGGCTCGCGACCGCAGGCAGCGGTTCCGGCCCGAGCCCGTGCACGCGCACGACGAAGATGCCCGCGAGCGCCGGCCGCTTGTGGGCGATCGGCAGGTTGAGCGTGGGGAAGCCGAGATCGCGGCCGAGCTTCGCGCCATGCACGACGTGCCCGCTGATCACGTACGGCCGCCCCAGCGCGACGCGGGCGGCGTCGAGATCGCCTGCCACGAGCGATGCCCGCACCGACGACGACGAAATGCGCGCGCCGTTCGGATGCGCGACGGTCGCCATCTGCTCGACTTCGAAGCCGTATTTCTCGCCCGCGGCCTTCAGCGACCCGAAATCGCCCGCGCGCCTGGCGCCGTAGCGGAAATCGTCGCCGATCATGACCCAGCGCGCGTGCAGCCCGTTCACGATGATGTTCTCGACGAACGTATCCGGCGACTGACCCGCGAACGTGTGATTGAAATGCTCGACCACCACGCGATCGACACCGTTCGTGCGCAGCGCTTCCAGCTTGTCGCGCAACATGGCGATGCGCGGCGGCGCGCCAGCCGGATTGAAGAATTCGCGGGGATGCGGCTCGAAGGTCATCACGCAGACCGGCAGGCCGCGCGCGTCGGCGGCGGCCCGCACGTGCGCGAGCAGCGCCTGGTGGCCGCGGTGGACACCGTCGAAGTTGCCGATGGTCAGTGCGCAGGGCGCCCGGCTCTCGGCATTGGGTAAGCCGCGAAAGACTCTCACGATAGCGGATGGTCGGTGGTTGGGTGCTGCTTAGGACACGAGCTTCGGCTGATCCAGCAAAGCGTTCGATTATAAACGCTCACACGGATGCACGGCGCCCGCCCGCCGTTTTGGCACGGTTTTCGCACCGTCGAATGATAAAATCCGCGGATGAAAAAAATCGTCATTCTGATTTCCGGACGCGGCTCCAACATGGAGGCTGTCGTCCGCGCGTGCAAGCGCGAAGGCTGGCCGGCCGAGGTCCGCGCCGTCGTATCGAACCGGCCGGATGCCGCCGGGCTCGGCTTTGCCGCGGCGAACGGCATCGCGACCGCCGTGGTCGATCATCGTGATTTCGCCGAGCGCGCCGCATTCGACGCCGCGCTCGCCGCCGCCATCGACGCCCACGCGCCCGATCTCGTCGTGCTCGCGGGCTTCATGCGCGTGCTGACCGATGATTTCGTTCACCATTACACCGGGCGCATGCTGAACGTGCATCCGTCGCTTTTGCCGTGCTTTCCGGGCCTGAAGACGCATCAGCAGGCGCTCGACGCCGGCGTGCGCGTCCACGGCGCGAGCGTGCATTTCGTCACACCGACGCTCGATCACGGCCCGATCGTAGCGCAAGGCGCGGTGCCGGTGATCGCCGGCGACGATGCCGCCGCGCTCGCCACGCGCGTTCTGGCCGTCGAACACATCATTTACCCACGCGCGGTGCGCTGGTTCGTCGAAGGGCGTCTCGCCATCGACGGCGAGCGCGTCGTGCTCACGCCACCGGAGCCGCAATGGCTCTTTGCCGACATTGCCGGGGAGGGCGTATGAGGCTGCACGGATTTCTGATTGGACAAACTGAAACATTGCTCGCCGATGTGCTGCGCTTTTCCGGCCCCGCCGACGCTGCCACCAGCCGTTTTTTCCGTGCGCATCCGAAGCTCGGACACAACGAGCGAGGCGTCATCGCGGAGGCGGTATTCGCGGTTCTGCGCCGGAAGATGGAGTTTTCGCATCTCGCCGAGAGCGGCAGCGGCAATCAGGCGCGGCGTCTCGCGCTGCTCGGGCTGATGCAGACGGCGGGATTGTCGGCGGTGAAGCCGTTCGTTTCCGCCGACGAATACCAGTGGCTCTCGCAGGTTTCGAAGATCGATCCAGCGAGCCTGCCGGTACGCGTGCGCACGAACCTGCCGCAGTGGATCTACGACGCGATGGCCAAGCGCTTCGACGCCGAGGAACTCGCGAAGCTCGCCGCCGCGCTGAACTACCCGGCGCCGCTCGATTTGCGCGCGAATCCGATCAAGGCGACGCGCGACGCGGTCATCAAGGCGCTGGCCGAAGCCGGCATCGAAGCGGGTGAAATGCCGTTCGCGCCTTACGGCGTGCGGGTCGACGGGAAACCGGCGCTTGCGAAGCTGCCCGCGTTCCAGGACGGCTGGATCGAAGTGCAGGACGAAGGCAGCCAGCTTTTGTGCTCGCTGATGGCGCCCAAGCGCGGCGAGATGATCGTCGATTTTTGCGCGGGCGCGGGCGGCAAGACGCTTGCGCTCGGCGCGATGATGCGCTCCACGGGCCGTCTCTACGCGTTCGACGTCTCCGACCGGCGTCTCGCGAAACTCAAGCCGCGTCTGGCTCGGAGCGGCTTGTCGAACGTGAATCCGGTGTTGATCGACAGCGAACACGACGCCAAGATCAAGCGGCTCGCGGGCAAGATCGACCGCGTGCTCGTCGATGCGCCGTGCTCCGGCCTTGGCACGCTGCGCCGTAATCCGGACCTGAAGTGGCGCCAGTCACCGGATTCGGTGGCGGAACTGACGCCGAAGCAGCTCGCGATTCTTTCGAGCGCTGCGCGGCTGGTGAAGGTCGGCGGGCGACTCGTGTACGCGACCTGCTCGATGCTGGAAGCGGAAAACGAGGGCGTCGTGACGCAGTTCCTCGCGACGCATCCAAATTTCAAGCTCGTCCCGGCGCGCGAGGTGCTGGCCGAACAGCGCATTGATCTCGATACCGGCGATTATTTGACGCTCTGGCCCCACAAGCACGGTACCGACGGCTTCTTCGCCGCTGTGCTCGAACGCGTGCCTGGGGCAGCGAAGGCGTCGCCTGAGCCCGAAGCGCCTGAAGAAGACACGTCGACGTCGACGGAGTGAACGGGGGCGCCGCCGGCATGCAGGATCGCTACTTTTCCCACATGCTCGGCGGGCTTGTCCGTGATTTTGGCGAGCCTGCGGTGATCTGGCAGGCGCTCGTGCTGCTCGGCCTGCTTGCCGTCGCGTGGTGGCTTGCACGCGTCCTGCGACGGCGGCTCGAAGAGCGCCGCCAGTCGCGCTTCGAAGCGCTGCGTTTCGGCGCCGAAAGTCTCAACAAGGCGCTTTTTCCGTTGCTCGGCACGGTGTTCGTGTCGATCGCGCAGTTTGTGATGTCGCGGTTCATGCACACCGCGCTCTTGCAACTCGCGCTCGTGCCGCTCCTTGGCATCACCGTCATCTACACGATGTTCTACGTCGCGCGCCGCGTGTTCAGCCGCGGCGGCGAGGCGCACGCGCTCCTCTTCCTGTTCGAAAAAGTGGTGACGACGCTCGTCTGGGTCGCGATGCTCCTGACGGTGATGGGCATCCAGCAGGACGTCGTGAACTGGATGGCGAGCGTGCGTTTCAGCGTCGCGAACGCGCATTTGACGTTGCTGTCGCTCGCGACGGGCGTGCTGTGGGTGTGCATTACGCTGATCGTGGCGATGTGGGCGGGTGCGTCGCTCGAAGATCGCCTGATGCGCTCGCGCTCGCTCGACGCCAATGTCAAGATCGTGCTCGCGCGCCTCGGCCGGGCGCTGATGATCCTGGCGGCGATTTTGATCAGCCTGTCGATCGTCGGTATCGACGTCACCGTGCTCGGCGTGTTCGGTGGCGCGCTGGGTGTGGGGCTCGGCTTCGGTTTGCAGAAGATCGCGAGCAACTACGTGTCGGGTTTCATCATTCTGCTCGACCGCTCGCTGCGTCTCGGGGACATGATCAACGTCGCGAATTTTCAGGGCACGGTCACGCAGATCCGCACGCGCTATACCGTGGTGCGCGGGCTCGACGGCATCGAGACGCTGATTCCGAACGAAAAACTCATCACCGATGTTGTGCAGAACCATTCGTCGTACCTGACGCGCGGCAACGCGAAGCTCGCTGTGCAGGTGAGTTATCGCTCCGATCTGGAACGCGCGCTCACGCAGCTTGCCGAGGCCACGAAAGGCGTTGAACGCGTACTGCAGGACCCGGCGCCCGCCGCGCTGCTCGCCAGTTTCGGCGCCGACGGCGTCAATCTGGAATTGAGCTTCTGGATCGAGGATGCAGCGAAAGGTACGGGCGGTGTCAAGTCGCAGGTAAACCGGAACATCTGGCGGCTATTTTGCGAGTACGGCATTGAAATTCCGTTCGCGCAACGCGAGATAAGAATTATCGACGGAGCGACGAATTCGGTAATTCCGCCCGCATCGTCAGCGCCGTCCGACACATCGAATCGGCAATCGCCGGACCAATCTCAATAATCTGTCCAACCTTACGGATAACCCGCGAATCTGAAGGCGTCAGATCTTCTTATATTTGCCCCGTATCAAAAAATTCTCCCTTTGGCACAAAGACTTGGAACGCTTGAAGTAGAATGCAATCGAACTCGTGCGCATACCTTTCATGCGCCCAACACGGGTCGAGTGTACTTTTCGACCGGCCATTTTTTCCGCCTCAACAGGAAATTGCCTTGCTGAACTCCTCGCTTGAATTTCTCGCCAACGGATTGCTCGACTTTTCCTGGTGGCAGATCTTGCTGTTCACACTCGTGATGACCCACATCACGATCATTGGTGTCACGGTCTATCTGCATCGCTGCCAGGCGCACCGCGCCCTGGAGCTGCATCCGATCGCCAGTCACTTCTTCCGCTTCTGGTTGTGGATGACCACGGGCATGCTGACCGGCCAGTGGGCCGCGATCCATCGCAAGCACCACGCGAAGTGCGAAACCGAAGAAGACCCGCATAGCCCGCAGACGCGCGGCATCTGGAAGGTGCTGCTCGAAGGCGCGGAACTCTATCGTTCGGAAGCGAAGAACGAAGAAACGATGCGCAAGTTCAGCCACGGCACGCCGAACGACTGGATCGAACGCAACATCTACACGCGTTATCCGATCCTCGGCATCAGCATCATGATGGTCATCGACGTCGCGCTGTTCGGCATCGTCGGGCTGTCGGTGTGGGCCGTGCAGATGATCTGGATTCCGTTCTGGGCCGCAGGTGTCGTGAACGGTCTCGCGCACTGGTGGGGTTATCGCAATTTCAATTCGTCGGATGCAAGCACGAACATCTTCCCGCTCGGCATCATCATCGGCGGTGAAGAACTGCACAACAATCATCACACGTTCGCGACGTCGGCGAAGCTGTCGAACAAGTGGTACGAGTTCGATATCGGCTGGATGTACATCCGCATCATGTCGGCGTTCAAGCTGGCGAAGGTGAAGAAACTCGCACCGATGCCGCGTCTCTCGGCCAGCAAGCCGGTGCTCGACGAAGACACGCTTCAGGCCGTGCTCGCGAACCGCTACGAAGTGATGGCGCGGTACGCGAAGGCGGTGAAGCTGGCGTATCGCCAGGAACTGTCGAAGCTGAAGGAAGCCGGTGCGCGTGAGAAGTACCAACTGATGCACGGCGCGCGCAAGTGGTTTCACAAGGACGAAGACGGTTTGAACGAGCCGCAGCGCCAGCAGTTGCCGCAAATCTTCTCCGACAACCAGAAGTTGCGCACCTATATCGAACTGCGCAAGGATCTGTCGGCGATGTGGGACCGTTCCAACGCATCGCGCGAACAACTGCTCGCGCAATTGCAGGATTGGTGTCACCGCGCGGAGCAGAGCGGCATCAAGTCGCTGCAGGAATTCGCGTTGCGCCTGCGTCGCTACGCCTGACCGAGCGGATAGATATCCGTTAAAATTTGATGACGTCACAAGACCCCGCTCTGGCGGGGTTTTTGTTTTTGGGCGGCGGATTTGCTGCGGGAACGGCAGGAGACAGAGGACAGCATGGAAGCGAGCATCAAGAGCGTCGAATACGATCGGCCGCATGGCTTGACGTGCGGAGTGGGCGAAGCGTGGGCACGAGTGCCGGATGCGCCATCGGCGGAGCGCAAGCGCGAACTGAAGGCGCGGATTCGCGATTTGCTCAAACGCGAGAAGGCGGTGCTCGTCGCGCACTATTATGTCGATGCCGAATTGCAGGAACTCGCCGACGAAACCGGCGGCTGCGTGGCCGATTCGTTGGAAATGGCGCGCTTCGGGCGCGATCACGAAGCGCGGACGCTGGTCGTCGCGGGCGTGCGTTTCATGGGCGAGACCGCGAAAATCCTCAGCCCCGAAAAGCGCGTGCTGATGCCGGATCTCGACGCCACCTGTTCGCTCGACCTCGGCTGTCCCGCCGACGAATTCTCCGCGTTTTGCGACGCGCATCCCGATCGCACGGTAGTCGTGTACGCGAACACCAGTGCGGCCGTGAAGGCGCGCGCGGACTGGATGGTGACGTCATCGATCGGGCTCGAGATCGTTGCCGATCTCCATGCGCGCGGCGAAAAAATCTTGTGGGCGCCCGATCGGCATCTGGGCGGCTATATTCAGAAGAAAACTGGCGCCGACATGCTGCTGTGGCAGGGCTCGTGTCTCGTCCACGACGAATTCAAGGGCATCGAACTCGACCTGCTGCGCGCCGAGTATCCGGACGCGAAGATCCTCGTTCATCCGGAATCGCCGGAAGCGGTGGTGGCGCTCGCGGACGTGGTCGGTTCGACGACGCAGTTGATCGACGCCGCCGTGCGTCTCGACGCGCAGCGTTTCATCGTCGCGACCGACCTCGGGATTTTGCACAAGATGCGGCTCGCGGCGCCGGGCAAGACGTTCATCGAAGCGCCGACTGCCGGCAACAGCGCGAGCTGCAAGAGCTGCGCGCATTGTCCGTGGATGGCGATGAACGGCCTGGAGAATCTGGCCGAAGTGCTGGAGCGCGGCCACAACGAGATTTTCGTCGACCCGGCGATCAGCGCGCGCGCGCGGCTGCCGATCGACCGGATGCTCGATTTCGCCGCGCGTCACAAGAAGCGCGTGCAGGCGAGCGGTGATCTGGCGAAGGACGGCGCGCTGTTCTCGAACGTGGGAGCGGCATGATGGGTGTGGCTTCGAACGATTTCGTGTCGCCGCTCTTCGCGGAGATCCGTGCGCAATACGGCGACGCTTTCGATGCGGCGCTGGCCCGCAATGTCGCGGACGCGCTCGCCGAAGACATCGGTAGCGGCGACCAGACCGGCCGCCTCGTTCCCGCCGACGCCGATCGCACGGCGCGCATCACGGTGCGCGACGAAGCGGTGCTGTGCGGCGTGCCGTGGTTCAACGAGGTGATGCGACGCGTCGATCCATCGATCGACGTGCAGTGGCAGTATCGCGAAGGCGACCGGATGGCGGCAAACTCGCCCGTCGTGCTGCTGCGCGGCCCGGCGCGCGCACTCTTGACGGCCGAGCGCAACGGCCTGAACTTCCTGCAATTGCTCTCGGGCGTCGCGACCGCGACGCGCCGCTTCGTCGATGCAATCGAAGGCACGCGAGCGCGCATTCTCGATACGCGCAAGACGCTGCCGGGGCTGCGGCTCGCGCAGAAGTACGCGGTGCGCGTGGGCGGTGGGGCAAACCAGCGGCTCGCGCTCTACGATGGCATCCTGATCAAGGAAAACCACATCGCGGCGGCGGGCGGCGTCGGCGCGGCGATGGACGCGGCGCTCGCGCTGAACGCGGGCGTGCCGATTCAGATCGAAGTGGAAACGCTTGAGCAACTGGAGTCGGCGCTCGCGCATCGTGCGGAATCGATCCTGCTCGACAATTTCGATTTCGACGCGATGCGCGCCGCCGTGAAGATCACGGGCGGAAGGGCGGTGCTGGAAGTGTCCGGCGGCGTCAATTTCGAGACGGTCCGGACGATCGCGGAAACGGGCGTCGACCGGATCTCGATCGGTGCGCTCACGAAAGACGTGCGCGCCACCGACTACTCGATGCGCCTGATCTAAACCTTGCGCCGCCGGGATACCGGCGGCGTGAGCACCGTCGCGAGCGCCTTCGGCAGCGTGTCGGGCCAGTCGCGGCTAAAGTGCAGCCCGCGGCTTTCGCGCCGCGAACACGCGCTTTCCACGATCAGCGACGCCACGTCGACCAGATTGCGCAGTTCCAGCAGATCGCGGCTCACCTTGAAATTCGCGTAGTACTCGTGGATCTCCTCGCGCAGCATCGCGATCCGGTGTTGCGCGCGGGCGAGGCGCTTGTCAGTCCGCACGATGCCGACGTAATTCCACATCAGCCGCCGCAGTTCGTCCCAGTTGTGCGCGACGACGACTTCTTCGTCCGGATCGGAGACGCGGCTTTCGTCCCAATCGGGCAAGGGCGCGTGGCCGGCCGCCGAAAAACCCTGCGCTTCGATCGCGTGCGCCGCCGCCCGGCCGACCACCAGACATTCGAGCAGCGAATTGCTCGCCAGCCGGTTCGCGCCGTGCAGCCCGGTGCACGACGTCTCGCCGACCGCATACAGACCGACGCGGTCCGTCCGCCCCGCGAGATCCGTCACGATGCCGCCGCACGTATAGTGCGCCGCCGGCACGACCGGAATCGGCTGCTTCGCGATATCGATGCCAAACTCGCGGCAACGCGCGAGGATCGTCGGGAAGTGCTCTTCGAGAAACGCGCGCGGCTGATGGCTGATATCGAGATAGACGCAATCGATGCCGCGTTTCTTGATCTCGAAGTCGATCGCCCTCGCGACGATATCGCGCGGCGCCAGTTCGGCCCGCTCGTCGTGGGCAGGCATGAAGCGCGTACCGTCGGGCAGACGCAGGATGCCGCCTTCGCCACGCACCGCCTCGGAGATCAGGAAAGATTTGGCGTACGGGTGAAAGAGGCAGGTCGGGTGAAACTGGATGAACTCCATGTTCGACACGCGGCAGCCAGCGCGCCACGCCATCGCGATGCCGTCGCCGGTCGCGGTGTCGGGATTTGTCGTGTAGAGGTAGACCTTGCCCGCGCCGCCCGTGGCGAGCACGGTGTGCGGCGCTTCGATCGTCACCGTGCGGCCGTTCGCGAGATCGAGCGCGTAAAGGCCGTGACAGCGATGCCCGGGCAGGCCGAGCCGCTCGGACGTAATCAGGTCGATCGCGTAGTGATCTTCCAGCACGGTGATGTTCGGATGATTGCGCACGCGTTCGTTGAGCGTGCTCACGACGGCGTGTCCGGTGGCGTCGGCCGCGTGGATGATCCGGCGATGGCTGTGACCGCCTTCGCGCGTCAGGTGAAAGCCGAGTTCGGCGGACACGTCCTTCGTAAACGGCACGCCTTCCTCGATCAGCCACTCGATCGCCGTGCGCCCGTTCTCGACGATGAATCGCGTGGCCGCTTCGTCGCAGAGTCCGCCGCCGGCGACGAGCGTGTCGTCGACGTGGTTGTCGATGCTGTCGGCGGAATCGAGCACGGCCGCGATGCCGCCTTGCGCCCAGTCGCTCGCGCCGTCGCTGACGGTGCGCTTCGCGATGATCGCGACGCGGCGCGTGCGCGCGAGATTCAGTGCCACGCTCAGGCCCGCCAGGCCGCTGCCTACGATTGCTACGTCGAAATTCATGCTGCCGCTTCTCCGTCGATAGTCCATGTGCCGTCTTCGAGCGCCGAATATGTCGATCGTGTGACACGCGCCGAAGATATAGCCAGCAAGGATACCGGGCAATGACGAAGACCGACAGTCGGCCGAGTGCTCATCCGGCGCGCAAAAACAAAAAGCCCCGCGAATGCGGGGCTTTTTGTTGTCTTGTCAGGCTCTGAAACCAGATTACTTGATCTTGGTTTCTTTATACTCGACGTGCTTGCGGACGACGGGATCGAACTTCTTGATCGCCATCTTTTCCGGCATGTTGCGCTTGTTCTTTGTCGTGGTATAGAAGTGACCCGTACCTGCGGTCGATTCCAGCTTGATCTTGTCGCGTGCGCCCTTGGCCATTTCCGTGCTCCTTAGACTTCGCCGCGTGCGCGCAGGTCTGCGAGCACGGAGTCGATACCGTTTTTGTCGATCAGGCGCAGACCGGCGTTCGACACGCGCAGACGGACCCAGCGGTTTTCGCTTTCAACGAAGAAACGACGGTTCTGCAGGTTCGGCAGGAAACGACGCTTGGTGCGGTTGTTCGCGTGGGAAACGTTGTTGCCGCTCATCGGCGCCTTCCCAGTTACTTGGCATACGCGTGCCATGAGAGCACTCCTAATACGCTGAAATTCTGAGTTCGAACGCCTTGTGGACCCCGGTTTGAGACTTAACCGCTGAGAACCACACTAACATTCCGCGCTCGGAACAGGTTGGTTGAAAGAAGCAAACCGCGATTCTAGCAGCAAAAAGTCTGCAATATCAAGCCTTTTTGGTTTCGTTCCCATTGTAGCGAAGCGGGATATGAGACAGAAACCGCGCGTGCACGGTTCAGAGCCAACCGTTCCGGGCGAAGGAGAAGATTTCGTTCGATGCCACTACCATATGGTCGAGCAGCCGCACATCGATCAGCGTGAGCGCGTCTTGCAGCGTGCGCGTGAGATACCGGTCACTGGCGCTCGGCGCGACCCCACCCGACGGATGATTATGCGCGACGACCAGCCCCACCGCATTCAGCGACAGCGCCCGTCGCACGATCTCCCGCGGATACACCGCGACGCGTGTGATCGAACCGCGCGCCGATTCCTCAACGTGCAGCAACTTATGCCTCGCGTCGAGATAGAGGCTGACGAACACCTCATAGGGCCGCGTGCCTATCAGCAACTTCAAATAATCCTCGACGGCGCCTGGTGTATCAAGCAAAGCGCGGTCGCGTGCTTTTTCGGCGAGTGCCCGCCGGCACAGTTCAGACACCGCGAGCAACTGCGCCGCCCGCGCCGGTCCAATGCCGCGCAGCGCGCACAACTGCTTGGCGGACGCGTCAAGGACGCTGCGCAGGCTGCCGAAATGCGCCAGCAGTTCGCGCGCGAGATCGACCGCAGTCCAGCCGGGGATGCCCGACTGCAGGAAGAGCGCGAACAATTCGGCATCGGAAAGAGAAGTGGCGCCCGTTTCGAGCAACCGTTCACGCGGCCGCTCGCTCTCCGCCCAATCGCGGATAGGCAATACGCGCGCCGGGCCACCACCCGCGACCAGCCGGAGATTTGCGTTCATGCCTGCCCCCGTTGTCGCGCCCCGCCGGCGACCCACCCCCCGCTCTCTATATAGTACGGGCGCATACTCGCGACGAACCGACGCGCGGCGTCCCCTTGCAACTGTGTTTTACAATAGAGGTTTGGCGCGCTGCTTCGCCCGGTCTTCGCGGCGTCTTCCGCGCGCGTCCTGTCTCCGACTGACCGGCTACGTCCAATACACATGAGCATCATCGATATCTCCGAGGTGAAACCCGGTTCGCACGTCACACTTCATTACCGGCTCGCACTTGCCGATGGTGCTGACATCGTCAATACCTTCACCGACAAGCCCGCAACGCTCCTGCTGGGCGCCGGTCAACTGGCGCCGCCGCTCGAAGAGATTCTGCTCGGGCTCAAGGTCGGCCACCATTCGACCTTTCAGCTAACGCCCGAGCAGGCGTTCGGTCCCCGTAATCCGGAGCTGATCCAGCGCGTGTCGCTCGCGACGCTGCGCGAAAACAGCATGATCGGTGAGGATTTTTCTCCGGGCGATCTCGTCGAATTCAACGCGCCCGGCGGCGGCCGCTATGCGGGCGTGCTGAAGGAAGTCGGCGAAACGTCGGCGCTGTTCGACTTCAACCACCCGCTCGCCGGCCAGGCGCTGGCGTTCGAAGTGAAAATCATCGGAATTCTGTAGCCATGAGCCTTGCTGACACCCTCACCGATGTCGAAATACTGCTCGCGCAGCCGCGCGGCTTCTGCGCGGGCGTCGATCGCGCGATCGAGATCGTCGAGCGCGCCATCAAACTGTTCGGCGCGCCCATCTACGTGCGTCACGAAATCGTGCACAACGCCTATGTCGTCGAGGACCTGCGCAAGAAGGGCGCGATTTTCATCGAGGATCTCGCCGACGTTCCGGCCGGCAGCACGCTGATCTTCAGCGCGCACGGCGTCTCGAAGGCGGTGCGCGGCGAGGCCGAAACGCGCGGCCTGCGCGTGTTCGACGCCACCTGTCCGCTCGTGACCAAGGTTCACATGGAAGTCGCGAAGATGCGCCAGGAAGGCTTCGACATCGTGATGATCGGGCACAAGGGGCATCCGGAAGTCGAAGGCACGATGGGGCAGGCGGGCGAAGGCATGCACCTCGTCGAGGATATCGACGACGTCATGGCGCTCGCGTTGCCGAACCCCGAGCGCATCGCGTACGTGACGCAGACGACGCTGTCGGTGGACGACGCATCGGCCATCATCGATGCGCTCAAGACGAAATACCCGCTCGTGAAAGAGCCGAAGAAGCAGGACATCTGCTACGCGACGCAGAATCGCCAGGACGCGGTGAAGTTTCTCGCACCGCAGTGCGACGTGGTGATCGTGGTCGGCAGCCCGAACAGTTCGAATTCGAGCCGTCTGCGCGAAGTGGCCGAGAAGCGCGGCATCCCCGCCTATATGGTCGATTCGCCGACGCAGATCGACCCGAAGTGGGTCGAAGGCAAGAAGCGGATCGGCGTGACGGCGGGTGCGTCGGCGCCCGAGGTGCTGGCGCAGGCGGTCATCGCGCGGCTGCGTGAACTCGGCGTGCGCAATGTGCGGCCGCTCGACGGCATCGAGGAGACGATTTCGTTTCCCTTGCCACGCGGATTGGCTCTGCCGCAGTGATACGGTGAAATTAGAAGCGTCCTTCGGGGCGCTTTTTTGCGCACATCCAGTATCTTGTATGCGTCAAAAATAACGTACTTTGTTTGAAAGAACTTTAAATCCAAAAAATAATCGCACTCAAATGGTGCGCGCTTTGCAGCGACGGCAATGCAGGGATTTCCCTTACCAATCACGACCGACGCGAACCTTACAAACCTGGGCCGGCGAGACACTTACATTTTTGGTGCAACTGCTGCACAAACCTAGATCGCAACCTGGTTGCGCCTGAGCGCGAAAATCGGTCAAAAATAACGGTTGCAATGCAGGAAAACCCCTGTCACATAACAATATTGCCCGTCTCATAATTAGCGTTACAATGCGCGCGTTCCAGGCCGGAAGGGCCTGAAACATCAGCTTTCCAAGGCGCAGGAGACCTACTTAATGCGAGTCAAGTTTGCTTACGCCGTGACCATCGCGGCTGCGGTTGCGATGAGCACCGCATGCAGCAAGAAAAGCGATGGCGAGGCGAGCACAGGGGCATCGGCCGCGAGTTCCGCGTCGGCGCCCGCCGCCGCTGCACCGCCACCGCCGGCGAGCGAAGCGGCGACGGTCGTGAAGATCGGCCATGTCGCGCCGCTGACCGGCTTGCAGGCGCATCTCGGCAAGGACAACGAGAACGGCGCCCGCCTCGCGCTCGAGGAAATCAGCGCGCAGGGCCTCACGATCGACGGGCATCCGATCAAGCTCGTACTCGACGCCCAGGACGACGCCGCCGATCCGCGCACCGGCACGGAAGCCGCGCAGCGCCTGATCGACGACAAGGTGGTCGCCGTCATCGGTCATATGAATTCGGGTGTGTCGATCCCGGCAGCGAAGATCTACAGCGACGCCAACGTGGCGCAGATCTCGCCCTCGACCACCAACCCGCAGTACACGAAGCAGGGTTTCAAGACGACGTTCCGCGTCGTCGCAACGGATGCGCTGCAGGGGCCGGTGCTCGCCGACTACGCCGCGAAGACGCTGCACGCGAAGAAAGTCGTGATCGTCGACGATACCTCCGCCTACGGCCGCGGCCTGGCTGACGAATTTTCGAAGACGGCGCAAACGAGCGGCATCAAGGTGCTCTCGCGCGAGGCGACCAGCGAAAAGACGCGCGACTACAAGGCGATCCTGACAAAAATAAAACGATCCCAGCCCGACGTCGTGATGTACGGCGGGATGGATGTGACCGGCGGCCCCTTCATCAAGGAAGCGGCGGCGGCTGGCATCAAGGCAAAGATTCTTGCCGGTGACGGGGTGTGCACCGACAAGGTCGCGGCGCTCGCGGGTGATGCCGTGCAAAACCTCGTCTGTTCGGAAGCGGGTCTCGCGCTTTCGAAGATGGACAAGGGAGCGGACTTCTCCCAGAAATACGAAGCCCGCTTTCACACGCCGGTGCAGATTTACGCGCCGTTCACGTATGACGCAATGTACGTGATCGTCGACGCAATGAAACGCGCCAATTCCATCGACGCGCCCAAGGTGCTCGCTGCGATCGCGTCGACCGATTTTAACGGTCTGACGGGACATATCGCATTCGACGACAAAGGCGATTTGAAGGGAGGCACGATCACGCTTTATGACTTCAAGGATGGCAAGAAAAACGTCCTGGATGTCGTGAAGCAGTGATGGCAGGGCGTTTGCAGCCTGACGGCGCCAGCTACCCGGTGGCGCCGTTTCCGTATCCGTCCGACAGGTGTCCGCAGCCAGATCCGGCAGCGGGCGCGGGTCGGGACGATTGACCCTTACCGGTTTTTTCACACGTACGCGCGGTGCCGTTCTCGATTTCGCTTCACACCGGTTTATCGGCCGGTGATAAAGCGGTATCTGGTCGCACGGGCTAAGGAGCTTTAAATGGATATTTTCATCCAGCAGATCTTGAACGGTCTGGTGCTTGGCAGCGTCTACGCCATCATCGCACTGGGTTATACGATGGTGTACGGCATTCTGGGCATCATCAACTTCGCGCACGGCGACGTGCTGATGGTCGGCGCAATGGTGGCGCTGTCCGCCATCGGCGTCATGACGAATCACTTTCCCGGCTTGCCCGGGCCGATCATGCTGGTCATCGCGCTGGCGGTTGCTGCCGTGGTCTGCGCGCTCGTCGGCTACACGATCGAACGCGTGGCTTACCGGCCGCTCCGCAAGGCACCGCGTCTCGCCCCGCTGATCACCGCGATCGGCGTGTCGATTCTCCTCCAGACGCTCGCGATGATGATCTGGGGCCGCAATCCGCTGCCGTTCCCGCAGCTCCTCCCGACCGATCCGATCAACGTGATCACCGCAACCGCCGATCGTCCGGGCGCCGTGATCTCGATGACCGAAATCGTGATCATCGTCGTGGCGTTCCTCGTGATGGGCGGGCTCCTGCTGCTCGTGCACAAGACGCGCCTCGGCCGCGCGATGCGCGCGATCGCTGAAAACCCCGGCGTCGCTTCGCTGATGGGCGTGAACCCGAACTTCGTGATTTCCGCGACCTTCATGATCGGCTCGGCGCTCGCGGCACTCGCCGGCGTCATGATCGCCTCCGAATACGGCAACGCGCACTTCTACATGGGCTTTATCCCTGGTTTGAAGGCATTCACGGCGGCGGTGCTGGGCGGGATCGGCAACTTGGGCGGCGCAATGGTCGGCGGCGTGCTGCTCGGCCTCATCGAACAGTTGGGCGCGGGTTACATCGGCAACCTGACGGGCGGCGTCTTCGGCAGTAACTACCAGGACGTGTTCGCGTTTGTCGTGCTGATCATCGTGCTTGTGTTCCGTCCGTCCGGCTTGCTCGGCGAACGTGTGGCTGACCGCGCATAACAGGGAGCGTAAAAAAATGACATCGATTCAACCGATTGAGCCGTCGACGACGCTCATCCCCGAGAAAAAAGGCGCGAAAAGCTACGCGATCACGATTCTGGTCGCCGCGCTCGTGATCATGGCGCCGATGGTGATCGGCGCGGCCGGCGGCAATTACTGGGTCCGCGTGCTCGACTTCGCGATGCTCTACGTGATGCTGGCGCTGGGGCTAAACGTGGTGGTCGGCTTCGCCGGCCTGCTGGACCTGGGCTATATCGCGTTCTACGCGGTCGGCGCTTATGTGGCGGCGTTGCTGTCGTCGCCGCAGTTGACCAATCAGTTCGAATGGATCGCGCACCTCGCGCCCGGCGGATTGCACGTCCCGTTCCTCCTGATCGTGCCCTGCGCGATGGCGCTCGCGGCGACCTTCGGCGTGCTGCTCGGCGCACCGACGCTGCGTCTGCGCGGCGACTACCTCGCGATCGTGACCTTGGGTTTCGGGGAAATCGTCCGGATCTTCATGAACAACCTCGATCGTCCGATCAACATCACGAACGGTCCGAAGGGCATTACCGGCATCGATCCGGTGACCGTCGCCGGCTTCAACCTCTCGCAGACGCACGAGTTCTTCGGACTGAAGTTCCCGTCCGTGTACATGTATTACTACCTGTTCGTGCTGTGCGCGCTGTTCGTGATCTGGGTCTGTACGCGCCTGCAGCACTCGCGTATCGGCCGCGCATGGGCCGCGATCCGCGAAGACGAAATCGCCGCCAAGGCGATGGGCATCAACACCCGTAACGTCAAGCTGCTCGCGTTCGCGATGGGCGCGTCGTTCGGCGGCTTGTCGGGCGCGATGTTCGGCGCGTTCCAGGGCTTCGTGTCGCCGGAATCGTTCACGTTCTGGGAATCGATCGTCGTGCTGGCCTGCGTGGTGCTCGGCGGCATGGGCCACATCCCCGGCGTGATTCTCGGCGCGGTGTTGCTTGCCGTGTTCCCCGAATTCCTGCGCTCGACGATGGGCCCGCTGCAAAACGCCATCTTTGGTCATCAGATCGTCGATACGGAAGTCATCCGTCAGTTGCTGTACGGCCTGGCGATGGTGCTGATCATGCTGTATCGCTCGGAAGGCCTGTGGCCCGCCGCAAAACACGAAGACAAGATCGCGAAGATCGCGAAGCGCGCTGGCAAGAAGCCGGTGCGCGCTTAAAGCGGGGGAACCAGACATGAGCGAACAACAAACTCGATTGTCCGTGCAGGGCGTCAACAAGCGCTTCGGCGGCTTGCAGGCGCTTTCCGACGTGCGTCTCGAAATCAAGGCGGGCGAGATTTACGGCCTGATCGGCCCGAACGGCGCCGGCAAGACGACGTTCTTCAACGTGATCACGGGCCTCTACACGCCGGATTCGGGCGTCTTCAAGCTCGACGGCGTGGCGTACACGCCGACTGCCGTCTATCAGGTGGCGCAGGCGGGCATTGCGCGCACGTTCCAGAACATTCGTCTCTTCGGCGGCATGACGGCGCTGGAAAACGTGATGGTCGGGCGCCACGTGCGCACGAAACACGGCCTGATCGGCGCGGTGTTCCAGACGCCGGCCGAACGGCGTGAAGAGCGCGAGATCAAGGAACGCGCGCTTGAGCTGCTCGAATACGTGGGCGTGCTGCAATACGCGGATTACACGTCGCGCAATCTGTCGTACGGGCACCAGCGGCGTCTGGAAATCGCGCGTGCATTGGCGACCGATCCGAAGCTGCTCGCACTCGATGAACCCGCCGCCGGCATGAACGCGACGGAAAAAGTGGAACTCACGCGCCTGCTCGACAAGATCCGCGCCGACGGCAAGACGATTCTGCTGATCGAACACGACGTGAAACTGGTGATGGGATTGTGCAACCGGATGACGGTGCTCGATTACGGCAAGGTGATCGCCGAGGGTCTGCCGCAGGACGTGCAGAAGGACCCGAAGGTGATCGAGGCATATCTGGGAGCAGGGGTCCACTGATGGCGACGACTAACGCGATGTTGAAAATCAAGGGCCTGCAGGTCAATTACGGCGGGATTCAGGCGGTCAAGGGTGTCGATCTGGAGGTCGGGCAGGGCGAACTCGTCACGCTGATCGGCGCGAACGGCGCGGGCAAGACCACGACGATGAAGGCCATTACGGGACTCAAGCCGTATTCGGCGGGTGACATCGAATACATGGGCCAGTCGATCAAGGGCGTGCCGACGCATGAGCTGCTCAAGCGCGGTCTCGCGATGGTGCCGGAAGGGCGCGGCATCTTCGCGCGGATGTCGATTCTGGAAAACATGCAGATGGGCGCGTACCTGCGCAACGATGCCGATCAGATCCAGAAAGACACCGACCGCATGTTCGGCTTCTTTCCGCGGCTGAAGGAACGCGCGTCGCAGTATGCGGGGACGCTTTCGGGCGGCGAACAGCAGATGCTGGCGATGGCGCGGGCGCTGTTGTCGCGTCCGAAACTGCTGCTGCTCGATGAGCCGTCGATGGGTCTCTCGCCGATCATGGTCGAAAAGATCTTCGAAGTGGTGCGCGAGATTTCGAGCGAAGGGCTGACGGTGTTGCTCGTGGAGCAGAACGCGCGGCTCGCGTTGCAGGCGGCGAATCGCGGCTATGTGATGGATTCGGGTCTCGTCACGATGACGGGCGACGCGAAGACGATGCTCGACGATCCGAAGGTGCGGGCGGCTTACCTGGGCGAGTGATTCGCGACAGGCTGCATCGAACGAAGAACCGCATGCGCTCGAAACGCATGCGGTTTTTTTACGCCGACGCCGACGCCGGCGCCGACTGAAGCCGCTTGCCGAAGCTCACGACTTCATCGGCGTGATAGCCGAGTTTGGCGTAGAACGCCTGCACGTCGGCTTTGCTGGCGAGAATCTGCAGATTCACCTTCGGACAGCCGCGCTTCGCCAGCTCGCTTTCCGCATGCTGGACCAGCGCGCGCCCGTAGCCGTTACCGCGCGCGGTTTCATCGACGGCCAGCGAATACAGCCATCCGCGATGTCCGTCGTAGCCCGCCATGATCGTGCCGATCACGCGCCCATCGACAACGCCCACGAAAAACAGCTCCGGTTGCGTCGCGAGCTTGTTCGCGATCGACACGCGCGGATCGCGCTGCGGCTTCGCGGGATCGGCGTATTCGGGGAACACGCGTCGCCAGAGCGCGATCACCGCATCGGCGTCGCGTGCGTCGAAAACGCGGATTCTCACAGCGAATCCAGCACGGTGCGCAGCATCGCCATCATCTGGTCGATTTCGTCCTTCGTCACATTCAGCGCGGGCATGAAGCGCAGGAGGTTCGGACGCGCCGCGTTCAGCAGCAGGCCGTCGGGCCCCATCAGACGCGCTTTCTCGACGATCTGCGCGCCGTTGTCCGAATCGAGCAGCAGCGCGCGCAAGAGGCCCTCGCCGCGCTCGCCCTTGAAGCCGCGTTCTTCCGAAAGCTGAAGCAGGTGCGACTTCAGATACTCGCCGCGCTCGCGCACGCCTTCGAGAAAACCGGGCGCCGTCATTTGCGAGATCACCGAATAGCCTACCGCCGTCATCAGCGGATTGCCGTTGTAGGTGCCGCCCTGATCGCCCGGCTCGAAGCACGCGATTTCGGCCTTCGCCAGCAGCGCCGCCAGCGGCACGCCGCCGCCGATGCCCTTGCCGAGCGTCATGATGTCCGGCTCGACGCCCGACAGTTCGTACGCGAACAGCGTGCCCGCGCGGCCACAACCGCTTTGCACTTCATCGACAATCAAGAGCAGGTTGTGCTTTTTCGTCAGCGCGCGCAGTTGCTGCATGAATTCGCGCGTCGCGGGAATCACACCGCCTTCGCCCTGGATCGGCTCGAGCATTACGCCAACGGTCTTATCCGTGATCAGCCGCTCGACCGACGCGATGTCGTTCAACTCGGCCTTCGGGAAGCCCGGCACCTGCGGCGCGTAGATCGTGTCCCAGCCGGCCTTGCCGCTCGCCGACATGGTCGCGAGCGTGCGGCCGTGGAAGCTGTGATCGAACGTGATGATCTCGTACGCGCCGCCCTTGAACTTCTTGCCCCACTTGCGCGAGAGCTTGATCGCGCCTTCGTTCGCTTCGGCGCCGCTGTTCGCGAAGAACACCTTGTCGAAGACACTGTGCTGCGTGAGCAAACCGGCTAGCTGCGCCATCGGCGCGTTGTAGAACGCCGGCGACGGGTTGATGAGCGTGCGCGCCTGCCTGTCCATCGCCTCGATCATGCCGTCGTTGCAGTGGCCGAGCGAGTTCACGGCCCAGCCCTGGATGAAGTCCAGATAGCGCTTGCCGGTGTTGTCGTAGAGCCATGAGCCTTTGCCGTGCGTGAACACGATTTCAGGGCGGTTCGTGATGAACATCAGCGATTCGACGGGGTACTCATTGAAATTCATGACAGCGGGCTCCACGAGAGCGACAACGATGGTTGAAAAAAGCGGCGTCGGAAAAAACAAAAGCCACGGGGTCCCGTGGCTTCATTTCGTGCGCATCGAACAGAACATGAGCGCGAATCCGTGACGAGCCAGCGGCATCCCTAGGGAAGCGGCGAGCGGCGACGTCGGAGGCTGGTCTGGATTTCGATCATTCGCGAAGGATACGATACGACGTTTGAGCGTGTAAACCTTAACGCGCGGATTTTCTGTCCGCGCGTTAAGGTGATCAGACCGGATGCGCGAGATCGGCGGCGCTAGTGAACGAATCCGCGTAGAACTCGTCTTCCGGTAGCCGGTGATGACTCGTAAAGTCGCGTTGCGCCGATTCCACCATCACCGGCGCGCCGCACGCGTACACCTGGTACGCGCTCAAGTCTGGCAGATCTTCGATGACAGCCCGATGAACGAAGCCCGTGCGGCCGGTCCAGCCATCGGTGGCGTCGGGTTCGGAGAGGACCGGCACGAACTTGAAGTTCGGCACGTCCTTCGCCCATTGCTCGGCGAGATCCATCATGTACAAGTCCTGCTTGCGACGGCCACCCCAGTAGAGCGTCATCGGGCGGTTCAGGTTATTGAACACCGCGTGTTCGATGATCGCCTTGATCGGCGCGAAGCCCGTGCCGGACGCGAGCAGCACGATCGGCTTCTCGGAGTCGTCGCGCAGGAAGAACGTGCCGAGCGGGCCTTCGAAGCGAAGAATGTCGCGCTCTTTCATCGCGCCGAAGACGTGATCGGTGAACGTGCCGCCGGGCATGTGACGGATGTGCAGTTCGAGCGGGCCTTCGTGATGCGGCGGGCTTGCCATCGAATAGCTGCGGCGCTTGCCGTCCTTCAGGATGAACTCGATGTACTGGCCGGCGAGGTATTGCAGCCGCTCGTTGGCGGGCAACTGCAATTTGAGCTCGACGACGTCGGCGGCCTTGCGTTCGAGCGCGTTGACGCGGCAGGGCAGCTTCTTCACCTGCACGTCGCCGACGCCCGCGACTTCGCGCACGTCGATTTCGAGGTCGGTTTGCGCGGTCGCGCAGCAGAAAAGCGCCATGCCGCGCGTCTTTTCATCGTTCGACAACGCCGACGACGAGTGCGGCGCCTGTTCGACCTCGCCGCTCACGATGGTGCCCTTGCACGAACCACACGCGCCGTTCTTGCAGCCGTACGGCAGGCCGATGCCCTGGCGGAGGGCGGCGATGAGCACCGCTTCGTCGGGTTCCACTTGAAACTGCCGGCCGCTTTGCCGGAGCGTTACGTTGAAAGCCATAGATCGTTATGAGTTGGAGGGTGTTCAATCCTGCTTCATGACAGGCGGCATGCCGCGGCTACAATGCACGACATGATTGCCACTCGAATCCTGCGCCGCGCGCGCGTGTTGATCGTCGGCTGCGGCGATGTCGGGCTGCGCGCCGTGCCGCTCTTCAAGACGCGCGCCGCGGCGCCCCGCGTCATCGCGCTCACAAGCCATCGCGAACGGGTCGCCGAACTGCGCGCGGCGGGCACGACGCCGATCTGCGGCGATCTCGACGACCGCGCCAGCCTCGCGCGCCTCGCCGGGATATCGACGACCGTGCTGCACCTCGCGCCGCCGCAAAAGGACGGCAACATCGACCGCCGCACGCAGGCGCTGATCGCTGCATTGTCCACGCGGAGGCGCAGCGTCGCGCGCGGCACGGCGAGTGCAACAGCGCCGTTTCGTGCATGGCGAGCCTGGTTTCGCGCGAATGCGAAAGAGCCGCGAAAGGTCCGCAAAACTCCGTCCATTGTACCCGACGCACCTTTCCCGACCACGCGTATCCGCCTCGTCTACGCGAGCACGACGGGCGTCTACGGGGACTGCGGCGGTGCGCTTATCGACGAGACGCGGCCCGTGCGTCCCGGGAACGCGCGCGCGAAGCGGCGGGTTTCGGCCGAATCGCAACTGCGGCGCGCGGCCGTGCGCGGTGGCTGGCGTATATCGATCGTGCGGATTCCGGGCATCTACGCGGGCAATCGCCTGCCGATTGCGCGCATCGAAAGGGGCATGCCAGCGCTCGTCGCCGACGAAGACGTCTTTACGAACCACATCCACGCCGACGATCTCGCCGCCATCCTCGTGCGCTCACTCGCGCGCGCGAAACCGCAACGCGCGCTCAACGCATCGGACGATACCGATCTGCCCATGGGAGATTACTTCGACCGCGTCGCCGACGCGAAAGGCATGCCGCGCGTGCCTCGCATCACGCGGGAAGAAGCCCAACGGGTTCTCGAACCGATTACGCTGTCGTTCATGCGCGAATCGCGGCGCCTCACCAATACGCGGCTCAAGCGCGAACTCGGTTACGACTTGCGCTATTCCACCGTCGACGATTTCCTGCGCCGCTAGATCAGCGCCGGAATCGTTTCGAGCAGCACGAAGCACAGCAAAGCGCCAATCAGCGCGCCGATGAGATTCGGCTCGTACTTGTGACGCCTGTGCATCGTGAAAGCCAACGCCCCGATCAATACCGCACTCAGCGCGACGAACGCCACGAGCGCGACGGTCAAATGGGAGACCATGATGCCCTCCAGCTTTTTTGATAGTTCGTTTTCAGTACCCGTGATTCGAGTATAAGTGTGACCTTTCAATAAGGCATGCTGCGCTGCAACGCCCGGCGGTAGGTGCTTTCACCGATTTGCATGATCGTTCTATTCGTTAATGGCGAGAACCGTCTGGTTACGCACCAAAAGCAACACTTATTCCCGCCGCAGGGCCGCGAGTTCCGCCTCGTCAAGCCAGCACCATTGGCCTTCGGCGAGCGTCGCAGGCAGCTCGAATCCGCCGATGCGCGCGCGATGCAGCTTCTCCACCCGATTGCCCGCCGCCGCGACCATTCGCTTCACCTGGTGGTATTTGCCTTCGAGCACGGTCAGTTCCAGCAGACGCTCGTCGCGCTGATGCGCCGCGAGCGCCGCGCTCGGTTTCGATTCGCCGTGCAGCAACACGCCGTCGCGCAGGGCGGCGAGCTGCGCGTCGTCGATCGGATGACGCGTCGTCGCGAGATAGACCTTCGGCACCTTCCTTTTCGGCGACGTGAACGCATGGACGAACGCGCCGTCATCGGACAGGAGCAGAAGGCCGGTCGTGTCCTGATCGAGCCGGCCGACGCACTGCACGCCGCGCGTCGTCAATTGCGGCGGCAGCAGGTGAAACACACTTAAATGATGCTGCGGATCGCGCGAGCACTCGTAGCCCGCAGGCTTGTTCAGCGCGAGATATGCCTTCTCGCGATACCGCCAGCGCTCCCCATCGACTTCGAAATCGAGCGGTGAAAGTGTGGGGAAGTCGGTGGCGGGATCGGTCAGGATTTCGCCGCCGATCCGCACGCGGCCGTCGGCGATGATCGCGCGGCACTGGCGGCGCGACCCGAAACCTTGAGAAAAGAGAATGCGTTCGAGATCCATCGGAATCGCCGGAAGTGAGGCGCGCATTTTAACAATGCGTCGATCCGGCGAAGAAACGCGCCGCCCGGCCATGCGGGCGGCGTGCCACACGGCGATGCGCTCCGGCTACTCGGACCGCGCGCCCAGGCAAAGCGGCGTCACTGCATGTCGATGCGCCCGTACACGCCGTCCTTTTCGTCGTTCGGACCAGCGGCGAAGAACAGCGTGTTCGACGGCTGCGCATTGAGATCGTTGCCGAACGCGATGCCCCACAGGCCGGGCTGCACGAATGCCGCGCCGCTCGAATTCTGCAGCGTGCCGACGAACTGGCCGCTCGACGGATCGAACGCGTTGATCGTGCCGTCGCCGAAATTGCCGACGAGGATATCGTTGGAAAGCGTGCCGAAGTTGCCCGGCGCCTGCGAGACGCCCCACGGCGCGTTGAGCTGCATCGCATGTTCGAGGCGCATCAGCAGGTTGCCGCTCGTATCGAAGACGTCGACGAAACCGAGGCCGGGGCCCGCGACGTCGTCATGGGCGTCGCTGTCCTGTTGCGCGTAGGTCACATAGAGCTTCGGGCCGATCGCCTGGATGCCGAACGGCGCGAAGTTCGCCGGGATCTGCGGGTCCTGGAAGGCGTTCGGGAGCGCGATCTTGTTGAACGCGTTGTCGAAAACGTCGATGCGGCGGTTGTGGAAGTCGGTCGCGTAGAGGCGGGCGGCGCCGTTCGCGCTGCCGATCGCGAGACCTTTGTAGACGGCGCCGGACGCGCTGGAATCGGAGACGGTGATCGCGTGGGTCAGGTCGACGCTCGGCGACCATGCCGTGATCGAGCCGCCTTCGCCCGCGAAGATGAACGCCGCAGCGCCCGATTTGCCTCCTTTCGAGGCGATGAAATCCGTTGTGCTGCCGTTGAAGACGATGCCGGTCGGACTGGCGGGGCCGGATGCCGTCGCCGGAATGCTCACCACCAGCGACTGCACGACGCCGTTGCCGTCGTAGAGCGTGGCCGTCTGCGTGGCGTTGTTGGCGACCCACACGAAGCCCTTCGGGTTGAACGCGACGCCCCAGGCATTTTTTAGATTCGCGTCGGTGTGCGGCGCGGCGACGGCGCCGTCGGAGACGAGGATTGTCGATTTGAATTGCGTGGCCATCGGATGGTCCGAGCCGCCGCACGAGGCGAGGCTCAGTGCCGCTAGTGCGGTCAACACGACGGCCAAGGTAATTCCGCGCAGCGCTCCTGATTTCATGATGACGACCTCCGGCGCATCCGCGCCCGCAGTGGTTACGTCATCTCTAAACGTTTGCGCGTGGGGGGTTATTCCGGTGGGAAGGTGGTTGAAAGGTGGAATGTCGCGGTGGAAGTCGGCGGGATCGCAGGTCGTTTCACGTCGTTTGGTCGTGCAATCCTTTCCGCTGGTCAGCGGCCGCGCACATTCATGAACTGCTGAAACTTCGGTACTGGCGTCCTCGCGCGGACGCGCGGCGGCGCGCTCAATGAGCCTCGCCGCGACCTTTCGATACCGTCGGGACGCCCCAGCCGAACAAGGTGAACTTGGACTGCTTGTGCTGAGTATCGTCGGTTTGTGGGCGCTCGATGGCCTTCGGCGGCGAACCCGCCGCAACGTACGTTTTTGGCGGCGGCGCGGACGGAGCGGTCTTCGGCTGCGAGGACGCGTGCCGCAGCAGCGCCAGCGCCTGCGGACTACGCGCGTCGATGGAGAGCGCGCGATTCGCGTTCCGGACCACACACGTCGATGCCTTCGACGCCGCGCAATTCCGCGCGCGTTGTATCGCGGCATCGCGCTGGGCTTCGAGACGCGTCAGACGATCGGCCAGGCGCTGGATTTCCGCGCTGTCTTGCTGGCTCGCGGGGACGGTCTGAAGTTGCCGGCGGGCACCCGCGAGATCGCGGGACGCGAGCGAGCGGCGGATGTCGGAGGCCGTGCGGGTCGGGACGGCGGGGCGCTGGGTGCTGGTGGCGGTTCGTGGTGGGGCGGCGGGGTTTGCCTCGAGCGCGGGCTGCTGAACGACGTCCGCCGAGGCTGTGCGCGCCGGGGCGGTCAGGCTTGCCGTGGGAGCGGGCTGCTGCACGCCGTCTGCGGAAGCGGTGCGAGTCGGAGCGGTGGGGCTTGCCGGGGTGCCGGACTGCTGCACCGCGTCTGCAGGCGCAGTGCGCGCTGAAGCGGTAGAGTCGGCCGGGGTGGCAAGCTGCTGCGCGGTTTCCGCGGAAGTGGTGTGAGCGGGCGCGCTGAGGCTCGCTGATGGGGCGGACTGCCGCGCGATGTCCGCCGAGGCTGTGCGCGCCGGAGCGGCCGGGTTTGTCGGTGCAGCAGATGCGGTGCGCGCGGAAGCCGCGCTCGACGTCGCAGCTTTAGCGACGACCGACGGCGAATTCATCGCGACACTCGTCGACGGTTGTGCCTGAACCACCGCACTACGGGACGCCTGCGTGTTCGCCTCGCTCGCCGCCACTTGACCCGACGCCGCCGCGCCAGCCGATTTCGCCGCAGGCAGCGAGCCAATCAGAGCACCCGGCGGCGTCCCGCGCCCGTCAGCGACTGCGCCAGGCGCTTGCCCCGCCGGCGCAATCGATCCGCCCGCACTCTGCGCCGCGGTCAACGCAGGCGGTCGCGCCGGCGTGCGCACATTGGAATGCAGCATCAACCCGAGGCCCAGCCCCACCACGACGATGCCGCCCATCGCAATCGTGCGCACAGGTACGCGCCGCCGCTCGACAACCGGCTCGGGCGCGCCTTGCTCCTGCTCACGCAGGCTCGGATACACGAGGCTGTTCTTGCGCACCATCGTCACGAGCCAGCCAGCGCGCGGCAGTTCCTCGATGAGTGTCTGACGATCGGACGTGAAGATCGCGCCTTCGCGATCAGCGCCGCAGAAGGGGCAGGTATCGTCCTCGCTTCTCGACGTTGCGCCGCATCGCGCGCAGATCACGGAATCGAGCTGCAGAGAGTATTTGGAACGAATCATGCCGTACCCGGTGGAGTCCGGCCCGGACGAACGGCGTCCGGGCGCAACGATTCTCGCCGCAGAATAACTCAGTAAGCCGAACAATCGGCGTGTGGAGCAGCAAAAAAGTCAACAAAGGCTCGTTGCGCGGCCCATTGTCGTTGTTTCGCTGTGCGATGTCAGCGATCGCATTCGCAGCGGCGAGTGCAACGATTCTGGCAGCGAAACATTCTTAAGACCAGCGCCGGAATGCGTGGATTCGTATGAGGGAAAAGCTAAAAGCGAGAGGGGATTTTTACAGCGAGCGTCTGAAGCGACGCGAGAGAGTTGGTGCCCAGGGCCGGAATCGAACCGGCACGCCTTGCGGCGGGGGATTTTGAGTCCCCTGCGTCTACCAATTTCACCACCTGGGCAACCGCACTTACTGACCTTCGAAGACTTGCGAGACCGGCGCTCCGTTCAAAGGCACGACAGTCGGCAAGTCAGCGATTATGTCGGAAATTCGGGACGGAGGCAAGGGCGCCGCGGTCCCGCGATGCACCGCGCTTACTGGCTCAGATACGTGAACTGCCCGTTCCTGATCACGCCCATCACACTCGCGCGCTGATCCAGTCCGACGTGATCGGTCGCGCTCGTGTTGACCACGCCGTTCGGTACGACCAGCTCGTGCGCGTGCTCCAGCTCCGAGCGCAGCGCGACGCGAAACGCCTTTGTCCCCGGCTGACCGGCCTTGAGCGCACGCGTGACAGCGTCGGTGAGACGCGGGTAGACGCCCGCCGCATCGCCTGCGAACTGCGTAACCGAGCCCGGCCCGTACTTCCCCTCGTACGCATTCACGAACGCAAGCGCCGCCTTCTTTGAAGGATGATCGGCGGGCAGCGTCCGCGCGACGACTACCGGCTGCGTCGGGAACAGCGTCCCTTCGACGTCCTTGCTGCCCAGCTTGATGAATTCCGGCGTCGCGATGCCGTGCGTCTGGTAGATCGCGCCCTTGTACCCGCGCTCGACGAGCGTACGCTGCGGCAGCACCGTCGGCGTTCCGGCGCCGGCGATCAGCACCGCGTCCGGCTTCGCGGCCATCAGTTTGAGAATCTGGCCGGTGACGCTCGCATCGGTCCGGTTGAAGCGTTCCGCCGCGACTATCCTGATATGCCGCAAGTCGGCGAATTTCGAGAACTCGTTGAACCAGCTATCGCCGTAGCTATCGGCGAAACCGATGAAACCCACCGTCTTTACGCCGTGATTCGCCATGTAGCGCGTCATGACGTCGGCCATCGCGCGGTCGGTCTGCGCCATCTTGAACGCCCACACCTTCTTGCCTTCCTGCGGCTCCACGACCGACGCCGAGCCGATCAGCGTGATCATCGGCGTCTCGTATTCGGCGACCGGATCGAGCGCCGCCAGCGCGGCCGGCGTGATGTTCGGCCCAACGATCACGTCTGCCTTGTCCTCGGTGATCAGCTTGCGGATGTTGCGCACGGCGGCGCCGGGGTCGGAGCCATCGTCGAGGATCAGATATTCGGCGTCGAGTCCGGCGATGGTTTTCGGCCACATCAGCATCGCGTTCTTGCTCGTGATGCCGATGGCGGCGGCCGGCCCCGTGCTCGACAGATCGATGCCGACCTTCAACTGGGCCTGTGCCGCCGCGCTGGCAATGGCCAAAGCACTCAAAACGGCGAATCGGTGAAGCAACTTCATTGGCGGGTCTCCGTGGCGGAAGGGTTGAATTCGTTATTTTTACCGGCCAAAACCGGCGAAGACGACGTTTGGGGGCAAGCTCACAGCTCGTAGCTTTCGTGTTCCCCGGAAAGCGCCTGCTCGATCAGCTTGCGGTTCATCGACGGCGAGAGCAGCTCGACGAGCGTATACACGTAACTGCGCAGATACGCGCCTTGCTTGAGGGCGAGCCGCGTCACGTTGGTCCCGAACAGATGGCCGACGGGCATCGCGCGCAGGTGTTTGTCGCGCTCGGGATTGAACGCGATATCGGCCATGATCCCGACGCCCAGCCCCAGTTCGACGTATGTCTTGATGACATCGGCGTCGATCGCTTCGAGCACGATATCCGGGGCCAGGTTGCGTAGCGCGAACGCCTGGTTGATCTTCGAGCGGCCGGCGAACGCGGCGTCGTAGGTGATCAGCGGGTACTGGACGATATCGTCGAGCGTCAGGAGCTTGCGTTCGAGCAACGGGTGATCCGGCAGCATCACGGCGAGGTGTTGCCACTGAAAGCACGGCAGCGAGACGAGTTCCTTATAGTTGGCGATCGCTTCCGTGGCGATGGCGATGTCCGCCTGATCGTGGATCACCATTTCGGCGACCTGCGTCGGGCTGCCCTGCAGAATCGACAGATGCACCTTCGGGTAGCGTTTCTTGAACTCCGCGATGGCGGCGGGCAGCGAGTAGCGCGCCTGCGTATGCGTCGCGGCAATTACAAGCCTGCCCTGATCCTGCGCAGCGTAATCTTTACCGACGCGTTTGAGCGTCTCCACTTCCTGCAGTATTTTTTCCACCGAGGCGAGGATGATCCGCCCCGGCTCGGTGAGCGAGCGCACGCGCTTGCCGTGGCGCGTGAAGATTTCGACGCCCAGCTCGTCCTCCAGCTCGATGATCGCCTTGGAAACGCCCGGCTGCGACGTAAAAAGCGCCTTCGCCGCCTCGGTGAGGTTGAAGTTCTGGCGCACGGCCTCGCGGACGAAGCGGAACTGATGCAGGTTCATTTATAACCCAGTCGCATATCAAAGTAATTTTTCAGTCGTTTGCTATATAAAGAAAGTTTATTACGATTTGTCCAATTTTTCCAATTTCCATATCTGTATTTGTCATTAGCAAATGAGCGTTTGGTCTGAACGACGCTCCCCGCTTTTGACTCAATGGGAATCGAGGTGCGGCGTGTGCACGCGTCGCGCGAGACAAAAACTTGGGGTCCCCGAATGTACCAATACGATCAGATCGACCAGACCATCGTCGACGAACGCGTCGCTCAATACAGCGACCAGGTCCGCCGCCGGCTGTCGGGCGAGTTGAGCGAAGAGGAATTCCGTCCGCTGCGCCTGCAGAACGGTCTCTATATGCAGCGCCACGCGTACATGCATCGCATCGCGATTCCGTACGGCAACCTGCGCAGCGACCAGATGCGCGTCCTGGCGACGATCGCGCGCGAGCACGACCGCGGCTACGGCCACTTCTCGACGCGCACGAACATCCAGTTCAACTGGATCGAGCTCGAGGAAACGCCGGAGATCCTGAGAAAGCTCGCAGCGGTCCAGATGCACGGCATTCAGACCTCGGGCAATTGCATCCGCAACATCACCGCCGATCAGTTCGCGGGCGTCGCCCCCGACGAAATCGTCGATCCGCGTCCTTGGGCTGAAGTGCTGCGCCAGTGGTCGACGTTTCACCCCGAATTTGCGTGGCTGCCGCGCAAGTTCAAGATCGCCGTGTGCGGCTCGCTCGAAGACCGCGCGGCCACGCAAGTGCACGATCTCGGCGTCTATCTGAAGAAGGACGCGAACGGTGAAGTCGTCGCGAGCATTCTCGCGGGCGGCGGGCTCGGTCGCACGCCGATCGTCGGCGCTGTCATCAAGGAAGACCTGCCATGGCAGCACTTGCTGACCTACTGCGAAGCCGTGCTGCGCGTCTACAACCGCTACGGCCGCCGCGACAATATGTACAAGGCGCGCATCAAGATTCTCGTGAAGGCGCTCTCGCCCGAGAAATTCGCGAAGCAGGTCGAGGAAGAATGGCTGCACCTGAAGGACGGCCCGTCGACGCTCACGCAGGAAGAAATCGACCGTGTCTCGCAATACTTCGTGCCGCCCGCCTACGACAAGCTGCCGGATACCGACGCCTCGTATGAAAAGCATCTGATCGACAGCAAGCCGTTCGCGCGCTGGGTCGAGCGCAACGTGCGTCCGCACAAGGTGTCGGGGTACGCGTCGGTGACGCTGTCGCTCAAGCCGACGAACATCGCCCCCGGCGACGCCACCGACAAGCAGATGGACGACGTCGCCGATCTCGCCGACGAATTCTCCTTCGGCGAAATCCGCGTGTCGCACGAGCAGAACCTGATTCTCGCGAACGTGAAGAAGCGCGATCTGTACGCCGTGTGGGAACGCGCGAAGGCGGTCGGTTTCGCGACGTCGAACATCGGCTTGCTGACCGACATCATTGCGTGTCCAGGCGGCGATTTCTGCTCGCTCGCGAACGCGAAGTCGATCCCGATCGCGCTCGCCATTCAGGCGCGCTTCAACGATCTCGACTTCGTGCACGACCTCGGCGACCTGACGCTCAATATCTCCGGCTGCATCAACGCGTGCGGACATCACCACATCGGCAACATCGGCGTGCTGGGTGTGGATAAGGACGGCTCCGAGTGGTATCAGGTGACGCTCGGCGGCGAGCAAAGCTCGGGCGCGACCGGCGCGCATCTGGGCAAGGTGATCGGCCCGTCGTTCTCGGCGGAAGAAATGCCCGAAGTCGTGACGCAGGTGATCGACACGTTCGTCGAGAACCGCATGGACGGCGAGCACTTCATCGAGACGTTCAACCGCATCGGCATGGCGCCGTTCAAGGATCGCGTGTACGCGTCGCGCCAGGCGCACGCTTGATCACACGACCCAATCGAGGAAATTGCAGATGGCTTTGATTATCAAGAACCGCGCCGTGGTCAATGACGACTGGTCCGTCGTGCGTGCCGCCGAAGACGGCGCACTGCCCGCAGTCGATGCGTTGCCCGCCGGCCGGGTAATCGTGCCCTTTTCGCTGTGGAAAGAGCAAAAGGACGCTTTGGTGGCGTCGCGTTCGAAGGACGAACTGGGCGTGTGGCTTGCGCCTGACGACGAACCCGCGGACGTCGTCGCGGATTTCGACAAGATCGCGCTGATCGCCGTCGACTTCCCGGTGTTCCGGGATGGCCGCGGCTTCTCCATCGGCCGCTTGCTCCGCGAGCGCTATCAGTGGGCGGGCGAACTGCGCGCGATCGGCGACGTGCTGCGCGACCAGTTGCTGTTCCACGCGCGCTGCGGCTTCGACGCCTTCGCCGTACGCGAAGACAAGGACATCAACGACGCACTGAAAGCCTTCGACGAATTCACCGAACGCTATCAGGGCGCGACCGACAATCTTGAACCGCTGTTCCGTCGCCGCGCCGCACGCGCTGCGGGAGCCGCTCGATGACACCTGAACTGCAAGCCAAGGTTGAACGCCTCGACGCGCTGCTCGATTCGATTGCAGCGCGCCACGAGAGCGTCAAGCTAGCCAGCAGCCTCGCCGCCGAAGACATGCTGCTCACGCATGCCATTCTTTCGCGCGGCGTGAAGATCGGCATCTTCTCGCTGAACACGGGGCGCCTGCACGCTGAGACGGTGGGCATGTACGACCGCGTGAAGGAACGCTACGGCTATGACATCGAGCAGTTTCATCCGCAGCCGGAAGCGGTCGAAGCGTATGTGCGCGATCACGGTTTGAACGCGTTCTACGAAAGCGTCGAGCTGCGCAAGGACTGCTGCGGGATTCGCAAGGTCGAGCCGCTCAACCGCGCGTTGAAGGACGTGAGCGCGTGGGTGACCGGCCAGCGCCGCGAGCAATCGGTGACGCGTGTCGAGCTGCATGAAGAAGAGCACGACGCGCCGCGCAATATCGCGAAGTTCAATCCGCTCGCGGACTGGACCGAAGCAGAAGTGTGGGACTACCTGAAAGCCTTCGATGTTCCCGTGAATCCGCTGCATGCGCGCGGTTATCCGAGCATCGGCTGCGAACCGTGCACGCGCGCGATTCGTCCCGGCGAGGACAGCCGCGCCGGACGCTGGTGGTGGGAATCGCGCGATACGAAGGAATGCGGCCTGCACGTCACGAATATCAAGATCGTCGCTGAGGAAGCACCCAGTTCGGCGATCTGACGACAAGGCGCGCGAACGACGCGCCGTCGCGATAAGCAAGAAACCTCTGTCATTGAAACGCAGCGCCTTCGCCACAAGCTGAAAGTGATGCAAAGAAAAGGATCGACGAATATGAGCACCACGCTCGACTCAACCGTCACCGCCCCGATCGCCAACACGGCGACGCGGATGGACCACCTCGACTGGCTCGAAGCCGAGTCGATTCACATCCTGCGCGAACTCGTCGCCGAATGCAGCAAGCCGGCGCTCCTGTTCTCGGGCGGCAAGGATTCGGTCGTCGTCCTTCATCTGGCGCTCAAGGCGTTCGGTCTCGGCGGCGGTCGCAAGACGCAACTGCCGTTCCCGCTCGTACATATCGACACGGGCCACAACTTCGACGAAGTGATCGACTTCCGCGATCGTCGCGCGCAGGAAATCGGCGCGGAACTCGTGGTCGGCCACGTCGAGGATTCGATCAAAAAAGGCACGGTGCGCCTGCGCCGCGAGACGGATTCGCGCAATGCCGCGCAAGCCGTGACGCTGCTCGAAACCATCGAGCAATACGGCTATACCGCGATGATCGGCGGCGCGCGTCGCGACGAAGAGAAGGCGCGCGCCAAAGAACGCATCTTCTCGTTCCGCGACGAATTCGGCCAGTGGGACCCGAAGGCGCAGCGCCCGGAATTGTGGAGCATCTACAACGCGCGACTGCATGCGGGCGAACATCTGCGCGTGTTCCCGATCTCGAACTGGACTGAACTCGACGTGTGGCAATACATCGCGCGCGAAAAGCTCGACCTGCCGTCGATCTACTACGCGCATGAGCGCGAGATCGTGCGTCGCAACGGCCTGCTCGTGCCGGTCACGCCGCTCACGCCCGTGCGCGACGGCGAAACCGCCGAAGTCGCGCAAGTGCGCTTTCGCACGGTCGGCGACATCAGCTGCACGTGCCCGGTATCGAGCGATGCGGACGATGTCGAGAAGATCATCGCCGAAACCGCCGTGACGGAAATCACGGAGCGCGGCGCCACGCGGATGGACGACCAGGCGTCGGAAGCCGCGATGGAACAGCGCAAGAAGCAAGGCTATTTCTAAGCATCACGCCAAAGGAAAACGGATCATGAGTATTTATCAAGCGGAAGACCTCGGCGTGTTGCGATTCATCACGGCGGGCAGCGTCGACGACGGCAAAAGCACGCTGATCGGCCGCCTGCTTTACGACAGCAAGGCTGTGCTGTCGGATCAGCTCTCGGCGCTCTCGCGTGCGAAGAACAAGCGTACCGTCGGCGACGAAATTGATCTGTCGCTGTTGACGGACGGACTCGAAGCCGAGCGCGAGCAGGGCATCACGATCGATGTCGCGTACCGCTATTTCGCGACCGCGAAGCGCAAGTTCATCATCGCCGACACGCCGGGCCACGAGCAGTACACGCGCAACATGGTGACGGGCGCATCGACCGCGCACGCCGCGATCATTCTGGTCGATGCGACGCGCGTCACGTTCGTCGATGGCGTCGCGCAATTGTTGCCGCAGACCAAGCGCCACAGCGCGATCGTCAAGCTGCTGGACCTGCAGCATGTGATCGTCGCGATCAACAAGATGGACCTCGTCGAATACAGCGAAGCGCGTTTTAACGAAATCCGCGACGCGTACGTCGAACTCGCGCGTCAGCTTGGGATCGCGAATGTGCGTTTCGTGCCGGTGTCGGCGTTGAAGGGCGACAACATCGTGACCGCAAGCGAGCGCATGCCGTGGTACGCGGGCGAGCCGCTGCTCGACCTGCTCGAAGCGCTGCCCGTCACACAGCCGACCGATCAGGCGCTGCGCTTTCCGGTGCAGTGGGTCGCGCGCCAGGACGGCAGCCAGGCCGACGACTTCCGCGGCTACATGGGCCGCGTGGAAGCGGGCGAAGTGCGCATCGGCGATTTCGTAACCGTGCTGCCCGCGAACCGCGAAGCGACGGTCGCCGAGATCATCGCGCCGGTGCCGGGCGGGGTCGCGCAGGTGGATCGCGCGTTCGCCGGCCAGACGGTGACGATCCGTCTCGCGGAAGACATCGATGTCTCGCGCGGCGATACGTTCGTGCCGCGCGCGTCGAAGGTCGAGCCCGCGAAGAAGATCGAAGCGGACCTCTGCTGGTTCGACGAAGAGCCGCTCTCGCCGCAACGCAAGTACTTGTTGAAGCAGACGACGAACACCGTGTTCGCGCGCATCGGTGCGATCAAGGAAGTGCTCGACGTGCATACGCTTTCGCACGCAATCGATCGCCACGATCTCGCGATGAACGACATCGGCCGCGTGTCGCTGACGCTGCAAAAGCCGCTCGTCGCCGATGCTTACGACACGCACCAGGGCACCGGCGCGTTCGTGCTGATCGACGAAGCGACGCATCATACGGTCGCGGCCGGCATGATCCGCTCGTTCTCGGCTTGATGGTCCGAAGGTGAGTGCAATGGGCAAGGTCTATCTGATCGGCGCGGGGCCGGGTGCCGCGGACCTCATCACGGTGCGCGGCGCGAAACTCTTGAGCCGCGCCGACGTCGTGCTGCACGACGCGCTGATTGAACCGGCGATGCTCGACTACGCGCCGGACGCGCGCCGGATCGCGGTCGGCAAGCGGTGCGGCCAGCGCTCGACGGCGCAGCATTTCATCAACAAGCAGATCGTCGATGCGGCGCGGGAGCATGAGGTCGTCGTGCGTCTGAAGGGCGGCGATCCGATGCTGTTCGGCCGCGCCGACGAAGAGATGCGCGCTCTGGAAGCAGCGGGGATCGAGTACGAAGTGGTGCCCGGGATCACGGCGGCGCTGGCGAGTGCGGCGACGCTGAAGCGTTCGCTGACGTTGCGTGGCGTGTCGCGCAGTGTCGCGCTCGCGACGCACAGTCGCGCGCCCGACAGCGACGAGATCCGCGAGCAGGCCAGCGCCGATTCGCTCGTGTTCTACATGGGCCGTGACAGCGCGCCGGACATCGCGCGGCAATTGATCGACGCGGGCCGCGCGGGATCGACGCCGGTCGCGATCGTCGAGGCATGCAGCACGCCGCGCGAACGCACGCTGACACTCACACTCGATCGCATGGCGCGGGGTGAAGCGCAGGATTGGCTCGATGCGTCGCAGCCGAGCTTGCTGATGATTGGCGAGGCGTTTGCGGAGCGGGCATCTGCGTCTGCTGCTGTTTCGAAGGTGCTGCAGATCGCGGCTTGATAGCGCAACGACAGACACAAAAAAACGCACCGGAGACGGTGCGTTTTTTCTTGGTGCGGCTTCTACGAACCCACCTGCCTGACGCAGTAATCAGCAACCGCATCCAGCACGCCGTCATCCTCGCCAACCGCCGTCGCGCAATGAATCGTCAGATAAGGATGCGCTGAACGACATTGATCGATGACCAGCGGAAGATCGCGCCGCACATGTCCGCCCTGGCCGAAGAACACTGGCACGACGGTGACCGTATCGCAACCATCGAGGGCGAGCGCGGCGACCGCCGTCGGCAGATCGGGCATCATCAGTTCGAGAAACGCGAGCGAAACCGGATCGCTGCGCGTCGCGCGCAGCTTCGTTGCGAGCCGTTCAAACGGCTCCGCCCAGCGCGGATCGCGCGCCCCGTGACCGAACAGGATGATGCCGTGCTTGCTCATGCGTGGCTCCAGTTCAATGCCGATCGACCCATCTCAAGCCAATCAGCCCGACGATCAGATACGCAAGCGCAGGAACCGCCGCCGTGACCGGCGCGGGCCACGTGTTCAGCGTGCCGATGTGCGAGAAGAGCGTATTGAACAGCTGAAAGCTCATGCCGATCATGATGCCGCCGAAAACCTTCACGCCGACGACGCCCGCACGCGTGTGCAGATACGCAAACGGCAGCGACAGAACCAGCATCACGAATACCGCGAACGGATACAGAATCTTGCGCCAGAACGCGATCTGATAGCGCTGCGTGTCCTGGTGATTCTCGGTCAGATGCTGGATGTAGCGAAAGAGGTTGAACATCGACATCCGGTCCGGCGACACCAGCAGCACCGACAGAATCTGCGGCGTCAGTTCGGAGCGCAGCGAGTACTCGGGCAGCGTCGTTTGCTGCGCGCGATACACGGGGTTCAGCGCATCGCCGGGATTGACGGCCTGGGGCGCGGCGTCGATCAGTTGCGTATCGGTGACGCCGGTGAGCTTCCAGTGCCCCGGCGGCGCGTACACGCCCGACTTCGCGATGCGCACGTTTTGCAGGCGAAACTTTGAATCGAACTCGTAGATGCGCACGTTCGCGATGGTCGTATCGGGGTTCAACTGGCCGACGTTCACGAAGCGCGTGACCTGCTCGCCGTTGTCGCGCGCGGTCAGCGTGTCCTTCACCCACACGCCCGACTGAAAATTCGTCGATACCGATGAACCCAGCGCCTCCAGCCTGACGCGCTCGCTCAACTGATCCGAGTACGGCCCGACCACTTCGCCGATGATGTACGTGATGAACACGAGTGGCACGCCGATCTTCAGGAGCGATCGCAACGCGCTGCCCGTCGAGAGCCCGGACACGCGGAAGATCGTGAACTCGGAGGCGGCCGCCATCTGCGCGAATACGTAGATCGCGCTGATGAGCGCCGCGACCGGAATGATTTCGTAGAAGCGCGACGGCGTCTGCAATGCGACGCGCAGCACGGCGAGCCCGAACTTGTAGTTGCCGTGTCCGACCGTGTTCAGTTCGTTGATCAGGTCGAAGAAGAAGAACAGACCCGAGAACGCGAACAGGATAAAGATGAACGCGAGATAGATCTGACGCGCGAAGTACCTTTCGTAGATGCGCATCGGATCAGGCCTCCTTCGAGCGGAAGGACGGCAGCCTGAAGAGCGGCCGGTTGCGCACGCGCAGCCAGAAGATGAAGCCGACCAGCGCGGACACGAGCACGTGCAGCCCGATGATGCCGACACCAAAGGACATCTTCCCTTGCTCGATCCACGACTGGACCACGTTCAGCAAATTCGAATACGTCAGGTAAATCAGCACGGCCATCACGAGATTGATCGTGCGACTGCGGCGGGGGTTCTGGTAGGAGAGCGGGATGGCGAGCAGCATCAGGTTGATCGCGATGAGCGGCAGACCCGCGCGCCACGCGAATTCGGCGAGGTTGTCCTTGGTCGGATTGGCGAGCAGGTCGGGCGTGTAGATGCCGGTCGTGGTCGGCGTGTTGACCACCTGGTGGCTCTGTATCTTCACACCATAGCGCTCGAACTCCATGATGCGGAAGTTCGGCTGACCGGGCTCGCCGTCATAACGTCGGCCGTTTTCCAGCACGATGAAGCGGTCGCCGTCGTTGCGCGTCTCGGTGTGGCCGTTCTTCGAGACGATCACATTCACCTTGCCGCCTTCGGTGCTCGTCACGAACACGTTCTCCACATGCCCCTGATCCGGCGACATCTTCTCGATGAAGAACACGCGATGGCTCGCCGGCGATTCGCGGAACTGCCCCGGCGCGAGGAGCGAAACTTCGTCGCGTTGCTGGAAGCGCGCCTTGATGAGCTTGCTCTGCTGATTCGACCACGGCCAGCCGACGAACGCGAAGAAAACGATCAGCAGAATGATCGGAGTGGAGAATACGGCGACGGGTTTGATGAGGCGCGTCTGACTCACGCCGGACGCGAGCCACACGACCATCTCCGAGTCGCGATACCAGCGCGTGAGCACGAAGAGGATCGACACGAAGAGCGTCACGATCAGCATGACCGCGAGATAGCCGATGACGGTGAGCCCGATCAGCACCACGACGTCGCGCGGGTCGACCTGGCCCGATGCCGCGAAGCCGACGATGCGGATCATCATCGTCGTCAGCATGATCGTGAGCAGCACCATGAATACGGCGCCGGCCGTATACGCGAGTTCGCGCTGTAGGGAGCGTTCGAAGATCATTGAGTGATAGCGGGTGACAAGCGCGATGGCCGGCGGCGATGCATTAGGCGAATGGCATGCTCTGACAGACGACGGGCGATGGTGACATTCCCGGAGACTCCCGCCTGTGACCGCCGCGGAAAAAATAGCGGATAATTGCGGCTTTCATCCTTCAGCCCAGATTTTATCCGAGGATAAGCGCGATGGACTTTAGCATAAAAGCCTGTGATTGGAGCAAAGGCGCAGCAAATGGTTTCCTCACCGGGAAGGCCGATGTCGTGGTGGTCGGCGTGTTCGAAGCGCAGACCCTGACAGGCGCCGCACTCGAAATGGATCTGGTCACCAAGGGCCTCGTCACGCGCGTCGTGAAGGCCGGCGACATGAGCGGCCGCGCAGGCACGACGCTCTTTCTGCAGGAAGTGACCGGCATCGGCGCATCGCGTCTCTTGCTGGTCGGGCTCGGCAAGCAGGATGCCTTCAATCAGAAAGCCTACGGCGAAGCGGTGCGTGCCGCATGGCGCGCGATCCTTGGCACGAAGATCGCGCAGGTGTCGTTTACGCTCGCGCAACTGCCGGTGCTCGAGCGCAGCGGCGACTGGGCCGTGCGCGCCGCGATCCTCGCGCTGCGCGAACTGACCTACAAGTTCACGCAGATGAAGAGCAAGCCGGAGAACGGCACGCGCGCGCTGAAAAAGATCGTGTTCAGCATCGACCCGGCGGATGAGAAAGCCGCGAAGCTCGCCGCGAAGCAGGCGGCAGCGCTCGCGAACGGCATGGACCTCACGCGCGATCTCGGCAACCTGCCGCCGAACGTCTGCACGCCGACGTATCTCGGTCAGACCGCGAAGAAGCTCGGCCGCGACTGGAAGCTGAAGGTGGAAGTGCTTGGACAAAAGCAGATCGAAGCGCTCGGCATGGGCTCGTTCCTCGCGGTCGCGAAGGGATCGATCGAGCCGCCCGCGTTCATCGTCATGCAATATCAGGGCGCGGGATCGGGCAAGAACGCGGGCGCGCCCGTCGTGCTCGTCGGCAAGGGCATCACGTTCGATTCGGGCGGCATCTCCATCAAGCCCGGCGAAGCGATGGACGAGATGAAGTACGACATGTGCGGCGCGGCCTCGGTGTTCGGCACGCTGCGCGCGGTCGCGGAAATGGGGCTGAAGCTCAACGTCGTCGGCATCGTGCCGACTTGCGAGAACATGCCGGCCGGTAACGCGCTGAAACCCGGTGACGTCATCACGGCGATGTCCGGCACGACGATCGAAGTGCTCAATACCGACGCCGAAGGCCGCCTCATCCTGTGCGACGCGCTCACGTATGCGGAGCGCTTCAAGCCGGCGGCGGTCGTCGATATCGCGACGCTCACGGGCGCGTGCATCATCGCGCTCGGCCATCACAACACGGGCCTTTTCTCGAAGGACGACGCGCTCGCGGGGGAATTGCTCGATGCATCGCGCGAAGCGGTCGATCCGGCCTGGCGCTTGCCGCTCGACGACGAGTATCAGGATCAGCTCAAGTCCAATTTCGCGGATATTGCCAATATCGGCGGCCGTCCGGCAGGCAGCGTGACGGCGGCGTGCTTCCTGTCGCGCTTCACGCAGAACTATCCGTGGGCGCACCTGGACATCGCGGGCACGGCGTGGAAGAGCGGGGCGGCGAAGGGCGCGACCGGCCGTCCGGTGCCGCTGCTCACGCAATTCCTGATCGACCGCGCGGGCCAATGACGGCGCGTTTTCCTTCGGGGCGGATCGTGCAAAAGGCGCACGCATGACGCGCATCGATTTCCATTCGAACGTCGGCGATTCGATTGCGTATGCGTGCCGCCTCGTGCGCAAGGCGTACCTGAGCGGCGAGCCGATCGTCGTGCTTGCCGAGCCCGCGCGGCTCGCCGCGTTCGACGAGCAGTTATGGACCTTCTCGCCGCTCGATTTCGTGCCGCACTGCATGGCGGGCAGCCCGCTCGCGGCCGAGACGCCCGTCGTGCTTGCCGCGAATCTCGACGACGTGCCGCATCACCGCATTCTCGTCAATCTCAGTATGACCGTGCCGCCGCAGTTCGCGCGTTTCGAGCGGCTGCTGGAAGTGGTCGGCAACGAGGAGCAGGAACTCGTCGCGGGGCGCGAGCGGTATCGCTTTTATCGCGATCGCGGCTATGCGCTGAACAATTACAAGCAGGGCGCGTGACCGAACATAGCGCTCGGATTCAGCGCGCTATCATCGGCCGGATATTTATAGAGACGGAGTGAGTTGTGTCCAATACGTCAGATGCTTTCGATACCTCGATCCCCGTTCTCACCGAAGTCGTCGTGCCGGGCAAGCCGGAGTACGCACGCACGCCGGGGCAGGACGCGCCCGCGATTGTAGCCGTCGACGAATACGATGCCGAATTCCTCGCCGAACGCCTGCATGGACGCTTCACGAGCTTTCTTTCGGGCGACGGACGCGAACTGATCGAATCGCGTTGCCGCGACGCGTTGCGCGAACATTCGACGTGGCTCGTCAATCAGATCACGCGCGAAGTCGCGCTGGCGCTGGAAAGCGAACTGACGGACTGGGTGCGAGAGGCGGTCGAGGAAGAATTGGTGCGGCGCAAGAAGAGCTGAACACGCAAAAAAAAGGGGCGCACGATTTGAGTCGTGCGCCCCTTCTTCATTTGCGGTCAGCCGAAGAGATTCAGCCCGTCACAGCGCCCTTGTTCGCGGGCAGCGCAAGTGCCGCATATTTCGACAGCACGCCGCGCGTGTAACGCGGCGCCGGCTTTTTCCACTCGCCACGACGGCGCTCGATTTCCGCGGCATCGACGTTCAGTTCGAGCAGCAGCTTGTGCGCGTCGATGGTGATCGAATCGCCTTCGCGCACGAGCCCGATCGTCCCGCCGACAAACGCTTCCGGCGCGACGTGCCCGACCACCATGCCCCACGTGCCGCCGGAGAAGCGGCCGTCCGTGATGAGGCCGACCGATTCGCCGAGCCCCTTGCCGATGATCGCCGACGTCGGCGCCAGCATTTCCGGCATGCCCGGCCCGCCTTGCGGTCCGAGATAGCGCAGCACGACGACGTCGCCGGCCTTGATCTTGTCGGCGAGGATCGCTTCCATCGCGCTTTGCTCGTCTTCGAACACGCGCGCCGGGCCCGTGATGACCGGGTTCTTCAGCCCCGTGATTTTCGCGACCGCGCCATCCGGCGCGAGGTTGCCCTTCAGGATCGCGAGGTGGCCTTCGTCGTAGAGCGCCTTATCGACCGGGTAGATCACCTTTTGGTCGGCGCGCGGCTTGCCCGGCACATCCTTCAGTTCTTCAGCGATCGTGCGGCCCGTGATCGTGATGCAGTCGCCGTGCAACATCCCCGCGTCGAGCAGGATGCGCAGCACTTGCGGAATGCCGCCGGCCTTGTGCAAATCGGTCGCGACGTACTGGCCCGACGGCTTCAGGTCGCAGATAACCGGCACTTTCTTCCTCATGCGCTCGAAGTCGTCGATGGTCCATTCCACTTCCGCCGCGTGCGCGATCGCCAGATAGTGCAGCACGGCATTGGTCGAGCCGCCCGTCGCCATGATCAGCGCGACGGCGTTTTCGATCGACTTCTTCGTGATGATGTCGCGCGGTTTGAGGTCTTTCTTGACCGCTTCGACCAGCACGCGCGCCGATTCGGCGGCGGAATCGACCTTTTCCTGATCGGGGTTCGCCATCGTCGACGAATACATCAGCGACATGCCGAGCGCCTCGAACGACGAGCTCATCGTGTTGGCGGTGTACATGCCGCCGCACGAACCGCTCGACGGGCACGCGTTCTTCTCGATGCCCTTGAAGTCTTCCTCCGACATGCGTCCGGCCGTGAACTCGCCGACCGCCTCGAACGACGACACGATGGTCAGATCCTTGCCCTTCCAGTTGCCCGGACGGATCGTGCCGCCGTACACGTAGATGCCCGGCACGTTCATGCGCGCCAGGCCGATCATGCCGCCCGGCATGTTCTTGTCGCAGCCGCCGATCACGACGACGCCGTCCATCCACTGGCCCTGCACGGCCGTTTCGATACAGTCGGCGATCACTTCGCGCGAGACGAGCGAGTACTTCATGCCTTCGGTGCCCATCGACATGCCGTCGGAGATGGTCGGCGTGCCGAAAATCTGCGGATTCGCGTCCGATTTGCGGATCGATTCGATCGCGGCATCGGCGAGACGCTGCAGGCCGGAGTTGCACGGCGTGATCGTCGAGTGGCCGTTTGCGATGCCGATCATCGGCTTGTCGAAGTCTTCTTCCTTGTAGCCAAGGGCGTAGTACATCGAGCGATTGGGCGAGCGCGCCACGCCCTGGGTGATGTTTTTCGAGCGGCGGTTGTAGGCCATTTGGGGGCTCCTTGAGGATTTTTTCGTTTAGTGCCGGAAGAATGCAGCGTCGGCAAGTGTCTGTCCAATATATTATTCAGGGTTTATTAGGTCGCGGAAGATATCAATGGATCAGCGAAATCCGCCCGTCGAACTGCGCCTGTTGCGCTATTTTGTGACCGTCGCGGAGGAAATGCACTTCGGCCGTGCGGCCGCTCGCCTCGCGATGACGCAGCCGCCGCTCTCGCAGGCGATCCGCGCGCTGGAGGACGCGCTCGGCGTCGCGCTTTTTGCAAGAACGAAGCGCTCGGTCGAGCTTACGCCGGTCGGCGCGGACCTGCTGCCGGAAGTGCGCCGCCTGCTCGCAGACGCCGACGCGCTGCGTCCGCTCGCGCAATCGCTCGCGCGGGGCGAGGCGGGTGTGCTGTCGCTGGCGTTCGTATCGACGGCGGATTACGGGCTTTTGCCCTCCCTTTTGCGCGATTTCGGCGCGCGTTATCCCGGCGTGCGGCTCCAGCTGACGGAAGCGACGAGCGACGTGCAGATCGAGGAACTCGTCGCGGGCCGCATCGACGCGGGCCTCGTCATTCCGCCGCTGCCGCCGCGGCACGCGGCGGCGCTGTCCTACCTGCCGATCGCGCGCGAACCGCTCGTCGCCGCGCTGCCCGCCGATCTTGCGACGCAACTCGGGCAGGGCGCCGAGGAATGGGCCGATACGCCGGTGAGTCTGCAGGAACTGGCCCCGGCGCCGCTTGTCGTCTTCCCGAGACGGCTCGCGCCCGGTTTCTATGACATCATTATGGGTTGCTACGGCGCGGCAGGACTCACGCCGCGCATCGGGCAGGAGGCGATCCAGATGCAAACCATCGTGAGCCTCGTGTCCGCCGGCATGGGCGTCGCGCTCGTGCCGCAGTCGCTCAGGAATCTGCGTCGCACGGGAGTGGTGTATCGTCCGCTCAGCGTCGAAGGACCGTTCGTCGAGACGGGGCTCGTCTGGCGCGCGGCGGAAGTGAGTCCCGTGCTCGCCGGTTTCATCGACATCGTGCGCGCCCACGGCGCCACGGTGCCTGCTACCTGGTTCGCGCTTAAAAGTTGACGCTTTATAGTTCGCGCATCTCGAACCGCTACTACAACCTACGATGCTCATTCATCCCAATTTCGATCCCGTCGCGATTCACTTAGGGCCGCTCGCCGTGCGCTGGTACGGCCTCATGTATCTGGTGGCGTTCGTGTCGGCGGTCGTCGTCGGCCGGTTGCGGCTGCGTTTGCCGCACGTCGCGGCGCAAGGCTGGACCGCGCGCGACATTGACGACATGCTGTTTTACGGCGTGCTCGGCACGATCCTGGGAGGCCGGCTCGGCTATGTGATCTTCTACAAGGCGAGCTGGTATCTCGCGCATCCGTTCGACATCTTCAAGGTGTGGGAAGGCGGCATGTCGTTTCACGGCGGGTTCATCGGCGTGACGCTCGCGATGATCCTGTTCGCGTTTCAGCGCAAGCGCACCTGGCTGCAAGTGACCGATTTCGTCGCGCCGATGGTGCCGCTCGGGCTCGCGGCGGGGCGGCTCGGCAACTTCATCAACGGCGAACTGTGGGGCCGCGTGACTGATCCGAACGCACCGTGGGCGATGCTGTTCCCTGGCGCCGCGAACGATGATGCGATCTGGCTCGCCAAGCACTCGCAGGCCGATATGCAATGGCATCTCACGGAGATTTTCGCGCGCTATCACATGCTGCCGCGCCATCCGTCGCAGTTGTACGAGATCGCGCTCGAAGGCTTCGTGCTGTTCATCCTGCTGTGGACGTTCACGCGCAAGCCGCGTCCGGTGGGCGCGGGCTCGGCGCTCTTCCTGATCGGCTATGGACTCGCGCGCTTCACCGTGGAATTCGCGCGTGAACCGGATGATTATCTCGGCTTGCTGACCTTCGGCCTCTCGATGGGCCAATGGCTTTCGGTGCCGATGATCGTCGTCGGCATCGGGATCATGATCTGGGCGTACCGGCGCGACAAGCGCCTGCCATCGAAGCCGGCGAACGCGGCTTGATGGTTTCAAGAAAAAACGCCTCGCTGGTTTTAGCCAGCGAGGCGTTTCTCATGGTGAGGGCGTTACGTTCAACGCCCCATCTGCACCGATCCCGAAACATTGACCGTCACGGTCGAGGTCCCTGCTTCGAACGCCATCGGCGCGGCCATCTTCGCGTCGGCGCTCATGGCGCGCGCCTGCATCATCATCACGGGACGCGGTTGCGAGCCGCCATCATGATTGACGCTTACTTCGCGGATCGTGTAGCTGCTGTAGCCGAACGCCTGCGTCGATGCCTGCGCCTGCTGGCGGAACGAGTCGATCGCCTGCGACGAGAGCTTTTGCGCAGCCGCGCGTTGCGCTAGCGGCGACAGCGAGAACGCGACGTTGCCGACCTGCATCGACGAACTCATCTTGCCCGCGAGCTTCGATGCCGCTTCGAAGTCGTGCGATTCGAGCACGACTTCCGTGCGGCCGCGCCACGCGGAGATGCGGCCGTCGCGATCCGTCGACGGATAGACGGTGAACGAGCCGCTGCGCGCGGTGACGCCGTCGACGCCCTTCGCCATGCGCAGCGCGGCGTCCGCACGCTGGTTGAGCGTGGCCGTGAGCGACGACGCGTCCGGGGCTTGCTGCTCGTAAAAAAGCGTGATGTCGACGGTGTCCTGCGGCACTTCGGCGCTCGCTTGCGCTGCGAGCGAGAGCACGCCTGAAGGCTGCGGCTGCGTGACGACGGTTTGCGCGGCGACGTTCGCGGACATCGTGAGCGCCGCGCTCGAAATGGCGGCGGCTGCGAGTGCGAACGCAGTGTTCTTTTTGATCATCGTGAAACTCCGGGGCATGAATCGCGCGATTCGCGACGCCGCTTAGGCGGCGCGCGCGTGCGTGAAGTTCCCTGTGCGCCTAGACGAGATGCTCGGTGATGAAGCGCCATTCCGCTTCGGTAACCGGCGTGATCGAGAGCCGGTTGCCCTTCGCGAGCACCCTCATGCCGGCGAGTTCTTCGTGCTCGCGCAGTGTGGCGAGCGGCACGAGCGGCGTCTTCTTCACGAACTTCACGTCGACGAGCAGCCAGCGCGGCGTTTCCTGCGTCGACTTCGGATCGTAGTAGGGGCTCTTGGGATCGAACTGCGTGGGATCGGGATACGAAGTCGACGACACCTTCGCGATACCCGCGATGCCCGGCTGCGGACAGCTTGAATGGTAGAAGAGCACGCCGTCGCCGACCTGCATTCCATCGCGCATGAAGTTGCGCGCCTGATAGTTGCGCACGCCGGTCCACGGCAGCGTTTTTTTCGCCGCATGCGCGAGATGATCGATGCTTGCTTCGTCCGGTTCGGACTTCATGAGCCAGTAGCGCATGATCGGGAGAGAAGGTTGAGAGCAAAGAAAAACGGCATCGGAAAAACCGATGCCGTTGTATAAGGTCCCCGCCTCAGCCGCTAGGCCGGCATCCTGAACCTGGGTTCAAGATTGGTCGCAGTAGGCAGCACTTCGGGTACATCAGACAGAGTGACGCGCGCGCCCGTGCTACAAATTTCCGCAACCGTGCACAATGGCATTGGTTCAAGGAATATATGACCTTGGCGAACCAGGCAGGGAGTACTAACTCTACACCAATCGTTAGCTGGATGCAGCAACGACTTTTAATCTTTCTCGAATTAAGGACGGCCACCGCACAAAGCGAACTTGCGCTTTACTTTGCTGCTTATTTCAAGAGCTTACTGTGCTTCGTATTGCGCAATCACGGCGCCGAGCTGCTCGTTCATCTGGTGCATCGTGTGGCGGATTTCTTCCGCGGGGAACGATTCGCCGTGACGCACGCTGTTTTGCAGCTTAAGCAATTCCGACGCCAGCGAAAGAGCCGCCATCACCGCGATGCGATCCGTGCCGCGCACGTTGCTTGCAGTGCGCACTTTTGACATCTCGGCATCGACGCGGGCCACGGCTTCGCGCAGCGCGTCTTCGGTTTCCGCCGAGCAGGCGAGACGGTATGGCTGCCCGAGAATGGATACTTCGATCTGCTTGGTCGTCATGCTTTTTCTCCGTGGCTGTGCTCACCATGCATCTCGCCTGCATGCGCAGGTTCGTGTTCTGCATCGGACGATGAGTGCGGCGGCGAATCGGGGCCAAGAAGATCCAGTTGATTGTCCGGCTCGGGCGCGGCTTTCGCGCGCGGCAATTTTTCGAGGATGGCGTTCAGGCGCACCTGGGCGTCGTCGATTTTTGCCGAGAGGCCGTCGCGTTCCGCCTGCAGGGAATCGCGCTCATCGCGCACTTGCGCGAGTTCGCTTTGCGCGACGGCATAGTCGGCACGCAACTGTTCGAGTTGCTCTTCGAGCGTGCGGCGCGCTTGATGATGGCGTTCGCTGATCTTGATCAGCCGGCCGATGTTCTGTGAAAGTGATTCGAGTTCGTTGAGCATGTGCTGCGTCCTCTAAAGACCTCGCATTTTAGCGCGGTTCAACCGGGCTTCCGATAAATGTCTCGTTTCGAGACGTAACAGCACGCGTTCTTGCGCGTAAAACGCGCTTGCCGCGCAATTCGTGTGGGGAAAGAGCGGGGCGTTTTCGTCGCGCGTCGTCGCGTATTCATACGCGTTGATGCGCGCGCAAACCTTTGACATGCATGAGCGCAGTCGTTCCGCTTTCTTGACGCCCTCCGGTGCCGCTCCTACACTTGCCGCACTTTTGGTGCTCGCGCCCGCATTCATGCGGACGCAGTCAAACGGGAAACAGGGAGCAAAGTCCGTCGAGGACGAGCCAACCTGTGCTGCCCCCGCAACGGTAAGCGACAGCCACGCAAGTTGCAAGTCGTCCCGGATGCGTTTGGTCGGTTGCCCTCGTTCACGCGTGACGCTTTTTTCGTCACCTGAAAAGCGGCGCGCGAACAAATGTGTCGATGCCACTGCGCGTTTTCGCGCGGGAAGGCGGGCCGATGATGTCGCCAGCCCGGATACCGGCCAATGGTCACGTGCCGCGCTCGTGCTTCGCACGAGGCAGCACCGTTTGCGCATGAAGCCTGCGGGGAGCGGGTCGCGCTCGCCATCGACAGGAAACGCTTCACACATGTTTCATCCCCTCGTCCGCGTGGTCCGGCCGATGCTCGTCGTCGGCGGCGCGCTGCCGTTTGCGGCGCTTGCTCAAGCCGAGCAGGCTTTGCAGCCCATCGTCGTCACCGCGACGCGCGCGCCCGAGCCGCTCGCCGATTCCATCGCACAAACCACGCTTTTCGACGCGCAGGACATCGCCGACACGAATTCGTCCGATGCGGCCGGCCTCGTCGCGCTCGCGCCTGGCGTGCAGATCACGCGCAACGGCGGGCCGGGCGCGTCGTCGGGGCTATTCATACGCGGCGCGTCGTCGGCGCAATCGCTCGTGTTGATCGACGGCGTGCGGGTCGAGTCGGCGGGGCTCGGCGCGGCGCAGCTTTCGCAACTCATGCTCGATGAAATCGACCACATCGAAGTCGTGAACGGCAACGTATCCGCGCTGTATGGATCGGGGGCGATCGGCGGCGTCGTGCAAATTTTTACGAAGGAAGGCGGCAGTCATCCGCCGCGCTTCAACTTCGAGGCCGAATACGGCAGCTATCACTCGCAGCGGCAGCAACTCGGCGCGAGCGGCGCGCTCGACCAGGAGGGGCGCACGACATTCAGCGTGACCGTCTCGCGCGAAAAGACCGACGGCTTCTCGTCGATCGATCCGGCCATCGCGCCGAACGCCAATCCGAACGCGAACGGCTATCTCAACGAAAGCGTCGCGGCGACGCTGCGCCACGCGTTCACGGACAAGTGGGACGGCGGCGTACGATTCTTGCAGTCGAACGGCATCAACAGTTTCGACGATGCATACGGCGTGCCGACCGACCTGAACGAATCGCACGATCGTGTGCGCTCGGCGTCGGTGTTCGCGAACGGCAAGCTGACCGATCGCTGGACCACGCACTTCACGCTGGCGCAGGGACAGGACCGCGCGGCGATCGACCAGAACGGCGTCGCGACGAGCCGCTTCGATTCGGAGAATCGCCAATACGTGTGGCAGAACGACTTTCGGCTTGCGCGCGATCACAAGCTGCTGTTCGGCTACGAACACGTCGACCAGTCGCTCGATTCCGACGAACTCGCCGCGCCCGATCGCCACGTCAATTCGGTGTTCGCGGGCTACGTGGGCCGCATCGGCGCGAGCCAGTTCCAGGCGAACGTGCGGCGCGACCAGTACTCCGATTTCGGCGGCGCGAACAGCTACTATCTCGGCTACGGCTACAACTTCGATCAGCACTGGAAGGTGACCGCAAGTTACGCCGCGTCGTTCCGCGCGCCGAGCTTCGACGATCTGTACTATCCGTTCAGCGGCAATCCGTCGATCCAGCCCGAGCGCAGCCATTCGGTCGAAGCGGCGTTGCAGTACGCATCGGGGAAGATCGGCGTGCTGCGCCTGACGGCATTTCAGACGCGCTATACGAACCTGATCGATTACGTGGGCGACGGCAGCGGCTTTTACATCGCGCAGAACGTGGGGCGCGCGAAGATTCAGGGCATCGAGGGATCGTGGGCGGGGCACGTCGGCGCAACGGACGTCCGCGCGAGCTTCACGTTCCAGAATCCGCTCGACGAAACGAATCACGAGGAACTGACGCGGCGCGCGCGCCGGTTCGCGTCGTTCACGGCGCACCGGTCGATCGGCGCATGGCGTGTCGGCGGCGAGTGGATCGTCAGCGGCGCGCGCAACGATTACGAGTCGACGCTGGCGGGCTATGGCGTCGTGAACCTGTCGGCGCGTTACGAGATCACGAAGTCATGGTACGTGGATGCGCGCATCGACAACCTGTTCGACAAGGACTATGAACTCGCCTATTCGTACAACACGCCGCGTCGCGGTGCCTACATCACGCTCGGCTGGCGGCAGCTTTGAGCCTTGAACGGACGCTCGCGCGCGGCATGAACGTGAGCCGCGCCGCCGCGATCTGGACGGCGCTCGCCGTGGCGGCGCTCGTCGTGTTCGTGGCGTCGCTTGCGCTTGGCAGCATCGCGGTCTCGCCGTCGCGCGTGATCGATGCGTTGCTGCATGCGCGCGCTTCGTCCCCCGATGTGATCGATGAAATCGTGCTCAGCCTGCGCCTGCCGCGCGCGCTCGCGGGCTTCGCGTCGGGCGCGCTGCTCGCGATGGGCGGCGCGCTGCTGCAAGTGCTCTTGCGTAATCCGCTCGCCGAGCCTTACGTGCTCGGCGTGTCCGGCGGCGCGGCGACGTTCGCGCTCGCCGCGATGCTCGCTTCGCTGCCGTGGTGGAGCGTCGATGCCGCCGCTTTCGCCGGCGCGTTCCTTTCGATCCTGCTCGTGCTCGGCCTCGCGCGCCGCGAACTCTGGCATGGCGAGCCGCAGGACGCGTCGCCGCGTCTTTTACTGACGGGCGCGGTGATCGCGGCGGGCTGGGGCGCGCTGATCACGCTGATGCTCGCGGTCGCGCCGGAGAACCGGCTGCGCGGCATGGTCTTCTGGCTGACGGGCGATCTAAACGGCGTCGCGGCGCCGTGGACCGCGCTGATCGCGCTGGCCGTCGTGCTCGTGTCGATCGTGCCGGTGGCGCCGCAACTCAACGTCATGCTGCGCGGCGATGCGGCCGCGCAGGCGCTCGGCGTGCCGGTCGTGCGCTTGCGGTTGCGCATCTATCTCGTGGCGTCGCTCGCGGCGGCGGCTGCCGTGACGACGGCTGGCACGATTGGCTTCGTCGGGCTCGTCGTGCCGCACGTGCTGCGGCTCGCGTTCGGCAACGACCAGCGCATGCTGCTGCCGGCAGCGGCGCTCACGGGCGGTGTCGCGGTGATGGGCGCCGATCTGATCGCGCGCACGTCGATCGCGCCGGCGCAATTGCCGGTCGGCGTGATGACGGCGCTGATCGGTGTGCCGGTGTTCCTGTGGATGCTGCTGCGGAGGCCGCGATGACCCTTCGCGCCGACGGCCTCACCTTGCGCGCCGCGAGCCGCACGCTGATCGCCGCGCTCACGCAGAGTTTCGCGCCCGGCGAAGTGTGGTGCATCGCGGGGCCGAACGGCGCGGGCAAGACGACACTGATCGCGGCGCTTGGCGGTTTGTCGAAGCCAGCGGCGGGGACGGTTTCGCTCGATGGCATCGGGTTGAATAGCTGGCGCGCCGCCGATCTCGCGCGGCGCCGCGCGGTGATGCCGCAAAGCGCGCACGACGCGTTCAACGCCACCGTCCTCGATATCGTGATGCTCAACCGCTTCCCGCATCTCACTGGCTGGGGCTGGGAAAACGATGCCGATCGTCGCGCGGCGCAGGCGGCGCTCGACGTGCTCGGGCTTGCGTCGTTCGCGACGCGCGATGTGCTGTCGCTCTCGGGCGGCGAGCGGCAACGCGTCGCGCTCGCCGCGACGCTCTGTCAGGACGCGCCGCTCCTCTTCCTCGACGAACCGCTTTCGCATCTCGACCTGCATCACCAGATCGAGTGCCTGCAAGTGCTGACCCGCTGGACGCGCGATCGGCCGGACGTGCGCACCGTGATCTTCTCGTGCCACGACCTGAATCTCGCGCGCCGCTTCGCCACGCACGCTTTGCTGCTCGACGGCGCCGGCCGCGCGCACGCTGGCCCCGCGCGCGACGTGCTGAGCGCGAAACGTGCGAGCGCCGCGTTTGGCTATCCGCTCACCTTGATCCGCGAAGGCGATCACGAGGCCCTCGTGCCCGTGATGCGCGCGCCGGACCTTTGATCCCCAATGGACGAATCAATGCCACTCATCCGCGATCTACCGCAACCGCTCGACCGCTCGTTCGAACGCGAGTTTCAGCACATTATCGATACGAAGACGAAGCCGCCCGGCAGCCTCGGCCGGCTCGAATCGCTCGCGCTGCAGATCGGCCTGATCCAGCGGACGACAAAGCCGCGCATCGAACGCCCCGCGATGATCGTCTTCGCGGGCGATCACGGCATCGCGGCGGAAGGTGTGAGTTCGTATCCGCAGGAAGTGACCGCGCAGATGGTCGCGAATTTCGTGGCGGGCGGCGCTGCGATCAATGCGCTGTCGCGCTCGGTCGGCATGACGCTGGAAGTGGTCGATGCGGGTGTCGCGACAGCGCTGCCCGCATCCGAGGGCTTGATCGACATCGCGATCCGGCGCGGTGGCACACGCAACTTTGCGCACGAACCGGCGATGACGCGCGACGAAGCGTTAGAAGCTATCGAACGCGGTGCCGCGCGCGTGCGTCATCACGCGGCGCTTGGAACGAACGTGATCGGCTTCGGCGAGATGGGGATCGCGAACACCTCGGCGGCGGCGTGCCTGATGAGCCGGCTGTGCGGCTTGCCGGTCGACGTGTGTGTCGGACGGGGCACGGGATTGTCGAACGAAGGCGTGAGCCACAAGCGCGATGTGCTGGCAGCCGCGCTCGACCGTCACCCGCCGGGCGCCGATCCCGTCGATACGCTCGCCACGTTCGGTGGCTTCGAAATCGCGATGATCGCGGGCGCGTATCTCGCCGCCGCGCACGCGAGCATGACGATCCTGGTCGATGGTTTCATTGCGACTTCCGCGCTCATCGTCGCGCATGCGATCGCGCCTGACGTTCTCGATTACTGCGTGTTCGCGCATGCATCGAACGAAACGGGGCACGCGCGCATGCTCGGCTACTTCGATGCCAAGCCGCTCCTGCAACTCGACCTGCGTCTCGGCGAAGGCACAGGCGCCGCGCTCGCGTTGCCGCTGTTGCGCGCGGCGGTCGCGTTCGTCGATGAAATGGCGAGCTTCGAATCGGCGGGCGTATCGAACAAGGACGCGTGACGCGATGCTTCGGCCACTCGACGAACTGCGCTACTTCTTCACCGCGCTCGGCTACTTTACGCGTGTGCCGGTGCCGCGCTGGGTCGGCTTCGAGCGGCATTACCTGAACGCGGCGGCGCGCTATTTTCCGCTCGTCGGGCTGATGGTCGGCGGGGTCGGGGCGCTTGTTTATCTCGTTGCTTTGCGCGTGTTTCCCGCGAGCGTCGCCGTGCTGCTGTCGATGGCCGCGACGCTGCTGCTCACCGGCGCCTTTCACGAAGACGGCCTCGCCGATTGTTTCGACGCATTCGGCGGCGCCTACACTCGCGACGATGCGCTGCGCATCATGCACGATTCGCGCATCGGCGCGTTCGGCGCGCTTGCGCTTATGGTCGTTTTGGCTTTGAAGTGGCAGGCGCTCGCCTTTCTTCCACCGATGCGCGCCGTGTGGCTCATGATCGCCGCGCATGCCGCGAGCCGCACGTTCGCGATCAGCTATCTGCTTACGCTCGACTACGTGCGCGACGAGGGCAAGGCAAAACCGGTTGCGCAGCGCATGAGCGTGGCGGCATTCGGGCTTGCGGTGATATGCGGATTGCCGTGGCTCTTCTGGCCCGACTGGCGGCTCGGTTGCTTATCGATCGCCGTGCTGATCGTGATGCGTTTCGCGATCGGCCGATACTTCGTGCGACGCATCGGCGGCTATACCGGCGATTGTCTCGGCTTCGCACAACAGCTTTTCGAAGTGACGATCTATCTGACGGGGCTTGCATGGATCTCGTCCTGATCCGCCATCCGGCCGTCGCGATCGATGCGGGTATTTGCTACGGCCAAGCCGACGTTCCGCTCGCAGACGATGCCGAAGCATCGGCGCGCGTGCTCTCGGAGCGAATGCGCGCGTTGAACGTGCCGCCATGCTTGGGCGTTTGGCATGCGAGCTCACTGCGGCGATGCGTTTTGATTGCGCGAGCGCTGGGCGAAACGCACACCGACGAACGCCTGAAGGAAATCGACTTCGGCGCCTGGGAGAACCGCGCGTGGGACAGCATCGATCGCGCGTTGCTCGATGCATGGGCCGACGATCTCGAACACGCTCGCGCGCATGGCGGCGAGAGTCTCGCGCAGTTCAGCATGCGCGTGATGGAGTGGTTTGACGATACGTGCGCTCGCAGCGAGGCGCCCGTTCACGCTGTCACGCATGCGGGCGTGATCCGCGTGCTCACCGCGCGTTTGCTGAATGCGCAGCAGGCAAGCGTGTTGCAATGGCCGCTCGATTACGGCGCGATCGTGTATCTCAGACGCGCGCGCGACGAGTGGCTCCTCGTGCGCTGGAACGCTTGATCATTTCGGCCGACGTTCGCGCGCCGCTTCGAGGTCTTCGCACAGACGCGCCGCGCCGATGGCGAGACGCGGCGTCGGCCGGTTGATCAGATCGCCGTCGATGCCGAACAGGTTGTTGCGCGCGACCGCCGTCATCGAAGGCCACTGCTTCCAGCGAGCGAGCGCCGGCAACGGATGATCCGATTGCGTCGCGCCCGGCGTCGCGGTGACGATCGCTTCGGGGTTTGCGGAGAGCACGGCTTCGGTGGAGATCGTCGGGACGAGTGGCTTCAGGTCCGCGAACACGTTGCGTCCGCCGCACAACTCGATCACTTCGCTGAAGACATGCGCGCCGTTGAGCGTCATCAGCGGGTCGTCCCAGACCTGATAGAACACGCCGACCGCTGGCCGTGCCGCATAGCGCGTGCGCAGCGAAGCGATGTCGCGGCGGAATGCATTCGATGCATCGGCGGCGATGTTCGACGTGCCGAGCAGCACGCCGAGCTTGCCGATCGTTGCAGGGATATCGTCGATGTGCTGCGGCTCGCTGAAATAGAGCGGCACGTGCAACTCGCGCAGCCGGTCGATCTGACGCGCCGCATTGCCATGCCGCCACACGACGATCAGGTCCGGCTTCAGCGCGACGATGCGTTCGAGATCGAGCGCCTTGTTGTCGCCGACGCGCGGTATCGATCGCGCCTCGCGCGGGTAGTCGCTGTACGTCACCGCGCCGACGATGCGCGCGCCGCCGCCCGCCGCGAACAGCAGTTCGGTGACGTGCGGCGCGAGGCTGACGACGCGTTGGGCGGCTGCATCGAGCGTGACGGTGGCGCCGGTGTCGTCGGTGACGGTGAGCGCAGCGTGCGCCTGCATCGCGATGAATAACGCTGCCGACGTCATGAAGCGCCGCAACGTCATGCGCGAATCTCCGCGAACGCGCGTGAAAGACGCGCCCAGTCGCCTTCCGATCCGGGCAGGCCCAGACGCAGGCTCGGCGTCATATCGCCGTGATCGAAGAGACGCGTCCAGATGCCGCGCGTCGCCAATGCGTCTTGCAGAAACGCGGCGTCGTGCGTCTCGACCCAGACGAAGAGCGGCGCTGACTTCGGATCAAAACCGTGGCTCGCGATCAGCGCGGCGAGGCGCGCGCTATCCGTCGCGAGTTGCGCGCGCATCGCGTCTTGCCAGGCGATATCGCCGAACGCGGCCCGCACGGCATGCCGCGCCGGGCCACTTACCGTCCACGCGCCGAGCCTGTCGTTCAGCGCGCGACGCAGCGGCTCGGCGGCCAGCACGAACCCGACGCGAATCCCTGCCAGCCCGAAGAACTTGCCGACCGAGCGCAGCACGACGAGTCCCTCGCAAGGCGCTTCGCTTGCGAGCGAAGCGCCAGGATCAGCGGCATCGGCGAAGGCTTCGTCGACGATCAGCGTGCCCCCGCGCTCCGCAAGCTGCCGATGCCAGCGCAAAAGCACATCGCGTTCGATGGGCTCGGTCGTCGGATTGTTCGGATTCGCGACGATGACGTGATCGAACTCGACGGGCAATTCGCCCGCGCGAATATCTAGCGGCCTCACGCGATGGCCCGCGCGTTCGAACGCGGGCGCGTATTCGCCGTAGGTCAACGGCGCGACGCCCGCCACGCCCGGCCGCAACAGCGCCGGCAGCGCGCGAATCGCCGCCTGGCTTCCCGCGACGGGCAGCGCGGCCGTCGCACCGTAGTAACGCGCGGCGGCATCGGCCAAACCGTCGTCGTCTTCGGGCAGGCGGCGCCATGCGTCCGGCGGCACCGGCGGCACCGGATAGCCGCGCGGATTGATCCCGGTCGAAAGGTCGAGCCAGTCGTCGAGAGGGATCGAATAGCGGCGCGCGGCTTCGCGCAGATTGCCGCCGTGACGGATCGGGATCGGGTCTGAGGTGTCAGCCATGAGCGCCCAAACTGATGAAAGCCAGAAAGAGAAACAGCGCGAGCCAGAGAAACGTCGTCCGCTCGACGAGCCGCAACGCCGCCACGATGTGCTGCGGCGTCGCGGTCATGCCGTAGCCGAGCACCGGACGCGATTCCAGCGTGCCGTTGTAGACCGCCGGGCCGCCGATCAGCACGTTGAGGCTGCCCGCGCCCGACGCCATCACCGGCCCCGCGTTCGGGCTATCCCACGAGGGCGCCTGCGTGCGCCAGCAGTGCCACGCCGTGCGCGTGTCGCCGAGAAGCGCGTAGCTCGCCGCCGTCAGGCGCGCAGGGACGAAGTTCAGGACGTCGTCGAAACGGGCGGCCGCCCAGCCGAAGCGCAGATAGCGCGGCGTGCGGTAGCCCCACATCGCATCGAGCGTGTTCGCCAAGCGAAACGCCAGCGCGCCCGGCCCGCCCGCGACCGCGAACCAGAATAGCGCGCCGAAGATCGCATCGTTGCCGTTCTCCAGCGCCGATTCGACAGCCGCTCGCGAGAGCGCGGCTTCGTCGGCATCGGCGGTTTCGCGCGAGACGATGCGCGCGGTCAGCGTGCGCGCGGCGGCGAGGTCGCCGAAGCCGAGCGCACGCGCGATCGGCGCGATGTGCTCGCGCAGGCTCTTACCGCCGAGCGCGAACCACAGGAGCGCCGCGTGCACGGCGCACGCGAGCGCGAACGGCAGCACGCTCACGAGCAGCCAGGCGATCGCGACCGGCGGCACGACCGCGGCGAACCACGCGAGAATGCCCGCTGGACGCGCGCGAAAGCCGGTGTTCATGCGCGCTTCGAGACGCGTGGCAAGCCGCCCGAACGCGACGAGCGGATGACGCGTGCCCGGCTCGCCGATCAGCCGGTCGACGATCACGCCCGCGATTGCCAGCATCGCCGTCGTGTAGAAGGAGAGGAGGAGCATGGGCGCTCAGCCCTTGAGCGCGAGCGGCAGGCCCGCGACCATCAGCGTCGCGCGCGTGCTCGCGGCGGCGACGCGCTGATTCAGGCGGCCGAGTTCGTCGACGTAGCGGCGGGTCACCGAGCCGAGCGGCACGACGCCCAGCCCGATTTCGTTGCTCACGACGATGATTTTGCCGGGCGCTTCTTTCAACGCTGAATCGAAGGAATCGAAGGCTTGCTGGGGGAAGGCGTGCGGCTCGGCGGCATCGGGCGGGCAGAGGAGGTTCGCAAGCCAGAGCGTCAGGCAGTCGATCAGCACGCACTGTCCTTCGCGCGCCGCCGAGCGCAATGCGCCCGCGAGATCGAGCGGCGCTTCGAGGAGCTTCCAATGCGCGGGGCGCCGCTCGCGATGATGCGCGACGCGCGCCTCGAATTCCGCGTCGCCGATGCGCGCGGTCGCCACGTATGTGACGGGCAAGCCGCTTTCGGCGGCGAGCCGCTCGGCATAAGCGCTCTTGCCCGAACGCGCGCCGCCGAGGATGAAGGTAAGGTCACGCACTGGAGCAGAGGTCATCGCAATATTGTAACGGCGGGCTAAGATAGCGGGCCCTCCAAGAAACCGACGACACCATGCATTTCGCACCGCGCGGCACGCTGATGATCCAGGGCACCACATCCGATGCCGGCAAGAGCACGCTCGTCGCCGGCCTGTGCCGCCTCGCGCGGCGCGGCGGCGTGCGGGTCGCGCCGTTCAAGCCGCAGAACATGGCGCTCAACAGCGCGGTGACGGTCGATGGCGGCGAGATCGGCCGGGCGCAGGCGCTGCAGGCAATCGCGGCCGGCGTCGATGCTCGGATCGACTTCAATCCCGTGCTCCTCAAGCCGACGAGCGATCGCGGCGCGCAAGTCATCATCCACGGCCACGCGCACGCGAACCTCGATGCGCGGGCGTATCACGAGTACAAGACGATCGCGTTCGATGCCGTGCTCGCGTCCTACGCGCGCCTTCAGGCAGGGTTTGACGCGATCATCGTCGAGGGGGCGGGCAGCCCCGCCGAAATCAATCTGCGCGATCGCGACATCGCGAACATGGGGTTTGCCGAGCGTGTCGATTGCCCGGTGGTGCTCGTCGCCGATATCGATCGCGGCGGCGTGTTCGCGCATCTGCTCGGCACGCTCGCGTGTTTGTCGGAGAGCGAGCGGGCGCGGATTCGCGGCTTTGTCATCAACCGGTTTCGCGGCGATATCGGCTTGTTGAAACCCGGCCTCGACTGGCTGGAGGCACAGACGGGCAAGCCCGTGCTCGGCGTCGTGCCGTATCTGCACGGCCTGACGCTCGATGCCGAGGACATGCTGCCGAGCACGCCGCACACGCGCGGCGCGCGCGATGCGCTGAAGGTGATCGTCCCGGCGCTGCCGCGCATCAGCAATCACACGGATTTCGATGCGTTGCGCGCGCATCCACAGGTCGATTTCGAGTACGTGCGGGCCGGCATCGCGCCGCCGCCCGCCGACCTGATCGTGCTCCCGGGCTCGAAAAGCGTGCCGCGCGATCTGGCTTGGCTGCGCGAAAACGGCTGGGATCGCGCGATCGAACGGCATCTGCGCTATGGCGGGAAGGTGCTGGGCATCTGCGGCGGGATGCAGATGCTGGGGCGCGAAATCGACGATCCGGATGGCTTCGAAGGCCCGCCGGGGCGGGCGAAAGGGCTCGGGCTGCTCGATTTATCCACGACGCTCACGCCGCACAAGCTGCTGGAAAACGTCACCGGACGGCTGACGCTCGGCGGCGCTGCGCCGGTCCGGGGCTACGAAATACACATGGGGCGCACGAGCGGCGGGGCTTTGGCGCGGCCCGCTGTGCATCTCGACAATGGTCGCCCGGACGGCGCCATCTCGGACGATGGTCAAATTGCCGCGACCTATCTGCACGGCATCTTCGATACGCCGGAAGCCTGCGCGGCGCTACTCGAATGGGCGGGCGTCGGGACGGCCGAGGCGCTCGATTACCCGGCGCTGCGGGAGGCGTCGCTGGACCGCCTCGCCGATACACTCGCCGAATCGCTTGATCTGGACGCGATCGGCAAGGCGTTCGGTTAGTACAAGATCATCTGCGTGCAGCGAAAAAGCGCGACCGTTTTTCCATCGTCGTTCGTCACGAGCGCGTCCCACACCTGCGTGCTGCGCCCGAGGTGCACGGCCGTCGCTTTCGCGATGATCCGGCCTTCCCGCGCCGTCCCGACGTGATTGCTCTTTAGCTCGACGGTCGTGAAATTCTTCGCGCCTTCGGGTAGATGCGCGATGCACGCATAGCCGCAGCACGTGTCCGCCAGGCCGATCACGCTCGCCGCGTGCAGGAAGCCATTGGGCGCGAGCAACTCGGGCCGGATCGGCAATCCGCCGGTGAGCGTGCCGCTTTCGAGCGAGATCAGCTCGACGCCGAGCAGTTCCGGCAGCCGGCCGCGCTGGCGATTGCGCAGGAAATCGAGGGTAATGGCGGGGCGAAGTGTCGTCATGGGCGGGGGAACGTTGGCTGTTTGCAAGATATCCGGCAGGCCGGTTTTGCCGATAATATCAACGGCTCGAACATTGCAGGTTCCAAAACAACGAACCGGCCAGCGGGATTTTGACGTTTCCGGCTGTCCGGCAAAACATTCCGGGAAACTCTATGACGGTGATCGTGGTGGCGAATCCGAAGGGCGGCGTCGGCAAAAGCACGCTCGCGACCAATCTGGCGGGTTATTTCGCGGCGAACGGCGAATGGGTCGCGCTCGCGGACCTCGACAAGCAGCGCTCCTCCCACGCGTGGCTGACGCTGCGGCCGGACACTCTGCCGAAGATCGAAGAGTGGTCGATCGACGTCGATACGCCTTCGAAACCGCCGAAAGGTCTGGAGAAAGCCGTCGTCGATACGCCCGCCGGGGTTCACGGCAACCGGCTCGCGCTGGCGCTGGACCTGGCCGACAAGGTGATCGTGCCGTTGCAGCCGTCGATGTTCGACATCCTCGCGACGCAGGATTTCCTGCAGAAACTGTCGAAGGAAAAGGCGGTGAGGAAGGGCGCGATCGAAATCGGCGTAGTCGGAATGCGCGTGGATGCGCGCACGCGCTCGGCGGAGCAGCTACATCGGTTCGTCGAAGGGCTTGAATTGCCGGTGCTCGGATTTTTACGCGACACGCAAAATTACGTGCAGCTTGCGGCGCATGGGCTCACCGTGTGGGACGTTGCGAAAAGCCGCGTGGAGAAGGATCTGGAGCAGTGGCAGCCGATCGTGGCGTGGGCGGGGAAGTAGCCCGAAATGCAAAAGCGGGCCGCGCGGCCCGCCTCGTGCTGACTCAAATCACGTCCAGTTCTGCGTCGGCACGTGATCCCGGCTGCCCTTGATGCGGTTCTTCTCATCGACGAACACGAGGTCCGGCTTCCAGCCCGCCTTCAATTCCGCCTCGTCCACCTGCGCGAAGGCCGCGATGATCACCAGATCGCCTAGTTGCGCCCGGCGCGCCGCCGATCCGTTGAGCGAAATCATTCCGCTGCCGCGCTCGCCCTTGATCGCATAGGTCGTCAGGCGCTCGCCGTTGTTCACGTTCCAGATGTCGATTTGCTCGTTTTCGACGAGATTCGCCGCTTCGAGCAGGTTTTCATCGATCGCGCACGAGCCTTCGTAATGCAATTCGCAATGCGTGACCGTCGCGCGGTGGATTTTCGATTTCAGCATGGTTCGCTGCATGTATTCGTTCTCTCTTCGCTCAGATTTCGAGGTTGTCAATGAGGCGGGTCGTGCCGAGCTTGGCCGCGGCGAGCACGACGAGCGGCGCGTCGGTATCGGCGGTGCCGGGCGGGAGCAGGTCCACGCGCTTGCGCACGGCGATGTAATCGGGATTCCAGCCGCGCTCGGCAAGCGCATCCATCGCCTGCTTCTCGACCGCCGCGAAATCGCGGTTGCCGGCGAGCACCGCGTCGCGCACGCGATTGAGCGTCGCGGCGAGCACCGGCGCCTCGGCGCGCTCGGCGGCCGCGAGAAAGCGGTTGCGCGAGCTGAGCGCGAGGCCGTCGGTGTCGCGCACGGTTTCAGCGGCGATCACCTCGGTCGGCAGCGCGAACTGGTGACACATCTGCCGCACGATCATCAACTGCTGGTAATCCTTCTTGCCGAACACGGCGACGCGCGGCTGCACGCACGACATCAGCTTCATCACGACCGTGCACACGCCCTGGAAGAACCCCGGCCGGAACTCGCCTTCGAGGATGTCGCCGAGATCGTGCGGCGGATGCACGCGATATTGCTGCGGCTGCGGATACAGATCCTGCTCCGTCGGCGCAAAGAGCACGTAGACGTTTTCCTTCTGCAGCTTTTCGATGTCGTCCTGCAGCGTGCGCGGATATTTATCGAAATCTTCGTTCGGGCCGAACTGCAGCCGGTTCACGAAAATGCTCGCGACGACCGGATCGCCGTGCTGGCGCGCAAGCCGCATCAGCGAGAGATGGCCTTCGTGGAGGTTGCCCATCGTCGGCACGAAGGCGGTGCGGTTTTGTCCGCGCAACTGGTCGCGCAGTTCATGGATCGAGCTGATGACTTTCATCGAGCGGGTGTCTCCTGTCGGCCAGAGTTGGCTCTTTAGGCGGGCAGCCTTGATCACGCTGCTCCGAGGCCAAGGTGCGAAAAAAAGGATTCTCGCCTCAAGCGGGCGAATACGCGAGTCTCACGTAGATGGGCGCATACGGTTCGGCCTGGGTGATCTCGATCAGCGATTCCCTCGACAATTCGAGCATCGCGATGAAATTCACGATGACGACCGGCACGCCGCGCGCGGTGTCGAAGAGCTCGCAGAATTCCATGAAGCGCGCGTTCTGCAAGCGCCGCAGGATCACGCTCATATGCTCGCGCACCGAGAGTTCCTCGCGCGAAATCTTGTGATGCTGCACGAGCTTCGCGCGCTTGATGACGTCGGCCCAGGCGGCGCGCAGGTCGATCACGTCGACGTCGGGAAACCGCTGCGTCGGCGATTGCTCGATGTAGACCTCCGCGCGCAGGAAGTCGCGCCCGAGCTGCGGCAATTGGTCGAGCCTCAGCGCGGCGAGTTTCATCTGCTCATATTCGAGCAGACGCCGCACGAGTTCGGCGCGCGGGTCTTCTGCTTCCTCGCCGGTATCGGCTTTCTTCACCGGCAGCAGCATGCGCGACTTGATCTCGATCAGCATCGCGGCCATCAGCAGATATTCGGCGGCGAGCTCCAGGTTCGATTCGCGAATCTGGTCGACGTAGCCGAGATACTGCTTCGTGACGTCCGCCATCGGAATGTCGAGGACGTTGAAATTCTGCTTGCGAATCAGGTACAGCAGGAGGTCGAGCGGCCCTTCGAACGCCTCCAGGAAGACTTCGAGCGCGTCCGGCGGAATATAGAGATCCGTCGGCAGCTTCCAGAGCGGTTCGCCGTACAGATGCGCGAAAGCGACGCCGTCGATGGTGTCGGGCGTCGAATCGGTCGCTGGCGTGGCGAGCGCGGCGGCGCGGCGTTCCTTCGCGTCCTGGGGAGGCGCTTCCGTTGCCGGCAGCGCCTCGCGGGCGGCGCTCACGCTCAGAAGTTCTGGTAGTAGACGTAAGGCGTCTGGTCGACGCGCGAGGTTTTTTGCTTCGCGCGTTCGTCGAGGTCGATCGGCTGCTTGTCCCACAGGAGCGCGCGGCCGCGGCGCTGTTCTTCTTCCAGCGACGGCTTCTGCGCTTTCAACTGATTGATGAACTGGGTGATGTCCGACTGGTACATGATTCGACTTCCGGTGTTGAGTCCGTTGGGATCAGGGAGCTTTCGTCTCGTTGCGGGCAGCCGTTGCCGCCGCATTTTCGTTGCAATTTTACCGCAAGCGACTGCGCGCGGTTCGATATCGGCGGCCTTGTTCCGCGGATTGGCCGAACGGCCTATCGGAGTCTTCGGAAAAGCGCGCTCGTGCGCCGCGCGCGTGAGAAAGCCGGAACCCGAGGCGCCACGAGCCGTCCAAGGCGGGCAGCCGGTTTTCCACCGATGTTTTCGGATCGCCCCGAGGCACGCTCTTCGCCGTCCATTTTGAGACGGCGGGCCGTATCGATGTGGTGAAATAGCGCCTGCGCGGTTTTCGTGCCGGATCGAAGTGTGTGACGAAGCGGCGCGAACCGCCTCGGTCGAGAGCCGGCGGGCAGCGCGATGCCGCGGATCGAACCATCTTCAACAACAATTCCAATGCCGGAGGTCACGTTTGGCGGGGCGCCTGTTCGACTCTTTACGCTTGACGCGCGCGCCGCTCGCCCGACGAATCGCGCTCGTGGGCGCGGCATTCCTGCTGCTGGCTTCCGCGCGTCCGGCGCTCGCCAAGTACACCGTCGATATCGACGCTCCGCGCAGCGTGCGTTCCCTGCTGAAGGACCATCTCGATTTAGCGCGTTTTGCGAAGCGCGACGATGTCAGTGAAGAACAATTCGAGTTCCTCGTGACCGCCGCGCCGCAGGAAGTGCGCGATCTCGTCGCGACCGACGGCTATTTCACGCCGGTCGTGCGGACCGACGTCTCGGTTACCGACGGCAAGAAAACCGTCACCGTGAGCGTCGATCCGGGGCCGCAGACTACCGTCGCGTCGGTTTCGCTCATTTTCAAGGGCGCCGTGACGACCGAGGATCGCAAGCAGGAAAACGCCGCGCGCTTCGCGTTTTCGGTGAAAGAGGGCGATCCGTTCTCGCAGGACGCCTGGAACGACGCCAAGAACGCCGCGTTGAAGGCGCTTCAGGCGCGCCGCTACCTCGGCGCGAAAATCGCGCGCTCGCAGGCGCGGGTGAATCCGCGCACGCACATCGCGGATTTGTCGGTGACGTTCGACAGCGGCCCGACCTTCACCTTCGGCGATCTCGACGTAAGCGGCGTGCGGCGCTACCCGGAAGAGATCATCCACAACGTGAATCCGATCCACCCCGGCGACATCTACGACATCGCGCGCGTCAATGAATTACAGCGCCAGTTGCAGAACACGCCGTACTACGCGAGCGTCGCGATCGACGCCGATAACGACGTCGCCAAGCCCGACAACACGCCGATTCACCTGAAGGTCAGCGAATATCCGTACAACGCGGTGCGCTACGGCGTCGGCTACGCGACGGACACCGGCCCGCACATCCAGGGTTCGTACAGCTATCTCGATACCTTCGGCAAGGCGTATCCGTTCACGATCTCCGGGCGCCTCGACCAGACCCAGCAATACGGCCAGGTGACGCTCGCGATGCCGCCGGGCGCGCGCGGCTGGGTCAACAGCGTGCTGGCGTCGTACACGAACACCAACGTGTCGGACACGCGCATCTACAGTGCGCGCGTCGGCGTGCAGCGCTCGCGCTCGACGCAGAACATCGACACCACGTACTCCCTGATCTTCTACGACGATCGCCTGACGCAAAACGCGCCGAACCCGTCGAATGCGCGTGCGCTCGTGCCCGCGTGGCAATGGATTCGCCGCAACGTCGACGATCCGCTCTTTCCGCGCAGCGGCAACCTGATCCGCGCCGAGGCCGGTTTCGCGGTCAAGGGCGTCGCGACCGAGCAGACGTTCATCCGGTTCTACACGAACCTGCTGCAATACCTGCCGATCACAAAAAGTGACCTGTTCGTGTTCCGAGCGGAGTTCGGCGGCGTGTTCACGAGTGGCCCGACCAACGGAATTCCGGCATCGCTGCTGTTCCGCGCGGGCGGCGCGAATTCGGTGCGCGGCTACAGTTATCAGAGCATCGGTAATGACGTCGACGGGTCGATTCTGCCGACCAAGTACCTCGTCACCGGCAGTTCCGAGTATCAGCACTGGTTCACGCACGACTGGGGCGGCGCGGCGTTCTTCGACATCGGCACTGCCACAGATACCTGGGGCGAGCGCGTATTCCAGCCGGGCGCGGGTTTGGGCGTGCGCTGGCGCAGTCCCGTCGGGCCGGTCAATGTCGATCTGGCCTATGGCTTCAAGAACAAGAGCATCAAGCCGTATCTGACGCTCGGCATCGCTTTCTGATTATTTACACGGATTTTTACGCGGCTTTTTTGACGACCCACGACGCATGACCGAACCGACAGTCCCCGCGAACGCAGACGAACCCGCCGCCCACGACGGCGAGCGCGGCGCGCCTGACGACAAGCCTCCGCGCCGTCGCGGCGGCTGGCGGCGGTTCGCGAAATGGCTCGGCGGGATCGTGCTCGCGCTCGTGCTGTGTCTTGCACTCGGCGTCGGGCTGATCTTTTACGCGCTGATGAGCGAGCGCGGCACGCACTACGTCTGGCAGGCGGCGACGTCGCTGCTCGGCGGCCGTCTCACCGGCACGCTCGACGGCGGCGCGGTCGCTACCGGGGTGCGCCTGCGCAATGTCCACTGGAAGAGCCTCGACGGCAAAGGCACCGATATCGCCGTCGACAGCGTTTCCGGCCGCTGGGAGCTCACGCGCGAGCCGTGGCGCTTCACGATCGACTATCTGCATTTCGGGACGATCGACGCGCGGATCGCGCCCTCGCCGAAGGACACCACGAAGACGGAGCTGCCGAAGGACCTGCGCCTGCCCATCCAGCTCGCGATCCGCGACGTGAGTGTCGCGAAGCTGCGCCTGCACCAGGGCACGACGACGACCGAACTCTCGCGCCTGCTGTTCAACGGACACAGCGACGGCCGGCATCACGAAGCGAGCGTCCAGCGTCTCGACACGCCGTTCGGCGCGGTGACGGCATCGGTGAATATGGATGGCGGCGCGCGGCCGTTCCCGCTGACGGGCGACGCGACGTACTTAGGCAAGGTAAGCGGCGAGGCGGTGCAGGTCGGCGCGCATTTGACGGGATCGCTGGAAAACCTCGTCGCCGACGTGCAGGCGAGCGGCATGAAGCTGAACGGCCGCGCGCACGTCGAGGCGCTTCCGTTCGGCGACGTGCCGCTGAAAAGCGCGCTCGTCACCGTCGATCACGTCAATCCGCAGGCGTTCAGCCCGAGCGCGCCGTTCGCGGATCTCGCGGTGCGTGCCGAAGTGAAGCCCGCCGAGCCGGCCGAGCCGGGCGCGTTCGTCGTGACCGGGCCGGTGTCGATCGTGAACGCAAAGCCGGGTTCCATCGACCAGCAGCTCCTCCCGCTCATCGACGCCCGCGCGAACGTGCGTCTGGACGCGTCGGCGCAAACCATCAGCGACCTGAACGTGCGGCTCGTCAAGGACGCAACCGTGACGGGTGGCGGGTCGCTCAAGGGCAATCGCGGCCAGTTCGACCTTAAAGTCGCGAAACTCGATCTGCACGCGATCCAGTCGAGCCTCCTGCCGACGCAGTTCGGGGGACCGATCGGCGTCACGCTCGCCGGCGATACGCAGACGATCACGCTCGACCTGAACGACCCGAAAGCCGCGATCCGCGCGCAGGGCAAGGTCAAGCTCGACGCCAAGCAGACGGCGTTCGAAGGCGTGAAGCTCTCGGTAGGCAAGGGCCGCATCGAACTGAGCGGCGCGCTGAAGAAGGACGTCAATTCGAGCTACGACGTGAAGGCGAAGCTCGTCGAGTTCAATCCGCTGCTGCTCGTGCCGCCGAAAGCCGCCGCGCCGGTGAAGGGTGGCAAAGGGAAAAAGGCGCCGCCCGCGCGCGTGATCGAAGCGCGCGTGAACGGCACGCTCGCCGCGAACGGTGTGCTCGCGCCTACTCTGACCACGAAGGCGCAGTTCAAGCTCGGCGAAAGTGTCTACGACAATCTGCCGCTCACCGGCGAAGGCACCGTGCAAGTCGCGGGCACGCGGATTTTGCCGAGCAAGGCGCATCTATCGGTGGCGGGCAACGACGTCGACCTGAACGGCAGCTTCGGCGCGCCCAGCGACCGGCTGCGGTTTCGCGTCGATGCACCCGCGCTGGAAAGGCTCGGCTTCGGCCTTGCTGGGATCGTCAAGGCCGACGGCGACCTGACCGGCTCGTTCGCGCATCCGAACGTCGCCGCGAACTATCAGGCCGATGGCGTCGTGTTCGGCGCGAACCGCCTCGGCCACGCGGAAGGCCGCGCGGAACTGCGCGATGGCGCGAACGGCGCACTCGTCTTCACGACGAAGGCGCGCGATTTGAGCACCGAAGGCGTCGAACTCGCGACACTCGACGCCAACCTCACCGGCACACGCGCGCGCCACACGCTTGACGCCAGCGCCACTGGCAAGGTGCGCGGCGAGGCGGTCAACCTGACGCTCGCGGCGAACGGCAAGCTTACCGACGCCCGCGACGGCCCGCACTGGGACGGCACGATCACGCGGCTCTCCAACAAGGGCACGCCGTCGGTGAATATGGAGTCGCCGCTGTCGGTGAGTTACGCGCCGAACCGCGTCGTGCTCGGCGCGACGCGGCTGTCAGCGGAAGGCGCCGTGCTGGAGCTCAAGTCGTTCGCGCTCGAAGGCGGGCGCATCCAGTCGGCTGGCACGCTGCGCAATCTTTCCGTGCTGCGGCTTTTCGAAATCCGGCAGGAACTGACGGGCGCCGAGCCGCCGGTCAAAACCGACCTCGTCTTCGACGGCGACTGGAACTTCACGCTCGGCACGACCGCGACCGGCTACGCCGAGATCAAGCGCCGCAGCGGCGACGTCTCGATCGACGCGGCGCGCGGCGTGGCGGCGCTCGGTATCTCCGATATTTCCGCGCGCGCCGATTTCACCAACGGCAATCGCCTGAACGCGACGTTCCACGCGCAGGCGAACCGCATCGGCACGATCGACGCGAACGTGCACACGCCGCTCGTCGTGCGCGACGGCCTCCTCACGGTCGCCGACGAATCGCCGCTCACCGGCGCGATCGACGCGAACATTCCGCAGTTGCGCACCACGGGCGGTCTCCTCGGCCCGAGCTATCTGCTGGGCGGTCGCATGGCGCTCAAGCTGACGATCGCGGGCATCGTCGCGAAACCGAACCTGTCCGGCATGCTGACGGGCGATGAACTGTCGGCGACGCTCGTCGGGCAGGGCGTGCAGTTGAAGGACGGCGTGATTCGTATCGCGCTTTCCGAGAATCTCGTCGATTTGCAGCAGGTCGAGTTCCACGGCGCGAGCGGCACGCTGCGCGCGACCGGCAAGGTGCGGCTCGACCAGAACGAGCCGGACCTGACGGCGAGTGTCATCGCCGACAAGCTGGAGCTGTTTGCGTCGCCGGACCGGCAGCTTTCGTTGTCGGGCAGCGCGAGCATTGCGAACGGCGGCGTGCTGGGCGGCATGAAGATCGATGGCAAGTTCAAGGTCGATCATGCGCTCTTTGACTTGCCGGAAAAGTCTGCGCCGAGCCTCGGCGACGACGTCGTGATCGTGCGGCCCGACGGCACCGTGAAGGGCGAGGGCCGCGACCAGAAGGTGGTCGCGGCCAGCGACCGGCCGGTGACGTTTGCGCCGCGCGCCAATATCGACATCGACCTGGGGCAGAAATTCCGCTTTCGCGGCGCGGGCGCGGACCTCGGCCTCGCGGGCACGATCACCGCGATGAGCGCGCCGAACATGCCGCTGCGGGCGATCGGCAACGTCCGTGTGACGCCGGGCTCCACGTACACGGCGTTCGGGCGGAAGCTCAATATCGAGAATGGTTTCTTCACGTTCAACGGGCCGGTGGCGAATCCCGGTATCAATATCCTCGCGATGCGGCGCAATCAGGAAATCGAGGCGGGCGTGCAGGTGACGGGGACGGTGCAGTCGCCGACCGCGAAGCTCGTGTCCGAGCCGAACGTGCCGGATAACGAAAAGCTGTCGTGGCTGCTGTTCGGGCACGGCACCGACCAGGGCAACAACATCGGCCAGCAAAGCGCGATGACCAACGCGCTCGCCTTGCTCGGCAGCGCGAGCGGCAAGCGGATCGCGCAGACTTTCGGGCTCGACGAGTTCTCGATCGGCACGAGCGAGGTCGGGCTGACCGATCCGCAAGTCGTGATGATTTCGAAGGCGATCAACGAGCGGCTCGTGATCGGCTATGAGCAGGGCTTGCAGTCGGCGAGCAACGCGGTGAAGGCGACGCTGGCACTGTCGCGATTCTGGTCGGTGACGGCGTATGGCGGGACGTTCCAGGGGCTGGATTTGTCTTATACGCGGCGGTTTGATTCCTGGGCGCGGAGGGGTGGGCCTTGAGGGGCGTTGCGCCGCCGGAATAAAAAAGGGCACGCGTTTCTTAGGCGTGCCCTTCGTTTTTGCGCGATGCGCAGGTATTACTTCACCCGCATCCCCGGCTTCGCGCCGCTGTGTGGTTCGAGGATATAAAGCCCCGGCTCGGCCTTCTCATCCGCCGCCGAAGCCGCCAGCACCATCCCCTCCGACAACCCGAACTTCATCTTGCGCGGCGCAAGGTTCGCGACCATCACGGTCAGCTTGCCGATCAGATCCTGCGGCTGATACGCGGCCTTGATCCCGGAGAACACATTGCGCGTGTTGTCCTCGCCGACGTCGAGCGTCAGTTGCAGCAGCTTGTCCGACCCTTCGACCGCCTTGCAATCGACGATCTTCGCGATCCGCAGGTCGATTTTCGCGAAATCGTCGATGGCAATGACGCCTTCGGCTTCCGGTTCTTTTGACTTTGCTTTCTTCGTCGCCTGTGCAGCCGATGAAGCCGCCGCCGCGCCTTCCTGCCCCGGCTGCAGCGACTCGCGGTTCGCGGCGAGCAACGCCTGGATTTGCAGCGGATCGACGCGCGTGGTCAGGTGCTTGTACGCGTTGATAGGCTGCTCGGAACTCAGCGGCTTCGCGGCATCGGCCCAGACGAGCGGCGCGATGCCGAGGAACGCCTCGACCGACTCGATCAGCTTCGGCAGCACCGGCTTCAACGCCAGCGACAAGAGACGAAACGCCTCCAGACTCACGCTGCACGTCTCATGCAGCGCGACGGAATTCGCCGGGTCTTTCGCCTGATCCCACGGCTTGGCGGCGTCAACGTAATGATTGACGGCGTCGGCGAGTTCCATCGTCGTGCGCAGCGCCCGGCCGTATTCGCGCGATTCAAAGAGCGCCGCGAGATTCGGCATCGCCGTGCGCAACTGCGTGACGAGCGGATGATGCATCGCGCTGTCCTGCACGCGGCCGTCGAAACGCTTGATCAGGAAGCCCGCCGCGCGGCTCGCGATATTTACGTACTTGCCGACGAGATCGCTGTTCACGCGCGCCTGGAAGTCCTCGAGGTTGAGGTCGATGTCTTCCATCGTGTTGTTCAGCTTCGCCGCGAAGTAGTAGCGCAGCCACTCCGGGTTGATGCCCGTATCGATCACGCTCTGCGCCGTGATGAACGTGCCGCGCGACTTCGACATCTTCGCGCCATCGACCGTCAGAAAGCCGTGCGCGAACACGTTCGTCGGCGTGCGATGGCCGGAGAACTGCAGCATCGCGGGCCAGAAAAGCGTGTGGAAGTACAGGATGTCCTTGCCGATGAAGTGATACTGCTCGGCTTTCGAATCGGGGGCGACCCAGGCGTCGAAATCGATGCCGCGCTCGTCGGCCAGCTTCTTGAAGCTCGCGTAATAGCCGACCGGCGCATCCACCCAGACGTAGAAATACTTGCCCGGCGCGCCCGGAATCTCGAAGCCGAAGTACGGCGCGTCGCGCGAAATGTCCCAGTCTGCGAGTTTCGCGTCGCCCTTGTCGCCGAGCCATTCGCGCATCTTGTTGGTCGCTTCCGGCTGCGCGAGGCCGCTCACCCACGTGCGCAGGAAGTCTTCGCAGCGCGGATCGGAGAGGCGGAAGAAGTAATGCGTCGAGGTCTTCTTGATCGGCGTGGCGCCCGAGACCACCGAGTACGGGTTGATGAGTTCCGTCGGCAGGTAGGTCGAGCCGCAGACTTCGCAGTTGTCGCCGTACTGGTCCTTCGCGCCGCACTTCGGGCACTCGCCCTTGATGAAGCGGTCCGGCAGGAACATCTCCTTGACGGGGTCGTAGGCCTGCTCGATGTCGCGCGCGTCGATGAAGCCGGCTTCCTTCAGCGAGCCGTAGATCTTCTCGCAGAGGATGCGGTTTTCCTCGGCATCGGTCGAATAGTAGTTGTCGAAGGAGATGCCGAAGCTGTCGAAATCGCGCTTGTGTTCCGTCCAGACGCGGTCGATCAGCGCTTTCGGCGTGATGCCTTCCTTCTCGGCGCGCAGCATGACCGGCGTGCCGTGAGTATCGTCGGCGCCGACGTAGTAGACCTCGTGACCGTGCATTCGCAGCGCCCGCACCCAGATGTCCGTCTGGATGTATTCGACCATGTGGCCGATGTGAATCTGGCCGTTCGCATAGGGAAGCGCGGACGTGACGAGAATCTGGCGACGGCCGGCTTGAGCCGGGGCCGCGGCGGATGCGGTGGCGGAGATCGGTGCTGACATGGAAGCGCGGGCCTGCGGGTTGAGTTGCGTGATTGCGTGAAAAACGGAATCTCGATTCTAGCAGGGGTGGGGGTTTGGACGGGGAGGGCGGGGCGGGGGCAAAAAGGGAAGTCTGATAAGACCGACCGCCCCAAAAAAAACCGGGGCTTAATCGGCCCCGGAGCAACAACGACAAGAGGAGAATGGTCGGTGGCGGCATCGCCAGCCACCCACCATAAAGACAGACAATCGGCGCGCGGCCAAGTTTCAAATTTTTTTCAATCCGATGAACCCGGCCCGCGCGGTGCCCTGGTCGCCCGTCGTTTCTCCTGTCAGATCAAGCGCTTACTGAATTTGACCCGGCTGCGCCGTCGCGCGCAGGTAGATTTCCACGCGACGATTCTGCGCGCGGCCCGCTTCGGTCGCGTTGTCCGCGATCGGCTGGTTCTGGCCCATGCCCTGCGCCGACAGACGCTGCGCCGCCACGCCATGACCCGCCAGATACGTCGCCACGCTCTGCGCGCGGTTCTGCGACAGCGTCTGGTTGTAAGCCGGCTGGCCGGTGTTGTCCGTATGGCCGACGACCGATGCCACCAGTTCCGGATGCTGCGTCAGCGTCGACGACACTTCGTTCAGCACCGGCGCGAAGGTCGGCTTGATCGCGTAGCTGTTCGTGTCGAACGAGATCGAATTCGGGATGTTGACCTTGAGCGAGCCGTCCTGCTGCTCGGTGACCTGCGTGCCCGTGCCAGCCGTCGAACTCGACAGCTTGCCCTTGATGGCACCCCAGTTGTAACCCGTGATGCCGCCCACCGCCGCGCCGACGCCCGCGCCGATCGCCGCGCCCTTGCCGCCGCCGAAGATCGCGCCGAGGCCCGCGCCCGTCGCCGCGCCGACGCCCGTGCCGACCGCCGTGTCGGTGCCTTGCTGCGAGGCGCAACCCGCGACGAGCGCGCCTGCCACGGCGAAAACGGACAGACGGGTCAACAATTTTGCGTTCATTTTCAATTTCTCCTGTAATCAACAATCGGTCCGGCCGAGCCTTCGAGTGATGCGCAAAGGGTCTTCCGGCGGTCCCGCGCTGCAGACACTACAATGAGGTTGGTCGCCCGCGCGGGACCAGGCGATACGTCCCTGAAACCTGCCGCGACGGATAGTGCAATGCGAGCGTGACCTGCGCAACCGCACTTAACAATTCCTTTCAATTTCTCACGTTGTCGCGCGCGGCCGCATCGCGCCAAGCAACCACCGTTCCCTGGAGTTTCGATGAGTATTGACCGCGCCCGGATCGACACCGCACTCGCTACCTTGATCGATCCGAATACCAATCGCAAGTTCGCGGATGCCAAAAGCTTCAGAAACGTCGTGATCGACGGCGCGAAAGTCAGCGTGGGCGTCGTGCTCGGCTACCCGGCGAAGTCGCAGTTCGAAACCGTCCGCGCGCTCGTGGCCGACGCGCTGCGGCAGGTCGCGGGCGTCGAACAAGTTGAGGTGGCGGTGTCGTCGCAGGTGGTCGCGCATGCGGTCCAGCGCGGCGTGAAACTGCTGCCGAACGTGAAGAACATCATTGCGGTGGCATCGGGCAAGGGCGGCGTCGGCAAGAGCACGACGGCCGCGAATCTCGCGCTCGCGCTCGCGGCGGAAGGCGCGTCGGTCGGCATGCTCGACGCCGACATCTACGGCCCGTCATTGCCGATGATGCTCGGCATCACCGGCCGCCCGGAATCGCCCGACAACCAGTCGATGAACCCGCTGACGGGCCACGGCATCCAGGCCAATTCGATCGGCTTTCTGATCGAGCAGGACAACCCGATGATCTGGCGCGGCCCGATGGTCACGTCCGCCCTGGAACAACTGCTGCGGCAGACCAACTGGCGGGACCTCGATTACCTCGTCGTCGACATGCCGCCGGGCACGGGCGACATCCAGTTGACGCTCTCGCAGAAAGTGCCGGTGACGGGCGCTGTGATCGTCACGACGCCGCAGGACATCGCGCTGCTCGACGCGAAGAAGGGCCTCAAGATGTTCGAGAAGGTCGGCATTCCGATTCTCGGCATCGTCGAGAACATGAGCACGCACATCTGCTCGAATTGCGGCCACGAAGAGCATATCTTCGGTGCGGGCGGCGGCGAGCGCATGGCGAAGGAATACGGCGTCGAGATCCTCGGGCAGTTGCCGCTCGACATCGCGATCCGCGAACGCACCGATTCCGGCGCTCCGACGGTCGTATCGGACCCGGAAAGCCGCATCGCGGAGACCTATCGCGCGATTGCGCGCAAGGTCGCGATCGGCATCGCGGAACGCCAGCGCGACATGACTTCGAAGTTCCCGAGCATCGTCGTGCAGAACACCTGAAGCGTCCCTCCAGCGGGAGCCTTGTGTGGCGCGGCTCGCGGTATCATGTCGCCTTCGATTGGTGCGGCAGCGCGCATGCATGGGGCGTGCGCGGCCGCCAAGAGGATCGCATGAGACACAGATTCGACGGGCGGACGCTGTCCACCCTGATCGCGATGGCCGCCGCCACGCTCCTCATGAGCGGCTGCGGCATCATCTTCCAGAACCACGAAAAGCGCGCCGACGCCACGCTCCTGCCCACGCCCGGCAACGCGACGCGCGGCAGCGTCACGCTCATCGAACGCTCGGATGGCGTGCAGGTTTCTTACAGCATCTCGGGCATGCCGCCGAACAGCGAACACGCGCTGCAGGTGCACGAGCGCGGCGACTGCATCGTGATCAATCAGCCGGACGCCGGCCCGGTCTTCGCGACGGCCGGGGATCGCAAGAAGTCGAGTTCGCGCGTCGAAGGCGATCTCGCCAACATCCGCGCCGACGCGAACGGCACGGCGACCGGTTTCATCGTCGCGCCGGACGTGTCGCTCGACGGCGTGCGCTCGGTCCTCTCCCGTGCGATCCTGCTTCATCGCGACGCCTCCGACCCCTACGCGATGGCGCCGCACAGCGCCGGCCCCGCGCTCGCGTGCGGCGTGATCCGGCAGTAGCATTCGGCATTGCTTCGGCGGCTCATTGGCGAGACGCGAGCCGTCACATCATTCAAGTAAAATACGCCCTTTCGTTTGGCTGGCGCCTCCCGGTTCCCGGCCATGCCCGATTCAAGCACGGCCCGAGCCGTTCACCCAAGGGCGTCGACCCAAATGAGTCCCTATGAGCATCAAGTCCGATAAGTGGATTCGGCGCATGGCCGAAGAGCACAAGATGATCGACCCGTTCGTGCGCGATCAGGTGCGCGTGACCGAGGATGGCCGCAAGATCGTGTCGTACGGCACGTCGAGCTACGGCTACGACATCCGCGTCGCCGACGAATTCAAGATTTTCACGAACATCAATTCGACGATCGTCGACCCGAAGAATTTCGACGAGAAATCGTTCGTCGACTTCAAGGGCGACGTCTGCATCATTCCGCCGAATTCGTTCGCGCTTGCCCGCACGGTCGAATATTTCCGCATCCCGCGCTCGTGTCTGACCGTGTGTCTCGGCAAATCGACGTATGCGCGCTGCGGCATCATCGTGAACGTGACGCCGTTCGAGCCGGAATGGGAAGGCTACGTGACGCTCGAATTCTCGAATACGACACCTTTGCCTGCCAAGATCTACGCGAACGAAGGCGTGGCGCAGGTGTTGTTCTTCGAAAGCGACGAGATCTGCGAGACGTCGTACGCGGATCGCGGCGGCAAGTATCAGGGGCAGCACGGCGTGACGCTGCCGAAGACCTGACGCATCGAACGCGCTGAAACAGCAATGCAACCGGCACCGGTTGATGAAAGACCGCTGGAAACGGGCGTAGAAAGCCCGGCCAGCGGTCGTTCCATTTGGAGAATCGCCCAATGAAGTTTCGTTTTCCCGTCGTCATCATCGACGAAGACTTTCGCTCCGAGAACATCTCGGGTTCCGGAATCCGCGCGCTCGCCGAGGCGATCGAGCGCGAGGGCGCCGAAGTGCTCGGCCTGACGAGCTACGGCGACCTGACGTCGTTCGCGCAGCAGTCGAGCCGCGCGTCGTGCTTCATCCTGTCGATCGACGACGACGAACTGCTGCCTTACGCCGAGAACGTCGTGGTTGCCGAGGGTGACACGCCGGAACTCGCGGCCGCGATCGTCGCGCTGCGCGCTTTTGTCACAGCCGTGCGGCGCCGCAATGCCGACATCCCGATTTTCCTCTACGGCGAGACGCGCACCTCGCGTCACTTGCCGAACGACATCCTGCGCGAACTGCACGGGTTCATCCACATGTTCGAGGACACGCCGGAGTTCGTCGCGCGCCACATCATCCGCGAGGCGAAGGTTTATCTCGATTCGCTCGCGCCGCCGTTCTTCAAGGAACTCGTGCAATACGCCGAGGAAGGCTCGTATTCGTGGCACTGCCCGGGGCATTCGGGCGGCGTCGCGTTCCTGAAGAATCCGCTCGGGCAGATGTTTCACCAGTTTTTCGGCGAGAACATGCTGCGCGCGGACGTCTGCAACGCCGTCGATGAACTCGGCCAGTTGCTCGATCACACCGGGCCGGTCGCGGCATCGGAGCGCAACGCGGCGCGCATTTTCAGCGCGGATCACCTGTTTTTCGTGACGAACGGGACGTCGACGTCGAACAAGATCGTCTGGCACGCGACCGTGGCGCCGGGCGACATCGTGCTGGTCGACCGCAACTGCCACAAGTCGATCCTGCACGCGATCACGATGACGGGCGCGATCCCCGTGTTCCTCACGCCGACGCGCAATCACTTCGGCCTCATCGGCCCGATTCCGCGCGACGAGTTCAAGCCTGAGAACATTCGCAAGAAGATCGAGGCGAATCCGTTCGCGCGCGAGGCGCTTGCGAAGAATCCGAAGGTCAAGCCGCGCATTCTGACGATCACGCAGAGCACCTATGACGGCGTGGTCTACAACGTCGAGATGATCAAGGACCTGCTCGGCGACCTGCTCGACACGTTGCATTTCGACGAAGCGTGGCTGCCGCACGCCGAGTTCCACTCGTTCTATCAGGACATGCATGCGATCGGCGCGGGGCGGCCGCGCACCGGCGCGCTCGTGTTCGCGACGCACTCGACGCACAAGCTGCTCGCGGGCATCTCGCAGGCGTCGCAGATTCTCGTGCAGGACAGCGAGAACAGCACGTTCGACCGCCATCGTTTCAACGAGGCGTACCTGATGCATACGTCGACGAGCCCGCAGTACGCGATCATCGCGTCGTGCGATGTGGCTGCCGCGATGATGGAGCCGCCGGGCGGCACGGCGCTGGTGGAAGAATCGATCGCGGAAGCGCTCGATTTCCGGCGCGCGATGCGCAAGGTCGATGCCGAATACGGCGACGACTGGTTCTTCAAGGTCTGGGGACCGGAGGCGCTGGCGGAAGAGGGCATCGGCGACCGCGAGGAGTGGATTCTGAAGCCGAACGACCGCTGGCACGGCTTCGGGCCGCTCGCGGAAGGCTTCAACATGCTCGACCCGATCAAGGCGACGATCATCACGCCGGGGCTCGACGTGGACGGTGAGTTCGGCGAGACAGGCATCCCGGCCGCGATCGTGACGAAGTATCTGGCGGAGCACGGGATCATCGTGGAGAAGACGGGGCTTTACTCGTTCTTCATCATGTTTACGATCGGCATCACGAAGGGCCGCTGGAACTCGATGGTCACCGAACTCCAGCAATTCAAGGACGATTACGACAACAATCAGCCGCTGTGGCGCGTGCTGCCGGAGTTCATTGCGCAGCATCCGTCTTATGAGCGGATCGGGCTGCGTGACTTGTGCGAGCAGATTCACAGCGTCTATCGCGCGAATAACATCGCCCGACTGACGACGGAGATGTATCTGTCGAGCATGGAGCCGGCGATGAAGCCGTCGGAGGCGTTCGCGAAGCTGGCGCACCGGGAGATCGACCGGGTGCCTATCGATGAACTCGAAGGGCGCGTCACGAGTATCTTGCTGACGCCGTATCCGCCGGGCATTCCGCTGCTGATTCCGGGAGAGCGTTTCAATCGGACGATCGTGGATTATCTGCGGTTCGCGCGGGAGTTCAATGAGCGCTTCCCGGGATTCCATACGGATATCCACGGACTCGTCGGGGAGATGATCAACGGGCGCATCGAGTATTTTGTGGATTGCGTTCGGAATTGATTTTTCCCGCTTCGTTCAAGACGACAACGGCCCCGCGGGGCCGTTTTTTTCAATCCAGCACATGCCCCGGCGCCTGCGAAGGCTTGACCGGCGGCCGCACGAACGCCGCATCCGCGACCATATCGTGCAGCGCGATTTCCAGCGTCTCGCACATCGTATTCAGCGCGAGATCGTTTTCTTCGACGCCGAACGGGTCCTCGATCTGCGCCGCGATCGCTTCCAGCGCCATGAACGCGTAGGCGAGCAGCAAGGAAAAGAGCGGTGTCAGCAACCCCGCGCCATCCACCAGCCCAAACGGCAGCAGCGCGCAAAACAGATAAACCGTACGGTGAATCATCACCGAATAGGAGAACGGCAGCGGCGTCGTCGCGAGCCGCTCGCAGCCGCCGATCACCTCGGACAGCGCGTTCAGATTGTGCTCGAAGGCGAGCACGGCGTAACCGTCGATCGAACCCTCGCGCGAGCGCTCCGCGACCCATTCGCCGAGCCAAAGAAGGATTGTCGCGGGGCGGAATTGCGCGTCGCGTGCGCGCGCGTGAAGGTCGGGCGGAAGACGTGGGGCGAGTTCGTCGCAGGCGTCGGTGCCGCGCAACTGATGGCGCAAGGCGTGAGCGAAGCCGCCGAGCGCGGCGACGAACTGGCGCGTGCCGGCGGCGTCGCGTTCCCGGGGTAGTGTCAGCGCCTGGCGCGCCAGGGAACGCGCGGTGATCGCAAGCGTGCCCCACAGCCGGCGGCCCTCCCACCAGCGCTCGTAGCTTGCGTTGTTGCGAAAGCCGAGAAACACCGCGAGCGCGATCCCGATCAAGGCGAACGGCGGCGTGCCCAGCCCGAGAGGATAGCTGCGCATGTGGTCGTGCATGAAGATCGCCGCTATCGACAGCGCGAGGATCAGCACGAGCCGGGGCAACAACTGCGGCAGCACGGAGCCGCGCCAGACGAACAGCAGGCGGAACCAGTGAAGCTGAGGGCGGATGATCATGGCGGCAGCCGGACGAAGCAATCCGTCGATTATCCCGAAATTCCGCGCCGCGGCAGCGGGGCATGGCGTAGCGCGCCCGTTGATCGTCGGGCGAGACGCGATTCGTTAAGAAACATCGTCGCAGGCCCGAGACATTCCGGGATTCCGCCTATCACTTTCATCACATTTTGTAGCGCTCACTAACGAGCATTTTTGGGACGCATCCAAGCCGATGACGGCACACGCGGCACAGCCGTCGGCTTGAGCATTCTCAACTACAAAAAAAGGTGACGAAAATGATGAAACCGAAAAATCTGGCGATCGTGGTCGCGTGCGCGGCGCTGCTGTCCGCCTGTAGCGGAAGCGACGATTCGCCCGCCGCAGTCGCGCATCCGCTCTACGCGCAGAGCAACGAGACGGACAACGCCGTACTGCAGTTCGAACGCAACGCCGACGGCACCTTCGCGCCGCGCGCGCGCATCGCGACGGGCGGCAAGGGCACCAACGGCGTCGATCACGTAAACAAGGGCGTGACTGGGCCGGATTCGCTGTCGAGCAATCGCAGCGTCGTGGTTTCCGGCAAGCGCCTTTTCGTCGCGAACGCGGGCGACAACACGGTTTCGGTGTTCCAGATCGATGCGGCGACGGGCACCCCGCGCCTGCTGAAAGCCAGCCCGACGGGCGGCACGCTGCCGACGAGCGTCGCCGTCAACAACGACGTCCTGTACGTTTCGCACCAGCAAGGCGGCACGGTGGGCGCGTACAAAATCGGAGTCGACGGCGCGCTCACCAAAATCGGCTTCTACACGCTGTCGCATCCAGATGCGGTCCTGACGCAGGTCGAAGTGAGTGCCGGCGGCAAGTCGCTCGTCGTGAACGAATTCCTGAGCGAACTCGCGACGCGCGCGCCCGGCAAGACGTTGACCACCTTCCCGATCAGGAGCGACGGCACGCTCGGCGTTCCGTCGACGGTGCAGTCGTCGGGCGCGGGCACGCTCGGCGGCCGGTTCGCGCACGGCAAGCTCTCGAACGCGTACGTCACGGCAGAAGCGGTGAGCGGTTCGCTCAGCACCTACACGCTCGACAACGGCGCGCTCGTGGCGAAAAGCGGCCCGGTGATCGCGGTCGGCCAGACGGAACCGTGCTGGCTCGTCATCACGCCAGACAACCGCTTCGTGTACACGGGCAACGGCGCGGGCACGGTGTCGCTCTATGCGCTCGACTCCGAAGGACGCGCGACGCTCGTTACGCCGGTGGCGGCCACCGAAGCGCCGCCAGCGGGCGTGGCGAGTGCCCTCGCCGCCGATGCCTGGATCAGTCCGGACGGCAAGTTCCTGTATCAGGATTACCTCGGCGCCGACAAGATCGTGGCCTACGCCATCCAGCCGGACGGCAAGCTCGTGAAAATTGGCGAGCAGGCGGCCAATACAGCTTCGCATGTGAGCCTGCAGGGGCTCGACGGCATCTGAGTCGTCGTTACAAGACAGTCCGGGCAGGGCCCGGGCTGTGCCGATCATCGAGAAGCCTCGGGTGTCATGCCCGAGGCTTTTTTTTTCGTCGAAAAGCGCTCGGAAAAGCCTCCCGCACGACTTGCTTCGCGAATCTTCTCCTGATTCGTTATGGAATCGCCAATTTAGCGAGAAAAATCTCATACAGTCTTATTATTCATCACTTTTTGTCTGTATGCACAACAAAATTTTTTGAGACATGACTAAGCACTCAGCCGTGTTGCTAGCGGCTGCCGGTTCATACCGGCTTTTAATCGTGTCCAACTACAAGAGGTCAAAATAATGATGAAACTGAAGAACCTGGCGATCGCGAGTGCCTGCGCCGCTTTGCTGTCCGCGTGCGGCGGCGGCGACGGCGATTCGACGTCTGCCGCGTCGGTCAAACAGCTCTATGCGCAAACGAACGAGACCAACAACTCCGTGCTCCAGTTCGACCGCAACCCCGACGGCACGCTCGCACCGCGCGGCCGGATCGCGACGGGCGGCAAGGGCACCAACGGCGTCAACTACTTCCAGCACAACGGCGTCGTCGCCGATGCGCTGTCGAGCAATCGCAGCGTTATCGTCAGTCCGGACGAGAAACGGCTTTTCGTCGCGAACGCGGGCGACAACACCGTCTCCATTTTCAATATCGATCGCAAAACGGGCGAGTTGCGCCTGCTCAAGTCGAACCCGACGGACGGCATCCGTCCGACGAGCCTCTCGCTGAACGACGACATCCTGTACGTCACGCATCAGGAAGGCGAGAAGCAACTGGGCGCCTACAAGGTCGGCTTGAACGGCTCGCTCACGAAGCTCGGCGATTACGCCACGCTGCCGGGTGATGCGCTCCTCACGCAAGTTGAAGTCAGCCCCGATCACCGTTCGGTGGTCGTGAACGGCTTCCTCGACGCCGTCAACCCGCGCAAGCCGGGCAGCACGATCATGACGTTCCCGATTCACGCGGACGGTACGCTCGGCAAGCCGACGTCGACCACCACGCTCGGAATGGGACCGTTCGGCGGTCGCTTCGGCAATGGCAAGCTTGGGGCTGTCTACGTGACAGCAGAAGCGGTGAGCAGTTCGCTCAGCACCTACATGCTCAGAGACGGCAAGCTCGAAGGCGTGAGCGGCCCGATCGCGTCGACCGGCCAGGGCGCGCCCTGCTGGCTCGTCGTCACGCCGGACAACCGCTTCGTCTACACCGGCGACGGCAGCGGCGCGGTTTCGCTATTTTCGCTCGACGCGGACGGCCGCGCCACGCTTGTGAACGCGACGGCAGCAGAGGAACCGCCGCATGTCAGCGGGGCTTCCAAGACGTCGCTTGCCGCAGACGCGTGGATCAGCGCGGACGGCAAATTCCTCTACCAGGATTATTTCGGCGCCGACAAGATCGTCTCCTACGCCATCCAGCCGGACGGCTCACTCGTGAAGGTCGGAGAACAGGCGGCCAATACGGAGACACACGTGAGCCTGCAGGGCCTCGCGGGCATCTGATGCCGTTGATCGAACGATGATGTAAAAAAAGCTGTCCGGGATGCGATCCCGGACAGCTTTTTACTGGCTGATCCGCGTGTGCCATCGATCAGCCGCGCGGGGTGTCAAAGCGCCGCGCGCGCCGCCGTCACCGCCGCCCGGACCTGCTCCGGCGCGGTTCCGCCCGCATGATTGCGGCTCGCGACCGACCCTTCCAGCGTCAGATACTCGAACACGTCCTCACCGAGCAGATGCGCAACCTTCGGCAACTCCGCGCGCATCTCGTCGAGCGACAAATCGGCCAGATCGCACTCGCGATCCACGCAAATCCGCACCGCGTGCGCCACCGCCTCGTGCGCGTCGCGGAACGGCAGGCCGCGCTTCACCAGATAATCCGCGAGATCGGTAGCCGTCGAAAAACCCTGCAACGCCGCTGCGCGCATCGCGTCCGGCTTCACCGAGATGCCCGCCGCCATTTCCGCAAAAATGCGCAGCGTGTCCGCGACCGTGTCGACGGTGTCGAACAGCGGCTCCTTGTCTTCCTGATTGTCCTTGTTGTACGCGAGCGGCTGACCCTTCATCAGCGTGAGGAGCGCCATCAGATGCCCGTTCACGCGCCCCGTCTTGCCGCGCGCGAGTTCCGGCACGTCCGGATTCTTCTTCTGCGGCATGATCGACGAGCCGGTGCAGAACCGGTCCGCGAGATCGATGAAACCGACGCGCGGGCTCATCCACAGCACGAGTTCCTCCGAGAAGCGCGACACGTGCGTCATCACGAGCGCCGCCGCCGCCGTGAATTCGATCGCGAAATCGCGATCCGACACCGCATCGAGCGAATTCGCGCAGATGCCCTCGAAGCCGAGCGTCTTCGCCACCGCGTGACGATCGATCGGATAGCTCGTGCCAGCGAGCGCCGCCGCGCCGAGCGGCAGGCGGTTCACGCGACGGCGCAGGTCGACCATGCGCTCACTGTCGCGCGAAAACATCTCGACGTACGCCAGCAGGTGATGCCCGAACGTCACCGGCTGCGCGACCTGCAAGTGCGTGAAGCCGGGCATGATCGTGCCGGCGTGCTGGTCAGCAAGGTCGATCAGCGCGAGGCGCAAATCCTTCAGCAAAACGCCGATCCGGTCGATTTCACCGCGCAGCCACAGGCGGATATCGGTCGCGACCTGATCGTTGCGCGAGCGGCCGGTGTGCAGGCGCTTGCCGGCATCGCCGATCAGCGCCGTCAGGCGCGCCTCGATGTTCAGGTGGACGTCTTCCAGGTCGAGCTTCCACTCGAACTCGCCGCGCTCGATTTCGCCGCGAATCTGCGTCATGCCGCGCTGGATAGCGTCCAGATCGTCGGCGCCGATGATCTTCTGCGCGGCCAGCATCGACGCATGCGCGAGCGACCCTTCAATGTCGACGAGCGCGAGCCGTTTGTCGAAAAACACCGACGACGTATAGCGTTTGACGAGCTCCGACATCGGCTCGGAGAAGCGAGCCGACCAGGCTTCGCCTTTTTTGTGCAGTTGGGACGTCATGGTGATGTGGATTTGGGCAATGAGCGACAGCGGGCGGCGCGAAGCCGGCGAGTCCGCGATTTTAACATCGGAGCTTTCTGAAACGACGAAGCGCGCCGGCCCAGGCGCGCTTCGTCGTCGACGGGATCAGGCGCCCGGAATCACCTTGCCGGTATAGACGACCGGTCCGGTAGGCCCGTCCGGATTCGGCGACCCGCCGAGCGGTTCCACCGATACCGCGAGCGCCGGGAACGCGTTGACCGACGCCGCCTTGAAGCGCGCCGTCCCACCGGCCGGCAGCACGCCGAGTGATACCGGATGGCCTTCCTTCGGCAAGCCCCAGAGCTGCATCGATTTGTCGGTCGGGTCCGAGGCGCCGGACAGACGGCGCACGGTCACTTCCGACGTCCGGTCGTCCCAGGTGACGAGGATCGCCGGATGCGCGTCCTTGTCGGCGAGCGCGGCGACGTAGCCGACGTGCGGTTCCTGCACGACTTGCGGCGCAGGCACGGGCGTCGGTGTGAGCTGCCGCAGTGCGATGACGAGCGCGAGCGCGGCTACCGCCGTCGCCGCGATCGACCAGCCGCGCCAGAACGACAGGTTCTCGAACCACCGGGACGCGGGCCGCACCGAGACCGCTTCGCGCCGCGCGCCGCCGAGATTCAGCCGGCGCTCGATCGCTTGCCAGACCGATGGCGGCGGCGCTTCCTGCGGCGCCAGCTCGCCGATCGCCTCGACGCGCCCGCGCCACGTTTCGATCGCGACGCGGATCGCCGGATCGCCCTGCGCGATGGTTTCGAAGCGCCGCCGCGAACGGCCGCGCATTACGCCGAGCGTGTACTCGGCGGCGAGCTGATCGACGAGACCTGCGTGCCGGTGGAGATCCATCACAGACCTCCCAGACAGGTTCTGAGCTTTTCGAGACCGCGCCGGATCCACGATTTCACCGTGCCGAGCGGAACCTTCATGACGTCGGCCACTTCGCTGTGGCTCTGGTCACGCAGATACGCGAGCGCGACCGCCTGACGCTGGCTCGCCTCGAGTTGCTCCATGCAGATTCTGAGATGCCGTGCTTCCTGGCTCATCAGCGTCTGTTCCGACGGATCGGCCTCGTTGCCGGGCAGGATGTCGTCCAACGCTTCGCTCCATTGCGTCTCCGCGCTCGCGCCGTGGGCTTTTTGCCGCCGCAGGTAGTCGAGTGCCCGGTTTCGCACGATTGACGCCATCCAGGTCATCGGCGCGGAAAGTCCCGCCCGATAGTCGCCGGCATAGCGCCAGATGTTGACGAACGCGTCCTGCAGGACCTCCTCGGCCCACTCGCGCTTCACCAATATACGAAGCGCGAGGCCGAACAGTTTCGAAGAAGTCAGATCGTAGAGCGAGCGTAACGCGGCGGCGTCTTCGCTCGCGACGCGCTCGAGGAGTTGCGCGAGGATTTCGGCGTTCGGATCGCGAGGAAGGGCTGTCGACATGGGCCGGTTGCTTGAGACGATTCTGAAAGGTGGCGAAAACCAATCTTACCCAAGTAATCGGGATCGATCGCAGCGGATTTGATATCGATGTGTGTGCATCCGATCGGTCCGGTGCTGCGTAAGTGCGGTTAGCGGCTAGGTATCACTGCGGGAACAAGAGCGGGAGACCGGGCGGGGAAATAGAACTGGAGCGCGGAGTGGCGCGCTATCGGGTGTCCCCGTTCTCACTGGCGCATTCAGTGAGGACGGTTTTGGCCCGGCCGGACGGCCGGGCTTTCTTTTTGTGCCCGCTTTTTTATGTGGAAATTGCAATTTATGCGCGTTTCCAACGGGTAGCTCATACTTATTACAATAAAGCCAACTAACGCCGCGCTCGGGAAAACCGATGATATTCAACAGGCCAGCGCTCTTCTCACCGTTCTCGATTCAGGCTGGCGCGATATAAAAGCGTTATTCCGCCGAACTGGATAGTGAGGATTAGAAGCGGTTCAACTCTGACCCACCAAAATCACGAGCTTCAAATCTTCCCGATGCGCGGGCTTAAAAGTGATTTGATCGAAGACAAGCCGTCCATGTACCGGATGATTGAACGCGCGTTCTCCGCCTTCGCGTTCGCCCACATCCTGCGAAGCCCAGAACCTCGCAAACGCATCGCTCGCCGACGTTAAACCATCGATCAAAGCGCGCGTCGGCGCGTCGTTCAGATGGCGGATCGAATCCGCGCGAAACTCTGCGACGAGCCGCCGCGCTCGCGTCTCCCAGTCGACGACCAACTGCACCGCCTGCGGCATCGTAAACATGTAGGTCAGCAGGTTGCGGTCGTGCTCGCCATCCAGCCAGCCGACGAACAGGCTTGCCGCCTGCGCATTCCAGCGCAACGCGTTCCACTGCCGGTCGAGTACGTAAGCCGGCGCGTCAATCAGCGCGACGGTTTGCAGCAATGCGGCGGGCGCGTCTTGCGCGGCGGGGTCCGGCTCGGCGGGATCGCGCTGTGCGGCAAGTTCGAACAGATACGCCCGCTCGGCGCGAGAAAGCTGCAAGGCAACGGCGATCCGCGCGAGTGCATCGGCGGAAGCGGATACCGGCCGCCCTTGCTCGATCCACGTGTACCAGGTCGGGCTGACACCGCACAACTGCGCGACTTCCTCACGCCGCAAGCCCGGCGTGCGGCGGCGCGGACCTGGCGGCAGCCCGACGGCCATCGGCGAAAGCCGCTCGCGATGCGCGCGGATGAAATCGCCGAGGGCGCGCGCGGGTGTCGCATCGAGCGGGGGCGGGGCGCTCCCGGATGTTTCTTTGGACGGCAAACGCATAAGGAAAGCAGGACAGGTAGTGTAGATACCAGAATAATCACTTCACTTGTACTGGTACAGGGCGGGCTCTATTGTAGCGGCTCAGGTCCCCACAACTCAGCACGGAGCAACCGATGAAACACCATGACCAGGTCGCCGACGCGTTCGGCACGACCGCCGCCGCGTACTTGACGAGCGCCGTCCACGCGACGGGCGCCGACCTGCAGACCCTCGCGCGCAAAGTCGCCGCGACGCCGGGCGCTTCCGTCCTTGATCTGGGCTGCGGCGCCGGTCACGTCAGTTTCGCGGTGGCGCCGCACGCGCAGTCGGTGGTGGCTTACGACATCGCCGAGCCGATGCTCGCGACCGTCGCGGGCGCCGCCGCCGAGCGCGGCCTCTCGAACATCCATACGCAGCAAGGCCCGGCGGAAAAACTGCCGTTCGACGATGCCTCGTTCGACTGGGTCCTGTCGCGGATGAGCGCGCATCACTGGCACGGCGTGCCGGCGGCGCTGAAGGAAGTGAAACGAGTGCTGAAGCCAGGCGGGCGCGTGCTGTTCGTCGATATCGCGGGCGCCGATCATCCGCTCCTCGACACGCACATCCAGGCGATCGAGTTGCTGCGCGATGCCTCGCATATCCGCGACTACCGCGCTGACGAATGGATCGCGCTTTTCGAAGGCGCCGGTTTTCGGGCAGAGGTGCGCAGCCGCTGGCGTTTGCCGCTCGAATTCGACGCGTGGGTCGCGCGCATGCGCACGCCGCCGGAGCGCGTGATCGCGATCAAATCAATGTGGAAAAACGCGCCGGACGAAGTGCGGCAGTATTTCGCCGTGCAGGAAGACGGCTCGTTCGAGCTGGATGCGTTGATGATCGAGGCGAAGTAGTGAAAGCGGCGGCCGCTTCAGCGAACAAGCGGCCGCCGTCATCGATCAGCCGGTATTGCGCAACCCCGCCGCAATGCCGTTGATCGTGAGGTGAATCCCCCGGCGCAGGCGCACGTTCTGATCGCCCGCCCGGTGGCGCTTCAGCAGCTCGACCTGCAAGTGATTCAGCGGATCGAGATACGGGAAGCGGTTCTTGATCGACCGCGCGAGGAGCGGGTTGTCGCAGAGACGTTCGCTCTTGCCCGTGATTTCCGCGAGCACGTTCGACGTGCGCTCCCATTCGCCGACGATTCGCTCGAACACGTGCTTGCGGAGCTTTTTATCCGCGACGAGCTGCGCGTAACGCGACGCCACCGCAAGATCCGTCTTCGCGAGCACCATATCCATGTTCGACAGCAGGTTCGCGAAGAACGGCCACGTCTTGTGCATCTTTTTCAGCGTGGCGAGGCGTTTTGCGCGCTCGGCGTCGGTTTCCGCACTATCCAGATAATTCGACACTGCGCTTCCGAATCCGTACCAACCGGTCAGCAGCAAACGGCATTGACCCCATGAAAAGCCCCAGGGAATCGCGCGCAAATCCTCGATCTTGCGCTGCTTGGGGTCCTGAAGCTTGCGCGAAGCCGGCCGGCTGCCGATGTTCAGCTCGGCGATTTCCGCGATCGGCGTCGATGAGAAAAAGTAGTCGGTGAAGCCCGGCGTCTCGTAGACGAGCGCGCGATACGACGCCATCGCGGCGTCCGACAGCGTCTGCATCGTCGATTCGAAGAGCGGCAGTTGCGCCGGCGCGTTTTCGTGCGGCAAGAGCGATGCTTCGAGCGTCGCCGCAACGACCGTCTCCAGATTTCGCCGACCGATTTCCGGATTGCCGAACTTGCTCGCGATCACTTCGCCCTGCTCGGTCAGGCGAATCTGGCCGTCGACGGTGCCGGGCGGTTGCGACAGAATCGCCTGATAAGTCGGGCCGCCCCCGCGTCCGACCGTGCCGCCTCGTCCGTGGAACAGGCGCAACGTCGTGCCGCGTTCCTTGAACAGCGAGACGAGCGCCAGTTCCGCGCGATACAGCTCCCAGTTCGACGTGAGAAAGCCGCCGTCCTTGTTGCTGTCCGAATAGCCGAGCATCACCTCCTGCTCGCCGCCCTGGTTCTCGACGAGCGCATCGACGCCCGGCAGCGCGAACAATTCGCCCATGATGACGGGCGCGTTGCGCAAGTCGGCGATCGTCTCGAAAAGCGGAATTACCATCAGGCCGTCGCGCGCGGGATCGTCGTCGTTGCCGAGACGGCCTTGAAGCACGCCGGTTTCCTTTTGCAGCAGCATCACTTCCAGCAGGTCGCTGACGGTTTCCGTGTGCGAGATGATGTAGTTGCGCACGGCGCGCTCGCCGAACTTCTCGCGCGTCACGCGCGCCATTTCCAGTACGCCGAGTTCGCTTTTCGCGAGGTCGGAGTAATCCGCGTAGGGCAGACGCAGCGGTCGCGGCTGCGCGAGTTCCTTGAGCAGGAGCGCGCGCTTGTCTTCCTCGGAAAGCGCGGCGTAATCCGCCTCCACGCCCGCGCGCGCGAACAGTTCCGCGATCACCGCCTCGTGGATGTCCGAGCTTTGCCGCAGGTCGATGCTCGCCAGATGAAAGCCGAACACTTCGGCCGCACGCGCGAGCGGCGCGAGACACTGCGTCGCGAGCGACGCGCCGTGATGCTGTCCGAGCGAATCGATCAGCACGTGCAGATCGCGCGCGAATTCGGCGGCATCGGCATACGGCGTCGCGCGGACCGGCGCCGCGCCGCGCCCGGCGCTGCGCACCGACACGACGCCTTCGCCGAGCCGCACGCGGGCACTTGCCGCGAGGCGCGTATACATGCCGATCAGCGCGCGCCGGTACGGCTCGTCGGTGCGATGCGGCGACTGGTCGGGCGATGCATCGGCGAGCGCCTTGAGTGCATCGCTCGATCCGGCGAGCAGGTTCGACACCGACAACTCCGCGCCGAGCTTGTGCACCTGCTCCAGATAGTGTTCGAAGATGACCGTCGCCTGGCGCGTGATGGCGGTTTCGAGCGTCGGGCCGGTGACGTTCGGATTGCCGTCGCGATCGCCGCCGATCCAGCTTCCCATCTGCAGGAACGGCGACAGGCGAGCGGGTACGCCGTGCTCGGCGAGCGCGTTTTCGATGTCGGCGTAGAGCGCGGGGATTTCGGCGAGGAAGGTCGCGCGGTAGTAGGAGAGCGCGTTCTCGATTTCATCGGAAACGGTCAGGCGCGAGTCGCGCAGCATGCGCGTCTGCCAGAGCGACGTCACACGTGCGCGCAGCAGCGATTCGTTGTGCGCGCGCTCGCGGGCGGTCAGTTCCTGGTCGCGCTCGGCGAGCAGGCGCGCGATGTCGTGCTGCGCGTCGAGAATGCTCTTGCGCTGGACTTCGGTCGGATGCGCGGTGAGGACGGGGACGATCAGCGCGTCGTCGAAGAATTTCTGCAAGAGCGACTTCGTTTGCGCGTCCTTCCCCTTCGACTTCATCTGCTCGATGGCGTAGGCGATCGTGCCGGCTTGCGGGGCGGAACCGGCGAGCGCGTGGATGCGGCGGCGCCGGTTGTGATGCCGGTCCTCGGCGATGTTCGCGAGATGCGAAAAATAGCTGAACGCTCGTACGACGCTCACGGTTTGTTCGGGCGTCAACTGGCGCAGGCGTTTTTCGAGCGTCTGCGATGCCTCGCGATCGTCCTCGCGACGGAACTTGACGGCCGTCTGACGAATCGCCTCGACGACGTCGTACACGGCGTCGCCTTCCTGTTCGCGCAGCACTTCGCCGAGCAGGCGGCCGAGGAAGCGGATGTCCTCGAAAAGCGGGCGGTCCTTGTCCTCGCGGGCGCGGTTCGAGCCGCGCTTCGCTGTTTCCGGGGAAGGTGTGTCGATGCCGTTCACCGTGGCCTTGACCGGCTTGGCCTTGACCGCGGACGCCGTTTTCGACGCCTTGGAAATGGTCGCGGCACGTGAAATGACAGGGGACGACGAAGGTGCCTGACTTGAAGCGTCGGGCGATGTGGCGGGCAAAGCAGCATTGCGGCGCGCGCGGCGCGCCGATCCGGAAGACGTCACGATGGGTTCCTCTTGGAAGCCAAGGCCCATTTACAGAGGGAGTGACGCAAGCGCTTTCGCCGTCGTCTGTCCGGCGTGCAAGGGAGATGACTTCCCAGAGGCTCTCATGGCCCCTCGTCTCCTTCCACGACGCCCGCTCCGAGGCCTCACACAAGGCTTTCGCGGGTTGTCCGTCTGTAAATGGACCCTGGCGTGCGTGCTACCATTGTTTGTTATCCATCCCGTCATTCGATCGAGCATCAATGAATTCCGAGACGCATTCCACGACACCCCCCACGAGCCTTGTCATCGCTTCGAGGGAAAGCCGGCTAGCAATGTGGCAAGCCGAGCACGTGCGGTGTGCGCTGCACAAATTATATCCATCTTGCGACGTAAAAATCCTCGGAATGACGACGCGCGGCGATCAGATTCTCGATCGCACGCTGTCTAAAGTCGGCGGCAAGGGCTTGTTTGTAAAGGAACTGGAAGCCGCGCTTGCGGACGGCCGTGCGGATCTCGCCGTGCATTCGCTGAAAGACGTGCCGATGGAATTGCCCGAAGGCTTCGCGCTCAGCACGATCCTCGAACGTGAAGATCCGCGCGATGCGTTCGTGTCGTCGCAGTTCGCGTCGCTGGCGGAATTGCCTCACGGCAGCGTCGTCGGGACGTCGAGCCTGCGGCGCGAAGCGATGTTGCGCATGCATTTCCCGCATCTCGACGTGCGGCCGTTGCGCGGCAATCTCGATACACGTCTCGGCAAGCTCGATCGCGGCGACTACGCGGCGATCATTCTGGCTGCGGCCGGTTTGAAGCGGCTCGGGCTGGAAGCGCGCATCCGGGCGCTGCTGGAGGCAGAGGAAAGCCTGCCCGCGGCGGGGCAGGGCGCGCTCGGCATCGAAATTCGCGCGGATCGCGCCGATCTCGCCGCGTGGCTCACGCCACTGCATCACGCTGAAACGGCGGCGGCGGTCGAAGCGGAGCGCATGGTGTCGCGCGCGCTCGGCGGAAGCTGCGAAGTGCCGCTCGCCGCATACGCCACGTGGCAAGACGGCACGCTGCGCCTGCGCGGTTGCGTTGCCACGCCGGACGGCCAGCGCGTGCTGACGGCCGAAGGCACGGCGGCGGCGCCCGACGTCGAAGGCGCGCTGGATCTCGGCCGCCGCGTCTCCGCCGATCTCGAAGCGCAAGGCGCGATGGACATCGTGCGCGCGCTGTCCACGGCAAGCGGCGCCCGCGTGCCGCCCGCCGCCGCGCCCGCCGCCTGATGTCGAGCGCGCGCCGCGTAACCATCGTCGTCACCCGGCCGATCGGCCAGTCCGCTGGCTTGCTGGCGCTTCTCGACGCAGCCGGTTTCGACACCCTCGAATTTCCCCTGATCGACATCGCCCCCGTCGACGACGACGCCCCGCTGCGCGCCGCCCTCGACGAGCTGTACGGCCCGAACAAATACGCGCTCGTCGTGTTCGTGTCGCCGAATGCGGTCGATTACGCGTTCGGCAAGTTCGGCGCGGCGTGGCCGGCGGAGGTGCCCGTCGGCGTGGTCGGGCCGGGCAGCGTCGCGGCGCTCGCGCGGCAGGGCGTCGCCGCGCCGGCGCATCGCGTGATCAGCCCGGCGGCGGATCACGCCGAGCCGCGCTTCGATTCCGAGGCGCTCTACGCCGCGATCGAGGCGCAATTCGGCGTGAACGGCCTGGAGGGTAAGCGCGTGTTGATCGTGCGCGGCGACGGCGGCCGCGAATGGCTCGCCGAGCGGCTGACTGAAGCGGGCGCCATCGTCGAGAAGGTGGCGGCTTACCGGCGCATCGTCCCGGAACCGTCGATGCAGAAGTGGGAGCGCATCCACGCGCTCCTCGCCAGCGCGCCGGACCAGTCTCACGCGTGGCTGTTGACGAGTTCCGAAGGCGTGCGCAACCTCGACGAACTCGCACGCGAGCACCTGAGCCGCGACGAAACCGCGCAACTGAAGCGCGCGCCGCTCGTCACGCCGCATCCGCGCATCGCCGAAGCCGCGCGGCAAGCGGGTTTTGATAGGATTACGGTGTCCGGCGCCGGCGACGAGCGCATCGCCGACGCAATCAAAACGACGCTCGGGGCGACGCAACGCACAATCGACACAACGACGACACCCCATGCGGAATCCGCGCCGACGGATTCCAAACCGGCCGCAGCGCCGGCCCACCAACCGGCTCAATCACGCATGACTGATTCGAACGATTCCAAGAAAGCTTCACCTCAGCCGACCGTGACTCCGCCCTTGCCGCCGAACACGCCGTTCACGCCCTACGAGGCGCAACCGAAGCGCGGCGGCGCGAGCACGGTACTGTTATGGCTCGTGATCGTGATCCTCGCCGTGGCGGCGGGCGGCGGCGCGTTCCTGCTCAACCGCAAGGTCGATCGCGCGGACCAGCAGGTCACGCAGCGCCTGCAGGCCGCCGACGCGGAAGCCGCCGACCTGCGCGCGAAAGCCGATCAGGCCGCAAGTTCCACCGGCGCGCTCAACACGCAGATCATCCAGTTGCAGGGCAAGCTCACTGACGCCGAGACGCATAGTCAGGCGTTGCAGCAGCAATACCAGGATCTCGCGAGCAATCGCGACGACTGGATGCTCGCCGAAGTCGAGCAGATCCTGTCGAGCGCGAGCCAGCAATTGCAATTGACGGGCAACGTCCAGCTCGCGCTCTACGCGCTGCAAAGCGCCGACACGCGCCTCGCCGCCACGACCGGCCCGCAGGTCGTCGCGATCCGCAAGGCCGTCGCGCAGGACATCGACAAGCTCAAGTCCACGCCGACTACCGATCTCACCGGCCTCGCGATCAAGCTCGATACCGCCATCGACCAGATCGACCAGTTACCGCTGTCCGGCGAAGCGCCGATCGAGCGCGCCGCCGCCCGTGCGGCCGCGCCCGCGGACAGCGCGTCGATTGCGGCGGCCACGGGCCAGCCGCGCTGGAAGGTGTTGTGGCAGCAGGTCACGAGCGGCATCGGGCAGCAGTTGTCGAGCCTCGTGTCGGTACGCCGCATCGACAACGCCGACGCGATGCTCGCCTCGCCCGATCAAGGCTATTTCGTGCGCGAGAACGTGAAGCTGCGGCTGTTGTCGGCGCGGCTTTCGCTGCTCTCGCGCAGCGAGCCGACGCTGAAATCCGACTTGCGCGCCGCCGAAGCCGCGCTCGGGCGCTATTTCGATACATCGTCGAAGAAGGTGCAGACGGTGCGTGAACTCGTGAAGCAGGTCGATCAGGCGTCGGTAGCGGTCGCCGTGCCGAACCTGAACGCGAGCCTCGCGGCGGTCCACCAGTTCAAGCGAGGCGGATGATGACGATTCGTGGACTCATCTGGCTGGCGCTGCTGTTCGCGGTCGCGGTCGTGGTCGCTACGGTCGGCGGGTTCGACGGCGGGCAGGTGCTGCTCGTCGTGCCGCCGTATCGTGTGGACGTGTCGCTGAACCTTTTCGTCGTCGCGCTCGTCGTGCTGTTCATCGTGCTGTACGCGTTGATCCGCGCGATCCGCACGGTCTGGAAGATGCCGCAGCGCGTCGCCGCGTATCGCGCGCGCAGCAAGGTGAAGAAGGCAAATGCGTCGTTGCGCGACGCGATCGGCCATCTGTACGCCGGGCGTTTCTCGAAGGCGGAGAAAGCGGCGCGCGACGCGCTTTCCGTCGATGAAAACAAGGGCGCGGCCGGGCTCGTCGGCGCGAATGCCGCGCACCGGATGCACGAGTACGCGCGCCGCGACGAGTGGCTCGGGCAGGTTACGGGCGCCGAGTGGCAGGACGCACGCCTGATGGCGACCGCCGACATGCGCGCCGATGGCCGCGACGCGGACGGCGCGTTGATCGCGCTGACCGAAATGCAGGCGCAGGGCGGACGGCGCCTGCACGCGCAGCAGATCGCGTTGCGCGCGCAGCAGCAGTTGAAGAACTGGGGCGAGGTGCTGAAGCTCGTCAAGACGCTGGAAAAACGCGAGGCGCTGCATCCGGCGGTCGCGGTGCGTCTGCGGCAGGTCGCGGCGGAGAATCTGTTGCGTGATCGCCGGCACAATCCGGACGCGCTGCTGGAGTTGTGGCAGTCGCTGTCGCCAGCGGAGCGCCAGTCGCCGCGTCTCGCCGATCTCGCAGCCGAACTGCTGATCGCGCTGGACCGGCGGGATCAGGCGCGCAAGATCGTTGAGGACGCGCTCGCGCACAATTGGGACGCGCGGCTGTTGCGCCGTTATCCTGATTGCGTCTCCGGCGACGCGCTGCCGCTCATCCAGCGGGCGGAGGCTTGGCAGAGGGAGCGCACCGAGGACGCCGACCTGCTGTTCACGCTCGGGCGCCTGTGCCTGCATCAACAACTGTGGGGTAAGGCGCAGGCGTTTCTGGAGTCTGCACTCAAGCTCGCGGATAACGAACCGCTCAAGATTCGCACGCATCGCGCGCTTGCGCGTCTGCACGAGCAACTCGGCGATACCGAGAAGGCGAGCAAGCATTATCGGGAGAGCGCGCTGGCGATGAACGTGGTTTGATCTTCAGCCGGAAGCAAAAAGCCGCATGGGTCGTCGACGACCCATGCGGCTTTTTTGTGCCCTTCGAAAACTCAATAAGTCGGAACGCTCGAATCCACCTGACGCGACCACGCGTCGATGCCGCCATACAAATTGAACATCTGCGTGAATCCGCGCGATTCCAGAAACATCGCCACCTGCGCACTGCGCGCGCCGTGATGGCAGATGCAGACGATCGGCGCTTCGTCGTCAAGTTCCTCGCTGCGCGCGGGAATGTCGCGCATCGGGATGGCGACGATGTTCGCCATTTTCGCTGTCTCGATTTCCCACGGCTCGCGCACGTCGAGCAGAACGGGCGCGGGACGCGACGAGTCGGCGAGCCAGGCAGCGAGGTCGGATGCGGACAGGTTCTGCATGATCAGAACTTGAAGCGCGGCGGCTGCACGGCGTTCTTCAGCGGAGCGACGACCGTCTCGAAAATATCGGAGACGCGGAACTGCTTTTCGTCGACGCGCGTGATGATTTGCGCCTTCATGACCGGCGCGTCGCCGACAAACGCCGCGATCCGGCCGCCGATCTTCAGTTGCTCGAGGAATTCCTGCGGCATGATCGGCAGGCCGCCCGACACGCAGATCACGTCGTAAGGTGCGCCGCCCGGCCAGCCGAGCGAGCCGTCGCCGGTGACGACGTGCGCGTTCGACACACCGTTCGCCGCGAGATTCTGCTCCGCAAACGCGGCGAGTTCCGGCGCGATCTCGACGGTTGTCACGCTGCGGGCGCGCGCCGCGAGCAACGCCGCCATGTAACCCGAGCCGGCGCCGATTTCGAGCACGGTTTCGTGTTTCGTAAGCGCGAGTTCCTGCAACACGCGCGCCTCGACCCTCGGCGACAGCATGCGCTCGCCGCCCGGCAGCGGAATTTCGAGGTCGGCGAACGCGATATTGCGATACACGGCGGGCACGAAGTTCTCACGCTTGACGATCGTCAGCAGGTTCAGGACGTCCTGGTCCAGCACATCCCAGGGACGAATCTGTTGCTCGATCATGTTGAAACGCGCTTGCTCGATATTCATGGTCAGTCTGCGGTGAAAACGCGGGGGTTGGTCTGTTTGGGAACTCGCTGATTGTAGCAAATCACTGTCCCGCAAGCCTTTACGGCGTTGGCACTGGCGCTAGTGCGGCAGCCGGATGTCGAACTTGAACGTGACGAGTCGCGCGATGAGGATGAACGCCGTCGACAGCAGCACGGCGTAGATTGTGTCGATTTCCATCCGGTCGAGCAGCAAGTAAAGCCAGCAGCCCGCGAACGCGCACACCGCATAGGGCCGCGAGTCGCGCAAAATCAGCGGAATCTCGTTGCACAGCACGTCGCGCATCACGCCGCCGAACACGCCCGTCACCACGCCCATCATGACGGCGGTGAACGCGGGCATTTGCGCGTCCAGGGCGATGGACGTCCCCGAAATGCTGAAAAGCCCCAGGCCGATCGCGTCGGCGATCAGGAGCAGGCGCTCGTCGAAGAGGCGGCTCGTCATTTTGAGCAGCATCGGCGCGAAGATCGCCATCGCGAAAATGACGAGCACGTAGTCCTGATGCTCGACCCAGTAGAACGGCCGGCGCGAGAGCAGCACGTCGCGCACGGTGCCACCGCCGAACGCCGTGGCGAGCGCGACCATGAACGCGCCGACGGCGTCGAGCCGGCGCTTTCTTGCTTCGATCAGACCCGAGATGGCGTACGAAAAAAGCGCGAGCGCCTCCATGATGGAGATCGCGAGCGTCAGTCTAGGGTGCACTGCGCGGGTCCTTCGAGCTGGTTTTGCTGGCCGTGCCCTGATCCTGCGGATGGCCGTGATGGCGCGGCGTCCCGCCCGGCTGGAGAAGCACGAGCACGGCGCCTGCGCCGCCGTCGTGCGGCCGCGCCTGGCAGAACGCGATCACTTCTTCCTTCTGCACGAGCCACGCGCGAACCTTGCCCTTCAGCACCGGCTCCTTGCCGATCGATCCGAGCCCCTTGCCGTGAATCACGCGCAGACACCGCAGCCCGCGCTTCACTGATTCGCGGATGAATTCCGCCAACGCGTCGCGCGCTTCTTCGCGGCGCATGCCATGCAAATCGAGCTGCGCCTGCACGATCCACGCGCCGCGCCGCAATTTCCGCACGACTTCCTGGCTCACGCCCGTGCGGCAATAGGAGAGCGTTTCGTCGATGTCGAGCAGGCTTTCAGGATCGTATTCGTCGGAGAGCGCTTCCTGGAGGACCGCTTCCTCGTCGCGCCGGGTTTGCAGCGGCAAAGGCGGCGGCGGGACGCGCGTGACGGTCGTGCGCGGCGGCGTTTTGAGCGGCTCGATTTCGCCGATGGAGCGGCGGAACACGTCGGCATCGGCGACGGCTTCGCGTTCTGCCCGCTCCGCGGCCACGCGCTCGATCTCGCGTTTCGCAGCGCCGGCTTTCAGCGCGCTGCGCAGGCCGCCGAGGCCCGCGAGGCCGTCTCGCTTGACGGCTTCGGCCAAGTCTTTCGGTTTCGGCGGCTCGGCCTGGACCGGACGGGCGGTCCGCGCGACGGGGTCGCGTGGATGCCTCGGTTCGTTCGGATGGGGCTGGTTCTTGGGCATCGCGCTAGGTGGTGGGCGTCGGCACGCGGTAGTTCAGCTAGTCAAGACGCGTCGCGATGAAAAAAGGGCCACGCGGCCCTTTCTTAACCATCCGGAATGGAAATGGCGCTGGCGTGTGACATTGCCCGCGCCGCCTTCCCGGCAACGCGGCGACATCATTTTACAGATGCACCGCGCCATCCACGTTATCAGCGATCCTTTTCGTGGCTCATTGAATGCGGCGTCGGCGTTTCGTCGATGGTTTCGAGATAGCGCTGCGCATCCAGCGCGGCCATACAGCCCGTGCCCGCGCTCGTGATTGCCTGACGGTAGACGTGATCCTGCACGTCGCCGGCAGCGAATACGCCGGGGATGCTCGTCGAGGTGGCGTCGCCGCTCGCGCCGCCCTTCGTGATGATGTAGCCGTTTTTCATCTCGAGCTGGTTGGCGAAGAGATCGGTGTTCGGCTTGTGCCCGATCGCGACGAACACGCCTTGCAGCGGCACGTCGGTGGTGGCGCCGGTTTCCGTGCTCTTGATGCGCAGCGAGGTCACGCCGGTCGCGTCGCCCTGGACTTCGTCGAGGACATGGTTCCACTTGATCTCGACGGTGCCTTCCTTCTCCTTCGCGAGCAGACGGTCGATCAGGATCGGCTCGGCGCGGAATTTGTCGCGGCGATGCACGACCGTCACCTTCTTCGCGATGCCCGCGAGATAGATCGCTTCCTCGACAGCCGTATTCCCGCCGCCGATCACGGCGACGTCGCCGTTCTTGTAGAAGAAGCCGTCGCAGGTCGCGCAGGCGGACACGCCCTTGCCCATGAAGAGTTCTTCCGACGGCACGCCGAGATACTGCGCCGACGCGCCCGTCGCGATGATGAGCGAATCGCAGGTGTATTCACCCGAATCGCCGATCAGGCGGAACGGCCGCTCGTTGAGCTTCGCCGTATGGATATGGTCGAAGACGATCTCGGTGTTGAAGCGTTCGGCGTGCTCCTGCAGGCGCTGCATGAGTTCGGGGCCTTGCACGCCCATCGGATCGCCGGGCCAGTTCTCGACGTCGGTGGTGGTCATCAACTGGCCGCCCTGCGCCAGGCCGGTGATGAGCAGCGGCGACAGGTTGGCGCGCGCCGCGTAGACCGCGGCGGAGTAGCCAGCGGGACCGGAACCGAGAATCAGCACTTTGGCGTGTTTGGGCGATGACATGAGAGCAATTCCATTGTTAATGGTGTTATCGAAGGCGAATCGCAACTTCGGCGCCGGGCGATGACGGGCGACTTGCGCGCTGTTTGAGCACCAGTCGACGAGGCCGCTGACCCGGACGAATCCTAGTTGGATGCAATGTTGGGATTATAAAGGCCCTGCGAAAAGCGCACCGGGTAAAAATTTCAATCGCGCCTATAGCGTCGCCTGCGAGGCTTGACGGTGTTACAGGTTGAAACGAGCGGCCGTTTTTGTCCGTTCACCGCAGTGCAGCGTTTACAATGAGCGACCGATACATTCGGCCCGCTCCTATTGATGCGCGGCCGTGAAAGAAGCCTCACGGATCAATGGCAAAAGCACCCTATTCTGCGAGCGCGCAGGCGTTGCCGCACCGCATGTCGCGCCTTTTCACCGAAATTCGCTGGATTCTCCAGGTCGCGCTCGGTCTTTTCCTTCTGATGGCGCTCGTGAGCTACAGCCGGCGCGATCCGAGCTGGACGCACGCCGCCACCGTCGATCACATCGGCAACTGGGCCGGCCGCGTCGGCGCCTGGACTTCCGACATCGTTCTGCTGCTGTTCGGTCTGTCCTCGTACTGGCTGATCGTGCCGCTTGCGCGGCGCATCGTCGCGAACTACCGGCGGATCACGCTGACCGAAGCACCCGTCGAAACCGACGCGAAAGACCGCACCTGGCTCGCGGAAGCCTTCGCGTTCGTGCTCGTGCTCGCCGCGAGCGACGGCATCGAGGCGCTGCGCATGTGGTCGCTCAACGTGCAGTTGCCGCGCGCGCCGGGCGGGGTCGTCGGCGAGGCGATCGCGCGGCACATGTCGCATGCGTTCGGCTTTACCGGCGCCACGCTCTTCATGTTGATCGCGCTCGCGATCGGCTTGTCGCTCTATTTCCGCTTCTCGTGGCTCTCGGTGTGCGAGAAAGTCGGCGACGGCATCATGTCCGCGATCACCGGCGCGCGCCTGCGCCGCGAAGCGGGGCGCGACCGCAAGCTCGGCGAGGAAGCGGCATCGACGCGCGAAGGCAAGGTCGTGCGCGGCCGCGTGAAGATCGAGGACCACGAGCCGGTCGTGATCGTGCCGCCGCTCGCGAGCCCGCCGAAATCCGAGCGCGTCGAGCGCGAAAAGCAGGTGCCGCTCTTCAAGGACCTGCCGGGCGATTCCACGCTGCCGCCACTCGCGCTGCTGGACGCCGCGCCCGAAGTGAAGGAAACCATTTCTGCCGATACGCTCGAATACACGTCGCGCCTGATCGAAAAGAAGCTGAAGGATTTCGGTGTCGAGGTGAGCGTGGTCGCGGCGTATCCGGGGCCGGTGGTCACGCGTTACGAAATCGAGCCGGCGACAGGCGTGAAGGGCAGCCAGATCGTCGGGCTCGCGAAGGATCTCGCGCGTTCGCTGTCGCTCGTGTCGATTCGCGTCGTGGAGACGATTCCGGGCAAGAATTTCATGGCGCTCGAATTGCCGAATCAGCGCCGCCAGACGGTCAAGCTCTCGGAAATCCTCGGCTCCGAGGTCTACGCCGATGCTGCCTCGCCGCTCACGATGGGCCTCGGCAAGGACATCGGCGGCAAGCCCGTCTGCGCCGATCTCGCGAAGATGCCGCACTTGCTCGTCGCGGGCACGACCGGTTCGGGCAAGTCGGTCGGCATCAACGCGATGATCCTGTCGCTGCTCTACAAGGCGAGCGCCGACCAGGTCCGCATGATCCTGATCGATCCGAAGATGCTCGAAATGAGCGTCTACGAAGGCATTCCCCATCTGCTGTGCCCGGTCGTCACCGACATGCGGCAGGCTGGCCACGCGCTGAACTGGGCCGTCGCGGAGATGGAGCGCCGCTACAAGCTGATGAGCAAGATGGGCGTGCGCAATCTCGGCGGCTTCAACAACAAGATCGACGAAGCCACGAAGCGCGATGAGAAGATTCCGAATCCGTTCAGCCTGACGCCGGACGAGCCGGAACCGCTCACGCGCCTGCCGAACATCGTCGTGGTGATCGACGAACTCGCCGACCTGATGATGGTCGTCGGCAAGAAGGTCGAAGAACTGATCGCGCGGATCGCGCAAAAGGCGCGCGCGGCCGGCATCCACCTGATTCTCGCGACGCAGCGGCCGTCGGTCGACGTGATCACCGGCCTTATCAAGGCGAACGTGCCGACGCGCATGGCGTTCCAGGTGTCGTCAAAGATCGATTCGCGCACGATTCTCGATCAGCAGGGCGCGGAATCGCTGCTCGGCATGGGCGACATGCTCTATCTGCCGCCGGGCTCCGGCCTGCCGGTGCGCGTGCACGGCGCGTTCGTGTCGGACGAGGAAGTGCATCGCGTGGTCGACAAATTGAAGGAGCAGGGCGAGCCGAACTATATCGAGGGCATCCTCGAAGGCGGCCTCGCCGGCGACGGCGACGAAGGCTCGGCGGGCGCCGCGGGAACCGGCGGGGCCGATGGTGAGTCCGACCCTCTATACGATCAGGCTGTGGAAGTCGTGATCAAGAACCGGCGCGCGTCGATTTCGCTCGTGCAGCGGCATCTGCGGATTGGTTATAACCGTGCCGCGCGGCTCCTTGAGCAAATGGAGAACTCGGGGCTCGTATCGGCGATGTCGTCCAACGGCAATCGCGAAATCCTCACACCCGCGCGCGGCGACGCTGAATAGGCTTCACCCTTGGAGAACAGATATATGCAGCAAAAGTGGTTCACACGCACGCTCGGAGCAGTCGTGGCCGGCGCGTCGATGTTGCTGGCGTCGCAGGCTTTCGCGAGCGGCACCGAGCAGTTGAAGGCGTTCGTCTCGCAGGTCCACGCGGCGCGCGGCACGTTCGTGCAGCAGGAAGTGAAGGCGCCGGGCAAGGCGGGCGCTGCGAGCCAGACGGCGGCTCCCCGCGGCGGCGGCACGTCGAGCGGCACGTTCATGTTCGCGCGGCCCGGCAAGTTCATCTGGTCTTACGAGAAGCCGTATTCGCAGGTCCTCCAGGCGGACGGCGACAAGCTCTACGTCTACGACAAGGACCTGAACCAGGTCACGATCCGCTCGCTCGGCGGCGCGCTCGGCGCGAGTCCGGCGGCGATCCTCTTCGGCAGCAACGATCTCGACAAGAACTTCACGTTGCGTGATGCGGGCGTGAAGGGCGGCATCGACTGGCTCGAACTCACGCCGAAAGCGAAGGACACGCAGTTCGAAAGCGTTGGCATCGGCTTCAAGGACGGCAATCTCCAGGCGATGGAACTGCACGACGTCTTCGGCAACGTGACGCTGCTCACGTTCTCCAACATCCAGAAAAATCCGCCGGTCAAGAGCGATACCTTCAAGTTCACCGTGCCGAAGGGCGCGGACGTGATCAACGGCTGATCTAAACGGCGTGCGCGGCGTTCATATCCTCGATGAACGCCTCCACGATGTCCGTCCTCAACTGCCGCGCGCGCGTGACCATCTCGAACGCGACGCGGTAGCGCATCTTCTCCGCGTTCAGCGGCGCAAGCAGTCCCTCCCTCACGTACGGCGCGGCAAAGTGCTCCGGCAGGTAGCCCAAGTGGTGCCCCGACAGCACGAGCATCGCGACGGCTTCCATATTGTCAGCAACCGCGTTGATGTTGCGCGGCGCGACCGCATCGGCTTCGGGTAGCGGGTAGCTGCGCCACGCCCATGCGAAATCGGCGGCGCGTTCGGGGTCGATGTCGCCGGCCTCAGTGAAGAGCGGATGGCGCCGCGCGCAATACGCGAACTGGTCCTCGGCGTAGATCTGCGTGTATTCCAGCGACGGCACGCGATGCCAGAAGTAGCCGATCGCGACCTGAATCCGCCCCGCCAGCAGCAATTCCTCCAGTTCCCCCGGCGAGCGCACCAGCACCGAAAACCGCACCGATTCATCGCGTTCACGAAATTGCGCGATCGCCTCGCTGATCCGCGCGCTCGCGCTCACCGGCGTGTGGCCGATGATCCCCATCGCGAGCGTGCCCACCAGTTTCTTGCCGACGTTGCGCGCGGTCATGTCGAAGGTATCGACGGCGGCGAGCAGCGTCCGGCACGCTTCCACGAACTGCTCGCCGCGCGAAGTCAGCGCGAAACCGCTGCGACCACGTTCGCACAGGCGATAGCCCAAACGCGTTTCGAGCGTCGCGAGCTGCGTGCTGATGGTCGACTGGCCGACGTTGAGCGTCGCCTGCGCGGACGAAATCCCGCCCGCATCGACGATTGCGAGGAAGACGCGGATCAACCGCAAGTCGAGATCGGAGAGGTGCGTGAACATCGGCGGCGTCCTTACATCGATAAATATCGATGTGAAGTTAATTTTGGCGCCATTTTAACGTCCCGCCAGAGCGCCTATAAATTAAGGATCATCCGATAGACCCTCTCACCGGAAATCATCGAACGCCATGAATACATCGTCGCTTTTTGCCCCTGCCGAGCACTTCGACTCGCATTTCACCGCGCCCGATCACCGCAGCGAACGCCCGCAGCCGCTCTCCGGCAACCAGATGCCGCGCTGCGGCGGCATCACGACGATGATGCGCCTGCCGCACGTTCAGTCAGCGGCGGGGCTGGATGCGTGCTTCGTCGGCGTGCCGTTCGACCTCGGCACGTCGAACCGCACCGGCGCGCGCTTCGGGCCGCGTCAGGTGCGCAGCGAATCGGTGCTGCTGCGCCCGTACAACATGGCGACGCGCGCCGCGCCGTTCGATTCGCTGCGCGTCGCCGATATCGGCGATGTCGCGATCAATCCGTACAACCTGCTGGATTCAATCGACCGCATCGAGCGCGCGTACGACGAGATTCTCGCGCACGGCTGCAAGCCGCTGACGCTCGGCGGCGACCACACGATCGCGCTGCCGATCCTGCGCGCCATCGCGAAAAAGCACGGCAAGGTCGGGCTGATTCACATCGACGCCCACGCCGACGTCAACGACACCATGTTCGGCGAGAAGATCGCGCACGGCACGCCGTTTCGACGCGCGGTGGAAGAGGGCCTGCTGGATTGCAAGCGCGTCGTGCAGATCGGCCTGCGCGGCACGGGCTACGAAGCGGGCGATTTCGACTGGTGCCGTGAGCAGGGTTTTCGCGTCGTGCAGACGGAGGAATGCTGGAACAAGTCGCTCGCGCCCTTGATGGCGGAAGTGCGCGAGCAGATGGGCGACGGGCCGGTGTACATCACGTTCGATATCGACGGCATCGATCCGGCGTTCGCGCCCGGAACGGGCACGCCGGAGATCGCCGGGCTGACCGTGCCGCAGGCGCTGGAGATCATCCGCGGGGCGCGCGGGCTCAATATCGTCGGCGCGGATCTGGTTGAGGTCGCGCCGCCCTACGACCCGTTCGGCACGACGGCGCTCCTCGCTGCCAATCTGGCGTTCGAACTGCTGTGCGTGTTGCCGGGCGTGGAATATCGCGCAGCCAAGTAATTCGGGCGGCCGTTAGTTCTGGCCGAAACGCGGAGGGTCGCTGCGCAGCGGCCCTCTGCATTCATGGCTCACGCATAGGCACGCCCGCGCGCCGAAATCAATCCGAGATAGACCAGCGCGCCGATCGCCAACGCCGGCAGCGTCGCGCCGAGGTTCGGCAGCCACTGATTGATCGCGTGATACGCCGCGATGCCAACCGCCCACGCGACGAACGCGCTCACGTGCCAGCCGCCCGAGAAGCCATACCGGCCGCCAACATCGCCGATGGCGGCAACATCGATACGCCGTTTGCGCACGATGAAATGATCCGCCAGCACGACGCCGAAGAGCGGCGCGAACACCGAGCCGATCAGAAGCAGAAAGTTCTGATATTTCCCCATCTCGACGACCAGTGCGACCAGCGTGCACAACGCGCCGAACGCCGCCGACAGCACCGGCACGCTTGCCCGCGCCCAGAACGTGCCCGTCGATACGGCCGCCGAGTGGATATCGGCGAAGGCGTTGTCGATTTCGTCGATGAGGATCAGTAGTAGCGCGACGCCGCCGCCCGCCTGGGCGAACGCGACGGTCAGCAAGGCATCGCCGCCGCCCGCCGCGAGCCCGTAGATCGCGCCGAGCGCATAAAACCACAGATTCGCGATGCCGTAGCCCAGGAGCGTGCCGCGAAACGTGCCGCCCGCGCTGCGGCCGAAACGCGTGTAATCGGCGATCAGCGGCAGCCACGAAAGCGGCATCGCGACGACCAGGTCGATGCCCGCGCCGAACGCCATCTCGCCCGTGCCGGGGCGGTTCATCAGCGCGGCGAGATCGTGCTTCGCGAGCAGGTTCCACGTGAGCCACCCGGCGCCGCCGAGCAGCAGCCAGATGCCCCACGTGCGCAAGAACCGCCTCACGAAGGAGAGCGGCCCGGTCACGGCGAGCAGCGTCGCGAGGACGCCGAACACGAGCGTCCAGATGAGCGGCATCGAGAGATTGAACGACTGTTTGGCGAGCGCATCGGCGGAATCGCGCATCACGATGATCTCGAACGAGCCCCAGCCGACGAGTTGCACCGCGTTCAGCACCGCCGGCACCGACGCGCCGCGCACGCCGAGCGTCGGCCGCAGCGACGACATCGCCGCGAGCCCCGTGTCCGTGCCGATCACGCCCGCGAGCGCGAGCAGCACGACGCCGACCGCCGTGCCGATCGCGATCGCCGTCAGCGCGTGCGGCAGCGAGAGTCCCGGCACGAGCAGCGCGCCCGCCTGCGCGACCAGCAAGCCGATGCCGAGCGAGAACCAGAGGGCGAAGGCATCGGTCGTGACGAAGGCGCGGCGCGCAAGCGGCACGGGCGTGAGCGGGGCGTAGGCCGATGCGGCGGATTCGTCGAAATGTCCCTTCTCTTGTCCCATGGGGTTTCGTCCCTATCTTTGTGTGTCCGGCGCGGCGCGCTTCGTGCGTGCGCATCGGCTGTCATAATGACCCGTCCTGACCGGTCAGCCGAGCCTGTCTCAGAAAAGCGAAAGATTATCGCCGCCTTTGCCCAACCTGCGTCACAAAACCCCATGTTCGAAGAAAACCGTGGCACCGTTCCGCTCGCCGAGCGCCTGCGTCCCCGCACCATCGACGATGTGATCGGCCAGAAGCACCTGCTCGGGCCGAGCAAGCCGCTGCGCGTCGCGTTCGAGTCGGGCGAGCCGCATTCGATGATCCTCTGGGGCCCGCCGGGCGTCGGCAAGACGACGCTCGCGCGTCTCATGGCCGATGCCTTCGACGCCCAGTTCATCTCGCTCTCGGCGGTGCTCTCGGGCGTGAAGGATATTCGCGAGGCCGTCGAAACCGCGCAGATCCATCGCGCGAACGGGCACCAGACGCTCGTTTTCGTCGACGAGGTGCACCGCTTCAACAAGAGCCAGCAGGATGCGTTCTTGCCGCACGTCGAGTCGGGGCTGTTCGTGTTCGTCGGCGCGACGACCGAGAATCCGTCGTTCGAGGTGAACAGCGCGCTGCTGTCGCGGGCGGCGGTGTACGTGCTGAAAAGCCTCGATGCCGACGAGCTGAAGGAATTGCTCGATCGCGCGCAGCAGGAGCTCGGCGGCCTCACGTTCAGCGACGAAGCCCGCGACGCGCTGATCGGTTCCGCCGACGGCGACGGCCGCAAGCTCCTGAATAACCTGGAAATCGTCGCGCGGGCGGCGGCGCAGAAGAAGACGACGGAGATCGACGGCGCGCTCCTCGGCAGCGCGCTCGCCGAGAACCTGCGCCGCTTCGACAAGGGCGGCGACGCGTTCTACGATCAGATCAGCGCGCTGCACAAGTCGGTGCGTGGCAGCAATCCCGACGCGACGCTTTACTGGTTCTGCCGCATGCTCGACGGCGGCGCGGACCCGCGCTACCTCGCGCGGCGTATCGTGCGCATGGCGTGGGAGGACATCGGCCTCGCCGATCCGCGCGCCGGGCGCATCGCGCTCGATGCCGCCGAGACCTACGAGCGGCTCGGCACGCCCGAGGGCGAACTGGCGCTCGCGCAGGCGCTGATTTATCTGGCTGTCGCGCCGAAATCGAATGCGGGTTACAAAGCGTATAACGAGGCGCGGCGGTTCGTCGGGAAGGACCAGTCGCGCGGGGTGCCGGTGCATCTGCGCAACGCGCCGACCAAGCTGATGAAGGAACTCGGCTACGGCCACGAGTATCGCTACGCGCACGACGAGCCCGACGCGTACGCGGCCGGTGAGACGTATCTGCCGGACGGTATGCGCGATCCGCACTGGTACGAGCCGACGCCGCGCGGACTTGAGGGCAAGATTGGGGACAAGATGGCGCGGTTGGCTGACCTCGACGCGCAATGGCGGCGGGAGAATAAGAAATAGGGGATTTTTCAACCCTCGTCAGGATTCGGCGTGCTGTGCGGTCGCCGCAGCGTCGAAGTGGCATCGAACCGTGAGAAGTCTTTTTTTTGCCAGCGCGACCGAACCCGACGCCGCCGGAACGACGTGCCGTTTCGCCAATCCGGATGACCAATTTCGCGGAAATGGCTGGCCAATTGCGTCGGCCCGCCGCGCCCGTGCGCTAAAATCGCCGGTTCCGATTACTCGAAAAGCAACCCCCGCCATGCTCGACATCCAACTCCTGCGCAAAGACCTGGACGGCGTCGCGAAGCGTCTCGCCGCCCGCGGCTACACCCTCGACGTCGCCGGGTTCGCGTCGCTCGAAGCCGAGCGCCGCGAGATCCAGACGCGCACCGAAGAACTTCAGGCGCGCCGCAACAGCCTGTCGAAGCAGATCGGCGCGATGAAGGGGCGCGGCGAGGACACGGCGGCGCTGATGGCGGAAGTCGGCGGGATCGGCGACACCATGAAGGCGTCCGCAGCCCAGCTCGATGACATCCAGAAGCGTCTCCAGGACATGATGCTCGGCGTGCCGAATTTGCCCCACGAGAGCGTGCCCGTCGGCGACGACGAGACGCAGAACGTCGAAGTGCGTCGCTGGGGTGCGCCGCGCACGTTCGATTTCGAAGTGAAGGATCACGTCGATGTCGGCGCGCCGCTCGGGCTCGATTTCGAGACAGGCGCGAAGCTCTCGGGCGCGCGCTTCACGCTCCTGCGCGGACAGATCGCGCGGCTGCATCGCGCGCTCGCGCAGTTCATGATCGACACGCATACCGAGCAGCACGGCTACACCGAGACGTACACGCCGTACATCGTGAATCCCGAGATTCTGTACGGCACGGGCCAGTTGCCCAAATTCGCCGACGACATGTTCCGCGTCGAGAAGGGCGGCGAGGAAAACACCGTCACGCAGTACCTGATTTCGACGTCCGAGATTTCGCTGACGAACACTGTGCGCGACGGCATCCTCGATGCGAACGCGCTGCCGTTGAAGCTCACGGCGCATTCGCCGTGCTTCCGCTCGGAGGCGGGATCGTACGGCCGCGACACGCGCGGGCTGATCCGCCAGCATCAGTTCGACAAGGTCGAGATGGTGCAGATCGTGTCGCCCGAGACGTCGTACGAGACGCTCGACGAGATGGTCGGCCACGCGGAAGCGATCCTGCAGAAGCTGGAGCTGCCTTATCGCGTGATCACGCTCTGCACGGGCGACATGGGCTTTTCGGCATCGAAGACGTTCGACCTCGAAGTGTGGCTGCCCGCGCAGAACACGTACCGCGAGATTTCGAGTTGCTCGAACACCGAGGCGTTTCAGGCGCGCCGGATGCAGGCGCGCTTTCGCAATGCGCAGGGCAAGCCCGAGTTCGTGCATACGCTGAATGGTTCGGGGCTGGCGGTCGGGCGCACGCTCGTCGCCGTGCTGGAGAACTTCCAGAACGCGGATGGATCGGTCACGGTGCCGGCGGTGCTGCGTCCGTACATGGGCGGCGTGGAGCGTCTCGAAACCTCGAAGGCCGCGTAAATTTTTTCGGGAAAGATGCGAAAAGGGACTTGGAAAGCCAAAACAGCTTCGTTATAATCTTGAACTTCGCTGAGCAACGACCCGCTGGCGAAGGCCGGAAACGGTTTGGTTTAAACGGAAAGGTGGCAGAGTGGTCGAATGCGCTGGACTCGAAATCCAGTGTACCTTTAGGGGTACCGTGAGTTCGAATCTCACCCTTTCCGCCAGAATTTAAAACCCCGCAGATCGAAAGATCTGCGGGGTTTTTGCTTATGCGCGGCGCAATCACCTCAAGTCGTGCATCGCGCGATATCGAAACGCAGTTCCGGCTCCGGCAATCCGCCGTACTCGCCGGGCGACTTCTGCACCTTCACGATCGACCCATAACCCGACGGCGTCAGCGTGACGAGCCACGCATTCGGCCCCACGACGAGTTCCGTGGAACCGCTATCGCGGATCGTCTGCACAGAGAGCAGCATGCGTTCGAGGCAACTGGAAATATCCGACGCGGTCCGCGCCGACGAAACGTGAATCACGGGTTTCGAGGCGCGCAATTCCGGGCCGCTCGTTGAACTGCAGGCGGCAAGCACGACGAGAGAAACAACAGCAAAACGACGTAGAGACATAGGCCTTCGGTCAAGGAAAAGAGCCCCAATAAACCGTAAACGCCGGCACAACACAAGACCGACCCGTCCAGGCTCTCAGCCCGGCGATGCTATCATCGCCGACAAATCCGCTCACCACGCCGCCGCTCCCAAGAGCGCGACCGCGTCCCGACTTCATCCGCTCCACTCAATGGCCATTACTCTCAAGACGCCCGCCGACATCGAAAAACTGCGCATCTCAGGCCGCATGGCCGCCGAGGTCCTCGCGATGATCGGCGAGCATGTTCGTCCGGGCGTGACCACCGACGAACTCGATTCGATCTGCAACCGCTTCATCGTCGATGAACTGAAAGCCATCCCGGCGAACGTCGGCTACATGGGGTTCCCGAAGACGGTCTGCACGTCGGTGAATCACGTCGTGTGCCACGGCATCCCGGGGCCGAAGGAACTGAAGGACGGCGACATCATCAACATCGACGTCGCGATCATCAAGGACGGCTATTTCGGCGACACGAGCCGCATGTATTACGCCGGGAAGCCGAGCCTGGAAGCGCAGCGCCTCTGCGACACCACTTATGAAGCGATGGTCGCGGGCATCCGCGAAGTGCGGCCGGGCGCGACACTCGGCGACGTCGGCCAGGCGATTCAGACGGTCGCGCATCGCGAGGGGTTTTCGATCGTGCGCGAGTATTGCGGCCACGGCATCGGCCGCGTGTATCACGAAGACCCGCAAGTGCTGCACTACGGTCAGCGTGGCGCGGGGCTGCGCCTGAAACCGGGCCTCGTCTTTACGATCGAGCCGATGGTGAACGCGGGGCGCGCGGCCACCCAGCAATCGCGCGACGGCTGGACCGTCACCACGAAGGACCGCTCGCTCTCGGCGCAATGGGAGCACATGGTCGCCGTCACCGAAGACGGCTTCGAGTTGCTCACGCCCTGGCCCGACGGCACCGGCGTCCATGCCGCGCCGTAACAAAGCGCTCGCGACCATCGCAAGTGTTGATTGCAAGAAAAAATTGACTCAATCGCCCGTTCGGTTGAAGCTATAAAGAGATAGCCAGCAAGAGCCAGAGAGATAATCGCCCGCATGAGTCCTTCACTGACCGTTCGCCGCATCGCCGCGCATCAGGGGGCCGTCCTCCGCGAGCTCCGCACGGCGTCCCTGCGCGAGGCGCCGTACGCCTTCGACGAAACGCTCGAGGACGCGCTGCTCGTCGCCGAATCCAGTTTCGGCGATACCGCCAACCACCACGCGAACTCCGCGACCACTGCCACGTTTCTGCTCTACACCGAAGGCCATCCGGCGGGTCTCGTCGGCGCGTTCGTCGATGAAGCGGCGCGCGGCCGTGCGTTCGTGCATGCGCTGTGGGTCGCGCCGGCCGTCCGGCATCTGCGTGGCGGCGAACTGCTCGTGAACGCGGCGACGGAGTGGCTCGCGGCGCAAGGATCGTCGGAAGTGTATGCATGGATCGCCGATGAAAACCGTACCGCGATGCGCTTCTACGAGCGACTCGGTTTCGGTCCGACGGGCGATCGCCGCGCGATGCCCTTGCACGCGGAAGTCTGGGAAACGCTGCTCGTGCGCCACGTTCACACGGAAGAGCAAGACACGCCGGGCACGGCGTGAATCGTCCTACCTGTCCTCGCTTTTCGCCGCGCCGATGTCGTTCTTCGCGCGGTGGTCCTCGCGGTCCTTCATCACGCACACGTCGCACGCAAACCGGTCTTAAAAAAGATGGCCGAGCGCGCGCACGCCTGTAAAATACGCAAAATTTTTGGCTGTTCCTATGTCGCTCAACAAAACGCCCTTTTTCGAACTGCGCAGCGGCTCCGTCGACACGCTTCTTTTCGTCGTCAAGACTACCGACCTTGACGCGCTGCGCACCGAACTCACGCGGCGCTTCGAAGCGACTCCCGAGTTTTTCGCCAACGACGTCGTCGCGATCGACGTGCGCCGTCTCGCCGAGACGTCTGCCACCGACCGCGTGCCGCTCGACGAACTCGCGCAGTTGCTCGCGAGCGTGCGCATGCGGCCGATCGGCGTCGTCGCGTCGCCCGCGCAGACGTGGGCTACGCAATGGGCGTCGTCGGGCGGATTGCCGCTGCTCGAAGCACGCGACCGGCGCGGTGCACCGAAGCCGTCTGAAGGCGCCGCGAGCGCGAACACCGAAGCCGCGGCCGTGATTGAGGCTGCGGTGGCGAAGACGCCGCCGCCAGCGTTGCCCATGCCCGCGACCATCATCGACCGGCCGTTGCGTTCCGGCCAGCAGGTGTACGCGAAGGGCGATCTGATCGTGCTCGGGCTCGTGTCCTACGGCGCGGAATTGATCGCGGAAGGCAACATTCATATCTATGCGCCGTTGCGCGGGCGCGCGCTCGCGGGCGTGCACGGCAATAACGACGCGCGAATTTTCTGCACCTGTCTCGAGCCGGAACTGATTTCGATCGCGGGAATCTACCGGACGACCGAAAACCCCTTGCCCGCCGATGTCCTGGGCAAGTCGGTGCAGATCTGGCTCGATGAAGAAAAACTGATGATCGAACCGCTGCGGCTCACCTAGTGCGTGGCGCCTGACCGAACGGCGCGCATGGGCAAACGGCAGTCGGACTTATTGACGAACACAAGGTACCTTGTATGGCAAAAATCATTGTGGTGACTTCGGGGAAGGGCGGCGTCGGCAAGACGACCACCAGCGCGAGCTTCGCAACGGCGCTCGCATTGCGCGGCCACAAGACGGCCGTGATCGACTTCGACGTCGGTCTGCGCAACCTCGACCTCATCATGGGCTGCGAACGCCGCGTGGTGTACGACCTCATCAACGTGATCCAGGGTGAAGCGAATCTGAACCAGGCGCTCATCAAGGACAAGAAATGCGAGAACCTTTTCATCCTGCCGGCGTCCCAAACCCGTGACAAGGACGCGCTGACGATGGAAGGCGTGGAAAAGGTGATCAACGATCTGATCGCGATGGACTTCGAATACATCGTGTGCGATTCGCCGGCCGGCATCGAGTCGGGCGCGCTGCTCGCGATGCACTTCGCCGACGAAGCGTTGATCGTGACGAATCCGGAAGTGTCGTCGGTGCGGGATTCGGACCGCATTCTCGGCATTCTGTCGTCGAAGACGAAGCGCGCGATCGAGGGCAAGGAGCCTATCAAGGAACATCTGCTGATCACGCGCTACAACCCGAAGCGTGTGAGCGAAGGCGAAATGCTCTCGCTCAGCGATATTCAGGAAATCCTTCGGATCGAACTCATCGGCGTGGTTCCGGAATCGGAAGCTGTGCTGCATGCGTCGAACCAGGGTCTGCCCGCCGTGCACCTCGATGGTACTGACGTCGCCGAATCGTACAAGGACATCGTGTCGCGATTCCTTGGCGAGGAAAAAGCGCTGCGTTTCACCGATTATCAGAAGCCAGGCCTGCTGCAACGCATCTTCGGCACCAAGTAAGGGGACGCAATGTCGATTCTTTCGTTTTTGCTGGGCGAGAAAAAGAAGTCCGCTTCGGTTGCGAAGGAACGCTTGCAGTTGATCATTGCGCACGAACGCGCGGGCGGCAAAGCTGCCGCCGATTATCTGCCGGCGTTGCAACGAGAACTCGTTGCCGTGATTTCCAAGTACGTGAAGATTTCCAACGATGACATCCGCGTGAGTCTCGAGCGTCAGGACGACCTCGAAGTGCTGGAAGTGAAGATCGAAATTCCGCAGGCGTAAAAACGTGAATGCCGCGCACGTGCCGGGATAGCGCGTGCCGGGAAAGGAAAAGCCGGGATCGGGTGGTCCTGGCTTTTTGTTTTTCTGCGGGAACGTTTGCGTGAGTCGAAGTGGAATCGTCCGATTTAATGCTGGGGCGCTTTGTCTTTCTCTTCGGCTTCCGGCGTTTCCGGCCGAGGCGCGGGCTTGTGCCCCTTATAGCGCCCGGACAGCGCCTCGTACAGCGGCGGCGCGAAAAAGCGCGACACGCGGCTCGCGATCAGCGCGGTCGCCATCAGCGAGATCACGAGCGCGTGGCCGTTGATCATCTCCATCACGATGACGAAGGCCGTGATCGGCGACTGCGTGACTGCCGCGAGATAGCCGACCATCGCGAGCGCGATCAGCATCGATAGCTGCATGTGGCCGAAGACCATGTGCAACACGTTGCCGAAGCCCGCACCGATCGACAGCGACGGCGCGAAAATCCCGCCCGGAATGCCCGGCAGATACGAGCCGATCATCGAGATCATCTTCAGGAGCGGATAGAACTGCGAAAGCTGCTCGCGACCCTCCAGCAGGCCGCGCGCTTCGGCGTAACCGCTGCCGAAAGTCGTCCCGCCCGACACGATGCCAACCACCGCGATCACCAGTCCGCACAGCGCGGCGAACGCGACCGGCCGCGACGCGTGGAGCGCCCTGAGCGGCGCGGGAATCCATTTCGACGTGTTGAGCAGCAGCCAGCAGAACACGCCGCCGGCGATGCCGGTCACGACCGCCGTCAGCACGACGGCAAGCGCAAGCATGTCGGGAAAGGGCTGGCCGATATCGATTGTGCCGAAGTACGTGTAGTTGCCGTTCAGCCCGAGCGCGACGATCCCCGCGAGGATGATCCCCGTAATCAGCACGCCGCTCGTGCGCACTTCGAAGCTGCGCGTAAGTTCCTCGATCGCGAACACGATGCCGGCGAGCGGCGTATTGAAAGCCGCCGACAACCCCGCCGCCGCGCCCGCGAGCACGAGTTGCCGTTCGATGAGTGCGTTCGAACGCGGATAGAGGCGGCGCAGGTTGAACATGAGTGCGGCGCCGATCTGCACGGTCGGGCCTTCGCGTCCGATCGTGAAGCCGCCGAGGATCGCGAGGAACGACACGGCGATCTTGCCCGCGAGAATGCGCAGCGTAAGGAGACGCGCGCCGGAGGCGGACGTCGGGCCGTCGAGCACCGCGATCACCTGCGGGATGCCGCTGCCCTCGGCGCCGCGAAAGAACGTCCGCGTGAGCCAGACGGACACCGCGGCGACGGCCGGCGTGACTAGGAGTGGCAGCCACGCGTGCTCATGTTGCGCGGTCTGGAAGACGCCGTAGCCCCAGTCGATGAGCCGCGCGTAAAACACAGCGACGAGGCCGACCACGATCGCGCCCAGCCAGAAGATGCCGTAACGGCGCCAGAGGCTTCGTGCGCGGCGCGCGGTGATGATCGGGAGAGAGCGCAGGACGCGAAGCATGCGGATTTCCGGCAAAGCGTCGATTATATCGAGGCCGATCCGCATAATCGGTCTATCAAAGAACAGGCGCAACGCTTTCTTTGGAACGCTTCCACCGGGGATAGATGGAGCGGTATTAAATTCCTGAAAAAATTAATGTGACGCGCGTTTCCGGAATTTTCTGCGCGTGTGAAAGCAAATCGAATCAGAGCGTCGGCTGGATTAATTTACTCTGTCAGAATTTCGAAAGCGATAACCGCCGCGAATGCGCCGATATTGGCGACCAGCGCCTTGAAAAGAACGCCCCGCCAACTCTGCGGTCGAAGGCGTACGGTAAGCGGCAGCGCCGTGAGAAGGCCGATGGCAATGACCGCTACCAGATGCGAGCTTTGAAAATGAATCGGCATGGGGATTCTACTGCATTAACCTTCTGATTAACTTCAGTATATGCAGCGCCCCGCCAGACCCGAACCGGACAAAAAAGCCATTTTCACGCCATACTGAGGGTGGACGAATTCTGGTGGATCAAATAAATCTTGAATTGGGGAATCTTTTCCCGTAGCTTCGTACAAACCCGAATACGCTCGACGCTCCTTTTGAGCGTTTGAGTTTCGGACGCGGAGCTTTCACCGATGACGACATTGACCGGGCGCTCACTCGAAGTCGATTTCTTTCGAGGTATTGTCCTGCTCATTATTGCCGTCGATCACATATCGGGAAGCGTCCTTTCAAACTTCACCCTGCATAAATACGCGTTCTGCGATTCTGCGGAAGTCTTCGTGTTTCTCGGTGGTTATGCATCGGCGGCGGCTTTTACCGCGGTCGAAGCGCGGCGTGGTCAGTCGGCGGCGCGCTGGCGCTTTTTCAAGCGCAGTCTGGAAATCTACCGCGCGTACCTCTTTACCGCCGCGCTGATGCTCCTCGCGGGCGCGACGCTGATGCTGCTGCGCCTGGATACGCCGCTCGTCAATTTCACCGAATGGCCCGCCTTCCTCGACGGCCCGCTGCCGCTCATCGCCGGCATTGCGACCTTGCGCCACCAGCCGTATCTGTCGGCGGTGCTGCCGATGTACGCTTTTTTCGCGCTCTCCGTGCCGCTCGTCGTACCGCTTGCCGCGAAAAGGCCGGTGCTCGTGCTGTTCTGCAGCCTTTTCATCTGGCTCTTCGCATCGCAACTCGGGCCGCTTTTGCCCTCCGCTTACGACGAAGGCTGGTCGTTTAATCCGTTCGCCTGGCAGTTGATGTTCATGAGCGGCGTCCTTGCGCGCACCCAGCCGATCAGCGCCGAGTTCCACGCGAGCGCCACCGCGCGCTGGCTGACGCGCATCGCGGTCGGCGTCGTGCTGGGGTTCGCGTTCGCGAAGCTTTTCATCGAGATCGCGCCGCCGCCGGGATACATGAAGCAGAACCTGGCGACGCTGCGCATCGTGAGTTTCGGCGCCGTGGCCTGGGTGTTCGCGCGGGCCGTACATGCCGGCTGGATCGGCGCGCTCGCGCGCAGCTTGCCGGGCGTCGTGACGATCGGCACACAAGGGCTCGTGTGCTTCATCGCGGGCACGGCGGTATCGATCGTGCTCGATACCACGTTGCGCGTGCTTCCGTCGGGTCACTTCGCGTGGCTCGCGGGACTCGCCGCCGACGCGCTTGCGATCGGCTTCCTGCTCCTGCTCGCGCGCTTCTGGCGTGATTGGAAAAACGTGCGGCGCGTGCCGGCCGTCAAGGGGCAGCCGGTGCCCGCGCACGCAACGAACCGCCGCGAGCGATAAAACGCGTCAGCTCAACCTGATATCGCGCGTCTCGCGCATGCACAGCACGCCGACGAGACTCACCGCCGCCGCCACCGACACATAGCCGCCCACCCACGCGAGTCCGCCGCGATTCGCGAGCAGTTGCGCGATGTACGGCGCCACCGACGCCCCCAGAATCCCGCCCAGGTTGTACGCGACGCCCGCGCCGGTGTAGCGCACGCTCGTCGGGAAGAGTTCGGGCAGGAGCGCGCCCATCGGGGCGAACGTCACGCCCATCAGGAACAGTTCGAGCGTCAGGAAGAGCGCGACGGCATAGGTGTTGCCGCTGCCGAGAAGCGGCGCCATCGTAAAGCCGGACAGGATCGCCGCGATGCAGCCGACGATCAGCACGGGCCGGCGCCCGAAGCGGTCGCTGGCGCGCGCGGAGATCGGTGTCGCGATCGCCATGAAGATCACCGCGAAACACAAGAGACCAAGGAATTTCTCGCGCGAGAAATGCAGCGTCGACACGCCGTAAGACAGCGAAAATACCGTCGAAATGTAAAAGAGCGTATAGCAGACGACCATCGCCAGCGCGCCGAGGAGGGTCGGCGCGAGGTATTGGCCGAGGAGCGTCGCGATGGGCACGCGCACGCGCTCGTGCCGCTCGATGGCCGCGCGAAACGCCGGCGTCTCCGCGATTTTCAGGCGCACGTAGAGCCCGAGCGCGACGAGCACCGCGCTTACGAGAAACGGTACGCGCCAGCCCCAGCTGCGGAACTGTTCGTCGGAGAGCGAGAGCGCGAGGCCGAAGAACAGGCCGTTCGACGCCAGGAAACCGATCGACGGCCCGAGTTGCGGGAACATGCCGAACCAGCCGCGCTTGCCGGGCGGCGCGTATTCCGTCGCGAGGAGTGCCGCGCCGCCCCATTCGCCGCCGAGACCGATGCCTTGCCCGAAGCGCAGTATGCAGAGCAGCACGGGCGCCAGGCTGCCGATCGAATCGTAGCCGGGGACGAAGCCGATCAGCGTCGTCGAGACGCCCATCACGAGCAGCGACGCGACGAGCGTCGATTTGCGGCCGATGCGATCGCCGAAGTGCCCGAAGATGAACGAGCCGATCGGCCGCGCGATGAACGCGATGCCGAACGTGACGAACGCCGAGAGCGCCTGCGCTGCCGGCGAGCCGTGCGGGAAGAACACCGGCCCGATGACGAGCGCCGCCGCGGTGGCGTACACGTAGAAATCGTAGAACTCGATGGCGGTGCCGATGAAGCTCGCGAAAATCACGCGCGAGGCGCTGTTTTTTCCGTCGTTGGGCGCGTCGGCGGAAAGCGATGCTGAGGACATGGAGTCTCCGTTGTCTTTGTTGCTGGTATGGGCGTCTCTCAGAGGATCGGCGGGCGCCTCGGCGTGTTGTGATGCGCGGCGCTGCGTGCGGAACGCTTCCTCGCGCGGGTCGACGGGCAAGCGTTGCGCCGTGCCGGGCAGGACCGGCTGGGGTGGCGAAAATTATAACGACCGTGCGTCGCGCGGAGCAACCTGCCAGACGGCTAATCGATGGTCGTCGCTTGCGGCGAGTGCGATGTCTGCAACTGGAACTGGCCGTTGTCGTTGAACATCCAGCCTTCGAAGAGTTCGAGCCGGCCGCTGCCGTTCAAAAGCCGGGCGGGCGGCTCCGGCAACGGCGACGCGCGGCGCAGCGAGGCAAGCGCGGTGGCTTCGGCTTCGTCGTCGCCGTTGGTGCGGTACACGGACGATTCGACCACGCGCCCGCCGCGATCGACGGTGAACGACACCACCACGAACGAGCGGAGCATCGCCTGCGGCGTGCCCTTCAGGACGAGGGACGGATTGCGCTCGAAGATGCGCTGCGCGACTCGCGTCTTGTACTGATCGAGCGTCGCGCTGCTCACGGCCGCGGGCGGGCGGCTCTCGACGGACTTCGGCGGCGGCGTGATCGTGCAGGCTGATAGGGCGATTGCGATCAGCGCGACGCACAGGCGCTTCGCGTGCTTTTGCAAGGATGCGGTCATGGCGGCCCCCGATGTGCTGCTGGCTGTTATGACTTCATGGTAGTCAAAAGCGTCGCGGGGCACCATGCGTGCGAGCGGGACCGCGCATTGCTGGCGCTTTCGTCATCCCAACACAGGAGGAGACAGCGATGAGCGATACGAACCAGGCGAGCGATGCGCAACCGGCCGAGCATAGCGACAACGAAAAGAGCAAGCTTCCTGAACGCGACGACGATGCGCGCAAGCAAGGGCCGAATGACAATCCGGGGAAGAAGGATGGCGAAGGGGAGCCGGATGTAGGTTGATGCGATTGGTGCTAAGTTGACGATGGGGAATGTGCCCCGTCATCGGGAGACTGCGATGTCTACTGCTTCTACCAACGCCGAGCCGGTGAAGCCAACGCCTGCTGACAGGCCGCCGCCGTCGGCTTCGCCGCAAGGCGCTCCGTCGAAACCGGATGCCGACAAGGCCGAGCCCGCGCCGCATGAACGGCCGCCGGTGCGATCTGACGATAACTGATGTTTTGCTTTGGGCTTGACGACATCCCGTGCGGCGGTCAATGCGCGCGGGATGTTTTTACTTCGTCGTCACGCCGGGCTTGGTCAACTCGTAGCACTCGACGGGGGCGGAAGGCCGTTTCGCGCTGGCATCGACAGCGTGATTTTCGAAGCATTTATAGACGCTGTTGGTCTTTTGCAGAAAAAACGTATCCTCCGCCGACGATGACCCGGCACGCGGCGCGTCGCGTGTGACGGCGACGATCGAATAGCCGTTCTGGATCAGTTCGAAGAGCGAGGTCTCGGTGAAGCGCCATTGGCTGCCCGAGGACTCGTCTGCGTGGGCGGAGAGGGCGGTCATCGTGAATATCCCGAAAGCGATGGCGGCAGCGATTCTCATGGGCGTGGCTCCTTGTGTTTTTGTGGGCGAACGCGTTTGAGTTGGATGTGGCGCGGGCGTTCGCTTGGGGGTGGTTTTTTGTCGTTGCCGTTATCGGCGGCGCGTGTTTTGTATACACGAAAGGATCGTCGCTTGAAATTTAAAGCGTATACAACGAGCCAGCCCCTGACAAACGAAGACGACGAAGTGCGTGAACTCACCGACGCCGATTTGAAGCGTTCCAAGCGTGGGAGAGAAACACTTCCAGAGACGCTACTTCGGAAGCTAAAGAAGGAAGGAGGGAGATTCGGCGGCGGGTGAACTCCACCGATAGGGAATTCTGGCGGAGGCGGTGAGATTCGAACTCACGGAAGGATCACTCCTTCGCCGGTTTTCAAGACCGGTGCCTTAAACCGCTCGGCCACACCTCCAGAAGGCGCGTATTGTAGCGCAACTTACGCGCCGAGCGGTCGCCTCAGCCTTCCAGCGAGCGCGTCGCGCGGAGCGCGGGAAACAGCCGCATCCACAGAAGCGCAACCGCGATCGTCCCCAATCCGCCGATCAGCACCGCTGGCACCGCGCCGAACAACCCCGCCGTCATCCCCGATTCGAACTCGCCCAACTGGTTCGACGTTCCAATGAAAAGCGAGTTGATCGCGCCGACGCGTCCGCGCATCTCATCGGGCGTCTGCAACTGCACGAGCGACATCCGCACGACGACGCTGATCACATCCGACGCCCCCAGCGCCGCGAGCGACACCAGCGACAAATAGATATTCGTCGACAACCCGAATACGATCGTCGCGAGCCCGAAAGCGATCACCCCCGCGAACAGCGCCGTCCCCGCGCGCTGGCGCAGCGGAAAGTGCGCGAGCCAGATCGATCCGGCGAGCGCCCCGGCCGCGGGCGCCGCGCGCAGCACACCGAGCCCCCACGGTCCGGTGTGCAGGATGTCGTGCGCGAACACCGGCAAGAGCGCGGTCGCGCCGCCGAGCAGCACCGCGAAGAGATCGAGCGACAGCGCGCCGAGGATCACGGGCTTGCGACGAATGAACGCGATACCCGAAAACAGCGCCTCGAACGACAGCGGCGCGCGCATCCGCACGGCTTCATCGATGCGAATCGATGCCACCAGCACGCCCGCCGAGAGAAACGCGCACGCCACCACGCCATACACGCTCAACGCGCCGATCCCGTACAACAAGCCGCCGAAAGCCGGCCCGAGAATCTGCGCGGTCTGGTTCGCGGACGTCGACCACGCGGTCGCGTGCTGCAACTGCGTACGCGGAATCAGGTTTGGCAGGAGGGCCGCCATCGACGGCGATTCGAACGCGCGCGCCGCGCCCGTGATCATCGCGATCGCGTAGATGAGGCTCGCGCTCTGCCACCCGTGCCACGCGCCGACGCACAGCACGAGCGCCGCGACGCCCTCGATCATCTGACAGACGAACGCAATCGTGCGCCGGTCGTAGCGATCGGCGACGTGGCCGACGACGAGCGTCAGCACGAACATCGGCAGGAACTGCGCGAGGCCGACCAGACCGAGCGCGAACGCGCTGTGCGTGATCGAATAAATCTGCCAGCCGATGGCGACCGACATCATCTGGAACGCAACCGACGACATCACCCGCGCGCTCCAGAAGAGCGCGAACGGACGATGACGCATGACCGAGCCAGGCAGCGTGCTCGGGGCGCTCAATTGACGGGGTCCTTCAGGAAGAGTTCCTGGAGGTCGTTCAGGAAGCGCTGACCCAACTCCGTAGGCGCGATGCGCTCGAAATCGCGCGTGATGAGGCCGCGCCGCTCGGCTTCGACGAGCGCGGGTTCGATCGTCGACATCGCGAGTCCCGTGCGCTCGATGAACGCATGCACCGGAAAGCCCTCGACCAGCCGCAGCGTGTTCAGCATGAATTCGAACGGCAAATCACGCGGCCCGACTTCGCGCTCTTCCTGGATCGGATTGCCGCCGAGCGCTTCGTCCATGTACGTCGCGGGATGCTTGTAGCGCGCCTGCCGCACGATTTTCTGCGGAAACGACAGCTTCGTATGCGCACCCGCGCCGATGCCGAGATAGTCGCCGAAGCGCCAGTAGTTCAGGTTGTGCCGGCTCTGCCGATGCGGCTTCGCATACGCCGACACTTCGTAGCGCTCGTAACCCGCCTCGCGCGTGCGCTCGTGAATCCACTCCTGCATGTCGGCGGAGGCGTCGTCGTCGGGGACTTGCGGCGGGAATTTCGCGAAGAGCGTGTTCGGCTCCAGCGTCAGGTGATACAGCGACAGATGCGGCGGCGCGAAGCCGATCGCCGTCTCGATATCGCGGCGGCATTCGTCGAGCGACTGCTGCGGCAGCGCGAACATCAGGTCGAGATTGAAGTTGTCGAAATGACGCGCGGCGATTTCGACGGCTTTATGCGCCTGCGTCGAATCGTGAATGCGGCCGAGCGCCTTCAGATGCTCCGCGTTGAAGCTCTGAATGCCCACCGACAGCCGGTTCACGCCGCTCGCGCGAAACTGCGCGAATTTCGCGGCTTCGAACGTGCCGGGATTGGCTTCGAGCGTGATTTCGGCGTCGGCGTCGAGCGGGAGGAGGGCGCGGGCATCCGACAGCAGCCGGTCCAGCCCTTTCGCCGACAGCAAACTGGGCGTGCCCCCGCCGATGAAAATCGTATGCACCTGCCGTCCCCAGACGAGCGGCAGCGCGCTTTCGAGATCGGCGCGCAGGGCGTCGAGATAGCGGTCTTCGGGGAACGACTCGCCTTTCCACTCGTGCGAGTTGAAATCGCAATACGGGCACTTGCGCACGCACCACGGAAAGTGGACGTAGAGCGAGAGCGGCGGCAGCGAGGTCAGCCGGATGCTCCCCGGCGACGTGAACGCCTTCACGACATTGATAGTTTGCGGACCGGTGCTCACGCCAGTTCCTTCAGGCGCGCGAGCAGTTCGCGAAGCGCGATCGCGCGATGACTGCTCGCGTTCTTGCGCGCGGGATCGAGCTCGGCGGCGGTCGCGTTCAGCGACGGCAGGAAGAAGTGCGGATCGTAGCCGAAGCCGTTCGCACCGCGCGCTTCGTCGATGACTTCGCCATGCCAGCGGCCTTCGGCGATCAGCGGTTCGGGGTCGTCGGCGTGACGCACGAGCACGAGCACGCAGAAGTAGTACGCGCGTCGGTCCGGCGTATCGCGCAGCTCGCCGACAAGGCGCGCGTTGTTCGCCGCATCGCTCTTTTCGCCCCCAGCGAGTTGCGCGAAGCGCGCCGAATACACGCCCGGCGCGCCGCGCAATGCATGCACGCAAAGGCCAGAATCGTCGGCGAGCGCGGGCAGGCCCGTCAGTTTCGATGCGTGCCGCGCCTTTTCAAGCGCGTTCTCGACGAACGTCGCGTGCGGCTCCTCCGCTTCCGGCACATTCAAAGTGCCCTGCGCGATCAGTTCGATCCCCGCCGCGCTCAGCAGCGACGCGAATTCGCGCAGCTTGCCCGCGTTGTTCGACGCAAGCACGACGCGCTTCAATTCATTTGCTTCAGACACCTTTAAGCTCCAGCGCGGCTTTCTGCTTCGCGATCAGCGCTTCGATGCCGCTTTGCGCGAGATCCAGCAGCGTATTCATTTCGGCGCGCGAGAAGGGCACGCCCTCGGCCGTTCCCTGCACCTCGACGAAACCGCCCGCGCCCGTCATCACGACGTTCATGTCGGTGTCGCACTGCGAGTCTTCGTCGTAGTCGAGATCGAGCACCGGCTCACCTTCGTACACGCCGACCGAAATCGCCGCGACGAAATCGTTGACCGGCGATTCGGTGATCTTGCCCGCCGCGATCAGCTTCGAGACGGCATCGTGCGCCGCGACGAACGCGCCGGTGATGCTCGCGGTGCGCGTGCCGCCGTCGGCCTGGATCACGTCGCAATCGATGTGCAACGTGCGCGCGCCCAGCTTGTTCAGGTCGAACACCGAGCGCAGCGCCCGGCCGATCAGCCGCTGGATTTCCTGCGTGCGGCCGGTCTGCTTGCCGCGCGCAGCCTCGCGGTCGCTGCGCGTGTGCGTCGCGCGCGGCAGCATGCCGTATTCCGCCGTGAGCCAGCCCTGGTCGCGGCCGCGCAGGAATTCCGGCACGCGCTCGGCGATGCTCGCGGTGCAGATCACCTTGGTGTCGCCGAATTCGACGAGCACCGAGCCTTCCGCGTGTTTCGTGTAATGGCGCGTGATGCGCACGTCGCGCAACTGGTTCGCGCGACGGCCGCTCGGGCGGACGAAGGAGGCGGGGTCGAGCAGGACGGAGTCGGTCATGGATGGCGGAGAAAAAGGAGGGAAAAAGGAAGCAGCGCGTAACCCGTGATTTTATCTTTATTCGAGATGCACGTCCGGCGAGGCCCGCGAGCGCACCGGTACGCAAGGCCGTTTGACGGGCGATGACGGTAAAAATGGGATAATGTTCGCTTCCCCGCCCGGCCATCCTCGCGTGCCTCTGACAGCACCAACCTCGAGCCGGGCGCTCGTAGCAAACCGGCCTTCTTTCTGAAGGCCATATCGCGAGACGTACGATGATCTACAGCATGACAGGCTATGCGAGCGCGACGCGCGAAGTCGCCGCCGGTGGCGCGGGCGCCAACGGCTCGGGCGTCGGAGTATCGGTGGAATTGCGCACGGTGAATTCTCGCTTTCTCGACCTGAACTTCCGCATGCCCGAAGACGTGCGCGTGTGCGAACCGCAATTGCGCGAAATGTTGATGACGAAGCTCTCGCGCGGCAAGGTCGATATCCGTATCAACCTGAATCGCGCGGAACAGGCGGCGAGCGCGGGCGCGCTCAATCGCGACACGCTTTCGCAACTCGCGGCGCTCGAGCGCTCGGTGCTGGAAATTTTCCCCGACGCCGAACGCATGCGCACTGGCGAAATCCTGCGCTGGCCGGGCGTGCTGGCGGAGGGCGGTGTGTCGCCGGAAGCGCTGCGCGAAGCGGTGCTCGCGTGCGGCAAGCAGGCGATCGCCGATCTCATCGACGTGCGCGCACGCGAGGGCGCGGCGCTCGCGGCGGTGCTGATCAACAACGTGACGGAGATGGAAGCGATCGTCGCGCGCGTGACGCCGCTCGTGCCGGAACTGATCGCGAAGCATCAGCAGAAGATCGTCGAACGCTTGCAGGATGCGCTCGGCATCGCGGCGCCGGAAGGCACGTCGACGAGTCTTCCGCGTGAGGAAATCGCGGAACGCATCCGCCAGGAAGTGACGATCTACGGCATTCGCATCGATATCGCGGAAGAACTGCAGCGGCTCACCGCGCACCTGAACGAGACGCGCCACGTGCTGCAAAAGGGCGGCAAGGTCGGCAAGCGGCTCGACTTCATGATGCAGGAGCTGAACCGCGAGGCGAACACGCTCGGCTCGAAGGCGGCGGCGAAGGAACTCGCGGATTCATCGATGACGTTGAAGCTCCTCATCGAGCAGATGCGCGAGCAAGTACAGAACCTGGAGTAACGCTTCAATGACCACCACGTCGCGCACCTCGCATCTCAGCACCTACACCGGCATCTATCCGGGCAATTTGTTCATGGTCGTCGCGCCGTCGGGCGCGGGCAAGTCGACGCTCGTCAACGCGCTGCTCGCGCAGGACCAGGCGATCCGGCTGTCGGTGTCGTACACGACGCGCGAGCCGCGTCCGAAGGACCAGAACGGCGTGCAGTACCACTTCGTCTCCGTCGACGAGTTCATGGAGCGGCACGCGAAGGGCGAATTCCTCGAAAGCGCGGAAGTGCACGGCAACTACTACGCGACTTCTCGCGTGTGGATCGAGGAGCAGATGAAGAGCGGCCACGACGTGCTGCTCGAAATCGACTGGCAGGGCGCGCAGCAGGTCAAGAAGCAGTTCAGGAACGCGGTGGAGATCTTCATTCTGCCGCCGTCGCTCGATGCGCTCGAAGACCGACTGAAAAAGCGCGGCCAGGACCCGCAAAACGTGATCGTGCGGCGCCTGCTCGCGGCCGGCAGCGAGATGTCGCACGCGCCGGAAGCGGAGTATGTCGTCATCAACGAGAACTTTGAGCGGGCGCTTGCCGAGTTGCAGTGTCTCGTCAAGGCGACGCGTCTGCGCTTCGGTTCGCAATACGCCCGCCACACGCAGCTTTTCGTGGAGTTGGGGATTCACACGCCGCATGCTTCGTGATCAGGGCGTTCCGGTCACATAAGGTAGAATAAAGAACATATTCCAAGGAAACAAACATGGCTCGCATCACCGTCGAAGACTGTCTGAAAATGATCCCGAATCGCTTCGAGCTCGCGCTCGCGGCAACGTATCGCGCGCGTCAGCTCGCACAAGGCCACACGCCGAAGATCGAAAGCCGTGACAAGCCGACGGTCGTTGCGCTGCGCGAAATCGCGGCCGGCCAGGTCGGCGTGGAGATGCTGAAGAAGGTGCCGGTCTAACGCGCACCGTTTTTAGCGTCGGTCGCACCTCAACCATCGACGTCGGCTACGTCACCCACCACGGAGGCGAACATGAGTCACACACCAGTGCCCGTCTCCATCGACGTGGATTCCGACGCCGACCACGATTCGAATTCCGATTTGAATTCTGATTCAGCCAACGAGCAGGATCAGGATTCGAATCAGTCGCTTCCCGCCCGCAAGTACATCGACGCAGTCCTCGAACAGTCGTTTCGCCATCTGTTCGGGCCAACCGCCACTCCCGAAAAGCCGCGCCGCCACGACGTCGTTTCGATCTCGAAGCTGACGAACGAGCTTGCCTCCTATCTCACGCCGGAAGAGATCAAGGAAGTGAAGGCGGCTTTCCATTTCAGCGACGAAGCGCATCTCGGCCAGTATCGGCAGAGCGGCGAGCCGTACATCACGCATCCGGTCGCGGTCGCGGAAATCTGCGCGGGCTGGAAGCTCGACGCGCAGTCGATCATGGCGGCGCTCCTGCACGACGTGATTGAAGACCAGGGCGTAACCAAGACCGAAATCGCGGAGCGATTCGGCGCGAAGGTCGCGGAACTGGTCGACGGGTTGTCGAAGCTGGACAAGATGGAGTTCCGCAATCGCGAGGAAGCGCAGGCGGAAAACTTCCGGAAAATGCTGCTCGCGATGGCGCGTGATGTGCGCGTGATCCTCGTCAAGCTCGCCGACCGGCTGCACAACATGCGCACGCTCGGCGCGGTGCCGTCGGAGAAGCGGCGGCGTGTGGCGCGTGAAACCATTGATATTTACGCGCCTATCGCGCACCGGCTTGGCCTGAACAACACGTATCGCGAACTGCAGGACCTGAGCTTCGCGAACTTCAATCCAAATCGCTACGCCACGCTCGAAAAAGCGGTGAAGGCGGCGCGCGGGAATCGGCGGGAAGTGGTTGGGAAGATTCTCGAAGCGGTCCAGCGCACGATCTGTGATGCGAAGATCGGCGCCGAAGTCACCGGCCGCGAAAAGACCATCTACAGCATCTACAAGAAGATGCGCGACAAGCAGTTGTCGTTCTCGCAGGTGCTCGATGTGTACGGGTTCCGCGTGGTGGTCGAGAGCGCGCTCGAGTGCTATACGTGCATCGGCGCGCTGCATGCGCTCTACAAGCCGGTGCCGGGCAAGTTCAAGGATTACATCGCGATTCCGAAGGTGAACGGCTATCAGTCGTTGCACACCACGCTCGTCGGCCCGTTCGGCGCACCGATCGAGTTCCAGATCCGCACGCGCAAGATGCACGAGATCGCCGAAGCGGGCGTCGCGGCGCACTGGCTCTACAAGAACGGCGGTGCGGATCTCAACGACGTGCAAAAGCGCGCGCATCAGTGGCTCAAGTCGCTGCTCGACATCCAGAGCGAAGCGGGCGATTCCAGCGAATTCCTCGAACACGTCAAGATCGACCTGTTCCCGGACGCCGTCTACGTCTTCACGCCGAAGTCGAAGATCATGCCGCTGCCGCGCGGGGCCACGGCGCTCGACTTCGCATATTCGATCCACAGCGACCTCGGCAACCAGTGCGTCGCCGTGAAGATCAACAACGAATTGCTGCCGCTGCGCACCGAGCTGAAGAGCGGCGACATCGTCGAGGTGATCACCGCGCCGTATTCGAAGCCGAATCCCGCGTGGCTCGGCTTCGTGCGTACAGGCAAGGCGCGCTCGGCCATTCGGCACTATCTGAAGACGATGCGCCTCAACGAGTCAGTGCAACTGGGCGAGCGGCTCGTCGATCAGAGTCTCAAGGCCTATGGCCTGTCACTCGCCGAAGTCACGCCGGAAGCGTGGGAAAAGCTCGTGCAGTGGACCGGCAACAAGTCTCGCCAGGAAATTTTCGCGGACATCGGCCTCGGCCGGCGTGTCGCGGCGGTGATGGCGAAACGCATCGAAGTGTTGATGAACGGCCGCGACGACGACGATTCCCCGCGCGAAAGCTTTACGACGAACACGGCGCCGCCCGTCGTCATCACGGGCACGGAAGGCATGTCGGTGCAGTTGTCGGCGTGCTGCCGCCCGATCCCCGGCGACGACATCATGGGCTACATCGGCATTGGCCTCGGCATGGCGATTCACACCACCGACTGCCGTGTCGCGCAGCGTATCCATCGGCGCGATCCGGGGCGCTGGATCGACGTCGCGTGGGCGCCGCAGCCGGGACGTCTCTTCGACGTCGCCGTCAAGGTGCTCGTGAAGAACAGGAAGGGCGTGTTCGCGCGCGTCGCCGCGGACATCACGTCGGCGGATGCGAACATCGTCCACATCGCGATGGACGAAGATCCGTCGCAGGAAGCCACGCTGTTGCGCTTCGTGATTCAGGTGAGCGACCGCGTGCACCTCGCGAACGTGATGCGGCGCGTGCGGACCAATCCGGACGTGATGCGCATCTCGCGCGAACGTCCGAGCGACGAGCCGCATCATCGCAACCAGGACGGCGGCATGCGTATCGATCGCGAGCGCGCTGACTACTAGCGCCGCGTTTCGATGTTTTTGGCGCGCCGGCGCTGGAACGTAACCTGCGTGCCCGTACTCGTTCAATTCGACGTACAACCAGGCACGACAATGCAAACATCCGATCTCGAAGGCACCGCACTCGATTACTGGGTCGCGCGCGGCTTGCATGAATTTATCCGGGAAATTCATTTCACCGACAGCGGGGAGACGCTCTCCATCCGCGGCAACGATCGCGGCAAGCCGTGGGACGGGCGCTTCCTGCCATCGACTTCGTGGGAAGCGGCGTCGGTTGTTCTGGAGCGCGCTTGCCGGCTCGAAATGAGCGATCACGGGCGCGGCGAAGTGGTTTGCGTCGCGACGTTCGGCAAGCATGGGGAGTCGGTGGAAGGGCGGGGCGCGTCGCTGCGGATCGCGTTGCTGCGCGCGTTCGTGCGCCATGCATTCGGCGAGACTGTCGACGACGAATTTCTGCGACGTCCGCAGACGCTGCTCGGCGACCGGGCCGAGGCAATCGGCGAGCCGAGCGCGGTTGCATCGGTGGAGGATGTGCCGGCGCCGGATGGTCGGATTGGCGATATCGGATCGGCGCCGCGGCAATAATGAACGCTGCGCACGAACAAAAAGGGCCTTCCGAATGGAAGGCCCTTTAAAAGGTGGCGCGGCTGGCAGGATTCGAACCCACGACCCCTTGGTTCGTAGCCAAGTACTCTATCCAACTGAGCTACAGCCGCACGCAAAACCGGTACTGACTTATTACTGAACTGCGCTTATGGTTAAACGCATTTTGCTGATTAAGCATCCTTCTCGAAGGAAAGACGCCTGAAAAGATGGTGCGGCTGGCAGGATTCGAACCCACGACCCCTTGGTTCGTAGCCAAGTACTCTATCCAACTGAGCTACAGCCGCACGCAAAACCGGTACTGACTTATTACTGAACTGCGCTTATGGTTAAACGCATTTTGCTGATTAAGCATCCTTCTCGAAGGAAAGACGCCTGAAAAGATGGTGCGGCTGGCAGGATTCGAACCCACGACCCCTTGGTTCGTAGCCAAGTACTCTATCCAACTGAGCTACAGCCGCACGCAGAAGCGAGATTATAGACAAAGCTATCTGAAAAAGGAAGGGCTGGAAGGCGGTTTTCAGCGTTTTCGTCCACCTTCGTGATACCTTGTACATAGGCGTTTTCGCGTTTCCACGGATTTTTTCGAGCGGTTGGCACCATGAATAAAGCATTTGTCAAAGAATCCGAAGAGAGCGACGACGATCTCGACATCGCGCAGCCGGACATGCCTGCCGGCACCAAGAACTACATCACGCCGGCAGGGCATCTGCGGCTGCGTGACGAATTGCTGCATCTGCTCGATGTCGAGCGGCCTGAGATCGTGAGGCTGCTGTCGTGGGCGGCGTCGAACGGGGATCGCTCGGAGAATGGGGACTACATTTACGGGAAGCGGCGTCTGCGCGAAATTGACCGGCGCATTCGTTTTCTCACGAAGCGGCTCGATCTGGCGGAAGTCGTCGATAGCAGTAAGCAGGAGAATGTCGATCAGGTGTTCTTCGGCGCGACCGTCGATTACGCCGGCGACGACGGCGAAGTGCATACGGTGCGGGTCGTCGGAGTGGACGAGGTTGATCTCGATCAGGGCTATGTGAGCTGGATCTCGCCGATCGCGCGGGCGCTCCTGAAGGCGAAGATCGGCGATACCGTCGCGCTGCACACGCCGGTGGGAATTCAGCAAATCGATATCGTCGACGTGCGGTATCCAAAGTCGGCGTGAGCCCTGAGAGGCACAAAAAAAGGCGCCGAGCGGCGCCTTTTTTCATATCTGTACTGCCAGTCCAGCTTAGAAGCGGTGACGTACACCGATCGTTGCCGAAACCTGGTTTTCCGTCGACGACACGCCAACACCCGTGATCGTCGCGCCGAGGCCCGTGCCTTCCGTGTCCGAAACGTGCTGGTATTCGCCTTGCAGATACACGTCCGTGCGCTTCGACAGCGCGTAGGCTGTTTGCACGCTCACTTGGTGGAACTTCGGCTTCACGCCATCGATACGGCTGTCGGTGTACGTGTACGCGCCTGCCAGGCTCAGAGCCGGCGTCAGGTTGTAACGGCCATTGATTTCGTAGTTCGAGAAGCGTGCGTGACCGTCGCTGAACGGAATCGCGCTGCCGCCCGTGCCCGCTGCCGTGACGCCGAGCGCGTCGTCGAGCATCGTTTGCGTGAACACGAAGCCAACCACGGCCGGGCCGAACGCGTAGCTCAGACCGCCGCCGAACGTGCGTTGACGGCCGGCTGCCAGCGGGTTGTCGCCGCTCACTGCGCCGAGCGCGTTGCCCGAAACCGTCGCGTCGCCGTTGTTCAGTTGCATGTACGCCGCAGCGACGTTCAACGGACCGTAGTTATACGATGCGCCGACGCTGTAAGCGCGGTTGTTCGAGAAGCCGTCGGCCTGGTTCGAGAAGCCGTACATGCCGCCGAACTTGAAGCCTGCATAGTTCGCGCTCGTGTACTTGACCGAGTTGTTCACGCGGAACGAGTTGTCGAGGTTGTCGTTGTCGAACGGGTGGGCGAACTGCGTGCCGCCGTATTGCGTGCCGGTCAGCGCCAGCGGGCCGAGATAGTCGACGACGGAATCGTACTGACGGCCGAGGGTCACGGCGCCGTACTGCTCGCTCGACAGACCGACGAATGCCTGGCGGCCGAATTCACGACCACCCTGGCCGTTCTGACCGTTCATGATGTTGAAGCCGTTTTCCAACGTGAAGATTGCCTTCAGGCCGCCGCCGAGATCTTCCGCGCCGCGCAAGCCCCAACGGCTGCCGTTGACCGAACCGCTCGTCGCCTTGAAGTTGCTGTGGCCCTGCTGATTATTGGTATACGTGATGCCCGCGTCGATCAGGCCATACAGCGTGACGCTGCTTTGCGCTTGAGCGGCGGTAGCAAATACGCCCGTGAGGGCGGCGACCATGAGAGTCTTTTTCATCTTTGTAACTCCGAGAGCAGAATGGGTCTGTAAACCCAGGCTTGAAGGAAACCTTCTCTCCGACGCGCTGCGAGAGGCGCTGTCAGGCGAGCAATATGTTCAACCTCGAACACATTTGTTTCCGGACCTCAGGAAGTGTAAAGACGGTGTTACAGCACAGGCATTCCGTTTTCAGCAATAACCTATTCTTTGATCGGCAATGATGGAAATGATCGCTGAAAGCCTTACTGGATAAGACTTCGAGGCAAATCAAACGGGTTGGCGAGGCGGTGTCAACCATGCGGCGTTGCGCATTCACTACATATCAAAAAGGCGCGCGCAACGGGACAAATCCGAATGTTGGATTATTGAGAATCGTGCAATAAATGATTGCGAAATGTACGAGTAATATTTTCCCGCTCCGCAGCTATACTGATGTTTCTGCCTTCAAAAGCAGACTTTTTCGTTGACGGAAAAGATCTCCAAACTTTGTCAGCGCGACTTTACGGTCGCGCTTTTTTTTGCCTGCTGATTCGACGCTCAGGCTGCTTTCTTCTCGGCCGTCTCGTCGGCGGACTCGGTGGCGAACGCGTGCTGAATCGGGAGTTGCCAGTCTTCCATGACGTAGTGGCGGGCATCCATCGGCGAGGAAAGCAGGTTTTGCCAGTGATCGCCGTGCCACGCAGGATCGAAGTCGAGCGAGGAAGTCGTATCTGAATCGGCTGCGGCTTCCGGCTCCGACACCCACGACTTGAACCATTGAACTGCGCGCTTGAGTTCGGTCATCAAAACAGGCCCTCCATATCGTCTGCAAATTGCCACTCCCATATTGGGGAACACGATGGGATCGAACAAGACGCGTAAACACTTACGATTAGATAAGTTTTGTTACATTTGAAGTAAGAAGTTCTTTCGATTATTTCGGTAACGTCGTGCGCTTATGTTTCATGCGCTTATGTTATAGCGCTGGTGCGATACGTTTGGCGCTTGTTGTTTAAATCGGAGGCTTCGCTTTAAAAATTTTCTTGACGCTTTCTCCGCCTCCTTATATAAAAGCGATTCCGTGTTTTAAATAGCTCGCACGGTGTTTATAGGGTTCGCCCTGCTTTTATCAAAACTTCCGAGGGAATCAGGTATATGGAAACGGGTATCGTCAAATGGTTCAACGATGCTAAAGGCTTTGGCTTCATCACGTCTGACTCCGGCGGTGAGGACCTGTTCGCGCACTTCTCCGAGATCCGTGCCGACGGCTTCAAGTCGCTGAAGGAAAACCAGCGCGTGTCCTTCGAGACGAAGGCCGGTCCGAAGGGCAAGCAGGCAGCAAACATTCGCGCGCTCTGATTCTTGTCACTCCGCTTCAATAAAACCCCTTGCAGTCGCAAGGGGTTTTATTATTTAGGGTAAGCGAGAATGGCAATGCTCGCGCTTCGCTGATCATCCGATCGGATTTTAAACACACGCGCTTATAAAAAATTCACCGACTATTCGGGTAAATGCGAGGCGCTTTTTTAGGCCGAATCTGCCCTTTATGCGCAGCGAAGGCACCGGTCCGCCTGCCTCATCCGCATGAGATAAAATGGCGTGAAATGCACGCGCGCGAACTCGCGTGTCCTCACCGCTTTTACTTATACGATGCACACGCCTCCACCGCTTTCCATCAACGCATTTCCCGCCGTTCCGGTCGTCTTCGTCGATCTCGAGACGACCGGGGGCTCGCTCGGTATCGATCGCATCACTGAAATCGGTATCGTCGAGGCGGGTCCTTTCGGCGTGACGCAGTGGAGTTCGCTTGTCAATCCGCAGAAACCGATTCCGTCGTTCATCCAGAACCTGACTGGCATCACCGATTCGATGGTGCGCGAAGCCCCCACGTTCGACGAGCTCGCGGCGAGCCTCTTCGAGCGCATGCACGGGCGCCTTTTCATTGCGCATAACGCGCATTTCGACCACGGCTTTCTGCGGGGCGAGTTCAAGCGGCTCGGACTCAAGTTTCAGCCCGACGTGCTGTGCACCGTGCAACTGTCGCGCGCGATTTATCCGGCGCAGACGCGGCACGGGCTAGACGCGCTCGTCGAGCGGCATGCGCTCGTGCCGTCCGCGCGTCACCGCGCGCTCGCTGACGCCGATCTGCTCTGGCAGTTTTGGCAGCACTTGCATCAGGCGCATCCGTCGGACGATTTGTGTGCGCACATCGACCGGATCACGCGGCGTTTTCGCCTCGCAGGCGACATCGACGAGGACACGATCGAGCGGATTCCGGCCGGCTGCGGCATCTATGTGTTCTACGGCGAGGAAGATGCGCCGCTGTTCGTCGGCCGAAGCGTGCGGCTGCGCCAGCGGGTGCGCTCGCATTTGACGGGCGGCAAGCGTTCCGCGAAGGATTTGCGGCTGGCGGCGCTCGTGCGGCGCGTCGAATGGACGGCGACAGGCGGCGAGATCGGTGCGTTGCTCGCCGAGGCGCAGCGGGTCGCGCGGCTGCGTCCGCCGCACAATCGCGTGATTCGCGCGCGCCGCGACGATGCGCGCGGTGCCGCGTGGCCGTACACGGGCGCGATCGCGATCGACGAGCGCGATCCGGCGACGGGTTTGCACGCGTGGCATGTCGTCGACGAGTGGCAGTACTTCGGCACGGCCGCGACGCTGACCGAAGCGGCGGCGTTGCGCACGCAGGCGACGGGCGCGGCGTTCGAACTGTCGACGTATCGGATTCTTGGCGAACGGCTCGCGCGCGGACTCGCGTTCGTGCCGCTAAATGTAATGGCCGCCGTCGTTTGAAGCAGGCCCTTTAGCCGACCGCGCCGACGCCGCCCGCCGCGCACACATGCGACAGCGCGCGCGAGAGCGGCGCGTTCATCGCCGCGTCGTAGCGCGTGAGATGTTTCCAGCGCGCGACGCTGTCGGCGAGCCGCAGCGGGCAGTCGTCGGCGTGACGCGACGGTTCGACGCGCGCGAGCGCTGCAATCAGTGACTGCGTCAATCGATCGAGCTTCGGACGCGTATCGGCGGCGAGGTCGGGCGGCGATCCCTCCGGCGGCCGCGCGGCGTGCCAGTTGGCGAAAAGCGCGTTCTGCACCTCTTTGCTTGCCTCGATCTGGTCGCGGAAAAAGCGCCGCGCGAACGCCGGATCGACGCCCGCGGCCTCCGCCTTTTTCTCGACGCTCGCGAGCAACGCGGCTTCACGCGGTTCATCGGTGATTGGTTCGTGATGCGCCCACTTCCAGCGCGCGACCGGCTCGGCAAGCGCGAGCCGCTGCGACGTCAACGCGACAAGACTGGTGAGCGGTGCGTCGTCGCCTTCAGCATGCGCGACGGGCGTCGATGCTAAAAGCGATGCGGAGAGGGCAGCAAGAACACAGGCGCGACGCCCGCGAGAGAGGAATGTGAAAAACGATGGACGCATGCGGAGCGCTGGGCGGACGAAAACCCCAGCATAACTCACTGGTTCAGCGGAGCCTGTGTTCGATCGCCAGGCGGGCGCTCGCGGGCCACGAGCGTGAGAACGCCTGGCGTGAGCCATGACTTGGTCGCGACGTCCGCGCGCGCGTCATCCGCACGATGCGTCGAGTACACGACAATCCCGGTCGATCCCGTCGGCCGGCGTTTACTTCGAGTCGCGCATGTTGCGCTGTTCGTCGAAGAACGCGCGAACGTGCTCGGGCAGTTCGGCGGCCAGGAACTCGACCCCGACCGGCTCCGGATCCGGGCTGCGAACCATGTCGGGCGTCGGAATTTTCGTCGGCTTGGCGTCCATCATTTCTCTCCTTTGTCGACCAGAGTTGGCGCTTCAGCGCCTACACGTGGTCCCATGCAAGTTGCGGTGCTCTATAAGACTCGACTCAGGCCCGCCGCCTTTCGCCGAGTGTGCTGCGGAAACTTCTTGATGCTATATCGGAGCGTTTCATTTTTACTTGAGACTCTTCCGAATAATTCAACACGTAATCCAAAACGGGCATGGTCGTTCGTTAAATCGTCACTTAAATTTTTTGTGTCGATTTACCCGATTTCGACCGCTCTGCAGCAATTGTTTCTGCTCGTCATGCCCGGAAATCGCCCGCAGAGGCCCGGCCCGTGGGCCTCCGATGACGCATTGCAATATCACTTTAACGTTCACTCCATACATATAACGATAGCGGGAAACCAGCGTTGACGTAATAACGCCTGAAGAGGAATAATTAGTCAGTTGTGTGGAAGCGCACATTTGGCAGTAATTCCCGATTGTCGGTGTAATCAGCAGAATTTGCGTCGATTGCGTTTCGCTCGGACGATTAATCGGGCTTTCGTACGGCCGCACCAAGCGGGACGCGGGCCCGCAGATGACAAAGCCTGCGAGGCCGACAGCCTGCAGGCTCTTTTCTTTCACTGGGCGTGAAGTTTGCGGCGTGCGAGGCGTGTGGCCCGAAAGCGACACTATTCGGAAGGAGCGGTTTCGCGGACGTCGTGGTTTGCGCGAATCTCGCCGCGTGCCTGGCGAAACACGTGAAACGCAGACGTAACTGCCAGCGCAGCCATAATCCCAGCGACTGCCAGATCGGGCCAAGCCGCGCCTGTACCGAAGACGCCCAACGCGGCCAGCAGGACCGCGATGTTCCCGAGCGCATCGTTGCGCGTGCAAAGCCAGACGCTGCGCATGTTGCTATCCCCCTCGCGATGCGCGAACAGCATAAGCGCCACCGCGCAGTTGACGACGAGCGCGAGCGTCCCGACGACACCCATCGTCGACGCTTCCGGGTGCGCGTCCGTGGCGGCATGCCACACCGCGGCGCTTAGTACGCCGAGGCCGAATAGCAGCATCGAAAGCGCTTTGACAAGCGACGCTTTGGCGCGCACCGTGACGCTCATTCCCAGAACGAAGAGGCTTAAGCCGTAGTTCGCGGAATCGCCGAGGAAGTCGATCGAGTCGGCGAGGAGGGAAACGGAGTTGCTCGTCAGGCTCGCTCCGACTTCGATTACGAACATTGCGACGTTCAGCGCGACGGCGATCCAAAGGAGCTGTCGATATTTCCCGCGACGCAACGTGCCTTCGTGATCGCAGTGATTGCAGTCGTGAGGCATCGTGCTCTCCCCGAATGCGGGCGAAATCTAAACGTTTGAGTAGGCCGAAACGCACGCGCAAAAACGAAAAACCCGCGTCATCACTGAGATGAAGCGGGTTTTAATACTGCCTGAATCTTGATGGTGCCGGAAAGAGGAATCGAACCCCCGACCTTCGCATTACGAATGCGCTGCTCTACCGTCTGAGCTATTCCGGCATCAGAGAAACGAGATTATAGAGACTCTTTTCTGACTTTGGCAATACCCCAGATTAAACTTTCTTTTCGAGATGGTAGCGGGTCACGCGGTCGACTTCATCCTTCGAACCGAGGAACACCGGAATGCGTTCGTGAAGGCTTTGCGGCACGACATCGAGAATGCGTTGCTCGCCATTCGTCGCAGCGCCGCCCGCCTGTTCGACGATGAACGCCATCGGATTCGCTTCGTACATCAGGCGCAGCTTGCCCGGCCGGTCCGGTGTGCGCTTGTCGGCGGGGTACATGAAGATGCCGCCGCGAGTCAGGATACGGTGCACGTCGGCGACCATCGACGCGATCCAGCGCATGTTGAAGTCTTCCTTGCGCGGCCCGTCCTTGCCCTGATTCAGCTCGTTCACGTACTCCTGCACCGGCTCGTACCAGTGGCGCGAGTTCGAAGCGTTGATCGCGTATTCGCGGGTTTCGGTCGGGATCTTCATGTCGCTCTGCGTGAGCACCCATGACCCCAGTTCGCGATCGAGCGTGAAGCAGTTCACGCCGTTGCCGGTCGTCAGCACGAGCACGGTTTGGGGACCGTACACCGCATAGCCTGCCGCGACCTGCGCGGAACCCGGTTGCAGGAACGCCTGTTCGGTCGGCTCAACCCCGTCCGGGCAGCGCAGCACCGAGAAGATCGTGCCGATCGACACGTTGACGTCGATGTTCGACGAGCCGTCGAGCGGGTCGAACGTCAGGAGGTAGTTGCCCTTCGGGTAACGGTTGGGAATCGGGAAGATTTTTTCCATTTCCTCCGATGCCATCGCGGCCAGGTTACCGCCCCATTCGTTGGCTTCGAGCAGGATTTCGTTCGACAGGATGTCGAGCTTCTTTTGAACCTCGCCCTGCACGTTTTCGCTTCCGGCGCTGCCGAGCGCTTCGCCGAGCGCGCCCTTGCTCACCTGAAAGCCGATCTGCTTGCAGGCCCGCGCGACGACTTCAATCAGAAGACGCAGGTCGGCGGGAAGGTTCTGGTGTTCGCGCTGCTGCTCGATCAAATACTTGGTCAGCGTGGTGCGGCGGGAAATGGACATGCTTGGCTCCGAGAGCGTTTGACGAATCCCCCGATTCTACCCGCTCGACAATACGCGCCGATGTCGGGGCGTTTCGGCGGGGAAAACAGCACCGCGCGATTGCGCTCTAACGCGCGGCGAATTCGCTGATGCATAAAGCAAAAGATCGATCTGCTCCGCTTTCGCTCGCGCGCGAAAACTCGGTAAGTCGGCCGATCGGCCAACGTGAGGGCGAAAAAAACCGGCGCCGAAGCGCCGGTTGGCAGATAAAAACCGCAGCGCGCCCGTCAGCCGAGCGCCTTCTCGACGATCTCGCGCACGTCGCGTGACTTCACCTTCGATGCCACCTCCGTCAGCGCCGCATGCATCTTGTCGCGCAGCACGGGCGTGAAGCGGCGCCACAATTCGAGGCCGCGAGCCAGGCGCGCCGCGACCTGCGGATTGAGCGCATCGAGCGCGATGACCTGCTCGGCCCAGAACGCGTAGCCGGAGCCGTCGGCGGCGTGGAATTGAGCGGGATTGCCGCTCGTGAAGCTGAAAATCAGCGAGCGCGCGCGATTCGGATTCTTCAGCGTGAACGCCGGATGTTGCATCAGCTTGCGAACGATCTCGATCACGTTGCGGTTCGGGCCGCCGCGCTGCGTGGCCTGTAGCGCGAACCACTTGTCGATCACGAGCGCCTCGTTCTCGAAGCGGCTGTAGAAATCGGCGAGTTGCGAGTCGGCGACGGACGGATCGCCGTTCGACGCCGCGCCCGCCATCAGCAGCGCGGAGAGCGCGGCCGAACGATCCGTCATATTGTCCGCGGTGTCGTACTGGGCGCGCGCGAGGCGCACGGCATCGGCGGGATCGTCAAGCTGGCTCAGGTAGGCGAGGGCGAGATTCTTCAGACCGCGCTTGCCGGCGTCTTCCGGCGTCGGACGATACTCACCCGGCGTGCGGTTCGCTTCGTAGACGGCGAGCCACTTGTCGCGCAGGGCCGTCGCGAGCCGGCGGCTGACAAAAACGCGCGCCGCGTGGACCGCAGCCGGATCGGAGACGGCCATCTGTTCGGCAAGGTAGCTCTCGGACGGCAACATCAGCGCGAGTTCGCGGAACGCGGGCGTGAGCGCCGGATCGTCCAGCACCTGCTCGAACGCGGCGACGACCTGATCGTCGAGCGTTAGTGTCTCGCCCTTTGCCGCACGGGCCGCGAGCGCCAGCAGTTCGCGCGTGGCAAGCCGCTGGCCGGCTTCCCAGCGGTTGAACGGATCGCTGTCGTTCGCGAGCAGAAACGCCAGTTGCTCGTTCGTGTAGTCGTATTCGATGATCACGGGCGCCGAGAAATTGCGCAGCAGCGACGGCAGCGGCTTCTCCGCGACATCGACGAATGTGAAAGTTTGTTCGCGCTCGGTGAGTTCGAGCACGCGCGTCGTGCCGCCCGGCTCCTTCTCGCCTTCGAGTCGCAATGGGTGATCGGCGCCGTCCACGCCGATCAGCCCGATCGCGACGGGAATCAGCAGCGGTCCTTTCTGGGTATCACGCGCCGCTTCCGACGCCTCGCCGTAGCCCTGCGTCAGCGTCACGGCGTAGCGTTTCGCGGCGGCGTCGTAGGACGTGCGCACGCCGACGCGCGGCGTCCCCGCCTGGCTGTACCAGCGCTCGAATTGCGCGAGATCGCGGCCGTTTGCGTCGGCCATCGCGTGACGGAAATCGTCGCAGGTGACCGCCTGGCCGTCGTGGCGCTCGAAATACAGGTCCATGCCGCGCCGGAAGCCCTCGCGCCCGATGAGCGTCTGATACATCCGCACGACTTCCGAACCTTTCTCATAAACGGTCATCGTGTAGAAGTTGTTGATCTCGACGTAACTTTCCGGGCGCACCGGATGCGCCATTGGGCCGGCGTCCTCGGCGAACTGCATCTGGCGCAGCACGCGCACGTCTTCGATACGTCGCGTCGCGCGCGCCGCGTCGCTCGCGGCGCCGGGGGCGTCGCCGGCGGCCATGTCGGCGGAGAATTCCTGGTCGCGGAAGACGGTCAAACCTTCCTTCAGGCTCAACTGGAACCAGTCGCGGCAGGTGACGCGGTTGCCCGTCCAGTTGTGGAAATACTCGTGTCCGACGACCGATTCGATATTGCCGAAATCCACGTCGGTCGCGGTTTCGGGGTTCGCTAGCACGTACTTCGTGTTGAAGATGTTGAGGCCCTTGTTTTCCATCGCGCCCATGTTGAAGTCGCTCACCGCGACGATCATGAAGCGGTCCAGATCCAGTTCCAGGCCGAAGCGCTTTTCGTCCCAGCGGATCGAATGGATGAGCGAATCCATCGCGTGGCGGGTTTTGTCGAGATCGTGCGGCTCGACCCAAACCTGCAGCAGCTTTTCCTTGCCCGAACCGCTCGTGATGCGCTCCTCGAGCGCCACCAGCTTGCCCGCGACCAGCGCGAACAGATAGCTCGGCTTCTTGAACGGGTCTTCCCATTTCGCGAAATGGCGGCCGTCCGGGAGATCACCTTCGTTGATCAGATTGCCGTTCGAGAGCAGCACGGGATACGCCGCCTTGTCTGCGCGCAGCGTGACGGTGTAGGTGGCCATGACGTCCGGCCGGTCGAGGAAATAGGTGATGCGGCGAAAGCCTTCCGCCTCGCATTGCGTAAAAAAGTTGCCGCTCGACACGTACAGCCCCGACAGCGTGGTGTTCGCCGCCGGATTGCAGACGTTTTCGATCGTCAGTTCGAAGCGCTCAGGAATGTTGCGAACCGACAATCCGTTTTCAGTGACGTGGACGTCCTCATGCGGACGCCCGTCGACCCATGCGCGGACGAATTCCAGTTGCTCGCCCATCAGCACGAGGTCCGGAGCGGCGTCCGCGGCGGGGTTTCGGCGCACGGCGAGCGTGCTCTTCACGACCGTGCGCTCGGGCACGAGGTCGAATTCGAGTGCCACCGAATCGATCAGGAAAGCGGGCGGCGCGTAGTCTGCGCGGCGGATCACGGCGGGAGACGCGGATGCGGTCGATGTGGACATGGCGGCTTCTATAGAGTTGAATGGCGGCGCCATTTGGCGGCCTGGTGTCGGACCATTGTACAAAGGCTCGGACGATCATGGGTCGGGCGGCGGGATCGGCCGGATGGCCAACGGAAGAACTTTGGATATCCGGCGCCGGTCATTATCTTCGGCACACTGCGAGGCGCGAACGGTCGAGCGCGACGCGCCGGCAGTTTCTATAACTAAGAAGTAGCAGGCCACGAAATGAGGATGACCATGAAGTTCGATCGTTGGGCCAGCGCGGTTCGCGCCGTGCTGGGGTTGAGCGTGCTGTGGCTCGCGGGCTGCACAACCTACGTGCAGACGCAGGTGACGGCGTTTTCCGACTGGCAGGGCAGCGACGCCACGCGCACCTATGCTTTCGCGCGCACGCCGGAGCAGCAGAACAGCATCGAGCAGACGACGTATGAAGCGCTCGTTGCAAACGAACTGGCGCGGCAGGCGTTCAGGCAGGTTCCCGAAGCGAGCGCGCGCTATCGCGTGGAGCTCGCGTATTCGATTCGCGGCGACGTGATGACCGTGCGCCAGCCGGTCTATTACGATCCGTGGCCGATGTACGGGCCGTACTGGGGCCGGCCTTACTGGGGTGGGCCGTGGGGCGGGCCGTTCGGTCCGTGGGGGCCGACGGGCTATGTCGACCAGACGTATCCGGTCTACGTGCACGCGCTGCAGCTCCGCATGACCGAGCGCGGCACGGGCCGCGAAGTCTATAAGGTGACGGCGATGAATTCGGGCGGCGAGGCGTCGCTGATTCGCGCGATGCCTTATCTCGTGCGCAGCGCGCTGGCGGATTTCCCGCTCGGCAACGGCACGGTGCGCACGGTGAAGCTTCCGCTAGATCCGAACGGCGGCGGGGTGAACGAGACGTCGGCGGCGGTCGGTGCTAACGAGCGGGCCGTTCCGTCCAGCAACGGGGCGCCGCCGCCTAAGACTGTCGAATAAGCGTAAATTTTCCCGATTCCCCCGGATTCTCGCGGTCTTGCGCCTGCGCGAATCCGGCGCAAACGACCGTCAGACGACGGATTGGCGCGCATGCGCCGGCTATCCCGGTAATATGCACGCGCGCCAGAATCGGGATATATTCGCGTTCATGACAAAATCAAGTCCGATCCCGCCCCGCGACGTCCCGGCGCCCGCCACATGGGACGCGCGGCTCGCCCGCCGCCTTGTCACTCCGCTCGTCGGCACGCCTGTCACGCCGAACCATCTCACCTCGCTGCGCCTGTTGATCGGCCTCGCGGGCGCTTATTATTTGTCGCTCGGGCAATACTGGCTGTGTACGGTGGGGGCGTTGCTGATCGCGCTGTCCAATTTCGTCGATCACACCGACGGCGAACTCGCCCGCATCAGCGGACAGTCGAGCAAGATCGGTCATTTATACGACCTCGCGTGCGATGCGCTCGTGACCGTGCTGCTATTCCTCGGCCTCGGGTTCTACGTAGGCGTTCACCATCCTTCCATGTTCGTGCCGGCCGAGGTGCTCGGCGGCGTCGCGGGCGTGGCCGTCGCGCTGATCTTTTATCTGCGCATGCGCATCGAGTCGATGATCGGCAAGGACGGCACGAAGCAGGCCTCGATGGCCGGCTTCGAGACCGAGGACGTCCTTTATCTCCTGCCGCTCGTCACGCTGCTTAACGGCATGACGCCGTTTTTGATCGCGGCATCGGTCGGCGCGCCGCTTTTCGCCGCGTGGGTCGCGATCGATCATCAGCGGGTGACGCGCGAGGCCGCCGGCAAGGATCTTCAGACAGTACGATGAACCAGGCCGCCAATACGTCGACGGAATCGCCGGGCGAAACCACCGCACGCATTCCCGATACGCGCTCCGGGGCACCGGCCGCGCGCGACATCGATGCGACGCTCAGTGCCCGTCTGCGCGAGCTTACGACCGCGCAACTGCACCAATCCTTCGATCAACAGGGAAGCTTCCTGTATCTCGAAGACTTCCTGCCGCGCGAGTACACCGAGCGCCTGATCGATGCCGTCCACGCGGTCACGCCCGCCGTGAACCGCAACTATCTGCCGGGCCACAAGGCGGGCGGGAGCGTGAGCCGTCACGCGATCGACAAACTCGCGCCGTTTATCGCCGACCTGTATCGGTCGCCCGCCCTGATCGGCTGGCTCGAAGCGATCAGCGGCGACAAATTGCAGCTTTCCCCCGCCGACGATCCGCATGCCTACGCGCTCTATTTCTACACGCGCCCGGGCGACCACATCGGCTGGCACTACGACACGTCTTATTACGAAGGCCGCCGCTACACGCTGCTGCTCGGCGTGATCGACGATTCGTCCTGCCGCCTCGACTACGAACTCCACACACGCAACGACGCCGTGCCCGACGAACCGGGCTCGGTGCAGTATCCGCCGGGTGCGCTCGTCTTCTTCGACGGTGACAAGCTGCGTCATCGCATCACGCCGCTCGGCGCGAACGAGATGCGCGTCTCGCTCACGTTCGAATATGTGACGAACCCGAACATGCGGCCGTGGCAGCGCTTCATCTCGAACATGAAGGATTCGATCGCCTATTTCGGCTTCGGGCAGGTCTTTCGGCGCAAAGCCGGCAAGAACGGAAGCGCATGAGCCGCGCCGGAACCATTCTGCTTTCGATCGGCGTGGTGCTCTTCATCGCGCTGATCGGCTGGCAAGGCTTCGGCTCGGTGGCGTCGACGCTCGCGACCGCCGGCTGGGGCCTCCTGGCCGTCGCGGCGTTTCACCTGCTGCCGGTCGCGCTCGATGCCGGCGCCATCAGCGTGCTCTTTTCGCCGCGTGATCGCGACGTCTCGCTGCGCGACGCGTTGCTCGCGCGCTGGACCGGCGAGTCGGTCAATAGCCTGATGCCCGCCGGCCAGATCGGCGGCCCGATGATGATGGTCCGCTATCTCGCGCAACGTGGGATGCGCGCACGCGATGCCGCCGCCGTCATCACCGTCAGCACGACGATGCAGACCCTCGCGCAACTGATCTTCGCGCTCGCTGGCGTGGCGCTGCTCGGCGGCGGCTCGGGCACGGGCGTGCGCAATGCCGTTTTGGTCGTGATCGCGCTGATTGGCGCGATGACGCTCGGCTTCTATCTCGCGCAGCGGCGCGGGCTGTTTGGCCGGGCGATGCGGTTTGCGTCGTCGGTTGCCGCGCGCTTTTCGGCGAAACGCGACTGGTCGTCGCTGGTGACGCGCGCCGAAGCCGTCGATGCCGCCGTCCACGAGATGTATCGCGAGCGCGGCAAGGTCGCGGCAAGCTTTCTGTTGAGCCTCGTCGGCTGGTTCGTCGGCACGGGCGAAGTGTGGCTCGTGCTGCGTCTGCTCGGCCATCCGGTCGACTGGACCGATGCGCTGATCCTCGAAAGCCTCGGCCAGGCGATTCGCGGCGCGGCCTTCGCGATTCCCGGCTCGCTCGGCGTGCAGGAGGGCGGTTATCTGCTGCTCGCGCGGCTCGTCGGCTTGCCGCCGGAAGTCGCGCTCGCGCTGTCGCTAGCCAAGCGGGCGCGCGAACTCCTGCTCGGGCTGCCGGGCATCGTCTATCTGCATTTCGTTGAAAAGGGCTGGCAGCGCCGCCGTCTCGCGCGCGTGCCGGAGATCGACTGATTCATCCTCGAAGGGATAAGAATGCGCGCAATAATTCTTGCGGCCGGGATGGGCTTGCGCCTCGTCCAGCCGGAAGGGCAGCAAAAGCCAAAGTGTCTGTTGCGCTTCGGCGATGCCTCGCTGCTCGAACGCCATCTGCAATTGCTCAAAACCGCCGGTGTCGATGAAATGGTGTTCGTGCTCGGGTTCAAGCACGAGCAAGTCGAGGCGGAACTCGCGTCGATCGACTGGAAGCCGGCGACCGAGGTCGTCGTGAACAGCGAGTTTTCGCTTGGCAGCGTGCTGTCCGTGCACACCGCGGCCGAGGCGCTCACGCGTGGCGGCGACGTGCTGCTGATGGACGCCGACGTGCTCTACGACGAACGGATTCTCGAACCGCTCGTGGCGAACGCCCACGCGCACGTGAACCGCCTGTTGATCGACCGCGATTTCGAAGCCGGCGACGAGCCCGTGAAGCTGTGCATCGACAACGGCGTGCCGGTCGAACTGAGGAAGCAGGTGGCGGCCGGGTTGAAGTTCGACACGATTGGCGAATCGGTGGGCTTTTTCCGCTTCGATGAGCACGCGGCGAAGCGCCTCGCGGAGATCGTCGCGAATTACGTCGCGACGGGCCGCGCGAATCTGCCGCACGAAGAAGCGGTGCGCGACCTCCTCCAGGAGCGTAGCCACGTATTCGACATCGCCGACGTGACCGGCGCACCGTGGATCGAAATCGACTTTCAAAACGACGTGACGCGCGCAGCCGACGAAGTGCTGCCGCAATTGAACCAGCTTGCCGGAGCACTGCGATGAACGCACCAGGACACCTTCCCGCCGGATTTTCGCGCACGATGCGCCTGCGCGAGATGCTGCAAAGCAACCGTCTCGAATTCATGATGGAAGCGCACAACGGCTTGTCCGCGCGCATCGTGAAGGAAGCGGGCTTCAAGGCGATCTGGGGTTCGGGCCTCGCGATTTCCGCGCAGTTCGGCGTGCGCGACAACAACGAAGCGAGCTGGACGCAGGTCGTCGACATGCTCGAATTCATGGCTGACGCGAGTGACTTGCCGATCCTGCTCGACGGCGACACCGGCTACGGCAACTTCAACAACGTGCGGCGGCTGGTGCGCAAGCTCGAGCAGCGCGGCATCGCGGGCGTGTGTATCGAGGACAAGCAGTTTCCGAAGACCAACAGCTTCATCAACGGCGAGGCGCAGCCGCTCGCCGACATCGACGAATTCTGCGGCAAGATCAAGGCCGGCAAGGATTCTCAGAGCGATCCGAATTTCTCGATTGTCGCGCGCGTCGAGGCGCTGATCGCCGGCTGGGGCATGGAAGAGGCGCTGCGGCGCGCGGAAGCGTACCGGCAGGCCGGCGCCGACGCGATCCTGATCCACAGCAAGCTCTCGAAGCCCGACGAGATCCTGACCTTCGCGCGCGAGTGGGCCGGGCGCGGGCCGCTCGTCATCGTGCCGACGAAGTACTACAGCACGCCGACCGACGTGTTCCGCCAGGCGGGCATCAGCACCGTGATCTGGGCGAATCACTTGATCCGCGGCGCGACTTCCGCGATGCAGGCGATCGCGAAGGAAATCCACGAAAGCGAGACGCTCGTGAACGTGGAAGACCGGATCGCGGCGGTGAACGAGATTTTCCGCCTGCAGGACGCCGACGAATATTCGGCGGCCGAGAGCGTGTATCTGTCGGCGTCGAATTCGGCGAGGAGCGCGGTCGTGCTCGCGGCGAGCCGTGGCGCGGGGCTCGAAGCCGTCACCGCCGATCGTCCGAAGGTCATGCTGCCGATCGCGGGCAAGCCGCTGTTGCGGCATCTCGTCGAGGCGTTCAAGAAGGAAGGCATCAACGACATTACGGTCGTCGGCGGCTATCGGGCAGACGCGATCGATACGTCGGGCATCCGGCTCGTCGTCAATGAACAGCACGAGGCGACGGGCGAACTGGCATCGCTTGCATGCGCGGCGAAGTCGTTCCCGGGCGATACCGTCATTTCCTACGGCGATCTGCTTTTCCGCAGCTACATCCTGCGCGATCTCGTGGAATCGGATAGCGACTTCTGCGTCGTCGTGGATTCGTCGCAGGCGCCGCAAGCCGGCGTCGCCGCAACCGATTTTGCCTATTGCTCCACGGCCGACGATCGCGCGCTCTTCGGGCAGAAAGTGTGGCTCGAAGGTGTTGTGAGCGCCGCGTCGGAAAGCGCTCAAACCGGCACCCCGCAAGGCCGCTGGATGGGCCTGCTCAACGTGCGCGGCGACGCGCGCGAGCGCCTGCTGGCTACGCTCGCGCAACTGCAACAGCGCGACGACTTCGCGAAGCTCGACATGGCTGCGCTTCTCAATGCACTTGTGGAAGCGGGTGAGCGCATCGAAGTGCAGTACGTGCACGGCCACTGGCGCGGCGTCAACGATCTCGACGATTTCCGCCGCGCCGCCGATTTCGCGCACGAGCAGACGCCGTTCGGATCGGCGGAGGGCGCGCGTGATTGAGGCCGCCCAGTTCGTCGAGGCCGCGCGCGAGCGGGGTTTCGACTGGTACGCCGGCGTGCCCTGCTCTCATCTCACGCCGTTCATCAACTACGTGCTGCAGGACGAGTCGCTGCACTACGTGTCGGCGGCGAACGAGGGCGATGCCGTCGCGCTGATCGCGGGCGTCGCGCTGGGTGCGCGCAACGGCCGGCGCGGCATCGCGATGATGCAGAACTCGGGCCTCGGCAATGCCGTGAGTCCGCTGACTTCGCTCAACTGGACGTTTCGGTTGCCGCAGCTTCTGATCGTGACGTGGCGCGGACAGCCGGGCGTCGCCGACGAACCGCAACACGCGCTGATGGGGCCCATCACGCCCGCGATGCTCGACACGATGGAGATCCCGTGGGAGCTGTTTCCCACCGAAGCCGATGCGATCGGTCCCGCACTCGATCGCGCGACCGCGCATATGGACAGCACGGGCCGGCCTTTTGCGCTCGTGATGCAGAAGGGCAGCGTCGCGCCGTACGCGTTGAAGAAGACGGGGTTGAGCGGTGTGCGTGAGCGTGCGGCTCGTGCGCCGGTTGAACGCTTCGAAGGCGAGCGCGTCACGCGCAGGGAAGCGCTGGATCGCGTGATCGGGCTGACGCCGAAGGATTCGACGGTCGTTCTCGCATCGACGGGATTCTGCGGCCGCGAGCTCTACGCCGCCGACGATCGCGAGAACCAGTTGTATCTCGTCGGCTCGATGGGCTGCGTCACGCCGATGGCGCTCGGTCTCGCGCTGTCGCGTCCCGACCTGCGCGTGGTCGCGCTCGACGGCGACGGCGCCGCGCTCATGCGCATGGGCGTGTTCGCGACACTCGGCGCGTACGGTCCGTCGAACCTCGCGCATTTGCTGCTCGACAACGGCGCGCACGAATCGACCGGCGGCCAGGCGACGGTTTCGCGCGGTGTCGATTTCGCGGCGATCGCGTCGGCGTGCGGCTACGCGCTTGCGCTCGACGGCGATGATATCGGGGTGATCGATCGTTTTTTGGACGCGAAGGATGTCGATGGCGTGCGCTTCGCGCGGCTGTCGATCAGGACAGGTACGCCGGGCGACTTGCCGCGTCCGTCGATTGCGCCCGAGGACGTGCGCGCGCGGTTGCAGGCGCACATCGCGCGCTAATCCTGCTTGCAGAAGATCGCGGTGATGAAGGGCGCGACGTGATGGACGGTCGCGTCGCTGCCCGTCGCGCGCACTTTCGGTTCCACAGCGCTGTCGCGTCCGATCACGACCACGCCGTAAGCCGAGTCCGCGATCGGCTCACCGGTTCCCTTCCGGAAAATCGGATCGTCCTTCTGATAAGCGACGACCGCATACACGCTGAAGCCGAACGCCGTCAACTGGCTGTCCTTCGTCGGACGAAAGGCGTTGACCGAGTTCGGCTCGACGCGCATCGGCTTGGCTTCGATCAGGTTCTGTTGCAGGAGCGGCGCGACGAACGCGTGCCCAGTCGATTTGCAGTCGAGCTGGTCGTCGAGTGCGTAGGCGCAGGAAATCGCGGGGAGGAGAGCCAGGGCCCAAGCGATATGAACGGGATGCTTCATCGTTCGATGCAGTGTGAAAATCAGACTGTAGCTGCAAGCGGCGAAGCGTGCTCAAAAGTGCGTCCGTATGATTGAAAACGCCCTGAATGCTCAGGGCGTTTTTGCTTGCATGCCGCTACATGTCAAGCCGCCAACTCCAGCGCCGCCCCCTTTCTTGCATCCCGCCGATGCACGCAATTACCCGCCGCATAGGTCTCGAACACGGCGCGATCGTCGCCGAGCAGAGCGAACGCGAACAACAGTTCCTCCAGCGATTCCGCCCGCGACGTGCGCCGCGCCAGCAACGGCGTGCCCGCCGGATCGAGCACCGCAAAATCGGCTTCGCTTCCCGGCGCAAGCGTGCCGACCTTGTCGTCGAGATCGAGCACTTTCGCGGCGCCCGTCGTCGAGAGCCAGAACATGCGCGTCGCCGTCAGATGATGGCCCGTGAGACGCGCGATCTTGTGCGCTTCGTTCATCGTCTGCAGCATCGAGAACGACGTGCCGCCGCCGACGTCCGTCGCCAGCGCCACCGGCATGTTTGCCGCGCCCGCCTTTTCGAAGTCGAAGAGGCCGCTGCCGAGGAACAGGTTCGACGTCGGACAGTGCGACGCCACCGCGCCCGTCTCCGCCATGCGCTGGCGGTCGGCATCGTCGAGATGGATACAGTGGCCGTACACCGCGCGACGGCGCAGCAAGCTGTAGTGATCGTAGATGTCGAGATAACTGCGATGACCCGGGAACAGGCTCTCGACCCATTTGATCTCGTCAGTGTTCTCCGCGACGTGCGTCTGGATGAACACGTCCTCGTGCGCACGCGCGAGCACACCGCACGCTTCGAGCTGCGCTTCGGTCGAGGTCGGCGCGAAACGCGGTGTCAGTGCGTATTGCTGGCGGCCGCGGTTGTGCCAGCGCGCGATCAGCTCGGCGCTGTCGTCGTAGCCGGACTGCGCCGTGTCCTGCAGGAAATCCGGGCAATTGCGATCCATCAGCACCTTGCCCGCGACCATCCGCAGATTGCGCGACTCGCTCTCGCCGAAGAACGCATCGGCGGATTCCTTGTGCACGGTGCAGTACACGAGCGCGGTCGTCGTGCCGCAGGCGAGTAGTTCATCGAGGAAGAAGCTCGCGGTCTCGCGTGCGTGCGCCGGGTCGCTGAACGCGCGCTCGGTCGGGAACGTGTACGTGTTGAGCCACGGCAAGAGACCCGGCGCCGGCGACGCGATCATGTCCGTCTGCGGGTAGTGAATGTGCGAATCGATGAAGCCCGGCACGATCAGCTTGTCGCGCATGGTTTTGACGATCGCATCCGGCGCGAGGCGCGAGCGCAGCGCCGTGTAGGCGCCCGCCGCAACGACGCGCCCGTCCTCGACGATCAGCAGGCCGTCTTCCTCGAAAATCGCGCCGTCGGACGCGTGCGCGGGGTCGTCGCGGAAAGTGAGAAGCTGGGCGCGGTAGGCGGTTTGAGTCATGGTGCAACGTCTCCAAATACTTTAGTCATTGTTCAAAGCTGGGTCAGCAACAGCAGTGAAAGGGCGGCGACCACCCACATCGCCGGCTTGATCGCCTTGACCTGGCCGGTGAAGGCCTTGATCACGACGAACGCGAGAAAACCGTACGCGATACCGTCGGTGATCGAATAGGTCAGCGGGATCAGGATCATCGCGAGGAAGGCGGGGATCGCTTCGTCGAAACGATGCCATTCGATCTGCGTGATCGATTCCATCATGAACACGCCGACCAGCACGAGCGCGGGCGCGGTCGCAATCGCCGGAACGAGCGAGAGCAGCGGCGAGAGAAACAGGAACGGCAGGAAGCACAGTCCCGCGATCACCGCGACGAGCCCCGTTCGCCCGCCCGCCGAGATACCCGCCGCCGATTCGATATAGGCGTTCGCCGGGCTCGTGCCGAGCGGCGCGGAAACCAGCGCGGAGAACGCATCGACGATCATCGACTGGCGGATGTTGCGCGGGTTGCCATCCTTGTCGTAGAGCTTGCCGGCTTCGGAAATCGCCATGAAGGTCGAGAGCGCATCGAAGAACGACGTGAAGAGCATCACGAAGATGAACGGCCAGTAGATCACCTTCAGCGACCCGATCAGATCGAGCTGGCCGATGCCCGAGAAGTCCGGCGCCGAGAAGAGGCCGTTCCAGTTGACGAGCGTTCTTGTCGCGATCGCGGCGGGCCAGTACGCGGTGCCGTCGCCCCAGAAGCGACCGATGGGGATCGCGATGATCGTCGTGAACACGATGCCGAGCATCAGCGCGCCCGTCACGCGGCGCGCGACGAGGACCGTCGTGACGGCCAGCCCGATCAGGAACGTCACCACGACCGGATTAAGCGACGCCGAATGCACGATCGTGACCGGATCGCCGACGACGAACTTCGCGTTCACGAGCCCGATCAGGCTGATGAACAAGCCGATGCCGCACGACACCGCGTGCCGCAGATTCGCCGGAATCGCATCGACGACGAGCTTGCGCGCGTTGAACGCCGCGAGCAGCGCGAAGATCACCCCGGACCAGAAGACGCAGCCGAGCGCGGTCTGCCACGGCATCTTGCCGCCGTGAACCATCACGAACGCGAAGAGCGCGTTCATACCCATGCCGGGCGCGACGAGTACCGGGTTGCGCGCATAGAGGCCCATCGCGCAACTGCCGAGGAAGCTGACGATGACGGTCGCCGTGAGCGCGGCCGGGAAGGGCACGCTCGCTTGCGAAAGAATGCCCGGATTGACGACGATGATGTACATCGCCGTGAGGAACGTCGTGATGCCCGCGACGACTTCCGTCTTCACCCGCGACCCGGCCGCGCGGATGCCGAAGTAGCGTTCGAGCGTCGTGGTGTCGCGTTCGATCGATGCTGTGGTTTCCATCTTCATGACTTATGTTGCTTTATGCGGCTTCGTGCCAGTAAGCGTCGAGCTTCGCGACCATCGCGTCGCGCTCGACGGGCGTCACGAACGACGCTTCGAGGCTGTTCTTCAGGAGCGTGTAGACCTCGTCGTCCGAGAGCTTGAGCGCATCGACGATCGCGAAGTAGTTGGCGTTCACGTAGCCCCCGAAGTACGCGGGGTCGTCGGAATTGACCATTACCGCGACGCCCTTGTCGAGCAGATCCTTGAGCGTGTGCTTCTCCATGTCGTCGAAGACGCAGAGCTTCAGATTCGACAGCGGACACACGGTCAGCGCGATGCGCGCATCCGCGAGACGCGCGACGAGCGCCGGGTCTTCGATGCTGCGCACGCCGTGATCGACGCGATCCACTTTCAGCAGGTCGAGCGCTTCGTAGACATACGCGGGCGGACCTTCTTCACCCGCGTGCGCGACGAGCTTCAGACCCTTCTCGCGCGCCCTGGCGAACACGTTCTGGAACTTCGAAGGCGGATGCCCTTGCTCCGACGAATCCAGCCCCACACCGATCAGACGGTGCTTGTATTTATCGAAGAGCGGCAGGGCTGCATCGAACGTGGCGAGCGCGTCTTCCTCGGAGAGATGGCGCAGGAAGCAGAGAATCATCTTGCTCGTCAGGCCGCGCTTTTCGCCTTCGGCCAATGCGCGCTCGATGCCCGCGACGACCGTTTCGATCGGCACGCCGCGTTCGGTATGCGTCTGCGGATCGAAGAAGATTTCCGTATGCGTGACGTGATCGGCTAGCGCGCGTTCGACGTACGCCATCGTCATGTCGTAGAAGTCCGCTTCGTGCAGGAGCACGCTCGCGCCCGCGTAGTAGATGTCGAGGAACGATTGCAGGTCGGTGAACGCGTAGGCGGCGCGCAGCGCGTCGATCGACTCGTAGGCGAGCTTCACGCCGTTGCGTTGCGCGAGCTGGAAGATCAGCTCGGGTTCGAGCGAGCCTTCGATATGGATGTGCAGCTCGGCCTTGGGCGCCCGGGCGATTTTGTCAGCGAGTGTGGGGTTCATGCCTGGTTTTATAGTGGGCTAAGTGGTGATTCACGCCATCTGCTGCGACGGCGCGTGGGCATTCGCTTCAACCGCCTGCAGCAGTTGGGCTGCCGCTGCGACGGCAATGACTTCCGGCGCTTTATCGACGATGCCATCCACGCCGATCGGGCAGATCATGCGGGCGATGCGCGCCGGGTCGATGCCGCGCGCGGCGAGCCGGTGTTCGAACTGCTTGCGCTTCGTATGCGAGCCGATCATGCCGAAGAACGCGAAGTCGCCGCGCTGCAGGATGCGCTCCGCGAGCACGAGATCGACCGTGTGGTTGTGCGTCATCACGATGAAATACGTGTTCGGCGGCGCGGCATCGACGGCGGAATCGGGCGCGTCATTCGGCTCGATCGTGACGTTTTGCGGCAGGTACTGCGGGGCGGGAAACGCGGCGTCGCGCTCGTCGACCCAGGTGACGTGGCACGGCAGCGTCGCGAGCACGCGCACGAGCGCCGCGCCGACGTGCCCCGCGCCGAACAGCACGACCGGGAACTCGTGCGGGGCGATGGTTTCGGTGAGCAGCGCGCCGCTGTCGTCGAAACCGGCGCCGTCCCAGAGCAGGCAGTCCGAGCCTTGCACGCCGGGCTCCGGGTCCGAGATCATCACGGCATCGGGCGCGGCGCTGAACGACACGCTGCGCACCGTCGAGAGACCCTGCGCCGTGCGCTTGCTGAGCGACGTGACCCAGCCGAGATCGGAGACGTCGAGCCGTTCGAACGCGAGTACGACCGCGCCGCCGCAGCATTGTCCGAGGCTGGGGCCGAGCGCGAAGCGTTCGAGCCGCCGCATGCGCGGGCTGCGCATGCCGTCCTTCAGCACCTGCCGCGCGGTCTCGATCGCCTTCCATTCGAGATGGCCGCCGCCGATCGTATAGCGCGCGTCCTCACGCGTGACGATCATCTTCGTGCCCGGCTCGCGCGGTGCGGAGCCTTCGACGCGCGCGACCGTCACGAGCACGAGCGCGTCGCCGTGCGCGAGCAGTTGTTGCAGGTCGTGCAGCCATGCTTGCATCGATTGCGCTCCTTGTTGGTTATCGGGAAGGCGCTAGTTTACCGGCGCCGGCTGAGCCACGTCGGTCGTGCTCGGCGGGTGCTGGGACAGCGTGTAGGCATCGAGCGCATCGAGAATCGCTTCGGGCGTCGCGGGGGCGCGGAGCCTTGGCGCATCGGTTGCATCCGGTGCCGCCGATGCGATCGCCGCGCGAATCGCGAGCAGCACCGAGAACGACAGCAAAAGCGGCGGCTCACCGACCGCCTTCGAGCGGAACACGGTTGGCTCGGCGTTGTCGTTGCGAAAGAGCGCGACGTTGAACGCGGCAGGCGTGTCGCTGATCGCGGGGATCTTGTACGTGGACGGCGCGTGCGTCATCAGGCGCCCGTCGCGGTTCCACCAGAGTTCCTCGGTCGTGAGCCACCCCATGCCCTGGATGAAGCCGCCTTCCACCTGTCCGATGTCGATCGCCGGATTGATCGACTGACCGGCGTCGTACAGCAGATCGGTGCGCACGAGTTTCCACTCGCCGGTGAGCGTATCGACGACCACTTCCGACACCGCCGCGCAATACGCGAAGTAGTAGAACGGGTGGCCCTGCAGCGTCTTCGCGTCCCAGTGAACCTTGGGCGTCGCGTAAAAGCCGTCGGACCACAACTGCACGCGCGCCAGATAGGCCGCCGCGACGAGCTGGTTGAACGGCATCTCGCCGCCGTTCGAATCGACGACGCCGTTGTGAAAGCGCACGTCATCCGCCACGCCGCCGAGCTGCTTCGCGGCGAGTTCCGCGAGGCGCGCGCGGATCGTGAGCGCAGCGGCTTCGGCGGCTTTGCCGTTGAGATCGCTTCCCGTCGATGCCGCCGTCGCCGACGTGTTCGCGACTTTCGACGTATCGGTCGCGGTCACGCGCACGCGCGAGAGCGCGACGCCCAGCGCGTTCGCCACGACCTGCGCGACCTTCGTGTTGAGGCCCTGACCCATCTCCGTGCCGCCGTGATTCACGAGCACCGAGCCGTCCTTGTAGACGTGGACGAGCGCGCCTGCCTGGTTCAAAAACGGCACGTTGAACGAGATGCCGAACTTGACCGGCGTGAACGCGATGCCCCGCTTGAGCACCGGGCTCGTCGCATTAAACGCTGCAACCTCGGCGCGCCGCGCGTGATAGCCGCTCGATGCGATCAACTCGTCGGTGAGCGGCGCGATCACGTTGTCAGCGACTTTCTGGCCATACGGCGTCGTGTCGCGCTCGCCTATGCCGTAGTAGTTCGCGCGCCGAACGTCGAGCGGATCGCGCTTCAGCCGATGTGCGACCTCGTCGAGCAGCACTTCCATCACGAGCGCGCCCTGCGGCCCGCCGAAGCCGCGAAACGCCGTGTTCGACTGCGTGTTCGTCTTGCACGCCATCGCGAGGATATCGACGTCGTTCAGGTAGTACGCGTTGTCGAAGTGGCAGACGGCGCGCGTCGCGACCGCGCCCGACAGATCCGCCGAATACCCCGCCCGCAACGCGATCTCGACGCGCGCGCCCAGCAGCCGCCCGTCGTCGTCGAAGCCGGCCGCGTAGGTGTAGACCGCGTCGTGACGCTTGCCGGTGATCATGAAGTCGTCGTCGCGGTCGGCGCGCAGCTTCACCGGCCGATGCAGCTTCTGCGCCGCCAGCGCCGCGACGCACGCGAACACCGCCGACTGCGATTCCTTCCCGCCGAAGCCACCGCCCATGCGCCGGCATTCGCAAATCACGTTGTGCGTCGGCCAGCCGAGCATGTGCGCGACGACGTGCTGCATCTCGCTCGGATGCTGTGTCGAGCTGTGGACGAACATGCCGTCGAGTTCCTTCGGGATCGCATAGGCGACCTGGCCTTCGAGATAGAACTGCTCCTGCCCGCCGACCTCGAATTCCCCTTCGATCCGGTGCTTCGCCGCCGCGATTTTTGCGTCCGGATCGCCGCGCCGCAGATGCAGCGGCGGCAGCACGAACTGCTTTTTCTCCTTTGCATCGCGTGGCGTGAGCACGGCTTCGAGCAGGTCGTAGCGCACCACGTCCTCGCTTTTTGCGAGCGACGCCGCGCGCCGCGCGAGATCGTGGCTTTCGGCGATCACCGCGAAGACAGGCTGGCCAAGATACTGCACGAGGCCGTCGGCGAGAATCGGGTCGTCGTGGAGCACCGGGCCGCAGTTGTTCTCGCCGGGGATATCGGCGGCGGTCAGCACGGCGATCACGCCCGGCGCCGCGCGCACCGCGTCGAGATCGAGCGCGACGATGCGCGCGTGCGCATGCCGCGAGAGCCCGAGCGCGGCGTGCAGCGTGCCGCGCAACTCGGGGATATCGTCGATGTAGGTTGCTTCGCCGCTTACGTGCAGCGTCGCGGATTCGTGCGGCAGGCCGACGCCGATCGCCTGCGGCTCCAGCGCCGCGGCTGCGGCGAGCGGTTCGCTGACGTTGTTCATGGCAGTTCCTTGAGTGCGCCGTTCGCTTGCGCCTCGAACGCGAACGCGCTGACGTCGAAGAGGGCGAGCGGGGCGTCGCCGCGCGTTTCGAGATAGAAGCGCCACAGCACGTTGCGCGCGATTTTGCTGCGGTAGGCGCTTGACGCGCGCATGTCGGTGAGCGGCTGGAAATCGGCGTCGAGCGCGGTCATCGCTTCACGCACGTTCGACTCCGACCACTCCTCGCCGACGAGCGCCGCTTCGGCCCGCGCGGCGCGCTTCGGCGTCGCCGCCATGCCGCCGAACGCGATGCGCGCGCCCGACACGCGCGTGCCGGTGAGCTTCACGGCGAACGCCGCGCACACGGCCGAGATGTCCTGGTCGTAGCGCTTCGAGATTTTGTAAGTGCGAAAACGCAGATCCGTCGAAGGCCGCGGGACGCGGATCGCCGCGACGAATTCGCCGGCATCGAGTGCGGTCTTCTGATAGCCGAGATAAAACGCGTCGAGCGGCAGCGCGCGGATTTTATCGGCTTTTTGCAGCACGACCTGGGCGTCGAGCGCGATCAGCGCGGGCATCGAATCGCCTATCGGCGAGCCGTTCGCGACGTTGCCGCCGAGCGTGCCGGCGTTGCGGATCGGCAGCGAGGCGAAGCGTGTCCACAATTCGGCGAGTTCGGGGTAGTCGACAGCGAGCGCGGCGTACGCATCCTCGAGCGATGCCGCCGCGCCGATCGTGAGGTTCTGCGCATCGCGCGAGATCGCCTTCAGTTCGGCGACATTGCCGATGTACAGGATGTCGCCGAGATCGCGGAACTGTTTCGTGACCCACAAGCCGACGTCCGTGCTGCCCGCCAGAATGCGCGCGTTCGGATGCGCCGCGCGCAGGCGGGCGAAGTCGGCGAGCGTCGCCGGGGCGTGGAAGGTGGGCGAGCCGAACGCGGCGCCGCGCGCGTCGGGCGCGGTGTATTCGAAGGTGCCGGCGCGGCGGATCGCTTGGAGCGACGCCTTGAGCGCCGCGTGATCGAACGGCACGCGCGGATAGTCGAACATCTTCTGCGCGGCATCGACGATCGGACGATAGCCCGTGCAGCGGCACAAATTGCCGGAGAGGGCGGTGCTGATTTCGTCGCGGGTCGGCAGGCCGGCGTTCGTCGGCTGGTTCTCGTAGAGCGCCCACAGCGACATCACGAAGCCCGGCGTGCAGAAGCCGCACTGCGAGCCGTGGCAATCGACGAGCGCCTGCTGCACGGGATGCAGCGCGCCATCGGCGGCGCGCAAGTCTTCGACGGTGAAAAGCGCGCGGCCGTCGAGCGTCGGCAGGAACTGGATGCACGCGTTGACGGCCTTCAGCGCCACCTCGCCGTGCACATCGAGCTCGCCGATTACGACCGTGCACGCGCCGCAGTCGCCCTCGGCACAGCCTTCCTTCGTGCCAGTGCATTGCTGCACCTCCCGAAGGTGCTGGAGGACAGTGCGCGTCGCGGGCGCATCGCCGATTTCGCGGACGGCGCCGTGCTGGAGAAAGCGGATGGTTTGCGTTGTCATAAAAAAATCCGAGACATTGCGGATCGGGCGCGCGTTACGCGTGCCAGGCTGCGCCTAAGGCAAGCCGGACACGGCGCACGTAGATCGCCATCCATACCCGAAGGTAACACCGCAATATCCCAAAAATATTGCGGCGCGCATATCAAGATTATGCGGATGCGCTGATAGGGGGAAGTTTTGCCACGTTCGCGCCGTGGCCGCGCGGCACTGCTGTTCGCTGCGATCAGACGGAAAACACCCGTCTGCGCGGAAGATTGGCCTTGCTCGCCGGATTTTTGAGGAAATCACGGAGCACCTGTTCGTAGAGAGCGATGTCGTCGCGATATTCGGGCTGTGCCATGACCCGCGGTTCACGTAGAAACTTCAGCGCGAAATAATCGGCCAGTAAATCGCCCTGGGCTTCCATATTGAAACTGCCCAGTTTTCTGTTCGGCTCCAAGATATATCGATAGTTCAAGCCGATGCGAATCGCGCCACGCCATTTGACCGGATAACCGAGTTGATGCTGCCAGACATGCGTCATTTCATGGATAAACCAGTGCCGCGACGACGCGTTCTCGCGCGAAAAGTCGTTCTTGAAGCACTTTCGGCCGAAGTAGATTTCGCCGTTGGGCGCCATCGCGACGTCGGCGTGCTGAAGACCGAGCCACAAATAGCCGCGTCGGTGGATTTTGACGCATGCGTAATCGATCGAATCGCCGAAAATCAATCGCGCGAGGGCGATTTCACCGGCGCTCAGCGGCCGCGATTCGTTTTTTCGTGAGCGAAATCGGCCGATTTGACCCAATGTGGTTCGTTCCGACCGCATTCGATGGTTTTCTATCGCGCGGCAAGCGGATCAGATCCCGGCATCCCGAACGCGACGCCGGCTCCACAAACTCCCGCCGACCGCCAGAAGCACCACCGCAAACGCGATCAACGACCACTGCGGCAGCGACAGCCCGAGAATCGGCGGATACGGCGTCTCACACAGCCCCGCGACCTTGAACACCTGCGGCAGCCAGCGCGCGGGCGGCAGCCCGTCGACGATCGGCTGCAAGGTATCGAACCCGCAACTGAAGCCCGGCCGTGCCTGCACATAGACGTGCCGCACCGCCGCCACGATCCCGCCAATCGCCGACAACACGACCATCGCCTCGAGCACAGCCACGCCGCGCCAGCTTCTGAGCCCCGCGCCGAGAAACGCGAACACGGCGATCAGCACGAAGAAATAGCGCTGGATGATGCAAAGCGGGCAAGGATCCTCGCCGCGATAGAACTGCAGATACAACGCGCCGCCGACGAGCGCCAGGCACACAAATGCGAGCAGAAGCAGGAGCCGCCGTTCACGACGCAGGCCGCGATCTTCTTCATGCATCGTGAAATGGTGTAGAGAGTTGTTCATGTATTGCAAACGATTCGAGTAGAAAGCACCTGAAACTGCGCGCGGGTCAACGGGATTCTAGCGCGAACCCCGTCCTGACAAATTCAGCGCGTGGGGGCGAGGACGGCTTCGACGGCGCGTCCGATCGACAGCAGCGCGTCGTCCGCGTGCGGTGCGCCGGACAGCATCAGGCCCACCGGCGCGCCGCCGCGCGGATGGCACGGCAGCGACAGGCCGCAGCTATCGAGGAAATTGAACGCGCTCGGGTTGCGCAGGATCAGCGCGTTGGCGCGGCCGAAGGTGTCGTCGTCGTGTTCGAGATCGGCGATGCGCGGCGGCACGACCGGCACCGTCGGGCAAAGGATCGCGTCGAAGCGCTGCCAGAGCGTCGTGCGCGCGGCTTCGATCATCGCGGCGCGCGCCTGCAGCAAGTCGATGTAATCGGCGGCGCTCGCGGGCTGGCCCTTCATGATGCGCACGAGCACACGCGGGTCGTAGCCGGCCGAATGGGCGGCGAGCAGCGGCCGGTGCCACGCGTACGCCTCGATCGGCGCAAAGCCGAAGCGGTTGATTTCCGGCAGGCGGTCGAGCGGGGCGAAGCGCACGTCTTCCACGAGCGCGCCCGCTGCCGACAGATGCTTGATCGCCGTCGAGACCGCGCTCGCGACGGTCTCGTCGACGCCGTCGGTCACGTAGTTCGTCAGCACGCCAAGGCGCACGCCGTCGAGCGGGCGCGTGGCGGGCACCTCGGGCTCGCGCGCGGCGAGAATCCGGTCGACGAGCGCGCAGCACGCCACCGACAATCCGATCGGCCCGAATGAATCGAGCGACGTGGAGAGCGGCAGGCCGCCTTGCATCGGGATGCGGCTCGCGGTCGGCTTGAAGCCGGTGAGGCCGCAGAGCGCCGATGGAATGCGGATCGAGCCGCCGGTGTCGGTGCCGAGCGCGACGGCCGCCATGCCGTCGGCGACCGACGCTGCCGCCCCCGACGACGATCCGCCCGCAATCCGCTCGTCGCCCGGCACATTGGCGTGGTACGGCGAGCGCGGCGTGCCGTAGTGCGGGTTCAGGCCGAGACCGGAGAACGCGAACTCGCTCATGTTCGTGCGGCCGACGATCACCGCGCCCGCACGGCGCAACCGGGCGACGGCGAGCGCGTCGGCCTTCGCGGGCGGGGCGTCGTCCAGCACGCGGGAGCCCGCGCGCGTGACCTGGCCTTCGATGTCGAAGAGATCCTTGATCGATACCGGGATGCCCGCGAGCGGCGAGAGCAGGGTGCCGGCGCGGCGCAACGCATCGTGGGCATCGGCGGCGGCGCGGGCGGCAACGGCATCGACTTGCAGGAATACGGTGGAGCCCTGTCCGGCGGTGTCTTCGATGCGTTCCAGCGCGTGCTCGACGAGGGCGCGGCTCGTCGTGCGGTTCGCGCGGAGGTCGGCGGCAAGCTGGGCAAGCGGGGCAAACTGGGGCGATTGAGTCGGCATGGTCTCGAGGTTGGAGCGGTCGGCGCGGGTGGCTGTCATTCTATGCCACTGAAGTAATAAATACTGTTTGGGGCGGAGGAAGCGAAGGCGGAGGCGGCGGCAGCGGTGGTAGTGGGGTGCTCGCGCAGTGCGAGAGGCGCGTTCTTTCGCGAGATCAATCGCCTTGCCCGTGCGCGACGTGCCGGGACGATGGCGCGGCGGCCCAGGTCCTCAAATTGTCCGCGAATACGGCTGCGGGCTTTGCTGCCCGAGATACCGGTCGAAAGAGCGGTGAACATGGCTTGCGCCTTCGACGGATCAGCCGAGTGTAGCGGCACGCGCCGGGGGCTCGTTGCGTGATAACGCCGCATCGGCACGCCATGGGAGAATGCTGAATTAACCGTTTGTTCTGGATCGCTATGTCACGGGATGTGTCGTCGAACTCTCATGCGTGCCGCGAAGGCTGCGGCGCGTGCTGTATCGCGCCGTCGATTTCGAGCGCGATTCCGGGCATGCCGGACGGCAAGCCTGCGGGCGTCGCGTGCATCCAGTTGGGCGACGATCTGCGCTGTATGATCTTCGGCGATCCGCGCCGGCCGGCTTGCTGCTCCGGCCTGCAGCCGTCATCGCAAATGTGCGGTGACGAGCGTGACGACGCCCTCACCTGGCTCGCTCGTCTCGAAATAGAAACGCAACCGGATTGAGCGCACGCGGTCGAATATCCGCTCGCCGGTCCGGCGCGATAAAAAACTGGAGGATTTCGCATGACTCAAACCGTCGCGCTCGAACGGCGCCGGTTCCTGCTCGCCGGCCTCGCGAGCGCCGCCGCGCTCGCGCTCGCCACCCCGGCCGGCGCAGCATCGATTTTTCCGTTCATCCCCGATCACTACGACTTCTCGCAGCAGCAAGTCCAGGAAGCGGTCGCGCGCAAGTTCCCGCTGCAACGCACCGCATCTCAAATTTTCGACGTCGTCCTGAGCAATCCGACGGTCGGTTTGTCGCCGGATCGCAATCGCGTGACCGTGCGGCTTCAGGCGCGGCTGTCGACGCCCTTCATGCCGAATCCGGTGAACGGCGTGTTCACGCTGTCGAGCCAGCTCGCCTACGATGCGCCGAGCCATTCAGTCATCCTGATGTCGCCGAGCGTCGACGATTCACAAGTCACCGGCGACGCCGCCCAGTACAACCAGCAGATCAACGCGGCGGGTGCGCTCCTCGCGACGCAGTTGCTCGACCGCTATCCGGTCTACACGTTCAAGCCCGAACAGTTGCAATTCGCCGGGGTGAATTATGAACCCGGTACAATCACGGTCCTTACAAACGGTATACGTGTGCAGATTCTCGAAAAGTGAGTGAAACCTGCGCCGGCTGCGTTGAACCAGCGAAAAAAAAGCGAAAGGGCTGACGGATGGACTGGATTCTTATGTGCAAGGCGCTGGTTCTCGGCGTCGTGGAAGGCTTGACGGAATTCCTGCCGGTATCGAGTACGGGACATCTGATCGTCGCGGGCAGCCTGCTCAACTACAGCAACGCGCAAGCCAAAACGTTCGACGTCGTGATCCAGTTCGGCGCCATCCTCGCCATTTGCTGGGAATATCGCCGCAAGATCGGCGCCGTCGTCGCCGGTCTGCCGACGCGGCCCGAAGCGCGCCGTTTCACGCTCAACGTCATCATTGCGACGATTCCGGCCATCATTCTCGGCCTCATGTTCGAGAAATCGATCAAATCGGTGCTGTTTTCTCCTGTGCCGGTTTCGGTGGCGCTGATCGTCGGCGGGATCGTGATTTTGTGGGCCGAAGCGCGCAATCGCGACCGCGGCGCCGCGCCCACGGTGACCTCTGTCGACGAGCTCTCCTATATGGACGCGCTTAAAGTCGGCCTCGCGCAATGTTTCGCGCTGATCCCGGGCACGTCGCGCTCGGGGGCGACGATCATCGGCGGGATGCTGTTCGGGCTGGAACGTCGCGTCGCGACCGAATTCTCGTTCTTTCTCGCGATCCCGATCATCTTCGGCGCGACGCTTTACGAACTGGCGAAGGTCTACAAGACCCTTTCCGTCGATGACGCCGGCCTTTTCGCGATCGGTCTCGTCTCAGCGTTCGTGAGCGCGTTCGTCTGCATTCGCTGGCTGCTGCGCTACGTCGCGACGCACGATTTCACGGCGTTCGCGTGGTATCGGATCGGGTTCGGGCTGCTGATTCTGATCGTTGGATATAGCGGCGGGTTGAGCTGGGCGGAATAAGCCGGTTCGCGCTGACGAAGAAAAACGCCACGGCATGCCGTGGCGTTTTGCATTGTTGTAGAGCGTTTTATACGCGCCTGAAAACAAGATCCCACACGCCGTGCCCGAGCTTGATCCCACGCCGCTCGAATTTCGTGACGGGGCGGTAATCGGGGCGGGGCGCGTAGCCATCGGCGGTATTTTTGAGCGCCGGCTCCGCTGAGAGCACTTCCAGCATCTGCTCGGCGTAGTTCTGCCAGTCGGTCGCCAGGTGGATATAGCCGCCCGGCTTCAGCCGCGACACCAGCAGCGCGACAAACTTCGGCTGGATCAGCCGGCGCTTGTGGTGTCGCGCCTTATGCCACGGATCGGGGAAATAGATGTGCACCCCGTCGAGGCTTTGCGGCGCGATCATGTGCTCGATCACCTCGACGGCGTCGTGCTGGATGATTCGGATATTGCGGAGCGACTGCTCGCCAATCAGCTTCAGCAGTGCGCCGACGCCCGGTTCGTGCACCTCGACGCCGATGAAGTCGTCGGCGGGACGCGCGGCCGCGATCTCCGCCGTCGTGCCGCCCATTCCGAAGCCGATTTCCAGCACGCGCGGCATCTCGCGGCCGAACACGGCGTCCCAGTCCGGCTGCGCGTCCGAATAGCCGACCACGAAGCGCGGACCGAATTCGTCGAGCGCGCGCCGCTGTCCCGTCGACACGCGGCCCGCGCGCGTCACGAAGCTGCGGATGCGGCGATGGTGCGGGGTGTCGTCGGCAATGTCGGTCTGGGCGGCGTTGTCGGTGGCTTCGTCTTGGGGATCGTGGTTCATCGGTGGGCGCTGCGTGTGTGATTCGATGCGCGGCGGACGGACAAACCGCGCCGCTGAAAATCAAAAAGCCGCCTTTGAGGAGGCGGCTTTTTGTTCGATGTCTGGAGCGGGCGATGGGAATCGAACCCACGTCTGTAGCTTGGGAAGCTACGGTAATAGCCATTATACGACGCCCGCGTGAGCCGGCTATTGTAAGCGCAGGCCACCGGAAAACGCAATCGGCGGCCCGGCGTGCGGCTTTCAGATACCAAACAGCGTCATCGATACCGCGACCCGCGTCACCACCATCAGCAGCACCTGCACGATGACGAAGAGCAGTATCGGCGAGAGATCGATGCCGCCGAGGCGCGGCAGGATGCGGCGCAGCGGATCGAGGAAAGGCGCGGTGATCTGATAGAGGATCGGCATCGCGGGCGACTGCGGATTGAGCCACGACAAGAGCGCCATCAGGATCGTCACCCAGATGACCAGGTTCAGCGCCCATTTCACCACGGTCAGCACGGCGACGAGGAGGAGTGTCGGCGCCATGAGCATCGGGTCGACGCCCGCGAGCACGACCATCAGCACCACGTACACCAGCGCCGCGATGATCGCCGCGACGATGCTCGCCCAGTCGATCTTGCCGCCCGGCAGGATCTTGCGCAGCGGCAGGACGATCCAGTTGGTCGCCTGCATGACGGCATTGGAGACGGGGTTGTAAGGCGGCAAGCGGACGACCTGCATCCAGGCGCGCAGCAAAAGCGCGGCGCCGAACAGCGTGAACAGGGTGTTGAGCAGAAAACGGGCGATATCGCCGAACATCTTTGGTCCTTTTTTATGCGTGCGCAGCGTCGTGCTTTCTGCGCCGGGTCATTGGGAAAACGAAAGGAGTGGCGCAGCAGCTCAGACGGCCGCGCGTACTTCACTGATCTGGATCGTCGGAGCGGGGCCATCCGAGTAATTCGCGAGGTCGGACTGAAGCTCGCGCGCGGCGGGCACGACCGCCTTTTGAAACGCCTCGACGGAATCGAACAGCAGATGCCCGACGGCCACGTGCGGCGGCGGCGAGCCGGGCGCGGCGCCTGCGAGACCTGCGTCGACGGACCAGCCTTTCACTGCATCGCCCAGGCGCGCGGCCGCGAGCGGCATGTGACGGTTGCAGTAATAGTCGACGTCGAAACGGCCATTCTCGCGATACGGATACAGGAAGCTGACCTTGATCATTGTTCGTTCTCTTTGCTGGAATCTCATGCGTCGCGGCTGATACTACGGGTTACTGCTGTGCGTTGCTGCTGGCGCTTCTGGTGCGCGGCGGCTTCGTTCCCCGCCCACCGTCGATCGACGGTGGGGCGCCGGTCGTCACCATATCATGGCTTCAGCGCCGCTTGTGCGCGTTGTCTGACGGATTGAAAGCGTCACTCGCCGGCCTCAGAACCGAGCGTCGGGCGCGGCACGGCACCCCGCCCCGCGACGACGTTTTCGACCGCTCGTTCGATCGTCGCGAGCGCCCCCGTCGACGGCGGCACCGGACGCCGTCGCGCCAGTTCCACCGCGCGCCGGGTCATCAGCGCGTAGAGCAGCGCGTGATCGCCGCCGAGTCCGTCGAGCAGCGCCAACTGCTTCTCGACGATCCCCGCATCGCCCCGCGACACCGGCCCGGCAAGCGCGCCGGCGAGCCCTTTGTCGCGCGCCGTCTCGATCGTGCCGGCGAGCATCGGCAGGACGGCCCGCAGGGCATCGTCCTCGGAAAACCCTAACTGTTGCCAAAGTGAGACGGTCTCAGAAAGCGCTGAGAGCGCAAAACTGGCAGCATAGTGAGCAGCGGCGTGGTACAGCATGCGGCCGCCAGGCGGGATCGAAAGTGGGTGGCAACCGAGCGCACGGGCAAGCCCCGTAAGCGTTTCAGCGAGCGGCGGCGGCGCTTCGATCGTCACCGAGCAGCCCTGGATGCGCGTCAAGTCGCCGTCGATGCCGCCAAAAAGATAGAGTGGATGGAAGCCGCCGATATCGCCGCCCTGGGCGCGCACCGGCGCGAGAACATCGACAGGAGTGGCGCCGCTGCAGTGCACGACGGCGCGCGCGCCGCTTCCGGAAGGAACGATTTGCAGAGCGTTCGCCGCCGCACCGATTTCGTCGTCGGGAACTGTCAAAAAGACGATATCGGAGCACGCGGCGACCCGTTGCGGGTCATCGGCGACGATGCAGCCGGGCAGTTGGTCCGCGAGTTCGCGCGCCGGACCCGCCGAGCGGCTCGCGATGGCGGCAACGGGGTAGCCCGCGCGCGACCACGCACGGGCGACGCAGCGTGCAAGCCGTCCGGCGCCGACGAAACCGAGGCGCGGCGTCGCTGAATATGGCATGTTTTGTGCTCCAGATATGAGGAATAGGTAAGGCGGGAATCAGGCGTCAGCAGAAAGTATCGCGCAACCCGAGGATCGCTCGCCCACGCGGCTCGCAGCGCTTCGGCCGGCAGTATGAGAACAACGAAACCGGTTTTGCAGTGCATTGGGATTGCGTCTTTCAAGTGCTTTTCTTCAGGTCGCTGTCTTTCCTTTGTGGTTGTCATTCGCTACGTTCGGAGGTCGCCATGAGCATTTTTTCTTACCGAAAACATTTGCGGTTCCTGAGTCAGGCCCAGCGGCGCCGCTGGTGGGATCAGAAAAAGCGTCTGACGCCGCGCGTCGTCATCGGCGCTGCCTATGTGCCGCCTAACGTCACGCGGGAGTTTGCTTACGTCAAGGTGGGTTAGCTCATCGTCGTAACGGCTGTTCAAAAGCCCCGTTGAACGCCCGTTCCGCGGGGCTTTTCCAACTCATTTGTAATCAAAAATTACCGCAGCTTTCATAGCTGACTACCGCTATAAGCCCCATCGACTGCGCCGCCTGGCACGACCGTTCACCGGCGCGGGCGCTACGCCTGGCATCGATTTTTGCAATGTTCCATCGACGTAATACGAATTGCAATTTGGTACAAATGGAAACTGCGGACGCGCGGCTTTTTCGCTAGATTTCTTTCATACAGTCGCACAGGCTCAGTCGGGTGATTGAGCGCGCGACGAGGAGAAAGAAAGTGAAAAAGATCGTCCCTTTTATGGTTGCAGCAGCGCTCGGCGTCGGGGCCGCAAGCGTTGCACAGGCGCATGTTTCCGTGGGTATCGGCATCGGCGTGCCGGCCTATCCGGTGTATGCCGCGCCGCCCGCGCCCGTGTATGTCGCGCCGCCGCCGCCGGTCGTTTATTCGCCGCCGGTGGTGTACGCGCCTCCGCCGGTCGTCGTCAATGGATATTGGGGCCGTCCGTACTGGAATCGCGGGTATTACGGCGGCTATGGCCGCGGTTACTACGGCGGGGGCCACGGCCACGGCTATTACGGACACGGTTACAGACGCTGAGAAGCGTCGGAATCGAGATAAAAGCGGCGCGACACCAGTTGCGCCGCTTTGCATTTCAGGCGCCGCGGGGCTTCTTTTCATTTGTGGCGCGAAACTGGGACAATGACGATTCCCCAACGTCCGCCAAATCCCTCCGATGTCCACGCTTCCCGCCCCGACTTACGCAGACGTCGCCGATGCCGCCGAGCGCATCGCCGGCGCCGCACATCGCACGCCCGTCCTGACTTCGCGCACCGCCGACGAACGCGCCGGCGCCTCGCTCTTCTTCAAGTGCGAGAACTTCCAGCGCATGGGTGCCTTCAAATTCCGCGGTGCCTTCAACGCGCTCTCGCATTTCGACGCACGCCAGCGCGCGGCCGGCGTCATCACGTACTCGTCGGGCAATCATGCGCAGGCTATCGCGCTGTCGGCGAGACTCGCGGGCATCCGCGCGACGATCGTCATGCCGGAAGACGCGCCCGCCGCGAAGATCGAAGCGACGCGCGGCTACGGCGGCGAAGTGATCACCTACGACCGCTACACGCAAAATCGTGAGGAGCTCGGCCGCAAGCTAGCCGAGGAGCGTGGCATGACGCTGATCCCTCCGTACGACCATCCGCACGTGATCGCGGGGCAGGGCACGTCGGCGAAGGAATTGATCGAAGAAACAGGGCCGCTCGATTACCTGTTCGTGTGTCTCGGGGGCGGCGGGCTGATCGGTGGCTGTGCGCTCGCGGCGGCGGCGCTGAGTCCGTCGTGCAAGGTGATCGGCGTCGAGCCGGAAGCGGGCAACGACGCGCAGCAGTCGCTCGCACGCGGCGAGATCGTGCATATCGACGTACCGCGCACGATCGCCGATGGCGCCGCGTCGACGCACGTCGGCGAATACAACTTTCCAATCATCCAGCGGCATGTCGATCAGATCGTCACCGTGAGCGATGCCCAGCTCATCGAGACGATGCGGTTCTTCGCGCAGCGCATGAAGATGGTCGTCGAGCCGACCGGGTGTCTGGCGGCGGCGGCCGTGCTCAACAAGGTCGTTCCAGTGGAAGGAAAGCGCGTCGGCGTGATCGTCAGCGGCGGCAACGTCGATCTGGCGCGGCTCGCGCAGTTTCTTGCCTGAGGCTTCAGGTGGCCGCGTGGACGATCAAATCGCGATAGCCGTCCACGATCACGCTGTACGAGAAATACGCGAACAAGACGGCCGACATCACGTGGCACGCGCGCAGGAGCGTCGTGCCCGCGCGCTTGCGGCCGTGGCTCGCGAGGAGGCAGATAAGGAGCGTCCAGCCGAGTCCGCCGATGAAAAAGCCCGTGAGAAACACGGACGCGTTCGCCGGATTCGTCGCGCCGGCCTTCGCGATCAGTGCGCCGCCGACGGCCGCAAACCACAAAATCCCGCTCGGCGATGACACGGCGAGCAGCGCGCCGCGCAAAAAGCTTTTCGCGTGGCTCGGGCGCGACGTGGTGAAGTCCGCCTCGCCTTCGACAGGCGGCGCCGACGCCGGATAAAGCGCCTCGCGCGCCATCTTCCACGTCAAGAAGAGCAGCACGATCGCCCCGCCGATCCACACGACCCAGCGCACCGTGGTGAATTGCAACAGCGCCGACATGCCCGCGAGCGCCAACGTCGCGTAGAACAAGTCGCCTGCGCAGGTCCCGAGGCCGAGTACGAAACCCGGCTTGAAACCGTGCGAGAGCGAGAGCGAAATGATCGCGACGTTGGCGATGCCAATATCGAGACACAGCGACAGCGACAGAAAAAATCCATCCGACAACAACGACCACGAATGCATCGCGGGTACTTCCTTTCTTATTGGTGATTAGTGGCGTTCGAGTTTCAGCGATACTTCGAGCCGACCGGTTTCGACGCCCATTGTGTTTCTCATCGGCGGATGGCGGAACGCCGCAAGCCGCTCGCGCTGCGCGGACGCGCCGATGCCGAGCTGTTCCAGCACCTCCGCGACGATCGCGTAAAGCACGGTGACGTTGCCGTCCTCGACCTTCACCGCGATGCCGAGCGCGCCTTCCGGCCGCCGCACGCCGATCGCGTAGCTCGCATCGGCGCCGAGCTTGCCGACGAGCGCGCCGTCGAACGCCTGCATCAGTTGCGTGCAGAACCGTCCTTCGCCCGCGACGAGTTCGGGGTACGTCGTCATCGCGCGATAGATTCGCGCGAGCGGCGTGTTCGCTTCGGCTGCGGCGAGTTTCATATAGAGCCGCGCGAGGCGGTCGAGCGGGAAGGCGGGCGTCGGCAGATTGCAGCCGTCGATGGCCCATTGGACTTCGTCGTCGGCGAGATCGAGCACTTGCGCCATCGTGTGCTTCACGCGCATCTGCAGCGGATGCTCCGGCAAGTGGTAATCGGCGAGTGCCGCGCCGATCGCCTGCGCGCCCGCGAGCATGCCCGCGTGCTTGCCCGAGCAGTTGCTGCAGGCGGGCGTCGGCGTGAAATCGCGCCTGATCCAGTCCTTCCAGACCGCGTCCGAGATCGGCGGATGGCCGCCGCAGCGCATGTCGGTTTCTGTGACGCGCGCCTTCGCGAGCATCGCGCGCGTCCGCTCGATGTGGCGCGCCTCGCTGCTGTGCGATGCGCACATGAGCGCGAGATCGGCATCGTCGAAGCCGAAGCGCTCCAGTGCGCCGGTTTCGAGCACGGCGAGCGCCTGCGCGGGCTTCGCCGCCGAACGCGCGAGCGTCACGCGATACGGATCGCCGAACGAATGCAGCAAACGGCCCGCGCCATCGACGACCGCGACGTGCGCCGCATGCGTGTTTTCGACCGCGTCGCCGCGATAAACCGTCGCCGCCTTCATGTGCGCTTCCCCAGTCCGATCTCGTCCCACAGCGTATCGACGCGCCGTTTCACCGCGTCGTCCATCACGATCGGGCGGCCCCATTCGCGATCCGTCTCGCCCGGCCACTTGTTCGTGGCATCGAGCCCCATCTTCGAGCCGAGGCCCGCCACCGGCGACGCAAAATCGAGATAGTCGATCGGCGTGTTGTCGACGAGCACCGTATCGCGCGAAGGATCGATGCGCGTCGTGATCGCCCAGATGACTTCCTTCCAGTCACGGATGTTGACGTCCTCATCGACCACGACGATGAACTTTGTATACATGAACTGCCGCAAGAAGCTCCAGACGCCGAACATCACGCGCTTCGCGTGGCCCGGATAGCTTTTCTTGATCTGGACGATCGCCATGCGGTAGCTGCAGCCTTCGGGCGGCAGGTAAAAATCGGTGATCTCTGTGAACTGCTTCTGCAACAGCGGCACGAAGACTTCGTTCAGCGCGACGCCGAGCACGGCGGGTTCGTCGGGCGGCTTGCCGGTGTAGGTCGAGTGGTAGATGGCGTCGCGGCGCATCGTGATTTTCTCGACGGTGAAGACCGGAAACCACTCCTGCTCGTTGTAGTAGCCGGTGTGGTCGCCGTACGGGCCTTCGAGCGCGTGCTCGTAGGTCGCCGACGCACCCTTCGACGGCCGCGGCGGCACGCCTGCGGCTGCTGGCTCAGGCTTGCCGTCCTGCGGATAGATGAACCCTTCGAGCACGATTTCCGCGCGCGCGGGCACTTGCAAAGTATCGACGCCCGGTGTCAGGCACTTCGCGAGTTCGGTTTTGGCGCCACGCAAAAGTCCGGCGAACTGGTATTCGGAGAGCGTGTCCGGCACCGGCGTGACGGCGCCGAGAATCGTCGCGGGATCGGCGCCGAGCACGACTGCGACCGGATACGGCTTGCCCGGATTAGCGATCGCGAACTCCCGAAAATCGAGCGCGCCGCCGCGATGCGCGAGCCATCGCATGATCAGCTTGTTGCGCCCGATCAACTGCTGCCGGTAGATGCCGAGGTTCTGGCGCGGCTTGTTCGGCCCGCGCGTGACGGTCAGGCCCCAAGTGACGAGCGGACCGGCGTCGCCCGGCCAGCAAGTCTGGATTGGCAGCTTCGCGAGATCGACGTCACTGCCTTCCCACACGATTTCCTGGCACGGCGGCGAACTGACGGTCTTCGGCGCCATGTCCCAGACGGCCTTCGCGAGCGACAGCAGCTTGCCGGCGTCCTTCAGGCCCTTCGGCGGTTCGGGTTCCTTCAGCGCCGACAGGAGCCGCCCGACGTTGCGCAGCGATTCGAGCGCGGCGGTGTCCGAAAGCAGGCTGGGATCGTCCGGTCCGTGCGACTCCGCTTCGATCCCCATGCCGAGCGCGACGCGTCGCGGCGTGCCGAACAAATTGGCGAGCACGGGAATCGAATGTCCGGCTGGCGTCTCGAAAAGCAACGCCGGGCCGCCCGAGCGCAACACGCGGTCGGAGAGTTCGGTCATTTCCAGGACGGGAGAGACGCTTTGACGGATGCGGCGCAATTCGCCGAGCGATTCGAGGCGGGCAGAGAAGTCGCGCAGGTCTTTATATTTCATCGAATTCGAGAGATGCGCGGCGCGCAAGACGATTGTCGATTTTACCTGTATCGATGTCCGTGCGATCACGGACATTCAGTGCATTCTTATAGGAAAGCGCACAAACAGGTGCGTTCGGCCGCCTAAACACCGTTCATTATAACTGTAAGTAATTGAAACACCGGTCTATAGCATTGACGGATCATTAAACCGTCGCCTAGAATCGGTCAACATCATAAGTTGTCTTTGCAACTTTTTACTTTTCCTCAGAACTTTGAGGTCGCGATGAGCCGACGAAACCCGGGGATGGGCCGTTCGGTTGCGTTGCCGTAATTTCTTGCCGGCGCTCTTTTCCGCCGGTTTTTCGCGTGGAAGCCTCCAGCGCCCCGGTATGTGGTTCGTACCGAACGCTCCCGGAAACGGAATGTTCCGGACCGGCTTCCCAGACGGCGCATGCCGTTTTCCCGATGCCGCTCAACGCTTGCCAAGAGGCGAGCGGTGTCTGGTTTTTGCTTTTTCGATGCCGGTCTATTGGTATTAATCAGCTGAAAACCAATGCAACATGGGAGCACTAATGAACGCTTGGTTGTCGTTGCGTCCGGACACACGCATCGCGCAGAGACTGCGCGTCGCGCTGCGTCGCGGAACGCGCATGAGTCACTATCTCTTCAGTCTGGTCGGTTGCGCGGCCGTGTTGACCGCGCTCGCACTCTGGCTGCTTCCTTCATGGCGCGGTACGTTTGCAGCACGGATCATGCCGATGGTCTCGGCCGCCGTGCAGGCTGGCCCCGCGCGGCTGCTCGCGGGCCAGCCGTTGCCGGCGTTCGCCGCCGGCCGCCGTCTCGAACTGGAGGTCGCGCAGGCGAAGGCCGCGCAGTCCGCCACCACGCCTGCGGCCCTGGCCGCCGCGCCGCCGCCGTCGCTCGGCGCTGCATCGACGGATGATGACAGCACGCGCCAGCTTACGGGCGGCATCAGCCTCGCCGTGTCGCCGAACGGGCTCGATCCGCGCACGCTGCCGACCGTCATGGCGCTCGCGAACGCGATCCCGTCGCAACGCGTCGTCGCCGATGCGCGCGACGATCGCGTGCTCGTCTCGACGCGCGAGCAGAAGCTCGTGGCGACGTTCATCGCGCGGCGGTATCGCGTGGCGCAGGACCCGGTCAGCGAACTCGTGCGCGCGGCGTTCGACACCGGCCGCGAAGTCGGCCTCGATCCGCTCCTGCTGCTTTCGGTGATGGCGATCGAATCGGGCTTCAATCCGTACGCGGAAAGCGGCGTCGGCGCGCAAGGGCTGATGCAGGTGATGTCGAAAGTTCATTCGGACAAATTCGAGTATTTCGGCGGCTCACACGCGGCGCTCGATCCGCTCGCGAACATCAAGGTCGGCGCGCTTGTGCTGAAGGATTGCATCGCTCGCGGCGGTTCGGTGGCGGGCGGTTTGCGCTATTACGTGGGTTCGAGCACGCAGGACGACGGCGGCTACGGCGCGAAGGTGCTGGCCGAGCGTACGCGTCTGCGCGATGTCGCGCGCGGCCGCAACGTGCCGATCAACGCGCCGCAAGCGCCGGCGCAACCGGCTCCGAAGCAGGTGCTCGCCTCGGCAACGTCGGCGTCGTCGGATGGCGGCAAGCGCGTCCACGCGACGCTTGACGGCGCGAAGGCCATCACGGCGCCGAAGTCGGACGCTCCGTCGCAGGATCAGAATGACGCGGTCAGCGACAGCGCGCCGAAGCATGTGGCGTCGGCGGAATTGGGCGCTTGAGTTTCTGAAAAACGCAAAAAAAGGCACCTGCGGGTGCCTTTTTTTGCGTTCGGAGCCAGGGAAATCAGCGGCGGAAAAGCTTCGCCAGCCGATCGACTGCCTCTTCCAGCTTCGAATAAGCCGTCGCGTACGACAGCCGGATGTACTCGTTCGGCTGATGAAACCCGAAATCGGCGCCCGGCACGAGCACGACGCCCGCGTCGTGCAGCATCGAGCGGGTGAGCGCGTCGCTGTCGCCGGCGGCTGGGTGCGCGACCGTGCGCGTGTCGGCGTAGACGTAGAACGCGCCGTCCGGCACGACCGGCACGCCGAAGCCGAGCGAACGCAGCGCCGGCACGATGAAGTCGCGGCGCCGCTTGAACTCCAGCCGGCGCGCCTCGTAGATCGCGAGCGTTTCCGGCTCGAAGCAGGCTAGGGCGGCATGCTGCGCCAGCGCCGAAGGGCAGATGAACAGGTTTTGCGACAGCTTTTCCATCGCGCCGACCATCGCGGGCGGCACGACGAGCCAGCCGAGCCGCCAGCCGGTCATGCTGAAGTACTTCGAGAAGCTGTTCACCGTCACGACGTCGTCGCCGTAGGAGAGCGCCGAGACCGGCTTCGCGTCGTAGCTCAGGCCCTGATAAATCTCGTCGACGATCGTGAAGCCGCCCTTCGCCCGCACCGTCTCAACGATGCGCCGCAGTTCAGCCGGTTCGATCGACGTGCCAGTCGGATTCGATGGCGACGCGAGCAGCACACCGCGCGTTTTCTCGCCCCAGTGGGCCTCCACGTGTTCGGCGGTCAACTGGAACCGCTCGGCCGGGCCGCTCGGGATCAGGACGGGCTTTCCGTCGGCGGCTGAGACGAAGTGGCGGTTGCACGGATAGCACGGGTCGGGCATCAGGACTTCGTCGCCGTGATCGACGAGCGCCATGCACGCGAGCAGCAACGCCGCCGATGCCCCCGCCGTCACCACGACGCGCTCCGGATCGATCTCAAGCCCGAACGCATCCCGATAATGCCGCGCGATCGCCTCGCGCAGCGGAGCGATGCCGAGCGCGTTGGTGTACTGCGTGACGCCGCGCGTGAGCGCGTCGGACGCCGCGCGGATCACCGGTTCGGGCGCGGTGAAATCCGGCTCGCCGATGCCCATGTGAATGATGTCGCGCCCGAGGCTTTCCAGCAGTTGCGCTTCCTTCATCAGCTCCATGACATAGAACGGCTCGATGGCGTCCACGCGGGCGGCCAGCCGCACGAGCGGTTCGGCAAGGGTGTTCATCGTTGCAGGTCCAATGAGGGAAAAATCGTCTTGAAATCAGCCGCGGCCACGGCCTTGCGCTTCAGCCGGGCGCAGTTGCACGGCGAGTTTGTCGAGCACGCCGTTCACGTACTTGTAGCCGTCCGAGCCGCCGAACGTCTTCGTCAGTTCGACCGCCTCGTTGATGACCACGCGATACGGAATATCGACGTGATGCTTGAATTCGAACGCGGCGACGAGCAAAACCGCGCGCTCCACCGGCGACAACTGCTCGACCGGACGGTCGAGACACGGCTGCAGGTCGGCGGAGAGCGCGTCGGCTTCCTTGATCACGCCGTGCAGGATCGCGTCGAGGTGGTCGTGGTCGGCCTTGTCGAAGCCTTGCGCGTTGCGCAACTGCGCGTCGATCTCGCCGCCGGGCGCGCCCGACAGCAGCCACTGATAAAGCCCTTGCGTCGCGAGTTCACGCGAGCGGCGTCGAGCGCTCTTCATGCGCGGTCCTCGTCTTCGTCTTCTTCGTCGTCGCCGCCGAGTTGCTCCAGCGCCACCGAAAGGTTGGCCATTTCCACCGCCACGCGCGCCGCGTCGCGGCCTTTTTCCGTCATGCGGGCGACGGCCTGCTCGTCGTTCTCGGTCGTGAGCACGGCGTTCGCGACGGGCGTGCCGAAGTCGAGCGCGATGCGCGAAATGCCCGCGCCGCTCTCGTTTGACACGAGTTCGAAGTGATAAGTCTCGCCGCGCACGACGGCGCCGAGCGCGATCAGCGCGTCGAACTGGCCCGATTCGGCGAGTTTTTGCAGCGCGAGCGGAATTTCCAGCGCGCCCGGCACAGTGACGAGCAGCACGTCCTGGCCGATTACGCCGAGGCGCTCGAGCTCTTCGATGCACGCATCGGCGAGGCCGTTGCAGACCGGTTCGTTGAAGCGCGATTGCACGATGCCGACGCGCAGTCCGTCACCGTCGAGATTCGGCTGATATTGTCCGATTTCCATTGATTGAGTCCGTTTTTTGGGTGTTTGTGTGGTCGCGCCGCGATTTTCTCAAACCGAGCGCAGATGAGCGATGGCGGCATCGGCCGACGTGGCGGGGCAGCCCGGCATCGGGATGAAACCCGTCACTTCGAGGCCATAGCCGGACATGCTGCCGAGCTTGCGCGGATTCGACAGCACCTGCATCTTGCCGACGCCCAGTTCGCGCAGGATCTGCGCGCCGATGCCGTACGTCTTGAAGTCGACCGGACGGCGCTTCAGCTGATCGGCTTTGTCTTTGCGGTCGAAGGCCTGGAACACGTCGACCAGATGTTCCTTCGAGTCGTGGCAATTCAGCAGCACGATCGCGCCCAGATCGCGCGACGCGATTTCCTTCATGGCGGCGTCGAGCGTCCAGGAGTGCGTGGACGAGTCGATTTCCAGCAGATCGAGCACGGAAAGCGGCTCGTGTACGCGCACCGGCGTTTCCAGATCGGGCGACGGCGTGCCGCGCACCAGCGCGATGTGCGGCGAGCCGCTCGGCTGGTCGCGATACAGCACCGCGCGAAATGCGCCGTGCGCGGTCTGCATCGTGCGCTCGGCTACCCGCTCGACGATCGATTCCGTGCGGCTGCGGTAGTGGATCAGATCGGCGATCGTGCCGATTTTCAGGCCGTGCTGCTGGCCGAATTCGATCAGGTCGGGCAGGCGCGCCATCTCGCCGTCGTCCTTGATGATTTCGCAGATCACGGCGGCGGGCGTCAGGCCCGCGAGCGCGGTGAAGTCGCAGCCGGCTTCCGTGTGGCCCGCGCGCACGAGTACACCGCCCGGCTGCGCCTGGATCGGGAACACGTGGCCCGGCTGGACGATGTGCTCGGCGCGCGCGTCATGCGCGACGGCCGCGGCGATCGTGCGGGCGCGGTCGCTGGCGGAGATGCCGGTCGTGACGCCTTCGGCCGCCTCGATGCTGACCGTGAACGCCGTGCCGTACTGCGTGCCGTTGCGGTGGGTCATCGGCGGGAGGTTCAGCTGGCGGCAGCGTTCCTGCGTGAGCGTGAGGCATATCAGGCCGCGGCCGTAGCGCGCCATGAAATTGATCGCCTCGGGCGTGACGAATTCGGCGGCGATGACGAGGTCGCCCTCGTTTTCGCGGTCTTCTTCGTCGACGAGGATCACCATCCGGCCGGCTTTGAGTTCAGCGATGATCTCGAGGGTAGAAGCGAGCGACATGATGACGTCCGGAACGGGAAAGGCCGTATTTTACGCCACCGCCGATGGTCGGGCCGCTTTTCTGAGACGTATGCCATTCGGACGAGTGCTGGTCGCGGGAGCGAATCGTCATACTGGGGGCTCGTCAACTCTACAGCGCGAATTCTGTACAATGTTATGTACTATTCAGATCGCGGAGCCAGCCATGGCTTTCTCAGCAAAAGACATCATCCCGCTCTCGCAGGCGCGCGCGAATCTCTCGGAACTTGCCGACGAAGTGAGTGCGGGCGCCGAGAAGATCATCACGAAAAACGGCGAAAGCTACGTCGCGATGATCAGCGTCGACAAGCTCGACAGGTATTATCGAATGGAGCGAGCGCGTATCCATCTGGAGTTGCTGGCCGACGTCGATGCGGGCCTGGCGGATATCAAGGCAGGCCGCGTGGAGGACGCGAGGACTGCGATGGCGGGCATCCGGCAGCGTCGCGCGGAGGCTCGGAAAAAATCGGAAGAGCAGTGAGCGTGCATCTCACGGCGACCTTCAGGGCCAGGCTGTCGGCCATCGAAGCGTACTGGGACGAGGTCCAGTTTCCTGCTGGCTACGATCGCCTGCACGAAGAGATCGAAACGGTCGCGATCGCGCGGCTCGAGCGTTTTCCTTCGATGGGGCGGCCATTCCTCGACGCGAAACCTGACACGTTCGACGCTCTCGTGAGATGCGAACTGCTGGCCGGGCGAGCACTGGAAGACGGCGTCGTGCGCGAATACATGCTCAAGGATTACGTCATCCTTTATGTGCAAACCGCCGACGTCGTCTCGCTCTTATCCATCCGTCATTTCAAGCAGACTTCCGAGGACTTCGAGCACCTCTGGCTGAGCGGCCGTTGACGTGCTCAAGCGTTGCCGTCGTTCCCCGTTGCCGACACGCTCAGGATCCGCTCGACATAGCGCGCGATCAGGTCGATCTCCAGATTGACCTTCGTGCCTGCCGCGAGCGCCTTGAGCGTCGTCACTTCCACCGTGTGCGGGATCAGGTTGATCGAGAATTCGCAACCGTCGGGGCGGTCGTTCACCGTATTGACCGTGAGGCTCACGCCGTTGACCGTCACCGAGCCCTTGTAAGCCAGGTACTTGCCGATATCACGTGAAGCGAGAATCCGCAATTCGTGCGATTCACCGACGCGCTCGAAGCGTGTCACTTCGCCCAATCCGTCGACGTGTCCGGACACCAGATGCCCGCCCAGCCGGTCATGCGCGCGCAGCGCTTTTTCGAGATTGACCTCGCCCGCCGCACCCAAGCCAGCCGTCTTGTTCAGGCTTTCGCGAGATACGTCGACGTCGAAGGAAGCCGCCGACTTTTCGATCACGGTCATGCACGCGCCCTGGATCGAGATGCTGTCGCCGAGTTCGACGTCGGCGAGATCGAGGCCGCCTGCCGCCACCGTCAGGCGCACGCCCGCTTCCGGCTCGGTGCCGAGCGGCGTCACTTTTTCGATGCGGCCAACCGCCGCGACAATTCCAGTAAACATCGCGCTTCCTCTTCTGATCGTCTAATTGATATCCGGGCTCGCCGCGCCATGCGTCTCGACGAAGCGCGCCAGGATGCGCAGATCGTCGCCGAGACGATCGATGCGGTGAAATTTGAGATGCGGCCGGGCATCGAGCGTCGTGGGCGGCGCGAAGTCGAACATGCCGGGCGCGTTGCCGAGCAGGCCCGGCGCGAGATAGACGAGCAGCTCGTCGACGCAGCCCTCGCGCAGCAGCGACCCGTTCAGCTTGTGCCCCGCCTCGACATGCAACTCGTTGATGCCGCGATCGGCGAGCACGCCGAGCATCGCCGGCAGATCGACCTTGCCGTGCTCGTTCGCGAGCTCGATCAGATCGGCCCCGCGCTCGCGCAGCGCCGCCGCGCGCGACGGCTCGGCGTCCTTGCCGCAGAACACCCAGAGCGGCGCGCCGTCGAGGAGCTTCGCCGTGAGCGGCACGTCGAGCCGGCTGTCGATCAGGACGCGTTGCGGCTGACGTGGCGTATCGACGGCGCGCACCGTCAGTTGCGGGTCGTCCTCGCGCACCGTGCCGATGCCCGTCAGGATCGCGCACGCGCGGGCTCGCCACGCATGGCCGTCGGCGCGTGCATCCGCGCCCGTGATCCACTGGCTTTCACCTGTCGGCAGGCCGGTGCGCCCGTCGAGCGTCGCCGCGACCTTCATGCGCACCCACGGCCGGCGGCGCGTCATGCGTGAGACGAATCCGATGTTCATCTCATACGCTTCGTTCGCGAGCAGCCCGCAACGGACGTCTATGCCGGCGTCGCGCAGCATCGCGAGGCCGCGTCCCGAGACCGACGGATTCGGATCTTCCATCGCCGCGATCACCTTCTCGACGCGCGCGTCGATCAGCGCCGACGCGCACGGCGGCGTGCGGCCGAAGTGGCTGCAAGGCTCGAGCGTGACGTAGGCGGTCGCGCCGCGCGGGTCCTTACCGCGCGCGCGGGCGTCCTTCAGCGCGCGGACTTCGGCGTGATCGTGGCCGGCCGGCTGAGTGAAACCCGTGCCGATCACCTCGCCGTTCTTGACCAGCACGCAGCCGACGCGCGGATTCGGCGTCGTCGTATACATGCCGCGTGCGGCGAGCGCCAGCGCGCGTTCCATGTAGGTGAAATCGGTCTGGGAGAACATCGTGCGGGCGGCCCGCGCTTACGCCGCGAGTTGCGCGAAGACGCCGCGCGCGGCATCGAGCGTCGCGTCGATCACGGCGTCGTCGTGGGCGATCGAGACGAAACCCGCCTCATACGCCGACGGCGCGAAGTACACGCCCGCGTCGAGCATCGCGTGGAAGAACGCGTTGAAGCGCTTTGTATCGCCTTGCGTGACTTCGGCGAAGCTCGCGGGGATCTTGTCGGCGAAATAGAGGCCGAACATGCCGCCGAGCGCATCCGCGACGAACGGCACCTTTGCCTCGCGCGCGGCGGCGGTGAGGCCGTCGGTGAGGCGCTTCGTCTGCTTTGCGAGCTGGTCGTGGAAACCCGGCTTCTGGATCAGTTGCAGCGTCTTGAGGCCAGCGGCGACCGCAATCGGATTGCCCGAGAGCGTGCCCGCCTGATAGACGCCGCCGGTCGGCGCGAGATGCGCCATGATGTCGCGCCGTCCGCCGAACGCGGCTGCCGGCATGCCGCCGCCGATCACCTTGCCGAGGCACGTCAGGTCCGGCTTCACGCCGTAGAGCGCCTGCGCGCCGCCGAGCGCCACGCGGAATCCGCACATCACTTCGTCGAAAATCAGCACCGCGCCGTAGTCGCTGCAGCGATCGCGCAACGCCTGCAGGAACTCGGGCGTCGCGCGCACGAGGTTCATGTTGCCCGCGACCGGCTCCACGATCACCGACGCGATCTCGCCGCCGAACGCCGCGAACGCCTCGTTCAACTGCTCGACGTTGTTGTATTCGAGGACGGTGGTGTGCTTCGCGATGTCGGCGGGGACGCCGGCCGAGGTCGGATTGCCGAACGTCAGCAGCCCCGAGCCCGCCTTGACGAGCAGGCTGTCGGCGTGACCGTGATAGCAGCCTTCGAATTTGACGATGCGGCTGCGGCCAGTGAAGCCGCGCGCGAGACGCAGCGCGCTCATCGTCGCTTCGGTGCCGCTCGACACCATGCGCACCTGCTCGATCGACGGCACCAGCTTGCAGATTTCCTCCGCGATCTCGATTTCAGCCTCGGTCGGCGCGCCGAACGAGAAGCCGTTGCCGAGCACGCGCTGCACGGCGTCGAGCACTTCGGCATGGACGTGGCCGAGGATCATCGGGCCCCAGGAGCCGATGTAGTCGATGTAGCGCTTGCCGTCGGCGTCCCAGAAATACGGGCCCTGCGCGCGCTCGATGAAGCGCGGCGTGCCGCCGACCGAGCGGAACGCGCGCACCGGCGAATTCACGCCGCCGGGGATGGTCTGCTGGGCGCGATCGAAGAGAGCTTGATTCTTGGACATGGATGAGGGCCTGCGCTGGAAGTGGATGCCGAGCACTGCGCGCCAATGAGAATCGTCCGATCGACGCGCGGTGCAACAGCACAAATCAAGATGAAATTGTACCGGAGTCGCCTGAAACGGGCGGGGACGTGACGGCCGATGGCGGTGGCCGCGAGCGCCTGCCGGTGCGCGCGGTCCAGAGCTTTTCGAGCGCGCCTTCGGCCATCGGCTTGATGGCGGTGCCGGAGCTTTGCGCGTCCCACGTCTGCACGGAAAATGGATGCGCGCGCAATTCGTCGCGCGTCACGACGACGCTATCGTGCGCATCGATGAGCCAGTCGTATACCAAGTCGATGCACAGCCGAAAGCCGCGCTTTTTAGTGGCGTCGGGCACTTCGTATGGTGCACGCGTCACGTAACCGGACGCGAACACGCCCTTCGGCTCCTGCGCCACGCGATGCACGAACACGCGGTCGCCGGGCAGGAGGCTGCGCGAGGTGCCGCAGCCCCAGGCATCGGTGACGGCTTCGCCCGCGGCGACCCGGCGCGCGATATCCGGCAACTCGGGCCACGGCCACTTTTTCGGGCTCCAGATGAGAAGAAAGGCGGTCATTCGGGTGGATTTTGTGACTCTGAGGATCGAAACAGCTTACCGGATCAGGGGCCGGATGACCGGGAGCCCTCGCGTACAATGAGCATCGCCTCTTCATTCCCACCGCCTCCCGCCGATTCCCATGACCCAAACCACGCGGCGCCGTCCCGATGCCCGCCTGATCCTTTTGCTCGGCGCGCTCGCCGCGTGCGGGCCGCTGTCGATCGACATGTATTTGCCGAGCCTGCCCGCGCTCGCGGCCGCATTCGGCACGAGCGCCGCCGCTGCGCAAACCACGCTCACGAGCTTCATGTGCGGCTTCTCGGTCGGCATGCTGCTGTACGGCCCGCTCTCCGATGCCTACGGCCGGCGCCCGGTGCTGCTCGGCGGCATCGCGTTGTATACGGTGGCGAGCATCGCGTGCGCGGCGGCGCTGTCGATCGATGCGCTCATCTTCGTACGCTTCCTGCAGGCGCTGGGCGCGGGCGCGGCATCGGTGCTCGCGCGCGCGATCGCCCGCGACGCCCACGAAGCCACCGACGCCGCCCGCGTTCTTTCGATGCTGTCCATCGTTACGTCGATCGGGCCGCTGCTCGCGCCGCTGATCGGCGGGCAGTTGCTGCTGCTCGGCGGCTGGCGCGTCGTGTTCATGGCGTTGACGCTGTTCGGCGCGGTCTGCGCGGTGACGGCGTTCCTGCGCGTGCCCGAAACCTGGCCGCGCGAGAAACGGGCGAGTTCGGCGCTCGGGGTTTCGTTCGCCGCTTACGGGCGGCTTTTGACCGATCCCGTCACATGGGGCCATATGCTGTGCGGCGGGATGGCGTTCGCGTCGATGTTCGCTTACATCACGGCGACGCCGTTCGTCTATATCGACTACTTTCATGTGCAGCCGCAGCACTACGGCTTGCTGTTCGGGCTGAACATCGTCGGGATCATTTCGGGGAATGTGCTCAATACGCGGCTCGTCGGGCGGGTGGGGTCGCTCAGGATGATTTCGGGCGCCGCTTTCGTGAGCGTGGTCGCGGCGCTCTCGGTGGCGCTCGTTTGCCTGACGGGGTGGGGCGGATTGTGGTCGATCGTCGTGTGCCTGTTTTTCGTGGTCGGCGTGGTGGGGCTGTTGTCGGCGAATTGCACGACGGATCTGATGCATCGCTATCCGCATAACGCGGGCGCGGCGGCGGCGCTTTTTGGGGCGGTGCAGTTGGCGCTCGGGGCGGCGGCGTCGCTTGCGGTGGGGCTTTTCCACGACGGAACGCCGCGCGGAATGGGTGTCGTGATCGGAGTCTGCGGGTTGCTGACGTTCGCCGGGCGCACACTGGTGTTGCGGTGGCATGAGACGCCGGTCAGGGCGGTCTGACGGACGCCCGGCAGTTCGAGCGCGTTCGACGCGGCGGGAGGCGAGTCAGTTTGAGGTGCTTCCCGTCAAGGGCATAAGACTCTTCTCATCAACGCCCCGCGTGGCGGAGCGCGACCCGCAGTCACCCCACCATCGCCTTCAGGAACGTAAAGGCCGTCGCCTCTACACGCGCTACCGCTTCCGGCTCGACACCCGCGCCGTGCCCGCCGTCCCGGTTCTCCAGATACCACGTCCTTTCATGCCCTTGCGTCTGCATCCGTGCGGCCATCTTGCGGGCGTGGCCGGGGTGCACGCGGTCATCCGTCGTCGATGACGTGAACAGGGCTGGCGGATACACCGCGTCAACCCGCACCTTCTGATACGGCGAATAGGTCATCAGAAAACGCAGGTCGTCGGCATCGTCGGGGTCGCCGTATTCGTCGATCCACGATGCGCCCTGCAGTAGCAGGTGGAAGCGCGCCATGTCGAGGAGAGGCACCTCCGACAGCACCGCGCCGAACAACTCAGGCCGCTGAATCATGCACGCGCCGGTCAGGAGGCCGCCATTGCTGCCGCCGCGGATCGCGAGTTGCTTCGCCGTCGTCACACCCGACTCGATCAGCGATTGCGCGACCGCCAGGAAATCGTCGAACGAGACCTGGCGTTTTTCGCGCTGCGCCGCCTGATGCCAAAGCGGCCCGAACTCGCCGCCGCCGCGAATATTCGCGATCGCGAACAGGCCGCCGGATTCGAGCCAGGCCATGCCGGTCGTCGCGTCGTAGTGGGGATCGAGCGCGACTTCAAAGCCGCCGTAGCCGTACAACAGGCACGGCGCGGCGCTCCCCGCGAGATTCGCCTCGCGGCCGATCAGCCAGTACGGAATCTCGACGCCATCGGGCGCGCGGGCGTGACGACGCACGGCCGAAAGCCCCGTCGCGTCGAACTGCGCGGGAAGCTGCGCGAGCAGTTGCCACGGCTCATCGATGGCGCCATCAGCAAGATCCGCGAAATACAGCGACGGCGGTGTCAAAAAATGCTCGACGTGGATGAGCACCGTATCGTCGCGCTCCGAATCGATCGAATCGAGATACGACTGGCTTGCCGTCGGCAGCGCGAAATCACGCGTGTCCCACAACGCTTCGGCTTGCGCAGGCGGGCGCCAAAGCGCGATGCGCGGCTCGCCGTCGTCCATTTGCGAGACGATCAGCCACTGCTTCGTGAAGTCGATGTCCGCAAGCACGCGCCGCCCCGACGGCTTGAAGAGCACGGTGAAATCGCGCGCTCCGTCGAGAAACGCGTCGCGCCGCATCACAAGCAGCGACCCGCTCGCGTAACGCGTGCCCGCAACGGTCCAGTCCTCGCGCGGCGTGACGAAGAACCAGCCGTTCCAGTGCTCGATCTCGGCGTGCAGCGGTACGTCGTACTGGCGCCACTCGCCCGTCGTCTCGTCGAGCCAGTACTGCATCGTCTCGTAGAACGTCACCGCACGCGACGCGAAGTGAAGCTTCTCCAGAGGATCGTAGTCCGCACCCGCCGACACATCGCGCCGCTTGCCCTCGAACACGACGGGCGCTTGAGCGAGCGGCGTGCCGCGTGACCAGCGGCGTGCCTCGCGCGGAAACCCGGAAGTGGTAAGCGCAGGCTTCTTCGTATGCGCGCTATCGTCCCAGCCGACGTACACCGTATCGCGATCGATCCACGAAATGCCGTGCTTGCCGACATCGGGCAACTCGAAGCCGCCCGCGACGAACGCTCGCGCTTCGACATCGAACTCGCGCACGATGCACGCGTCCGAGCCGCCCGGCGACAGGCTCACGAGCGCGCGGTCCCAGGTGGGGTAGAGCATGTCGAAGCCGTGCAGCGCCCAGCGGGTGTCGTCGCCTTCGACGTTGTTGAGATCGAGCGCATCGACGTCGAGCACGGTTTGCCACTCCGGCTTGCCCGCGAGCCAGGCGCTCCACGGCGTGCGGCGCGTGATGCCGAGCGGATGCTCGTCGTCCTGCCAGGTGTTGTAGCCCCAGTCGCCGTAGCGCGAGCAGGTGACGATGCGGTCCTTCGACGTGTACGCCTTCGCGAGCCGTGCGGTCAGCGCATCGGCGTCGGGCGTGTGGCCGAACGCGTTCATCGTGCGCTGATTCTGTGCGCCGATCCAGGCGTCGACCTGCGCGTCATCGAGCGCTTCGAGGGCGATGAACGGATCGCCTTCGCTTGCAGAAGGGAAGGCGAGTTCGGGATGCGTGGAGAGAAAACTCATGCGATGGAAAGCCTGTGAAGAGTCGCACGCGGGGTGCGGCAAGACTTCGATTATGCCCGCCGTGGGCGCATCGCTCGTCGGGCGGGGGGCAAAAGCGTCGCGCCATGAAAAAAGCCGCGCATAAAGCGCGGCTTCATCGCAAAAAGCAAACCAAAGACTCAAGCCAGCCGCTCCTCCGTCTTCGGATCGAACAACACAGCCTTCGACACATCGAACAACAGCGTCATGTTGGTAAGCGGCTGCGGGTTCGCCGCCGGGTGCACGCGGCTCACGATCCGCTTGCCGTTCACTTGCGCGAATACGAGCGTATCGGGGCCGGTCGGCTCGATCACGTCGACTTTCACTTCCACCGGCTGCAGGCTCGCGTTCGTGACGTCATGCGCGCTGCGCGCATCGGTGATGCGCTCGGGGCGCAGCCCGAGAATCACTTCCTCGCCGGTCTTGTTGCGCAGCTTCGGCGCATCGAACGGCAGGTTCAGCACCTGGCGCGCGACGCCTGTATCCAGCTCCAGCCCGATCCCCGAGCCCGCTTCCACCAGCTTGCCGCTGACGAAGTTCATCGGCGGCGCGCCAATGAAGCCCGCGACGAACAGGTTCGCCGGCGAATCGTAGATTTCCTGCGGCGCGCCGAACTGCTGCACGACGCCGTCCTTCATCACGGCGATGCGGTCGCCGAGCGTCATCGCTTCGATCTGGTCGTGCGTCACGTAGACGATCGTCGTTCCAAGGCGCTGATGCAGCAGCTTGATTTCCGAGCGCATTTCGATACGCAGCTTCGCGTCGAGGTTCGAAAGCGGTTCGTCGAACAGGAACATCACGGGATCGCGGGCGAGCGCGCGGCCCATCGCGACGCGCTGGCGCTGGCCACCGGACAACTGCCCCGGCTTCCGGTCGAGCAGATGCTGGATCTGCAGCGTGTCCGACACGCGATCGACGATCTTCTTCTGCTCGTCCTTCGGCACCTTGCGGATGTTGAGGCCGAACGAGATGTTGTCGCGCACGCTCATCGACGGGTAGAGCGCGTACGACTGGAACACCATCGCGATGTCGCGGTCCTTCGGCGAGAGGTTGTTGACCGTCTGGCCGCCGATCATGATGTCGCCCTTGGTCACGGTCTCGAGTCCGGCGATCATGTTCAGGAGCGTCGATTTTCCGCAGCCCGAGCCGCCGACGAGAATCAGGAACTGGCCGTCGTCGATGTCGATGTTGACGCCCTTCAAAACCGGCACCCCGTTCGGGTAGGTCTTGTACACGTCACGGATGGAAAGGCTTGCCATTGTGAATCCTCTTTGTCTCTTGCTGCTCGATTGTCTTTAGCCAGCGAGCGCGCCTTTAGAGGCGGCGCCCGCCAAAAAATTCAGCCCTTCACCGCGCCCGCCGTCAGGCCGCGCACGAAGAAGCGGCCGGCGACCATGTAGACGACGAGTGTCGGCAGCGCCGCGATGATCGCGCCCGCCATGTCGACGTTGTATTCCTTCACGCCCGTCGACGTGTTCACGAGGTTGTTCAGGGCGACGGTGATCGGCATCGAATCGACGCCGGAGAACACGATCCCGAACAGGAAGTCGTTCCAGATCTGCGTGAATTGCCAGATCAGGCAGACCATGAAGATCGGCAGCGAAACCGGCAGCAGGATCTTCGTGAAGATCGTGAAGAAACCCGCACCGTCGATGCGCGCCGCCTTCACGAGTTCCGCCGGAATGCTCACGTAGAAATTGCGGAAGAACATCGTCGTGAACGCGATGCCGTACACCACGTGCACGAGCACGAGCCCGCCGATCGTGTTCGACAGTCCGAGCATGCCCTGCAGTCGCGCCATCGGCAGGAGAATCGCCTGGAACGGGATGAAGCAGCCGACCAGCAGCATCGTGAAGAGCGCATCAGCGCCTGGAAAGCGCCAGTGCGTGAGCACATAGCCGTTGAACGCGCCGATGATCGACGAGAGCAGCACGGCCGGGATCACCATCATCACGGAGTTCAGGAAGAACGGCTTCATGCCGTCGCAGCGCACGCCGGTGCACGCTTCCTGCCACGCTTTCACCCACGGCGCGAACGTCCAGTGCGTGGGCGGCGTGAGCAGGTTGCCGGTGCGCAACTGGTCGAGGTCCTTGAACGACGTGGACACCATCACGTAGATCGGGAACAGGAAGTAGAGCGCGAACAGGATCAGCGCCGCGTAAATGACGGCGCGGCTTATCGTCATCTTAGGCTGCATTGCGGGTGCTCCTCGATTCGAGATACATGAGCGGCACGAGCACCGCGACCACCGTCGCGAGCATCATCATCGACGACGCGGCGCCGACGCCCAGTTGCCCGCGATTGAACGAAAACGTGTACATGAACATCGCCGGCAGCGAGGACGACGTGCCCGGACCGCCCGCCGTCAGCGCGACGACGAGGTCGAAGGTCTTGATCGTGATGTGGCAGAGAATCAGCAGCACGGAGAAGAACACCGGCCGCATGCTCGGAATCACGATCTTGCGGTAGATGGTCGGCAGGCCCGCGCCGTCCATTTGCGCCGCCTTGAAGATTTCCGCGTCCACGCCGCGCAGGCCCGCGAGGAAGAGCGCCATGACGAAACCGGTCGATTGCCACACGGCCGCGATCACGACGCAGAAGATGGCTTTGTCCGGATTGCCGAGCCAGTCGAACGAGAAGCTCGTCCAGCCCCAGTCGTGGAACACTTTCTCCAGGCCCAGGCCCGGATTGAGAATCCACTGCCACGCGGTGCCCGTCACGATGAACGACAGCGCCATCGGATACAGAAAAAGCGCGCGCAGGGCGCCTTCGTTGCGGATCTTCTGGTCGAGCAGGATCGCGAGGAAGAGCCCGAGCGCGACGCAGATCGCGATGAACGGAATGCCGAACCAGCCGAGATTCGCGGCCGAGGTCCACCAGACGTCGTTGGCGAAGAGCTGTCGATAGCGGTCGAGGCCGGAGAACTCATAGCGCGGCATCAGTCGCGAATTCGTGAGCGACAGATAACCGGTGATCAGGATGAAACCGTAGACGAAGACCAGCGCGATCAGCACGCTCGGTGCGAGCACCAGCTTCGGAATCCATTTATCGGCAAGCGCCGCCGCGGGAGATGCGCGGCGGGGCGGGTTTTGCGGATTTTTGTCCGCGGTACCGCTGAGGGAGGCAGCCACAACTCGACTCCTGGAAAACGTGCCGGCGAGCCGCCGGGAGCGCGAGAGAGCGGCGCTACCGGTGTCACGCCAGCACATGATGCGACGATTTTGGTGCTTCTTTCGAAGCGGGCGCCATCGGTGCAAACCGTACGGCGCCCGCTTGCTCTACGTCATTACTTCGTCTTGGCGGCGTTCGCGAGAGCCTGAACCGCGCTCTTCGAATCCTGCGACGAGTTCATGAACTTCGTCACGACGTCCGTGATCGCGCCAGCGGTCGCATCGCCCTGAGCCATGCCGTGCGCCAGCGAGGGCACATAGCCGCCCGACTTGAGCGACGTCTGTTCGTCGGAGTAGGCCTTCTTCGCGCAGTCGTCGAACTTGTCCATCTTGACGCCCAGGCGTGCCGGCACCGAACCCTTGTTCAGGCTGAACTGCTCCTGGAATTCCGGCGACATGATGGTCTTCGCGAGTGCGAGCTGACCGGGCGTGGCGGTCTTCTGGCCCTTCTGCTGGAAGAACACGAACGAGTCGACGTTGAACGTGAAGGACTTCTCCGTGCCCGGCACGGCCGCGCAGACGTAGTCGGTGCCCGCCTTCTTGTTCGCGCCCGCGAATTCGCCCTTCGCCCAGTCGCCCATGAACTGCATGCCGGCCTTGCCGTTGATGACCATCGCCGTGGCGAGGTTCCAGTCGCGGCCGGTGCGGCCGTTATCGAAGTACGACTGGACCTTGCGGACCGTGTCGAACACCTTGACCATCTGGTCCGAGGTCAGCGTCTTCTGGTCCAGATCGACGATCGCCTTCTTGTAGAAGTCCGCGCCCTGCGACAGCACGACGTCTTCCCACAGCGTCAGGTCCTGCCACGGCTGGCCGCCGGCCGCGACCGCGACCAGGCCCGCGGCCTTCATCTTGTCGGCGACTTCGAAGAATTCGGGCCAGGTGGTCGGTACCTTGCCGCCGGCCTTGTCGAGCGCGGCCTTGTTGATGTACAGCCAGTTCACGCGGTGCACCGAGAAGGGCGCGGCGACGTAGTGGCCGTCGGCGTGCATGATCTTGTCGATTTCAGGCGGCAGGTTCTTCTTCCAGTCACCGGCAACCGAATCGATCGGCACGAGCACCCCTTGCTCCGCCCATTCCTGGATCAGCGGACCCTTGATCTGCGCGGCCGTCGGCGCGTTGCCCGAAATCACCTGGGTCTTCAGCGCGGTCATCGCAGCGGCACCGGCGCCACCGGCGACGGCGAAGTCCTTCCACGTGTAGCCCTGCTTGGTCATGTCGTCCTTGAGCACGCCAATCGCCTTCGATTCACCGCCGGACGTCCACCAGTGCAACACCGACACGGCTTCGGCCGCCTGCACCGACGCCGACGCGCCACACATGAGACCAGCGGCGCAAAGCGCGCCCATGAGCTTACGGACTTTCATTGTTTATCTCCTCCGAAACACCTGAACAAAAAACGATTGGCCCCTGATGCGACAGGAAGCGTTGGCTGGAAACACGGGTAAAACGAAAAAACGGGGTGGCCGGGGCTCGGCGTGTCGGCGGGAAGAGTGCGGCGGGCCGGCAGAGAACCTCTGGACTCGCGCGCCAAGGCCGGCAGACCGATAGGCGGCCGTACGGCTCTCAAGAGATGAGTGTTTCGAATCGCAACGGTTGTCTCCTCTTTTGATTTTGCTTGAGCCTTTGGCCGCCGATTGCCGGATGTACGGCGATCGCCCGGCGCGAAGGCACGAGGTCGCTGAAAACTGGCGCCCGATCACCGTGCGCAAAATGCGCCGGCGCCGGAGGTCCGTTAACATGCAAAAAAACGCCAAAACCTCGGGAAAACGCTCATATTCTGATTGACATAAGCTTTTTATTCCGGGATGACATTACCTCTTGATTTGGATTGTAGTTAAACTACAATTCAGTGTCAAAAATATTTTTATCGGACTACGGTCCTCCTGAGGACGACGGAGACACATGCAAACCGACTCGAATTTCATCTTCGTGCTGTTCGGCGGAACCGGCGATCTTTCGATGCGCAAGATCCTGCCGGCGCTCTTCGAAGCGCACCGTGCGGGCATGCTCGCGGCGGCAGGCAAGATCGTGGCGGTGGCGCGCGGCGTCGAGACGCGCGAGGCGTATCTCGGCTGGGTTGAGGAGCACGTGAAGCCACACGTCGCGAAGAACGGTGTCGTGGACGAAAGCGCGTGGACGGGCTTTCTTGCGCGCGTCGAATACGTGCATATCGACCTTGGCCGGCCGGAGGATTTCCGGATTTTGCGAGACGCGGTTGCCCAGCACGACGGCACGCGTGTCTTCTATCTCGCGACCGGGCCGTCGCTTTTCGTGCCGATCTGCCGCGCGCTCGCCGAAGTCGGGCTGAACCAGAACGCGCGCATCGTGCTGGAAAAACCGCTCGGCTACGACCTGGAATCGTCGAATGCCATTAATGACGCGGTCGGCGAGATCTTCCAGGAAGAGCAGATCTACCGGATCGACCACTATCTCGGCAAGGAGCCGGTGCAAAACTTACTCGCGCTGCGCTTCGGCAATGCGCTGTTCGAGCCGCTCTGGCGCCGCGAATGGGTGGAGAGCATCCAGATCACGATCGCGGAAGAACTCGGCGTGGAAGCGCGCGGCGATTTCTACGACAACACCGGCGCGTTGCGCGACATGGTGCAGAACCACCTGCTGCAACTGCTCTCCATCGTGACGATGGAGCCGCCGCATTCGATGGATTCCGATTCCGTCCGCGACGAAAAGCTGCGCGTGCTGCGCGCGCTCAAGCCCATCGACGAACGCGACATCAGCAAGGTCGCCGTGCGCGGCCAGTATCACGCGGGCGTGATCAAGGGCCAGTCGGTGCCGGCCTACGCGACCGAACCCGGCGTGCGCACCGAGAGCAGGACGGAGACCTTCGTCGCGCTGAAAGTCGAGATCGAAAACTGGCGCTGGGCCGGCGTGCCGTTCTTCCTGCGCACGGGCAAGCGGCTGGCGGACCGGGTCGCGGAGATCGTCGTGAATTTCCGCCCGGTGCCGCACTCGGCGCTCGGCGCGAACGCCTTGCGCGCCGGGGCGAACCGCCTCGTTATCCGCTTGCAGCCGAACGAAACCATCCGCCTCTATTGCCTCGCAAAGCAGCCGGGCGAAGGGATGAATCTCGCGAGCGTGCACCTCGACCTCGCGTTCGACCAGTTTTTCCGCGAAGGGCAGATGGAGGCGTACCAGCGCCTGTTGCTCGACGTGATTCGCGGGCGCCTCGCGCTTTTCGTGCGGCGCGACGAGCAGGAAGCGGCGTGGCGCTGGGTCGAACCGATCCTGAACGAATGGGCCGTCTCGACCAAGCCGCCGAAGCCTTACGCGGCGGGCACGTGGGGGCCGGCGGCATCGAGCGCGATGCTGGCGCAGCACGGAACGTGCTGGCTGGAAGAAGAGAACTGATGTGCGCGCGACGCTTTTTGGCGCGCAGTGAAGCTTACAAAACAAGACGACAATAGAGCGCAGAAGTTCTGGGGAAGACACCCGCCGCCCGCATCGAAGCGGCGGGCTGATCAAATCAAAACAAAGCAGGATGGAGGAGCAGTGATCGAGCTTCACACTTTCGACGACCCGCGCGCCCAGTCGGACGCGCTGGCGAAAGCCGTGGGCGACGCGCTACAGGCGTCGCTGGCGGCTCGCGGCGCCGCGTCCGGCGGCGCTCAAGCCCCCCACGCGACGCTCGCCGTGTCCGGCGGCACGAGTCCGCGGCCCTTTTTGCAGACGCTTTCCACGCACGCGCTCGACTGGGCGCACATCGACGTAACGCTCGTCGACGATCGCTGGGTGCCCGAATCCGACGCCGCGAGCAACGCGCGCCTCGTGCGCGAGACGCTCCTGCAGGACGCGGCGAGCGCGGCGTACTTCTGGCCGCTCGTCGACACGTCGCAGTCGCTGGAAGAGCACGTCGCCGATCTGAACGGCGACGCGCAGCGCCGCCTGCCGGACGTCGCCATCCTCGGCATGGGCGAGGACGGGCACACGGCCTCGATCTTCGCCGACGCCCCCGAATGGGATTTCGCGATCTCGAGCGCCGACCGTTTCATCGCCGTGCATCCGGCGAGCGCGCCGCACGCGCGCGTGAGCCTGTCGATGTCGGCGCTGAAGCAGATCGGCCAGTTGTATCTGCTGATCGCGGGCCAGAAGAAGCTCGACGTATTGAACGCGGCGCTCGCCGCGCCGCAAAAAAACGCCATCTCGACGTTGGCCAATGCTCAGGGAGTCAAGCTCGATGTCTACTGGTGTGCATAGCAAGGCCGCGCCGGCCGGCAACCAGCATCCCGACGGACCGAGGCTGCTCGCCGACGTCGGCGGCACCAACGCGCGCTTCGCGCTGGAAACGTCGCCCGGCGAGATCGGCCAGATCCGCGTGTATCCGGGCGCCGACTATCCCGGCATCGCCGAGGTCATGCAGCAGTACCTGAAGGACACCAAGGTCGGCCGCGTCAACCACGCGGCGGTCGCGATCGCGAATCCGGTCGACGGCGATCACGTCGCGATGACCAATCACGACTGGAGTTTTTCGATCGAAGCGACGCGCCGGGCGCTCGGCTTCGACACGCTGCTCGTGGTCAACGACTTCACCGCGCTCGCGATGGCGCTGCCGGGCCTGACCGACGCGCAGCGCGTGCAGGTCGGCGGCGGCGCGCGGCGGCAGAACAGCGTGATCGGCCTGCTCGGGCCGGGCACGGGCCTGGGCGTCTCGGGCCTGATTCCGGCGGATGACCGCTGGATCGCGCTCGGCAGCGAGGGCGGCCACGCCACTTTCGCGCCGACGAACGAAGACGAAGACCTCGTGCTGCGCTATGCGCGCCGCAAGTTTCCGAGTCACGTGTCGTTCGAGCGCGTCTCGGCGGGGCCGGGGCTGGAGGTCATTTACCGCGCATTCGCGGAGCGCGACAACGTAACGGTGGCCGAGCCGTTCACGAGCGCCGACGTCACGAAACGCGCCCACGACGGCGAGGCGCTCGCGCTGGAAGCCGTCAACTGCTTTTGCGGCATTCTCGGCACGTTCTCGGGGAATATCGCGGTGACGCTCGGCGCGCTGGGCGGCATCTATATCGGCGGCGGGGTGGTGCTCAAGTTGGGCGAACTGTTCCACAAGTCGCCGTTTCGCGAGCGTTTCGAGGCCAAAGGGCGCTTTCAGCAGTATCTGTCCGGCATTCCGACCTACGTCATCACGGCGGAATATCCGGCGTTCCTTGGCGTTTCGGCGATTCTGGCCGAGCAACTGTCGAATCGCGCGAACAGCGGATCGTCGGCGGTGTTCGAGCGGATTCGCCAGATGCGCGATGCGCTGACGCCCGCCGAGAGGCGCGTCGCCGATCTGGCGCTGAATCACCCGCGCTCGATCATCAACGATCCGATCATCGACATTGCGAGGAAGGCGGACGTCAGCCAGCCGACGGTGATCCGCTTTTGCCGCTCGCTCGGCTGCACGGGGCTCTCCGACTTCAAGCTCAAGCTCGCGACCGGCCTGACCGGCACGATTCCCGTGAGCCACAGCCAGGTGCATCTCGGCGACACCGCCACCGATTTCGGCGCGAAGGTGCTTGACAATACCGTGTCGGCGATTTTGCAGCTGCGCGAGCATCTCAATTTCGACAACGTCGAGCGCGCGATCGACATTTTGAACGGCGCGCGGCGCATCGAGTTCTATGGGCTCGGCAACTCGAACATCGTCGCGCAGGACGCGCACTACAAGTTCTTCCGCTTCGGCATTCCGACGATCGCTTACGGCGATTTGTACATGCAGGCGGCGTCGGCGGCGCTGCTCGGCAAGGGCGACGTGATCGTGGCGGTGTCGAAGTCGGGGCGTGCGCCTGAATTGCTGCGCGTGCTGGAAGTCGCGATGCAGCAGGGCGCGACGGTGGTCGCGATCACGTCGAGCAACACGCCGCTCGCCAAGCGCGCGACGGTGGCGCTGGAAACGGATCACATTGAGATCCGCGAGTCGCAGTTGTCGATGATTTCGCGCATCCTGCATCTCGTCATCATCGATATTCTCGCGGTCGGCGTCGCGATTCGGCGCGCGGCGCCGCAAGCGGGGGCGAAGCTCAACGAGACGGTGGCGAAGGTTCGCGAAGCCGGCGATGAGGAAGCGGGCGCGGTGCTGGACTGGCTGAGCCATGGGGCGTCGGGCGCGGCGCGGGAGTGAGTGACGCTGGCGCTTGGGGTCCGGGTTGGGGTTGGGGTTTCAACCGTTTGATGCGCTTGTGCTCCCATGAAACTTGCTTTTTTAGCGGTCTATTAGCTCTGCCCCTGTCCGGGGCGGGACTCACTTTCTTTGCTGCTGCAAAGAAAGTAAGCAAAGAAAGCAGCTTTCAACCGCCAGTGCTAACCAATCCATCACTAGCGTTTGATTGGGATTGGCGCTGGAGAGTAAGTGTCGCCCTCACGGCGGAACCGGGCTTGGCTCGCGGACCCACTGTGGCAACGCGCGGTACACCGGACCGGTGCAGCAGTCATACATCCGTCCTCGCGC